>CAVZRY010000003.1:0-297043 GCA_963777805.1 uncultured Microthrixaceae bacterium | reverse complement strand
GATCGCCAAGTTTGATGGTTTTACTGGGAATAGATTGCTCTACCGAATTTGTGCGTCGCAAAATCGCTTTAACTCGGCTAACCAATTCCTGTGGACTGAAAGGTTTAACAACATAATCATCTGCACCCATCTCAGAGTCCGGAAATTCGGTCAATCTCTTCCTTTCTGGCTGTCATTATTATTACAGGTGTTATGCAGACGGTGTACCTGCAACAGGTCTGAGCATCTCTGCACATCCGGATTGGTGGCTTTCCACGTCCTCTCCGCCCATTGTAGAGATCGACCCGAACGGCGGATTCACCCTGCCCCAGATCGTGCCGGGCAGATACAACCTGCACATCCATATCCCCAGGGGTGGCGGCATGGGTATCTCCTTGGGGTGGGGGAGATAGAGTGGCCCTCCCAGGACCCGGTGCTATATGTGAAGGTCCCGAAGAAGTCTCCCCAGTCCCTGGCGAGCATCAGCGGCAAGATCACCTACATCGGGACCCCGATACCCTCCTCTGTAGAGATCATGGCCGTTACGCCCGGTGTTTCATCAGAGACCGTGAATCTCAGCAGGGGCCAAAGGACTTCACGATCGGCTCTCTCGAACCTGGGACCTACACGCTCCGCTTCAGCGGCCAAGGTTTCCAGGAGAAGACGATCGAAAGGATCCAGGCCCCGACCAGCGGCCTGGAGGTCCAACTGGTCTGTGGCGATACCAAGCCCGTGCTCCAGGGGGTGGTCCTCCGTGCAGACACCAAACAGCCGGTTACGCGATTCAAGGCCCGTGCGGCCAAGGTCCGGCACCTTCGTGGGCCCTCCTATGTCCAGACAGACAAGTGGGCGGAGTTCGCCAATGACCAGGGCCAGTTCCGGATCGAGACCGTGGGGCCGGGCGTGTATCAGGTCCAGGTGGCGGCAGAGGGGATGGCCTGGACGTGGAGCGACGAGGTCAACACGGACGAGAACCGGCCTGTGACCGTGGCCCTGACGACCGGCGGATCCATCACCGGCATGGTCATGGACGAACAGGGCCGGCCCGTGGCAACGCCACTGGTGATCCCCCTGTCCAAGGCCTGCGGCACGGTGACCCACATTAGGGATGTCTTCGTCTCCACGGATGGGGCGATCCAGACCGATGCCAGCGGGGGTCTTTGCCCTGGGTACGCTCCCTGCAGGTCTGGAGTCCATCAAGGTGGTGCACGACCAGTACTGCCTTGCCATCAAGAAGGATATCCCCGTGGCAGAGGGTCAAACGACCCAGGGGGCGGACGTGATCCTCTCAGAGGGTGGCCGCGTGGAGGGCCAGGTCTTCGACCCCCAGGCTAGGCCCGAGCCAGGGGTGACCCTCTACGTCCAGGATGCCAGTGGCTACCTCATGGCCGGCGGTGACGAGCAGGCAGGGCGTCTGGCCACGGTAGTGACCGATGCCAATGGCTTGTATCGAATACAGCATCTGCCCGAGCAGGTCTGCTATATCCAGAGGAGCAACTCATGGGCCAGCCTGGGCGTGGTCCGCAGGGCCGTACTCCCGCAGGCTGGGGCGATCCGTCGCTTGGACTTTGGTGGCCAGCCCGTGGTAACGGGCCAGGTCCTGCTCAACGGGATTCCCCTGGCCAATGCCAAGGTGGTCCTTGGGGACGTCCTCTCCTCACTCCTCCGGTGTATTCGAGTGCAGGGCCGCCACCGATGGCCAGGGCAGATTCAGATTCTCAGGCGTGCCTGCGGGTCGGTACGGCCTCTTTTATGAGAATCCCACCCAGCGAAACGACTGGATCAAGGCCTCCCAGATCGACACCGCCGGCCAGGACCTTGACCTCGGCATCGTACCCGGACCCAGTGTCGGAGGTCCGGATCTACGTGAAGGCGGCAGATCCCGGACGAGTCGTGCAACCTGCACGGGTGGTCCTGCAAGAGGGAACCGCCTTCTGGGGCCCCACAAGTGGCTCCATGGAGTCGCCGTTACAGGCCGGGGCTCCTTACGTGGCAAAGGGAGTCCAGCCCGGCACACACACGGCCATGGTGTATCTGTCCAACCGGTTGATGGTCCGCAAGCAGATCACGGTCCAGGCAGGGGAGCGGGACCTGGATGTGACGATTCAGATCCCCATCAGGCACGGCCGTCACTGGCAGGGGACCTACGAAGCGACGGACAGCAGACCATCGTCCTGATCCGATCAGACGGCCAGGTCATGGCCTACGTCTACGCCGAAAGTGGGCCTCAGTACAGGATCGAAGGTCTGCCCGCAGGGACGTACTCGATCTGCGGTGCAGTCGCACAGGACAAGGCCCCGATGGTCACCTTCGAACTGGCAGACGGCCAGACCCGGAGACTGGACATCGACACCTCCCAGTGGCCCGCGGAACAGGCCGGCCTTCTGTTCGTCCAGGTCATTGGCACCGGACGGTATCCCCATCACCACCTCGCGGGCCTGGCTAGAGGGCAGCGGCCGGAGGATCGACTCTGTGCAGATCTCCGGAGAGGGACATACATTCACGGCCCGGCTTGGTGTGTATAGGTTGAACGTAACCAACGCGGGCTACTCCTCCTATCGCAGCTCGGTCGAGATCAGACCGGCCGATCCGGGCCGGGGGGATCTCAAGTACAAGCGATCACCGGTCTTGGTACGGATCTCAAGGCCGTAATATGACTACAAGGCAGTGTCAGATACAGTTTTTCCTTCGTATGGTATAATAGGGACAGTCACGAATGGCGGTCCGTTAAGAGATTCAAGAAAAGAGGCCTCCTGATGCCGATAGATGTTTTTAGGATGACAACTATCGGTAAGGAGACCTTTGTATGTGTAAAAAGTGTATCGGCAAATCCACAGAGAAATCTACAAGGATTCCCACGGTTCTTCAAACAGTCGGTCTCAATTCGATCCGCAATCTGATGTCCGATCAGGTGATCGAACAGACCTGCAAGGACATCGGATACCGTTATCGTAGACGTAAAATCACTCCGGTGGTCACCGTCCTGCATATGATCATGGCGGCGATCTGGCCGGAGGAGTCTTTCAACGCCTGTTGGCAGGTCTTCTGGGATACCTTCGTCAGTTGGTTTCCTCAGTTCGAGGGCCAATGCCCTTCCAGGCGACGGGTAGCTGAGGCGAGAGGCAAGACTACCCCTGAAGCTCTGGCAACATCTGTTCCAATGGCTCTCAGTCACGGCCCAAAAACGATCGGACGGCTATGATTCATGGAACGGCCATCGAGTGGTTCTGGCCGACGGAACCTGCCTCTCCATGAGTCGAACCCCAGACTTGGTCAAGGCCTTTGGTGTCAACAAGGGCTACCACGGTCGAGGCCGTTATCCCCTGGCTCGCATGGTTACACTGTGCCTGGCTGGAACCATGACCAGTCCTCGACTATGCCCTGGGCCGGTATCGCCAAGGTGAGTTGAGCCTTCTGAGCCCGATCCTCGGTTCACTCCGTAACGGTGATCTGTTGATCGCAGACCGTCATTTTGCAGGCGCTACCCTCTATGTTCGCTACCAGAGGACTGGGGCATCGAATTCCTGACCCGAGCCCATCAGTGCCTTAAAATATCGAGGGTCAAACGCCTTATTCGTTATAGTGCCGATGACTTCATCGGTCGGTTAATGATCAACAAGATCTATCGCCGTAAGGATCCTTCATTGCCTACCCATATCGATGTGCGTTTCATGAAAGCCATCGTGCGAATACGAGGTCGGCGTCAGGTCGTATGGTTTGTTACATCCCTGCTGGATTCTCAGCGATATCCAGCAGAACAGGTCATGGCCTTGTATGCCCGGCGATGGCGGATCGAGACCTTGTTCCGGGAGGTGAAGATCACCCTGTCGGAGGATGTGCTCCGAAGTCAAACGCCGGAGGGGATTCGCAAAGAGGTCATCGCCCGTCTGATGGCCTTGAACGTGGTCCGCACCGTGATGTTGGAGGCGGCGGCCACGGCTGGCGTAGAGGATCCGTTGCGAATCAGCTTCGTTCATACGGTCCGAGCGATCCTCAGCTTCAGCCCCGCCTTGGGTCATCTTCCCTTGTCGGCGGTGGCTTTGGTCTACCGTGCCATGCTGGTCGAGATCGCCAGTCACCTTAATCCAGAACGACCAGGCCGTTTAGAACCACGTGCGATCTGTCGCGACCGCAAACACTACCCGTCACTGCGAGTGACTCGTGCTCAATGGAAGGCCAGACATGCTGCTTAACGGACCGCCATTCGGGACAGTCACCTATTATTATCTTGACTCAAGATACAACATGACTATAGATTGATCTCATGCCCAGACTGGCCAGAGCCATTGCAGTCGGATGTGCCCATCACATCACCCAACGCGGCAACAACCGTCAGGATGTGTTCATGGTTGATGAGGATAGACGGGTGTATCTGCAACTCCTCCAAGAACAAGCGGCCAAGTATGATCTGGAGGTGCTCGGCTACTGTCTGATGAGCAATCATGTGCATCTGGTGGCGATCCCTCATAAGGAGGATTCTCTGGCCAAAGGGATAGGGCGGACCCACTTTCGATATAGCCAATACATCAACCGTTTCCACAAGCGGTCCGGGCATCTCTGGCAGGGACGGTTCTACTCCTGTGCCCTCGATGATCGCCATTTATGGGTGACGATGAAGTATATCGAGCTTAATCCCGTGCGGGCGAGGCTCTGCCGGAAGGCGTGGTTATACGAGTGGTCCAGTGCGGCGGTACATACGGATGAGAGTGCCCGATCCGATCTACTGAATCTCACTTGGTGGTATAAGCAATTCTCTGCCAAGGCATGGCGTAAGGAGTTAGCAGAGGGATTGACCGAGGAAGAGGTGGCTCGGTTACGAACGCGGACTCATACGGGCAGGCCATTGGGCGGAGATGCCTTCCTGAGTCAACTGGAGGTCCTGCTGGATCGGCGAGTCCGCCCACTGCCCATAGGGAGGCCTCGAAAGAGCGTTGCCAATGAAGATGGGCGCAAGAAAGGATATAAATATCGGTGACTGTCCCTATTATTCCTAGATATGGTACTGTCCCTATTATTCCTATTATTCCGCCACGCAGCTTGGCAGTTCGGGAGTCGTGGAGGGGCCGCCATCGGTGAGCTGAATCGTTCTGTGTAGAGAAGAAGTCCCGACATGAAGCACGTGACCATCGGTAGTCAGTCGTTCAGTAAAGTTCTATGCGGCGCGAATGCGTTCTGGGGTCATTCGCATTTCAGTGAGGCCAGAAGCGCGGAATACCTGCGGCACTTTGATGATGAAACCATTGAGCGGACTATACGGCACACCATCACTTTGGGCGTCAACGCGGTGGAGTCATGTGCCAATGAGCGCATTGTTTCGATCCTTTCCAGGGTTCGAAAGGGCAGTTTGGCCCCCATCCACTTTGTGGGGAGTACCCGGATTGACGAAACCTCGGAATTGAGAAGCCACCAGCAGAAGCTGTCATTTCTGATCCAGAACCGAGCCGACATATGCGTTGTCCACGCCCAATATGTTGACCGCCCCAACAAAGGCGACTCGATAGGCGGTCTGGAAGAGATGATCGACCAGATACATGCGGCCGGATTGCTGGCGGGCATTTCGACCCACCAGGTGGCAACCATCGAATTGTGTGAGAACCGGAACTATGGAATCGACACGTATCTCTTCCTCTGAACGTATCCGGCTTTGTTTATCCAGGATACAAGGGGCGGGAAACGGTTCAGGAGCGGGCGAATATCGTTCGCGCGGTAACCAAACCGTTCATCCTGATCAAGGCGTTGGCAGCAGGACGAATTCCCCCATCGGAAGGGCTCCCGTTTATTGCTGAGAACGCGAAAGCCAATGATCTGATCTCCTTAGGTTTTGGAACGGAAGACGAGGCGTCGGAATCGCTCAAGCTCGTCGAGGCACTTTTTTGAATCTGTTGACGCAAAGACCACAGAACAAACCGGATGCAGCGAACCCCGCGATCGGATCTCTGTTCCATGTCGGGCGTCATTGACGCGGGGTCGCTGAGCTTTTGTCGTTAGGAGGCTTAAACTCATGATCGCGCCATTGGCAAAATTCATTGATTGGTCAGCTCTTCAGATGGCATACGTCGTTGCTCCGCTGAGACACGCGCCCAGGCCAAAATGGAAATTGGAGGAAGCGCTCGAATTTCTGAATGGGCCGGACTTTATCCCCGCCGCAAGCGATCCGGCGCGGATTGAATTTGATCATAATTTAGAAACTATTTCTGAACTGAAGGATATGGTGTATATGATTTACACCTCAGGCTCTACAGGAAAGCCTAAGGGAGTAATGATTGAACATAGAGGGTTGGTTAACTATATTTGGTGGGCTAAGAAAATGTATATTAGAAGTGAAGAGGAAGTATTTGCTTTATATTCATCCTTATCTTTTGACCTTACAGTCACATCGATTTTTACTCCTCTAATTAATGGTAACAGGATAGAGGTTTATTATGATGACGGCTCTGAATTTATATTATATAAGATATTTAAAGAAAATAAGGTTAATATTATAAAACTTACTCCTGCACATTTATCCTTATTGAAGGATATGGATAACAGAAACATATCCGTAAAAAGATTTATTGTAGGAGGGGAAAGCTTAAAAGTTGCTCTTGCTGCTAGTGTACATGAAAGTTTCGGAGGGAAATATAGAGATATTTAATGAAGCGCGGAGCGCAGCAGGGCGGTGACGGCGCGCGCCGCATCGTGGCCCCAGGCATTGGGCAGGGTGCCCTCCGCGATGGGCGCGCCGGTGGCCAGCGCCATGTCGCGCGGCTTCGCGCGCGATGTTGGTGCCGTGCGTCCAGCGCAGCGACGCCGCGTCATGCAGCGCGACGCGCGCGCCATCCACCAGCACCACATGCGCGGCGTGGCGGCCCCAGGGCACGGGCGCGCCGGCGGCGGCGAAGGTCAGCACGCCGGGCGGCGGCGTCGATGCCGGCCGCGGCCAGCAGCGCGGCGGCGCCGATGCCCTCGGCCAGCGGCACCGGCGCGCCGGCACGGCCCAGCGCTTCGAGCAGCGGCGCGATGTCCGCGAAGCCCAGCCCGGCGCCGCCACGGGCCTCCGGCACCAGCGCCGCGCCAAGGCCGAGCGCATCCAGCGCATCCCAGGCCGCGTGCGGGAAGTCGCCCGCTTCCAGCGCACGCAGCGTGGACACATCGGCCGCGTCCGCCAGCGCGCGCGCCGCCTGTTCGGCGAGGTCCGCGGCGATCGACGTGTCCATCAGCGCAGCCCCAGTTCGCGCGCGATGATGCCGCGCATGATCTCCCGCGTGCCGCCGCGCAGCGAGAAGGTCGGATTGATCTGCGCCAGGTAGTCGTGCATGCGGCGCATCGTCTCGGGCATGTCGTCCACGTCGCGCAGCGCGCGCATCGCGCCGGGCAACGCCTGTTCGAAGTCGTTGCCGAGGTCCTTCACCAGCGCGGCCTGGCGCACCGGGTCGGCGCCGTCCTGCAGCATGCCGGCGACCGCGGTGGACATGGCGCGCAGCGTCCAGAGCCGCGCGACCTCGCGCCCCAGCGCGGGCGTCGCGGCGGCGTCGTCGCGCAGCGCATCCAGCCGAGGCTTCCAGCAGCGGATGCGACGACATGTAGCGGTCCGGCCCGCTGCGTTCGAAGGCCAGCTCGCTGGTGGCCTGCGCCCAGCCGGCGCCCTCGGTGCCGACCAGCGCGTCCTCCGGCAGATGCACATCGTCGAAGGTGATCTCGTTGAAGCCCTCCTCGCCGACCAGGTCGCGGATCGGGCGGATGGTGACGCCCGGCGCGCGGCAGGTCCACCAGCACCTGCGACAGGCCCTGGTGCCTCGACCCGCCCTCGGGTGCGGGGGAGGTGCGGACCAGCGCGATCATCCAGTCGCACAGGTGGCCGAAGGTCGTCCAGATCTTGCGCCCGTTCAGCAGCCAGCCGCCGTCGATGCGGTCGGCGCGCGTGCGCAGGCGCGCGAGGTCGGAGCCGGAATCCGGTTCCGACAAGCCGATGCAGAAGGCGTAGTCGCCGCTGGCGATGCGCGGCAGGAACTTCTGCGCGCTGCGCCTCGGTGCCCAGGCGCAGGATCAGCGGGCCGGATTGCCGGTCGCCGATCCAATGCGCGCCGACCGGCGCGCCGGCGGCGAGCATCTCCTCCAGCACGATGTTGCGGTCGAGGAAGCTGCGCTCGGCGCCGCCATACTGTTTCGGCCAGCACATGCCGATCCAGCCGCGCGCGCCGACCGCGCGGGTGAAGTCGCGGTCGAAGCCCATCCAGGACCGCGCGCGGATCTCGGGCGTCCAGCGGTGCTCATGCTCGGCGATGAAGTCGCGCACCTCGGCGCGCAGGGCGGCGGCGCCGGGTGGGGGGTCCCGCAGGTCGAATCGCAACGCCGTCATTCACGCGCATCCTTGTCCGCAGGCCGATCCAGCTGCATCACGTGACCTCGGCCGACCGCAGGCCGTCCAGCGCATCAGTCGTGCCTGTCCCGCTTCCTCGTCGGGGCGCAGGGTGGCGCAGGACGGGCGGCGGGAAAAGCCCGGCGCGCGACGGTGGACGGCACGGGCCCTTGTGTGCTGGCGTTGCGGGCATGAAACGCATCCTGCTCGCCGCCCTGGTCCTGCTGCCGCTGCCTGCGCTGGCGCAGCCCTCCTTCGATTGCCGCCAGGCCCGTGCCTGGGACGAGCGTGCGATCTGCGCCCAGGCCGACCTGGCGGAACTGGACCGCCGCATCGCCGCGGCCTGGCGCGCCGCGACGGAGCGCGCGACGCCTGAACAACGTGCGCGGCTGCAGGCCGAACAGCGCGCCTGGCTGGCGGAACGTCGCGCCTGCGAAGGGCCAGTGGCGCGCGAGGCGCAATCCTGCGTGCGTCGCGCCATGCGCGCCCGCGTGCGGGACCTGGAGGCTGCGGCGGCTGGTGGCGGGTCCGGCACCGGCAGTTCAGGCGCCGCGCCGACCGCCGGAAAGCCGCCGCCCGCCGATGTCCCGGCCGCCACGCCGCTGCGCGCGGTGTCCTGCCCGGCCACCACCGGCTGGGCGGCGCCGCGCATCTGCGCGACGCCGGGCATGCGCGAACTGGATGCCGCCGTGGTGCGCGACGCGATGGCCGCCCGCGCGCGCTACGCCAGCCAGCCCGCCATGCTGGCCGAGATCGAGGCGCTGCTGACGCGCTACGTCGCCGAGCGCGAATCCTGCGGCCGCACCCCCGGCCGCGTGCCGATCGACTGCCTGCAGGAGACGATGGACGACCTGCGCGCCGAGCTGCGCCGCCGCACCGCCGCCACGCCCGCGCCGCGCGGCTGACGCGCCCGCCTATTCCGCCGGCGCGGCCTTCCGGCGCCAGATCTCGGTGTCGATCGCGCCGGGAATGTCGGCCATGCTGCCGGCGGTGAAGATCGGCTCCACCCCGCGGCGGCGCTGGTCGAAGTAGTCGCGCGTCAGCTGCACCACCGTGCCCGACAGCAGCGACGATGGCGATCAGGTTGATCGTCGCCATCAGGCCCATCGAGGCATCGGCGGCGTCGAACACCGTCGCCACCGCCTGCAGCGCGCCCCAGACCACCATCGCCAGCACGACGACGCGCAGCACGGCGCAGCGCCGGTCGCGGTTGCCGATGCCGAGGAAGACCATCGCCATCTCGGAATAGGAGTAGTTGCCGATGATCGAGGTGAAGGCGAAGAAGAAGATCGCCACCGCGATGAAGTAGGGGCCGACGCCGCCGATATGCTCGCTGCAGCGCCGCCTGGGTCAGCTGCGTGCCGGTCAGCTCGCCGACCCGGGCACATAGCGCGCCCGAGAGCAGGATCATCAGCGCCGTGCAGGTGCAGATCACGATGGTGTCGATGAAGACGCCGAGCGCCTGCACGAAGCCCTGGCTCGACGGGTGGTGCGGGATCGGCGTGGCGGCCGCGGCGATGTTCGGGCGCCGAGCCCATGCCGGCCTCGTTGGAGAACAGCCCGCGCTTGACGCCGTTCAGCATCGCCGCGGCGACGCCGCCGGCGACGCCGCCCGCCGCCTCGCGCGAAGCCGAAGGCGCTGGCGACGATGTGCGCCGAGCATCGCCGGCACCTCGGCGATGTTGATCGACCAGCACGTAGAGCGCCACCAGCAGGTAGCCGCCGGCCATGAAGGGCACGACGTACTCGGCGACCGTGCGCGATCTTGCGGATGCCGCCGAAGATGACGACGCGCGGTCAGCGCCGCGAGCGCGAGGCCGGTCACGAGCTTCGGCACGCCGAAGGCGCCGACCATGGCGTCGGCGATCGAATTGGCCTGCACCGCGTTGAACACCAGGCCGAAGGAGAGGATCAGGCAGACCGAGAAGACCGCGCCGAGCCAGGGCAGCCCGAGGCCGCGGGCGATGTAGAAGGCCGGGCCGCCGCGATAGCTGCCCGTCCGTCGTCCGTGCACCTTGTAGAGCTGCGCGAGGGTGCTCTCGGCGATAGGCGGTCGCCATGCCGACGAGGGCCACCATCCACATCCAGAAGATCGCGCCCGGCCCGCCGAGAGTACAGCGCGACCGCGACGCCGGCGATGTTGCCGGTGCCGACGCGGCGAGGCGAGGCTGGTGCACAGCGCCTGGAACGGCGTGATGCCCGCCTTGTCGGTCTGCGGCGACGCCGATGACGACGCGGAACATCTCGCGCGAAATGCACGATCTGCTGGAAGCTGCAGCCGGATGGTGAAGTAGAGGCCGACGGCCAGCAGGCCGTAGATCAGCACGTAGCCCCAGAAGATCGTGTTCAGGAAGTCGATGACCTGCGCCATGCGCGCGCCTCCGTCCGGCGCGCCGGGCCGGTGCCTGGCGCTGTTGCAGGCATCCCAACGCATTCGCGGGCGAGCGCGCAATGGATTCGTATCGCGGCGCGGCGAGGCTCCGCGGCGCAGTTCGAACTTCTGGATCTTGCCGGTCGCGGTCTTGGGCAGCGGGCCGAAGGTGACGTGCCGCGGCGCCTTGAAATGCGCGAGATGCGCGCGGCAATGGGCGATGATCGTCGGCCGCGCGTCGCGGCTCGGCGCCGGGCTTCAGCGTGACGAAGGCGTGCGGCACCTCGCCCCATTTCGGGTCGGGGTGGGCGACGACGGCGGCTTCCATCACGTCGGGGTGGCGGTAGAGCGCTTCCTCGACCTCCAGGCTGACGAGATGTTCTCGCCGCCGGAGATGACGATGTCCTTGGCGCGGTCCTTCACCTCGATATAGCCGTCGGGGTGCAGCACGCCGAGGTCGCCGGTGCGGAACCAGCCATCGACGAAGGCGGCGGCATTGGCGCGCGGGTTGCGCAGGTAGCCCTTCATCACCGTGTTGCCGCGCAGCGCGATCTCGCCGAGCGTCGCGCCATCGGCGGGCACGCGCGCGCCGGTCTCGGTGTCGATCACCGTCGGCGTCTTCCAGCGTCGGCAGCGGCACGCCCTGGCGCGCCATGAAGGCGGCCTTGTCGGGCAGGGCCAGGTTCGCGCAGTTCCGGCTGCCAGGCGCAGAGCAGCGACGGGCCGTAGCATTCCGTCAGGCCGTACAGGTGCGTGACGTCGAAGCCGAGCGCGCTCCATCGCCGCGATGACGGTGGAGGGCGGCGCGGCGCCGCCGGTGGCGATGCCGACGCGATGCGGCGAAGCGCGCTTCTGGTCGTCCGGCGCGTGGATCAGCATGGTCAGCACGACCGGCGCGGCGCAGAGATGCGTCACGCCGTGTTCGGCGATCAGCGCGAAGATGCGCGCCGGATCGACGCGGCGCAGGCAGACATGCGTGCCGCCCTGCAAGGTGACGGCCCAGGTATAGGTCCAGCCGTTGCAGTGGAACATCGGCAGCGTCCAGAGATAGACGCTCTGCGGCGTTCAGCCCGAAGGCCAGCGCATTGCCGCAGGCATTCAGGTAGGCGCCGCGATGATGCACCACGACGCCCTTCGGATCGCCCGTGGTGCCGGAGGTGTAGGAGAGCGAGATCGCCGCCCATTCGTCGTCCGGCGGTTCGACGGGGAACGCCGGCATCGCCGGTGGCGAGGAAATCCTCGTAGGGCGTGGCGTCGATCGCGGCGCCGCTCGACGCCGTCATCGACGACGACGACGCGCGGCGGGTTCGCGGCACCCGTCCAGCGCGGTGGCCGCCAGCGCCGCGAATTCGCGGTCCAGCAGCAGCACCTTCGCGCCGGAATGATCCAGGATGAAGCGCACCGTCGGCGCATCGAGCCGCGTGTTGATCGGGCACAGCACCGCATGCGGCCATCGGCACGCCCATATGCGCTTCCAGCATCTGCGGGATGTTCGGCAGCAGCGCGGCGACGACATCGCCGGGCGCGACGCCCGCGCGGCGCAGCGCGGAAGCCAGCCGCCGGCTGCGTTCCAGCATACTGCGCGTAGGTGACGCGCCGCGCGCCATGGATGATGGCGGTGCGCCCCGGCCAGATGCGCGCCGCGCGCGCCAGGAACGACACCGGCGAGAGCGGCACATGGTTCGCCGCGCTGCGCGGCAGGTCGTCGGGCATCATCGCGGCCGAGCGCGCGCGGCGCGCTGACGGCGCAGCGCGCGCGCGTCATGTCGTCCAGCAGCGCGGCGGCGCTCGCGTGGCCGGGCGTGCCGGGGTCGTAGCGCGCCTGCGCGGATGGCGGCGGCGAAGGCGCGCGGCGTCGCCGCCCATGCGCGCCAGCGCGTGCGCTTCCCAGGCGCTGGTCCTGCGCCGCGTCGCGCGCCGCGATCGCCATGGCGTTCGCCACCATGCGCGCGGCGAAGGCCTTCTCCGCCGGCAGCGCGGGCAGCAATTCGTTCAGCAGCACGTCGCGCGCGGTGGCGAGCAGGTCGGCCGCGCCGCGGTTCCTCACGCAGCATCGCGGGCCTCCACCATGCGCAGGATCTCCCATTCCAGGCCCGGGCACCATGTGGCCGGTCAGCGCCAGTTCCAGGTTGCGCTCGACGCCGGAGATGTGGCGTTCCGCCTGGTCCACCGCGATCGACGCCCAGCGGATATGCGCGGCCACTTCCCACCAGCGCACGCGCGCATCGTCCACCGCTGCCGTAGCCTTCGTACAGCGCGGCGCGCGGGCCGATGCCGCCGGCCTCCTGCGCGTCATTGCCGAAGCGCCAGCACTTCGCGCAGAGCCAGCCGAGATCGGCATGCGGGTCGGACCACAGCGCGAATTCCCAGTCGAGCACGGCGGTGACGCCGGCCTCGTCCAGCATGATGTTGCCGGTGCGGAAGTCGTTGTGGACCAGCACGGGCGGCACCGGCGGCGGCGCGGTGCGTTCCAGGTGCCGCAGGCCCCATTCCAGCACCGGGCGCGGCGTGCGCTGGCGGTCGAGCGCGGCGCGCTGGTCGGCGATGAAGGCGCGGCAGGGATCGTCCGGCGGCGTGCCGAGGAAGGCCAGGTCCGCGCGCGGCGGCGTGATGGAATGGATGCGCGCCAATTCGCGGCCCAGCGCGCGCACGCAGGCCTCGCGCCCGCCGCCCAGCGTGTCGCTGCGCACCACGCGATGCCCCGCGGCGGTGCCGGCGACGCGCCGCATGACGAAGAAGGGCGCGCCGAGCACGGCGGCGTCCTCGCACAGGAACAGCGGTTCGGGCACCGTCACGCCGGCCGCGAAGGCGGCGCGCAGCAGCGCGTATTCCTGCGCGCGCCCGTGGCTGACGGCGAGCGTCGCCGCATTGTCCGTCCGCAGCACCCAGGCGCGCCCGCCGACGACATCCAGCGCCCAGTTCTGCTGGATGGCGCCGCCCGACAGCAGCGACGCGCGTTCGATGGCCAGCGACGCATCGCCGGTCGTCGTCGCGCAGCCAGCGTCGCGTCAGCCGCGCCTCATCCATGCCCGGCCTGGCCCCAGCGGAAGAAGCCGTCGCCCTCGGCGCGCAGGATGTTCGCCAGCACCATGCGATGCACTTCCGACGCGCCATCCACCAGCCGCGCCTGGCGGGCGTAGCGGTAGATCCATTCGATCACCGTGTCCTTCGAATAGCCGCGCGCGCCGAGCAATTGCAGCGCGGTATCCACCGATTTGTGCAGCGCATCGGCGACGACGATCTTCGCCATCGACACCTCCTTGCGCGCGAAGGACCCCTGGTCGAGCGCCCAGGCCGCGCGCATGGTCAGCAGGCGGCCGATCTCGATCTCCATCGCCGCCTGGCCGACCAGGCCCTGCACGCTCTCGCGGTCGATCAGCTTCATGCCGAAGCAATCGCGCTGCTTGATGCGCTCCATCGCGATCTCGAGCGACCGCCGCGCCAGGCCGGTCCAGCGCATGCAATGCGTCAGCCGCGCGACGCCGAGGCGCATCTGCGTCAGCTTCAGCCCGTCGCCGACGTCCAGCAGGCGCTGCTCGTCGGGGATTTCCAGCCCGTCGAAGTCCAGTTCGCAATGCCCGCCATGTTCCTCCGGCCCCATGATCGGGATGCGGCGGACGATGCTCCAGCCGGGCGTGTCGGCATCGAACAGGAAGGCGGTCAGCCCCTTGCGCTCGTCGTCCGAGGTGCGCGCGATGATGATGAAGATCTTCGCGTTGCCCGCGCCGGTGATGAAGTGCTTGCGCCCGGTGATGCGCCAGCGGTCGTTGCCGACGCGCTCGGCCTTCGTATAGGTCAGGCCGGGGTCGGAGCCGCAGCCATCGGGTTCGGTCATCGCGAAGGCCGACTGCACCGCGCCGTCGACGATCGGCTTCAGCCAGCGCTCCTTCATGCGCCTCGGGCAGCACGCTGGTCGAGGATCATCATGTTGCCGTCGTCGGGCGCGGCGGAATTGAACACCACGGGGCCGAAGATGGAGCGGTTCATTTCCTCGTAGCAGGCGGCCATGCCGATGCGCGGCAGTTCCATCCCGCCCAGGCGCCTGCGGCATCTGCAAGGCCCAGAGCCCTTCCGCCTTCGCCGCGCGCGCATGTCCGCCAGCACATGCGGGGCGATGTTGTCGTGCTCGTCGTAGTTGGCGCGGTCGGATTCCAGCGGGATCAGCCGGTCGTCCACGAAGCGGCGGATGCGGAGGCGGACCTCCTCGATGTCAGGCGGCAGCACGAAGTCCATGGCGTGGCGTCCCTACAAGGCGTTGACCGAATGGCCGCCATCCACCGTGACCGTCGCGCCCGTCATGTGCGCGCCGGCGGCGGAGGCGAGCAGCAGCAGCGGCCCGGTCAGGTCGTCGGGCGACCCCAGCCGCCGCTGCGGAATGCGCTTGATCATCGCCTGGCCGGGTTCGCGAGGCGAAGTAGTCGCGGTTGATGTCGGTGGCGACATAGCCCGGCGCGATGGCGTTCACGCGGATGCCGAAGCGCGCCAGTTCCACCGCCATCTGCCGCGTCAGGTGCAGCAGCCCGGCCTTGGCGGCGGTGTAGCCGGCGACGCCGGGGATGATGCGCTCGCCCAGCACCGAGGCGATGTTGATGATCGACCCCGGCTGCTTCGCCGCCGCCAGGCGCTTCGCCGCTTCCTGCCCGACCAGGAAGCAGCCGCGCAGGTTCACGTCCATCACGCCGTCCCAGTCCTCGATGCCCTGCTGCAGCAGCGGCTTGGTCACCGCGATGCCGGCATTGTTCACCAGGATGTCGCAGGGGCCGCCGAGCGCGGCCTCGGCCGCATCGAAGGCGGCGGGGATGCTGGCGGGATCGGTCACGTCCAGCGGCACGGACAGCGGCGCGCGCGCCGAGTTCGGCGGCCAGCGCGCCCGTCGCATCGACCCGCCGCGCCGCCAGCGCCACCTGCGCCCCCGCGCCATGCAGCACGCGCGCGAAATGCGCGCCGAGCACGCCCGAGGCGCCCGTCACGAAGGCGCGCCGCCCATCCAGCGAGAACAGCCCGGCGATGTCCATGCGTTCCACTCTCCCGCAACGAGGCGTGCCACCCGTTGCGCCGCCCCGCAAGCCCCGCGATGCTGCACCGCAACACAGGAGAGACCGCATGACCGTCAGGACCGCGCTGGTGACCGGCGCGCAGCAGGGGATCGGCGCCGCCGCCGCGCGCGCCTTCGCCGCCGGCCGGCTACGACGTGGCGGTGAACTGGCTCGACGACCAGGCCGCCGCCGAGGCGGTCGCCGCCGACATCCGCGCCGCCGGGCGCCGCGCCGTGCTGGTGCAGGGCAGTGTCGGCACGGCGGCGGATTGCGCCGCGCTGGTGCAGGCGGCGCTCGACGGCCTCGGGCGCATCGACGTGCTGGTGAACAATGCCGGCATCTTCCCGCGCGTGGAGTTCCTCGCGATGACCGAGGACGACTGGGACCGCGTGCTGGACGTCAACCTGAAGGGCAGCGCCTTCTGCGCGCAGGCGGCGGCGCGGCACATGGTGGCGGCCGGGATCAAGCGGCGTGATCCTGAACCTGTCCTCGTCCTCGGTGCGCGGGCGCGGTGCTGGGCGTGCATTATTCGGCGACCAAGACCGGCGTCATCGGCATCACGCGGTCCATGGCGCTGGCGCTGGCGCCGCACGGCATCCGGGTGAACGCCATCGCGCCGGGCCTGACCGACACCGCGCAGCCGCGCTACGGCAACACCGATGCGGAACTGGCGGAGATGGCCAAGACCCTGCCGCTCGGCCGCATGGGCCGGCCGGAGGAGATCGCCGGGCTGATGACCTACCTGGCCTCGGACGCGGCGGAATGGATCACCGGCCAAGTCTATCACATCAACGGCGGCGTCTATTTGGCCTGACGCAAGGCGCCGGCCGCGGCCGGCGCGGCAGGCTGCCTCCGCAACCACGGAGGTGCCGATGCGATACCTGGCCCTGTTCTGCCTGCTGGCCGCGCCGGCCCTGGCCCAGCCCGAACCGGGCGATCCCCGCGCCGGCCGCGGCCTGGCCGCCAACTGGTGCGCCCATTGCCACCGCATCGCGCCGGGCGGTCCGGGGCCGGCGACCGACGGGGCGGCGCCCTTCGCGAGCATCGTCGCCATGCCCTCCACCACCTCGATGTCGCTGCGCGTCTTCCTGCAGACCCCGCATGCCGGCATGCCGGACTACCACCTGACGCGCGACCAGCTCGACGACCTGGTCGCATACCTGCTGTCGCTGCGGCGCTGAGCGCGCCGTCTGGCGCGCCCCGGCATCCCGCGCTACGCAGCGCGGGACATCCTCGGGGGAAACGCGCGTGTCCAATGAACGCTTCCGCATCGGCTACCTGATCAAGGTGCCGCACCAGTCCTTCCTCGACACCGCGGCGAAGGACCCGGCGCTCGAGCTGGTGCGCCTGACGCTGGATGACGGCGAGGACGCCGCGCTGAAGCATCCTCGAGACCTGCCAGGGCTACTACGTGCGCGCCTCGCGCGACGAATTGCCCAAGCCCTTCCATGTCAACGACACGCTGCTGGCGCGCCTGCCGAACCTGCTGATGGCGGCCTCCCAGGGCGCCGGCTACGACACCATCGAACCCGGCCGCCTGCACCCGTGCGGGCGTGCTGCTGGTCAACCAGGCCGGCGGCAATGCCGAGGCGGTGGCCGAACACGCCGTCGGCATGATGCTGGCGCTGCTCAAGCGCTTCCCCGAATGCCACGCCGCGATGCGCGAGGGCCGCGCCCAGCGGCGCGAGGAATTCATGGGCCGCAACCTGCTCGGCAAGACCGTCGGGCTGATCGGCATCGGCAATGTCGGCACGCGCACCGCCGCCATCCTGCACGCCGCCTTCCAGTGCCGCGTGCTGGCCTACGACCCCTATGTCGATGCCGCGACCGTCGCCGACCGCGGCGCGGAGAAGTTCGACGACCTGGCGGCGATGCTGGCGCAATGCGACATCGTCTCCATCCATTGCCCGCTGACGCCGGAATCCCGCGCCATGATGGCGGCCAATTCCTTCGCCGCGATGAAGCCCGGTTCCGTGCTGGTCACCACCGCGCGCGGGTCGATCCATGACGAGGCGCGCGCTGCTGGCCGCGCTGAAATCCGGCCACATCGCCGCCGCCGGCCTCGATGTGTGGGAACAGGAACCGCCGCCGGCCGACCACCCGCTGCTGTCGCCTGCCCAACGTGATCTGCACGCAGCACACCGCCGGCGTCACGCATGAAAGCCGGTCGATGATCACCCGCATCGCCGCCGAGGCCTTCTCCGCCTTCGCCGCCGGCCGCTTCCCGCCGCGCATCATCAACCCCGAGGTCAAGGCGCGCGTCGCGGAACGCTATCGCGCGGCGCTCGGGCGCGACATCACGGACCACGCGTGACCTGATCCGGCTTCACGCGGCGCGGCGCGGCGCGGGAGGATGGCGCCATGACCGCTTCCCGCCCGCTGACCGTCGCCGTGCTGGGCACGACGCAGACCCTGTCCTGGGCGTCGTCCTACTATATCCCGGCCATCCTGGCGGCGCCGATCGCCGCCGAGTTCGGCGTCTCGCGCGCCACCATCTTCGGCGTCTTCTCCGCTCGCGCTGCTGCTGACGGCCTTCCTCGGCCCGATGGCCGGCCGCGCGATCGACCCGCGCGGCGGGCGCGACGTGCTGGCGGTGTCGAACATCGTCTTCGCCGTCGGGCTGCTGCTGATGGGCCTGTCGCCCGGGCCGCTGGTGTTCTCCCTGGCCTGGGCGCGTGATGGGCGTGGCCATGGCGATGGGCCTGTACGATGCCGCCTTCGCGACGCTGGCCGGGCTCTACGGCAAGGATGCGCGCAACAGCATCACCGGCATCACGCTGATCGCCGGCTTCGCCAGCACGGTGGGCTGGCCGGCCACGGCGCTGATGGAGGCCGAATGGGGCTGGCGCGGTGCCTGCCTCGGCTGGGCGGCGCTGCACATCCTGCTCGGGCTGCCGCTGAACCGCCTGCTGGTGCCGCGCGCGCCGCCGCCGGAGAAGGCCGCCGCCGCGCAGGGCGAGGCCGGCCCGCCGCCGCGCGTGCGCGACATGGCGCTGATCGCCTTCGTGCTGGCGACGGCGGGGTTCAGCGCGGCGGCGCTCGGGGCGCATCTGCCGGGCCTGCTGCAGGCGGCGGGCGCCACGGCGGTGGCGGCGGTGGCGGCGGGTGCGCTGCTCGGCCCGGCGCAGGTGGCGGCGCGCATCCTGGAATTCACCTTCCTGCGCAAGATCTCCCGCTGGTCTCGGCGCGCATCGCGGCGTCGCTGCATCCGATCGCCGTGGTCGTGCTGCTGGCGGGCGGCGCGCCGATGGCGGCGGTCTTCGTGCTGATCCATGGCGCGGGGAACGGCATGCTGACCATCACGCGCGGCACGCTGCCGCTCGCGGTGTTCGGGCCGGTCGGCTACGGGCAGCGGCAGGGCCTGATCACCGCGCCGGCGCGCGCGGCGCAGGCGCTGGCCCCCTTCGGCTTCGGGCTGCTGGTGGATGCGGTGGGGGCGCAGGCGCTGTGGCTGACGGCCGGCCTGGGCGCGGTGGCGGTGGCGGCGCTGTTCGTGCTGCGCATGCCGGCGCGGTCGTGATCCGTCAGCGCGGCAGCGTCTCGACGAAATACTCGTAGTTGTCGGCGTTCTCGGCGGCGCGCGCGGGATTCTCCTTCGCCAGCCGCAGCGCGCCGGTCGGGCGATAGGCGTGGTCGCGCGTATTGGCCGCCAGGTGCGACGCCTCGTGAATCAGGATGCCCCAGCGGCTGTCGGTGCCGTCCATGCGCGCGCGGAAGAAGGGCGGGCAGACGCCCAGGACCGGTTGCGATCCCGCGCATAGGCGAAGCGTCCGCCCGGGCAGTCCGGCGGGTCGTTGCAGCGGATGTCCACGCCGGTCATGTCGTCCAGCCGCGCTGCGGTCAGTTCCAGCGTGATGCGGATGGTCTTGCGCGGCGCGCTCGCCGAACCAGCGCCGGACATGCGGGTGGTCGGGTTCCTCGCGCACCAGGCGGATGGCCTCGCGGATGCGGGTGCGCGCCATGGCCAGCGCCTCGTCGATCAGCGGCCGGTGGTGCTCGGCGTCGCAGGCCGGGCCGGGGATGTCGGCGGGGCCGCGTTCGAGCGGCGGCGGCTTGGTCGTCGGTGCCTCGACCACCAGGACCTGGCGGTTGGGCTCGAGCGGCGGGGGCTTGGTCGGTGGGCAGTGCGCCACCGCCACGGCGGGCTCCAGCGGCGGGCGGCTTGGTCGTGGGCAGGTCCGGCGCGGGCGCGGGCGTCCGGGGCGGGCGCAGGTGGCTCGCCCGGCGCGGCGAACGTCCGCCGGCCGCGGCGCGGCCGTCGTCGCGCGGCGACGGGCCCGGGCGCGGCGTCCGCGCCCTGCGCCAGGGCGGGCAGCGCCAGCAGGACCACGGCCGGCGCGAGCGCCACCGGCGATCGGGACGAACGGGTCGGCTGTGGCGCGCTGGATCACCGCCGGACCCAAGCACGCCGATCCGCGCCAGCGCCTCGGCGCGCGATGGTGCGGCGCCGCGCGCCGGCCGTGGCGCCGTCGCTCAGCGCCCCGGCAGGGTCTCGACGAACAGCATGTAGTTGTCCGCATTCTCCACCGCGCGCGCCCCGTTCTCGCGCGCCAGGGCCAGGGCCGCGGCGCGGCCATAGGCGTGGTCCCGGGTCTCGGCGGCGAAATGCGTCGCCTCGTGCAGCAGGATGCCCCAGCGCGTGCCGCCGCCCGCCATGCCGGCGCGGAAGAAGGCCGGGCAGACGCCGAGCACCTGCCCCTCGTCGAGCCGGTAGCTGGCGGCGGGGCGGCCCCGCGCGTCGAGCAGCGTGCGCGTCAGGGCCCGCGCATAGGCGGTGACCCGGCCGGTGCAGCGGCCGGGTCGTTGCAATGGAGCTCGACGCCCGCGGTGCTGGCCAGCCGCGTGCCGGTGCGCTGGAGCACGTTCAGCACCGCCCCGGGTGGCGCGCTGCCGAACCACAGGCGGAGATGCGGATGGTCCGGCCGCTCCTGCAGCAGGCGGATGGCGGCGGCGATGCGGGCCCGCGCCTCGACCAGCGCGGCGTTGACGATCGTGACCTGCTGCGGCGTGCAGGCGGCGAGCGCCGCATTCGGCGGCGGCGCGCCCGGCGCCGCGGAAGGCTGCGCCGGCGACAGCACGCGCGGCATCGGCGCGGGGTCCGGCAGGTCGTCGGGCGTGATGACCCGCGGCAGGCGCCGCCCCTCGGCCGGCGGGTCGAGCGGCGAGATCACCTGCGGCAGGCGGCGGCTGCGGCGGCGGCTTGTCGGGCCCCGGCTGCGCCAAGGCCGGCGCCGCCAGGAGCAGGATCGCCGCCAGGACCGGCCAGCGTCGCGCCGTGCGCCGCGCGTCACTACCCGTCGCGCGGCCCGGCCGCCACCGCGGCCAGCCCGGCCTCGTCCAGCACGAACAGGAAGGCCTTCTCGGTGTCGTAGGACGACCAGGTTCGACGCGCGCCAGGCATTCAGGATGGAGATGATGCTGCGCGTCGTCGCCCCCAGCAGGTCCGCGAGGTCGCCCTGGCGGAACCGCGCGGCCAGCCGCACGCCCTTGTCGGTCTTCACGCTGTCGGCCTTCAGCAGGTAGAGCACCTGGCGCGCCAGGCGCACCTCCAGCGGCGCGAAGGTGGCGTCCTGCAACAGGCCGAAGGTGCGCCGCAGCCGCATCGACAGCAGCCGCGCCAGCGCCAGGCCCAGCGCGGGTTCGCTCTGCGCCGTCTCGAGGAACGCGGCGGCCGGGATGCGCGCCAGCTTCACCTCGCCGATCACCACCGCATCGGCGCTGCGCGTCGCGCCGTCCAGCACGCCGATCTCGCCGAACACGTCGCCGGCGCGGAACACCTCGACCATCAGGCGCTTGGCGGCGTTGTCGGGCGCGCCGACGCGCACCCGCCCGCGGCCTTCCAGCACGGCATAGACGGCATCGGGCGCGTCGCCCTGGGAGAACAGCGGCGCGCCATCGGCGGGTGCGACGCGGCGCGCGCCCTCGGCCAGGCGTGCCAGCGCCGCCGGCGGCAGGTCCCGGAACAGCGCGATGTCGGCCGAGCTCCTCGGCGAGACGCGGATCGCTCATTCCATCTCCTCCTCGGCGCCCGACCGGCGCAGCGCATAAAGCGGCAGGGACCCGAAGCCCTTCGCCGTCGGGATGCGCCCGGCATAGTCGCAGGCGAGGCCGGACCCGCGCGGCAGCAGCGCGACCTCGCAGGCGAAGGCTTCCGTCGCGAAGATGCGCCCGGGCGGCGTCACGGGTTCGATCCGCGCGGCGCGCGTCATGGCGCGGCCGGAGAACTTGTCGGCGTTCTGCACCGCATCGTGCACCGGCAGCAGCGGGCCGAAATCGATGCGCGAAGCGCGGATGGATCGGCGGGTCCTGCTCGGCCAGGGCGGCGCGCATGTCGAAGGCGCAGGCGGCGGCGTCGGCGACCTCGTCGAAGGTGATCTGCACGGCGTCGCCCCAGGCGTTGCGATAGGTGGCGGGATGGCGGTCGAGCGCCGCGCCCATCGCCGCCAGCGGGCCTTCGTAGAAGGTGGCGAGGCCGGCATCGTCCAGCGCGCTGAAGCGCGGCAGGTCGCCGAACAGCACCGCCATGGGCCGGCGCCGCGCCGGCGGCGCGCCATTGCCGGTGCCGTTGCGCGGCCAGGGCCAGGGGATCTGCAGCGACCGCCCGCCGGCCGCCGGTCCAGGACGCGACATCGGCGCCGGTGCCGGCCGCGCCGCGCGCCGGCATGGCCATCCCACGACGCCACCTGCACCGCCGGCCCGTCGCGGTGGCGCGCATGCAGCCGCGCCAGGCCCATGGCGCGGCGCGCCGGCCAGGGCCAGGTGCAGGTCGTCGTCCGGGAAGGGCCGTTCGTCCAGCTGGATGATGCGCAGCTTCGGCAGCAGGGCGCGGAAGCGCGCCACCCAGCGTTCGCCGGCCGGGGCGACCGAAATCGGCCTCGTAGGTGTCGGGGTCGCAGGGCAGCACGGCGGTGGGGGCGATGCCGGCGCGCAGCAGCGCCTCGACCGCCAGGATGTCGAAGCCGGCGGCGAGCCCGCCGAAGGCCGCGCCGACATGCTCGGCGGCGATCGCGGGCATCGAGCGCGGCGGCGATCGCCGGCCTCGAGCGCCGGGTCGTCCTGGCCGGGCTTGGGCATGTGGCCGGTGTAGTGCAGCACCGCGGGCACGCGCAGCACATCGACGAAGGCCGGCGGCAGGCCGAGCGCGATGGCCTCGCGCCGCATCTGCCGGCGGGTGGTGGCGCGCGCCGAGATGTCGGCGCCGGCGCGCGCTTCCGCTTCCTCCAGCGCGCGGCGGCATTCCTCGACGCGGCCGGCCAGCAGCAGGGCCTCGGCCTCGGTCGCGGCCGACCAGTAGTCGCCGGTATCGCGGTGGTTCGCCAGCACCTGGCGGGCGATCATCGGCGGCGCTGTGCGCGTCCCCGCTGAGCAGGCGCAGCGCGGCGGCGTTCACGCCGTGCCAGCCGGAATCATGGATGCGCCACAGCGCCGCGTAGCGCTGCGTCGCTTCGCGCCAGCAGCGGCGCCGCGCACCGCCGGCCGGCTGTTCGAAGGCGCGGTCCTTGATGAGCCGCGCGCCGAGCATGCCGATCTCGGGGTCCGGCCTCGGCATCCAGCCGCAGGCGGTGGAACAGGTCGAGCGCCATGGCGGTGGCGCCGGCGCGCGCGATGGTCAGCGTGGCGCGATAGCGCAGCGCGGCATCGTCCGGATGCTCGGCCAGCGCGGCCATGGCCCTGTCATGGGCGGAAAACAGGAGGCCCTCGGCCTCCAGCGCCAGGACCTCCGCAAGCGGGTCGGACATCGGGCCTCGGCTGCGGGGTTGGAGCTGATCCTAGGGGGGACGCGCCGGGCGGGCAACGTGTGGCGCGGTTGGGGATCGTCACCGGCCCGCTCTCCGACCCGGCCGCCGATCAAGGATAGGCTCGTCGCGCTGCGGCCGGCGGATGGTGCGTCAGGCAGGGGAGCGCGCCGGCACCGCGTCCGTGACACGCTCATGCCGCATGGCGCACCCGCGCAGCCTGTGCGAGAACGCAACCGTTCCGGAAGACGCCATGCCGCACGACGTATTCCTCAGCTACGCGTCCGCCGACCGCGCCGCAGCGGATGCGGTCTGCGCGGCGCTGGAAGCGCGCGGCATCCGCTGCTGGATCGCGCCGCGCGACGTGCCGGCCGGCGCCGATTGGGGCGAGGCGATCCTGACCGCGATCGGCCGCGCGCATGCCATGGTGCTGGTGCTGTCGCGCCACACCGCGGCATCCGTGCATGTCAGGAACGAGGTCGTGACCGCGGTGTCGCAATCCCTGGCGCTGGTGCCGGTGCGCATCGAGGATTGCCAGCCCGGCGGCGCGCTGCGGCTGCACCTGGCGGGGTCGCACTGGCTGAACGTGTTCCCGCCGCCGGTCGAACAGCATGCCGATGCGCTGGCCGGCGGGGTGCGGCTGGCGCTGGCGGCGGATGCCACCATCGAGATCCCGCGCGCCCAGGCGGCGGCGATGGTGGCGGCGGCGCGGGCCAGCGCCGCCGCGGCGCGGGCCGGCCGGTCGGCAGCGCCGCGCCCGGCGGCCCAGCCGAGCGGCCCGCCGACCACGCGGCGCGGCGACCGGTCGCGGGCGGCGCCGCCCGCGGCGGCGCCGGCCGCGCACCCGCTGGCCGCTGGCGAAGCGCAGGGCGCCACGCCGGCGCCGCACCTGCCCACGCCGCGGCGCGGGCTCGGCATCGCGGTGGTGATCGGCGGGCTGGTGCTGCTGTGCGCCGGCCGTGGCGGCGGCCTGGTTCTACGAGCCCCGGCTGAAGGCGCTGTTCGGCGCGACGGCGGCGTCGCCGGCCGAGGCGTGGCCGCGGCCGGCGCGTGCCGCGTCGCCGCGGCGGCCGATCGGCGGCGCCGGCAGCCCGCGCGGCCGGCCGCCGATCCACCGCGCGGGCTGGCGGGCGCGCGGGCCGCTGGCCGGGCTCGGCGCCGCGCCGCCGTCCGCGGGGCTTGGCGCCGCGCCTCCGTCCGCAGGGCTGGCGCCGCGCCGCCGCCGGCGCCTGCCGCCCCGCGCGCTTCGTCACGCCGCAGCCGGCATCGCCGCCGCGCAGCATGACGCAGGCCGCCGCGCGCCGCGCCCGCGCCGCACCGGCGGCGCGCGTGATGAATGGCGCGACCGACACGATCTCCCAGTTGTTCGTCGCGCGGGTCGAGGACGGGGTCGGGCGCGAGGACTGGCTCGGCCAGGCGCAGATCACGCCGGGCAATGCCGTGCTGCTGCGCGCGCCGGCCGGGCAGGGTTGCCTGTTCAACATCCGCGTCGTCTATGTTGGCGGCAGGACCGAGGATCGTCCGGGAGTTGACCTGTGCGCCGCACCCGATCTGCGTTTCGAGGGAAGCAAGGGCGCCGGCTGGGTCCTCGTCGCGCTGAGCCTGCTCGCCGCGCCGGCGGTGGCGCAGGACCAGCGGCCGCGCACCTTCATGCTGATGAATGGCGGCGGCCGCCGCGGTCGTGGCGCGTCGAGATGTCGCCCAGCGGCGCAGGCGCGATTCGGCGCATCGCTGATCGGGCGCGTCGAATTGCCGCCGGGCAATGCGCTGCACCTCACGCCGCCCGCCGGCTGCGCCGTGCCTGAACGACCTGCGCATCCGCTGGGCGGATGGGCGCGTCGAGGAACGCGCGCGCGAGGATCTGTGCCAGCCGCAGCGCGTGCATCCGCCTGGCGCCGCCGCCCATTGAAGGAACATCGCCATGACCAGCGACTGGACCGACCCGCGCGGGCACGCGCTTCACCACCGAGAAGCGCCCGGCCATGGGCACGCGCGGCATGGTGGTGACCAACCATCCGCTGGCCTCGGCCGCGGGGGCCGAGATGCTGGCGGCCGGCGGCAATGCCGTCGATGCGCGCGATCGCCGCGCTGTTCACGCTGACGGTGGTCGAACCGATGATGGTCGGGCTGCTGGGCGGCGGCACGGCGCATCTGCGCCTGGCCGACGGCACGCATACCGTCATCGACGGCATGGCGCGCTGCGCCGCCGCCGCGCGGCCGGACATGTTCACCCCGGCGCAGCCGGGCAATCCGCGCAACCTGGAAGCGGTGGGCCGCGCCAACGCGGTGGGCGGGCTGTCGGTGGCGACGCCGGGCAACCTCAAGGCCTGGTGCGAGATCGCTGGCGCGCTTCGGCGTCCTGCCGCTGGCCGACGTGATGGCGCCGGCGATCCGCCATGCCGAACGCGGCTACCGCGCCACGCCGTATCTGGCGGAATGCGCGGCGGAGGCGGCGCCGGACATGGCGCGGACCCGGCCATCGCGGCGATCTACCTGCCCGGCGGCGCGCCGCTGAAGCCCGGGCATCGCGTGGTGCAGGGCGACTACGCGCAGACGCTGAAGCTGATCGCGCAGCGAGGGCGCGGCGGCGATCGACGGCGCGCTGGGCGATGCGGTGGCCGACGGGCATCGCGCGCGCCGGCGGCATCGTCACGGCGGCCGACATGCGCGACTACCGCACGATCGAACGCGTGCCGCTGCGCGGGCCGTATCGCGACGTCGAGATGGTGCTGCCGCCGCCGCCGGCGTCCTCCGGCGTGCATGTGCTGCAGATGCTGAACATCCTGTCCGGGTGGGATCTGCGCGCGCTGGGCTTCGGCTCCGCCGACACGCTGCACCTGCTGGCCGGAGGCGCTGAAGATCGCCTTCGCCGACCGCGCCGCCGCCTCGGGCGACCCGGCCTTCGTGGATGTGCCGGTCGAGCGGCTGATCTCGGCGGCCTATGGCGCGGAGCGCCGCGCGCTGATCGACATGGCGCGGGCGCAGGACTGGGCGGCGGGGATCGCCTCCGCCGAGAGCCCGAACACCACGCACATCACCGTGGCCGATGGCGAGGGGCGGCATCGTCTGCATCGACGCAGACGATCAATTCCACCTTCGGCGCGCGCTTCATCGTGCATGGCACGGGGATGATCCCGAACAACTACATGGCGACCTTCGACCCGCGGCCGGGCCGCGCGCTGTCGATCGCGCCGGGCAAGCGGGTGACGACCTCGATGGCGCCGATGATCGTGCTGCGCGGCGGCAAGCCGGCCTATGCGCTGGGGATGCCGGGCGGGTTGCGGATCTTCGGCTGCGTCATGCAGGGGATGCTGAACCTGGTGGACCACGGCATGTCCCTGCAGGAGGCGGTGGAGGCGCCGCGCCTGTGGACGCAGGGCGATGCGGTGGAGATCGAGCCGGCGTTCGGCGAGCGGTGCGCGCGGCGCTGGCGGCGCGCGGCCACGAGCTGGCGCGCATGCCGCATGTCGGCGGCGGCATGTGCGCCATCGGCTTCGGCGATGGACGGCGCGATGGAGGGCGCCGCCTGCTGGCGTGCCGACGGCACCGCGATCGGCGTCGGCGGCGGCCTGGCGCGCGCCGGCGTCCGCTTCTGGCCCGACGCCGCCGGCGTGCGCTGAGGTCCCGGCGGTCCAGGTGGCACTGCCCCTGGCGGGAGGGTCCGGGAGGGCAGCGCCCTCCCGGCTTGCGCCCGCCCCGACCCTGCCAACTACTGCCCGCCGGTCCGCCGGCCAAGAACGCCTGCCACGCTTCACGCTTGCCTGGGATGCATCCGATGATCCGTGCCACCCGTCGTGCCGCGCTTGCGGCCGCTGCCACCGTGCCTGTCCTGCCGCGCCTCGCGCGGGCGCAGGACTGGTCCCCGCGCGAGACCGTGCGGCTGATCAATCCCTTCGCGCCGGGCGGGTCGCCCGACATCCTGGCGCGCGTCATGGCGCCGCACATGCAGGCCTTCCTCGGCCAGCCGATGGTGGTCGAGAACCGGCCGGGTGCGGGTGCGGCCGTGGGCACGCGGTCGGTCGCGCGCGCGGCGCCCGATGGGCTACCGTGCTGCTGGCGCCGATCTCCTCGGTCATCGCGCCCTTCATGATGCGCGACCCGGGCTATGCGCTGTCCGACTTCAAGCCGGTGATCGCTGCTGGCCACCACGCCCTTCATCCTGGTGGCGCGGCCGGGGCTGTTCGCCGATGTGCGCGCCTGGGATGCGGCGATGCGCGCGAATCCCGGGCGCCATTCGGCAGCGACCGGCGGGCCGGGCACGCCGCACCAGCTCGCCGCCGTGCTGTACCAGTCGATGTCGGGGGCGGATTTCACGCTGGTGAACTATCGCGGCACCGCGGCGGGGCTGACCGACATCCGCGCCGGCGTGGTGGAGTTCATGTTCGCCGACATGCCCGCCACCATGGGCCAGGTGCGCGACGGCGCGCTGCAGGCGCTGGCGGTGAACACGCCGCAGCGCGTGCCCGCCCTGCCCGAACGTGCCGACCATGGCCGAGACCGTCGCGCCGGGCTTCGAATCGAATTCCTGGGTGATGTGGTGGGTGCCGGCGGCGACGCCCGATGCCATCGTGAACCGGCTGAACGCGGCGGCGCGCCATGCGCTGTCGCAGCCCGACGTGCGCGCGCGCGTGGCCGAGGTCGGCTTCGTCGGCGCCGAGCGGATCGGACGTCGCGACCGGCGCAGGCGCATATGCGGAGCGAGGCGGAGAAGTGGAGCGCGCTGATCCGCGCGAAGCGGGCTGCGCTTCGACGAATGAGCGCGCGGCGGAGTTCAGCCGCGCATGTCCTCGCGCGATCAGGTCCGCGGCCTTCTCCGCCACGCGCAGCACCGTCGCGTTGATGTTGCACACCGGGATGTCGGGAAACACCGAGGCATCCACCACCCGCAGCCCGTCGATGCCGCGCAGCCGCAGCCGCGCATCGAGCGGCGCCGTCGCATCGCCGCCCATCCGCACCGTGCAGGAGGGGTGATAGACCGTCCCGCCCGTCGCCTTCGCGAAGGCCAGCAGCGCGTCGTCGCTGTCGGCCGCCGGGCCGGGGCGCGCTTCGCCGGCGACGATGCCGCGCAGGGGTTCCGCCGCCATCCAGCGGCGCGCCAGGCGCATGCCGCGCACCACGCAGTCCTCGTCCGCGCGTTCGGTCAGGAAGCGCGGCGCGATCGCCGGCGCGTCCTCCGCGCGCGGGGATTTCAGCGTGACCGTGCCGCGGCTGTGCGGGCGGCATTGCCAGACGCCGAGCGTGAAGCCGGGCTCGGCCTCCGGCACGCCGATGCGGCCATCCTGCCAGGACAGCGGGCCGCCATTGATCTGCACGTCCGGCGCCTCCAGCCCCTCCTGCGTGCGCGCGAACAGCGACATCATGCCCGGCGACCAGGTCAGCACGCCGCTTGCCGGTGGTGGCCCAGCGCAGCACCTCCAACGCCAGCCGCGGCCAGACGATGCGGCGGTTGGCGCTCCAGCGATGATCCGCCAGGCGGAAGGTCAGCCGCGCGATGTAGTGGTCCTGCAGGTTGCGCCCGACGCCCGGCGCATCGAGCACCGGCGCGATGCCGTGCGCGGCCAGCTGCTCCGCCGGCCCGATGCCCGACAGCATCAGCAGATGCGGCGACCCGATCGCGCCCGCCGACAGCACCACGCCGAAGCGCGCGCGCAGCAGCGTCTCCGCGCCGCCGCGGCGGACCAGCACGCCCGTCGCGCGGCCATCCTGCACCACCACGCGCAGCGCCATCGCATCGCTGACCACCGTCAGGTTCGGCCGCGACAGCGCCGGCACCAGGTACGCCCGCGCCGCCGAGACGCGCCGCTGCCCGCGCCGGGTCTGCTGGAACGTCGAGAAACCCTCGCGCCGCGGGCCGTTCATGTCGGCGTTCACCGGCAGGCCGATCGCCTCCGCGGCCGCGGCGAATTCGTCGCAGCAGGTCGGGCGTCTCGGCCAGGTGTTCGATCGGCTGCGGGCCGTCGGTGCCGCGGCCCTCGCCGCCGCCGGCGAAGGTTTCGTGCCGCATGAAATACGGCAGCAGGTCGTCCCACCCCCAGCCCGTGCAGCCCTTCTGCGCCCAGAGGTCGTAGTCCGACGGATGCCCGCGCACATGCCCGAGCCCGTTGATCGACGACGACCCGCCCCAGACCCGCCCGCGCGGATAATCCAGCGCCCGCCCGCCCGTCGCGGCATCCGGCTCGGTGCGGAACCCCCAGGTCAGCGCGCGGATGATCGAGGATGCGCGCATAGCCGGCCGGGATGTGGATATAGGGATGGCGGTCCCGCCCGCCGGCCTCGATGACGGCGACGCTGGCACGCCCATCCGCCGACAGCCGGTTCGCCAACACGCAGCCGGCGCTGCCGGCACCGACGATCACATGGTCGAAGATCATGCACGGCATGGGAGCGCGCCCTGGCGCGGCGGTCCAGGGCGGGGAGGGCTTTGCCCTCCCCGGACCCCACCCACCAAAGGCCTAAAGGCCTCTGGACACCAATACCTGATCGGGGAGTTTCGGGAGGGGCATCGTCGGTGGCACCGGCGCCGTATGGCGCACCATGCCCCTCCCCAAACTCCCCGATTAAGTTCAGGGATCCAAGGGCCTTAAGCCCTTGGCGGTGGGGGTCCGGGGGAGGCAGCGCCTCCCCCGTCCACGCCCTCCATAGCCGGCACCTCCCGTGCCACCGCCAGCATCAGTCGCCGCAGCCAGGCGTGGCCGGCGTCGCTCTCGAAGCGGCGGTGGAAGATCAGCGACAGGCGCGTGTGGCGGATCTCGACCGGCGATTCGCGCAGCACCAGGCCATGCGCTTCCGCCAGCCGGCGCGCGAGCCGCGCCGACAGCGTCATCACCATGTCGGTGCGCGCCAGGATGTCCGGCACGGCCGAGAGATGCGCCACCACCGCGCCGAGCCGCCGCCGCTTGCCCCGCGTGGCCAGCGCCACGTCCAGCGCGCCGTCGCGCGACCCGTTCGGCGAATGCAGCAGATGCGGGAATGCGATCAGCCGGTCCTCGGTCATCACGCCAGTCGGCCAGCGGGTGGCCATGGCGCATCAGCGTGCAGGAAGCCTTCCGGCAGCAGGCGGATGCGCGTGTAGATCGCCGGCGGTTCGGGCAGCACGCCGATCGCGAGCTCGGCCTCCCCGCGGTCCAGCAGTGCCTGCCAGTTGGTGCGGTCGGCGTGGCGGATCGCGAGCAGGCAGCCCGGCGCCTCGCGCGCCATGCGCTCGAGCAGCGGCGGCGCCAGCACCGCCTCGGCATATTCGCTGAATGCGACGGTGAAGACGCGGTCGGCTGTCGCCGGGTCGAAGGGGGCGTGGACGGCGAGCGTCTCGCGCAGCCGGTCCAGCACCTCGGCGACCGGGCCGGCCAGGGCGAGCGCCAGTTCGGTCGGTTCCACCCCGCCGGGGCGGCGCAGGAACAGCTCGTCGTCCAGCGCGGCGCGCAGCCGCGCCAGCGCGTTGGACACCGCCGGCTGCGACAGGTTCAGCCGCTGCGCGGCGCGCGTCACGTGGCGTTCGCGCGCCACCGCGTCGAACACCCGCAGCAGGTTCAGGTCGAGGGTCGAGAGGTCGCGCAATGGCCCGCCTGCCCAGCGTCATTCGCAGCGGTGATGATGGACGTTCCGAACCGCCGTTGGAAGCCGGCGCCGGCTTCGGACGCATGGTCCGCGCCATCGAAGGCCCCTCGGGCCTCGCCCCAACAAGGACCACGACGATGACCGACGTGAAGACCACCACCCCCTATGCCGCCCTGCTGCTGCGCGTGAGCCTGGGCGCGCTGTTCCTGGCCCATGGCGCGCTGCTCAAGCTCGGCACCTTCGGCCTGGCCGGCACCATGGGGTTCTTCGGATCCCTCGGCTACCCGCCGATCTTCGGCGCGATCGTCACCTTCGCCGAGATCGGCGCGGGCATCGCGCTGATCGCCGGCGTGGGCGTGCGGACCGTGAGCCTGCTGGCCATCCCGATCCTGGTCGGCGCCACCATCCAGCACCTGCCGGCAATGGCTGGATGTTCACCGCCCAGGGCGGCGGCTGGGAATTCCCGGCCTTCTGGACGGTGGCGCTGCTGGTGCAGGCGGGGCTGGGTGCCGGGGCGCATGCCCTTGACCTGGACCGCCTGGTCGGTCGCCCGGCCGCCACCGCCAACGCCTGACCCCTGCGGAGCGTGGGCGGGGCAACGATGCCCCGCCCCTTCGCGTTCAAGGACCATGACCATGACCGACACACGCAGCCTGTTCGCCCCCGTACGCCTCGGCGACATCGCGCTGCCAGAACCGCATCGCGATGGCGCCGATGACGCGCAACCGCAGCCCGGGCGCCGTCCCGAACGACCTCAACGCGCTGTACTACGCCCAGCGCGCCTCCGCCGGGCTCATCATCACCGAGGGCACCACGCCCGATGCCGGCGGCCGCGGCTACATCGACATCCCCGGGCCTGTACGACGCGGCCCAGGTTGCCGGCTGGCGGCGCGTGACCGATGCGGTCCATGCCAAGGGCGGGCGCATCGTCGTGCAGCTGATGCACACCGGGCGCATCTCGCATCCCGACTTCCTCGATGGCGGCACGCCGGTCGCGCCCTCCGCCGTCGCGGCGGCGGGCGCGATCTTCACCAGGGACGGCCAGAAGCCGCATCCGGTGCCGCGCGCGCTGGACGCGACCGGAAATCCCGGCGGTGATCGCGACCTATGGCCGCGCCGCGACGCTGGCGGTCGAGGCCGGCTTCGACGGCGTCGAGATCCACGGCGCCAACGGCTACCTGCCGAGCCAGTTCCTGTCGACCAACGCGAACCTGCGCACGGATGACTGGGGCGGGTCGGTCGAGAACCGCGCGCGCTTCCTGCTCGGCGCCGTTGCCGCGGCGGTCGGAGGCGATCGGCGCCGGGCGCGTCGGGCCTGCGCGTCAGCCCGGGCAGCACCTTCAACGATGTCGCCGACACCGACCCGGAGGCGACGCTGACGCACATCGCCACGGCGCTGCGCGGCCAGGGCCTGGCCTACCTGCACCTGGTGGGCGGTGCCTACAGCTACGACGCGGCGGGGATCGCGCGGCGGATCTTCGACGGGAAGCTGATGCTCAACGGCGGCTATGACCGCGCGCGGGCGGAGGCGGACATCGCCGCCGGCCGGGCCGACGTCATCGCCTTCGGGTCGTCCTTCCTGGCGAATCCGGACCTGCCGGAGCGGCTGCGCGACGGCGCCGCGCTGAACGCGCCGGACACCGCCACCTTCTACGGCGGCGATGCGCGCGGCTACACCGACTACCCGGTGCTGACGGCGGCCGCCGCCTGATGCGGTGCGGCGCGCGGGGCATGCCCGCGCGCCGTCACGCCCCCGGCTGCTCGCCTCCAGCAGCCCGACGCGCGCGAGGCGCCGGCAGAACTCCAGCGCGCCGTCGCCCAGCGAGGCCGGCGTCGCGCCATCCTCCAGCGCCACCAGCCAGTCGAATTCCGCGGCGGTCAGCGTCTCGACGCCGCCATACCAGCGCAGCGCGGCGCCGCCCTCGGGCAGCGGCACCAGCGTGTGGTGCATCGTCTCCGACAGCACGCAGCCGGTCATCCGGCCCGGGCGCAGGCGCCACCAGGCCGCGGCGCGGCAGCGACATCCGGTCGCGCACCAGGCGGTCCAGCGCCGCCACCGCGATGCGATCCGCCAGCGCCGGCCCGCCCAGCGCCGCCAGCGCGGCGGCCAGGGCGGACCGCAGCGCCGCCACGCCATCGGGTTCGGCCAGGCGCCAGGTCGGGATGGCGGCGCGCAGCGCGGGCTCCTCGGCCTCCAGCTCGCCCAGCAGGTCGCGCAGCATCTCGCCGATCGCCGGTTCCATGAAGCCGATGGTGATGTGCAGCGACGGGTCGGCGCCCTCCTGCACCATCGCCTCGTGCAGCACGCCGCGCGGCAGGTACAGCGCGTCGCCCGGCGCCATCAGCAGCGCATGCGGGCTCGCCCTCGGGCGCGGCGTTGTTGTGCCAGGGCGTGTGGCGCGTCGGCGCGGCATAGGGGATGGCGTCCCACACCCGCCACGCCTTGCGGCCCGAGACCTGCAGCACCAGCACGTCATGCGTGTCGAAATGCACGCGGAAGCCCTGCGCGCCGGGCGGCGTCAGGTAGATATTGGCCTGCACGCCATGCAGGAAGGCCTTCTCCAGCCCGCGGCAGAAGCGCGCCAGCGGCGGATGGATCTCGTGGAACTGGGAGACGACCAGGCTCGCGCCGTCATCATGGCGGGCGAGCAGCCGCGGCAGGTCCACGCGGTCGCCGCCCTCCTCGATGTAGTCGTCGACCGGCACGCCGGCGCCGCCCTTGCGCGCGCCATCGGCCATCGACACGCGCGGCGTGCGCGCGGCATCGGTGCGCAGGAAGGCGTCGAGGTCGGCGATCGACAGCAGCCCGGCATAGCGGCCCGGGTCGTTGCCCGGCATCAGCCGCCAGGCGGTGCCCTCGCGCAGCGCCAGCCCGTCCTCGAGCGACATGCGTGCCGAAGGCCAGGGACCAGGCGTCTTCAGCCAAGGTGGCGTCATCGTCATCCTCGTCTGCGCGCCGGGGCGTCCGCGGGTCGGGCGCGTCGTGATCGGTGGGCGGGGCGGCCCGGCGCGCCGGGGCCGGGGCGTCGCTGTCGGCATCCGTGCCATGCGCGCCGTCCGATGCCCGGCGGCGCAGGCGGCAGCGCGACGTCGAGCAGCGTCAGGCGGCGCGCGAGCCTGCCGCCGCGCGCCGAACCGGTCCTGGCCATGCCGTGGTCCCGCGCGCTGCCGGTCAGCGCCAGCCGCGGCCCTGGCCGGGCGCGTCGTTCGGGTCGTTGTCGGTCACGCCGCGCGGCTGCTGGCGCTGGCGCCAGCCGCTGCCATAGCCGGACGGGTCGGTCGGGTCGCCATCATTGATGCCGGTATAGGGCCTGCCCTGCGGCCGCGGCGCGATACCCGCCACGGCCATTGCCCGGGCCGTCATTGGGGTCGGAATCGGTGATGCCGGTGCGCGCCGGCCCGCGATACCCGCCACGGCCCTGGCCGGCGCCGTCATTCGGGTCGGAATCGGTGATGCCGGTCCGCGGCCGCCGCGATACCCGCCGCGGCCGTAGCCGGGGCCATCACTTGGGGTCGGAATCGGTGATGCCGGTGCCGCGCCGGCGCCCGCCGCGGCCATAGCCCGGCCCGTCGCTGGGGTCGGAATCCGTGATGCCGGTGCGGTACTGCACGGGCGTGGCTTCCAGCGCCTGCGCCGCCGGCGCGGCGATGGCCGCCGCCCGGCCGCGGCGGCGACGCGCAACACGAGCAGCCGGCGGCCGAGCCGGCGCGCCTCCGCATCCTCGGCGTCATCGGCCTGCGGCGCGGTCTGGGCGGCATCCCGATCGGTCATCTCTGCCCTACTCCTTCCCCGTCGGCATCATCGGCCCGCCGCAACAGTTTCGGCAAGCGGCGTGAAGGCTGGTGAGTGCGCTGGCGCACCGGGCGTGCGAAGCGTTTCAGGCGCAGCGGCGGCCGGGCGCGCGAAGGCCGACGGACGTGCTTGCCGGTCGAGCGCGGCGCCGGCGCCGACCGTGGCGTGGCGACGGTCCACGCCGGTTCTCCGCCGGGACGGCCGGCCCGACATTCTCCCATTCCAAACTGCGCCGCCGCGTCGCAGAGTCTTCGCCGCCTTCGAGGAAACGACCGGAATCGCCATGACCCAACGCCGCACCTTCCTGGCTGCCGCCGCCGCGCTCGGCCTCTCGCCGCGGCTCGCGCTCGCGCAGCAGCGCTTCGCCAGCATCTTCATGTTCGTCCCCGCCGGGCCCGGCGGCGGCTGGGACGGCCTCGGCCGCGCCATCGAGCAGGCGGCCCGCGCCGCCGGCCTGGTCGGCACCTTCCAGTTCGAGAATGTCGGCGGCGCCGGCGGCACGGTCGGCCTGCCGCGCTTCCTGTCGCAGCGGCGCGGGCGCGCCGATGCGCTGATGATCTCGGGCTCGGTCATGGTCGGCGCGACGCTGACCAACAAGACGCCGGTCGACGCTGCAGAACACCGTGCCGATCGCGCGCATGACCGCCGAGGCCGGCGTCATCATCGTGCCGGCCAACAGCCCGATCCAGACCATCGCGCCAGTTCGCCGATGCGCTGAAGGCGAACCCGCGCGCGCGTGTCGGTCGCCGGCGGCAGCGCCGGCGGCACCGACCACATCATCCTGGGGCTGATGCTCCAGAAGCTCGGCCGCCAGGCGCGCGAGGCGTCCTTCGTCGCCTTCGCCGGCGGCGGGCCGGCGCAGGCCGCCATCCTGGGCGGGCAGGTGACGGCCGGCATCTCCGGCTGGTCGGAATTCTCCGAACAGATCAAGGCCGGGCGCGTGCGCGCGCTGGCCACCACCGGGGAGACGCGGACTCGACCCCGCGGTGCCGACGCTGAAGGAAAGCGGCATCGACGTGGTCGCGACCAACTGGCGCGGCGTGTTCGGCGCGCCGGGCATCAACCCGGCGCAGCGCCAGGCGCTGGTCGACCTGATGACCGCCATCCACGCGCTCCGAGGCCTGGAAGCGGATCCTAGCCGATCGCGGCTGGGAGGACGCCTTCCTGACCGGCGCGCCCTTCGAGCAGTTCCTGGACCGCGACCGTGCCGACATGGAGGCGGTGCTCAAGGACCTCGGCCTCGCGTGAAGGCGGCGGGGATGAAGCCCGGGGCGGTCCCGGACCTCGCCGTCGGCCTGGGCGTCACGGCGCTCGGCGTGCTGGCGGCCTGGCTGACCTGGGTGATCCCGATCACGCCGGTCTATGCGGTGGTCGGGCCGAAGCTGGTGCCGGCGCTGATCGCCGGCGCGCTGGTGGTGCTCGGCCTGCTGCTGACCGCGGTGGCGCTGCGCGGCGGCTGGAGCGCCGACATGCCCGAGGTGGCGGAGGCCGGGCCGCCGAACCTGCGTCTCGCTGGCCTGGCTGGGCGGCGGGATGCTGCTGAACCTGGTGCTGATCGTGCCGCTGGGCTTCGCGATCGGCGCGGCGGTGCAGTTCGTCTGCACGGCGCGCGCCTTCGGCAGCCGCAGCCCGTTCCGCGATGCCGGCGTCGCGCTGCTGGTCTCGCTCGGGGCCTTCTTCCTGTTCGTGGAGGCGCTGGGCGTGAACATCGGCGCGGGCGTCCTGGAAGGCGCCATCCTGCGCGCGCTGGGGCGCGACGTGCCGTGAGTGCCTTCCCGATCAGCACCGGCGGATCGCGGCCGCTGCCGCGATCCGGGAGCGCACGGCGCGACCGCGCCCAACCCGCCCGCCGCCGCCAGCGCACCAGTGCGTGGCGCGAAAGCCAAGCCGGCGGATGCCGGCGCCGGCGATTGAGGCCGAAAACATGCGCGCCTTCCGCTTCGTCACCGTCGATGTCTTCACCGACACGCCGCTTCGGCGGCAACCAGCTCGCGGTCTTTCCCGATGCGCGCGGCCTGACCGATGCCGAGATGCAGTCCCTCGCCGCCGAGTTCAACCTGAGCGAGACGACCTTCGTGCTGCCGCCCGCCCACCCGCAGAACAGCGCGCGGGTGCGCATCTTCAACCGCGTGGCCGAGATGGCCTTCGCCGGCCACCCCAATGTCGGCACCGCCTAGGTGCTGGGGCGCGAGGACGAGGGCGCGCCGCGCGCCTATCGCTTCGAGGAACCGGCCGGGCTGGTCGAAGTGGTGCTGGAACGCGACGAGGCCGGCCGCGTCGTCGGCGCGGAGGTGTCGGCCCCGCAGCCGCTGCGGATCGGCGCGACGCTGCCGGTCGCGATCGCCGCGGCCTGCGCCGGGCGTGCCCGAGGACGCCATCGTGACCACCCGCCATGCGCCCACCCTGGCGGCCGATGGCGGCAACCATCGCCTGCTGACCGAGGTGACGCCCGAGGCACTCGCCACCGCCACGCCCGACCTCGCGCGCCTTTCGCCGTGCCGTGGCGGCGCATCCCGCGGAAACGGGCGGGTTCCTCTCGCTGTACATCTACTGCCGCGATGGCGCGGCGGTGCGTGCACGCATGTTCTCGCCGCTGACCGGCACCGGTCGAGGATGCGGCGACCGGCAGCGCCGCCACGCCGCTGGCGGGCTTCCTGCTGCACCTCGACGGCGGCGACGAGGGTGCCTGGGACATCACGCAAGGCGTCGAGATGGGGCGGCCGAGCCTGCTGCGCGCCCGCGCGCGGCGCACCGCCGACGGCATCCGCGCGCGCGTCGGTGGCGGATGCGTGGCGGTGCTGCGCGGCGAGGCGGTGCTGTGAGGAGCCGCTGATGTGCATCCCCAGCCCCCACCGTTCCTTGGCCGTTGGGAACAGCCCTCCGCTGTCAGTTCCCAGGTGACAGACAAAGGAGGGGGTTCGGGGGAGTTCCCTCCCCCGACCTTCCCTTGAAAGCACCCTGATGGATTCGATCGCGGGCCTGTCCCTCGGCTTCGGCAATGCGCTGACGCTCACCAACCTGGCCTGGGCGCTGCTGGGGTGTTTCCTCGGCACCGCGGTCGGCGTGCTGCCGGGCATCGGCCCGGCGCTGACCATCGCGCTGCTGCTGCCCATCACCTTCCAGGTGAGCGCGACCGGCGCCTTCATCCTGTTCTGCGGCGTGTTCTACGGCGCGATGTATGGCGGCTAGCACCACGTCGATCCTGCTGAACACGCCGGGCGAGAGCGGGTCGATCATCACCGCGCTCGAAGGGGCCAAGATGGCGCGCAACGGGCGCGCGGGGCCGGCGCTGGCCACCGCGGCGATCGGGTCCTTCGTGGCGGGCACGGTGGGCACGCTGGGCATCGCCTTCCTCGGGCCGGTCATCGTGGAATGGGCGCTGGTGCTGGGGCCGGCGGAGTATTTCTCGCTGATGGTGCTGTGCTTCGTGACGGTGTCGGCGGTGCTGGGCGTCGTCGGCGCTGCGCGGGCTGACCTCGCTGGCCTTCGGGCTGATGCTGGGGCTGGTGGGCATCGACCTGCAGACCGGCCAGCCGCGCCTGACCTTCGGCGTGCCGGAACTGCTGGATGGCGTGAACGTGGTGCTGGTGGCCGTCGCGCTGTTCGCGGTGGGCGAGGCGCTGCACATGGCCTGGCGCTACCATGCCGGAAAGGCGGAGGTGCTGCCGGTCGGGCAGCCTGATGCTGTCGAAGCAGGACCTCGAAGCGGTCCTTCTGGCCCTGGATCCGCGGCGCGGGCCTCGGCTTTCCCTTCGGCGTGCTGCCGGCCGGCGGCACCGAGATGCCGACCATGCTGAGCTACTACGCCGAACGGAAGCTGGCGAAGCCGGAATACCAGAAGGAATTCGGCACCACCGGCGCGATCGAGGGCGTGGCCGGGCCGGAGGCCGCGAACAACGCGGCGGCGGCGGGCATCCTGGTGCCGATGCTGACGCTGGGCCTGCCGACCAGCGCCACGGCGGCGATCATGCTGTCGCGCCTTCCAGATCCTACGGCATCAATCCCGGGCCGCTGCTGTTCACGCAGCAGGCGGAGCTGGTCTGGACGCTGATCGCATCGCTGTTCATCGCCAACGTGATGCTGGTGGTGCTGAACCTGCCGCTGGTCGGGCTGTGGGTGCGGATCCTGAAGATCCCGGTGCCGCAGCTCTATGCCGGCATCCTGGTCTTCGCGACCATCGGCACCTACGGCATCTCCAACAGCGTGATGGACCTGGTGATCCTGTACACGCTCGGCGTGGTCGCGATGTTCATGCGGCGCTTCGACTTCCCGGTGGCACCGGTGGTGATCGGCATGATCCTGGGGCCGATGGCCGAACAGGCGCTGCGCCAGGCGCTGACCATCAGCCAGGGCGACTGGTCGGTCTTCGTCACGCGGCCGGGCAGCGCCATCATCCTGGCGCCTGGCCGTGCTGGCGCTGGCCGGGCCGCGCATCTACGGCGCCATCGCACGGAAGGCCTGAGCCATGTTCTACGAACCGCGCAACGGCCACGGCCTGCCGCATGATCCGTTCAAGGCCATCGTGGCGCCGCGGCCGATCGGCTGGATCTCGACGGTGGATGCGGCAGGGCGGCCGAACCTCGCGCCCTATTCCTTCTTCAACGCGGTGCATTCGCGCCCGCCCATGGTGATGTTCACCTCCGAGACCATGAAGCACAGCGCGGCCAATGCGATCGCGACCGGCGAATTCGTCTTCAACCTGTGCCCGCGCCACCTGTTCGATGCGATGAACGTGTCATCGGGCGCGCAGCCGGAAGGCGAGAGCGAATTCGCCGCCGCGGGGCTCGAGAAGCCGCGCCAGCCGCATCGTGCGCGCGCCGCGCGTCGCGGCATCGCCGGCGGCGCTCGAATGCCGCGTGGTGTCGTCGATGCAGTTGCAGGATGTGGACGGCACGGCGCTGCAGGGCTGGATCATCATCGGCCAGGTGGTCGGCGTGCATATCGACGAGGCGTATCTGCGCGACGGCCGCTTCGACACGCTGGCGGCGCAGCCGGTGGCGCGCTGCGGGTACCGCGACTACGCGGCGGTGACGGAACTGTTCGAGGCGCTGCGCCCGACCGATGGCGGGGCCTTCGTGGCGGGGCAGCGGGATCGTTAGGTCAGCCGCGCACCGGCCGCACGGTCGCCAGGATCGCCGCGCCCAGCGCCAGGAACACCAGCACCGTCGCCATCCCCAGCGCCTGGCTGCCGGTCGCCATCGTCACCGCGGCCAGCGCCGCCGGCCCGAGGAAGCCGGTGATCCGCCCCGACAGCGCGAACAGCCCGAAATGCGACGCGCATCTCGCCCTCCGGCGCCATCTGCGCCATCAGCGTGCGCGACGCCGCCTGCGCCGGGCCCATGAACAGGCCGATCGCCATCGCCAGCACCCAGAACCAGGTCACGCTGTCGGTCAGCAGCAGCCCCGCCCCCAGCACGATCATGCAGACCAGCGCGATCAGCACCGACCGCTTCGACCCGATCCGGTCATCCACCAGCCCGAAGCCCGCCGCGCCCAGCCCCGCGGTCACGTTCATGCGCGATGCCGAACAGCAGGATGTCCTCCATCCCCATGCCGTGCACGCCGGCGGCGTAGATGGCGCCGAAGGCGAACAGCGTGTTCAGCCCATCGGTGTAGAACAGCCGCGCCACCAGGAAGCGCAGCATGTCGGGCCGCGCCGGCAGGCCGCGCACCAGCCGCGCGGTGTCGGCGATGCAGCCCGCCACCGCCTGGCCCATCGGCAGCCGCGCGCCGGGCGGGTCCGGCACGAACAGCAGCACCGGCCAGGCGAACACCACGCGTCCACAACCCGACCAGCAGCGCCGTGGCGCGCACATGCTCCGATGCCGCGCGGTCGAGCCCGAACAGCGACGGATTCGGCTGCACCAGCAGCACCAGCGCCACACGCCAGGCAGGCCAGCCCGCCCGCATAGCCCAGCCCCCAGGCCAGGCCCGAGACGCGCCCGAGGTGATCGGGTGTCGTCACCTCCGGCAGCATCGCGTTGTAGAACACCGTGCCGATCTCGAAGGCGATGGTCGCGAGGCCGACGCAGACCAGCACGTACAGCGTCCAGGACGGGTCGGGCTTCGCGAACCACACCAGCGCGGTGAACACCGCGGTCAGCAGCGTGCAGGCCGCCAGCATGGCGCGCCGCCGCCCGCCATTGTCGGCCAGCGCGCCCAGCATGGGCGACAGCAGCGCGATGCACACCGCCGCGATGGTCTGCATCCAGCCCCATTGCGCCTGGCCGGTCGCCGGGTCCGGCGCGATGCCCTGGCTGAAATAGGCGGCGATCACGAAGGTCGAGACGACCGTCGGGAAGGCGCTGTTCGCCCAGTCGAAGGTGGCCCAGGCGATCGCCTTGCGGTTCATGCGTCCGGGGTGCCGGAAACGCGGCGCGGGCGCAAGGGCGTCCGCGCCGGCATGGGTCGGATGTCACGGCGCGCCATCAGCCCCGCGGCGCCTTGGGCAAGCCGCGGCCGCGCACCACCGCGCCCTCGCCGAATTTCGCGCGCAGCGCCTCCACCGCCGCCCAGCGTGCCGCGCGCTTCGGCGCCTCGGGGTCGGCCAGGTCGCCGCGATCGGCATCGGCCGCCGCCGCCAGCGGCTGCGCGCCGATGCCGATCAGGCGGAAGGCGGTGCCGTCCGCCTCGCGCGCCAGCAGCGGCCGCGCGGCGGCGAACAGCACCTCCGGCAGGCGCGTGGGCTGCGGCAGGCGCGCCGCGCGGGTGCGCGTGGCGAAGCCGGCGGTCTTGAGCTTCAGCGTCACGCCCGCCGCCGCCAGCTCCTTGTCGCCGCAGCCGCGCCGCCAGCTTCTCGCACAGCCGCCACAGCGCGGCTTCCAGCGCCGTCGCGCGCGGCGAGGTCGGTCTCGAAGGTGGTCTCGGCGCTGATCGACTTCGTCTCGCGCGTCGGGATCGACGCGGCGCTGATCCTCGCCGCGCGCGCGGGCGGCCAGCGCCGGCCCGTCCTCGCCGAAGCGCGCCGCCGCCTCGCGCGGATCGAGCGCGCCCAACTGCCCCAGCGTGCTGAACCCCGCCGCCTGCCAGCCGCTTCGCCAGGGCGGGGCCGACGCCGGGCAGCAGCGAGACCGGCTGCGGCGCCAGCCAGGCGGCGGCTTCCTCGGCGCCGATCACCGCGAAGCCGCGCGGCTTGTCGCGTTCGGCCGCCAGCTTCGCCATCAGCCGGTTGGCCGCCAGGCCGATCGAGACGGTGACGCCGACCTCGCGCTCCACCGCCGCGGCGAAGCGCGCCAGCACCACCGCCGGCGGCGCGCCGTGCAGCGCCTGCGTGCCCGACAGGTCGAGCACCGCCTCGTCGATCGACAGCGGCTGCACCAGCGGCGTCAGCGCCTCCATCATGGCGCGGATGCGCCGGCCCTCGGTGACGTATTTCGCCATGTCGGGCTTGATGACCACGGCATCGGGGCAGGCCGACAGCGCCTTGAACATCGGCATGGCGCTGCGCACGCCGCGGGTGCGCGCGATGTAGCAGCAGGCCGAGACCACGCCGCGCTTGCCGCCGCCGACGATGACCGGGCGGGTCAGCAGCTCGGGCCGGTCGCGCTTCTCGACGCTGGCGTAGAAGGCGTCGCAATCGACATGCGCGACCGACAGCGCGAACAGCTCGGCATGCGCGACCACGCGGCGCGACCCGCAGGACGGGCAGCGGGCGAAGGCGGCCTCGGCAGCATGGAAGCAGTCGCGGCACAGCGCGGGCATGGCGCAGGCATAGCGCGGCTGGCCGCGCGGGCGGAACCCAAACCGATGCGGGCTTGACGCGGCCTACCGCCCCCCGATGCTGCCGCGCAGGCCCTGGAGGTGATCCCGCCCGATGCAGATGTCGCTGTTCGAGGATCGGCTGGACGATGCGCTGCCGCTGCGCCTGCCGCCGGCGCCGCGGCTGCTCTACCTGGCGCAGGGTGCGGCGCAGGTCGATGGGCGCGCCATGGCCGCCGACACCGCGGTGTTCACCGACGGCGCCATCGCCGTGACCGGCAGCGGCACGCTCTGGCGCTTCGAGGTGACGCGCGACGCGCCGCCGGACGCCGTGCGGCGCCGGCCGTGGTCCTGTCGCGCCCGCTGCGGCGCGACCCGTCGCGGCCCTTCCTGCCTGCGGCTCGACCGCGTGACCTTCACGCCGGGTGTCGACACGCCGCGGCACGGGCATTTCGGCCAGGGCATCCGTCGCCTGATCGAAGGCCACCTGCTGCTGACGATCGACGACCGCCTGGAACGCCGCCTGCCCGGCGAGGCCTGGTTCGAGACCGGCGAGGAACCCGTCGTCGCGCGCGGCTTCCTGCCCGGCACCTCCTTCCTGCGCGCCCTGGTGATGGATGCCGCCATGCAGGGCCAGTCGAGCTTCCGCGCCTGGACGCCCGCGGATGCCGCGAAGCCGCGCGGCGTGACCTACCGGATGTACCTGGACGAGGTCACGCGGCTGGGCCTGATCGCCGCCGCATCGCCATGCACGATGCGGCCGCCGACGATGGTCAGCGCCGCCGTGATGCCGCCGATCTCCGCCTCCGGCACGCTGAGCGGGTCCGCGCTCAGCACCGCCAGATCCGCCAGCTTGCCCGGCTTCGATCGACCCCTTGCGGTCTTCCTCCATGGTCAGGAAGGCGCCGTGGATGGTGGCGCAGCGGAGCGCCTCCTCGCGGCGTCAGCGCCTGGTCCGGCGCGATCGGGCGGCGTTCCGCCGTGCTCATGCGCGTCACCGCCTGGCCGATCGGATGCCACAGCGAGATCGGCACATTGTCGGTGGCGAGGCTGACGCGCACGCCGGCCTCGCGCAGCGCGCGCAGCGGCACGATGGCGTCCTCGTCCGGCAGGTCGTGGCGCGCCTTCAGCAGATGGCCTTCCTTGGCGATGTAGCGGTTGGTGTGGGTGGTCACCACCAGGCCGAGGTCGCGCACCAGCCCCACCTGGTCGCGCGTCAGCACCGCGACATGGCCGAGCACCCAGCGCAGGCCGCCGATCGGCGCGATGCGGTCCACCTCGGCGAACAGGTCGAGCATGTTCGGCCAGATGCCGGTGACGCGGATGCCCTGCCGCGCGCAGGCGACCAGCATCGCCTTCGCGCGGTCGCGGTCCAGCCCCATGTCGTAGTTGAAGCCGGCCCAGCCGGTGGTGGGGGCCGCGGCGCGGATGGCGTTCTCCGGCGTGCGGCCGATCTCGGTGATGAGGCCCGCCACGCGCAGCATGTCGTCGCCCAGGCCGCGCCCCGCCAGGCCCTGCGCCCAGCCTTCGACCAGCCGCGCCGGATCGACATCCTCCAGCCCGCGCCAATCGGGCGAGACCACCAGGTTCGACCGCATGGTCAGCCGCCCGGCCTCATGCACCTGGCGATAGGCGCGCAGCAGTTCCGCCGCGACGCCGTGGCCCTCATAGACGCTGGTGGTGCCGAAGGCGTGGTAGGCGGCGGCCGCGCGCGGGCAGCGCTGGCGACGCGATCGGCCACGGTGAAGCCCGGCGCCTTCGCCATCAGCGAGAGCTCGACCAGCGGCATGAAGCCCTGTTCGCGGAAGATGCCGGTCGGCTCGCCGGCGGCGTCGCGCTCGATCTCGATGCTCGGCGCCGGCGGCGCGCGTGTCGCGCCCCACGCCGGCGAGCGCCAGCGCGCGCGAATTCGCCACCGAGACCAGCGGCAGCGTGTGCCGCCAATAGCCCCAGATCGCCTTGATGTAGACCGGGTTGTGCGGGCGCCGCCTCGTCCAGCTCCTGCCGCGTCGGCCAGCGGCTCTCCGCCAGGCCCTGCTCGGGGTCGCGGTAGAAGGGCGGTTCGCCGAGCGGCATGGTGACGATCCATTCGCCCGGCGGCCGCCCGCGCGCGAGGTCCGCGATGCGCGCCTGCACATCGGCGATCGACCGGCAGCCGGCCAGCGAGGGCAGCAGCCGCGCAGCCCCGCGCGGTCCATATGCGCGTGCCCGTCGATCAGCCCGGGCATCACGGTGCGGCCATGCAGCGCGATCTCCTGCGTGCAGCGGGCCGCGATGGCGTTCGATCGCGGCATCGCTGCCGACCGCGAGGATGCGCCCGTCGCGCAACGCCACCGCCTGCGCGACCGAGAAGCGGTCATCGACGGTCAGCACCTTCCCGCCGGTCAGGATGGTATCGGCGGGGATGGCATCCATGGATCGTGTTTCCCGTGCGACGGCGCGGCCACCGTCCCGTCGCGCTCCCGGCGCGTCAAGCGCACCCAAAACGGCTGTTGTGCATCGCCGCGCGCCTGCCCAGGATGCCCGCGGAACGAAGAACGGAGGCGGGGGCTTTCATGAATCGACGCGCATTGCTGGCGGCGACCGGGGCGGGATTCGCCCTCGCCGCGCCGAAGGTCCTGGCGCAGGGTGCCTGGCCGAACCGGCAGATCCGGTTGATCGCGCCCTTCGCGCCGGGCGGGTCGGTCGATGTCATGGCGCGGGTGACCGCGCAGAAGCTGCAGGACCGCCTGGGCCAGACAGTGGTGGTGGAGAACCGCTCCGGCGGCAATGGCACGGTCGGCGGGCTCGCCGTCGCGCAGGCGGCGCCGGACGGCTACACCTTCTGCTTCTCGGCCAGCATCCAGATCCTGGCGCGGCTGGTGATGCGCAACCCCGGCTACGACCCGATGACCGACCTGGTGCCGGTGACGCGCGTCGGCCAGGGGCCGCTGCTGCTCATCATGAACCTGCAGCGCCCGCAGACGACGTTGCAGGAGGTGGTCGCCGACGTGAAGCGCAACCCCGCCGGCTGGTCCTTCGGCGTGTCCTCGCTGGGCTCCGCCGGGCACCTCGCGACCATCGAGTTCATCCGCCAGGTCGGCGTCGATGTCACCGCGGCGTCCTATCGCGGCACATCGCCGGCGCTGGCCGACATGATGGGCGGCACGATCGGGCTGATCTTCGACCCGATGCTGGCGACGCTGCCGCCGGTGCGCGGCGGGCGGGTGAAGGGGGTGGCGATCACCTCCGCACAGCGCAGCGCCGCCGCGCCGGACATCCCGACCACCGCCGAGGGCGGCATGCCGAGCGTGGACCTGCAATCCTGGTGGGCGCTGTGGGGCCCGCGCGGGCTGCCGGCGGAGATCACGGCGCGCATCAATGCGGAACTCGCGACGGCCATCCTCGAACCCGACGTGCAGCAGCGCGTCGGCATCCCTCGGCATCGAGCCGATGTTCCAGGCCGGGCGCGGCGCTCAACGACTTCATGGCGCGCGACTTCGCGCGGACCGAGACCCTGCTGCGGACGGCCAACTTCCAGCCGGAGTAGCCACGCGCCGGAGACGTTTCCGTTCGCCTTTCGCGCACGGAAACGTCTCCGGCCGGTTGTCTTCGCGAGCAACCCCGCCCGACCAGGTGGTCCCACCTGGTCGGGATGGCCTCTACGGCGCCGCCACGGCCCGGCGTCGCACCACGAAGGGCATCGCCACCAGCCAGGCCAGCAGCGCCAGGCCGACAAGCTGCGCCGTCACCTCGCGCGGCGCACGGCCGGTGGTCAGGCCGCTGGCATCCAGCAGCAGCCCCAGCACGACCTCGCAGGCCAGCACCAGCGCCAGGCCGATGCCGGCGACGACCGTGCGCGCGCGCAGCGAGGGCACCGGCAGCCGCCCCACCACCCAGCGCGCCGCCAGCCACAGCAGCAGCGCCATCATCGCGCGCCTCGGCCATCGCCGCGGCGGGCCCGCCGATGCGTTCGGCCAGCACGATCTCGCGCAGCGGCCCCAACAGCCCGCCCGCGGCGAAGGCCAGCGCGCCATAGCTGAGCCCGGCGTTCACGTGCCGCTGTCCCACAGCCGCGCGGCGCCGAAGACGCCGGAGGAATCGCCATGCTTCGCCTGCACGATGCGGCGTGCGCGCCACGTCGCCCAGCACATGCCGCGCCATCAGCGGCGGCAGGTCGCGATACAGATGCTGCATGTTCGACAGCCCGCCGCCGAGCACGATCACGTCGGGGTCGATGATGTTGGCGATCAGCCCGAGCGCGCGCGCCAGGCGGTCCGCATGGCGCGCCAGCGCGGCCTGCGGCCTTGGCCTCGCCGGCCGCGGCGCGGGCCGGGATGCGACCCGGCGTCGCGCGCGCCCGGCCCGTCGCAATCGGCGGCCAGGCCGGGGCCGGACAGGAAGGTCTCGAGGCAGCCATCGCGCCCGCACCAGCAGCGCGGGCCGGGGAATTCGTCGCGCGTCATCCAGGGCAGCGGCGTGTGGCCCCATTCGCCGGCGGTGCCGTTCGGCCCGTCCAGGATGCGCCCGGAACTGACGATGCCGCCGCCGCAGCCGGTGCCGATGATGACGGCGAAGACCGTGCGATGGCCCGCGCCGGCGCCATCCGCGGCCTCGCTCATGGCCAGGCAATTGGCGTCGTTGGTCACGCGCACCTCGCGCCCGATCGCCGCCGCCACGTCGCGGTCGAGCGGATGGCCGTTCAGCGCCTGGGAATTGGCGTTGCGGACCAGGCCGGTGGCGGGGCTGAGGCTGCCGGGGATGCCGATGCCGAGCGTGCCGCGCGCGCCGGTCTCGGCATCCGCCTCGGCCACCAGGGCGGCGATCGTCTCGACGATGGCGGCGTAGCCGGTGCGGCGTCGGCCGGCGCCGGCGCAGCCGCACCGCGCCATCGGGGTCGAGGGCGACGATCTCGATCTTGGTGCCGCCGAGGTCGATGCCGAATCGCATGTCGTTCCTTCCCGGAAATTTCGTGTCCATCGGCATATGGACAGGCATGGGCCCGGCTGCGACCCGCCGGGCGGCACTCTGCACCGCGAGTGGCGCATGCCGCGCGGAACCCCGACGCTGGACGCGCCGCGCGCCGGGTGGTGCAATCGCGCGCATGAGCGAGACGCTGCTCGACGTGAAGGGCCTGACCTGCCCGCTGCCGGTGCTGAAGGCCAACAAGGCGCTGCGCGGGCTGCCCGCCGGGGCGCGGCTGACGGTGCTCGCCACCGACCCGGCCTCGGTCGCGGATTTCCGCGCCTTCTGCAAGGAGACCGGCCACGCGCTGGTGGCCTTCGGCGAGGAGGCCGGCGCCTACCGCTTCGTGATCCGCAAGCGCGAGGACGCGCCGGCGTGAGCGTGCTGCTGCTGACCCACCGCGCCTGCCTGCACCACGACCCCGGGCCGCATCACCCGGAATGCCCGGACCGGCTGCGGTCGGTGCTGAAGGCGCTGGATGCGGGGGAATTCGCCGACCTGATCCGCGACGAGGCGCCGCTGGCGACCGATGGAGCAGCTCACGCGCGTGCATCCGGAGAACTACGTCGCCGCCATCCTGGGCATCCGCCCGGAACCGGATGAGCGCGTGGCGCTCGATGGCGACACCATCATGTCCTGGGGCAGCGCCGAGGCCGCGCTGCGTGCCGCCGGCGCCGCCGTGGCGGCGGTGGATGCGGTGATGAAGGGCGAATTCCGCCGCGCCTTCTGCGCCACGCGCCCGCCGGGCCATCATTGCGAACCGGGCCGGCCGATGGGCTTCTGCCTGTTCGCCAATGCCGCCATCGCCGCGCGCCACGCGCAGGCGGCGCATGGCGCGGCGCGCGTCGCGGTGGTGGATTTCGACGTGCATCACGGCAACGGCACGCAGGCCTGCTTCGAGGCCGATGCGTCGCTGTTCTACGCGTGCGTCGCACCAATGGCCGCTCTATCCCGGCACCGGCGACGTGAACGAACGCGGCGTCGGCAACATCCTCAACGTCACGCTGCCGCCGGGCGCGGATGGCGCGGCGTTCCGCGCCGCCTGGGCGGAGCAGCATCATTCCCGCGCTCGAGGCCTTCGCGCCGGACCTGCTGGTGATCTCGGCCGGCTTCGACGCGCATGCCGCCGACCCGCTGGCGCAGCTGCGCGTGCGGGAGGCGGATTTCGCCTGCGTGACCGAGGCGCTTGTGCGGCGTGGCGGACCGGCTTGCGGCGGGCGCGTGGTGTCGCTGCTGGAGGGCGGCTACGACCTGGAGGCGCTGGGCCGGTCCACCGCGGCGCATGTGCGCGCGCTGATGCGCGGCTGATCTACGACGTGATCGTGGTCGGCGCCGGGTCCGCCGGCGCGCCGCTCGCCGCGCGGCTGTCCGAGGACCCGCACCGCCGCGTGCTGCTGCTGGAAGCCGGGCGCGACTGGCGTGCGGCCGAGGCGCCGCCGCGCTGCGCAGCGCCAACATCATCCCCTTCATGCACGACCCGGCGCACCAGGCGGCATGGCAATGGCCGGGGCTGATGACGCGCCGCACGGCGGCGCAGGAGCCGCGCTTCTACTGGCGCGGCAAGGCGATGGGCGGGTCGTCCGCGGTGAACGCGCAGATCGCCATCCGCGGCGTGCCCGCCGCCTTCGACGCCTGGGCGGAGGCCGGCTGCGAAGGCTGGTCGGCCGCCGATGTCCTGCCGATCTACGACGCCATCGAGGACGATGCCGATACCGGCGCGCGCGCCCGGCGTGCGGCGCGGCGGCCCGCTGCCGGTCTTCCGCATGCCGGTCGACCAATGGGGCGCGGTGGACCTGGCGCTGCGCGACGCGGCGCTGGCGGCAGGCTATCGCTGGAAGGCCGACCTCAACGCGCCCGAGGGCGAGGGCATTTCCTGCAACCCGATCAACCTGCGCGACGGGCAGCGCGTCACGACCAATGACGGCTACCTGGAACCCGCGCGCGGCCGGGCGAACCTGACCATCCGCGGCGGCGCGCTGGTCGATCGCGTGCTGTTCGACGGCACCCGCGCGCGCGGCGTGCGCGTGCGCTTCGGCGATGCGTGGGAGGAGATCGCGGCGCGCGAGGTCGTGCTGTGTGCCGGCGCGATCCATTCGCCCTGCATCCTGATGCGGTCGGGCATCGGCCCGGCGGCGGCGCTGCGCGCGCTGGGCATCGCGGTGCTGCACGACCTGCCGGCGGTCGGGCAGCACCTGATGGACCACCCGATCCTGCGCGCCACCATCGCGCTCAAGCCCGAGCACCGCGCGCAGGGTGCGGATGCGCGCCACACCAATTGCTGCCTGACCTACAGCAGCGGCCTGGCCGGCGGCGGCGAGCGCGACATGATCATGATCGCCTACAACCATCGCGGCCTGACGCCGGATGGCGCGCCGGCGCCGGGCGGCGGCGGTGGGCATCGCGCTGTACGATGCCTTCTCGCGCGGCGAACTGCGCCTGGCCTCCGCCGACCCCGAGGCGCAGCCGGAGGTCGACGAGAACATGCTGGCCGACCCGCGCGACCGGCAGCGCATGCGCGACGGCGTGCGGCGGCTGGCGCGGCTGATGGCGCTGCGACCCGCTGGCGCGTCGCTGAGGCGATCCACCTTCGGCGAGACCGGCCTGTCCATGGCCGAGGCCGCCGCGCTGCCCGATGACGCGCTGGACGCGATCATGCTGCGCGAGGCCGCCGACATCCAGCACGCCGCCGGCACCTGCCGCATGACCGCGCATGAGGACCCGCGCGGCGTGGTGGACCCCGACCTGCGCGTGCGCGGCGTGACCGGGCTGCGCGTCGCGGATGCCTCGATCATGCCGACCGATTGCCGGGCGAACCTGCACTTCACCTGCGTGATGATCGGGGAGATGGCGGCGCGGCGGATGCGCGCCGGCCGATAGCGCACCCCTTGCCCATCCCGGCCCGCCCGCCCTATTTGCCGCCGGAACTCCGGGAAGGATACGCCATGAACCGCCGCACCCTGCTGGCCCTGCCGGCCGCCGCCCTGCTGCCCGCCGCCGCCCAGGCCCAGGCCGCCTGGCCGACCGGCCCGATCCGCGCCATCGTCCCCTTCGCCCCCGGTTCCGCCACCGACACCGTCGGCCGCCTGCTTGGCGAGGGCATGCGCGCCACGCTCGGCCAGCCCGTCGTGGTCGAGAACCGCGCCGGCGCCAATGGCCTGATCGGCGCCGAGGCCGTCGCCCGCGCCACCGCCGACGGCAACACGCTGCTGGTCGGCACCAACTCCACCAACGCCGCCGCCCGCGCCCTGTTCCGCCAGCGTGCCCTTCGACATGGAGAACGGCCTTCGCGCCGATCTCCACCATCGCCACCGTGCCGCTGCTGGTCGCGGTGAAGGCCGACAGCCCCTACCGCACCCTGGCCGACCTGCTCACCGCCGCGCGCGCGCGGCCGGAGGCGATCACCTACGCCACCGCCTCCTCCTCGCAGCAGGTCGCGGCCGCGACGCTGGCGGCCATGGCCGACGTGCGGATGCTGGGCGTGCCCTACCGCTCCTCGCCGCTCGCGGTGCAGGACATGCTGGCCGGGCGCGTGGACATGTTCATCGCCGACCAGGCGGTGATCCTGCCGCAGGCCCAGGCCGGCGCGCTGCGCATCCTGGCGGTCACCTCGGCCGAACGCTCCGCCGCCGTGCCCGACGTGCCGACGGTGCGCGAGGCCGGCAACCTGCCGGACTACGAGGTCATCGCCTGGTTCACCCTGTTCGCCCCCGCCGGCACGCCGGCGGACCGCATCGCGCTGCTCAACCGCGCCGTGCAGGCCGCGCTGGCCACCGAGGAGATGCGCACCGCGCCTGGCCGGCGCGCTCGGCATGACCATCCGCGGCTCCACGCCCGAACAGGCCGCCGCCTTCGTCGCGCGCCGAGACCACCAAGTGGACCAACGCCATCCGCCAGGCCGGGATCGAGCCGCAATAGCCTTCCCGCCCGGTAGACTGTTAACCTCGCCTGACATGGCCAGGACACGCACCGAGGCGGGCGAAGCGCCCGCCGACATCGCAGACCCTGACCTTCGAGGAGGCGCTGGCCGAGCTCGAAGGCATCGTGAAGGCGCTGGAAGGCGGCCAGGGGCAGCTGGAGGACGCGGTCGCGGCCTATGAGCGCGGCGCCGCGCTGCGCGCGCATTGCGAGCGCAAGCTCGCCGAGGCCGAGCAGAAGGTGCAGGCCATCGTCGAAGGCCCCGCCGGCCTCGCCGCTGCGGGACGTGGAATAGGCATGACGCACCGATGACGGCCTCCGCCGAGGCCGCTGCGCGCCGCGCATGGCCGAGGCCGCCGTCGAGATCGACCAGGCGCTGGACATGCTGCTCCCGCGCGCCGAAGGGCCCGGAGGCGCGGCTGTTCGAGGCGATGCGCTACGCCGCGATGGGCGGCGGCAAGCGGCTGCGCGGCTTCCTGGTGCTGGAAGGCGCGCGCGCTGTTCGGCGTCTCGCGCGACTGCGCGCGCTGCGCGTCGCCGCCGCGATCGAGATGCTGCACGCCTATTCGCTGGTCCACGACGACCTGCCGGCGATGGACGACGACGACCTGCGCCGCGGCAAGCCCACCGCGCACAAGGCCTTCGACGAGGCGACCGCGATCCTGGCCGGCGACGCGCTGCAGGCCCTGGCCTTCGAGGTCCTGGCCGAGCCGGACACGCATTCCGACCCGCGCGTGCGCGCCGAGCTGGTGCCGCTGCCTGGCCCGCGCCGCCGGCGCGCGCGGCATGTGCGGCGGGCAGATGCTCGACATGCTGGCCGAGCAGGCCGGCGAGCCGCTGGACGAGGCCGACGATCGGCCGGCTGCAGACGCTGAAGACCGGCGGGCTGATCGAATTCTCGCGCCGAGGCCGGCGCCATCCTGGGCAAGGCGCCGCCGCACGCAGCGCCACGCGCTGCGCCGCCTATGGCCGCGACCTCGGCGCCGCCTTCCAGATCGCCGACGACCTGCTGGACGCGACGGCACGCGCCGAGGAAGCCGGCAAGCGCACCGGCAAGGATGCCGGCGGCCGGCAAGGCCACGCTGGTCGGCGCTGCTGGGCGTCGAGCGGGCCCGGGCGCAGGCGGAACGCCTGGCCGCCCAGGCGGCCGGCGCATCTGGACGGCTTCGGGCGAGCGTGCCGATCTGCTGCGCGCGCTCGCCGCACTACGTCGATCGCGCGGAGGAACTTGATGAACGCCTGCCCCGCCACGCCGCTGCTCGACCGCGTGCGCGATCCCGGCCGACCTGCGCAACTTCTCCGGCGAGCAGCTGCAAGCAGCTGGCCGACGAACTGCGGGCCGAGACGATCGACGCGGTCTCGGTCACCGGCGGGCATCTCGGCGCCTCGCTCGGCGTGGTCGAGCTGACCGTCGCGCTGCATGCGGTGTTCGACACGCCGCACGACCGGCTGATCTGGGACGTCGGCCACCAGGCCTATCCGCACAAGATCCTGACCGGGCGGCGCGACCGCATCCGCACGCTGCGCCAGGGCGGCGGCCTGTCCGGCTTCACCAGGCGGTCGGAGAGCGAATACGACCCGTTCGGCGCGGCGCATTCCTCGACCTCGATCTCGGCCGGCCTCGGCATGGCGGTGGCGCGCGACCTGAAGGGCGACGACCGCGCAACGTCATCGCCGTGATCGGCGACGGCGCGATGAGCGCGGGCATGGCCTATGAGGCGATGAACAACGCCGGCGCGTCGCAAGGCGAACCTGATCGTCATCCTGAACGACAACGACATGTCGATCGCGCCGCCGGTCGGGCGCGATGAGCGCCTATCTGTCGCGCGCTGATCTCCTCGCGGCCCTTCCTGTCGCTGCGCGACCTGATGGCGCGCGTGGCGCAAGCGCTTCCCCGCGCCGCATCGAGCGCGCCGCGCGGCGCGCCGAGGAATACGCCCGCGGCCTGCTGACCGGCGGCACGCTGTTCGAGGAGCTGGGCTTCTACTATGTCGGCCCGATCGACGGGCACAACCTCGACCACCTGCTGCCGGTGCTGCGCAACGTGCGCGACACCGACCATGCCGGGCCCGATCCTGCTGCATGTCGTCACGCAGAAGGGCAAGGGCTACGCGCCGGCCGAGGCCGTCGGCCGACAAGTACCACGGCGTGCCGAAGTTCAACGTCGTCACCGGCGAGCAGGCCAAGGCGCCGCCCGGCCCGCCGACCTACACCGAAGGTCTTCGCCAAGGCGCTGATCGCCGAGGCCGAGCGCGACGACCGCATCGTCGCGATCACCGCGGCGATGCCGTCGGGCACCGGGCTCGACCTGTTCGGCAAGCACTTCCCGAAGCGCTGCTTCGACGTCGGCATCGCCGAGCAGCACGCCGTCACCTTCGCCGCCGGCATGGCGACCGAGGGCATGAAGCCGTTCTGCGCGATCTATTCCACCTTCCTGCAGCGCGCCTACGACCAGGTCGTGCACGACGTGGCGCTGCAGACGCTGCCGGTGCGCTTCGCGATGGACCGCGCCGGGCTGGTCGGCGCCGACGGCGCGACGCATGCCGGCAGCTTCGACATCGCCTATCTCGGCTGCCTGCCGGGCATCGTGCTGATGGCCGCCGGCGGACGAGGTCGAGCTGATGCACATGGTGGCGACCGCGGCGGCGATCGACGACCGGCCCTCGCGCCTTCCGCTATCCGCGCGGCGAGGGCGTCGGGCTCGAGCTGCCGGCGCGCGGCGACGGTGCTGGAGATCGGCCGCGGCCGCGTGCTGCGCGAGGGCACCACCGTCGCCATCCTGTCCTACGGCGCGCGGCTGGCGGAATGCCTGAAGGCGGCCGACGAGCTGGCGGCGCGCGGCCTGTCCAGCACCGTCGCCGATGCGCGCTTCGCCAAGCCGCTCGACACCGCGCTGGTCGAGCGCCTGGCGCGCGAGCACGAGGTGCTGATCACCATCGAGGAAGGCTCGATCGGCGGCTTCGGCGGCGCTGGTGCTGCAGCACCTGGCGCTGCGCGGGCCTGCTCGATGGCGGCGCTGAAGATGCGCCCGATGTGCCTGCCCGACCGCTTCATCGACCACGACGCGCCGAAGCAAGCAGTACGACGAGGCCGGGCTGAACGCGCCGCAGATCGTGGCGACCGCGCTGGCGGCGCTGGGCCAGTCGGCGAAGGCGCAGCCGGCCCGCGCCTGAGCGCGGCGCCGCACATCGCGGCGTGGCAGGGCCTTGCCGGCCGGACAGGTCAGCGTCGCTGTCATGTCAGGCTGACAAGCCCATTGTCACTTCCGCGAAACCGGGTTTAGCTCTCCCCGAAGCCCCTGTCCGCCGCCTCCGTGAGGCCAGGACCGGGACCGGGTTCAAACGGCGTGTGCGCCGCCAATGCCGGCCAGAAAGGCCACCGTTCCGGCGACGTCCTGCCGGCGGATGGGGGGAGGGGAGAAGATGGCACCGCTCGACGGTCTGACCCGACAAGACACTGCGCGCCGCCGGCCGCAACCCCCGCTTGCAGACGACCGCCGCGCTGCACTCATCCACGATCTCGCGACGCATCTGCTGGTGCCTGCGCTGGCCGCGCGCTTCGTCGTGCCGCGGGAGAACAGCTGGCGGCGCGATGCCGCCGCGCTCTCCGCCACGCTGGCCGACGGCAACTTGCAGGACGGCATCGCCGCGCTCGCCGCGCTCAATCCCGGCGGGCAGATGTTCCGACCGATCTGCCGCGACATCATCCTGCCGGCCGCGGTCGCGCTGCGCCGGCGCTACGCGCCCACCCTGCTCGACCAGAGCGACCGCATCGCCAAGGTCTGGCAGCTGCGGATGTGCCTGCTCTCGCTGGATGATGCGGAGCTGCCGATGGGCGTACCTGGCCGCGATCAACACCGCGCTGACGCTGTCGGGCGCGCATGACCTGCCGAGCGTCGAGCACGGCGTGGCGCTGCGCTTCTTCGACCGCGCCGGCTGGGATGTCTGCGACGTCCCGGGCCATGGCGACGAGGAAGCGCGCGATTCGGCGCATGACCGCGTGTTTGACGTCGCCTGGATCAGCCTCGATGCCGAGCTGGACGAGGACGCCATCCGCGCCACCGCGCAGGGCCTGCGCCGCGCCTCGCGCAACACGCGCATCCTGGTATTGGGCGGCGGCTCGGCGGGAATTCTGCCGGCCAGCCCGGGCACGCTCGACCTCGATGGCTATACCGGCAGTCCGATCGAGGCGGCGGTGATCGCGGAATCGACGCTGCGGCTGCGCCGGGCGCTGCGCCGGGCGTGATGCCCGCCGCTCCGCCATGAGCAGCCCCGGACGGCTGCGCGCCGATGTGCTCGCTGGTCGAACGCGGCCTGGCGGAGTCGCGCGAACGCGGCGCAGGCGCTGATCCTGGCCGGCAAGGTCTTCTCCGGCGAACGGCGCATCGCCAAGGCCGGCGACCATGCTGGCCGAGGACCTGCCGCTGGAAGTGCGCGGCCAGGACCATCCCTGGGTCAGCCGCGGCGGCATCAAGCTGGCGCATGCGCTGGACGCATTTCGGGCTGGTCCCGGCGGGGCGCGTCGGCCGTCGATGTCGGCGCCTCGACCGGCGGCTTCACCGATGTGCTGCTGACCCACGGCGCGGCGCAAGGTCTATGCCGTCGATGTCGGGCACGGGCAGCTCGACTGGAAGCTGCGCAACGACCCGCGCGTGGTGGTGCTGGAACGCACCAATGCCCGCCACCTGACCGCCGAGCAGCTGCCCGAGCCGCCCGGCGTCGTGGTCTGCGACGCGTCGCTTCATCGGGCTGCGCACGGTGCTGCCGGCGGCGCTGGCGCTGTGCCGCGCCGGGCGCCTTCGCGGTCGCGCTGATCAAGCCGCAATTCGAGGCCGGGCCCGAGCGCGTCGGCAAGGGCGGCGTGGTGCGCGACCCGGCGGTGCATGACGAGGTCTGCGCGACGATCCGCGACTGGTGGGCCGCGCTGCCGGGCTGGCGCGTGCTGGGCGTCGAGCCGAGCCCGATCACCGGGCCGGAAGGCAACCGGGAATTCCTGATCGCCGCGCGGTGAAGGACGGATGGATCAAGCCGTCCTCGTACCAGCGGCCGAATCTTCGACCGTTGGTATTCGCGGTCGACAGATGCGCGTGCGGACACGTCCGGTTTCCTTGGCAGCGCCGGACTTCCGACGTGCCGCATCCGCGGCCTCCGGCACGAGTGGAGCCTCGTGCCGCTGATCCGGCGCGCGGCTTCGGCCGGCCGCGCCAGTTCGGCCAGGAGCGCCCAGACGCGGTGCGCGTCCATGCGGGTCTCGGGGTCGTTCAGCAGGCGTTCGAGCTCGGCCACGCGCCGGTCGGTCTCGGCTTCGGACATGCACCCTTCCTTCGCCGCATCGGCCGGCGGCACCATCACCGTCTCAGGTTAAAGCGCCCGAATGAGGGAAAGGTTGCGGCGGGCGCGTGGCAGGGCGGAGCGCATGAGGGTTTCACCTTCATGGCCCACGCAGGTCGGGCGCCACGCATCCGCGAGGCTTGGCTTCGCCGCACCCTCGGCGGTGTCCATTCGGGCGCGGCCGCAAGTCCGACCGTCCTGCGCCTGGTGTCAGGACCGGCAGAGCACCTGGAACACCGCCGGCGCCACGGTGGCCGACACGGCCCGCGCCCCGGTGCCGCCCTGCGCGCCGCGCGCCGGGCGGACATTCTGCTCGGCCAGGAAGCGTTCGACCTCGGCGGCGCGGATGGCGAAGTTCACGCCCTGCGGCAGGATGCCGGTGGCGCGCAGCACCGCCAGGTCGTTCAGCCGCCCGACCGCCACACCCAGCAGCAGCCCCGCATCATCCACCGCCGGCCCGCCGGAATTGCCCGGCTGCACCGCGGCATTCATCTGGAAGCGCGACACATCGCCCCCCGGCCCCGCCAGCCCGGTGACGATCCCATTGGTCACGTTGATGCCGGTGCCCAGCGCCTGGCCATAGGGGAAGCCGAAGACCAGCACGGTCTCGCCCAAATCCACCGCGGCCTGCGGGCGGAACCGCACCACCGTGCCGAAGCCGCGCCCGGCGTCGATCAGCGCCAGGTCGCGCCGGCGGTCGGAGGCGACGACGCGCACCGGGCGGCCCTGTTCGTCCACCACGCTGCCGCAGCCCTGCACGACATGGGCGTTGGTCACCGCCAGGCCGTTCGCGGTCACGGCGAAGGCGGACCCCGTGCTGGATCGGCGCGGCCGGGGCGGGCGCGCGGCGCGGGCGCTTCGGCCACCGCCTCGCCACCGCCGCCGACCGGCTTGCCATCCGCCCCGACGGCCGCCGGCGCGGCGCCGGGCGGCGCGGCCTCGACCGGCACGGCGCGGCCATCGGGCAGGCGGACATAGCGGGCTACCGGCGCGGTGCCGCCGCCGTAATCGGCCACGAAGGTGCCGTCCGCGCCGCCGGGCAGGGCGGCTTCGGGCGGCGGCTCGGCGGCGCAGGCGCCGAGCAGCAGGAGCAAGGGAAGGACGGGGCGCATCACCGGGTCACATTGGGTGCGACCGGGGCGCGCGGGCAACCGGCGCGCGGCATCATGCCGCCAGCCGCGCCGCCGGCACCGCGCGCATCCGCCCGCCCGGCGCGAGATCGTCGAGGTGATCGAGCGCGTACATGAAGATGCCAAAACGCGTGCGCAGATCGCGATGGCGCAGGCATTTGCGCAACACGCTGCCACGCGCGGCGCGCACCGCGCGTTGGGCGCGTGCTTTGGTTTGCGCGCCACCGCGCGCGCTACGATCCACGAGGCCGAGCGCGCGCAGGTGCGGTTTGCGCGCCATCGCGCGCAGAAAAATCAGATTGCCGATATAGCGCGCGAAACAATTGGGGTCGAAGAGATGATAGCGCGCGCGGATGTGACGGCGCGAGGCGTGATGATCGGCGAACATCACCGCGCTCAACCACACGAGCATGAGCCGGCCCCAGGCGATGAACCTGGCGCAGCGATGCGCGGTGAGTGTGGAAGCGGGATGTGTTTCATGCGCGGAAGTGTGCGGGCGCGCGCTACTCGGTCGGATAGATTTCTTGGAGCGCGCGTCTTCAGACGCGCGTTCGAATGGCGTTTGTGCTTGAAAAGCTTGAGCTGACGCGGGTCCGAAGACCCGCGCTCCGGGTGCGAAGTGTAGGATAGAGAGGTGTTCTATCCTCCGTCCCGCACCACCGCGCCAAGGACTACCGCGGACAAGTTCTTCCGCTCGCGCGCACCTTCAGTTCGGCCGGCGAATGGCAATGTCGCAATGCATGTTCGGGCTGAGGCAGAATGCCTCCACGCGCCAACCGATTTCGCACAACTCGTTGACCAAAGACACAACGCCGTAGAAGTGACCTTCCTTGTACGAATAGAGGACGTAATCGTTGAAAACCAGGAGACCGTTGGGCTTCAACTTTGAAATCGCCGCGCGCGCATCGGCGCTCACCGCCGAATAGGCGTGGCCCGCATCAAGATAGATCCAGTCGAAATAAGCGTCTGGAAATCCCGCCAAAAGGCTCGACGAATCCCCTTCATGACATTCAACGCTTGGCGTGTCGGCGAAACGCTCTCGGACCGAATACCGACTGATACTCTGACAGATAAGGTGCAACCGCTGCGGCTTAGCGTTTTCGAGAATGAAGTTTGAAAAATTGCCTTCCTTCACACCAACTTCCGCGCACACCGAGCCTTCCGGTAGAGACGCTATGTAAGTGTACCGGTCGGCAAACAACTTCGCCGAAGAAACCTAACTCTGTCGAAGTGGAAGGACCTTCGGCACACGATCCTTTTCTTTAGGCATGCCGACTGCAAGCCGAAACTCGCGCCAAAGGCTACGACGCGCAACGCTCCCCCGTTCGTCTGCCACCTCATTCCCCCCTTTTGCGTCGTCACCGCGGCGCATTTTGTTCTATTGGCCGCGCGACGCGTCGAGCTACATGATCTCGCGGCCTTTAGATAGCAATGGATATCTCCGGGCAGTGCTTTTGAGTGCTATCGTCGCGGTTCGCAATTTCCAAAGAGGCGCACACGATGAGCCAGCTGATCGTTTGGACGTATGATTGGGTCCCCGAAGGGCCCCGCGGGTTTGTGCGGGATGTGCGCTTGCGTTGGGCGTGCGAGGAAGCGGGGCTGGCGTATCAGGTGCGCACCGTGCCGTTCGAGGGGCGCGACGCGGCGCATTTTGCGCGTCAGCCGTTTGGGCAAATTCCGTTTTTGAGCGATGGCGATGTAGAGTTGTTCGAGAGCGGCGCGGCGCTGTTGCATCTGGCGCGCAAGAGCGACGCTTTGATGCCGCGTGATGCGATCGGTGAAGCGCAGACGCTGCAATGGACGATCGCGGCGCTCAATTCGATGGAGATGGTCACCGTCCCCTGGTGGTTCTTGGAGGTGACGGGCGCGAAAGAGAACGGGCTGACCGGCTGGATGGAAAGCCGGCTCGCGCATGTCGAACGCGAGCTGGAGACGCGGGAATTCCTGGTCGCCGATCGCTTCACGGTCGCAGATCTGCTGATGGCCGATGTGCTGCGCGTCAGCAAAGTGCGCGCGCACGGCGCTCGGCCCGCGAGCGAAGCCTATGTCGCACGCATGCTGGCGCGGCCCGCGTTTCAAAAAGCCCACGCCGATCAAATGGCGCACTTCGCGGCTGCGGATGCTGCGCACTAGCCGCGCAGCTCGAACACCACGGTGACGCTGGCTTGGTTGTCGACTTGGCCGGGGGCGATTGCGCCGTTGGCGGATTGCTCAGCGGCGACAGCGCGCGCGGCGAAGAGGTCCTGTTCGCGTTCGTAGGGCGGCACGATGCCGCCGGGCTCGGTGATTGAATCGATGCGCACCACGCGCATCCCCGCCGCTTCCGCGTAGGCGTTGGCGCGGGCTTGGGCGGTGGCGAGCGCTTGGGCGCGCGCGGCTTCGCGTGAAGCTTCCTCGTCGCGATAGGTGAATTGGATGCCGTGCAATTCGTTGGCGCCTTCCGCGACTGTGGAATCGACGAGCGCGCTGACGGCGGTGACCTCCGGCACGCGGATGCTGACGATGTTGCGGCTGACATAGCCGGTGATGCGCGGCGCGGCGTTGCGCGGATAGACGTATTGCGGCTCGATCGAATAGCCGACGGTTTGCACGTCCGCCTCAGGGACACCGGCGGCGCGGGCGGCGGCCATCACGTCAGCCATGCGCGCGGCTTGCGCTTGTTGCGCGGCTTGCGCGTTTGCGCCACGGGCGAGCACGCCGATGGTGACGATAGCGAGATCGGGTGCTGCGCGCGTCGTGGCGCTGGCGTGCACTGTGAGCAATGTGGCGCGCTCGCCGCAAGCGCCGAGCGCCGCGAGCGCCAAGCCGGCGCAGATAAGCCGCGCGGCGCCGCGCAAGGGTGATAAAAGTTCCATGCTCCGTCTCCTCCTGGAGGCGAAGCTTGCTGCGGCGTTGTGGCGGCGAAGTGGCGCGCGAAGCTTACGCTTCCAGCAAATCTTTCGCCGCCTCGACGAGCGCTTCAGCAGTAATGCCGAAATGCGCGTAAGACGTCCTTCGCTGGGGCTGATGCGCCGAACCGGTCATGCCGATGAATCGGAGATGCGAACATTTCGACCAGCCCTGCCCGATGCGCGGCTTCGCAGCCGATGCGCGACTTCGTCGGCGCTGCCGCAGCACTTGCGTCTTGGTAGGCGTCGTCCTGCAGATCGAAGAGTTCGAAGCATGGCGCGGAGACGACGCGCGTCGGGATGCCTTGCGCTTGCAGTAGTTCGCGCGCTTTCACCGCGATCGCGACTTCCGTGCCGGTGGCGAAGATGCGCGACTTGGCGGTCGCCGCCTTCGGCCGGCAGCAATTCGTACGCGCCGCGCGCGGAGCAGGTTTTCGCTGCGCATCGTCACGCAGCGCGGGCGTGGCTTGGCGCGAGAGCGCGAGCAGGCTCGGGCCGTTTTCGCGCAGCAGCGCGAGCTTGCCAGCACTCGGCGGATTCAACCGCGTCGGCCGGGCGGAAGACGATAGAGGTTCGGGATCGCGCGCAGCGCGGCGAGATGCTCGACCGGCTGGTGCGTCGGGCCGTCTTCGCCGAGGCCGATGGAATCGTGCGTCATCACGTGGATGACGCGCATGCCCATCAGCGCGGCGAGGCGGATCGACGGGCGCGCGAATAGTCGGCGAAAGCACAGGAACGTGCCGGCGTACAGGAATGACGCCGCCGTGCAGCGCCATGCCGTTCATCGCCGCGGCCATGCCGTGCTCGCGGATGCCGTAGTGGATGTAGCGGCCGGCGCGATTCTCCGGCGTGAAATCGGCCGTGCCCTTGGCGTAGCGTATTGTTCGAGCCGGTGAGATCGGCCGAGCCGCCGATCAGTTCGGGCACAGCCGCGAACATGCGCGTCGAGCGCGCCGCCGGACGATGCGCGCGTGGCGATGGTCGGCTTTTCGCTCGGCCATCTTCGCGCGTGCATGCGAGCGCGCCGATCGCGGCTTCGACATTGTCGCCGGCAATGGCGGCGCGCGAACGCGGCTCTTGTGTTCGGAGCGCTTCGAGACGGTCGCCCACAGGCCGCGCTGCGCTCGGCGCCGCGCGCGCCGATCTTGCGCCACGCGTTGCGGATATTGTCGGGAATTTCGAACGGCGCCGTGCGGCCAGCCGAGCGCGCTTTGCGTGGCGACGATCTCTTCGGCGCCGAGCGCTTCGCCGTGCGCCTTGTGCGGTGCCGGCCTTCTTCGGCGCGCCAAAACCGATGATGGTCTTGCACGCGATCAGCACCGGCTTGTCGGACTTGGTCGCGGCATCGCAGCGCGCGCGCGACGTCGGCCATGTCGTGGCCGTCGCACGCGAGCACGTTCCAGCCGCTGGCGGCGAAGCGCGCTTTTTGATCGGTGATGTCGGAGAGCGAAACGGCGCCGTCGATCGAGATCGAGTTGTCGTCCCAGAGCACGATCAGCTTGTTGAGCTTCTGGTGGCCGGCGAGCGCGAGCGCTTCCTGGCTGATGCCTTCCATCAGGCAGCCGTCGCCGCGATGACCCAGGTGCGGTGATCGACGAGATCGTCGCCGAAGCGCGCGTTGCAGATGCGCTTCCGCCATCGCCATGCCGACGGCGTTGGCGAGGCCCTGGCCGAGCGGGCCGGTCGTCGTCTCGATGCCCGTCGGCGTGGCCGTATTCCGGATGGCCGGCGGTCTTCGAGCCGAGCTGGCGGAAGTTCTTGATCTCATCGAGCGTCATGTCCGGATAGCCGGTGAGATGCAGCAGCGCATAGAGCAGCATCGAGCCGTGGCCGGCCGAGAGCACGAAGCGGTCGCGATCGGGCCAGTGCGGGTCGGACGCGTCGAACTTCAGAAACTTGCGAGAACAGCACCGTCGCCGCGTCGGCCATGCCCATCGGCATGCCGGGGTGGCCGGACTTGGCCTTCTCCACCGCATCCATCGCCAGGGCGCGGATGGCGTTGGCGAGGTCCTTGCGCCGGGACGCCTTCGATCTGTTCGCTTTTGCTCATGGGATGTCCTTCGCGCTCGAGGTTCTGCTTTAGCGCCGATTCGGGCGCTTTGCCCGGCGTCGCGCAGTCCGGTATCAGCGGAAAGCGCCGCGGGAATGCGGCAGCGGAGCATTACATGCAGATTTTCATCGATAGCGCTGACGCCAAGGAACTGGCGGCGCTGGCGGAGACCGGCCTGGTCGATGGCGTCACGACCAATCCATCGCTGGTCGCCAAAGCGGGCGGCGATTTCTTCGAGACGCTGAAGGCGATCTGCGCCTCCGTGCCGGGCCCGGTCAGCGCCGAAGTGGTGGCGCAAGATTCGAAGACGATGCTGAAAGAGGGCCGCAAGCTGCGCACGCTGGCGCCGACAATATCGTCGTGAAGCTGCCGCTGACGCTCGAGGGCCTGAAAGCCTGCAAGACGCTCGAGGACGAAGGCCACCCCTGCAACGTGACGCTCTGCTTCTCGGCCGTGCAGGCGCTGCTGGCGGCGAAGGCGGGCGCGACGTTCATCTCGCCATTCCTGGGCCGGCTCGACGATGGCGGCCAAGACGGCATGGAGCTGATCCGCGAAATCCGCGCCATCTACGACAATTACGATTATCCGACGCAGATCTTGGCGGCGTCGATCCGCACCGCCGCACACGTGCGCGATGCCGCGATCGCGGGCGCCGATTGCGCGACGATCCCGCCGGCCGTGTTCAAGAGCTTGTACAAGCATCATCCTGACGGATTCAGGGCTTGCGGCGTTCATGAAGGATTGGGAGGCGACGGGGCAGAAGATTCTCTGAACCGACGAAATGAAAAGGCCCGGCTTGCGCCGGGCCTTTTGCTGAAACTGTGTGCGCCTCTTAGCGGCCAGCGAGACGCGCGAGCGTGGCGACTTCGTCGGCCGTGGTTTCGCGCATCGCGAGCATTTCGGTGTCGGCTTTCGCCAGTTGCGCTTCAATGGCGACGACATCGAGCGGCTGGATCAGCGGCTCGGGCTGATCGAACGTCGGACGCCGCAGCGTCGCGCATCGCCAAGCCGCCCTGCATCGCGACAGGCGCGACGAGGCCGACAAGCACCATGGCGCCGGCGCCGGCAACGAAGCTGCCCACGACCATGCGCACGGTGGCTCTTGCGTTGCGAGGGCGACATTTGTGGAAAACTCCCGGACCGGAGGCGGTCGCTTAACAAAAGGTTGCCGTGATGGCAATTGCGAACTTTGCGGCGCCGAAGAGAATTCGTCCGTGACGGCAGTCACCCTCCTGAACACCCCGACTTCCCGTCTCGTGGGCTTGCTCAAACCATAGCGTACAAACCTGAATTCAAGCCGAATCCGCCGCTCATGCGCAGTTGCGCCCGCAGGCGCCTTCAGGTCTAAGAGACCTCCATCCCAGCGTCGTGCTGCGGCGCGGCAATACGGAACCACAATGAATAGCGTTACCGCCACTCACCGACCGCTACGGAAAGCGGTACTTCCGGTCGCCGGCTTCGGCACGCGGGTGCTTCCCGCGACCAAGGCGATCCCAAAAGAGATGCTTCCCGTCTTTGATCGGCCGGCGATCCAGTACGTCGTGGACGAAGCTTTAGCCGCCGGCATCGAACACATTGTCTTCGTCACCGGACGCAACAAGGGCGCGATCGAGGACTATTTCGACCGACGCGTATGAACTCGAATTAACGCTGCGCGCAGAAGAGCAAGACCGGCGCTTGTGGACGAATTGAAGTCGCTGTTGCAGCCGCCGGGCTCGATGAGCTTCGTGCGTCAGCAGGCAGCGCTCGGGCTCGGCCACGCCGTCTGGTGTGCGCGCGACATTATCGGCGACGAGCCGTTCGCGGTGATGCTGCCCGACATGCTGATGATGGCGAAGCCCTCGTGCCTGGCGCAGATGGTCGAGGCGTATAACAAGGTCGGCGGCAACGTGATCGCCGTGGAGCCCACCGATACGCCGGAGCGCTACGGCGTCATCACGCCGGAAAGCCGCGATGGGCGTCTGATCAAAATGAAGGGCATGGTGGAGAAGCCCAAGCGCGAAGACGCGCCGTCGAACCTCTTCATCAGCGGCCGCTACATTCTGCAGCCGGAGATCTTCGAGCTGCTCGCGAGCCAAGGCCCAGGCGCTGGCAACGAAATCCAGCTCACGGATTCGATGGTGCGGCTGATGGAAAAGCAGACTTTCCACGCGCTCGAATACGAAGGCCGCACCTACGATTGCGGCGACAAAATCGGCTATTTGCGTGCGAATGCAGCGTTTGCGTTGGCCAGCGAAGAGTTTGGCGACAAGGCTGCAGCGACGTTGCAAGCGGCGTTGGCGACTGCGTCGCGGAGCTGATGCCGCATCTTTCCGTGTTCGCCACGCGCGAAGCGTTGATGCAGGCCGCAAGCGATCGCTTGGCCAAAGCGTTGCAGCGCGGGATCGAGGCGCGTGGCTATGCGTGCGCGGCGCTCTCGGGCGGCGGCACGCCGGAGCCGGCCTACGCCCTCCTCGCACAAGCCGAGCTCGATTGGCGCAAAGTGGCGTTCGCTTTGGTGGATGAGCGTTTCGCGCATCCGAAGGACGATGCCTCCAACGAGAAGATGTTGCGCCGTGCTTTAGCGCCGGCGCTCGATGCTGGGGCTACGTTGCTGCCGATGTTCTCGACCGATGGCTCGCCGGCCGAGGTCGCCGCGCGCGCGGACGCGATGTATGCGCCGCTTCATATCGACGTGGCGCTGATGGGCATGGGCGGCGATGCGCATACAGCGTCGTGGTTTCCGGGGCATGCGCGCGAAGCCTTCGAGAGCGCGCACAGCGTGATCGCGGTGCATGCGCCACAAGCGGCGGGAAAGCCCGATCGCATCACGCTGACGAAGCGCGCCTTGTCACGTGCGGACGAGGTGCTGCTGCTGATCCACGGCGAAGACAAACGCGCGCGACTGGATGCGGCGCTCGCGGAGGCGGCTGAGGCCGCGCCCGTAGCGGCGCTGTTCGATGATCCGGAGAAACAGCCCGAAGTGCTCTGGGCCGCCTGAACGCACCGTCAGGTCGCGAGCTGGCTTGCCAATGACACCGGTGTCGGTTATCAAAACCAGCTTCAAGACCGGCGCTCAGCCGGCGGGGAGGTTTCGTGACCAGCTCATTGCGCGACATCGCAGGATCGTTCGTGGCTGCACGCCAAGAAGCGCGCGCGCTGCCGGACTTTCCGGGGCAAATCCCTGCCGACTTGGCAACCTCTTACCGCATCCAAGACACCGCCATCGAGCTCTGGCCCGATCGGGTCGTGGGTTGGAAGATCGGCAAGGTGCCGCCGCATCTGGTCGGCCCACTGGGCGCCGAGCGCGTGTCGGGCCCGGTGTTCGCGCACAATCTCTGGATCGCGAAGGCTGGCGAAGAGCTCACCTTCCCCGTGTTCGAGAACGGCTTCGCTGCGGTTGAGGCGGAATACGTGTTTCGCATCGGCATGGACGCGCCGGCCAACAAGACGGAATGGACGCGCGATGAAGTCGCCGGCCTGATCGGCGCGATGCATGTGGGCGTCGAAACCGCGGGCAGCCCACTGGCGTCGATCAATGATCTCGGCTCCACCGTCGTCGCCTCCGATTTCGGCAACAATTACGGGCTCATCCTCGGGCCGGAAGTGGCCGACTGGCGCACAAAGCTAGAAGCGGGCTTGAGCTGCGAGACCTTCATCGACGGCCAATCGGTCGGCAAAGGCACCGCGAACGTCGATCCGCTCGACGCGCTGATTTTCCTCGCCAGCCATCTCGCGCAACGCGGCAAGGCGCTGAAAGCCGGCCAATACATCACGACGGGCGCCGTCACTGGCGTGCACGACATTCGCATCGGCCAACATTCGCGCGTGAGCTTCAACGGTTCCGGCGATATTCTGTGCACGGCGGTGAAGGCCGTCGCGAACGGTCGGAGCGTCGCATGATCAACCGCCGCACTTTGTTGACCACCGGCGCTGTTGCTGTTGTCGGTGCGGGCGGTGTCGCCGCCGCAAATGCGCCAAGCGCCAGCACGCTGACCGCCGTTGACGTGCACCCGGGCGATTATCCGACTGTGGAAGCCGTGCGCTGGATGGGCGAAGAGCTCGCGCGCGAAACCGAAGGCCGCATCAATTTTCGCCTCTATCCGTCGGGCCAGCTTGGCACCGAGACGGACACGGTGAACCTCGCGCGGTTCGGCGTGATCGATATTGCGCGCGTCTATCTCGGCGCGGTGAACAATATGTTCCCGGCGACGCAGCCGTTGGCGTTGCCCTACACGTTCCGCGATGAAGCGCACATGCGCCGCGTGGTGGATGGGCCTGTGGGCCAAGACATTCTGCACACGTTCGAGCGCCGTGGGCTGGTTGGCCTCGCCTTCTACGATTCGGGCTTTCGCTCGATGTACAACGCGCGCCATCCGATCCACACGCCGGACGACATGCACGATCTGAAAGTGCGCGTGCCGCGCGCCGACATTTTCATTCAAACGCTTGAGGCGATGGGCGCGAACCCGACGCCGATCCCGTTCGGCGAAGTGTTCACCGGCCTGCAAACGCATTTGCTCGACGCAGCCGAAAACAATTGGGCGACGTTCCAATCGACGCGGCAATACGAAGTCGCCCGTTATTGGTCGCAAACCGATCACGTCGGCGCGCCGGAAGCGTTGCTGATGTCTAAGGCGCGGTTTGATTCATTCTCGGCGCGCGACAAGGAATTGATCCTGCGCGAAAGCGCGTGAATCCGTGCCGATCATGCGCGCGCTGTGGGATGAGAAGCAGGCGCGCGCGCGTGAAACCGTGCTGGCGGCCGGCGTGCATTTCAATCAGGCGGATACCGAAGCGTTCCGTCGCGCCGTTGCGCCGGTGAAGCGGCGCTACATGGCCGACAGCGCGGTGGCCGCAACCATTCGGCGTATCGAAGCGCAAGAATAACAAGAAACGCGCCGCAATGTCGGTGCTGGGAGGATGAGATGGGGGCGCTCGCTGGCGCATTCGGCGCGATCGCGAAGCTGACGGTGTGGATCGCCGCCACCGCGCTTTGCGTTTTGGTCGTCGTGCTCTCGTGGCAGGTGTTCGGCCGCTACGTGCTGAACCAATCGCCGAGTTGGACCGAGCCGGTGGCGATGACGATGATGGGCGTCGCTGCGTTGTTTGGCGCGGCGATCGCGGTGCGCGCGGAATCGCACTTTGCCTTCCCGACTTTGGTTGAAAGCGCGCCCGGGCCGGTGCGCGCCGTGTTGAAGACGTTTGGGCGCCTCATTGCGTTGCTGTTTGGCTTGGCGCTCGCCGTGTTCGGCGGCTTCCTGATGATCGATTCCTGGGACGTGCCGATGGCTGGCGCGCCCTTCCCTGAAGGCGTTTCGAATATTGGCGTCTGCGTGGGCGGCGCTTTGATCGCGCTCTTCGCGCTGGAGCGTCTCATCTTTGGCGACGCGCCCGACCCGCACCTGCCAAGCGAAAACGTGGAGGCCTGAGACCAATGGAAATCGGGCTTCTCTTCGGCGTGTTCGTCGTTCTTCTTGTGCTCGGCGTGCCGATCGCGTTTGCACTGGCCGTCTCGACTTTGAGCGCTGTGCTCTACATGGGGCTGCCGCCGATCGTGGTGGTGCAGCAAGTCTCGGCAGGCTTCAACAAAGTCTCGCTACTGGCCATTCCGCTTTTCATCTTCACCGGTGAATTGATGATGCGCGGCGGCATATCCGATCGCTTGATCGCACTTGCCTCTTCGCTCGTCGGCCACATTCGCGGCGGCTTAGGCCAAGTGAGCGTTGTCGCCTCGACGCTTGTTTGGCGGCGTTTCGGGTTCGGCGCTGGCGGACGTGTCCGCGATCGGCCCGACGATGATCCCGCAAATGGAGAAGCGCGGCTTCTCCAAGGATTACGCGGTCGATGTGACGATCTCGGCGGCGCTGGTGGCGTTGCTGCTGCCGCCATCGCACAATCTCATTCTTTTCTCCGCTGTTGCAGGCGGCGGCGTTTCGATCGCGGATTTGTTCGCGGCGGGCATCGTGCCGGCTTTGTTGCTGGCGCTGAGCGTGATGGGCGCGCCCGACGCCGCCTGCCAGGCCGCGACCAGCACGTCGAGACCGGTCGGCGCCCGGCGCGCCGGTGGCGAACTGCACGAGCCCGCCACCGCAGGCGAGGATCTCCACGGTGCACAGGGTACGACGCGCTGTTCGTGCTCTTCGAGCCCAGATCAAGCTGGCCCGCGGTAGGAGTCCAGGTAGCCCCGGACCCTGCGGCGGCGGGAGTGGTTGGTGGGCTCGGCGGCCAGGCCCGACGACCGCCAGTCGTCGCCCTGGAGCTGGAACACCGCGCCGAGCTCGTCGGTGAGCAGGCACACCACGACGAAAGCGCACACGGTTGCGCACTGACCAGGCCGACGCGGTGCGGGCCGCTGCGCTCAAATCGGGATCCTCGGCGATCGCCGCGGTGACCATGGCCAGTGGCGTGACGCCGGCCACGACGGCGTCGGCGTGGGCCTCCGCCCGGTCGACCAGGCGGACGGGATCCGGCCCGGTGCCCACGAAGCAGTCCGGTCCCACGTCCACCTCACCAGCGAAGCGGGCCACGCCCGCGGCGGGGCCGGTCGGCGGGTGACAGCCAGGCCGGCGCGGCGAAAGCGTAGGGGACGGTGACGACGTCGAGCCCCACGCTGGTGAGGGCCTCGGCCACATCCGGGAAGAAGCAGACGTGGGTCTCGTGGGCGGCTGCCGGTGAGCGGGTGCCGTGGGCGAGGAGCTCGTCGCTGCCGTTCCACCAGACCCGCACCACGTGAGGCGCCCCTTCCCCTCGCCGACGCGGGGCCGGGGCCCGGTCGCTGACCAGGACGGCCGAGGCCTGCGTGAGGAGCGGCCGGACCGGGGTAGACGAGCAGCCGCCGACCACGGTGACCTCCGGCCTCCCGTCGTCGGTGACGGCACGGAGCGCATCGGCGATGTCCACCATCTGGGCCGCCAGTGGCGGGCGACCACCCAGCGTCGGACGGGCAACGGTGGTCGGGCGATCGGGCGGGCGGACCACGGTCACGGCGAGGCCTCAGCGGCGAGGAGCCGGCGATAGGCCCGGGGGCGCCGCTCGGCGACCTGGCGGGCCTCGGGCGTCAGCGCCCGTCGGCAGGCGCGCAGCGGACGTAGGGGGCGCCGAACAGGCTCGTGGTGTACTCGATCTGGAACACGAGGCGGCGACCCACCTGGGCGGGAGGCCTCTGCAGGCCCGAGGTGTCGGCCATGAAGACCGTGCCCCGGGGACCGGCGATGGTGACCAGGGCGTCGGGGCCGAAGGCAGCCACGACGGCGTCGTCGTCGTGACGTCGGTCCGCCCGGATCCCGGGAGGCAGCCGGCGATGGGAACCGCGGACGTACACGTGCGGACCGTGGTCCTCGTCGACGTCGGTCAGGTACACGAAGAACTTCACGAAGGAGAGTCGGTCGCGATCGGTGTGGAACAGCTGTGCGGCCGAGGAGCTGGGACCGCCCGGCTGGGCCACCGACCACCACATCGCGGCCATGTCGCTCACGGCCTCACCCCCGAGGTAGCGCGACGCCAACTCGTGCAGGGAGGGGTCCACGACGAGGCGCTGCACCTCCGGGTCCTTCAGGAGGTCCAGTTCGTCGAGGTCGTAGCGGGGCGCTTCCGGGGCCACGGTCGAGGCCATCACCACCTGGTGGCCGTCGGCGTCGTGAGCGGGCGCCGTGTCGCCGAGCGCCACCAACGCTCGGCACACCGATTCCGGCAGTCGCTGCTCGAGCACGGCGAACCCCTCCTGCTCCACCCGCTCGACCAACGCATCCATCTCCGACACCGGCAGAAGGCCGGGACCTGAGAGCAGCGCCAGCAGGCCGGCGGACGGCCTCGTCGCCCGAGGCGACGACGCAGGTCTCGCGGCAGGTGGGGCCAGGCCTTGCGCATGATCCGGTAGAGGGGCTTCGGCGTCGCCACAGAGGACTATCGGCAGGAACCCGGCGACGATGACGCCGACGGGCACGCCTGCCCCAGGGTGAGCAACAGCACGCTGTAGACGACGACGCCGTGCAGGTTGGCCCACAGGGCGACGAGGGGCACCAGTCACCAGACCCAGGGCGGGCCTGGGGTCGTCACCGGCCGTCGCCGCCGATCGACGCTGCGCACGGTGCGGCCCACGATGCGCAGGTCGAGCGCCAGGCTCTGGTGGCGGAGGTAGAAGAACTCGTACTGGAGCTTCTCGAGCGCGTCGCGCTCGTCGCCGGCGTAGCCGTACTTCACCTGGGCCCAGCCGGTGAGGCCGGGCCGGACCAGGTGGCGCAGGTCGTAGAACGGCAGCTTCTCGCTCAGCTCCTCGACGTAGTGGGGCTGCTCGGGCCGGGGCCCGACGACCGACAGCTCGCCCCGCAGGATGTTGACCACCTGGGGCAGCTCGTCGAGGTGGCTGCGGCGCAGGACGCTGGCCGAAGCGGGTGATGCGGGGGTCGTCGTCGCCGCGTCCACTCGTCGGCCAGCTCGCCGCTCGCCGGCGCGGGCGCATCGTGCGGAACTTGAGGATCGTAGAACGGCTCGCCGTTCTTGCCGACCCGGGTCTGGCGGTAGAACAGCGGTCCGCGGTTGCCGACCAGGTTGGCCGACCAGCACGACCGGGGTCACGCAGGGCCAGGACCAGCGTGCCGGCCAGCCGCCAGCGCCACGTCGAGCGAGCCGCTTGATCCGGGTGTAGCGCGTGCCGGTGGACCTCGCCGATGTCGAACAACAGCGACACCCGCTCCAGCTCGCCGACGCGGCAGCTTGCCCAGCCACTCCTCGTAGAAGAGCGACAGGGTGCGGACCCGGACGCCCGCTCGTGCAGCGCCGCGGCCTGGGCGACCACCGACGGCTGGTCCTGGGCGGCCCGGTCGAGGACGACCACCGTGGCCCGCTCGGCCCGGCACGAGATCGGCCAGAGGTCGGGCGCCGGACGCCGGTCACCTCGGCGGCCGCCGGCTCGAGCGTGGCCACCACGGCGGCCGCCGTCTCGGCGCCCCGGTCGAGCTCGGCGCTCAGCTCGGCGCCGACGCCGGCGGCGTGCTCGGCCACGACCACGACCCGGTCCCGTCGCTCGTCCGACGAGCGGCCGTCGAGGGCCAGGTTGACCGTCAGCAGGTACCAGGGGACCAGCAGCAGGGCGCTGCCGAAGACCACGAAGCGAGGCAGCAGGGCGTCGCCCGACGAGCAGCTGGACCACCGACATGCCCAGGGCCCCGGCCACGGCGGCGGCCACGGCGCGTGATCACCGCGCTGCGGCGGTTCCGGGGGACGTCGGGCAGGCCGACGCTGTAGGCGGCGACGGCCAGGATGCCGATGTAGGCCAGCGACCAGGCGAAACGGGGCGAGCCGCTGTAGTCGTAGGTGCCGAGCTGGCTGGCGTGGAGCTTGCTCAGCCCGACGACGGCGAGGCGTGATCCCGCCGAAGAGCGCTCCGGGCGCGAGTCGCGACAACACCCGGTCCCTGTCGGCACCGGGAGGCCGGGGTTCAGGAGGCGGGCTCCAGCAGGGGGGCCAGGAACTGGCCGGTGTAGCTCTCCGGGGTCTTGGCCACCAGCTCCGGCGTACCCTCGACGAGCACGGTGCCGCCGCCGCTTCCCCCCTCGGGACCGAGGTCGATCGAGCCAGTCGGCGGTCTTGATGACGTCCAGGTTGTGCTCGATGACCAGGACCGAGTTGCCCGGGTCGACCAGGCGGGAGAGCACGCCGAGCAGCTTGCGGATGTCCTCGAAGTGCAGGCCGGTGGTGGGCTCGTCGAGGATGTACATGGTGTGGCCCGTGGAGCGCTTGGCCAGCTCGCTGGACGAGCTTGACCCGCTGGGCCTCGCCGCCCGACAGCGTGGGCGCGGGCTGGCCGAGGCGGACGTAGCCGAGCCCGACGTCCACGATGGTCTGCATGTGGCGGGCGATGACCGGCTGGTTGGCGAAGAACTCGAGCGCCTCCTCGCAGGACAGGTCGAGCACCTCAGCGATGTTCTTGCCCTTGAACTCGATGTCGAGGGTGTCGCGGTTGTAGCGGGCCCCCTTGCAGACCTCGCAGGGCACGTACACGTCGGGCAGGAAGTGCATCTCGATCTTGATCGTGCCGTCGCCCGCGCAGGCCTCGCAGCGCCCGCCCTTGACGTTGAAGGAGAAGCGGCCGGGCAGGTAGCCCCGGACCTTGGCCTCGTTGGTCTGGGCGAAGAGCTTGCGGACGTGATCGAAGACCCCGGTGTAGGTGGCCGGGTTGGACCGGGGCGTGCGGCCGATCGGCGACTGGTCGATGGCGATGACCTTGTCCAGGCGCTCCGATGCCGTCGACCGCGGTGTGCCGGCCGGGGGGGACCTTGGACTTGTAGATCCGCTGCATGAGCGAGCGGTAGAGGATGTCGTTGACCAACGTGGACTTGCCCGAGCCCGACACGCCGGTCACGCACACGAAGCAGCCCGAGCGGGAACTCGACGTCGAGGTCCTGGAGGTTGTGCTCCCGGGCGCCCCGCACGACGAGCCAGTCCTCGCCGGGTTTGCGCCGCAGCTCGGGGACCGGGATCTTCCGGCGCCCCGACAGGTACTGGCCGGTGATCGACGCCTTGTTGCGCAGCAGGCCCTTGACCGTGCCCGAGTGCACGACCTGCACCGCCGTGCTCCCCCGCCCCCGGGCCGATGTCCACGACGTGGTCGGCGACCAGGATCGTCTCCTCGTCGTGCTCCACGACCAGGACGGTGTTGCCGAGGTCCCGAAGGCGGATCAGGGTCTCGATGAGGCGCTTGTTGTCCCGCTGGTGCAGGCCGATCGACGGCTCGTCGAGGACGTAGAGGACCCCGACCAGGCCACTGCCGATCTGGGAGGCCAGACGGATGCGCTGGGCCTCGCCGCCGGCCAGGGTGGCCGCGTTGCGATGGAGGGACAGGTAGTCGAGGCCCACGTCGAGGAGGAAGCCCATCCGGGCCTGGACCTCCTTGAGGACCGCGCTCGGCGATCATCCGATCCCGCTCGGACAGCTCGAGGGCCCGGATCATCTCGGTGGACTCGCCGATGGGCAGGGAGCACAGCTCGTGGATGTTCCGGCCGTCGACGGTCACCGCCAGTGACAGCGGCAGCAGCCGGGCGCCTTCGCACACGGGGCAGGCCACCTCTCGCATGTAGCCCTCGATCTGCTCGCGCGTGCTGTCGGACTCGGCCTCGCTGTGGCGGCGCTGCAGGTACGGGACCGCGCCCTCGTACTTGGCGTGGTAGCTCCGGGAGCGGCCGTACCGGTTCTTGTACTTGACGTGGACCCGCTTGTCGCCGGCGCCGTGGAGGAGCAGCTTGGTCGCCTTGTCCGGCAGCTCCCGCCAGGCTCTGTCGACCGGGATGTCGTTGTCCTCGGCCACGGCCTCGATGAGGCGCTTGAAGTACTGGCTGTGACCCCCGGCCCAGGGCGCGATGGCCCCCTCCTCCAGGCTGAGGTCGGGGTTGGGCACGATCAGGTCGGGGTCGACCTCGAACTTGGTGCCGAGGCCGTCACAGCTCGTACACGCGCCGTAAGGCGAGTTGAACGAGAAGTTGCGGGGAGCCAGCTCCCCGTAGGAGGTGCCGCAGGTGGGGCAGGCCAGGTGCTGACTGAACGTGAGGACCTCGCGCTCCTCGTCGCCCAGGCCCTGGCCGTCGCGGGGCACCAGTTCGATCTCCGCGGTGCCCTCGGCCAGCTGCAGGGCGGTCTCCAGTGACTCGGTCAGCCGGCGCTCGATGCCCTCCCGCAGCACGAGACGGTCCACGACCACCTCGATGGTGTGCATCTCGTAGCGGGCCAGCTCGGCGCCCTGGGCGACCAGGTCGGCCAGCTCGCGGACCTCGCCGTCCATGCGCACCCGGGCGAACCCCTGCGAGGCCAGGTCGGCCAGGAGCGTGTCATAGGTGCCCTTCCGGCCTCGCACCACCGGCGCCAGCACCTGGAAGCGGGTGCCCTCGGGCAGCTCGAGGATGCGGTCCACGATCTGCTGGGGGGTCTGGCGGTTGACGACCGTGCCGTCCTTCGGGCAGTGCGGGATGCCGATGCGGGCGTAGAGGAGGCGCAGGTAGTCGTAGATCTCGGTGATGGTCCCGACCGTCGAGCGGGGGTTGCGGGAGGCGCTCTTCTGGTCGATGGAGATCGCCGGCGAGAGCCCCTCGATGAAGTCCACGTCGGGCTTGTCCATCTGGCCCAGGAACTGACGGGCGTAGGCCGACAGCGACTCGACGTAGCGACGCTGGCCCTCGGCGTAGATGGTGTCGAAGGCCAGGGAGGACTTGCCCGGAGCCGGACAGGCCGGTGAGCACGATGAGGCGGTCCCGCGGCAGGTCCAGCGAGATGTCCTTGCAGGTTGTGCTCGCGGGCACCGCGGATCACCAGCTGATCGGCCACGGGCCTGACTCTACCGGCGGCCCCCTACCCGAACACGTGTTTGGATCAGGCCGCTTCACCCGTTCAGGGGGAGCGCAGCCCGATCACCGTCCACGTCGAGCCGAGGGCGATGGGTTCGTCACTGATCGTGGTGTAGCCGGCGGTCAGCGGACGGGCCTCGTCGGGCTCGGAGGTGGCCAGGACGACGTCCCGTCCGTCGGCCCGGAGCTCGGTCAGTCGCCCCGCCAACTGCTCGATCGGGAGGAGCAGCCAATCGCCGCCGCCGACGACCTGCTCCCACGCGAACCGGGGGGCAGCGCCCGCCGTGGAGACCACCACCGGGTCCTCGAGCTCGGCGGCCGCTTCGGCGATCCCGTCCACGACGGCACCGTTTCGCTCCTCGGCGCCCCGAAGGGCGCGGCCGCCCATGAGGGCGCTGGCCAGGGCCACCACCAGGAACGCCGCCACCAGAGGGCGGAGGGCCTCGGCGCGCAGCCCGGTGGCGACGTCCCGCAAGGCGGCGATCGCCAGGGGGACCAGGAGCGGGAGGGCCAGAGCGAAGTAGCGGCCACCCCACTCCCCCGAGCCCCCCGACGCGTACTGGGTCGCCAGCACCGCGCCGAAGAACAGGGCGCTGGTGCCGGCGAGGACCCGAGCGGTGGTCGTCCCGAGGGACCGCCGCGAGACCGCAGCCAGCCCGGCCGTGAGGGCCGGCGCGGCGACGAACAGCCCGGGGACGACGTCGGGCACCAGGAAGGCCCGGCCCACGGCCGCCAGGGCGGCGACCGCCGCGAACAGGCGGATGCCCGCGATGTCCTCGGGTCGGCGTCGGGCCACGACCACGGCGCCGGCCAGGGCGCCCACGGAGAGCACGAGCAGCATGTCCGGCAGGCCGAGGGCGCCGTAGGAGGGGGTGAGAAGCGTGAGGAGGGCCCCGAGGATCCGTCCTTCGAGGAACCCCGTGCCACCGACCCCGGCCTGGAAGGTCCCACTGTCCCCTCCGGTGACCAGGTCGGCGAGGACGCCGTCGACGAGGTAGCCGATGACCGTGGCGGCCAGCACGACGCCGCCGCCGACCGCCAACCATCGACGTCGTCCCCACACGCCGACGGTGACGGCGGTGACAGCCAAGGCGACCCCGAAGAGGGGGGCCTCGTTGCGAAGGAGAACGGCGCCCACCATCGCCACGCCCGCCGTGACCAGTGCGGCTGGTCGCCTGCGTTTCGTCGGCCCGGACCACGCCGAGGGTGGCGGCGGCGACGAGCGCGGCGCCGAGGGTGTGGGCGATGAGGATCCAGCTGTCGACGAACAGCGGGGTCGCCAGGCCGGTGGCCCACACCGCCAACCACTCCAGACCGGGAGCGAGGCGCCGCACCAGGAGACCGGCCGCCGCGGCGGCGGCGATGGTGCCGAGGACCGAGGTCAAGGTCATCGCCGCGGAGCCCACCCAGGTCGTTGAAGGGGCTCAGCAGCACCGGGTAGGCGGGGTGCTTGGCGAACGGCGCCGCGGCGAGCCCACCGTCGGCGCGCGGTACCGGAGAGGAGAACTCGAGGGCGAAGTTCTCGCCCTCCGGGTCCAGGGCCGGCAGGGGGTGATCCAGGCCCCAGCCGCGGTCTTCGCTCAGGAGGCGGGTCTGGGCGGCCGCCGCCCCCTCGTCGGCGGAGAAGAGCCCGTCACCGCCCAGCAGGGGCACGAGGACGAGGAGGAGGAGCGCCAGACCCGCCACGTGGAGGGCCAGGCGACCCCCCGGACGGGCCGGTTCCCAGCGCTCGGGACCGGTCGGCACGGCCCGCGGCGCGGCACTCAGGGTCGGGCTCGACGACACCCGCACCCATCGGCACGACGTCGACCGGGGTGAGGCGCCCCCGTCTTCAGCCGGCTTCCCGCAGCTCCCGGCGCAGGTCGTTGATCTCGTCGCGCAGACGGGCGGCGTACTCGAAGTTCAGGTCGGTGGAGGCCTCGCCCATCTCCTCCTCGAGGGTGGCGATCAGACGGGCCAACTCGTCCTTGGGCAGGCCGGCCAGCTCGCTGCGCTCGCTGAGGCTCTTGCGCCGTCGGCTGCGGCCGGGCGTGGGCGTGGACTCGTCGGGCCGGAGCTGGGCCAGGATGTCGGTCACGGCCTTGCGGATCGTCTTGGGGTCGATCCCGTGCTCGATGTTGTAGGCCTGCTGGAGGCCACGACGACGGTTCGTCTCCGACAGGGCCCGCTGCATCGAGTCGGTGATCTGGTCGGCGTACATGATGACCTGGCCCCCGACGTTGCGAGCGGCCCGGCCGATGATCTGGATGAGGGCGGTCTCGCTGCGGAGGAAGCCCTCCTTGTCGGCGTCGAGGATGGCCACCAGTGAGACCTCGGGCAGGTCGAGGCCCTCCCGCAGCAGGTTGATGCCGACCAGGACGTCGAACTCGCCGAGGCGCAGGGAGCGCAGCAGCTCGATGCGCTCGATGGTGTCCACCTCGCTGTGGAGGTAGCGGACCCGGACGCCCAGCTCCAGCAGGTAGTCGGTGAGGTCCTCGGCCATCTTCTTGGTCAGCGTGGTGACCAGGACGCGGTCGCCGGCGTCGGTGCGGAGGTTGATCTGCTCGAGCAGGTCATCGATCTGGCCCTTGGTGGGCTTGACGATCACCTCGGGGTCGATGAGGCCGGTCGGGCGCACGATCTGCTCGACGACCCGGGTCGAGCGCTCCAGCTCCCACGGTCCCGGGGTCGCGGAGAGGAACACGACCTGGTTGATCCGCTCCATGAACTCGTCGAAGCGCAGGGGACGGTTGTCCGCGGCCGAGGGCAGCCGGAAGCCGTGGTCGACCAGCGTCTCCTTGCGGCTGCGGTCCCCCTCGTACTGGCCGTGGAGCTGGGGGATCATCACGTGGGACTCGTCGAGCACCATCAGGAAGTCGTCCGGGAAGAAATCCAGCAGCGTGTTGGGGGCCTCGCCCCGGGCCCGGCCGTCGATGGGGCCCGAGTAGTTCTCGATCCCGTTGCAGAACCCGACCTCCTGCATCATCTCCAGGTCGTAGCTGGTGCGCATGCGGAGGCGTTGGGCCTCCAGCAGCTTGCCCTCCTCCTCGAACTGGGCCAGCCGCTCCTGGAGCTCCACCTCGATGCGCTGGATGGCCAGGCGCATGCGCTCGTCGCCGGTGACGTAGTGGCTGGCGGGCAGGATCATCAGCTCGTCGACGACGTCGAGCTGCTCCCCGGTGAGCGGGTCCACCAGCACGATGCGCTCGATCTCGTCGCCGAACATCTCGATGCGGACGGCGTGCTCCTCGTAGGCGGGGTGGACCTCGAGGGTGTCGCCCCGGACCCGGAACCGACCCCGGGTGAGGTTGAGGTCGTTGCGCTCGTAACGGATGTCGACGAGCTTGCGCAGGATGGAGCGCATGTCGTGCTCCTCGCCCACCCGGACATAGAGCAGCTGGTCCCGGTACTCCTCGGGCGAGCCCAGGCCGTAGATGGCCGACACCGAGGCGACGACGATGGTGTCCCGCCGGGTGAGCAGCGAGGCCGTCGTGGCGTGGCGCAGCCGCTCGATCTCGTCGTTCACCGACGAGTCCTTCTCGATGTAGGTGTCGCTGGAGGGCAGGTAGGCCTCCGGCTGGTAGTAGTCGTAGTAGGAGACGAAGTACTCGACCTTGTTCTTCGGGAAGAACTCCCGGAACTCGTTGGCCAGCTGGGCGGCCAGGGACTTGTTCGGGGCCATGACCAGGGTCGGGCGCTGGGCCTGCTCGATGGTCCAGGCGATGGTGGCGCTCTTGCCGCTGCCGGTGATGCCCAGCAGGGTCTGGAAGCGCTCCCCTGCCTCCAGCCCCTCGGTCAGGCCCGCGATGGCGGCGGGCTGGTCACCGGCCGGCTCGAAGTCCGAAACCATCTCGAAGCGGTCGTCACGAGCCACTCGGGAAGGGTACCGACGGGGGCTGACAGCCACCGGGGGCACCGCGGCCCTCACGGGCCGGTCCGCGCCGCCGACGGGAGCGCCGTGGCCGTGATCACCCGCACCGACCCCGACGCGTCCGAGTTGGCCCCTTCGAGCCCTGCCGGGGCCACCGCGGGGCGAGGACTGGTCGTGCTCTTCACCGTGGCCAGCTTCGTCGGGTCCACCCTGCTGTTCCTGGTCCAGCCGCTGGTGGCCAAGCTCTTGACCCCGCTCCTCGGCGGCACGCCGGACGTGTGGAACACCGCCATGGTCTTCTTCCAGGCCACCCTCCTGCTGGGCTACGGGGTCGCCCACCTGGGCGCCCGCTGGCTCCGCGGCCGCCAGATCCCGGTCCAGGTGATCGTGGTGGCCGTCCCCCTGCTGGCCCTGCCCCTCGCCGTCCCCGCCGGCTGGCGCCTCCCCGACGGCACCGCCCCCGCCCTCTGGACCCTGGTCGTGCTGGCCGTCACCGTGGGCCTGCCGTTCCTGGCCCTGTCCACCGCCAGCCCGACGTTCCAGCGCTGGTTCTCGCTCAGCGGGCACCGGCACGCCGCCGATCCGTACTTCCTCTACGCCGCCGGCAACGTCGGCAGCCTCCTGGCCCTGCTCGCCTACCCGTTGCTCCTCGAGCCCCGCCTGTCGACCACGGACCAGTCCCGACTGTGGAGCCTGGGGTACCTGAGCTTCGTGCTCCTCACCGGGACGTGCGCGTGGGCGCTGCGCCGCCGGCCCGATGCCGTGGCCGCCCTGGCGATCGCCGAGGCGGGACCCAGCTCGGCGCCCCTCGCGCCCCGCCTTCGCCTCCGCCTGGTGGCCTTCGCGTTCGTCCCCAGCCTGCTGCTGCTGGGGGTGACCCGGCACCTGAGCACCGACATCGCCTCGATCCCGCTGCTGTGGGTCGTCCCCCTCGCCCTGTACCTCCTGAGCTTCGTGCTGGCCTTCGGCCGTTCCCCGACCCGGCTCATCGATCTCTCGGGCCGCACCGTCGCCCTCCTGGCCGTGCCCCTCGCCGCCTCGTTCGCCGCATCGTTCGACTCGGTGTGGCTCGTCCTGGTCCCCCACCTCGTCTTCTTCCTCGCCGCCACCACGCTGGCCCACGCCCGCCTCGCCGAGTTGCGCCCCCCTGCGGACCGCCTGACCGAGTTCTACCTCTGGATCTCCCTGGGCGGCGTCCTGGGCGGCATCGCCGGCGCGCTCGTCGCCCCCGCGGTCTTCACCTCGATCCTGGAGTACCCCTTGGCCCTCGGCCTCGTGGTCGCCATGCGACCGGCGACGAGCGCCGCCCGCCGCCACCTCGACGCCCGCGGCATCGCCATCGCCGGCGCTCTGGTCATCGGTCTGGGCCTGGCCTGGCGGGCAACCGGCGCCGCCGCCACCCCCGAAGCCGCCCGGATGCCCGTGCTGTTCCTGGCCCTGGTGGGCGCGGGGGCCTACGTCGCCCTTCGCTCCCCCCGCACCTTCGCGCTGGCCATCGGTGGGGTGCTCCTGGTGGCCGGCCTGGCCGAGCCCAATCCCACCCTGGACGCCGAGCGCACGTTCTTCGGGGTCCACCGGGTCTTCGAGGACGACCAGGGCCGCCACGTCCTGGCCAACGGCACCACCACCCACGGCATGCAGGATCCCGCCGACCCGGCGACGCCCCTGGGCTACTACCACCCGGACGGGCCCATCGGTGACGTCTTCACCAGCGGGGTCGACGCGCCGGCCCGCGACGTCGCCGTCGTCGGTCTCGGCTCCGGCGCCCTGGCCGCCTACGGCCGCCCCGGCGACACGTTCACGTACTACGAGATCGACCCCGCGGTGGCTCGCATCGCCTCGGACCAGGCCTACTTCAGCTACCTGGCCGACAGCGCGGCGGACACCGACATCGTCCTCGGCGACGGCCGCCTGTCCCTCGAGCGCACCGAGGACCTGTACGACATCGTCGTCCTCGACGCCTTCAGCTCCGACGCCATCCCGATCCACCTGCTCACCGCCGAGGCGGTGCAGGACTACCTGGCCCACCTGCGAGCCGGCGGGGTGCTGGCCGTCCACATCTCGAACCGCTACTTCGACCTGGCCCCGGTGGTCAGCCGCCTGGCGGACGCCTTCGGCCTCAGCGCCGTCGGCCGTCTCGACGCCCCACCCCCCGACCAGGTCGACGCCGGCCACTGGTCCTCCACCTGGGTCGCCCTCGCCGCCGACCCCGCCGCCCTGTCCGGCCTCGACCCCGACGACGGCTGGGGCGCCCTGCCGGCGCCCGAGGGTCGGCTGTGGACCGACGACTACAGCGACCTGTTGGGCTCGTTCCGCTTCTAGGGGTTGGTGGCTGGCCGGCCTGGTCAGCCGGAGTCCCCTTCTGCCGCACCATCGTCGGGCCGGGCCAACCGATGGCAAGAACTGGGGCGTGGGGTCAGGCTGCGGGCCGTCGGGGGCACGAAATCCCACGCCCCGTGACCAGATCTCGTTCTGGCGCCCGATTTCGGGCCTATGGGCGGGAAATCAGGCGCCAGTACGGGGCAGGGGCTCGAATCGACGCCAAACGGCCACGCAGGGTGAAATTCAAGGCTCGAGTGCCCCCGAACCGCTCGCAGCCCGTCCCCACGCCCCCATCCCTGCCATCGTTTCCCCCGGCAGGAGCGCCGGCGCCGCCCGAGGACCGGCGGCTAGGAGCCTGGCTCGGAGGCTCCCACCGGGGCTTGGGCCTGCATCCAGGGCCAGAGGGCGTCGACCTGGGCGATCAGGTCCTCGACCGAGCCGTTGTTGTCCAGCACCTTGTCGGCCTTGGCCAGGCGTTCGTCCCGGGAGGCCTGGCGGCTCATGCGGGCCCGGGCGTCCTCCTCGGTGAAGCCCCGGTGCTCGATCAGGCGGGCCACGGCGATCTCGGGGTCGAGGTCGACCACGACCATGGCGGCCATGTCGTCCCGGCCCGACTCCACCAGCAGGGGCACGTCCAGGATGACGACGTCGTCGGTCTCCGCCGCCGCCGCCAACGCCTCGGCGATGCCGACCCCCACCGCGGGGTGGACGATGGCGTTCAGGGCCTTCAGTTCGTCGGTGTCGTTGAACACCTTCGCGGCCAGGGCCGGCCGGTCCAGGCTCCCGTCCTCGGCGACCACGTCGTCACCGAAGCGCTCCACGATGGCGGCGAAGACCTCGGTCCCGGGGGCCTGGACGTCGCGGACGATGGCGTCGGCGTCCACGACCCGGGCGCCGAGCTCGGCCAGGCGGGCCGACACGGTGGACTTGCCCGAGCCGATGCCCCCGGTGAGGCCGATGAGGATCACCCCCGCAAGGTAGCGAGTGGGCCGCTTGGCCTACAGATCCGGTGGCGACGGCCGATGGAGAGGGGTCCAGAGCTCCACGAGGAGAACGAGACGCCGCCGACCATGCGCCTCCGCACCAAGAACGACCGTCGCTCCGCCGACGCGGCTCCCCACCGCCGCTTCTCCCTCCTGCGCCGCACCGCGCGCCTGAACCGGGAGGGCGGGCTCCAGGACGCCCCGCTGGTGGTGGCGGCCGGGCTGGCCGACGACGTCGACCGCCTCACCGCCTTCGGCCCGGCGATCCTCGCCGTCCGCTGGGGCACCACGGTGCTCTCGGGCGCACTCGCGGCCCCCGCCTTCATCGACGCCGACTGGCGCACCGTCGCCTGGTTCGGCGTGCTGGTGGCCTTCACGATCTTCCGCACGGCCCAGCCCCTGAAGTACACCGGCGACACCAAGAGCCTGGTCCTGGTCCTCGCCGAGCTGGTCCTGCCGATCCTGGCGGTCATCAACACCGGCTACTGGGACTCCCCGTTCGTCTTCTCGATCCTCACCGCGCTGACCATCGCCGGCTTCGCCCGCGGCTTCGGCTTCGCGCTCCGCCTCGCGACCGCCGCCGCCCTGGCCGTCTCCCTCCCGGCCCTGGCCGAAGCGGGCTACGACAGCGAATCGGTCCGCCTGGCCGCCCAGTGGGCCGCCGTCCTGCTCCTGGTCGCCCTGGTGGCGGGGTACGGGCGGAGGATCTCGGGCGAGGCCGACCGCCAGCACTCGGTGGCCATCGAGCGCCTCGGCCGGTTGGCTGATGCGAACACACTGCTGTTCTCCCTGCACCGTGTCGCCCAGACCCTGCCGGCGTCCTTCGACCTCGACGAGGTCCTGGACACCACGATGAACCGCCTCCGGGACCTCTTCGACAGTGACGCGCTGGCCATCATCCTGCTGGACGACACCGACTCACGCTGGCTGGTCCTGCGCCGGCACGGGCTCCGCCTGCCCGATGCCATCCCCCACGAGGACCTGCCCGCCGCCCTCCGTGAGGTCGTCGGCACCGGCGAGGTCGGTGGCGCCCCCAATCTGCTCGTCGGCGGTGGTCCGGGCCTCGCTCCCTCCATGGGTTCGGGCCTCTACGCCCCGCTGCGGGCCCGCGGCGCCATCATCGGCCTGGTCGCCATCGAGCACGGCACCCCGCACCGCTACACCCAGCGAGACGTCGAGCTGCTCAGCGGCTTCGTCGAGCCCGCCGCCCTGGCCCTGGACAACGCCCGCTGGTTCGCCCGCCTCCGCACCGTCGGGGCCGACGAGGAGCGGACCCGCATCGCCCGGGACCTGCACGACCGAATCGGCCAGTCCCTGGCGTACCTGGCCTTCGAGCTGGACCGCATCGTGGACTCTGGCGAGCGGGGCGACGACCTCGGGCCTTCCCTCGACCAGCTCCGCAACGACGTGCGGGGCGTCATCGGTGAGGTCCGCGACACGCTCTATGACCTTCGCACCGACGTCTCCGACGAGCAGGCCCTGGCCCCCGTGCTGGAGAGCTTCGCCAGCCGGGTCGCCGAGCGCAGTGGCCTCGCCATCGAAGTCCACTGTGACCGCGACGTCCGCCTCCCCCTCCTCCAGGAGCGGGAGATGTGGCGCATCGCCCAGGAGGCCCTCGTCAACGTCGAGCGCCACGCCGAGGCCTCCAAGGCCCGGGTCGTGTGGCGCTGCAACGGCCGGTCCGCCGCCCTCGAGGTGCTGGACAACGGCAAGGGCTTCCCGTCCGGCACCGCCGGGCGGTTCGATTCCTACGGGATCCTCGGCATGCGGGAGCGTGCCTCCAGCATCGGAGCCACCGTCGAGGTGGCCTCCGCGTCCGGCCGGGGAACCCGGGTTCGCTGCCTCCTCCAACAGGGGAACTGACCATGACCATCCAAACGCCCACTGAGCTCGGCCGGCCCACGACGCCTCCGGCGCCCGGGACCCCCGCCGTGCGCCTGATGCTGGCCGACGACCACCGCATGCTCCGTGAGGGCCTGCGCCGGTCGATGACCGAGCAGGGCTTCAGCGTCGTCGGCGAGGCCGCCGACGGGGCCCAGGCCGTCGAGCTGGCCCATCGCCTGCTGCCCGACGTCGTCCTGATGGACGTGACCATGCCCGAGCTGGACGGCGTGGGCGCCACCCGCGAGATCCGCTCGGCCCTGCCGAACGTGCGGGTCGTCATGTTGACCATGCACGCCGACGAAGACGTGCTGGCCTCGGCCATCCGGGCCGGCGCCAGTGGCTACCTGGTCAAGGACTGCTCGACCCGGGAGATCGCCGAGGCCGTCCGCATGGCGGCATCGGGCGAGACGATCATCTCCCCCAACCTCGCGGCCTCCATGCTCGACGAGGTCCGCAAGATGGACGCCCCGGCCCAGACCGAGGACCAGCGGGTCGTCACCCGCCGCGAGGAAGAGGTCCTGCAGCTCATCGCCAACGGCTGCAGCACCCCCGAGGTCGCCGAGCAGCTCTACATCAGCCACAAGACGGTCAAGAACCACCTGGCCTCGATCTACCAGAAGCTGGACGCCCGGGACCGCACACAGGCCGTCCTGCAGGCCGTGCGCATGGGCATCGTCCACCTGGATTGAGCGGTACGCCGCGCTAAGGGTCACCCCGCCCGGGTGCCGATGACTCCAGGGAGCACCGTTCCTGCCTTGGGGCCGGTGCCGGGACAACCGAGGAGATCCGATGAACCTGACCCGAAGCCATTCCCCCCCTGGGGTGCGGGCCCGTGACGAGCGGGCGGCCAGCCTCGTCGAGTACGTGATGATGATCGCCCTCATCGCCTTCGTCTGCATCACGGCGCTCACGTACTTCGGAAGCACCAACGGCGGCAGCATGAACCACTCCGCCAGTCAGATCACCGCCACCGGCTGAACCCAGCCACTGACAGGACAGAGGCGCTCCCCGCGGGGAGCGCCTCTGTCGCGTCGGTCGCGTCGGCGTTGCCCGGGCCGGGAGGGGGTCAGCGCAGGAGGAGCCGGTCAGCGGGGGACGACGAGGACCCAGCGGTCGTCCTCGTAGGCGACCCGCCAGGTCGTCGAGTCGACGAGCTCCTCGGCCAGCGGCGAGCCCGTGTCCCAGAGGATGCCATCGGCGTCCCAGCGCTCGGCGACCGCCTCCCACTCGGGCTCACCGTGGAAGAGGACGAGGTAGTCGGCGAAGACCTCGCTCGGGAACATGTCGTAGCGGTCGTCCATGAACACGGGCACGTCGTCGTACTCGAGCTCGAGGTAGTTGGCCACGTAGTCCCGACTGATGATCCGGCTGTCGGGACCGAGGAGGCCGTTGGCCTCCATCCAATCCAGGGCGTCGGTCGGGTAGGTGGCCAGATCGGTCTGGGGGCCCCGCAGGGTGCCGAACGCGACGAGCCCGGTGAGGACGCAGGCCACGATGGCGGCCGTCCGGAAGATCGGTCGCCGCTCCCGACCCAGGTCATGGCCGAGCCCCGCCAACGCCGGCGCCACCGCGGCCAGGACGATGATCCCGGCCGGGGCCACGTTGCGGGCGCTGGTGAGCGCCAGGCCGGTGAAGACCACCAGGGGTAGGAGCGCCCGGAACCGACGATGCCTGGCCAGGAGGGCCAGCAGGGCCAGGCCGGCCATCAGCACCAGGAGCTTGGGAGCGAGATCGGCGTAGTCCGGCGGCTGCCACTCGTTGACGTAGCGCAGGGCCTCGCTCTTGCCCAGCAGCTCGATCGGGAACACGAGCAGCTTCGGACCGATCGGGTTGAGGGCGCCCAGGAGCAGTCCCAGGCCGGCCCAGGCCGACACCTGGAGCTCTCTGCGGGCGGATTCCCGGTCGAGCCAACGCCCGACGACCAACGCCCCCAGGAGGACGAAGCCCATGGGGAACGAGCCGTGGGTGTTCACCCACACCCAGAGGATCGGTGCGGCCACCCACGGGGACCCGGCACCGTTGGCGAGGACGTAGAGCGCGGCCAGGCCCACGAAGCCGAACAGCATCGGGCGTTCGGCCCAGCGCTCGGTGCCGATCAGCAGGACCGGCACGACGAGGGCGGCCCGGACGACGACGGCCCCGGCGGGTTCGGTCAGGCGCCAGAGCAGGTAGGCCAGCAACGCCGTCGTCAGCGCCATGACGATCCGCACCCCGCCCAGGCCGGCCAGGTCGTCCACGACCGCGTAGATCAGCGAGGCCAGCCAGGACTGGACCGTCCACGGCTCCCCTGCCGCCGTGAAGCTGTACGGGTCCATCGTCGGGACGCCGCTGTCCAGGATGAGGCGCCCGGTGGCCAGGTGCGTGAAGAAGCTGTTGTCGTCGATGCGCTGGAGACCGATGAGGAGGCCCGCCAGGGTCACCACGAGGCCGGTGAGCCCCGCCAGGGAGCGCCCCGAGCGGGATGCCGGCTGGTCGACGTCCGCCGTCGAGGGCGAGGCCCCGACGGCCGGCACCGGGTCGGGACGCAGGATGGTGGCCACGGTCGTTGCCGGCCCGGGGCTCAGAAGCTTCGCGAGATGTTGATCATGGCCGGTCCGATGACCACCACGAACAGCGCCGGGAAGATGCAGAACACCATCGGGATGAGCATCTTCACGGGGGCCTTCTGGGCCTTCTCCTGAGCGAGCTGGCGGCGCTTGATGCGCATCTCGTCGGCCTGGGCCCGCAGGACCCGGCCGATGGACACCCCGAAGGCGTCGGCCTGCAGGATGGCCATGACGAAGGAGCGGATCTCGGGCACGTTGGTGCGGGTGTCCAGGGCGCGCATGGCATCGGCTCGGGACGAGCCCGCCCGGAGCTCACCCAACATGCGGGCGAACTCGTCGGAGAGGGGGCCGGGCACCGAGCCGACGGTCCGGTCGACGGCCTGTTCGAAGCCGAGGCCGGCCTCGACGCTGATGGTCAGGAGGTCGAGGATGTCCGGCAGCTTGCGCTGCATGATGAGCTGACGTTCCTCCACCCGGCGGTTCAGCACCGAGTCGGGTCCGAGGGCGAGCACGGCGCCACCGAGGCCGAGCAGGCCGAGGCGGAGGATGCCCTCGAAGGGCAGGAACACCGTCACGATGATGAACCAGAACGGGATCGCCACGACGGTGATGACCCGGATCGCCAGGAAGCGGTCCACGCCATCGGCGCTGATGCGGCCCGCGTGGATGAACTTCTTGCGGACCGTGTCGACGTAGCCCACCGGCGTGAACCGTCCGCCGAGGGAGGTGAGGCCGGTCAGGACGGGCTTGAGCGCCCGTTGGTGGAACGGGATCAGCAGCTCCTGGTCCCGGACGTCCTGGACCTCGTAGCCCTCCAGCTGGCGGAGGGACGACCGGACGACGGCCTTCTCCTCCGCGTCGCTGAGCAGCGAGTAGAAGACGAAGCCGACGACCCCGGCGATCAGGGCGAGGGCGAGGTAGAGCAGCATCAGTCAGGCCTCTCAGACATCGATCTCGATGAGCTTCTTCATCCACCAGAAGCCGAAGCCGGCCAGGAGCCCGGCACCGGCCAGCATGATGTTGCCGAGCCGCTCGCTGAACAGGACCCCGATGTACTCGGGGTTGATGACCCACATCGCGGCACCCAGGCCGATCGGTAGGAAGCCGAGGACCATGGCCGACACCTTGCCCTCCGCCGTGAGGGCGTCGACGTCGCGACGCAGGCGCTCCCGGGCCACCATCGTGTCGGCCACGGTCATCAGCAGCTCCGCCAGGTTCCCGCCGACTTCGCGCTGGATGCCGATGGCCATGACGGCCCACCGGAAGTCCGCGCTGCCCATCCGCTCCGCCGCGGCGTCGAGGGCTTCCTCGAGCGGACGGCCCAGACGGGACTCGGTCACGACCCGACGCAGCTCGTAGCCGATCGGGTCCTCCACCTCCCGGGACACGGCTTCCACGCCCTGCATGAGCGAGTAGCCGGCCCGCAGCGTGCCCGACAGCAACGAGAGCATGTCGGGGAGCTGGGCGTTGAACTTCTTCAGGCGGCGCTTGGCCTTGAAGTTGACCGCGGCCGACGGGAGCATGATCGCCAGGCCCGTGAACAGGGCCGTGCCGATCAGGCTCTGGGTGAGGACCATGCTGAGGAGCCCGACGACGCCGACCATGGCGCCGTAGAAGAAGATGGCCTCGGCCGCCCGGAGGGGCATGTCGGCTCGTTCCAGCTTGGCCTCGACCCCGACCAGGAAGCCCTGGCGGTCGGCGAAGTCCTCGGTCATCTCGACCGCACGCTGGATGAGGGCGGTCTTGGCCATGCTGCCGTCGTCGTCGCCGTCCTGGATCGGATCGTCCAGGAACCCCTCGGAGTACGGCTGCAGGACGTTGGTCAGGTGGCTGTCGTCCTGCTGGGTGAGCATGATCAGGGCGAAGGCCCCGAGCCCGGCCGCGAACAGGATGAGGACCACGCCGGCGTACTTGGCCAGGTCGGTCTGCAACAGGCCGTCGTGGGTGGCGATCACGGTCTGGGCGAAGAGGTCGGCAGGCTTGATCGTCTCCGAGCCCCGCACGAAGCTCGCTGCAGTCACGGCGTCGCCCACCTGGAGCGTGATGTCACCCACCGCGCCCGCGTCGTCACCCGTCGGCGGGTCGTAGGCCAGCACGTACTGCTGATCTATGGCCTTGGCCAGACCGGCCCCGAGCTCGTCGAGCTGCTCGGAGTCCGGGGTGGTGACCAGCTGGCCACCCGCCCGGTCCACCACGTCCTGGAGTCCGCCGGCGTCGAGGCGATCGCCGTCGAGTCCTATTGCGTACACGGGCGCCCCGACGTTGCGCAGGGTCCCCACGGCGTCGCTCGAGGTGGTCAGGGAGGCGAAGCTCCCGCTGCCGGTGATGACGACCACGGTGGGCTGGGCATCGGGGTCGGCGTCGGCGTCCAGCATGCCGGCGGCGCCCTGGATCCCGTTCCACAGCACGCTCTCGCCGTTGGCCTGGAGCTCGTCGACGCTCTCCAGCACCCGCTCGCGGTCAGTGGTGAGGGCACGAAGGGGCACGAACCGATCGGCGAAGGTGACGATCCCCACCGGGACGTCCTCGGGCAGGCCCTCCACGACGGCGGTGACGCCGTCGCGGATGTCCGCCATGACGGGGTCCATGGCCTCGGAGGTGTCGACGGCGATGACCACCGCCCGCTTCCCACCGGCGTTGGCCAACGGCACGACATCGCCCACGAGGTCACGCTCGACCCCGTTGTCGGTGACGACCGCATCCGCCACGTCGGCCTCGTCGCCGCCGTAGGCGAAGGTCACGCGCACGACGTCGCCGCCGGTGGCGTCGACCCCGCGGATGGCGAGGAACGGTGCCGCGGGCTCCTCGTCGGCGGCCCGGGCCAGGCCGGGCACGACCAGGACGAGGCCGGCGAGCAGCATCGCCAGGGCGACGCGGACCAGCTTCATCGGGCGGAGCCGATCATCTGGTGACCGCCGCTGGGCTCGGGCTGGAAGACCTCGGGGCCGAGGCGGATGCCCAGGTCCTGGAGCTTCTCGGTGAACTTGGGACGTACGCCCGTGGCCTTGAGGTGGCCGCGGAACTTGCCCCGCTCGTCCACCCCGGCGCCGTAGTCGAAGAGGAACACGTCCTGGAGCGTGATGACATCACCCTCCATGCCCTGCACCTCGGTCACGTGGGTGATGCGCCGGGTGCCGTCCCGCAGGCGGGTCAGCTGCACGATGCAGTCCAGGGCGCTGGCCATCTGCTCCCGGATGGCCCGGATCGGCAGGTCGAAGCCGGCCATCAGGGTCATCGTCTCGATGCGGGAAAGGGTGTCCCGCGGGGTGTTGGAGTGGATGGTGGTGATCGAGCCGTCATGGCCCGTGTTCATGGCCTGGAGCATGTCCAGGGCCTCCCCGGCACGACACTCCCCGACCACGATCCGGTCGGGTCGCATGCGCAGGGCGTTCTTGACGAGGTCACGGATGGTGACCTGGCCCCGGCCCTCGATGTTGGGCGGTCGGGCCTCCAGGGCCAGGACGTGGTCCTGGTGCAGCTGGAGCTCCTTGGCGTCCTCGATGGTCACGATGCGCTCGTCGGCGGGGATGAAGCCCGAGAGCACGTTCAGCGTCGTGGTCTTACCGGTACCGGTACCGCCGGCGACGATGAGGTTCAGCCGCCCGACCACACAGGCCTGCAGGAAGCGGGCCGATGCCGCGTTCAGCGTCCCGAAGCGGATCAGGTCGTCGATCTGGAACGGGTCCTTGGAGAACTTCCGGATGGTGAGGAAGGGCCCGCCGATGGCCAGGGGGTGGATCACCGCGTTGACCCGGGAGCCGTCGGGGAGGCGGGCGTCCACCATGGGGCTGGACTCGTCCAGACGCCGGCCGACCTCGCTGACGATCTTGTCGATGATGCGCCTGAGGTGCTCCTCGTCGACGAAGCGGGCGTCGGTCTTCTCGAGCTTGCCGGAGCGCTCGATGTAGACCGACGACGGCCCGTTGACCATGACCTCGGTCAGCTCCTCGTCGTTCAGGAGGCGGTCGATGGGCCCGTAGCCGAGGATGTCGTCGGAGACGTCCTGGATGAGCTGGGCCTTGTCGGCGGCCGACAGCGGCGCCCGCTCCTGGGCCAGGGCGGCGTGGAGCTGCTCGTGGACCCGGCGGCGCAGGTCCTCCTCGGAGATCCGCTTGTCGTAGAGGATGGGACCCAGCTCGTCGATCAGGACGTGGTGGATCTTGTGCCGCAGCTCGTCGAGCACGGGGTCCCGGAGACCGGTCTGGCCGGCGGGGGCACCTCCGTCCTGGAGACGCTTGTACAGCGACATCTGCTACTCCTCGGCGGTCGGTCGCTCGCTCAGCGAGCGGTGTTCTCAGCGGTCAGGAACGTGTCGGCGAGCTGCTCGATGGCCCGGGTCACCGCCGCCTTGGGGGCGGCGAGCACCACGGGGATGCCCTTGTTCACCGACTGGGGCACCACGACGTCACTGGGGATCAGGGCATCGGCCTTGACCTGCAAGGTCTTCTCGACCTCGCTGACGTCGAGCTTCACCTTGGAGTTGGCCCGGTTGAGCACCAGGCGCAGCTTGGACATCGGGGTGTTGAGCAGCCGAAGGGTCTGCAGGCCGATCTTCACGTTCTTGATGTTCGGGATGTCCATGCCCGCGACCAGCAGGACGTCGTCGCTGATCTCGATCAGGCCGAGGACCACGTCGTTGAAGTAGGCGGGCGTGTCGATGACCACGTGGCTGCAGAAGGTGCGCAGGAGCTCGACGATGCGCACCATCTCCTCACCCCGGATCTGGTCGGCGAAGGCCGGCTCGAGGGGGGCGGGCAGCACGTAGAGGCCGGAGGCCTCGTGCTGGACCAGGAGGCTCTGCAGCATCGCGGCGTCCAAGCCCCGGTCGAGGGAGCTGACCGCGTCGACGATCGTGTGCTGCGGGGCCAACTTGAGCATGACGGCCACGTCGCCGAACTGCAGGTCGGCATCGACGAGGGCCACCGGACGGTTGCTCTTCTTGGCCAGCCGGACCGCCACGTTGCACGCGATCATCGACTTGCCGGCGCCACCCTTGGTGGAGAAGACGGTGATGACCTGGCCGTTGCTGGTGGGCTCGGGCACGCCCCCCATGCTGTGGGGGTCCATCACCGCGGGCAGCTGGGCCCCGGTGGACACCATGTCGCCCACCCGTTTGACGGTCATGGCCAACTGCGAGAGGTCCTGCAGCGGGAGCACGTCGCGCACGCCGGCCCGCAGGGCCTGCTGCAGCACGTCGGTGGTCAGTTGCTCGGCGATGAGGATGGCCCCGACCTCCGGGCGCGGACGGGTCAGGCGCTCGACCACGGCCAGTTGGTCCGGCGAGGCCATCGACGGCCCGAGCACCACGACCAAAGACGTTCCGTTGAGCTTGGCGGCCAGGGCCTCGATCGAGGGGAACGGGACGGCGTGGGGGCCCAGCTGCATGGCGAGCTGGTTGCGGGCCGTCTCGTCGACGTCGACGGTGGCCAGGGGCAGGTGGCTGAGGTCCGGTGCGGTGGACAGCGGCTCGAGGCCGGTGGTCCCGCCGTCGCCGAAGGCCTCTCCGCCCGGGTAGCCGGTGGGCACCGACACCCCGATCGGCGCCAGCTCCACGCCCGTGGCGCCACCGAAGGTGTCGGTGCTGCCGAGGGGGTCAGAGAACAGGTTGCTCATGGCTCAGGCTCCGGTGGGGGTGTCGGCGGTCGGTGGTCAGGACCGGACGGCTACTGGGGGCCGTCGGGGCCGTAGGGCGTCAGGGTCCCGAAGCGGGTCCGGGAATCCGTCTCGCCCGGGAACTCCTCGACCTCGTCCGGATCGATCTGCGGGATCGGCTGGGCCTGGTAGTCCGGGCCGGTGAGGGCCAGCGACAGGCCACCCGACATCGAGGCGATGAGCTGGGCGGCGTCGATGGGCAGGTCCAGGGTGATGAGGCCACTGGCCACCGGGGCCGCCGCGGCGTCATCGGTTGCCACTTGCTCCCCGGGCTGGGCGGCGGCCTGGGTGCCGATGGCCAGGATGCGGACCTGGTGGTAGAGGAGCCGGGCGTTGCTGCCGAACACGGCGGCATCGGCGGCGGCGGGGCCCCCGGTGTCCGAGACCGTGGTGTCGGCCGAGGCGAAGATGTCGACCAGGTCGCCGGGGACCAGGAGACCGGCCACGGCGTTCGCGCCGTCGACCGAGATCGTGTAGGCGACGTGGTTGTCCTCGAGCCGCTGGCCGAAGCCGATCGAGCTCGTGGTCGGATCGACGAACATGCCGTCGACCAGGACCTGGTTGGCCGCCAGGTTGTTCAGGGCGACCTTGCCCGAGATCTGATCGGGGTCGGTGATGCGGGTGGCGGGCAGGAACTCACGGGCGATCTCGTCCTCGACGATCAGCCCCTCCGCCACGGCCTGTTCACCCGGCACCCCCTGGGGGATGTCGGCCCGGACGACGAGAACCGGCACGCGCTCGGCGTCCTGGTTCGCCTGGTCCTCGACGCCGCTCACGTAGTTGAGCACGACGAATGCGGCGATGCAGCCCACCGCGATCGCCGCGATGAGAATCATGGTCCTGCGAGAGCTCACGTCCGACCTCTTTGCTTGTGTTGCGCCAGTGCCGGTGGGGACCCGGCGGTGTCCCTCCATAGGTCGGCCGGACCATGCCGGTGCTTAGCGATTGCGCCCGACGCCCGGAAACAGGCCGAGAACGGCGAACGCCCCCCGGCGGACCGGGGGGCGTTCGGTGATCGGTGCCCGCACGGGGCGGGCCGGGGTCAGGCCGTGGTGTCGTCCTCGCCGTTGGCCTCCGGGGCCTCAGCGGGGACCTCGGCCCCGCAGGGCTCGGCCTCCGCCACCGGCTCGGCCTCGGCCTCCGGCCTCCGGGGCCTCGGGGGCCTCGGGGGCGGCCAGGCCGGCATCGGCCAACGCGGCGGCCATGGCCCCGTTGCCCTCGCCCGGCGCGGGCTCGGGCTCGGCGGGGGTCTCGACCACCTTGGGCTGGCCGGTGGCCGGGTCCAGGCCGGCCTCCTCGTAGTACTCGGCCCAGGCCTCGTCGATCTCGCCGGACGGGCCGACGTAGTTGCCGGACTCGTCGTAGGCGTGCTCGCCGAAGTGCTCCTGGTACTCGGCGGCCACGACGCCACCCTCGGCGGCCTGCTTGATCGACAGGCTGATGCGGCGGCGCTGGAGGTCGAGGTCGATGACCTTCACCCACAGCTCCTCGCCCGGGGTGACGACCTGCTCGGGCAGCTCGACGTGGTGGGCCGACATCTCCGAGATGTGGACCAGGCCCTCGATGCCGTCGCCCACCTGGACGAAGGCGCCGAAGGGCACCAGCTTGGTGACCCGCCCGTAGACGAGCTCGCCGACCCGGTGACCGGACGCGAACTCCTCCCACGGATCCTGCTGGGTGGCCTTGAGCGAGAGGCTGATGCGCTCGCGGTCGAGATCGACCTCGAGGACCTGTACCTCGATCTCGTCGCCCACCGCGACGACCGAGCTGGGATGGTCGACGTGCTTCCAGGACAGCTCCGAGACGTGCACGAGGCCGTCCATGCCGCCCAGGTCGACGAAGGCGCCGAAGTTGACCACCGAGGACACCACACCGCTGCGGCGCTCGCCGGGCTTGAGGTTCTCGAGGAACTCCTCGCGCTGCTCGCGCTGGGTCTCCTCGAGCCACGCCCGGCGGGACAGGACCACGTTGTTGCGGTTCTTGTCGAGCTCGATGATCTTGGCCTCGAGGACCTTGCCCACGTAGGGCTGCAGGTCACGGACCCGGCGCAGCTCCACCAGGGAGGCGGGCAGGAAGCCCCGCAGGCCGATGTCCAGGATGAGCCCACCCTTGACGACCTCGATGACCGGGCCGGAGACCATGCCCTCGGCCTCCTTGATCTCCTCGATCTTGCCCCAGGCCAGTTCGTACTGGGCCCGCTTCTTGGACAGGATCAGGCGGCCGTCCTTGTCCTCCTTGGTCAGGACCAGGGCGTCCAGGCTGTCGCCCAGCGACACGATCTCGGACGGGTCCACGTCGTTGCGGATCGACAGCTCACGGCTGGGGATCACGCCCTCGGACTTGTACCCGATGTCCAGCAGCACCTCGTCGTGATCGACCTGGACCACCGTGCCGGTGACGAGCTGGCCGTCCTTGACCTCGACCATGCTCGCCGAATAGGCGTCGTCGAGGCCGGCGCCGAGATCGTTCTCGACGATCTCGCGCGGGATGTAGTTCCCCTCCGCATCGAAGGTCCCGAACAGGGACTCGTCGGCGGCAGGGGGATCGGCGACTGCGGTCGCCGAGGAGGTGGGGTCGTCGGACACGGGTAGAGGGACCTTGGATAGAGGGACAGGGATCGGTCGGGGGCGTTGCCCCCAGGACCGGCTCTGCAGGCTAGCGAGCCGGGGTCAGGACGACTCGCCCGGCCCCCGGGCCACCACCAGGAACTCCGGCGACTCGATCGTGGCCGGGTCGGCGGCGTACCGGCCGGGACGCACCGACCAGACGTGCTCCACCGTGAAGCCCGCCCGCCCCAGCAGCAGGCGGAGCTCCCGCGGGGTGTAGCAGGTGGTCCAGAGGTCCTGGTCGGCGGGCACCCCGGCCTCGTCGTGCACGACGGTGGCCTCGTGCAGCACCCCGGCCGGGGCGTCGAAGGACTCCCCCTCCCCCAGGTCCCGCACGGCGAAGTAGGCCGAGAAGGCGGTGAGGGCGAGACGACCACCCGGCCGCAGCACCCGGGCCAGCTCCTCCAGCACCACCTGATCGGGCTCGACCCCTGCCGGCAGGCCGTCCGCCGCAGGGCCGCCGGTCAGGCCGAAGCCGCCCTGGCACAGCGACACGACCACGTCGACGGTGGTGTCGGCGAGCGGTAGCCGGCGGGCGTCGCCCCGCACGAACGGTCGGTCCGGAGCGGCCTGGTGGGCGACCTGCAGGAAGCGGCCCGAGACGTCGAGGCCGACGGGGTCGAGGCCGAGGCCGCCCAGGGCCCGGACGTGGCGGCCCGTGGCGCACCCCAGGTCGAGCACCCGGTCGCCCGGGACCAGCCCGAGGGTCTCCACCAGGAAGGCCGCCTCCTGGGCGGTGCCCTTGGTGAAGGCGTAGCGCTCGTAGGCCGCGCCCATGTGGTCGGCCAGCGGCTCGAACCAGTGGGTGATGGCACCGCTAGCGGCGGGAGCACTCCCAGTGGGGCGGGAGGGGCTGCCAGGTCTTGGGGCCATCGAGTCCGCCGTCACAGGCATCGGCGGTGGCCACGGCCAAGCCCGCCGAGACGATGATGTACACGGCCACGAACAGCGAGACGAGGAACCACACGCTGGCTCGATGTTCTCGTTTGTTGGACATCAGCGGCTCCTGCCTCTTGCATCGGCGGCTCCGCCCCCGGGATGAAGCAACCGCTCACGCCTTGGCCGCCGCCCAACTGTCACCGAAGGCCAGGTTGACCTCGAGGGGCACACGGAGCTCGGCGGCACCGGAGAGGATCGTGGTGGTCATCTCGGTCATGGCGTCCCGCTCGCCGGGGTCCACCTCGAGGAGCACCTCGTCGTGGACCTGGAGGATCAGGCGGCTCCGGTGGTCCCCGGCCAGGAGCGCGTGGTCCAGTCGGACCAGCGCCACCTTGAAGATGTCCGCCGCCAGGCCCTGGATGCCGGCGTTCATGGCCTGGCGCTCCCCCGCCTGACGGACCCGGAAGTTGCTCGAGCTGAGCTCGGGGATCGGGCGCCGCCGGCCGAAGAGCGTCTCGGTGTAGCCCCGCTCTCGGGCCTCGGCGACCGTCCGGTCCATGTAGTCCCGCACGGCGGGGAAGGCCACGAAGTAGGCGTCGAGGATCTCCGCGGCCTCCTCGGTGGGGATCGAGAGCCGTTGGCCGAGGCCGTACGCCTCCATGCCGTAGGCCAGACCGTAGGAGACCATCTTGGCCTTGGACCGCTGCTCACCGGACACGTCCTCGGGGGCCACCGAGAAGATCCGCGAGGCCGTCTCGGTGTGGATGTCCCGGCCGCTCTCGAAGGCGTCGATCAGGCCCGGGTCCTCGGCCAGGTGGGCGATGCAGCGCAGTTCGATCTGGTTGTAGTCCGCCACCAGCATCTCGAAGCCGGGGGCGGGCACGAAGGCGGTGCGGAACTCCTTGCCCGCCTCCCGGCGCACCGGGATGTTGTGCAGGTTCGGGGCGTCGGAGCTGAGCCGGCCGGTGCGGGCCACGGTCTGGTTGAAGGTGGCGTGGATGCGCCCGTCGGGGGCGATCTCGGCCAGCAGGCCCTCGCCGTAGGTCCCCCGCAGCTTCTCGACCTCGCGGTAGCGCAGGAGGTGCTCGATGATCGGGTGCTGACCGAGCAGCTTCTCGAGGCTGGCGGCGTCGGTGGAGTAGCCGGTCTTGGTCTTCTTCTGCGGCGTCAGGCCGAGCTTGTCGAAGAGGATCTCCCGCATCTGCTTGGTGGAGTTCACGTTGAACTCCTCGCCGGCGTCCTCGACGATCTGCGCGCTGAGCGTGTCGCACTCGGTGACCAGCTGCTGGTGGATCCCCTCCAGCACCGCCCGGTCCACCGCGATGCCCACGGCCTCCATGCGGGCCAGCACGCCGACCAGCGGCACCTCGATGTCATCGAAGAGCGCTTGGACGCCGTTGGCCTCCAGCGAGGCCTGCAGGGGCCCGACCAGGCGGTCCACGGCCAGTGCCTCCCGGGCGGCCATCACCGACGGCGAGGTGGCGGAGTCGTCCAGGTCCAACTGGCCCTCGGCGGTGGCCGACTGCTCGGGCAGCTGGAGCTGGGCGTACCGGATCAGCAGCTCCTCGAGCAGGTAGCGGGACTCGGCGGGATCGAGGAGGTACGCCGCCAGCATCGTGTCCACGCCGAGGCCGGCGTCGACGCCCAGATCGGTCAAGCTGCGCAGGAGGGCCTTGGCCCCGTGCGCGGCCAGGTGACGACCCTCGGTCGGGGCGACCCTGGCCAGGGCGTCCCGGACCTCGCTCTCGGCCAGGAGGGCGGCGGGGATCCACGCCACCTCGGCGCCGGCGGGGTCGGTGACCAGGGCGATGCCCTCCAGCGGGCTGCGCCCGGGAGCGCCGGTCCACGCGCCCGCGGCCGCCACCGTGCCCTCGACGCCCGCCAGCCGTTCGAGGGCGGCGACGGCGGCGGCGGGTGTGGCGATCTCGGTGACCTCGGCCTCCAGGACCTCGGCCCCACCGAGCGCCGGGCCCAGGTCGTTGTCGAAGGCCTCGGCCAGACGGTCGAAGAGGGTGCGGAACTCGAGGAAGTCGAAGAGCTGGCGGACCTCTTCGGTGTCGAAGGTCTCCATGGTCAGCTCGTCGAGATCGACGTCGAGGGGGATGTCCCGGAGCAGGACCATGACCTCGGCGTTGAGCCGGGCCTGGGCCTCGTTCTCGGTGAGGTTCTGGCGCAGCTTGGGGGTCTGCTCGTCGACATGGGCGAAGATCCCGTCGAGGTCGCCGTAGGTGTTGACCAGCTTGGCCGCGGTCTTCTCCCCGACGCCCGGCACACCCGGCAGGTTGTCGGACGGGTCGCCCCGCAGCGCGGCGTAGATGACGTAGTCGGTCGGGGCGACACCGGTGCGCTCCTTGATGCCGGCCTCGTCGTAGTCGGCGTAGTCCGAGACCCCCCGCTTGTTGTAGATGACCCGGATGTGGGGGTCCTCGACCAGCTGGTAGGTGTCCCGGTCGCCGGTGACGATGAGGACGTCGTCCTGGCGGTCACGGGCCCGCGTGGCGAGGGTGGCCAGGATGTCGTCGGCCTCGAAGCCGGGCGCCTCCAGGATCGGGATCCGCAGCGCCTCCAGCACCTGGCGGACGAGGCCCATCTGCTGGCGGAGGATGTCGGGCGCCTCGTTGCGGGTGGCCTTGTAGGTCGTCGATGCGCTCGTGGCGGAACGTCGGCTCGGGCCGGTCGAAGGCGACCACGACCTTGGTCGGCTTGTGGTCCCGCAGGAGGTTGATCATCATCGACGTGAAGCCGAAGACGGCGTTGGTGACCTGCCCGGAGGCGGTGGCCATGTCGGTGGGGAGGGCGAAGAACGCCCGGTACGTCAGCGAGTTGCCGTCGACCAGCATGAGCTTGTCGGACATGTCAGCTCGCTTCCGGTAGCGGCGGTCTCCGAGCGGTCAACGTGTTGTCAGGCGCCTTCCGGTGCCAGTTCCCCGTCGATGATGTCCTGGGCCACGCGCTTCATCGTGTGGCGGCGGTGCATGGCGGTCTTCTGGATGAAGGCGAAGGCGTCGGACTCGCTCATCTTCTCGCGGTCCATGAGCTGGCCCTTGGCCCGGTCGACGACCTTGCGGGTCTCGAGCTGCTCCTCGAGGGACTCGGCCTGCTCGTGCAGGGCCCGCATCTCCCGGAAGCGGCCGAGGGCGACCTCGATGGCCGGGCACCAGCTCGCTGCGCTGGAACGGCTTGACCAGGTAGGCCAGCGCGCCGGCGTCCCGGGCCTGCTCGATCAGGTCCCGCTGGCTGAAGGCGGTGAGGATGAGGACCGCGGCCCGACGCTCGCCGGCGATCTCCCGGGCGGCGGAGAGGCCGTCGAGGCCCGGCATCTTGATGTCGAGGATGGCGATGTCGGGCTCGAGCTCCTTGACCAGGTCGACGGCCTCGTCGCCCCGGCCGGTCTCGCCCACGACCTCGTAGCCCTCCTCCTCGAGGGTCTCCTTCAGGTCGAGGCGGATGATGGCCTCGTCCTCGGCGATGACGACTCGCGTGGACACGGTGGCAGGGCTCCTCGGGTGGCTCGATCTCGCGAACCGGCGACTGTACTTGCCGATGGCCGCTCGGCCGCGAAGCGCTTCGCGGGCCCGGTCAGGCCGGGCCGAGCTCGTCCAGGAGCCGGTCCTGGTCCCGTTCCAGGCGCTCGATCTCGGCCTCGACCTCGGCCCGGCGGCGGGCCTGGGCCGCCGCGTGGCGCTCGGCCTCGTGGTGCTCGCGCTGGGCCAGGGCGGTCTCGGAGACCATGGCCCGGATCCGGGCGTCCTCGGCCTCCTCCGCCAACTGCGCCATCTGCTCGGCCGTGATGCCGAGCTCCTCCCGCAGTCGCTGGAGGCGGCGGGAGTTGTCCCTGAGCCGTCGCTCGACGGTCGACCGGCGCACGTCCCGAGCCTACGGGGCCGACTGGCGCCGGGCGGGGACGCCCCGGCAAGGTGGCGGGGTGCGCCGCCTGCTCGTGGTCCTGTTCCTGACGGCCGGCCTGGCCGCCTGCGGGGGCGACGACGAGGTCGCCTGCGGCCCGGTGACCAGGGAGGCCCTCGACCCCAACTCGGGCCTCCACGTGCTCCCCGATCAGTCCGTCCCGGAGTTCACCACCGACCCCCCGACCTCGGGGGCGCACTACTCGCTGCCACCGCCGACCGGTGCCGTCGGCGAGCCGGTCGAACGCCCGATGCAGGTCACCGCGCTGGAGGGCGGTCAGGTCCTGGTCCAGTACCGCGACCGGTCCGACGCCGATGTCGCCGCGTTGGAGGCGCTGGGCTCCGACATCGTGGTCGTGGCCCCCAACCCCGACCAGGCCGACCCCGTCGTCCTGACCGCCTGGCTCACCAAACAGACCTGTTCCGGCGTCGACCGTGCGACAATCGGGCGCTTCATCGACGAGCAACAGGGACGGGGCCCAGGCACGGATTTCTGAAGTTGACCGAAATATACCGCAAGCGGCGGTGATGGAATGGCAGACATGATGGACTCAAAATCCATTGTCCGAAAGGACGTGCGGGTTCGAATCCCGCCCGCCGCACTCGATGAACGCTGCTCGCCTGAGGATGCCTGGGCCGTGATGACCGGGACGCGGTGGCTGGGTACGGTGAGGGCGTGCGCCTGCTGATCGGTTTCGTGGGGGTGGCGGCGGTGATCGCCGCCGTGCGGGAGTGGCGGATCCGGTCGCTGGAGAAGCAGCACGGCCCGGACGCGACGTCCTGAGCGGGGATGAAACCAACTGCGACCGCCGGTGGTCTGACCCGCATGGCAGCGCCCGGTAGGCCGATGTGATCGTGTTCACCTTCCCGGGCCAGGGCTCCCAGAAGCCGGGCATGGGCGAGCTCTGGAAGGACCACCCCTCCTGGGAGCTGGTCGAGGAGGCGTCCGCCGTCGCCGGCCGGGACGTGGCCCAGCTGCTGCTCACCGCGGACGCCGACGAGCTGCGGGAGACCCGCAACGCCCAGCTGGCCACCTACGTCATGAGCCTGGTCGTCCTGGACGCCGTGGAGCGCCTCGGCGTGGATCCCGCCCGCGTCGCCGGGCACAGCCTGGGCGAGTACACCGCCCTCACCGCCGCGGGCGTCATGTCCTTCGCCGACGGCATCCGCCTGGTCACCGAGCGGGGCGAGGCCATGCAGGTCGCCGCCCGCGAGCGGGCCGGGACCATGGCCGCGGTCATCGCCCTCGACGACGACGACGTGGCGGTGGCCTGCGCCACCACCGACGGCGACGTCTGGGTGGCCAACCACAACGCCCCCGGCCAGGTCGTCATCGCCGGCGCCCCCGAGGCCATCGAGGCCGCGGGGGCCGCACGCCAAGGAGCTGGGCGCCCGCCGGATCCTGCCCCTCGAGGTGGGCGGGGCCTTCCACACCCCGTTCATGGCCTCGGCCCGGGACCGGCTGCGCAAGGCCCTGGCGAAGGCCGACCTCCGTGACGCCGAGCTGCCGGTGCTGGCCAACGTGGACGCCCGGGCCCACACCACCGCGGCCGAGTGGGAGAACCTCCTCGCCGCCCAGCTCTGCTCCCCCGTCCGCTGGCGCCAGATCCTCCACGCGCTGGGCGACCAGGGCGTCTCTCTCCTCGTCGAGCTCGGGCCCGGCACCGCCCTGAGCGGCATGGCCAAGCGCACCCTCGAGGGCGTTCACCACCCTGTCGGTGGCGCGTGCCCGACGACCTCGACAAGCTGCTCAACACCCTCTCCGAGCCCCGCTCGGCGGACTGGGCCCACGAGCCCGGCGAGCACCTCTTCGTCACCGAGCGCCTGGTCGTCAGCCCGGGGGCCGGCCTCTTCCGGCCCGAGCCGGGCGTCGGCGCCGGCACCGTCGTCGAGCCCGGCACCCTGGTCGGCCACGTGGGTGACCTCGAGGTCCGCTCGGCGTTCGCCGGCGAGCTGGTCGACGTGCTGGCCGTCGACGGCGAGCGCCTCGCCCCCAGCGAGCCGGTCGCCTGGCTGCGGAGCGCCTGAGTGGGCTCGACGATCACCGGGTGGGGCTACCTCGCTCCCCGAGAAGGTCCTCACCAACGCCGACCTCGAGGGTTGGCTCGACACCAGCGACGAGTGGATCCGGGAGCGCACCGGCATCGGCGAGCGCCGGGTCGGCGGCGTCACCTCCGACCTGGCGGTCGAGGCCGCCCAGAAGGCCATGGACCGGGCCGGCGATCGCGCCCCGAGGACGTCGACGTCCTCGTCGTGGCCACCACCACCCCGGACCAGACCGTGCCCGCCACCGCGTCCACGGTCCAGGAGGCGCTGGGCCTGGACTGCGGTGCCTTCGACCTCAACGCCGCCTGCTCCGGCTTCGTCTACGCCCTCGTGGTGGCCCACGGCCTCCTCGCCGTCGGGCACCGGTGCGCCCTCGTCGTCGGCGCCGACGCGCTGAGCCGCATCACCGACTGGGAGGACCGGGGCACCGCCATCCTGTTCGGCGACGCCGGCGGCGCCGTGGTCCTCCAGGCCGCGGCCGACGACGGCCTCCTGGCCTGGGACCTCTCCTCGGACGGCTCCGGCCGCGACCTGCTCTACGCCGATGTCGGCGACACGATGAAGATGGACGGCCGCGAGGTCTACCGCCGGGCCGTGCGCATCATCGTCACCAGCGCCGAGCGCACCCTCGAGCGGGCCGGGATCGGCGTCGAGGACCTGGCCCTGCTGGTCCCCCACCAGGCCAACCAGCGCATCATGGACGCCGCCTGCCGCCGCCTCGGCGTGGCCGACGAACGGGTGATGTCCGTCCTGGAGCGCACCGGCAACACCTCGGCGGCCTCCATCCCGTTCGCCCTCGCCGAAGCTGCGGACGAGGGCCGACTGGCCGACGGCGACCTCGTCCTGCTCGTCGGCTTCGGGGCCGGCATGACCGGCGCCAGCGCCCTGATCCGTTGGGGTGGGCCCCCCTCGTGACCGATGGCCGCGTCGCCCTCGTCACCGGTGGGAACCGGGGCATCGGCCTGGCCTGCGCGCGGACCCTGGCCGACGCGGGCCACCGGGTCGCCATCACCTACCGCACCGAGCGGCCCGACGAGCCGGGCCTGTTCCCCGTCGAGTGCGATGTGACCGACACCGCCTCGGTCACCGCCGCCTTCGCCGCCGTCGAGGCCGAGCTCGGACCCGTCGAGATCCTCGTGTCGGCCGCCGGGCTCAACGCCGACACCCTCCTGCTGATGATGAAGGAGGACGACTTCACCCGGGTGCTGGACGCAAACCTCACCGGCGCCTTTCGGGTGGCCAAGGCGGCGGCCAAGCGCATGCTGCGGGGCCGCTGGGGCCGGATCATCTTCGTGGGCTCGGTCGTCGGCCAGATCGGATCGGCCGGCCAGACCAACTACGCCGCCAGCAAGGCCGGGTTGCTGGGGTTCGCCCGCTCCCTGGCCCGAGAGCTCGCCCCCCGCTCGATCACCGTCAACGTGGTCAGCCCCGGACCGATCGACACCGACATGCTGCGGGCCTTGACCGACGACCAGCGGGCCCTGCTCACCTCGATCGTGCCCCTCGCCCGCGTCGGCCGACCCGAGGAGGTGGCCGCCGCGGTGGCCTTCCTCGCCTCGGACGACGCGGCCTACGTGACCGGCGCCAACCTGCCCGTCGACGGCGGCTTGGGCATGGGCGTGGGAAGCTGACCGCCACAACCGCGATGATCCGACCGAAGCAATCCCCCAGACAGGAGAAGACCCCCCGTGAGCGATGATCTGTTCGAGCGTTTCAAGGGCCACGCCGTGACGGTGTTGGCCGTGGACGCCGACAAGGTGACCCTCGAGGCCAACTTCGCCGACGACCTCGACGCCGACAGCCTCGACCTCGTCGAGCTGGTCATGGCCCTCGAGGACGAGTTCGACGTCAGCATCGACGAGGAGGAGCTGGAGGGCATCGCCACCGTGTCCCAGGCCGTCGACCTCGTGCGCTCCAAGCTCTGATCATGCAGGGACGACGCGTCGTCGTCACCGGCACCGGGGTCGTCTCCCCCGTGGGCCTCGGCGCCCGGGCCTTCTGGGCCGCGCTCCTCGGGCCGGCGGATGTGGGCAAGACCCGGGAGATCCAGGACTGGGACCCGTCCCCGTGGTTCGACGGACCCAAGGACGCGCGCCGGGCCGACCGCTTCACCCAGCTCGCCGCGGGTGCCGCCGGGCTGGCCCTCGATCAGTCCGGCGACCCCGGCGGGGACCCGGATCGCATCGGCGTGCTGATCGGCACGGGCATCGGCGGCCTCCACACCCTCGAGGAGCAGGTCGAGGTCAACCGGGTGCGCGGCCCGCAGCGGGTGTCACCGTTCATGATCCCGATGCTCATGCCCAACGCCGCCGCCGCCCGGGTCTCCATGCGCTACGGCTTCCGCGGTCCGTGTGAGACCACGGTCACGGCGTGCGCAGCCGGGACCCACTCGATCGGCAATGCCGCCCGCCTGATCTTCACCGGCCGCTGTGACGCCGTGGTCACCGGTGGCACCGAGAGCTCGATCACCACCACCGGGGTCGCCGGGTTCGAGAACATGACCGCCCTGTCGACCTCCGGCGTGTCCCGCCCCTTCGACAAGGACCGGGACGGCTTCGTGATGGCCGAGGGCGCCGGGGTCCTCGTGCTCGAGGAGCTCGAGCACGCCCGGGCCCGCGGTGCGGTGCCCCTGGCCGAGGTGCTCGGCTCGGCCAGCACCGCCGACGCCCACCACATCACCGCCCCCTCCCCCGGCGGGTCAGGAGCGGTCACCTGCATGGAGTTGGCCCTGGCCGACGCCGGGATCAATCCCGAGGACGTGGTCCAGGTCAACGCCCACGGCACCTCGACCCCCCTCAACGACGCCGCCGAAGCGGAGGCGATCGTGAAGGTGTTCGGGACCAAGGGCCCGGCGGTCACCTCGATCAAGGGGGTCACCGGCCACAGCCTGGGCGCGGCCGGCGCCCTCGAGGCCGCCGCCGTCGTGCTGTCGATGCAGCACGGCCACATCCCGCCGACGGCCAACCACGTGGCGGCCGAGGACGACCTCGCACCCATCGACGTGGTCACCGGCGAGGGGCGGGACTGGACCCCGGGTCCGACCCTCTCCAACTCCTTCGGCTTCGGCGGCCACAACGGCTGCGTGGTCTTCGGTCCCGCTCCGGAGGCGTAGACCGAGGACCGGCTCAGGCCTCCGGCAGCTCGGAGCGGTTCACTGCCAGGAAGAACAGGCCGGTCTCACAGGCCAGCTCACCGTCGACGGTCGCCCGGCCCCGGCCCTTGCCCGCCCGCTTCGAGCGTTGGGTCAGCTCGACCTCCAGGTCGATGACGTCGCCGGGTCGCACCGCCCGCCGGAACCGGGCCTTGTCGATGCCGCCGAACAGGGGGATGTCGCCTTCCTCGCCGTCCGTGGCCATCGCCGCCGCCGCACCGACCTGGGCGATGGCCTCCACCAGCAGCACGCCGGGGACCACGGGGAAGCCCGGGAAGTGGCCCCCGAAGAAGGCCTCGTCGCCCGTCGGCGTCCATCGCCCCCGGGCCCGCTCGTTCGGGACGATCTCGAGCAGCTCGTCCACCAGCAGGAACGGCGGCCGGTGGGGGATGAGCTCCTCGGGACGCGGCATCGGATCGCCCGGCGCCCACCGCCCGTTGGTCACGACGCCAGGGCCGCCAGGAACTTGGTGGGCGTGTCCTTGGGGCTGACCTTGTACCAGGCCTCCTGGATCTTCCCGTTGCCGCCCACCAGGAACGACGACCGGATGATGCCCATGTAGGTCCGGCCGTAGTTCTTCTTCTCGCCCCAGACCCCGTAGGCCTCGGCCACCGTGTGCTCGGGGTCCGACAGCAGGGTGAAGCCCAGCCCGTACTTCTCGTCGAACTTGGCCAGCTTCGGGGGCAGGTCGGGGCTGATGCCCAGGACCACGGCGTCACCGATGTCGCCCAGGACGTCCCGCAGGCCACAGGACTGGGTCGTGCAGCCCGGCGTGTCGGCCTTCGGGTAGAAGTACACGAGGACGGGCCGGCCCTTGAAGTCCGCCAGCTTCACCTTCTCGCCGTTCTGGTCCAGCAGGGCGATGGGCGGGGCCTTGTCGCCGGCCTCGAGTCGTGTGGGATCAGCCATGCGGCGCAACGTAGCCGCCACCGCCGTGGTCCCGACCCACGAGCCGACCGTCCTGGAGATCGAGCACCCGGTCGGCGCCGGCGAAGGCGATCGCATCGTGGGTGGCGAGGACACAGGCCGTTCCGGCGCCGGCGAGGTCCCCGAGCAGGACCATCATCGCCTCGGCCCACTCCCGGTTCTGGTGCGAGATCGGCTCGTCGGCGACGAGGAGACGCGGTCGGACCACCGCGGCCCGGGCCAGGGCCGCCCGCTGCTGCTCCCCGAGCGAGACCTCCTCCGGGTAGCGGTCCGCCAAGGACGCCACACCGAGCCGGGCCATCAACTCGGCGGGGTCCTGGTCGGCCCCCTCGGGCGCCAGGCGCAGCGGCAACCCGACGTTCTCCGCCAAGGTCAGCTCCTCGAGCAGCCCCAAGGACTGCGGCAGGACCGCCAGATCGCGCCAACCGCACCCGGTCGGGGCGACCTCGGCGCCACCGAAGCCGACGGTGCCGGCGTCGGCCTGCTCCCAACCGGCGAGGACCATCAGCAAGGTGGTCTTGCCCGAGCCCGAGCGACCGGCGATGGCGACGACCTCGCCCGGACCGACGGTGAGGTCCACGCCGTCCAGCACCGTCGACGGTCCCGCCGGGGTCGGGAAGGACTTCCGCACCCCGGCGAGGGTGAGCACCGGACGGGCGGCGGCGTCGGTCACGGGACCACCCGGCCGTTGCGCAACGCGATGACCCGGTCCGCCTCCGCCACCACCGTGGCATCGTGCGACGCCACGACGAGGGTCGTGCCGAGCCCCACCAGGCCGCGCATGATCGAGACCAGGTGGGCCGCCGATTCGGCATCGAGCTCGGCCGTCGGCTCGTCGGCCAACAGCAGGGTGGGACGACCGATCGCCCCGGCGGCGAAGGCCACCCGCTGCTGCTCGCCTCCGGACAGCTCCGCCGGGAGCGCATCCCGCCGATCGGTGAGCCCGACCGCGTCCAGGAGGGCCGGGGCCTCGGACGCGTCGACGCCCCGCAGGCGCGCCGCCAGTTCCACCTGCTCGACGGCGCGGAGGTGGCCCACCAGGTTGTCGGCCGGGTCCTGGAGCACGAAGCCGAGGGCTCGGCGACGCAACCACCGCCGCTGGCGCGACCGCAGGCGGGTGATGTCGCGGCCCGCCAGCTCGACGGATCCCGCCTGCGGTTGCTCGAGACCGGCCAGGACCCGCAACAGCGAGGACTTCCCCGAGCCGGAGGGCCCGCTGATGACGGTGAACCGCCCCCCTTCGACCTCGACGTCGACGCCGGCGAGGGCGGGCACCGCCCCCGACGCCGGCCGGTAGACCAGGTCCAGGGCCCGACCGCGGGCGGCCGGCTCAGGACCCGGCACGGAGCACCTCCACCGGGTCGTCGCGGTCGGTGGCCCGCTGGGCGAGCGCCGCGGCGACCCCACACAGCACCAGGACGGCGAGGCCCACCCCGATCAGGACGCCGGTCGCCGGCCGCAGCAGGGCTACGGGACGGACCAACGGCAGGGGGTCGATGCGCTCGAGGGCCACGGACGCACCGACGACGGCCACGACCAGACCCAGCCAGCAGCCGACCCCCACCCCCGCCAGCACCTCGACCAGGAGGGCCCGCCGGTGCTGGCGCCGCGAGAGGCCCATGCGTCGGGCGAAGGCGTACGCCAGGACCCGACCCCGGCGGCGGGCGTCGAAGTAGACCGCCACACCGCCGACGACCAGCAGCGCCGCCGCGACCGCCAGCGAGCGCATGAAGCCGAAGGTCTGCGACACCGTCAGGAACGCCATCGCATCCACCACGTTGGCGGCCGTCGTCGGCTCCTCGTAGCTCGTCCTCGCGTCGTCCAGGACCCCGAGGACCTCGGTTCGCTCCCCGCGGATCCACACCTCTCGGGCCCGACTGCTGAGGCCGAGGTCCTCCAGGGCGTCGGCCGGGACGAACAGGGCCGCGCTGCCCCGGCGCATCCCTGGGAACGCCTGCACCTCGGCGACCTCGGCGACCTCGAGCTCAGTGGTCCCCGACGTGACGATGCCCGCGGCCGCCGTGGCCGGGAAGCTCAGCGCCCACCAGGACCGCCGGCACCCGACCGTCGGCCCGCGGCACCGAGAACCGGTCGAGGATCTCCGGCAGCGACACCGAGGCCAAGCTGGGGTCCCAGAAGGCGGCCTGGGCGAAGGTCGCGGGGTCGATGGCGAACACGTTGACCTGCACCCGCTCGCCCACATCCACCCACGCGCTGCTGTAGTAGTCGACCGAGGTCGATCGGTCCGCCAGTGCGGCCGGGATCGGCGCATCCGGTGGGATCCGGACGACCACGTCGCTGCCGAGGTACGCCTGGGCTTTGGCGTGCAACGAGGCATCCATCGAGCGGTGGACCGTGGCCGCGTAGCCGAACACGCCGGTCGCCAGAGCCGATGCGGCCACCATCCCGATCACGGCGCCCCGGTGACGGGCGACCCGGCGCACGGCCAGGAACAGGGCGCTCGGCCAGCGCCGGCTGGCGGGGCCCAGCGGGCCGAGGGCCAGCCCGAGGAGGCGGGCGGCCACCGCCACCATCGTGGTCAGGAACAGCACCGGGAACATCAGCCCGAGGACGTCGATGCGGCTCACCCACAGCGCCGCGGCTGACCGGGACCCCCCAGTGCTCGAGGCGCCGGAAGGACACGACCGTGAGCAACCCGAGGGCCACCTCCCAGGGCACGAAGCGGAGCCCGCGACGGCGGCGATGCCCCGCCGGGCCGATGGTGACCCGCACGGCCACCACCGAGCCGACCACGAGGGCCGACGCCACGAAGGCGATCACCCCCACCCATCCGGCCCGCCCCACTGCCGCGGGTTCGAGCGTCGCCGACGGACCCACCCCCACGACCAGCCCGTAGGCCAGGCCCACGCCGAGTGCCGTGCCGATCAGCAGCCCGCCCACGAGCTCCAGCACCGCCTTCACCCCGATCGCGGCCGGCGACACCCCCCGCACGGTCAGGAGGGCGACCTCGCGCCGACGGCGGTCACACCAGAGCAGGGCCGTGGCGGCCACCAGACCGGCACCGGCGAGGGCGGCGAGGACCGCTACCGGCCAGACCCCGCCGCCGACCGCGGTCTGGATGCTGCGAGCCCGGTCGGCCACGAACGGCACCGAGGACTCGAAGTAGCGCTCGACGAACCCATCCGCGTTCGGCGGCTCGACCTGCTGGCCGCTCAGCGCCCCGGGACCGTCGTCCTCGGTGACCTCGGCCCGGTCGCGGCACCACGTCAGCTCGGCCGCAATCGCACTGTCGCACTCGAGATCCGCCACGAGGTCCCGGGCGGCGGTCACGGTGACCTCATCCCGCAACGGCGCCTCCCAGCCGGCTTCCACCACCTCGGACACCGCGGTCGCCTCGAGGTCCAGCCACGTCTCCCGATCGGCGATCAGGACCGGCGGCGGCGGCTCGAGGTCGGCGCCCTGCAGGAGCAGATCCGGCCGGTGGGCGCACCAGAACGGGTCGGTGATGGTGCCGGCCGAAAGGTCCCGGTACACGCCCGTGACCGGGGTCCTGATGCCTCCCACGACCGCTTCGGTGCTGGCTCCGACGCCGGTCAACGCCACCGTCCGGTCGCTCACCCACACGCCCTGTGACCTCTCGGTCGGCTCGACGACATCCAGGTGGGTGACGGCGTCGTCCCGGAAGAGCACGACGACCGGCGTCCGTTCCGAGGGCCCGGGGCCTTCCAACACGGTCTCGATCCGTCCCCACTGGATCGACGGGCCGAGCTCGTCGACCAGCGGCGTGAAGGGATCCGGGGCGTCCAACCGTGAACCGGGTCCCGGCGGGATGACATAGGTCGCCCCCGTGTCCCGTGGGCAACGCTCGGCCGCCTGCAGCGCCACCGCCTCGGTCCCGGCCGAGGAGAGGAAGAGGGGGACCGCCGCCAGCGACGCCGCCAGGACCGCACCGGCGCCTGCGGTCGACACCAGGAGCCCCGGCCGACGCCAGAGCAGCCAGGGGGCCCGGCGCCACGGGGCCGAGCCCAGCGTGGCGATCGCGGCCCGGGCCCGTGCGCCCCAGGAGGCCGAAAGGGGCTCCACCTACGCCCAAGACCGACAAGGAGGGTCGGTCGGGTCAGCCACCGGCGCAAGGTAGCCGCGGGCGACGGTCAGCCTGTGGCGAAGGCCGACCACGCCGAAGCCAGACGGGAGACCCCCTCGCGGAGCTCCTCCGGCGGCCCGGCGAAGGAGAGCCGGAGGCGGTCCCGGTGCGCCCCGGTGACCGAGAGGGCCTCGGCGGTGGCGACGGCCACACCTTGGCGCAACGCGACCTGGGCGAAGGGGTCAGCCACGGGTGCCGGCAGCCGGACCCACACCGACAGGCCACCCTGGGGCTCGGTCCAGGACCAGTCCGGCAGGGCCTCGGCCAGCCCCCGGGCCAGGACCGCGTAGCGACCCTGGAGCTTGGCCCGCCGATTGGCCAGGAACGCCGTCAGTCCGGGCGAGGCCAGCAGCCGCTCGGCCAGGATCTGGCTGACCACCGACGACCCGAGGTCATGGGTGGCCTTCACCCGGGCGAAGCGCAGGGCCACGGGCTCGGAGGCCCGGACGAAACCCAGCCGGAGCCCGCCCCAGAGCAGCTTGCTCAAGGACCCGACCACCGCCGTGGGATGGCTCGGGACCAGAGCCGCCAGCGGGGGCGGTCCCGGGGCCCACGCCGAGGCCGGCCAGCGCCAAGTCCTCCACCAGGGGCACCCGCGAGGCCACCAGCAGGTCGGCGACCTCTCGTCGCCGCTCTCGGGGCAGCACCAGACCGGTCGGGCTGTGCGGCCCGGTCTGCAGGTACGCCATGGCGGGACGGGCGGCGAACGCTTCGGCCAGGGGTCCGGGCCGAGGCCCGCCGTGGTCCACCGGGAGCCCCACCAGGGCGGCGCCGGCCGCCGTGAATGCCGACAGCGCGCCGGGATAGGTCGGGTCGTCGAGCGCCACGCGGTCCCCGGGACGGATCCAGCAGGAGGCCGCGAGGCTGAGGGCCTGTTGGGCGCCGGTCGTGATCACGATCTGCTCGGGTGTCGACGGCAGGCCCCACCCCCCGAGCAGGTCGGCCACGGCCCGGCGCAGGCCGAGTCGACCCCAGGGCCCGTAGCCGGCGTCGGGGACCTCGCTCAGCAGGTCGCCGGTGGTGACCCCGGCCTCGGGGAGGCCGGCGCCGTCGTGGAGCACCGAGATGGAGAGGTCGATCAACTGGTCGGTCGGCTCCGCTGAGCGGGCCACGAGGCGGGCCACCAGGGCCGAGCCCTCCCGACCCGCGGGCAGGCCCACGGCGGCCGAACCCACCGCAAAGGTCCCGCTGCCCACCCGGCGTTCGATCAAGCCGTCGGCCACGAGGAGGTCGTACGCCGTGACCGCCGTGCCCCGACTGACCCGCAGGGCCGCCGCCAGCGCCCGCTCCGACGGTAGACGGGCGCCCGGCACCACCGCTCCCCGCTCGATGGCCCGGGTCAGGGCCACCACCAGGCGCCGGAACAGCGGTCCCCCACCCACCGACCAGTCGCCCAGCTCGTCCACCACCCGGCGGACCTCGGCCGCCCGGGTCGGTCGGTCCGAGGGCGGCGGTTGGTCCACTCCCGACAAAGTGGCCCTGTTGTTCATGGTCCACTTGTGACACAGTCCGGACCCATGCGCAAGACCGCGACCGCCCCGACCGCAACGATGCCGTCCTCCGGCGCGGCCGAGCGGGTGGGCTCCTCGGCCGTCCGCGACCTGCTCCACCTGACCCAGCGACCCGAGGTGATCTCCCTGGCGGGGGGCCTGCCCAGCCCGGACGGCTTTCCGGTCGAGGCCATCCGCGAGGCCACCGACGCCGTCCTCGTGAGCGGATCCCGCGACGCCCTGCAGTACTCCACCACCGAGGGGCACCCCGGTCTGCGGGCGTGGGTCGCGGACCGGTGCCCGGCCCCCACGGACCCCGACCAGGTCCTGGTCACCCACGGCTCACAGCAGGCCCTGGACCTGCTCGTGCGGGCCACGGTGGCCCCCGGCGCCACGATCGCGCTGGCGGACCCCGGCTACGTGGGCGCCCTCCAGGTCTTCCGCCTCGCGGGGGCCGACCTGGCCGGGATCCCCGCCGACGGCGACGGCCTGCAGGTCGACGTCCTGGCCCAGCGCCTCGCCGGTGGCCTCCGCCCGGCGCTGGTCTACGTGGTCGCCGAGTTCGACAACCCCTCGGGGGTGACCCTGGCCACCGAACGGCGGACCGAACTGGCCCATTTGGCGGACCGCTACGGCTTCCTGATCGTCGACGACGACCCCTACGGCGCCCTGCGGTGGTCCGGCCCCCACCGACCGGCGCTCAGCACGCTGTCGGACCGGGTCGTCACCCTCGGCACCACCTCCAAGATCCTCGCCCCGGGCCTGCGGGTGGGCTGGGTGGTCGCCCCGGCCCCACTGGCCGCCCGCCTGGTGGTGCTCAAGCAGGCAACGGACCTCCACACGTCCAGCCTCAACCAGGCCGTCGTCACCGCCGTCCTGACCCGCCCCGGTTTCCTGGAACCGCACCTGACGGGACTCCGGGAGCGCTACCGCACCCAGAGCGAGGCCCTCCAGGCCGCCCTGGCTGACCGTCTGGCCGGTCGCATCGCCCTCCACGCCCCCGAGGGCGGCATGTTCCTGTGGGGTCGCCTGACCGACGGCACCGACACCGCCGTCCTGCTGGCCCGGGCCCTCGAGGCCGGCATGGCCTTCGTCCCCGGGAACGCCTTCTCGGTCCAGGACCCGCACCGGTCCGGGCTACGGCTGTCCTTCGCCACCGAGGGCCCCGCCGCCCTGGTCGAGGCCGTGGACCGCCTGGCGATCGCCCTGGGGACCTGAGCCCGGACGCGCCACGGGGGCGGCCCGGAGGCCGCCCCCGTGAACCGGAATCGTGGCGTCAGCCCTTGGCGGCGGCCTTGAGCTTCGAACCCGCCGAGACCTTGGCCGCGTTGGTGGCCGCGATCTCGATGGTCGCCCCCGTCTGCGGGTTGCGACCCGTTCGGGCCGACCGGAAGGTCTGCTCGATGGACAGGAAACCCGGGATGGTGATCTTGTCCCCGGAACCGACCGCCCCGTAGGCGACCTCGGCGAAACCGTCGATCACTGCCCCCACATCCGCCTTGCTGACGCCACTCTTCTCAGCGATGGCGTCGATCAGCTCACTCTTGTTCATTGCACCCTCCTGGGCTTGGTCGGACGATCGGGTCGGTCCCGAAACGAACCGTCTGGAGGCCACGCGAGTCGATTTGACCCCCCAAAGTCAAGCATTTCCGCCATCCAGGGCGTTTCGGAAGGTCCCGACGAGGTCCGCCGCCTCGGCCACGGAGGCCCCTTCGACCAGCCGACGGACCAGGGCCGAGCCGACCACGACGCCATCGGCGACGGTGCAGGCCTCGACGGCTTGGGCGGGCGTGGAGACCCCCACGCCGATGAGCACCGGCTTGTCGGTCACCGCCTTGAGGCGCCGGGCCACCTCCACGGCGGTCGCGGCAAGGGCGTCCCGCTCGCCGGTGATGCCCAGCAGGCCGACGCCGTAGACGAAGCCGCGGGAGCGGGCACAGATGCGCTCGAGGCGCTCGGGCGGGGTGGTCGGCGCGGCGAGCAGCACGGTCTCGATGCCGGCCCGGTCCGCCGCCCGGGCCCAGTGGCCGACCTCGTCGAGGGGCAGGTCCGGCAGGATCGCCGCCGCCACCCCGGCGTGGGCCAGGTCGTCGGCGCAGCGCTGGTGGCCCCAACGGAAGACCAGGTTGTAGTAGGTCATCACGGCCAGCGGCACGGGGGACTCCCGCTCGGCCAGCTCGGCCACGATCGACCGCGGGGTGGCGCCGGCGGCGAGGGCCCGTTCCGAGGACGCCTGGATGACCGGGCCGTCCATGACCGGGTCCGAGAACGGGATGCCGATCTCGAGGGCATCGGCCCCGGCCTCGGCGAGGGGGTCGAGCAGCCCGGTCCAGCCCGGCGAGGCCGCCGGTGATGTACGGCACCAGCAGCTTGCGGCCCGCGTCCCGGCCCGCCCGCAGCGCGGCCTCCAACCCACCGATCGTGTCCGGCGCCGGTGGGACCGGCACCACGACCTCACCCATCCGCGTCAGCCACGGAGCTCCAGCACCTGGGCCACGTCCTTGTCGCCCCGACCCGACAGGTTCAACAGCACGGTCCGCCCGGCCAGGGCGGCCCGTTCCCGGGCGATCCAGGCCAGCGCGTGGGCCGACTCCAGGGCGGGGATGATGCCCTCGGTGCGGCCGAGCAGGAAGAACGCGTCCAGGACCTCGTCGTCGGTGACGGTGTCGTAACGGGCCCGGCCGATGTCGGCGAGGTGGGCGTGCTCGGGGCCGACGCCGGGGTAGTCGAGCCCGGCGGAGACCGAGTGGGCCTCCTGGCACCTGGCCGTCCTCGTCCTGCAGCAGGAACGAGGTGCATGCCGTGCACCACCCCCGGCACGCCGTGGCCCACCGCCGCCCCGCCGGCGGGCTCGACGCCGACCAGCTCGACGCTCGGGTCGTCGACGAAGCCCGAGAAGATGCCGATGGCGTTGGAGCCGCCGCCGACGCAGGCCACCACGACGTCGGGCAGCGCCGCCGAGTCCGGCTCGAGCACTGGGCCGCGGGCCTCGTCGCCGATCACCCGGTGGAGCTCCCGCACCATCCACGGGTACGGGTGCGGGCCCATCACCGAGCCGAGGCAGTAGTGGCGTGGTCTCCACGGTGGCCACCCAGTCGCGCATGGCCTCGTTGACCGCGTCCTTGAGCGTGCGGCTGCCCGAGGTGGCCGGGCGCACCTCGGCGCCCAGCAGTCTGCATGCGGAAGACGTTGAGCTCCTGGCGGCGCGATGTCGACCTCGCCCATGTAGACCATGCACTCCAGGCCCAGCAGCGCGGCAGCCGTGGCGGTGGCCACCCCGTGCTGGCCCGCGCCGGTCTCGGCGACCAGGCGCTGCTTGCCCATGCGCTTGGCCAGCAGGGCCTGGCCCAGCACGTTGTTGATCTTGTGGGAGCCGGTGTGGTTGAGGTCCTCGCGCTTGAGCAGCAGCCGGCAGCCCAGCTCCTCGCGCCAGGCCGCTCGCACTCGGTGAGCGGCGACGGGCGGCCGGCGTAGTCGCCGCAGCAGGTCGTCGAGCTCGGCGCGGAAGCGCGGGATCGGCCCAGGCCGTCGCGGAAGGCGGCCTCGAGCTCCTCACAGGCCGGGATCAGGGTCTCGGGGACGAAGCGCCCGCCGAAGCGGCCGAAGCGGCCGTCGGGGCCCGGGGTGGGCATCAGGGAAGGTGTGCTCACCAGCCGGTCTCCGCTTCCCAGTCGTAGATGCCCCGCCCGCTGCGGTCCTCGTACTCGTCCTCGGGCGCCGCGGCCCGGGCCGCCTTGACGAAGGCCCGCACCTTGGTCGGGTCCTTGCGCCCCGGCGCCGCCTCGACCCCACTGGACACGTCGACGCCCCACGGACGCACCGCGGCGATGCCGTCGGCCACGTTCTCGGGCGTCAGCCCACCGGCGAGGATCACCTTCCGGTTCAGCGGGCACCCCGTCGGCCAGCGACCAGTCGAACACCTCGCCCGAACCCGGCCGGGGGGCATCCAACAGGAGGGCGTCGGCGCCGTACTCGTCCCAGTGCTCGAGGGCGGGGTCCCCGGCGGGCAGGCCCTTGATGACCAGGCCGACGCGGTCCGCGCACGGCCCGGGTGACCTCGGGGGACTCCCGGCCGTGGAGCTGGGCCGCCCGCAGGCCACAGGTCTGCACCGTCTGGATGACCTGCTGCTTGGAGCTGTCCCGGAAGACCCCGACGGTGAGGATCTCAGGGGGCAGGCGGGAGGCGATCTCCCGCACCTTGTTCGGCGCCATCTGGCGGGGCGAGGGGGCGAAGACGAAGCCGACCGCGTCGGCGCCCATGGCCACGGCCAACAGGGCGTCCTCCTCGCTGGTGATCCCGCAGATCTTGACGAACACGGCCGGGACGCTACCTGTCGCCCTGGGCGCCGCTGCGGCCGATTCCGGCGTCGACCAGCGCCGCCGTGGCCGCCGTCGGGTCCTCGGCGGTGACGAGGTTCTCGCCCACCAGCACGGCGTCGTAGCCGGCATCGGCGAGCGCCACGACGTCGGCGGGGCCGGTGATGCCCGACTCGGCCACCCGTACGACCCCCGCAGGCAGCGCCGCCGCCAGGTCCACCGCCCGTTCGGTGTCGACGGTGAAGGTCGAGAGGTCCCGCTGGTTCACCCCGATGAGGTCGGCGCCGGCCGCCAGGGCGCGCTCCACCTCGCCGGCGTCGTGGACCTCCACCAGCGCCGCCAGGTCCAGCTCGGCGGCCAACTGGGCGAAGGCCCGCAACTCGCCGTCATCGAGGGCGGCCACGATCAGCAGGACGGCGTCGGCCCCCATCAGCCGGGCGTCGCAGACGTCGATCTCGTCCACGGTGAAGTCCTTGCGGAGCACCGGCAGGCCGACCCTGGCGCGGGCTGCGGCCAGGTCCGCCGCGGAGCCCCCGAAGTGGGCCTCGTCGGTCAGCACCGACAGGCAGGTGGCCCCGCCTGCCTCGTACCGGCCGGCGAGGGCGGCGGGGTCGAGCCCCGGCGCCAGGTCCCCCTTGGAGGGTGACCGGCGCTTGACCTCGGCGATGACCGCCACCCCCGTGGCCGAGGCGAGGGCCTGACGGAACCGCCGAGGCGCCGGTGCCTGCCGAGCCGTGTCCAGCACGTCAGCCCGGGACCGGGGGTCGGCCGCGGCCCGACCGCGGTGGGCGGCGACGATGCCGTCGAGGTAGGTCGTCACGGGTGCGGCACCACCCCGATGTGCACCGGCACACCGAGCACCGAGCCGTCCGCGGGAGGTTCCACCGCCCGACCGACGTAGGCCAGGGCGAGCGCCGGGCCTCCGTCCGCAGCCGGGACCGACGACGTGACCTCGCCCACGACCCGGCCGTCCACGAGGACCTCGGCCCCGACGGTCAGCGGCTCATCGGCTTCGACGAGGCGCAGGTGCCGGGGGACGTTGCCGCCCCGGCTGTCGATGCGGGCCACCAGCTCCTGGCCGGTGAAGCAGCCCTTGGTGAAGCTGACCGAGCGCTCGACCACGCCGGCCTCGGCGGGGATGGTCCGCTCGGTGAGCTCGGCGCCCATGGCGGGGACCCCGGCCCGGATGCGCAGTCGCTCCAGGGCCGCCACGGTCCCGCGGGCCACGCCCTCGGGGAGCTGGTCGGTGCCGAGCAGGTCCACACCGTCGATGCCGGGCCACGCCGGGTCCAGCGCGGGCACGGCGGCGCCGTTCACCGTCGCCATCCCCCGGACGGCCACCATCGGCTCGGTGGTCAGGGTCAGGTCGGCCTTGGTGCGCAGTAGGAACCGCTGCAGGCGGGCCAGGAGGGCCTCGCCGTGGCCGGCATCGACGTCGGCCCGGAAGGCCTCGTCGCCCACGCGCGTGAGGCGGAACCAGGCATCGACCTTGCCCTGGGGCTGGAGCACGAAGGTCCAGGCCGAGCCCCCGACCGCCAGGCGCTCCACGTCCTGGCTGAGTTGGCCCTGCAGGTAGGCCGCGGCGTCGGGGCCCTCGACGGTGACCACGTCCCGCTCGACCACGACCGCCAACGGCACGTCAGGCACGGTCCGCCTCCGCCGCGGCCTTGCGAGCCGCGGTCATGCGGCGGGCCGACGGGATGGCCGCCAGCACGGCGCGGGCCTTGGCGTGGCACTCGGCGTCCTCGCCCTCGGGGTCGCTGTCGAAGACGATCCCCGCGCCGGCCTGGACCGAGGCCCGGCCGTCGGCTCCCACCAGCAACGTGCGGATGGCGATGGCGGTGTCGATGTTGCCGGAGAAGTCCAGGTAGCCGACGATGCCCGCGTAAGGCCCCCGGCGGGTCGGCTCGAGGTCGTCGATGATCTCCATGGCCCGCACCTTCGGGGCCCCCGACACCGTCCCGGCCGGCAGGGTGGCCCGCAGGACGTCCACCGGCGTGCGGCCCTCCGCCAGCTCCCCGGACACCTGGGACGTGAGGTGCATCACGTGGCTGTAGCGCTCGAGGGTCATGCGCTCGTCGACCTGCTCGGTGCCGAAGCGGACCACCCGGCCCACGTCGTTGCGGGCCAGGTCGAGGAGCATGACGTGCTCGGCCACCTCCTTGGGGTGCTCCCGCAGCTCGGCGCCGAGCCGGCGGTCCTCCTCGTCGGTGGTGCCCCGGGGCCGGGTGCCGGCGATGGGCCGGGAGACCACCCGACCGTCGCGGAGCTGGACCATGGGCTCGGGCGACGCGCCGACCACCGTGATCTCCGGATACCGGACGAAGTACATGTACGGGCTGGGGTTGATCTGACGCAGCACCCGGTAGACGTCGAAGGGGTCGGCATCGAGGTCGACATCGAAGCGCTGGGCGAGCACGACCTGGAAGATGTCCCCGGCGACGATGTGCTCCTTGGCCACCATCACGGCCTTCTGGTACGCCTCGGAGCCCAGCACCGACCGGTAGGCCGGCAGCGGCTCGTCGCGCCGGGGGGGCTCGAGCAGGGGCTCGTCGAGTGGACGGGCCCCGTCCCGGGCCAGCGCCTCGACCCGGGCCACGGCATCGTCGTAGGCGGCGTCCACCGTGGCCTCGTCGGCGCCCGGGGGGATGACGGCGGAGGCCACCAGGGTCACCTGCTGGTTCCAGTGGTCGAAGGCGGCGACCTCGCCGATCACCGACACCATGGCGTCGGGATGGCCGCAGTCGTCCTCGGGCGGGGCGGGGAGGTGCTCGACCTCGCGGACGACGTCGTAGCCGAGGTAGCCGATGACCCCGGCGTGCAGGGGTGGCAGCTCTGGCAGCGGCGGGGTCCGGTAGGCGCCGACCAGCCACTCGACGGCGGCCAGGATCCCCTGGTCGGTGGGCAGGCCGTCGGGGACCTGGCCCCGGACCTCGATCCGACCGTCCCGGGCGACGAGGGTCGTCAGGGGGTGGCGGCCGACGAAGGAGTAGCGACTCCCCCGCTCGCCCCGGTCCACCGACTCCAGGAGGAAGCCGGGACCGTCGTCGGCCAGGCCGGGCGAACGCCGACACGGGGGTCACGAAGTCGGCGAGCAACTCCCGCCAGACCGGTACCACGGTGTAGTCCCGGGCCATGGCCCGGAACTGTCTCACGCGTCGGCTGGATCACCGAAGTCACGGAAGAAGCAGGAGTACTCGCCGGTGTGGCAGGCCCCCTTGCCCTCCTGTTCCACCACGAACAGGAGGGTGTCGCCGTCGCAGTCGTAGGCGGCACGCCGGACGTACTGCCGGTCGCCGGAGGTCTCGCCCTTGCACCAGTACTCCTGGCGGGAGCGGCTCCAGAACCAGGTGCGCCCCGTCTCCATGGTCTTGGCCAGGGACTCCTCGTTCATCCAAGCCATCATCAGCACCTGGCCGGTGCCCTCTTCCTGGACGATGGCGGGCACGAGGCCGTCGGCGTTGTAGGTCACCGCCGCCAGCTGCTCGGGCGTGGCGGCGAGGGGGGTCGAGATGGGGCTCACCCCGTCATCCTACGGACGGGGGTGGACCCTCCCCCGGGCCATTACAGGTAGAGCCCGGTGCCGCTCTCCTCGAGGCGCGGGGCGGCGACGGCGTGGATGTCGCGCTCGCGGAGGATGAGGTAGTCGTCGCCGCCGACCTCGACCTCGTAGCGGTCCTCGGGGTTGAACAGGACGTGGTCGCCCAGCTCCATGGCCCGGACGTTGGGCCCCACGGCGATCACCTCGGCCCAGGCCAGGCGCTTGCCCACCTGCGCCGTGGCGGGGATGAGGATGCCGCCCGTGCTCCGACGCTCGCCCTCCTGGCGGTCCATGTCCACCAGGATCCGGTCGTTCAACATCTTGATCGGGAGGCGCTCCCGACCCCGCTGGTCCTTGCCCGTGGAGGTCTTGGTCGCGTTGCCGTTCGCGGAGTCGGCCATGCGGGCGACGGTACCGGCTGGGCCTGTCAGACGGGCCGAACGGTGATGCCCCGGGCGGCCATGACGGCCTTGGCCTCGGCCACCGTGTGCTCACCGAAGTGGAAGATGCTGGCGGCCAGCACGGCGTCGGCCCGCCCCTCCAGGATCCCGTCGGCCAGGTGCTCGAGGGTGCCGACCCCGCCGCTGGCGATGACCGGCACGCCGACGGCGTCACTGACCGCCGCGGTGAGCTCGAGGTCGAAGCCGTCCCGGGTGCCGTCGCGGTCCATCGACGTGAGCAGGATCTCGCCCGCCCCGCGCCGGTCGACCTCCTCGGCCCACGCCACCGCGTCGAGCCCGGTCGGTGTGCGTCCGCCGTGGGTGAAGACCTCGGGGGTGCCGTCGGGCCGGCGCCGGGCGTCGATGGCGACCACCACGCACTGGGCGCCGAACTCGCCGGCGATGGCTCGCCACCAGGTCGGGGTCGCTCGACCGCGGCGGTGATGACCGAGACCTTGTCGGCCCCGGCCCGCAGCAGGCGACGGGCGTCGTCGACCTCGCGGATCCCGCCGCCGATGGTGAAGGGGATGAAGACCTCCTCGGCCGTGCGCCGGGCCAGCGTCGACGATGGTCTCCCGCTTGTCGGAGGAGGCGGTGATGTCGAGGAAGACGATCTCGTCGGCCCCCTCGGCGTCGTAGCGGGCAGCCAGCTCGACCGGGTCACCGGCATCGGTCAGGTCGACGAAGTTGACGCCCTTCACGACCCGTCCGGCGTCGACGTCGAGGCAGGGGATGACCCGGGCGACGTTCACCGGCCCAACACCGCCACGGCGTCGGCCACGGTGAGCCGCTCGTCGTAGATCGCCCGGCCGACGATCACGCCGTCGAGGTCCAGGGCGGTCAGCGCCTCGACGTCGGCCAGCGAGCCCACGCCGCCCGAGGCCACGACCGGCACGGTGGTCACCGCCAGCACGGCGGCCAGGCCCTCGAGATCCGGGCCCTCGAGCATCCCGTCCCGGCCGATCTCGGTCACCACGAGGGCGGCCACGCCCATCGCACCGAAGCGGGTGGCGGCCTCCAGCAGGTCGAGGCCGGCATCGGCCTCCCAACCGTGCGCCGCCAAGGCCCGACCCCGGGCGTCCAGGCCGACGGCGACGGCCCCGTCCGGGACCAGCTCGGCCACCAGATCCGGGTTCTCCAACGCCGCGGTGCCCATGACCACCCGGGTCACCCCGGCGGCCCACAACGCCTCGGCGTCGCCCCGGGTGCGCACGCCCCCGCCCACCTGCACCGGGACGTCCACGGCGGCCACGATGCGGCCGATGACCTCCCGGTTGACCGGCTCGCCACTGCGAGCGGCGTCGAGGTCCACCACATGGATCCACGGGGCGCCGTCGGCCGCGAACTGCCGGGCCCGGCCGACCGGGTCGTCGTCGTAGTCGGTGCGGCGGTCGTAGTCCCCCTGACGGAGGCGGACACAGTGCCCGTCGAGCAGGTCGATGGCCGGATAGAGGTTCACGACGGGAGCTGGGCCAGGAAGTTGCCCAGGATCTGCTGGCCGGCGGCGCCGGACTTCTCGGGGTGGAACTGCATCGCCCACACGTTGGCCTGCTCGACGCCGGCCACCACCTCGCCGCCGTAATCGCAGGTCACCGCCACGCCGGGGCCGTCCTCGGGGGCGAAGGAGTGCACGAAGTAGACCCAGGCCGGGTCGTCCATCCCGGCCAACATCGCCGGCTCGCCCCGCCGCCGCAGGATGTTCCACTGCATCTGGGGGTGCTTCACCCCCGATGGCAGGCGGCGCACGGACTCGGGCAGGACGCCCAGTCCGGGCACGCCCGGGTCCTCGTCCGACGCGGTGTAGAGGAGCTGCATCCCGACACAGATGCCGAGGAACGGCCGGCCCGAGGCGATCGCCGCGAGGCTCTGGTCCGCCAGGCCGGTGCGGTGGAGCGCGGCCATGCACGCGCCGAAGGCGCCCACGCCGGGGAGCACCACGCCGACGGCGTCGGCGATGAGCCCGGGATCAGCCGTGAGGCGGGCGTCGGCCCCCAGGTGCTCCAAGGCCTTCTGGGCCGAGCGCAGGTTGCCGATGCCGTAGTCCAGGACCGCCACCAGGGGACGGTGCGGCTCGGTCAAAGGGTCCCCTTGGTGGACGGGATGCCGGCCCCTTCGACCCGCACGGCGTCCCGCAGGGCCCGAGCGGTCGCCTTGAACGAGGCCTCGATGACGTGGTGGGTGTTCTTGCCCCGGACCATCGTCAGGTGCAGGGTCCAGCCCGCGGCGGTGACCAGTGCCCGCCAGAACTCCTCGGCCAACTGGGGGTCGAAGGGCGGGTCGCCCAGGATCTTCTCGCCCGGGGGCTCGATGTCGTACACGAGGAAGGGGCGCCCCGACAGGTCGAGGGCGGCCTCGACCAGGGCCTCGTCGAGGGGCACGGCCACCGAGGCGAAGCGCCGGACACCCGCCTTGTCGCCGAGGGCCTCCTTGAGAGCGCCACCCAAGGCGATGCCGACGTCCTCCACCGTGTGGTGGGCGTCGATCTCGAGGTCACCCTTCGCCTCGACGGTGAGGTCCAGGCCGCCGTGGCGGCCGAGCTGGGCCAGCATGTGGTCGAAGAAGGGCAGCCCGGTCTCGACCGAGGTCGCGCCGGTGCCGTCGATGTCGACCCGCAGCGTGATGCTGGTCTCGGCCGTGGTCCGTTCGACGGACGCGGTACGGGGGGCGGTCACAGGCTCTCCTCCAGGGCGGACAGGAAGCGGTCGTTCTCCTCGGGGGTGCCCACGGTGACCCGCAGGCAGTCGCCCAGGCGGGGCCACGAGGCGCAGTTGCGCACGAGCACCCCGCGGTCGACGAGGCCCTGCCAGACCCCGTCGCCGGTGGCCGATTCGGGCCGGAAGAGGATGAAGTTGGCGCCGGTCGGCCACTGGTGCACGCCCAGGGAGGCGAGACCCGACACCAGGCGCTCCCGCTCGGCCACGATCTGCTCGACCCGGGCCGCCATGGCGTCCGCGTACCCGAGGGCGAGACGCCCCGCGAGCTGGGTCACGGCGTCCAGGTGGTAGGGCAGGACGACCTTGGCCAGCTCGTCCACCACCCAGGACGGGCCGATGCCGTAGCCCAGGCGGCCGGCGGCCATCGCCCAGGTCTTGGAGAAGGTCCGGGTCACCAGGAGCGGTCGGTCGTCGGCGACGAGGGCCAGGGCCGTCGAGGGCGCGAACTGGCCGTAGGCCTCGTCCACGACGAGCAGCGCACCGGCCGCGACGCAGCGGTCCAGGACGGCGAGGGTGGTCTCGGGCCCGGTCACGGTCCCGGTGGGGTTGTCCGGCGAGCAGAGGAAGACGACCGAGGGGCCCTCGGTCAGCACCCGGTCGACCTCGTCGAGGTCGAGGGCGAAGTCCTCCCCCCGCTCCCCCTGGAGCACGCCCGTCCCCGTGATGCGGGCCAGGTGGCTGTGCACCGCGTAGGTCGGCTCGAAGGTGGCCGCCGACCGGCCGGCGCCGCCGTAGGCGAGGAGGACGGACTGGAGGACCTCATTGGAGCCGTTGGCGCAGAAGACCCGGTCGACGGTCGTGCCGTGGTGCTCGGCCAGCGCGGTGCGCAGCGCCAGGGCCTCACGGTCCGGGTAGCGGTTCCAGGCCACGTCGCCGAGCGCGCCGGCCAGCGCGTCGACCCAGGCTTCGGGCGGGCCGACCGGTGACTCGTTGGTGTTCAGGCGGACAGGGACGTCGAGTTGGGGCGAGTGGTAGCCCGCCATGAGGGCCAGGTCGCCGCGGGGCTGGACGGGTGCGGCACTCATGGCGCCCAGGTCCGTCGGGCGCCGATCGATGCGGCGTGCACGGGCAGCCCCTCGGCGGTGGCCAGCGTCTCCACGACCGGGCCGAGACGGGCCAGACCGGATTCGTCGGCGGTGACGACGTGGATCTGCTTGAGGAAGTCGAGCACCGACAGGGCCCCGGCGAAGCGGGCCGAACCGAAGGTGGGCAGCACGTGGCTCGGCCCCGCCGTGTAGTCGCCGAGGGAGGCCGGTGACCACGGCCCGCAGAAGACCGCACCGGCGTTGCGCACCAGGGGAACCAGCGCCGCGGGGTCCGCGGTCATCAACTGGAGGTGCTCGGGGGCGATGGCGTTGGCCACCGCCAGGGCGGCCTCGGGGCCGTCGACCAGGACCGTGTAGCCGCCGTCGGCGAGGGTGGCCTCGATGTCGGACCGGCGCACGGCGTCGGCCACGATGCCCGCGATGGCCTCGTCGACGGCATCGGCCACCGCCTCGTCCCAGGTGACCAGCCAGGCCAGGCCGCCGGGCCCGTGCTCGGCCTGCACGACGATGTCGGTGGCACAGAGGCCCGCCGGCACCGAGGCGTCGCCGATGACCACGACCTCGGAGGGCCCGGCGAAGGCGGCGGGGACACCGACCAGGCCGGTGACCTGGCGCTTGGCCTGGGAGACGTAGACGTTGCCGGGCCCCACGATCACGTCCACCGCACGGACGCTCTCGGTCCCGTGGGCGAGCGCACCGACGGCTTGGGCGCCGCCGACCCGGTACACCTCGTCGGCCCCGGCGACGGCGGCCGCGGCGAGGGTCTCGACGGGGACCTCGCCGTCCGGTCCCGGTGGGGTGACCAGCACGACCTCGTCCACCCCGGCGGCGCGGGCGGGCACGACGGTCATCAGCACGGTCGAGGGGTAGCGGGCCCGGCCGCCGGGCACGTAGCAGCCGGCCCGGGCCACCGGGACGTAGTACTCCTCGATGACCACCCCGGCCCGGTCGTGGCGCCGGGTCGGCGGCACCTGGCCGTCGTGATACGCCCGGACCTCGTCGGCCGCCCGCTCGAGGGCGTCCCGGACCTCGGGGCTGATCCGGTCGAGGGCGCCGGCCACCGTCGCCGGGGACACCCGAAGGTCGTCCAGGCGGACCCCGTCGAGACGTTCGGTGTGGTCCCGGACCGCCACGTCACCCCGGGCGGCCACGTCGGCGAGGATCACCCGGACGGCCTCGACCGGCTCGCCGCCGCCGAGCGCGGGCCGTGGGAGGTCGGCCGCGGGGTCCGCGGTGCCGCGACGGTCGAGCCGGGTCAGGAGAGGGGCGAGGACGGACGCCATGGCCGCCTCACGGTACCGGCGCCCCTCACCGGCTTCGGTGGGTTTCGGCCACACTGAGCCGGTGAGCCCTCACCACGCCCAGCTGTCCTCGACCGCATCGAGCCTCGACGAGCTGATCAAGCGGGTGGTCGCCGCCGCCGACGACCTCGCCGGGGACCGTGAGGACCTGGCCAGTGACCTGTACGAGGTCGAGCGCTCGCTGCGGACCGGTGCCCGGCGCCTGACCACCGTCCTGCGCCGCCTCGACGGTCGCTGACGGCGCCCGTCCCCCAACGATCGTTGAGGACCAGCCACCCCCCGATCGGGTGACCATCGGGCCGGACGCGGGGCCGGCGCCCACGAAGGGCGCCGGCCGTGGGCGACCTCGGGCGGCGGATCCCGATGGTCGCCAATAGCCAGGTGGCGGGAACCTGGCAGGCCCCCACCTTAGCCCGAACTCAGACCTCCGAAGAGGGACAGAAGTCGTTCAGCACGCACTCGCCGCACTTCGGCTTGCGGGACGGGCAGACCCGCCGGCCGTGCAGGATGAGGCGGAGGCTGAACCGGCCCCGCTCGGCGGCGGGGATCATGGCGTTGAGGGCCAGCTCGACCTTCACCGGATCCTCCAGCTCGGTGAGACCGAGGCGGCGGGACAGCCGTCCGACATGGGTGTCCACGGGCAGGCCCGGGAGGTCGAGGGCGACCGACCGGACCACGTTGGCGGTCTTGCGACCCACGCCGGCGAGGGCCGTCAGGTCCTTCATGGAGCTCGGGACCTCACCGTCGTGGTCCTCGACGAGGCCCTGGGCCATTCCCAGGAGGCTGCGGGCTTTGGACCGGAAGAACCCGGTCGAACGGATGATCTCCTCGAGCTCGGCGGGGTCGGCTTCGGCCAGGTCCCACGGCGTCGGATAGCGAGCGAAGAGGTGGGGGGTGACCATGTTCACCCGGGCGTCGGTGCACTGCGCCGAGAGGATCGTGGCGGCCAGGAGCTGGAACGGGTTCTCGTGGTCGAGCTCGCAGCGGGCGTCGGGGTACTCGTCGGCCAGGCGCCGCATGGTCTCCCGCGCGCGTCCGGCAGGCGTTCGGGGGCGGGCCACGTCGTTAGTGTGCCGCGGCGTGACGACGGTGGAGCTCGACCTCGTCCTGGGCGAGGCAGACGATCCGGCCGCCTTCGGCGCCGGGCCGCTGCGGGCCGCGGTCACCGCCGCGGGCGGTGACGTCGTCTGGTGGGTGCACGGCACCGAGGCCCGCCACGAGGAGGCTGCGGCCCGAGCCGGACTCGTCGCCTCGCGGCGCCTGCTGCAGATGCGCTGCCCCCTCCCACCGGAGGCGACCACGGACCTGGTCACCCGTCGGTTCCGCCCGGGTGAGGACGACGAGGCCTGGCTGGTGGTGAACAACCGGGCGTTCTCCTGGCACCCCGAGCAGGGGGGCTGGGACGCCGCCGTGCTGGCGGGGCGCATGGCCGAGCCCTGGTTCGACCCCGAGGGCTTCCTCCTCCACGAGGCCGACGGCCGCCTCGCCGGCTTCTGCTGGACGAAGGTCCATCCCGGCGATCCCCCGCTCGGCGAGATCTACGTCATCGCGGTGGACCCGGATTTCGTGGGCCGTGGCCTCGGCCGCGACCTCACCGTCGCCGGCCTGGCCCACCTGGCCGCCGAGGGCCTCACCGTCGGGATGCTCTACGTCGAGTCCGACAACACCCCTGCCGTCACCCTCTACCGCACCCTCGGCTTCCACACCCACCAAACCGACACCGCCTTCACCCCCCACCCCTGACCCCCCATCCCGTTCTGGCCGCGGGATATGCGCGGAACCTGCAACATTCCGCGACCAGAACGTCACCGCCTGTGTTCTGGACGCGGAATGTGCGCGAGATCCGCAATCTCTCGCGGCCAGAAAGGCACCCGCATCACACGGACGTAATTGTCAGGGGTTGGTCTGACAATGGTTGACATGCATTGGGAAGATCGATTTCGACGGCATGCCGGCTACCAGGAGGGAATGCTCGCCCGGTTCCAAGTGGCGGGGATCGGCTGCACACCGCTCAACTGGCAACGGGCGAAGACGAACGGCCGATGGGAGCCCTGGGGCCCGAGGATCATTCTCGAGGCTGGCCTGCTGCGCACCGATCACCGCCGGGCGTTGGCCGCCGTGCTCGACAGCAGCCCTGCCTCGATGCTGCATGCGGAGTGCGCTCTCGCGTGGGCCGGCATGGCCACATTCGACCTGCGTGCGCTTCAGGTCGCACGTCCGCGCGGAGTCTCCGGCACGCGACCGGCCCTCAGCCAGCTCCATGAGCTCCGAGCGGTCCGCGCCCAAGATGTCATCGTCGTGCGTGGGGTCCCCACCGAGACCCCGCTCCGGGCCATCTGGGCCATCGCCGCCCGCTACGCCAGCCCCGGACTCGTCGACATCGGCTACGAGCGCATCGGTCGGCTCCTCGATGCCGCCAACCGAATGGACCTCGTGACCTGGGCGGCACTGCACGAGATGGTCGGTGACATCCAGGAACGCGGTCGGGCCGGAACCGTGCTCATGCGAGCGCTCGCCGATGAGCGGACCCCGGGCGCAAGCTTCACCGAGACCCGCCAGGAGGGGCGGCTCGAGCAGTTGCTCGACAGGGCCGGGGATCGTCCCCTCCAACGGCAGATCGTCGTCGGAGGGCACGAACCCATCGGTCGGTGCGACCATCGTGACGACGAGCTTCCGCTGGTCGTCGAAACCAACAGCGAGACCTTTCACACGACGCCGACCGATCAGGCCGCCGATGAGCTCCGCTATCACCGGCTGACGCTGGCTGGTTTCACTGTGGGCGTGGTCTGGGAACAGGACCTCTGGTCCAATCCCCGAGGCGCCCTGGAGACGGTCCGAACAGCGCGTCGTCATGCCGCCGCCGGCAGAGCGGTTGTGGTGCACTCCCCGGGTTGCCCCTGGTCGACCAGCTACCTCGGTGCGTCTCTAGCCGCCTAGGTGAACCCAGCACCCATGTTCCGGCCGCGAAATATGCGCGGATCCTGCAACATTCCGCGGCCAGAACGACGCCCCGATCGTTCTGGCCGCGAACTATGCGCGGATCCTGCAACATTCCGCGGCCAGAACCACGCTTGGGCAGGGGTGCCCGCGGGTCTGGGGGCTAGGTGGAGACGCCGACGGCGGCGCCGAGGGCGTAGGTGATGGCGCCGGCACCGACGGCGATGGCCACGTAGCGCAGGGCGAGGCGGATGCGGGAGCCCATGGTGAAGGCGGCGAGGGCGATGCCCAGGCCGGCAGCGCCGAGGACGCCGAGGACCACCGAGGCCACGATCGCCGCGGTGCCGGTCATGAAGAACCACGGCAGCAGTGGCAGCATCGCCCCGGCGGAGAAGGCCACGAACGACGATCCGGCGGCCCGGATCGGGGAGCCGAGCGCATCGGGGTCGATGCCCAGTTCCTCGCGGGCGTGGGCCCGTAAGGCGGTCTCGGGGTCGACCATCACGCCCTGGGCCAGCTGACGGGCCAGCTCGGGATCCACGCCCCGGGACTGGTAGAGCTGGGCCAATTCGACGGTCTCGACGTGGGGGTTGCGCTCCAGCTCCCGGCGCTCCATCGCCAGCTCGCGCTGCAGGAGCTCCTGCTGGGCCTTCATCGAGCCGTACTCGCCCGCGGCCATCGACACCGCCCCGGCGATGAGACCGGCCACGCCGGCCAAGCGGACGATGCCGGCCCCCGGGTTCGCCCCGGCCACGCCGAGGATGAGCGAGACGTTGGAGACGAGGCCGTCGCTGGCCCCGAAGACCGCGGCCCGGGCCACGCCGCCCTGGACGTCACGGTGGTGGTGCTCGGCCACCGGAGCCTTCGGTCGGTGATCGGGCACGGGCCAACCGTACGCTTCGGATGTGTCGAGTCGCTACGACCTGGACCGGGGTGGTCTGGAGGTGCTCCTCGAGGGCCAGCCGCGCTACCGGGTCGACCAGGTCTGGGACGGGCTCTACCGACAGGGTCGGGACCCCGAGGCCATCACCAACCTGCCGCTGGCCCTGCGCTCGACCCTGGCCGAGCACCTGCCCCTGGCGCTGCAGGAGGTCGCCCGCCGCACCAGCGACGGCGGCGAGACGGTCAAGTGGGCGTGGGCGGTGGCGGGCGGCCACACCGTCGAGACCGTGCTCCTGCACTACCCCGATCGCAGCACCGTGTGCGTCAGCACCCAGGCCGGTTGTGCGATGGCGTGCGACTTCTGCGCCACCGGCCAGGCCGGCTTCGCCCGTCACCTCACCATCGGCGAGATCGTGGAGCAGGTCGTCCACGCCCGCCGGGCCTCCGGTGAGCGCCGGGTCTCCAACATCGTGTTCATGGGCATGGGCGAGCCCCTCGCCAACTACGACGCCACCTGGGGGGCCATCGAACGCCTCCACGACGACCTCGGCATCGGCGCCCGGGGCCTGACCGTCTCCACGGTCGGGATCGTCCCCGGCATCCGCCGCCTGGCGACCGAGTCCCTCCCGGTGAACCTGGCTGTGTCGCTCCACGCGGCCAACGACGAGCTCCGCGATGCCCTCGTGCCCATCAACAAGCGCTACCCCCTGGCTGACCTCGAGGCCGCCTGCGCCGCCTGGCAGGACGCCAAGGGCCGCCGGTTGAGCTTCGAGTGGGCGATGATCGCCGGCACCAACGACCGACCACAGGACGCCGACGAGCTCGCCGTCATCGCCAACCGCCAGCGCGCCCACGTCAACCTCATCCCCCTCAACCCCACCCCGGGCTTCGGCACCCAGGGCTCGGCCCCCGACGCCGTCGAGGCCTTCCGCCTCCGCCTGCGCGACGCCGGCGTGAACGTCACCGTCCGCCAGAACCGGGGCGTCGACATCGACGCCGCGTGCGGCCAGTTGGCCGGCACCGCGGTCAGCGCACCAGGACGGTCCTCCGCCGACTGAAGCGGATGGCATCGACCAGGGTCTCGCCGCGGTCGACCACGGCGTCCTCCCAGCACACGCTGCGCACGAGGTCACCGTCGACCTGTGCACCCGGCGCCACGACCGACCGGCCCCCCGAGGCGGCCAGGTTGGCCGCCAGGTACGCCGCGGGCGTGCCGCAGTCCACGAACGGGCCGTCGAGGGCGACGGTCTCCAGTCGGTCCGCCACCGCGGCATCCCGCCACACCGACTCGTAGAGGCCCGCCGGCTCGGCCCGCAGGTCCCGGGCCAGGGCCCACGGCAGCAACGAACCGGCGATGAGGGACTGCGGCCCGAGCGGCCCGCCCCCGGGGACCAGGATCCGCACCCGCTCCCCGTCCCAGCCGTCGACCAGCGCCTCCATGCCGCCCGCACACCACGCGTCGGCGTTGGCGATGACCGTGGGCCGGCCGTCGATCCAGTCCCGTAGCACGCCGACGGCACCGGCCGTGCCGAGGGCCACCGGCTCCTCGATCGACAGGTGGACCCGGCCGCCCAGGTGGGCCTCGAGGGCGTCCCGACCGTGATGGAGGTTGACCGCCACCTCGTCGACGACCGGACGCACCCGATCCACCGCCCGGTCCACGAGCGGGACGCCGTCGACCGGGCACAGTGCCTTCGGACGCACGGCGGTCAGGGGGCGCAGCCGGGTGCCCGCCCCCGCGGCGAGGACCAACCCGGCAAAACCCGTGCGCCCTGCCAGACTGTCGCTCATGGAGACCCGTCGCTGGACGAACCCATCGCAGCCCCAGACCCTCCAGGTCGCGGTCTTCCTGCTCTACATCAACGCCGTGTTCAGCGTGTTGCAGCCGTACTCGGTGTTCCTGACCCTCAGCGCACTGGCCGGGGCGGTCGGAGCGTACGGCATCGCCAACAGCCGACGGTGGGGCTACCGGCTCGGCGTTGCCTCCTCGGCCATCGAGGTCGGCCTCTTCGCCGTCCTCCCGCTGTTGAACATCGGCCCCGAGCTGCTGTTCAACCTGCGCTTCCTGCTCCTGATCATCTTCCCGGTGGCGCTCTTCTGCGCCCTCCTGCACCCGGAGAGCCGCGAGCACCAGCGCATCTGGTTCGACTGACGCCGTGACGGCCCTGGACACCGGCGATCTCATCCGTGACGCGTTCGAGATCCTCATCGTCGTCGCCATCGGCGGCATGGTCTGGTCGGTGCTGAGCCGACTTCGGCGGGGCCAGCTCGTCGTGCCCTCCTGCCCCGAGTGCGGCAACCCGGCCTCCCGGGCCTATCCGAACTGCCGGCACTGCGGTGCGGTCCAGCCCGAGGACCGCTGAGGTGACCGACCCCCCCTTCCCGCACTACTACGCGCTCCTCGACCGCCTCCATGAGCACCTGCGTCCTCGGGGCTACGTCGAGATCGGCGTGGCCGACGGCCACAGCCTCGGGCTCACCCGCCCCGGCACCGTCGCCGTGGGTGTCGACCCCGCGCCCGGCCCGGAGGTCACCGTGCGGGCGCCCGGCCGTCGGGTCGTGGCCACCACCAGCGAGGCCTTCTTCGCCGACCACCAACGGGCCGACGTCCTCGGTGAGGCGCCGCTCGACCTGGCCTTCGTCGACGGCCTGCACCTCTTCGAGGCGGCTCTGGCGGACGTGGCCGCCCTCGAGGCCTGGGCCCACCCCGGCACCGTCGTCCTCCTGCACGACTGCCACCCGACCGACGCCGCGATGGCGGCCCGGGAGCGGGAGACCGTGGCGTGGGCCGGCGACGTCTGGAAGGTCGTGGCCTGCCTGCGGGCCGACCGTCCGGACCTCACCGTCACGACGGTCGACGTCGGCCCGACCGGCGTCGGGGTGATCACCGGCCTGGGCGGCGGCTTCGCCGACCTGGCGGGATCGATCGAGCGCCACCGGGACCTCGACTACGCCGTGCTCGAGGCCGATCCTCACGGCCTGCTCCACCTCGTCCCGCCCACATGGGACGCCGTCCTCGCCCTCCTCCCGGGTTGAAAACCGCCCGATCCGGCGGCCGCCGAGCCATAACGTCGGGCCATGCGCGCCCAGCCCGAAGGCTTCACCGTCCGGGAGGCCACCCCCGACGACCACGAGGGGATCATCGCCCTCTGCCGTGAGGTCTTCAGCGCGCACGAGGCCGCCGCCGTCCGTCACCTCTTGGACGGCGAGGGCTACGGGCCGGGCCGCTGGACCGTGGCGGTCGACCCCGACGGCGCCATCGTCTCCTGCTGTGCGCTGCTCACCCATCGGATCCGGTACGGGATCGTCGCGGTCCCCGCCGCCCAGATCGAGTTCGTGGCGACCAAAGCGTCGGTCCGCAAGCACGGGCTGGTGCGGGCCCAGTTCGACCTCCACCACCAATGGGCCGACGAGCAGGGCGCGCTGGTGGTGATCATCACCGGGATCCCCTACCTCTACCGACGCCTCGGGTACGGCTACGCCATCGAGTTCTCGCCGGACCATCGCGTCGTCGACCTCCCCGAGGCCGACGCAGGATGGTCCGTCGAACCGGCCACGCCGGCCGACAAGACCGCGCTCACCGACCTCGAGCGGTCGGCCAAGGCCGCGCCAGGACCTGACCCTGGAATGGCCTGACGACGGCTGGGACTGGGTCCTCGCCGGCGCGTCGACCTGGGAGGAGGAGGTCCTCGTGGCCCGAAGGGACGGCGAGGTCGAGGGGTTCGCCTGCGTCCAGCGCCGCGTGGAGGAGGACCATGCCCAGGTCCAGGGCACGGCCCGCACCGAGGGCGCGGCCCGAGCGCTCATCGCGGCGGCGGCGACCCGCGTGGGTGAGCTGAAGCTCTACCTCGTCGCTCGGAACGGCGACGCCTGGGCGACGGTCGTGCAGCGGGCCGGCTTCCACGACCCGGGCTGGTTCAACGCCGTCTACGCCCGCATCCCCGATCCGACCGCCTTCCTCGCCCACGTCAGGGACGAGCTGAGCCGACGCCTCACCGACACGGCCTTCGCCCACCATTCGAGCGAGTTGGTGCTGTCCTTCTACGAGGACGGCGTGATCATCACCATCGCCGACGGGGTCGTCACCGAGGTCCGCCGGGACCCCGACCCCGCACAGGACCCCTTGGACGACGACAAGGCCGGCATCGCCCCCGACGCCCTCCCTGCCCTCCTGCTCGGCCGGTTCACCGCCGAGGAGCTGGAGGTGCGCTACGACGACGTCGGCTACGTCGCGGACCGGGCGCTCATCGGGGCCCTCTTCCCCAAGCGGTCCTTCGACATCTGGGCCCCGCTCTGAGGGCGACATCCGGTCCGTAGCATCGGGCCATGGCCACGACCGCCGCCCCGCTCCCCCAGGGCACCGAGAAGGCGACCGCCGTCCGCGGCATGTTCGACGCCATCGCCCCCCGCTACGACCTGGTCAACCGGGTCATGACCTTCGGCCTCGACCGGAGCTGGCGCCGGACGACCGTGGCCGAGCTCGGGCTTGCCCGCCGGCTCCGTCGTCCTGGACCTGGCCACGGGCACCGGCGACCTCTGCGCCGAGGCCGAGCGCCAGGGCCTCACGCCCATCGGCATCGACCTCGCCCTCGGGATGCTGCAGGCCAGCCACGCCACGGCGCCGCGGGCGCAGGGCGACATCACCCGCCTGCCCCTGCCCGACGAGGTGGCCGACGGTGCGGTCTGCGGCTTCGCCCTCCGCAACGTGGTCTCCCTCGACGACCTGTTCGCCGAACTGGCCCGGACGCTGCGACCGGGTGGACGCATCGGCCTCCTCGAGGTGGACCGGCCCGACAACCCCCTCATCCGCTTCGGGCACCACCTCTACTTCGATCGCATCGTGCCGGTCATCGGCGGGCTCCTCTCGGACCGGGACGCCTACCGCTACCTCCCTGCCTCGACGGCCTACCTCCCGCCCCGCCTCGAGCTGCTCGAGCGCCTCGGCGCCGCCGGCTTCGAGCACATCGAGCACCGGCGCTTCCTCCTCGGCGCCTCCCAGCTCATCACCGCCACCCGGAGCTGACCGCCGGTGAGCCTCGTCGCCCGGACCCGGCGCCTCGACCACGACGTGGACCTCCTGGCGGTCGCGGGCGCTGACGGCGTGCTGCTGGCCCGGGACGGTGTCGGCCTCGCCGGCCGGGGCACGGCCCTGGAGATCGACGTCGACGACGTCCGCACCGCCCAGGCGCAGCTGGCGACGATCGAGGTCGACGACGAGGTCGGCGGGCCCGGCACCGGCGTCGTCGCCTTCGGTGCCTGGCCGTTCCTGCCCTCCGCCCCCCGTCGCCTCCAGGTCCCCGAGGTCATCGTGGGGCGCGACGATCGGGGCAGCCGATGGGTCACGACCGTTGGCGACAGCGAAGTCGATCCCACCACCGCCCTGCTCGACCGGTCCGACGCCGGGCCGCTGCCCACGCGGGTGACGGTCGAGACCACACAGTCCGCCGAGGACTGGTGCGCCGCGGTCATCGCCGGCCGGGACGCCGTGCGGGCCGGCGAGCTGCGCAAGGTCGTGCTCGCCCGGGAGCTGGTGGTCACGACCGACACGCCCATCGACCGGCGGGGCGTGCTCCGTCGGCTGGCCGCGGCCTTCCCCGGCTGCACCCTGGCCGCCGTGGACGGCTTCGTCTGCGCCAGCCCCGAGACCCTGGTCGCCCGCCACGGCGACGTCGTGCGCTCCCACCCCCTCGCGGGCACGGCCCCCCGGGGCGGCGATCCGACCGCCGACGCTCAGCTGGCGGCCGGGCTGCTGGCCTCGGCCAAGGACCGGGCCGAGCACCAGGTCACCATCGACTTCGTGCACGAGACCCTCCTGCCGTGGTGCTCGTTCCTCGACGAGGAGGCGACGCCCTCGGTCGTCGGTGTGGCCAATGTCCAGCACCTGGGGACCATGGTCGAGGGCCAGCTCTCGGACCCGGCGCCGTCGGTGCTGGAGCTGGTCGAGGCCCTCCACCCCACGCCCGCCGTCGGCGGCGACCCCCGGGACGCGGCGCTGGCCCTCATCGCCCGCCTCGAGACCGGCGACCGGGGCCGCTACGCCGGACCGGTCGGTTGGGTCGACGGCGCCGGCAACGGCCGCTGGGCCGTCGGCATCCGCTCCGCCGAGCTCGACGGCACCGAGGCCCGCCTCTGGGCCGGCGTCGGCATCGTCGCCGACTCCGACCCCCACGCAGAGCTCGAGGAGACCCGAGCCAAGGCCCAAGCGATGTTGGGAGCCCTCGTCCGGCTCTAAGCCAACTCGGCGAGGACCTCGGCGACGCGGTCGTAGAGACGTTGGTGGACGGCGACGTTGGCCTGGCGGTCGGTCCTGACCACCCGGACCCGGATGCCGGGTTCCGGCGACGCCACAACAGCAGCGAGGTCGGCGATCGAGTCGATCGCCGCGGCGTCGACCCCGTGGGCCGCGGCGACGGCGACGAGGTCCAGGCCGTGGGGCGTGCCGAAGAGGCGCTCGAACTCCTCTGCCTCCATGGCGGCGGCCTGCGGCAGGAAGGAGAAGATGGCCCCTCCGTCGTTGTCCACCACGACCACGGTCAGCGACACGTCCCGGGCGGCGGCGCCGAGGAGGGCGTTGGTGTCGTGGAGGAAGGCCAGGTCGCCCAGCAGCGCCACCGTCGGTCGGCCGGCCAGGGCCACGCCGACAGCCGTCGAGACGACGCCGTCGATGCCGTTGGCGCCCCGGTTGGCCAGCACCCGGGCCTCGGTCGTCCCGCCGAACCACTCCACATCCCGGATGGGCATCGATGAGGCCACCAGCAGGTCGGAGCCGTCGGGCAGCGCGCCCAGGACCGTGCGGGCCACCGTCGGGTCATCGAGCGCATCGTCGAGCTCGGCGGCCAGGACCGCCTGCACGGCGTCGTCAGCCTGCCGCCAGGACGCCAACCAGTCCGCCGGTGCGGGGGCCTGGTCGTCACCGGCGAGGTGGCCCGTGACGAGGTGGGTGGCCAGGCGATCGGGATCGGCGAACGTGCCCGTCGGGTCCACGACCACCTGGATCGGCACGTCGGCCAGCCAGGCGGCCAAGGCCTTCGAGGCCGGCGGGGCGCCGATGCGGACGACCGCATCCGGTCGATGGGACTCGGCCCAGCCGGAGGTCCGGGCCAGGAGGTCGAACGCGGCGATCGTGGTCGGCCCGGGTGTCCGGCACCCGCCGAGGGGATCCGCCAGCACCGGCCAGCCGTAGGCCTCCGCCAGAGGACGGACCACGGCGGGCTCGCTCCCCCGGCCCGCCACGATCACCCCCCGTAGGCCCCGCAGGTCTTCGAGCACGGACATCGGCGGTGGGTTCTCGGCCCGCTGGTGCCACGGTGCCCCAGCCTCCCTGCCCGCGGGGGACGCCCCGGGCTCCGCCAGCAGGGGCTCGGTGAAGGCCAGGTTCAGGTGGACCGGTCCCGGACGGGACCCCGTGGCGTCGAGGGCGGCCCGGGCGGCCAGGGACCGCCACGTCCACGCGGCATCGGCCCGGGGGACGCCGGGTTCGACCATCGATCGCACCGACCGGCCGTAGAGCCCCGCCTGGTCCACGGTCTGGGGAGCCCCGACCCCGTGCAGCTCGGGCGGGCGGTCCGTCGTGCAGACCAGGAGCGGCACCGCGGCCAGGTCAGCCTCGACCACCGCCGGATGCAGTTCCACGGCCGCGGTCCCGCTGGTGGTGACGACCACGGCCGGACGGCCGGTCGCCAGCCCGAGACCCAGGGCCATGAAGCCCGCCGAGCGCTCGTCGAGCTGCACGTGGACCCGGATCCGGGCGTCGCGGGCCAGCGCCACGGTGACGGGCGTGGACCGGGAGCCCGGGGCCACCACGGCGTCGGTGACCCCGCCGCGCGCCCATTCGTCGACGAGCGTGGCGCAGAAGGTGGCGGCAACCGTCGACTCGTCCACGGTCCAGGACTCTACGGTCGGGCGGGTGAGCAGCCCGCCCCTGGTCCTGGCCCACGGCTTCACGCAATCCGGGCGCGCCTGGGGGCCGCTGCCGGGCCTGCTGGGCGACCAACGCCGGATCATCGCCGTCGACCTGGCCGGGCACGGGAACAGCCCCGTGGCCCGCGACCTGCCGGAGGCGGCCCACCGCCTCGGCCGCGACGGCGGCTGGGGGAGCTACCTCGGCTACTCCCTCGGCGGCCGGATCGCCCTGCACCTGGCCCTGGCCCAGCCCGACCGGGTCGCGGCGCTCGTCCTCCTCGGCGCCCACCCCGGCATCGAGGACCCCACCGAACGCGACGCCCGCCGCCGGGCCGACGACGAGTTGGCCGAGCACCTGGAGGCCGTCGGGCTGGAGGCGTTCCTCGACGAGTGGTTGGCCCAGCCTCTGTTCGCCTCCCTGCCGCCCGAGGCCGACCAACGGGCCGCACGCCTCGCCAACGACCCCGTGGCCCTGGCCGCCAGCCTGCGCAACCTCAGCACCGGTCGCCAGGTCCCCCTGTGGGACCGCCTGCCCGCGCTGGCCATGCCCGTCCTGGTGCTGGCCGGCGAACGGGACGACAAGTACACGCGGCTCGGGCGTCAGGCCGTGGCCGCCATCGGCGCCAACGCCACCTTCGAGATCGTCCCCGACGCGGGCCATGCCGCCCACCTCGAACGACCCGAGTTCGTGGCCCAACGGGTCCGGGCCTTCCTCACCGCCGCCGGCCTCTGAGGCCAGCACGAGGCTCAGCCGCCGAGCGCGAGTCCCAGGGCCAGGAGCAGGCCGGTGACGAGCTGGGTCCGGCCGGTTGCGCCGAGGACCGGGATCAACGCCGGGCCCACCGCCCCCCGCCGGATCTCCCGGATCGGTGGGACGGCCGCAACGATGCCGACCAGGCCGAGCAGGGCCGGCGTCCGGGCCGTCACCCCGAGGACGATCACCAGCAGGAAGACATCGACCAGCATCGTGATGTAGACGATCCGGGTCGTCCGGTCGCCCAGGCGGACGGCCATCGTCTTCTTCCCCGCCTCGGTGTCGGTGGGGATGTCCCTCAGGTTGTTGACGACCAGCAGCGCCGTGGCCAACAAACCGACCGGCACGGCGGCGCAGACGGCGAGGCCGGTGACCTCGCCGGTCTGGACGTAGGTCGAGCCGACCGTGGCGACCAGGCCGAAGAAGGTGAACACGAACACCTCACCCAAGCCCAGGTAGCCGTAGGGCTTGGGGCCACCGGTGTAGAGCCAGCCGGCGGCGAAGGAGACGAGGCCGACCAGGATCAGCTCCCAGCCCACCGCCGCCGCCAGCGCCAGGCCGGCCACGGCGGCCACGCCGAAGGAGGCCAGCGCCGCCGTGCGCACGGCCGCCGCCGGCGCCAGGCCCGAGGCGACGAGGCGGACGGGACCCACCCGGACGTCGTCGGTGCCCCGCACCCCGTCCTGGTAGTCGTTGGCGTAGTTGGTCCCCACCTGGATGGCGACGGCGACGACCAGGGCGGCCACCGCCCGCCAGGCCGTCACGCCATCGCCCACCGCCACCGCGGTGCCGACGGCCACCGGCACGACCGCCGCGGGCAGGGTGCGGGGTCGGGCCCCGGCGATCCAGATGTTCATGGCCCGATCAGGGCCCGCGCCGGAGGCGCCATCAGGGTCGCTTGGGGAACTGGTCGAAGTCGGGCTTGCGCTTGTTGACGTAGGCGTCCCGGCCCTCCTGGGCCTCGTCGGTCAGGTAATAGAGCAACGTGGCGTCGCCGGCCAGCTGCTGGATGCCGGCCAGGCCGTCGTCGGCGGCGTTCATCGACGCCTTGATCATCCGCATGGCCAACGGCGAGTGCTGGAGCATCTCCCGACACCAGGCCACGGTCTCCTCCTCCAGCGCCTCGAGGGGGACCACCGTGTTGACCATCCCCATCTCGTAGGCCTCCTCCGCCGTGTACTGGCGGCACAGGAACCAGATCTCACGGGCCCGCTTCTGGCCGATGCTGCGGGCCAGCAGGCCGGAGCCGTAGCCGCCGTCGAAGGAGCCCACCCGGGGGCCGGTCTGGCCGAAGCGGGCGTTGTCGGCGGCGATGGTCAGGTCGCACACGACGTGGAGGACGTGACCGCCACCGATGGCGTAGCCCGCCACCATGGCGATGACCGGCTTGGGCGTGCGCCGGATCTGGATCTGCAGGTCGAGGACGTTCAGCCGCCCGATCCCCTTCTGGGCCACCTCGTCGTCGCCGATGTAGCCGTCGTCGCCCCGGATGCGCTGGTCGCCCCCGGAGCAGAAGGCGTGGTCGCCCTCACCGGTGAAGATGATCACCCCGACCGAGTCGTCGTCCCGGGCCCGGTTGAACGCGTCCTGCAGCTCGAAGAGGGTCTGGGGCCGGAAGGCGTTGCGCACCTCGGGGCGGCAGATGGTGATCTTGGCGATCCCCTCGGCCGTCTCGTAGCGGATGTCCCGGAAGTCACCCACGGCCTGCCAGTCGGCTGCGGGTCGGATGGTGGTCTCGACAGGGGTCACGGCCAGAGAGTCTGCCGGTCAGCCGGCGACCAACGCACCCCCGTCGACCACGATCGTCTGACCGGTGATCCACGAGGCGAGGTCGCTGGCCAGGAACAGGGCCGCGCCGGCGATGTCCTCGGGCTCGCCGAGGCGCTTGGTCGGCAGGCGCCGGGCGAGGGATTCGCCGTGCTGCTCCCACAGGGCCCGGGCCATGTCGGTCTTGACCAGTCCGGGCGCGATGGCGTTGACCCGCACAGCCGGACCGAGCTCCGCAGCCAGGGTCTTGGTCAGGTAGATGACGCCGGCCTTGGTCGTGTTGTAGACGCCGATGGACGGCTCGACCGACAGCCCCCCGATGGAGGCGATGTTGATCACCGAGCCGCCGTACTCGGCCATCGACGCCCGGTGGGCCAGCTGGGTCCACACCAGCGCACCCCGCAGGTTCACCTGGAACGTCTTGTCGTAGCGGCCGAGGTCGATGTCGATGGCCGGGCCCATGTAGGGGTTGGTGGCGGCGTTGTTGACCAGGATGTCGACCCGCCCGAAGCGCTCGACGGTCGCTGCGACACAGGCCGCGGCCTGGTCAGGGTCGCCGGCGTTGGCGGCGAAGGTCGCCACCTCGCCGGCCATGGCCGCCGCGGCCTCGTCCAGGGCGTCCTGCTTGCGGGACGAGATCATGACCTGGGCCCCCGCGGCGGCGTACGCCGCGGCGATGGCCCGGCCGATGCCCTTGGAGGCGCCGGTCACGAGCGCGACCCGTCCGTCGAGATCGATCTGCATCCGGCGAAGGTACCCGTCGGCGCGAGGTCGGTCCCCCCTCGGGGCGCCCATCGGTGGGTAGGGTCCGCACCCGCCCCACCAGGAGTACGACCGTGAGCTACGAGCAGCCCGAAGACCGACGGGCCCGACGCCTGGCCGAGATCCGCGCCCAGCGCGGCACCGAGGAGCGGGAGCGCCAGATCGCCGACCTGGCCGCGGCGAAGGCCAAGCCCAAGCCCCGCGCCCGGGCCAAGGCCGCGCCGCGCAAGTCGCCCGAGACCAGCCCGACCTTCTTCGGCTACCCGTGGGCGGAGTGGTTCGAGATGCGTGACGCCGGACGCGCCGTCCTGGCCGAGTGCGCCGCGGAAGGCCGCGTGATCACCTACGGCGAGCTGTGGGCGGACGTCGCCGAGCGGGTCAGCCGGGAGCTCGGCCCGCCGCACCTGCCCCTCCCCCGTCTCCTGAAGGACATCGCCGAGGTCAGCATCAAGGACGGCGAGCCCAACCCGACCGCCCTCGTCGTGCAGAAGGACGGCGAGCAGGAGCCCGGCGCCGGCTTCTTCCGCGACGCCGTCGCCCTCCACCAGCTGCCGGCAGTGGAGGAGCCGCCCAAGGGCGAGGACTGGGTAATGAGCGACGCCCAGCGCACCTACTGGACCGCTCAGGTCGCCGCGCTGCACGAGCACCACGGCGCCGACTGACCCGCCTCCGGCGGTCGTTACCGTGCCGCGGATGGCCAACCGCCTCGCCGACGAGCCGAGCCCCTATCTCCGCCAGCACGCCGAGAACCCGGTCGACTGGTATCCGTGGGGCGAGGAGGCCTTCGCCAAGGCCCGCGAACAGGACCGGCCCCTCCTGGTCTCCATCGGCTACTCGGCCTGTCACTGGTGCCACGTCATGGCCCACGAGTCCTTCGAGGACACGGCCACCGCCGAGCTGCTGAACCGCCTCTTCGTCAACGTGAAGGTGGATCGGGAGGAGCGCCCCGACGTCGACGGGGTCTACATGGACGCCGTGCAGGCCATGACCGGCCACGGGGGCTGGCCGCTCACCATCTTCGTGACCCCCGACGGCAAGCCCTTCTACGGCGGCACCTACTTCCCGAAGGAGGGCCGCCACGGCCTGCCCTCGTTCCAGGAGGTGTGCGTGGCGGTCGACGAGCACTGGCGCGAGCACCGTGACGACGCCACCGCCCAGGCCGAGCGCCTGACCGAGGCCGTGGCCCGCAGCGGGAGCCTGGAGGCCACGGCCGTCCCCGGGCCCGACGTCGTGGCCGCGGCCTGCCGGGACCTCCGGGCCCAGCACGACGAGGAGTGGGGCGGCTTCGGTCGCGCCCCCAAGTTCCCCCAGACGATGAGCCACGAGCTCCTCCTCGCCGCCCACGCCCGCACGCCGGACCCGACGCTGCTCGATGCCGTGGTCACCTCCCTCGACGCCATGGCCTCCGGCGGCGTGTACGACCACCTCGGCGGCGGGTTCGCCCGCTACTCGGTCGACGCCTTCTGGATGGTCCCCCACTTCGAGAAGATGCTCTACGACCAGGCCCTCCTCGCCCGGCTCTACCTCCACGCCTGGCAGGTGACCGGCGAGGCCCGGTTCCGCCAGGTGCCTCGCGGAGATCGTCACCTACGTCCTGCGGGACCTGCGCCACGCCGACGGCGGTCTCTACTCCGCCGAGGACGCCGACTCCGAGGGCGAGGAGGGCATCTTCTACATCTGGCGCCCGGAAGCCATCCGGGACGTCCTCGGGGACCGGGCCGACCTGGCCATGGAGTGGTACGGCGTGACCCCCCAGGGCAACTTCGAAGGCTCGAACATCCTCCACCGACCGGTGCGGGGCGACCTCCTGCGGTCACCGGAGGTGGAGACCGCTCGCGAGGCCCTGTTCCAGGCCCGGGAGCAGCGGATCCGGCCCGGTCTGGACGACAAGGTCCTGACCGAGTGGAACGCGCTGATGATCGCCACCCTCGCCGAGGCCGGTGCGGCCGCCGACGAGCCCGCCTGGGTGGCCGCCGCCGTGCAGGGCGCCGAGTTCCTCCTGGCCGCGCTCCGGGCCCCCGATGGCACCTGGATGCGCGCCTGGCAGGCCGGCGACGACGCCCGCCCCGCCGCGGCCCGCCATCAGGCCTACGCCGCCGATCACGCCGCCCTGGTCGACGCCTTCACCCGCCTGGCCGAGGCCACCGGCGAGGCCCGCTGGATCATCGAGGCCCGCGCCGTGGCCGACACGATGCTGGAGCGCTTCTGGGATCCGGAGAAGGGCGGCCTCTTCACCACCGGCGAAGGGGCCGACGCCCCCGTGGTCCGCCAGAAGGACTTCCTCGACAACGCCACACCCTCGGCCAACAGCCTCGCCGCCACGGCGCTCCTGCGTCTGGCGGCGCTCACCGGCGAGGACTACTACCGCAACCACGCCGAGCAGATCCTGGCCCTGTTCGCCCCGCTGGCCGGCAACGCCCCCGCCGCGTTCGCGCACCTGCTGTCCGCCCTGGACCTGTTCCACGAGGGCCTCACCGAGGTCGTCGTGACCGGCGAGCGCCCCGACCTGGTCGCCGAGGTCCAGCACCGCTACCTGCCCTCGGCCGTCCTGGCCTGGGGCGAGCGCTACGACTCCCCGCTCTGGGCGGGCCGGGAGGACGGTCGCGCCTACGTCTGCCAGGGCTACACCTGCCAGCTCCCCGCGTCGACCGTGGAGGAGCTGGCGGCGCAACTCGAGGGCTGAGGGCCGCCGGGACCGACACCGAGGCAACCACAGGGGCGGGGGGACGGGCCGCCCGTCCGTCGCCGGGCACCCGAGTCCTCCCGCCCTCGGCTTCTGGCGCCCGATTTCCCGCCCATGACCGGCAAATGAGGCGCCAGAACAACCACTTCGGCTTCTGGCGCCTGATTTCCCGGCCAGGACCGGCAGATCGGGCGCCAGAACGGACGGCGAGGGTGCCGTCGACGGCGCTCGGCCCGTCCCCACGCCCCCATCCCTGCGTCGTTGTCGGTGTCGGTTTCCGGGTCGCTCACCAGCCACCGCGGTGGATGACGTCGTCCTCGGACCGACGCGGGCGGGCCGCCGAGCGCCCCGGACGGGAGGGCCGCGGGTGACCGAGGGCGACGACGCCGACCACGTCCCGGTCCTCGGGGACGCCCAGGGCGGCTCGTACGGCTTCCTCCCGGGCGAACAGGCCGAACAGCAACGCACCCAGCCCGGCGTCGACCGCACCCAGCAGGAGGGTGTGGACGGCCATGCCGCCGTCGACCAGCCAATACGGCGTCCGCCAGGCCGACGGGTCGTCCCCCAAGCCGGTGGCCACCTTGTCGGGCTCGGCGTAGCGATCCAGGTAACGCCGGGAATCGGCCAGCACGAGGACGAGGACGGGCGCGGCCAACAGGTCGGGCCAGGCGAAGGTGGCCCGACGCTCCGCCGGCAGGGCCACGTCCCAGTAGCGAGCGGTCTCGACCGGGCCGTTCAACACGACGAGCTCGGTGCCCTGGCTGTTGCCGGCGGACGGGGCCCGGAGGGTGTCGCTCAGCAGCCGGTCGAGGACGACGGGATCGATCGGGTCGGGGCGGAACGCCCGGACCATGTGACGGCGGTCGAGGACCTCCCGGAAGTCCAAACCGCCGGCCGGGCTACCGGGCCAGCTTCTCGAGGTTCTCGGCCAGGGCCCAGCCCGCGATGACCAGCGAGTCGCCCCGCTTGTGGTTCAGCGGGGCGAGGAACTCGTTGAAGGCCGGCTCGATCTTCTCGGGCTGCAGCGTCTCGTGGTCCAGCACCGGGGGGAAGCTCTTGTCGCCCTTGGCGATGAACGAGCGGTCGTCGTAGTCGCCGGTCTCCACGCCGAAGCGCTTGGCCAGGCGGGCGCCCCAGGCCCGCTCCTCGCCCGAGGCCCGGTGCTCGGGCCGCGGGATGATGTCGCTCAGGTTGGCCAGGGCGTTGAAGCCGGAGACGTCGTTGACGCGCATGCCGACCAGGACGTCCTCGTCGGGGAAGGCCATCAGCGCCCGGCGCATCTGGTCGGCCATGATCGCCCGCAGCACGGCGTCCCGCTTGCTCGTGCGCTTGATCGAGGCGAGGCCGATGAGCACGCTGGGCGTGCCCCCGATGCGCTCGAGGGTGCAGAACGAGAAGCCCTTGAGGGGGTTGCCGTCCCGGGCCATGCTGACCAGCACCCAGGCCTCGGCCGCCTTGGACAGGAAGCCGATCTCGTAGCCCGAAGGACCGTCCGCGCACAGGTCGGCCATCTCCGCCAACTCGGCGTCACCCAACGAGGTGCAGTCCTTGGTGTCGACCTGGATACCCATGGCTGCGGAAAACCCCCCGGAAACGCTCGGACAGGACCCCTCTAGTCCAGCGCTCGCGACGCGTTCGCGCAACTCGGCGCCCGCTTTCTTCGGAGAATTTCTTGCGAACCGGGCCTAGACCGTCACCGCGTTGGACCCCAGGAGCACCCGCAACTCGGCCACGAGGCCGTTGCTGGCGTCCACGAACAGGTCATCGGCCAGGCGCACCCGCTGGCGCGGGCTGAGCTGCAGGACGACCTCGGACTCGCCCGGATGGTCGGCCAACACCCCCTTGAGCTTGCGCAGGAGGTCGTCGTTCACCGCGGACCGGGTGAGGTCGATGAGCACCGACGGGGAGTCGGCCACCGGCTCGAAGCGCTCCAGCTCCATGGCCATGACCCGCACCGTGTCCTCCTTGCGGTCGACCCGGCCCCGGACGATGACGATGGCGTCGTCCTCCAGCTTGTGACCGTGCTCGGTCATCGTCTTGGGGAAGACCATGACCTCGAGGGAGCCCCGCAGGTCCTCCAGCTGGAAGACCGCCATGAGGTCACCCCGCTTGGTCCACTTGCGCTGCAGGCCCGTCACCACCCCGCCGATGGAGCAGACCGTCTCCTCCTCGCCTCCGAGGATCTCGTCCACGGTCCCGTCGGTGCGGCGCCGGAGGGCCGACTCGACGCCCATGAGGGGGTGGTCGCTGATGTAGAGCCCGAGCATCTCCTTCTCGAAGGCCAGCTTGACCTTCTTGTCCAACTCGCCGTCCTCGATGCGGGGCCGGTCATCGAAGACCGGCCCGTCGTCGCCCAGGGAGTCGAACAGGCTCATGGCGCCCATGTCGTGCTGCTTGCGCTTGGCCACCGTCAGGTCGATGATCCGCTCGTAGGCGGCCAGGAGGCCCTTGCGGGTGTGGCCCAGCAGATCGAAGGCCCCCGACTTGATGAGCGCCTCCACCGTTCGCTTGTTCAGAGCCGCGGTGTCCACTCGCTCGCAGAAGTCGTAGAAGTCGACGAAGTCCCCGCCCGCCTCCCGCTCGGCCAGGATCAGGTCGGTCACCCCCTCGCCCACGTTGCGCACCGCGGAGAGCCCGAAGGGGATCGAGCCGAGGGTCCCGGCCGGCGTCTCGCCCTCCTCGGGCGGGACGGGCGGGACGGCGGTGAACTTCGAGACCGACAGGTTGATGTCGGGGACCCGCACCTCGATGCCCATGGTCCGGCACTCGGCCAGGTAGATGGCCGCCTTGTCCTGGCTGTCCTTCACCGAGGTCAGCAGGGCCGCCAGGTACTCGACCGGGTAGTGGGCCTTGAGCCACGCCGTCTGGTAGGCGATGAGCCCGTAGCCGTACGCGTGGCTCTTGTTGAAGGCGTAGTCGGCGAAGGGCTCGATGATGTCGAAGAGCTTGTCGCCGAGGTCCCGGCCGTAGCCCGTGGTCTCACAGCCGGCGACGAACTTGTCCCGCTCGGCGCGGATCATCTCCCGGATCTTCTTGCCACAGGCCTTGCGCAGGTTGTCGGCCTCGGCCAGGGAGTAGCCGGCGACCTTCTGGGCCACCCGCATGACCGACTCCTGGTAGATCATCAGCCCGTAGGTGTCGCCGAGGGTCTCCTCCAGGTCGGGATGGAGGTACTCGACGGGCTTCCGCCCGTTCTTGCGGTCGGCGTAGTCGTTGTGCATGTTCGCCCCCATCGGACCGGGGCGGTACAGGGCGACGAGGGCGGCGATGTCGTCGAAGCTGGTGGGGGCCAGCGAGCGCATGAGGGCCCGCATCGGCCCGCCCTCCAGCTGGAACACCCCGATGGACTCGCCCCGCCGGAGCATGGCCAAGGTGGCGTCGTCGTCGAGGGCGACGTTGTCGATGTCCACCTCCTCGCCCCGGACGTCCCGGATGAGCTCCAGCGCGTCCTCGATGACGTCCAGGTTGCGCAGGCCCAGGAAGTCCATCTTCAGCAGGCCCAGGGACTCGATGCCGTTCATCTCGTACTGGGTGACGATCGGCGCGTCCTCGGGCGCCTGGCCCGACTCCGGCTTCCGCTGCACGGGGGCGTACTCGGTGACCGGCTGGTCGGTGATGACCACCGCGGCGGCGTGGATGCTGTCCTGGCGGCGCAGGTTCTCGAGGCCCTTGGCGACGTCCATGACCGCCCTGGCGTCGCTGTCGGACTCGTACATGGTCCGCAGCTCGGCGGCCATCTTGAAGCCCTCCTCGAACTTCTCGGTCTTCTCGAGGCAGGCGTGCAGCGGGGTGTCGCGGCCCATGATCAGCGGCGGCATGGCCTTGGCCACCTTGTCGCCCACCACGTAGGGGTAGCCGAGCACCCGGGCGGCGTCGCGCACCGCGGCCCGGGCCTTGATCGTGGAGAAGGTGACGATCTGGGCGACCCGGTCCCGGCCGTAGCGCTCCGCCGCGTAGCGGATCATCTCGTCCCGGTAGCGGGAGTCGAAGTCCATGTCGATGTCGGGCATCGAGATGCGGGAGGGGTTCAGGAAGCGCTCGAACAGCAGGTCGTACCTGATGGGGTCGAGGTCGGTGATGCGCAGGCAGTAGGCCACACAGCAGCCGGCGGCGCTCCCCCGGCCCGGGCCGACCCGGATGCCCTTGTCCGCGGGCGTGCTTGATCAGGTCCTAGACGATGAGGAAGTACGACGAGAACCCCATGTCCTCGATGATCTGGAGCTCGAAGGCCACCCGCTCGATGACCGCGTCGGGCAGCTGCTGGCCCCAGCGGGCCTTGGCCGCCCTCCAGGGTCAGGTGCTTCAGGTAGGCGCTGTCCTCGGTGAAGCCCTCGGGCGAGCGGGAACGACGGCAGCAGCGGCTTGCCGAACTCGATCTCGACGTGGCAGCGCTCGGCGATGAGCAACGTGTTGTCACAGGCCCCGGGTAGTCCCGTTCGGGGAACAGGCGGCGCATCTCGTCCGCGGTCTTGAGGTAGTGCTCCTCCCCGTCGAACTTGAAGCGGTCGGGTCGCTCATCATCGAGTTGGTCTGGACACAGAGCAGGGCGTCGTGGGCCTTGGCGTCCTCCCGGGCGACGTAGTGGCTGTCGTTGGTGGCCAGCAGCGGGGCCCCGAGCTTGCGACTGATCTCCAGCAGGCCGGGCATGGTCTGGCGCTGCTTGTCGATGCCGTGGTCCTGGATCTCGACGAACAGGTTCTCCTTGCCGAAGATGTCCTGCAGGCGACCGGCCCGGGCCAGCGCCTCGGCCTCGTCACCGACCATCAGGGACTGGAGCACGTGACCGCCGAGGCAGGCGGTGGTGGCGATCAGGCCCTCGCTGTGCTCGTCCAGCAACTCCCAGTCGACCCGGGGCTTGTAGAAGTAGCCCTCCAGGAAGGCCCGGCTGGCCAGTTGGATCATGTTGCGGTAGCCGGCCCGGTCCTGGGCCAGCAGGGTCAGGTGGTAGTAGAGCTTGCGCCCGCCCTCGGTGTCGCCTCCCGAGTCATCCAGGCGCCCCCGGCGGGCCGGGCGCTCGGTCCGGGTCTCGTGGGCCATGTAGGCCTCGGTGCCGATGATCGGGGTGATGCCCGCATCCCGACACGCCTTGTAGAAGTCCAGGACCCCGTACATGTTGCCGTGGTCGGTGATGGCCAACGCCGGCTGGCCGTCCGCCTTCGCGGCGGCCACGGCGTCGCCGACCCGCGCCGCACCGTCCAGCATCGAGAACTCGGTGTGGTTGTGCAGGTGGACGAAGGACACGTCGTTTGGCCAGATTCCCGTTGATCCCCAGGCGATGCACAGGCCGTTTCCACAGCCTGTGGACGAATCACACGAATGTGATTCGCCTCGGGGCGAACCTATCCCGCGCGCCCCGGGGAGCAAGAAGGGTCAGAGGTAGGTGCCGCCGGACGGCGATTCGCCCGGGTTCCCGGTCTCGCCCCCCGCCGGCAGGCGCCCGCGCATGTCCTCCAACTGGCTCCGGGCCGCCATCTGCTGGGCGAACAGGGTGGCCTGGATGCCGTGGAACAGGCCCTCCAGCCAGCCCACCAGCTGGGCCTGGGCGATGCGCAGCTCGGCGTCGGTCGGGGTCCCCTCCCCGAACGGGAGGGCCAGGCGGTCCAGCTCGTCCCGCAGGTCCGGGGACACCGCGGCGGAGATCTCGCCGATCGAGGTCTCGTAGATCTCCCGGAGGCGGTCCCGACTGGGGCCGTCCAACTCGGTCTGGCGGACCTCTTCGAGGAGCTGGCGGATCATCGTGCCCACCCGCATGACCTTGGCCGGCTCGGCCACGTTGTTGTGCTCCTCGGCCCCGCGCTCGGCATCGGTGGTCGGGTTGACCAGCTCGGGCTCGAGGGCCTCGGTGGGGGTGGGCGTTCCGGTGGGAGCGTCGGTCATGTCTGCCTCTCTACCCGGCGCAGGCCGGGCTCGTGCGGTCGGGACCGGACGCTAGGCCCGGGTGGCCAGCAACGGCACCAGCATCTCGGCCTCGGTGAGCGAGCCGTGGCGGCCGATCAGGTGGTACGGGCCGGAGTCGTCGGGATCGTCGAAGGCCACGGGCTGGTGGGTGACCAGGGCGACGTCGCCCAGCCGGCCCCGCGAGGCTGCGGTGAGCTCGCCCAGCCAACGCTCGTCGGCGATCTGCTCGATGCTCGCCACCCAGGCGACATCCGAGTAGAGGTCGGTGGCCGTCTCGAGCAGCGCATCGGCCTGACCCGAGCGGGCGTGCAGCCAGCGGAAGCGGGCCTCCCCCGACTGCAGCCGGACGTGGCGGAGCAGGTCGGCGGCCGGCGTGATCACGTTGTCGCCCACGTCGACCTGGCCGTGGTCCGAGGTCACCACCAGGGCCGCACCGGGCGGGAGGCAGTCCACGAAGTCGGCCACCAGCCGGTCGGTGGCCCGCAGCTCGGCGTCGTAGTGCTCGGCCAGCCCGTACTCGTGGGACACCTTGTCGATGCCCTCGTAGTAGGCGTAGACGAAGGGCTCGCCCGCGCCCAGGTGCCGGCGGACCTCGGTGAGCAGGGTCGAGACCATGCGGTAGGGGGTCATCCGGGTCTGGTCCAGGTGGGCCAGGGTGAACCCGGACTTGGCGAACTCGGCCCGGGTCACGACCGGTGGGCGCTCGCCGCCGAAGGGGACGTTGGCCTGGATCGAGGCGGGCGGGACCTGCTTGCGCATGTCCCCGTCGGGCGTGGCCCAGCGCAGGACGTTGAGGATGCTGTCGTTGACGACCATCCGGTAGCCGACGACGCCGTGCTGGCCGGGCGACAGGCCCGTCGCGATCGAGGTGAGCGCACAGGCCGTCGTGCTCGGGGCCACCGTGCAGATCGAACCGCCGTCCATGGCCGCCATCGTCGGGGCGTGGACCAGGCGTTCCTGGAGCTGATCCCAGCCGAGGCCGTCCAGGACGAGCAGCACGACCTGGTCGCAGTCGACCGCGGCAGCGGGCAACCAGGACGGCGCCTCGTCGAACTGACCCAGCAGGGCGGGCACCACGTTGTTGACTGTGGCGCCGCCGTAATCGGGCACCACGGGGAGTTGACCCACCGGCTTCCTTCCGTCGGCTGCGCAACCTACTCAGCCTCGCGCCGTCACACCACCAGCGAGCCCGGTCGGCTCGTCCCCCTACGATGCCCGCATGAAGGTCTCGACCCGAGGTGACTACGCCAGTCGGGCCCTCCTGTCCCTGACCCTGCACCAGGACGAGTCCGGTCCTACCTCGGTCCGCGACATCGCCGAGCGCACGGCGCTCCCCCAGCCCTACCTGGAGCAGATCCTCCTGGCCCTCAAGGGCGCCGGCCTCGTGCGCTCCAAGCGGGGGGTCGGCGGCGGCTACGTCCTGGCCAAGTCACCGGCGGAGATCACCCTCGGCGCCATCGTGAGCGCGGTCGACGGCCCCATCGCCGCCGGCGACTTCGGCCAGCCCCACCAGGACGGCGCCTGTGACCACGAGGGCCAGTGCGTCCTCCTCGCCGTGTGGCAGGACGTCGGCGCCATCCTCCGTCAGCACCTCGAAGCCCTCACCCTCGCCGACATCGCCGCCATGGCGAGAGGCGAGAAGCCCTGGCCCGACCCCTGAACCGACCTAGGAGAGCACCGCCAGCACCGCGACGAGGTCGCCCGGCAAGGGGGACTCGAAGGTGCAGGGCTCGCCGGTGACGGGGTGCACGAAGGTCAGGCGGCGGCTGTGGAGGAAGGGGCGGTCCAGGGGGAGGCCGGACCGGTCGCCGTAGGCGCGGTCCCCGATGACGGGGTGCTCGATGGCGGCGAGGTGGACCCGGATCTGGTGGGTGCGACCGGTCTCCAGGCGCACCGCGAGGAGGGTGGCCGCCTCGGGCTCGGCGTAGCGGGCCTCGACCTCGTAGTCGGTGGCGGCCCAGCGGCCGTCGGGGGTGACGGCCTGGAGGGTGGGACGCTGGGGGTCCCGTCCGATCGCCGCTTCGATGCGACCCGTGGCCTCGGGCACGGTGCCGGCGACGAGCGCGGCGTACTCCCGCCCGACCTCGCGGGCGGCGATCATGGTGCTGAGGGCCTCGTGGGCCTCGGCGGTGCGGGCCACCAGGAGCAGGCCGGAGGTGCCCCGATCGAGACGGTGGACGATGCCCGGGCGAGTCGGGTCGGGGCCGACGTCGGCGAGGCCGGGGTCCAGGGCCAGGAGGCCGTTGACCAGGGTCGGCTCGTCGCCGGTGCCCGAGCCGGGGTGCACGACCAGGCCTGCGGGCTTGTCGATGACGTAGAGGTGCTCGTCGGTGTGCACCAACGGCACCTCGACGTCGTCGTCGGGCTGGAGGGCCGCCTCGACCACCGGCTCGTGGTCGACCACGACCACGGCCGCATCGGCCACCTTGACCGCGGGGCGCAGCTCCACCCGACCGTCGACCTGGACCGCGCCGGCCAGGACCAGCTCATGGGCCACCGAACGGCTGCAACCGGCCTCCGCCGCCACCCGGCGGTCCAGCCGCTGCTCCTCGACGGCGACCATCAGACCCCGTCCGCGGGCTGGTCGGCGCCCTGCTCGGCGTGGTCGTCGGCCACCTCGTCGCCAGCCTCACCGTCGCCGTGGCGGGCGGTGGCGAACAGCAGGAGCAGGGCCCCGACGACCACACCCATGTCGGCCACGTTGAAGATCGGGTACCACTGCACGTCGATGAAGTCGACGACACCGCCACCGAGGAAGCCGTCGCCGGCGCGGAAGGCCCGGTCGAGCAGGTTGCCCACCGCGCCACCGAAGATCAGGCCCACCGCCACCGCGCCGGTCCTGGTCGGCACCGTGCGGCCCGACCAGAGCAGGCCCACGGCGACCACGGCGGCCAGGATCCCGATGTAGGGGCCCAGCCCCGGGAACCGGCTGAAGGCGGCGCCCGTGTTGAAGGTCAGGTTGAACTGGAGCGTCCAGAACACCTCGATGGGGGCGTCCTGCAGCGCCCGCAGGGCCCAGGTCTTGGTGAGCTGGTCCACGACCACGACGGCCGCGGCCACGGGGAGGACCAGGCGGAGGTTCCTCCCAGAAGCGCTCAGCGGCGGCGGCCGAACCGCGACCGGCCGTCCTCGGCGCCGGTCTCCTCGTCGGCGAGCTCCGCCAACCAGGGGTTGTCCTCCTCGGCCTGCTCATCCAGATCGGGCAGCTGCTCGGCCACCGCCGGGCCGGACAGTCCGCCGAAGGCGGCGGCACTGGCCTCGGCGCCGGGGGCCTCGAAGTCCGGTGGTGGCGGAGGCGGCGGGGGCGGGGCGTCGGCCCACGCGGCCTCGTCCACGGCGAGATCCGCCGGGGGCGGCGGGGGCGGCGGCGGGGTGTCGGCCCACGCATCCTCGGTGGCGGCCGACCAGTCGTCACCGGCCTCGGCGGCATCGGCAGCCGGCGTGTCGCCGAAGACCGACTCGCGGGGGTTCGGGTCCTCGGTGGCGAACGGATCGGGGACCTCGACCTCGAGATCGGCCTCGTCGACGGCCTCGGACTCCACGATCGCCTCGGGGGCCACCTCGACCACCAGTGCCGGCACCGCCTCGGGCGCGTCGACCCCGGACAGGGCCGGAGTCGGCGTGGCCGCCAGTGGGTGCTCGAGGAGCAGGCCGAGCTGGTCCCGGATCTCGTCGATGCGGGCCCGCTGGGTCTCGAGGTGCACCTCGAGGGTGGCCACGTCACCGGCGAGGGCATCGCGGGCCCGTTCGAGGGTGGTCAGCTCGTCCAGCAGCTCGGCCCGCTTGAGGTCCATGGCCTCGCGGACCTCGGCCTCTGCTCCGGCGATGGCCTGCTCACGGTGGTTGCGGGCCTCGGTGAGGAGGCGGTCGGCCTCCGCCTCGGCTTCGGTGACCTTGCGCGACGCCGTCTCCTCGGCCTCGGCCACAGCGGCATCCGCCGTGCGCTGGGCCAGCAGCAGCGTCCGCTGGATCGTCTCGTCGCCCTCGGTGCTCGTGCGGGCCCGCTCCTCGGCGTCACGGGCCCGGCTCTCGGCCTCGTCGAGCTTGCTGGTGGCCTCCCGCAGCCGGGCCTGCATCTCGCCGGCCCAGATCTCCACCTGCTGGCGGAACGCGTCCACGTCCTCGGCGTCGTAGCCCCGCCCCTTGCGGCGGAACTCGATCCCGGCGAGGACATCGGGTGTCAAGTCCATGCTCACGAGCGTAGCCCCGGCCCGACGGACCCACAGGGACCCCGCGGCGAGCGTTCCACCACCCTCCGTGAGGGCGATCGGCTCCCTCAGGAACAACCCAGGAGACCCAGGAGGATCTGGATCCCGAAGAACACGATGATGGGCGACAGGTCGAGGCCCATGTTCCCGATGCGCACGAACGGGAGCGCCCGCCGCAGGGGACCCAGGACCGGCTCGGTCAGGGTCATCGTCAGGCCGTAGATCTGGGCCCCGAAGCCGTCAGGGGCCAAGGGGAACCACGAGAGCACGACACGGCCCAACAGGACCAACATGTAGGCGAGCAGCAGCCCGCAGATCAGGCCCAACGGGGTGGGTCAGCGCCGGCCGAGGCCGCGTTCGGTGATCCGCCGTCGGTCCTCGTCGGACACCTCGACGTCGTTGGGGGTGAGCAGGTACACCTGGCTGGCGACGCGCTCCATCTGGCCCCCGAGCCCGTAACAGAGGCCGCTGGCGAAGTCGATGACCCGCCGGGCCAGATCGAGGTCGGCGCCCTGCAGGTTGATGATGACCGGCTGGCTGTTCTTGAAGCGGTCACCCAGCTGCTGCGCGTCGTTGAAGTCCGCCGGGATCACGACGTGGGGCTTGGCCGAGGACACAGGGATCGGGCGGACGGCGCCGACCTCCACGTGCTCGCCCGGACCGCCACCGGCGGGCGTCGTGGGCACGGGCCGCAGGGCCGATATGGAGGGCTCGTCAGGGGTCATGACCTTGGGCTCCGGCTCGGGGCGGATGACGTGCACGGGGGGGTCGACCGGGCCTGGTTCGCGCAACCCGGGCGTCGATGCCTGGGGGCGAGGAGCGGGACGGGAATCGAGGACCGGCGACTCGTCGTAGCCGTAGTCGTCGTATTCCTCGTCCGGCCCGAGGCCGAGGTAGAGGAGGGCCTTCCGGAACGGGGATGACATAACGGAGTCCAGTTTCGCACGTTCGGCACTCAACGCGGCGGACGGGGCCCGAACAGGGCGGTCCCGACGCGCACGATGGTGGCCCCTTCGGCCACTGCGGCCTCGAGGTCTGCGGACATCCCCATGGACAGCTCGGCGAGGTCCAGGGCCGACGCGAGGTCGGCCAGCACGCCGAACTGGGCCCGGGCCCGGTCGAGATCCCCCGCCTCGGCCACCCCCATCAGGCCCCGGACGTCGAGGCCCTGGTCACCCAGCGTGGCCACCAGCTCGGCGGCCGCCTCGGGCGGACAGCCGCTCTTGGCCGCCTCCCCCGAGATGTTGACCTGGGCCAGCACGGCGGCACCCGGCGCCCGCTTCGCCAGCTCGGCGCCCAACGAGGCGCGGTCGACGGTCTCCCACAGCGCCACGTGAGGGGCCAGGAGGCGGACCTTGTTGCTCTGGAGGCCCCCGATGAAGTGCCAGACGGGGGCGGGGTCGTCACCCACCGCGGCGGCCTTGGCCACCAGCTCCTGGGCGTAGTTCTCCCCGAGGTGGACGATGCCCGCCTCGAGCGCCGGCCAAGGGGGCTTCGGGCCCGAAGCCCTTGGTGACGGCGACGACGGTGACCCGGTCGGGATCACCGCCCGCGTCGGCGATGCGCCGGCGGACCGCCGTCGATGCCCGCGGCCACCGACGCCGCATCGAAGCTCACGATGCCTCCTCGATCCAGGCCAGGACGGCTTGGCGGCCCTGCTCGCCGCGGGCCCGGTGGGAGAACGCGCCCCCACCGCAGGCCGTACAACCACCGACGAAGTCGATCGAGTCGACACCGGCACGCTCGAGCGCCCGTCGTACGCCGGTCGGCAGGTCCAGGGCCGGCGTGCCCGCCGTGGTCGTCCCGACGACCTCGGGCCCGAGTCGGTCAGCGACGAGCCGGAGGTCGTCCGCGCCGAACTCGTAGCACTCGGGACCGATGAGCGGGCCCACGACGGCCCGTACCGGTCCCTCGGCCAGTCCCGCCAACTCGGTCACGGTGGCGGCCACGACGCCGTCGGCCAGCCCGCGCCAACCGGCGTGGGCCACGGCGACGGCACCACCGTCGGCCACCAGCGCGATCGGTGCGCAGTCCGCGGTGTGGACCGCGAGGACCGCACCGCTCACGGCGGTCACCGCGGCGTCAGCCTCGGTGCCGGCGTCGGCCCCGGGGGTGTCCACGACGACCACCCGGTCGCCGTGGACCTGCCGGAGCCACGTCCACGGACGGTCCACCAGCGCGGCCCGGCGCCCGGCGAGCACGGTCGGCTCACCATCGATGAAGAGGTCACCGTCCTCGCGGCCGGTGAAGCGGACCCGGGCCGTCCGCCCGTCGGCGAGCCGGTGGTCGAGGGCGGGGGGGATTACTTCAGGAACGACGGGACGTCGAAGTCGTCGTCGCCCAGGCCGAGGTCGTCGTCGTCGCCCCCGCCGAACAGGTCGGGGGCCTCGTCGTCGTCGTCGCCGCCCCGCAGGAAGCTGAGGTCGGGCTCGGCGTCGCTGCCGGAGCGCCGGTCGTCGTCCCAGCGGTCGAATCCGGCGGCGATGACCGTCACCCGGACCTCGTCGCCGAGGTCGTCGTCGATCACGGCGCCGAAGATGATGTTGGCGTCGGGGTGGCAGACGCCGTGGATCACCTCGGCGGCCTCGTTCACCTCGAGCAGGCCCAGGTCGCTGCCGCCGGAGACGTTGAGGATGATGCCCCGGGCGCCCTCGATGGAGGCCTCGAGCATCGGGCTGGAGATGGCGTTGCGGGCCGCGGTGAGCGACCGACCGTCACCGGAGGCGTAGCCGATGCCCATGAGGGCCGATCCGGCGTTGGCCATCACGGTCTTGATGTCGGCGAAGTCGGTGTTGATCAGGCCCGGGGTGGTGATCAGGTCGGTGATGCCCTGGACCCCCTGCAGGAGGATCTCGTCGGCCATCTTGAAGGCATTGAGCATCGAGGTGTTCTCGTCGGACACGGTCAGCAGCCGGTCGTTCGGGATCACGATCTGGGTGTCGACGGCCTCCTTGAGGCGCTGGATCCCCTGCTCGGCCTGGACGGTGCGGCGCCGGCCCTCGAAGCTGAAGGGGCGGGTGACGACCGCGATGGTCAGGGCCCCCACGCCCCGGGCGATCTCGGCGATGACCGGCGCCGCTCCGGTGCCGGTGCCGCCGCCCTTGCCCGCGGTGATGAAGACCATGTCGGCGCCGGCGAGGGACTCCTCGATCTCGTCGCGGTGGGCCTCGGCCGCCTCCCGGCCGACGTCGGGGTCGCTACCGGCCCCGAGGCCGCGGGTCAGGTCCCGGCCGATGTCCAGCTTGACCTCGGCGTCGCTCATCAGGAGCGCCTGCGCGTCGGTGTTGACGGCGATGAAGTCGACGCCCTTCAGCCCGGCGTCGATCATGCGGTTGACGGCGTTGACGCCGCCGCCGCCCACACCCACGACCTTGATCACAGCCAGGTAGTTCTGGGGATTGCTGATCATGGGGTCCTCCACCTCAGGCCGCCCGGTCCAGCCGGTCCGTCCGACATCACGCTCTGACGAACCCCCGATGGTAGGGCGAGACGGGGGTCGCCCGTCGAACGATGTCATCTCGGACCTCCTCGGAGCCGCTCCACGGCCCCCATCAGACACATCCCGGGACCCGCACCAGCGCGGGTGCGGCGGGCAGGGCCACATCCAGCCGATCGACGCAGTCCGGCCCGACCGAGGCCAGGACGGCAGCGGCCGCGGCCAACTTGGCCTCGGCATCCTCGGCCCCCCCGAGGGCGATCACCCCACCGGCCCGCAGGGCGACCTCGAGGTCCGCGCCCGAGCCCCGGACGGCGGCCACCTCGGGCCGGATCGCCGTCGGCACCGCGGCGGCGACGGCCAGCGCCTCGAGCACCTGGTCGTCGAGTTGGGCCCCGGGCGGGGCGGAGGTGGTCACACCGTCGACCCGAGCCACATCGCTGGGCTCCTCGTCCACGGTGGCCAGCACCCGACCCTCGCCGTCGGCGAGTGACCAGGTGCCCTCGGTGGTGGCCAGCGCGGCCACGGCCACCCGCTCGGTGACCTCGACGGTCACGGCGCCGGACCACGTGCGTTCGACCGTGGCCTCGTCCACCCACGGCAGCGCCTCGACCGCGGCTTCGGCTTCCGCCGTGTCGAACCACACCAGGGGGTCACCCGGGGCCACGTCCGCCGCCTCGGTGACGGCCTCGGCCGAGGTCCGGGCCGCGCCGCCGACCTCGACCTGCTCCACGTCCAGGGCCGGGGTCCAGGTGAGGCCGAGGGCCACGAGGCCCACGACGAGGACCACGCCACCGATCATCACCCGGCGCAGTCGACGCCGCCCGGCGTCGCGGGCCACGGTCACCCGCCGCTGGCGGATCCGGGGATCGACGGCGACGGTGCTCAACCCGCACCCCCCGGGAAGCCGACCAGGCGGGTCTCGGGCACCAGGGTGACCCCCGTGGCCTCGTGCACCCGCTCCCGGACCTCGAGCATCAGGGCGTGGACGTCTGCGGCCCGCCCGCCGGGATCGGCCTGGATGAAGTTGGCGTGCTTGTTCGACACCTCGGCGGTGCCGTGGCGCAGCCCCTTGGCTCCCGCCGCATCGATGAGACGGCCGGCCGAGTCGCCGTCGGGGTTCGTGAACACCGATCCGGCATTGGGGCCACCGGGCTGATTGTCCCGACGCCACCGCACGATCGCCGCGATCTCGGCGGCCGCCGCCTCGGGGTCACCCGGCGAGAGGGCGAAGTCGGCCCGGACCACCACCTGCTCGGCCCGGACCGAGGAGTGGCGGTAGCCGAGGTGCAGGTCGGCAGGAGGCACCTCGACATCTTCGCCGGTCTGGAGGTCCAGGAGGCGGACCCGCGCCAGGGTCGCAGCCATGTCGGAGCCGTGGCCGCCGGCGTTCATCCGCACGCCGCCGCCGACGGTTCCCGGCACCCCCACCGCCCACTCGAGGCCGGTGAGTCCCGCCGCCGCCGTCTGACGGGCCAGGACCGGGAGGGCCACGGCGCCGCCCGCGCCAACGGTCGTGCCCTCGACCTCCAGAGCGGTGAGGTCACCGCCGAGGCGCACGGCCAGGCCGGGGAACCCGTCGTCGTGCACGAGCAGGTTCGAGCCCTTGCCCACGACCAGGATGGGCACGGCGCCGGGGCCGGGGCCGGCGGCAACGGTGTCGGCGATCGCCACCAGGTCCTCCACGGTTGCCACCTCGACGAACAGGGCCGCGGGTCCCCCGACCCGGTAGGTGGTCATCGGCCCGAGGGGCTCGTCCCGGCGCAACCGGGGTCCGAGCGCGTCGTCCAGAGCGGCGGCGAGGGCCTCCAGGTCCCCCGCCGGTTGCCGGGTCACGGTCCCGGGCGGGCCGCCAGGGCGGCCTGGAGCTCGTCGGGCAGGGTGGTCAGGTCCCCGGCGCCCAGCGTCAGGCAGAGGTCGCCGGGTCGCAGGCGGCCGACCAGGTACGCCACCAGGTCCTCCCGGCGGGGCAGGTAGGCCACCGACCGGGTCGGGTCCGCGACCAGCACGGCGTCGACCACGGCCTTGCCCGAGATCCCGGGGATCGGCGTCTCCCCCGCGCTGTAGACGTCGGTCACCACCAGCACGTCGGCGTCGCCGAACGAGGAGCCGAACTCGGGGGCCAAGGCCGCCAGGCGCGAGTAGCGGTGGGGCTGGAACACCGCGACCAGACGGTCCGGTGCGGTGTCCCGGCCCGCCGCCAGCGCGGCGGCCACCTCGGTCGGCAGGTGGGCGTAGTCGTCCACGAAGTCCACCCCGGCGGCCGCACCCCGGAACTCGAAGCGACGGGCCACGCCGCCGAAGCGGGCCAGGGCGGCCACCACGGCGTCGAAGGCGGCGCCGACCTCCAGGGCCGTCGCCGCGGCGACCGCGGCGTTGCGGGCGTTGTGGGCCCCGGGCACCGGGAGGTGGATCTCGCCGAGGTCTTCGCCGTCGTGCTCGAGGCGGAAGGTCGTGCCGCGGGGCTCCCGTCGGAGATCGACGATCCGGTAGCCGGCGCCCTCGACCTCCCCGACCGTGACGACCGGGTGCCGACCGGCCAACGCGGCCCCCTCGACGTCATCGATGCCGACCACGGCCAGGCCGCCGGCGCCGACGACGAACCGGTCGAATGCCTCCCGCAGCGGCTCGAAGCCGCCGTAGTGGGCGTGGTGGTCGGCCTCGACGTTGGTGACCACGGCGACCTCGGTGCGGAGCTCGACGAAGGTGCCGTCGCTCTCGTCGGCCTCGACCACGAACCACTCGCCGTCGGACCACACGGCGCCGGAGCCGATCTGGTTGACGTCCCCGCCGATGATGAAGCTGGGGTCGAGGCCGGCTTCGGCGAGGACCACGGCCAGCATCGAGGAGGTCGTCGTCTTGCCGTGGGTGCCGGCGATGGAGATCGTGCGCCGGAGTGCGGTGATGGCCGCCAGGACCTCCGATCGGCGCAGCACCGGCAGGCCCTGCTCCCGGGCGGCGACGACCTCGGGGTTGCTCGGACCGATGGCGGTGGAGACGGCCACGACCTCGGCGTCGCCCAACTGGTCGGCCCGGTGACCCACCGCGACCCGCACGCCCTGGTCGGCCAGACGGTCGAGGGCCTTGGAGGCCTTGAGGTCGCTGCCACTCACCCGGTGGCCCATCGAGGCCAAGACGCTGGCGATGGCGCTCATGCCCGCGCCACCGATCCCGACGATGTGGATCGCCTGCGGCGGGGTGAGGTCGACGACGGCGTCGGCGGCGGGCCGGGCGTCAGTCACGGGCGTGCTCCACGACGAGGTCGGCCACCCGGTCAGCGGCATCAGGACGGCCGAGGCCGAGGGCGGCGACGCCCATCGCCTCCCGCCGCGCGCCGTCGGTGACCAAGGGATCGAGCTCGGCGACGAGGCGATCGACGTCCAGCTCGGCGTCGGGCACGAGGCACGCCGCGTCCAGGTCGACCAGGCCTCGGGCGTTGGCGGTCTGGTGGTCGGCGGTGGCGATCGGCAAGGGCACGAGGACGCTCGGCAGGCCCAGGACGGCCAGCTCGGCCACGGTGGTGGCGCCGGCGCGGGCGAGGACGACGTCCGCGGCGGCCAGGGCGGTGGGCATGTCGTCCTCGTAGCGCACGGGGCGGTAGAGGATGCCGCTGGTCACCGCCTGTTCCTCGCCCCGGGCCGACGGGTCGTCCCAGTCCCGCTCGCCCACGACGTGACGGACCGCCACGTCGGTCCGGTCGGCCCAGCGCTCGACGAGGCCGGTCACCGCCCGGTTGATGCGCCGGGCCCCGAGGGAGCCGCCGAAGGCGAGCACCACGACCCGGTCCTCAGGCAGGCCCAGCCGATCGCGGGCCGCGGCACGGTCGCGGGAGCGGTCGACGGCCAGGATCTCGGGGCGCACCGGGTTGCCGGTGACCACCGCCCGGGGGAGGTCGGTGCCGGGGAACGAGACCGCTGCTGCTCGGGCGAAGCGGGCCACGACCCGGTTGGCGGCGCCGGGCACGGCGTTCTGCTCGGCCACCACGACCGGGATCCGGTAGAGCACCGCGGCGAGGGCACAGGCGACCGAGGCGTAGCCGCCGAGGGCCACGACGACCGAGGGGCGCCGGCGGTGGATGAGGCCCAGCGCCTTGGCGAAGGCCCGGATGAGGCCGACCACGGCCCCGATGTTGTCGGGGGTCAGCTTGCGCTGGATCCCCCGGCCCGGGAGCGCGGTGAGCGTGAAGCCGGCCTCGGGCACCAGGCGGACCTCACTCCCCCGCTCACTGCCGACGAAGTGGATGGCCGACGCGGGGTGCCCCCGGCCCACCAGCGCACGACCGATGGCGATCCCCGGCAGCGTGTGGCCCGCGGTGCCGCCGCCGGCGATCAGCGCCCAGGTCGGCGAGGGGTCAGGCATCCCGACCATGGCGGGCCACGCTCAGCAGGACGCCCATGGCCAACAGGTTGACCACCAGCGACGTGCCGCCGTAGGACACGAACGGGAGGGGGACGCCGGTGATGGGCAGGAGGCCGACCACGGCGCCGATGTTGACCACGGCCTGCAGCACGAACCAGGTCGTGATCCCCGCGGCGAGGAGCATCCCGAAGGTGTCGGGGGCCCGGAGCGCGGCCCGGATGCCGAAGTAGCCCAGGGCGGCGAGGAGGCCGAGCACGGTGACGGCCCCGATCAGGCCGAGCTCCTCGGCGATGATGGCGAAGATGAAGTCGGTGTGGGCATAGGGCAGGAAGCCCCACTTGGCCCGGCTGGCCCCGAGGCCGACGCCGGTCAGGCCCCCACCGGCGATGCCGACCAGCGACTGGATCGTCTGGTAGCCCGTGTTGGCCGGGTCGGCCCACGGGTCCAGGAAGGCCAGGACCCGCGCCCGGCGGTAGTCGGCGCTGAGGGCGGCGACCGCGGCCGCCGAGAACCCCAGCGCCCCCCAGGCGGTCAGGCGGGCCAGCGACGCCCCCGAGACGAAGATCACGGCGCCGATGGCACCGGCGGTGATGATCAGCGTGCCGAGGTTCGGCTGCAGGAGGAGCAGGACCGCGAGGCCGCCGAGCGCGAGCAGGACCGGGCGCAGCACCCGGGGGTCCTCCCGGATCACGTCGTGGTTGCGGTCCATGGCCAGCCAGCGGGCGGACCAGATGATGATGGCCAGCTTGGCCAGCTCCGAGGGCTGGATGCGCAACGAGCCCGCGCCCAGCCACCGGGTGGCGCCGTTGGCCCCGACGCCCACGCCGGGCACCAGGACGAGGGCGAGGAGCACGAAGCTCAGCACCAGGAACGGCGTGGCCACGCGCCGCCAGAGGCCGTAGTGCTGGCGCATGACGGCGAACATGCCCGCGAAGCCGACCAGGGCGAAGATGGCCTGGCGGCTGAAGCTGTCCCACGCCGATCCCGAGGTCCGGAGGTCGCTGACCGACGCCGCGGACATCACCATGACGAGGCCCAGCAGGACCAACGCGGTCACCACGGCGAGCAGGCCGACGAAGGTCGACGATCGGTCCCCCGGCGGCCGCTTCGTGCCGGTGCCGGCGGAGGGATGCCGGCCGCGGGACGCACCGGGATCGTGCTTGGACCGCCGCGGGGTGGTGCCGGCCGGATGAGCCGCGCGGTTGCGGCCCGGGGTCCGGGTGTCGGTTGGACGGCTCATGGGCGGGACGCCTCCTGGTCGAGGTGGATGCGGACGAGACGGGTGAAGTCATCACCTCGTTCGCCGTAGGACGAGTACCAGTCGAAGGACGCGCAACCGGGCGACAGCACGACGGCGTCACCGGGTCGGGCGAGGGCGTCGGCCTCCTCGACGGCTTCGACCATCGTGGGCGCCGTGGCGACCGGGACGCCGTCCGGCCACTGCGTCGACGACGTCGGGGGCCGCCTCGCCGATGGCGACCACGGCCCGGACCGAGCCCCGGCGACCCAGGAGATCACTCAGGTCGAGGCCCTTGTTCCGCCCGCCGGCGATGAGGACCACCGAGTCGAACGCCTCCACCGCGGCTCGGGTGGCGTGGGGCGTCGTGGCCTTGGAGTCGTCGTACCAGGCGACGCCGTCGGACTCCCCGATCCGCTGGACCCGGTGGGGCAGGCCGTCGAACGCGGCGAGGGCCGCGGCGATCGCCCCGTCGTCGACGCCCAGGGGCTCGACCATGAGGGCGGCGGCCAGCGCGTTGGCCTGATCGTGGCGGAGCGACCGGCGGAGGTCATCGACACCGAGGAGGCGGCGATCGTCGATCACCAGCCATCCGTCGCGGACCGTGGCGGACTCGCCGCCCGCGAACCCGAAGGTCCGGCGCCGGGCCCGGCCCCCGTGGCCGGCCACGACCGGATCGTCGGCGTTGACCACGGCCACGTCGGCGGGGCCCTGGTCGACCCAGATCCGGGCCTTGGCCGCCTCGTACGCGGCCAGGTCGGCGTGCACGTCGAGGTGGTCCGGGGCGAAGTTGAGCCAGGCCGCCACCTCCGGCGCCCAGTGGGCCGTGTGGCCGAGGCGGAAGGAACTGGCCTCCACGACGAAGACCTCGACGGTCGCGTCGTCGATGGCCTCGACCAGCGGCGTCTCGACGTTGCCGGCTTCGGCCGCGACCCGACCGGCGCGCCGGAGCATGTCCGCAGCCAGGTGGGTGACGGTGGTCTTGCCGTTGGTCCCGGTCACGGCGATGACCGGCCGGTCGTCCCACACCCCGGCCAGGTCGAACTCCGACTGCACCGGGACGCCCGCCGCGGCGGCCGCCGTGAACACGGGATGGCGGTCGGGCACGCCGGGGCTGGGCAGGAGGACCTCCGCCGTCGCGAGGTGGGCGGGGAGAGCCGCGGCGTCGGGCGACTCGACGAGTTCGATGCCGAGCTCGGCGGCGAAGGCCCGGTGGGTCTCAGCGGGGCGGTCCTCGATCGCGGTGACCGTGCCGCCGCGCGCCACGAGGGCACGGCAGACGGCCCGCCCGGTGACGCCCAGGCCCACCACGAGCGCGCGGTCGGGGGTCAATCCCGGGCTCCCGGCAGACCGATGAAGTCGGCGTAGTAGAGGCCGAGGCCGACCGCGGTGCACAGGCCCGACAGGATCCAGAAGCGGATGATCACCGTGGTCTCGGGCCAGCCCCGGAGCTCGAAGTGGTGGTGGATGGGCGCCATCCGGAAGACCCGGCGCCCGAAGAGCTGGAAGCTGGCGACCTGGATCATCACCGACAGGGTCTCGACCACGAAGAGCGCCCCGATCACCGCCAGCAGCAGCGAGGTGTTGTTCATCAGGGCCAGGCCGGCCAGGCCCGCGCCGATGGCCAGGGACCCCGTGTCCCCCATGAAGATCTGGGCCGGGGATGCGTTCCACCACAGGAAACCGACGCAGGCCCCCGTCATGCAGGCGGCCACGACCGCCAGGTCCAAGGCATGGGGCACGCCGTAGTTGAACGGGTGGCGGAAGGCCCAGAAGCCGATGACGATGAAGGCGGAGAAGGCGAGGACCGAGGCCCCGCCGGCGAGCCCGTCGAGGCCGTCGGTCAGGTTCACGGCGTTGGTGGTGCCGACGATGAGCAGGACGGCCCACACGCTCCAGCCGAAGGTGCCGAGGTCGACCAGCGCCCCGGCCCGGGTGAAGGACAGGTCGGTGCTCACCGGCGTGTGGCCGACGGCCAGGACGGCGAAGGTGGTGGCCACGGCCACCAGGCCGAGGAACTTGGTCCGGGAGGTCAGGCCGAGGTTGCGCTCGCGGGTGACCTTGATCCAGTCGTCGGCCAGGCCGACGAGACCGGCCCCCACGACGGCGAACATGACCACCAGGCCGGAGCGGGTGATGATCCGGCTGTTGGAGATGTCCGAGGCCAGGTAGCCCACGACGGCGCCGGCGACGATGGCGGCCCCACCCATGGTCGGCGTCCCGGCCTTGGTGGCGTGGCCCTGGGGCCCGTCCTCGCGGATGGGCTGGCCGATCCGGCGCTTGGTGAGGACGTCGATGAGGATCTTGGTCCCGAGGAGGGAGACCATCAGGGACACCCCGGCGGCGAACAGCAGCGTCCTCATGCGGTGCGCTCCCGACCCGTGGCCAGCGCCTCGGCCAGCACCTCACGGTCATCGAAGGGGATCTCCCGATCACCCAGGTCCTGGGTGGTCTCGTGGCCCTTCCCGGCCACCAGGACGAGGTCGCCCGCCGTCGCCAGGGTCACCGCGGCGGCGATCGCCCGCCGGCGGTCGGGTTCCACGATCAGGTCGTCGTTGCGTTCCACTCCGGTCATCACCTGGTCGATGATGGCCTCCGGCGACTCGCTCCGGGGGTTGTCGGAGGTCAGGACCACCACATCCGCGCCGCGATCGGCGGCCCGACCCATGTGCGGGCGCTTGGCCCTGTCCCGGTCCCCGCCGCAGCCGAAGACCACGATCAGGCGGCCCGCGGTCAGCTCGCGCGCCGACGCCAGCGCCTGCTCGAGGCCGTCGGGCGTGTGCGCGTAGTCGACGAGCGCGGCGATCGGCCCGTCCCCGACCGGCTCGAATCGGCCCCGGGGCGGCCGGGCGTCGGCGAGGCCCGCGGCGATCTCCTCGGGTGTGAGCCCGAGCGCCAGGGCGGCCTCGGCGGCGGCCACGGCGTTGGCCAGGTTGAACCGACCCGCCAGCGCGATGCGCACCGGCTGGCCCCGCCAGGTGAACGTGCTGCCGTCGGGGCCCAGCACCGGGTCCTGCGCATCGGCCGGGGACCAGGCCACCGCGGGGATGGCCATCTCCTCCAGCAGGCGCCGACCCCAGGGGTCGTCCCGGTTCACCAGGCCGACCGCAGCGCGGTCGGGGGTGAACAGGCGGGCCTTGGCCGCGAAGTACCGGTCCATGGACCCGTGGAAGTCGAGGTGGTCCTGGGACAGGTTGGTGAAGACGGCCACGGCGAACCAGGTGCCGACGATGCGGCGCAGGTCGATGGCGTGGGAGGAGACCTCCATCGCCACGACGGCGCCACCGGCGTCGGCGGCCTCGGCCAGGGTGGCCTGCAGGTCCGGGGCCTCCGGGGTCGTCCGGGCCCCGCTGAGGGTCCCGAGCACGGTGGTCGGGCGACCGGCATGCTCGAGGACGGCCGCCAGCAGGTGGGTCACCGTGGTCTTGCCGTTGGTCCCGGTGACCCCCACCACGGCGATCCGCCGGGAGGGGTGGTCGAAGAAGGCGTCGGCGAGCTGACCCATCGCCGTGCGCGCGTCGGGCACCAGCACCTGGGGGACGTCGAGGTCCAGGCGCCGCTCCACGACGAGGGCGGCCGCGCCCGCGGCCACTGCGGTCGCGGCGTGGTCGTGGCCGTCGGTGTTCTCACCGGGAAGGGCACAGAAGCAGGAGCCCACGCCGACGGCCCGACTGTCGTGATCGACCGCGGTGACCGTGACCCCGGCCGCGACCCCCTCCGGCAGGAGGACGTACTCACCCAGGCTCTCCAGGAGCTCGATCAGGGCCTTGCCCGCGGGCACGGCTCAGCCCCCTGGGGCGATCGACACGGGCGGGGGGATCCGGTAGGCCTGCAGGACCGACGCCGCCAGCTGGCTGAAGACCGGGGCGGCCACCCCCCCGCCGTAGTAGTCCCCGGCAGGCTCGTCGATGACCACCACGATCGAGAGCTGGGGGTCGTTGGCCGGGACGAAGCCGGCGAAGGTGGCCACGTAGCGGTAGTTGCCCGCTTCGTCCTCGTAGCCGCCACCCGGCTGGGGCTTGCGGGCGGTGCCCGTCTTGCCGGCGACAGCGTACCCCTCGACGCGGGCGGCCTCGCCGGTGCCCTCCTCGACCACGTTGGTCATCATCTCGGTCATCTGGTCCGCCGTGGCCTCCGAGACCACCCGACGGGGCTCGACGGTCGGGGTCGGCTCCAGTTCGCCGTCCGCGCCGATGGTCCCCGCCACCAGGCGGGGGGCGACGTAGCGACCACCGTTGGCGATGACGTTGAAGGCCTCCAGCACCTGCAGGGGCGTCACCGCGACGCCCTGGCCGATGGGGATCGTGCCGATCGAGGTCGAGGACCACTCGTCGGTCGGCAGGAGGATGCCGGGCGACTCCGAAGGGAAGTCCACGGCGGTGACCTCGCCGAAGCCGAAGGCCCGGATGTAGCGGTCGATGGTCTCGGGGCTGAGCTGCTGGGCGATCTGGATGGTCCCGATGTTGGAGGACTCGGTGAGGACCTCGCGAGCGGTCATCTCCACCGTGTCGTGGGGATGGCTGTCGGAGAAGACGTGGTCGCCCACCTGGAGGCTGTCGGGGACGAGCGCCGAGGTGTCCGGGGTGATCACGCCCTCTTCGAGGGCGGCGGAGAGGGTGATGATCTTGTTGACCGAGCCCGGCTCGAACACCGCGGTGACCGCCCGGTTCTCCGACGCCGGCACGGGCTCCACGAACGTTCCGGCCTCCTCGTCGTAGGCGTCGATGTTGGCCACCGCGAGCAACTCACCGGTTCCCGGCCGGCTGACCACGAGGGTGCCCCCTCGGGCGCCGGTGGCCGCCACCTGCTCGGCCAGGAGGCGTTCGGCCTCGTACTGGACCTCGCGGTCGATGGTCAGCTGCAGGTCTTCACCCTGGTCGGCGGCGTCGTAGTGGTTGTTCCCCGACGCGATCGTGTTGCCCTGCGGATCCCGTTCGACCTCGACGGCGCCGGGCTCGCCCGCCAGCACGTCCTCGTACTGGGCCTCGAGGCCCGACAGCCCGTCCTGGTCCACGCCGACGGTGCCGAGGAGGGCGTGGGCCAGGGTGCCGGCGGGGTTGTCCCGGGTCGGCTCCTGAGTGACGGTGATCCCGTCCAGATCGAGGGCCTCGATCTGCTCGCCGATCTCCCGGTCGAGCTGCCGACCGAGGTAGGCGAAGGAGGAGTCCTCGGCCAGGGTCTCGGCCAGGGACATGGCGTCGGTGCCGAGTACCGGCGAGAGGGCCTGTGCCGTACCCCACGGGTCCTCGATGAGCTGCGGGTTCGCCTCGACCGTCGCCGACGGCACGCTCAGCGCCAGCTGGGCGCCGTTGCGGTCCAGGATCGACCCGCGGGGGGCATCGACCACCGTGGCGCGGGTCCGCTGGTCCTCGCCGAAGGCCACGAGCGCGTCCGGACGCAGGACCTGGATGGTCGCGACCCGGTAGGCCACGACGCTGAAGGCCAACACGGCGACGATGAGCACCGCGAGGAGCCGGCGGTGCTCGGAGCCGGTGCGCAGGCCCTCGGGCCGCTTCGTGCGGTGCTGCGGGTCGGGTCGGCGCGCCGGCGCCCGTCGACCGTGACGGTCGACGGGCGCCCGGGCCGGACCGTGGGACCGGGGGCGGGAAGGGGCGCGGGTGCTCACGGCGTGGTGGGTGTGGCCTCAGCGGGGGGCACGAGGAAGTTCACGTGGTCGGGGGTGATCATCCCCATGGCCTCGGCCTGCCGGATGATGTTCTCGGGCGCCTCCATGGCGGCGACGTCCTGCTGCAGGACGGCGGCCTCGGTCTGGCGCTCGGCCACGTCAGCTCGAAGCCCGTCGAGGTGGATCTGGCCCTGGACCAGCACGGTCTGCAGGAGCGCGACCCCGAACAGGATCACGAAGAAGGCGCCGAGGGCCAGCATGAGTGCGGCCTGGGGGCGGAGCCGGCGCCGGGAGGACGGCGGGGGTGCGACCTTGGTGTCGGGGACCGGCCGGAGGTGGCGCCGGACCGGTGCCGGCTCGGGCTGGTGCCTGGGCCGGGCGGGGGCGGCGGCGCCCCGGCTGGTGCGGGTGGCGGCGGCGGTGGGGCTCACGGGTGGACCTCCGGGTCGGTCGGGTCGGTGTGGTGGTCGGGCACCGGCAGCTTCCGGACCGCCCGGAGGCGGGCACTGCGAGCCCGGGGGTTACGGGAGATCTCGTCGTCCGAGGGCTTCCAGGCGCCCCGCTTGAGCAGGACGACCCGGGGCACCGCACCACAGACGCACGGTCCGCCCAGGGGGCAGGTGCAGCCGCCGGTGGACGCCTCACGGAAGGCCGACTTCACGATGCGGTCCTCGCCCGAGTGGTACGCAATGGCCGCGGCGCGGCCGTCGGCCACCAGGAGGTCGAGGGCCTGATCGAGGGCCGACGGGATCTGTTCCAGCTCCTCGTTGACCTCGATCCGGAGGGCCTGGAAGGTCTTGCGGGCGGGGTGGCCCTTGCGGCGCACCGCGGCGGGCACGGCCTCGCTGATGACCGAGGCCAGCTCGGCGGTGGTGTGCAGCGGGCGAGCGGCCACGACGGCCCGGGCGATGGCGCGGGCCCGGGGCTCGTCGCCGAGGCGGGACAGGAGGCGGGAGAGCTCCTCCTCGGGCCAGGTGTTCACGATGTCCTCGGCGGTCACCTCCGCGTCGGCAGGATCGTCGCCCTGGCCCATCCGCATGTCGAGGGGGCCCTCCGACCGGTAGCTGAAGCCCCGGTGGGCCTCGTTGACCTGCCGGGAGCTGATGCCGAAGTCGAACAGCACGCCGCTGACCTCGGTCACGCCGAGGTCCTCGACCACCTCGCCGAGCTGGTCGAAGCGGGCCTGGCGGACGCTGACCCGGTCACCGAACGGCGCCAGGCGGGCCGTCGAGGCCGCGATGGCGTCGGGGTCCCGGTCGATGCCGACCAGCGAGAGGGCGGGGTTGGCGTCGAGGACGGCGGCGGCGTGGCCCCCGTCGCCCAGGGTGGCGTCCACGTGGACCCCCGGAGGGGCCGCGGCGAACACCTCCACGACGCGCTCGACCATGACGGGGTCGTGGACGGGGGTGAGGTCTCGGGGCGCCGTCACCGACCGCGCTCCGTCCGCTGATCGGCAGCCCCCCGGCCGGCAGGTGCTCGACGGGAGGGGTTCCCGTTCGGGCTGCTGGGGAAGCGGGCGGAGTAGGGATCTTCCGTCCCACCAGCCGGGAGGCAGCGGATCAGCGGACGTGAACGGGTCGAGGGCGACGTTGCCCGAGGTGAGCGGCAGGGGGTCATCAGAGTCCCCCCTGCCGGATGGCGTCCTGGAGGGCGTCGTTGCCCTCCGAGGACAAGGCGTCCCAGACTTCGGGGGCCCAGATCTCGATCCGGTCGAAGGCGCCGTTCACGACGACCTCCGTCCCGGCCGCGGCGTTGATGCCGACCTTGTCGAGGAACTTCGCAGGGAGGGTGAGGCGACCTTGGGCATCGGCGCGGATGTGATCCGAGTCCGACGCCAGCTTGCGGAGGACGATGGGGTCGAGGTCGCCGACCTCGCGGACCCGGTGCCGCACCCGGTCCGTGAACTGCTCGTACCCCTCATTCGTGAAGATGGCGAGACAGCCGTCGGTGACGGTGATGTAGCCGGTGCCGTCGAGCTCGTCGCGGAGGCCCGCGGACAGGACGATGCGGCCCTTGTCATCGAGCTTTCGCTGCGTGGTGCCGACGAACACGGGCTGGTGCCTCTGGTGGTGGTGGTGGTGGAGTGCTGCATGGGTCCTCCGACGCCATGGCCCCCCGGTAGGGGCGCAGCTCCACTATCGGCCACCAATGCTCCACTGTCAACCATTTCCACTCCGAAAGTCCTCCACCACCTCTCCCCGCTACGCCACCACAGGCCCACAAAGGATCCTCGACGCCCCCGTTCGGAGCCACGGATTCGTCGAGGAGGCCAACGGTAGTCGGGTGCCGAGGTCAGAGCCGGGCGAGGACCTCGAGGAAGCGGTCGAGCACACCGTCCAGCGACACGCCGCGGGCGACGTCGGCCAGGTCACGCCGGGCCTCGGCCCGGTCCTCGGCTGGAACGACGACGTCGATCAGCGGCCCGGGCTCCCACCGCGAGAGCACGGCGCACTGGAACCTCGCGCCGGCCCTCGTGCGGCGCTGGGCCAGGCCGACGACCTTGGCGCCGTCGACGAAGACCTCGCCCGGGCCGCGGCCGGCGAAGCACACGGTCCTCCCCCACCGACCCGGTACGAACGGCCCGTCGTGCACGTCCCCCGCCCCGAGCGCCACGGCCCAGGCCGACCCGAGCCAGCCGAACGACGCCCCCACGTCGTCGGACCAAAGCGGATCGCCGACCGGCAGGTCCACGTCGACCCAAAGCGGGTCGTCGCGGCGTGACCAGGACGGCCCCGCCCCCCGAACGGCGGCGGACGACCTCGATGGCCGCCGCCCCCGAAGGGTCGGCCTGGGTCGAGCCCAACACCACCGCGGGCACCGTGGGGACCAGGACATCCACCCGCCGCGCGACGACGTCGGGCACGGCCCGCCCGTGCAGGTCGGCGGGGCGGCCCTCGATCCGCCCGACCGACCAGGCGGCCGGGTCAGGCGGCGTCGACGTAGGGCATCCAGGGCTCGGGGATCGAGCCCACGGCCACCAGGAGCCAGCTGAGACGCCGGGGGGCGCGGGGCGTCCGGCGCAGGCGCATGCCGGAGTCCGCCAGCAGCTTGTCGCGCTTGGCCACGTTGCAGGGCCGACAGGCGGCCACGACGTTCTCCCACACGTGCTCGCCGCCCCGGCTGCGGGGGACGATGTGGTCCAGGCTGTCGGCGGGGCGACCGCAGTACTGGCAGGCGTGGTCGTCCCGGGCGAACACGGCGCGGCGGTTCAGCGAGGCCCGACGCTCGAAGGGCACCCGAACGAAGTAGCGCAGCCGGACCACCGACGGCACCGGCACCTCGATGTCCGCGGCGTGCAGGACGGCGCCGGTGTCGGCCACCACCTCGGCCTTGTCCGTCAGCACCAGCACAGCGGCGCGGCGGTCCGAGACGACCGACAGCGGCTCGTAGCTCGCGTTCAGCACCAGCGCCCGACTCACGGCCGAGACACTAGTTGCGGGCCTCGGCCGCATCGGGGTGGTTCCGAGAGGGTGGTTGTGCGCGCAGGACGCCCGCCCCTACCCTGCTCCGACTTTCCGACCACGGGGGACGGTTCAGATGGCGGCCACCGAGAAGAAGCCAGGCACGACGGCCCGAACGACGGCGGCCAAGAAGCCGGCGGCCAAAACCACCGCCGCCGCGGCCAAGAAGGCGCCGGCGACCAAGGCCCCGACGAGGGCCCGCAAGCCGGCGGCGAAGAAGCCCGCGGCCGCGACCAAGGCCCCGGCCAAGAAGCCCGCCACCAAGGCACCCGCCAAGAAGGCCCCGGCCAAGAAGTCGCCGTTCACGCCGGCCTTCATCGAAAAGCAGCGCAAGGCGCTCGAGGAGGAACGGGCCAAGTTCCTGCGGCAGGCCATCGACAAGCAGATGGAGGCCGACCAGCTGGTCGCCGACCGGGACCCCGGCGACGTGCAGTTCGACGAGGAGTCCGGCGAGGGCGACAGCATCGCCGTGGAGCGCTCCCTGGACCTGGCGCTGTCCGCCCAGGCCCGCGACGCCGTGCAGCAGATCGACGACGCGCTGGCCCGCATCGAGGCCGGGACCTACGGCATCAGCATCATCTCCGGCGAGCCCATCCCCAAGCCCCGGCTCGAGTTCATCCCCTGGGCGGCCGAGCGGGTCGAGGAGAAGGTCGCCAAACTCGGGAGTTGAGGCTCCGGCCAGCCGTAGGCTGGTCGCTCCCCCCTGAGCGAGAAGGCAACGAGTGACCGACAACGCCGACGCGACCGGCCCGTACCCGGCCGTCACGCCCAACGCCGACTTCCCGGCCATCGAGCGCGGCGTGCTCGACCGCTGGGCCGAGGACCGCACCTTCCAGCGGTCCATCGAGCAGCGCCCGGCCGACGACGAGTTCGTCTTCTACGACGGGCCCCCCTTCGCCAACGGCCTCCCCCACTACGGCCACTTCCTGACCGGCTACGTCAAGGACGTGGTCCCCCGGTACCAGACCATGCGGGGTCACCGGGTGGACCGCCGGTTCGGGTGGGACTGCCACGGCCTACCCGCCGAGATCGAGGCCGAGCGGCAGCTGGGCGTGTCGGGCCGCCGCCAGATCCAGGACTACGGCATCGAGCGGTTCAACGACCACTGCCGGACCTCGGTCCAGCAGTACACGGCGGACTGGGAGCAGTACGTCACCCGCATGGCCCGGTGGGTCGACTTCGAGAACGACTACAAGACCATGGACGTCGCCTACATGGAGAGCGTCATCTGGGCGTTCAAGCGCCTGTGGGACAAGGGCCTCGTCTACAAGGCCTACCGGGTGATGCCGTACTCGTGGGGGGCCGAGACGCCGCTGTCGAACTTCGAGATCCGCCTCGACGACGCCACCCGCCCCCGCCAGGACCCGGCCCTCACCGTGGCCGTCCGCCTCCTGCCCGTCGACGGGGACCCGGGGCCGATGTCGATCCTCATCTGGACCACCACGCCCTGGACCCTGCCGTCCAACCTGGCCGTGGCCGTCGGCGAGGACATCGACCTACGCCGTGGTCGAGGACCCCGACACCCATGAGCACTACGTCCTCGGCGAGGCCACCCTCGACAAGTACGAGGCCCAGATCGGGGGCTACCAGCGGGTGGCCACCCTCACCGGCCGGGACCTGGCCGAGCGCCGGTACGAGCCGATCTTCCCGTACTTCGCCGACCACCCGAACAGCTTCCGCGTGCTCACCGACGACTACGTCGGCACCGAGGAGGGCACCGGGGTCGTCCACCTCGCCCCCGGCTTCGGCGAGGAGGACCAGCGGGTCTGTGAGGCCAACGGCATCGAGCTGGTCGTCCCCGTGGACGACGCCGGTCGCTTCACCGCCGACGTTCCCGACTGGGAGGGCGAGAACGTCTTCGACGCCAACCCCGCGGTGATCAAGGTCCTGAAGGACAAGGGCGTCGTGGTCCGCCACGACAGCTACGAGCACAACTACCCCCACTGCTGGCGGACCGACACGCCGATCATCTACAAGGCCGTGCGACTCCTGGTTCGTCGAGGTCACCGCGTTCCGGGACCGCCTGGTCGAGCTGAACCAGGAGATCAACTGGATCCCCGACCACGTCCAGGACGGGGCCTTCGGCCGCTGGCTGGAGGGGGCCCGGGACTGGTCGATCAGCCGCAACCGCTTCTGGGGCTCACCCATCCCGGTCTGGCAGAGCGACGACCCCGCCCACCCCCGCACCGACGTCTACGGCAGCCTCGACGAGATCGAGGCCGACTTCGGCGTGCGTCCCGACGACCTGCACCGGCCCACCGTCGACGACCTCGTGCGCCCCAACCCCGACGACCCCACCGGGAAGTCGATGATGCGCCGGGTCCCCGAGGTCCTGGACTGCTGGTTCGAGTCCGGGTCGATGCCCTACGCGCAGGTCCACTACCCGTTCGAGAACCGAGCAGTGGTTCGAGGAGCACTTCCCCGCCGACTTCATCGTCGAGTACATCGCCCAGACCCGCGGCTGGTTCTACACGCTGCACGTGCTGTCGACGGCCCTGTTCGACCGGCCGCCGTTCCAGAACGTGATCTGCCACGGCGATCCTGCTCGCCGAGGGCGGTCGCAAGATCTCCAAGCGCCTGCGCAACTACCCCGAGCCCGACCTGGTGTTCGACACCCACGGGGCCGATGCCCTGCGCTGGTACTTCATGTCGTCACCGATCCTGCGGGGCCTCAACCTCGAGATCGACGCGAGGGCACCAAGATCGCCGAGGTCGTGCGCACCGTGCTGCAGCCCCTCTGGTCGGCGTACCACTTCTTCACGCTCTACGCGAACGTCGACGGGCACCGGGCGACCTTCCGCACCGACTGCGTCCGACACCCTCGACCGCTACGTCCTGGCCAAGCTCCACGACGTGGTGGCCCGTACCACCGAGCGGATGGACGCCTACGACCTCGCCGGGGCCTGCGCCGAGGTCCAGGCCTTCAGCGAGGCCCTCAACAACTGGTACATCCGGCGCAGCCGGGACCGCTTCTGGGCGGCCTCGACCCCGGAGACGGCCACGGACAAGGCCGACGCCTTTGACACGCTCTACACCGTGCTGGTCACCCTCAGCCGGGTGGCCGCCCCCCTCCTGCCCCTGCTGGCCGACGAGATCCACCACGGCCTCGTCGGCGGCGACAGCGTCCACCTCGACGACTGGCCCGAGGCGAGGGACTTCCCCGCCGACGACGACCTCGTCGCGGCCATGGACCGGGTCCGCCAGGTGGCTTCCACCACCCTCTCGCTCCGCGACGCCGAGCGCCTGCGGGTCCGGCTCCCGCTCCCCCGCCTGACCGTGGCCGGCCCCGGGGCGGCCGAACTGGCACCCTTCCTCGACCTCATCGCCGACGAGGTGAACGTGAAGGCCGTCGTCCTCGAGGATGACCCCTCCACGCTGGCCACGTTCCGCCTCAAGCCCAACGGCAAGGTCCTCGGCCCCCTGCTCGGCGGTGCCGTGCAGGAGGTCATGAAGGCCGCCCGTGACGGCGAGTGGTCGACCAACGACGACGGCACCGTGACCGTGGCCGGCCACAGCCTCGAGGCCGGGCAGTTCGAACTGGCGGTCGAGGCGGGCGAGCACGGCGCCACCGCGGCCCTCCCCGGCAACGAGACCGTCGTCCAACTCGACACCGATCTGACCGACGACCTCCGGGCCGAGGGCATGGCCCGCGACCTGGCCCGCCTCGTCCAGCAGGCCCGCAAGGACCTCGGCCTGGCGGTGACGAACCGCATCGCCCTGTCGGTTGCCCTGCCCGAGCCCGTCGCGGCCGCCCTGCGCCAGTTCGAGGCCGACGTGACCACCCAGGTCCTGGCCACCTCGGTGAGCCTACCTCGACGGCGACGCGCTCCCCCACACCGGCGACATCGACGGCCACCCCGTCAGCTTCGACCTCACCGTCGCCTGATCAGGACAACAGCTCAGCCCCAGTGGGCCCGGCGCCAGTCGCGGCACCAACCCAGGTAGCTGACGAGGTCGTCGGGCTCCGGCGGGTGGTCGGTGGTGCCGTAGGCGGTGAGCAGACGGAAGCGCAGGTAGGCCGGATCGGGCCACGGCAGGAGGGGCCAGCGGTGCCACCAACCCCGCGGGGCCAGCACGAACACCTGCCGGAGCGCGGTGGCCCAGAGGGTGGGTCGGACCAGCACGGCCCCCACGACGGGGAGCCACGCCCGGAGCGGCGGAAGGGGGGCGTCGGTCGCCATGCGGGATCGCAACCTACCCTGTGCCCGATGGCGACCCAGGAGGCCGACGACCACCTCGCGGCGGCCACGGCCGTGCTCGCCCGGATCGCCGACAACGTCGAGCGGGTCATCCGGGGCAAGCGCGACGTGGTGGAGCTGGTGCTGCTCTGCCTGGTGGCCGAGGGCCACCTGCTCGTCGAGGACGTCCCCGGCGTCGGCAAGACCAGCCTGGCCAAGGCCCTCGCCCGCTCGCTCGACGTCTCCTTCGGCCGCATCCAGTTCACCCCCGACCTGCTGCCGTCCGACGTGGTCGGCGTCTCGGTGTTCAACCGGGAGAGCCAGGAGTTCAGCTTCCGGCCCGGGCCGGTGTTCGCCGACGTGGTCCTGGCCGACGAGATCAACCGGGCCTCCCCCAAGACCCAGTCGGCCCTGCTCGAGGCCATGGCCGAGGAGCAGGTGACCGTCGACGGGGTGACCTACCCCCTACGGCGGCCCTTCGTGGTCATCGCCACCCAGAACCCGATCGAGCACGAAGGCACCTACGCCCTGCCCGAGAGCCAGCTCGACCGGTTCCTCATGCGCACCGCGATCGGCTACCCCTCGCCCGAGGCCGAGCTGGACCTCCTGGAGCACCAGACCGACGCCCCGGCCCTCAACGACCTGGCCCCCGTGGCTGACGCCGCCGACCTCGCGGCGCTGGTCCGGGCCGCCGCCTCCGTGCACGTGGCACCGCCCCTCCGTCGCTATCTGGTGGACCTGGCCGACGCCTCCCGTCGGCATCCCGACCTCGGCCTCGGCATGTCGCCCCGGGCCACCCTCAGCCTGCTGCGGGTCAGTCGGGTCCGGGCGCTGTCGGCGGGACGGTCCTTCGCCACCCCCGACGACGTCAAGGCGCTGGTGCGGCCGGTGCTGGCCCACCGGCTCACCACCAGTGGTGACGCCCGGCTCCGCGGCGTGTCCACCGAGGACGTCCTCGGCGAGCTGGTGGACACCGTCCCCATCCCCCGCGCCCCGCGTTCGAGGCTCCTGACCCGCGCCGGTTGGGGGGTCCTCCTCGCCGGCGGGGTCGCCCTGCTCGGCGGCTGGTTGTTCGGCCTCCCCGAGCTCCTGGTGCTCGGCACCACCCTCCTCGTGCTCGTCGGCGCCTGCGCGGCCATGACGATGCTCACCTCGCTGCGCCTCGAGGTCGTCCGCACCCTGCACCCCGACCGGGTCCACGCCGGCTCGGCCAGTCGGGTGGAGGTGCTGGTCCGCAACCGGGGTCGACGGCGCACGCCGGTGCTGACCCTGCGCGACGGGGTCACCGGCACCGCCGGCGCCGAGCTCCTCCTGGCGCCGCTGGAGCGCAACGGCCGGGTCCGCGGCCGGCCTACCGCCTGCCCACCCGCCGGCGCGGCGTCATCACCGTCGGCCCCCTGGAGGTCGAGCTGGGCGACCCGTTCGGCCTGACCCAGGCCGCGGTCATCGCCGCTCCCGCCTCGACCCTGGTCGTCTACCCCGCCGTGGACGACGTCGCCGCCGCCTCCCGCTCTGACGGGACGGATCCCCACGGCTGGCGCACCCCCGGCCTGCAGACCGGCGGGGACGAGTTCCACTCCCTGCGCCCGTACGTCATGGGCGACGACCTCCGTCGGGTCCACTGGCCCTCGACGGCCCGCCGCGACGAGCTCACCGTGCGCCAGGACGAACGCCACCAGCAAGGCCGCACCACCGTGCTGCTCGACGTCCGGCGGGCCGTGCACACCGACGTCAGCTTCGAGCGGGCCGTCTCCGCCGCCGCCAGCCTCCTCGTCGCCGCCACCGTTCGGGGGGACGAGGTCCGACTCGTCGCCACCGACGGCACCGACTCGGGCTACGGCGCCGGCCCGAACGCGACGGGGGCCATGCTCGAGTACCTGGCCGCCGTGGCGATGACGGACCGGGGCGACGAGGTCCGCGTCGACCACCCGGGGACCCTCGTGGCCCTGACCACCCCGGCCGGGGTGTCGACGACGGGTTCGGCCGCGGGCCCCGGACGACGCTTCCTCGTCGTGTTCGAGCGTTCGGCCGACGACCCCACCCGGGCCAGTGGCTCCGGAACCATCCGGGTCGGGGTGGAGGACACCTTCGCGGCGGCCTGGAGCGCCGACGAAGCCGCGTGGACCCGGCGGGCCCCGGCATGACCGCCACCCTCGAGGACCGGTTGATCGAGGAGGACATGGCGTCAGACGACCTGCCCCCGCCCCCACCCCCCACGCTGATCCTGGCCGAAGTGGCCCTCCTCGGTGTCTCGCTGGCCACCGTCGTCGGCTACGCCCGACTCTTCGCGGACTGGGCCTTCTTCGTACCCATCGCCGCGGCCGTCGTCGTGGCCCACGCCCTTGCCGCCCTGCTGCGCCGGGTCGGCCTCGGCCCCCTGCTGTCGACGGTGGCCCACCTGAGCCTGCTGCCGTTGTTCCTGGCCTGGACCCGCTACCGGTCGACGACGGCCAACCTCCTGCCCTCCGGACGGACCCTCGACGCGATCACGACCGATCTGGCCGACGCCTGGGACATCTTCCTGGACATCTCCGCCCCGGTCCCCGCCGCCCCGGGGTTCATCGTCGCGGCGATGGCCACGGCGTGGGTCGTGGCCCTGGCCTCCGACAGCCTGGCCTTCCGGTTGGACGCCACCGTCGAGGCCCTGGCCCCGGCGACCGGGCTGTTCCTCTTCGCCTCGATCCTGGCCGAGCAGGAGCACCGGACGATCTCCGCCGCGCTCTTCGTGATCGCCGTCCTCGCGTTCGTCCTGGCCTCTCGGGTCGCCCGGGTCGACGGCACCGGCCGGTGGCTCACCACCGACGCCGGCCGCGGCGCCCGATCGCTGCTCGTCGCCGGCGCCCTCCTCGGCGCCGTCGCGGTCATCCCGGCGCTGCTCGCGGGCCCCCGCCTGCCCGGAGCCGACGGCGATCCCCTGGTGGATCTGGACGGCGGCGGTGGCGGTGGCGACCGGGTCACCCTCAGCCCACTGGTCGACATCCGCTCGCGGCTGGTGGACCAGGAGGACATCGAGGCGTTCCGGGTCGAGGCCGCGGCCCCCGCCTACTGGCGGCTCACCGCCCTGGACGCGTTCGACGGCCAGATCTGGTCCTCGTCGGGTTCCTACGTCGAGGCCCAGGGGCGACTGCCCGACACCGCCGAGCCCGCCCCCGGCGCCACCCGTCTCACCCAGCACTTCCGCATCGCGGCCCTGGCCCAGATCTGGCTGCCCGCGGCCTTCGAGCCGCTCGCGGTGGACAGCCCCGAGGCGGACGTCGACTGGGACGGCGACTCGTCCTCGTTGGTCGTCGGCAGTGGTCGGGAGACCTCCGACGGCCTCGAGTACGACGTGCTGTCGATCCTGCCCCGCCTGCGTCCCGAAGACCTGTCGGTGGGCACGGCCGGGCTCGACACCGAGTTCCTGGCCCGGTTCACCCGGCTCCCCGAGGGCACCCGGCCGATCGCCGACGAGTACGCCGCGGAGGCGGTGGGCACCGAGACCGACGCCTATGGCCAGGCCCTGGCCCTCCAGACCTGGTTCCGCACCGGCTTCCGCTACAGCCTCGACGTCCGCCCGGGTCACAGCACGAACGCGTTGGCCGAGTTCCTCGACCCGGCCGGCAGCCGGTCGGGCTACTGCGAGCAGTTCGCGGGGGCCTACGCCGCGCTGGCCCGCTCCCTCGGCCTGCCCGCCCGGGTGGCCGTCGGCTTCACGCCGGGCGAGGAGGACCCGGACGCACCGGGCACCTACGTCGTGACCGGCCGCAACGCCCACGCCTGGCCTGAGGTCTACTTCGCCGGCGTGGGCTGGGTGCCCTTCGAGCCGACGCCGGGACGCGGGGCTCCCGGCGCCGAGGCCTACACCCTCGTCGCCCCCGACCAGGCCACCCCCGAGGAGTCCGTGGCCCCCACCAGCGTGCCGACCACCGCCACCCCGGAGACCGCGCCCCCCGCCCGCTGCGGGACGAGGCGCTCCTGCCCGAGGCCCTGCCCACCGCCGGCGACGGTGGCGGGGGGCCCGATCTGTTCAGCCTCCTGCTGGCGGTGCTGGCGGTCGGTGGTGTCGTGTGGCTGGTGGGGGTCCCCGCCCTCGGAGCGCTCCGTCGCCGTCGGCGACACCACCGGGCCCACGGCCACCCCGACCGGGAGGTCACCGAGGCCTGGGACGACTCCGTGCGGGCCCTCGCCCTCCTCGACCTGGTGCCGACGGAGGCCGAGACCCCTGCCGAGTTCGCCGAACGGGCCTCCGCCGACGCCGGCACCGACGGTTCGTCCCACCGAGACCTGGCTCGACTGGCCACCGCGGCGGCCTTCGGACAGGCCTCGGACCGCGCCGATGGGGCGGTCGCCCGCCAGGTGTCCGAAGCGATCGTGGCGCGGTCCAAGCGACTGGCCGGGCCATGGCGCCGGCTGCGGGCCGCGGTCTCGCCGCGCCGGCAACTGCAGGACCGCTGAGGCGCTACTGGTCCTCGCGGCGCATGCGGTCCCGCATGCGCTGACTGGTCGAGCCGAAGTAGTCCTTCACGCTGTTGCCGCGGAGGTTCTGGGTCATCTGCTGGACCCCCGCCTTGCCGAGGCGACGGGCGTTGCGCTCGAAGATGACCGCGGCCACCAGCATGATCAGGAACCCGCCGAAGGCCAGGATCGCGTGGGTGCCGAGCAGCCAGATCATCACCACGACGCCGAGCACGAAGAGGGCCGTGGCCAACTTCAGGTTGCGCAGGGCATGGGTGTAGACGGTCGTCGACGCGACCTCCCGGACGAGATCGGGGTCCTCTTCGGTGAGGCGTTGCTCGATCTCGAGCAGGATCCGCTGTTCGTCTTCTGAGAGCGGCACCGACGCCATGATCGCACAGCGGAACCCCGTCAACAACGCGCGGGGCCGACTTCCCCTCAATCCCCGGGCCCCCACTGCTGGTCGCCCCGCTGCTTGGGCCGTACCCCGCCGTCCCGCAGGGAGACCGCCGGCGCGATGGCATCGACGCCGAACCGGTCCCGGATCCGGTCCATCGCGAGGTCGGCTTCGCCCCACTCGGAGGCGCCGTCCAGGGTCAGTTGCTCGGTGCCGCCGGCCACCAGTCCACTCACGCTGACCCCGATCAGGCGGACCCCCACCGAGACGTCCACGGCGGCCAGCAGCCCGTGGGCGGCCCGGGCGACGACGCGCCCCGAGTCCGTGGCGTCGGGCAGGGTGAGTGACCGGCTGATCGTCCGGAAGTCCCCGAAGCGGACCTTCAGCACCACGGTCCGCCCGGCCAGGCCGTGGGCGCGGAGGCGGCGGCCGACCGCGTCAGCCAGCCGCGTCAGCTCCCGACCCAGCCGAACCGCGTCGTGGTGGTCCTCGACGAAGGTCTCCTCGTGGCCGACGGACTTGAGGCCCTGCTCGGGGATGACCGCGCGGTCATCGATCCCGTTGGCCAAGGCATGGAGGTGGTGGCCGCTGGCGTCGCCGACGGTGGCCACCAGGGTGTCGAGCGGCAGGGCGGCCAGGTCGCCGACGGTGGCGATCCCGAGACGATCGAGGCGCTCGTGGGTCTTGGGTCCCACCCCCCACAGGGCCCGAACGGGCAGCGGATGCAGGAAGCGCAGCTCGCCCCCGACCGGGACGACCACCACACCGGGACCGGGGCGGACGCCATCGAGGGCCGCGACCGGCTTGGCCGCCTCCGACGCCAGCTTGGCCAGGAACTTGGTCGGGGCCACGCCCACCGAGCACGTGAGGCCCTCCTGGTCGAGCACGGCCTGGCGGATCTTGACCGCGATCTCCGGGCCGGTCCCCCACAACCGCCGTGCCCCGGTGACGTCGAGGAACGCCTCGTCCAGTGACAACGGCTCGACCAGCGGCGTGAACGAATGCAGGATGGCCATGATCCGCGTGCTGACCTCGCTGTAGCGCTCGTGGTGGCCCGGCAGGAACACGGCGTGAGGACAGAGGCGTCGGGCCCGACCGGAGGGCATGGCCGAGTGGATCCCGAAGGCCCGGGCCTCGTAGCTGGCCGCGGCCACCACGCCGCGGGCCCCGGCGCCGCCGACCACGACGGGCCGCCCCGCCAGGCTCGGGTCCCGGTGCACCTCGACCGCGACGAAGAACGCATCCATGTCCATGTGCAGGATCCCGGGGGGCGAGGGCTCCGGGCTCATGCCCGGCGTTCCACCTCGAGGCCGTGGAGGTCGCTCCCGTGCACGAGGTACTCATAGGAACGACCGGGGCCCCGGTCACCGCCGAGCCACGCCCCCAGGGGCTCGCCGACCCAGCGGTGGCCGCCGTCGAGGAGGGCCGAACAGTCGTCGTTCGCCACGAACCGGGCATCGACCACGATGCCGTCGGGGTCGTCGACCACCACGTCGCCCTCGTAGGCCAGCGCCCGGTGGACCTCCACCCGCAGGCTCCAGCCGAGGTCGGGCGCGTCGGCCCGGATCTCGTACACCGGGCCCTCCCAGGCGGTGACGACCAGCCCGGTCTCCTCCCGGACCTCCCGGCCGAGGCCCTCGAGCACGGTCTCGCCGGCGTCGATGACCCCACCGGGGGTGCTCCAGTCCTCCCGGCCACCCCGGCGACGGTTGCGGACGAGCAACAGCCCACCCTCGCCCTCGATCAGGGCGCCCGCCACGAGCCAACGGTGCACCCGGTCAGTCTGCCCCGCGTCGACCGGCACGGGGTAGACAGGCGTCCGTGCACCGCAACACCGAGATCGTGCTCGACGCCGCGACGGCCCGGGGCCTGACCGTCGAGGCCGTCACCTACCCGGACGGGACCCGCACGGCCGAGGACGCCGCCCGGGCCATCGGCTGCGACGTGGCCCAGATCGTCAAGTCGCTGGTCTTCGACCTGGTCGATGCCGGCGGCGAGGTCCAGCCGGTCATCGCTCTCGTGAGCGGGGCCAATCGCCTGGACGAGGCCAAGCTGGCTGCCGCCGCCGGCGCCGACCACGCCGCCCGGGTCGACGCCGACCGGGTGCGCGCCGTGACCGGCTTCCCGATCGGGGGTGTGCCGCCCTTCGGCCATCCCGCCCCGGTACGGACCTTCGTCGACCCGGATCTGCTGGCCCACGACGAGGTCTGGGCCGCCGGAGGCACACCGCAGGTCGTCTTCGGCATCGAGCCCCACGCGCTGGTCACCGCGACCGCCGGGACCGTGGTCGATCTCGCCGTGCCCTGAGATCCGTCCTCGCAGGGGCACGGCCAAGGTCGCCGTCGACGCCTGACGCAACCTTCGGATCGGTACCGAGCCCCGGGCTCCGGCCCGGGGTTCTTCGCGTCGGAGACGGTTCAGGCGGCACCCATTAGTCGATGTGGCGGCGGCGCAGCAGACGGTCCCGCAGGCCCCACCAGGTGACCAGCATCACGGCCTCGACGACGATGCGACCGGACATCTTCGAGTCCCCTCGTAGTCGGTCGGCGAAGGCGATGGGGACCTCGACCACCGATCCGCCCCGGCGCACGACCTCGTAGGTCATCTCGATCTGGAAGCCGTAGCCATCGGCGGCCACACCGTCGAGGTCGATGCGCTCGAGCATGGTCGCCCGGTACGCCCGGAACCCCGCCGTCGAGTCGTTGACGGCGAGGCCGAGCAGTCCCGCGGCATAGCGGTTGCCCCACCGGGACAGGAGGCGGCGGTGCCAGGACCACGCCGGGATCGAACCCCCCGGGACGTACCGGCTGCCGATGACCAGATCGGCGCCGTGCTCGATCGCCCCGAGGAGCGACGGCAGGGCCGCAGGGTCATGGGAGAGGTCGCTGTCCATCTCCAGCAGGACGTCGAAGCCCCGCTCGAGGCCCCATCGGAACCCGTCGCGATAGGCCGAGCCGAGACCCGACTTGGCGGGCCGGCGCAGGACCTCGACGCCGCCGACGACGGCGCCGTGGGTCTCGGCGAGATCCGCCGTCCCGTCGGGGCTCCCGTCGTCGACCACGAGCACCTGGGTGTCGGGGGTGGCGGCCCGGACCCGGTCGAGCACCTCGACCAGGTTCAGGGCCTCCTGATAGGTCGGCAGCACCAGCAGGGCACGCATTGGTCGCATCGTAGGGAGCCGCATCTACGCTCCCGGCGATGTCCCCCGCCCGTCCGTCGTCCCTGGCCCGGTTCCTCACCGTGGCGTCGGTCCTCGTGGCCGGGGCGTGCGGTGGCCTGATCGGGTGGGCGGTCGCCGACCTCCAGTGCACCGGAGACTGTGCCGTGCAGACCGGGATCGGCGGGCTCATCGGCGCCGGGCTGGCGGCGGCAGGCACCGCGGTGATCTGTGTCCTGGCCATCCAGGCGATGGCTGAGTGGCGCGAGCAGGAGGGGCGCCGCCGGGTCGACTGAGGCCGCAGTTCGGTCAGGGCGCCGACGCGACGGCCCGGCAGGCCCGGTCGATCCCCACGTCGTCGACGTCGGCGTGGGTGACCAGGCGCACCGCCCGGGGACCGAGCACGGCGCCGAGCACGCCGTCACCGGCGAGGTGGTCGACCACGGACCGGGCCGCAGCATGAGCGAAGATCACCACGTTCGTGTCGACGGTCGCGGGGTCGATGGCGCCGGGGAACCGCTCGGCCACCGCGTCGGCCAGGCGCCGCGCCCGGGCGTGGTCCTCGGCGAGGCGGTCGACACCCTGGTCCAACGCCACCAGCCCCGCCGCGGCCAGGATCCCGGCCTGCCGCAGCTGGCCCCCGAGCAGACGGCGCTGGTGCCGGGCCTCCTCGATCACCTCGGCCCCGCCGGCCAGGAGGGAGCCCACCGGCGCCCCCAAGCCCTTGCTCAGGCAGCAGGTGACCGTCGTGGCCGCGGCCGCCAGGCGAGCGACCGGGACCCCGAGCGCCACTTCGGCGTTGAACAGGCGGGCCCCGTCGAGGTGCACGGCGGGGCCGAGAGCACCGACCTCGTCCATGATCTCGACCGGCACGGCCCGGCCCCCGGACACCATGTGGGTGTTCTCCACGGCCACCACCGCGACCGGGGGCGAGTGGCCCACATCGCCCGCGATCGCCTCGCGGACGGTGGCCAGATCGAGGCGGCCGGCGGGGTCGTCGACGGTGTAGGTCTGGAAGGTGCCGTTGACCCCGGCGGCACCGCCCTCGGACATGACCACGTGCTGGCGGCGCCCCGCGACCACCAGCGTGCCGGGGCCGGCCAGGGTGCGCAGGGCGACCTGGTTGGCCATCGTGCCCGACGGCAGGAACACCGCCGCCACCTTGTTGAGGCGGTCGGCGAAGACCTCCTCGAGGTGCCGCACCGTCGGGTCCTCGCCCCAGCCGTCGTCGCCCACTTCGGCCTCGGCCATCGCCCGGCGCATGGCCGGCGTCGGGCGGGTCATCGTGTCGGAACGGAGCTCGACGGGCGGGAGATCGGCCACGGGCCGACGGTAACGGTTGGCGCGCCCACCGGGGGTGGGCCACCCTGGCGGTCGTGCCCGACCCCCGCGCCCTGCTCGAGCTCGCCGTCGTCGCCGCGGAGGACGCGGCCCAGCTCCTGCGCACCAGCCGCCCCGACCCCGACGCCATCCGGACCAAGTCCTCGGGCTCTGACCTGGTGACCGACCTCGACCGGGCCGCCGAGGCCCGCATCGTCGATCACCTCATCGCCGCCCGGCCCGATGACGGCGTTCTCGGCGAAGAGGGCGGCGAGCGCGCTGGCCGCAGCGGGGTCCGGTGGGTCATCGACCCCCTGGACGGCACCACCAACTACGTCTACGACTACCCCGCCTACGGGGTGTCGATCGCGGCCGAGGCCGACGGCCAGGTCGTCGCCGGCGTCGTGGTCGACGTGGTGCGGGGCGAGCGCTTCACCGCCGCCATCGGCCACGGGGCCCACCGCGACGGGCGTCGGCTGCAGGTGTCCACCGAGGACGCCCTGGCCGCGGCCCTCATCGGGACCGGGTTCAGCTACGACGCCCCGACCCGGGGCCGGCAGGCCGCGGCCCTGACCACGGTGTTGCCGGCCGTGCGGGACATCCGCCGGTCCGGCTCCGCCGCCCTCGACCTGTGCGCGGTGGCCGCCGGACGGCTGGACGGCTTCTGGGAGCGGGGCCTCTCCCCGTGGGACCGGGCGGCCGGTGGGCTGATCGCCGCGGAGGCCGGCGCTCAGGTGGGCCGCCTGGGCACCGCTGAGCCCCTGACCCTCCTGGCCGCCCCGCCGGCCCTCTACGGCGCCCTGGAAGGCCTCCTGGAGGCGGCTGGCGCGGCGTTCTGACGGCTTGCTCTGGTGTTTTTCACCGAGGGTCAAGGGTTTTCCTCGCCCCATGCGGCAGGCTTGGGACCGTGGGTACCCGGATCCTGACCGTCGAGGACGACGAACGCATCCGTACCGCGGTCAAGCTCGCCCTCGAGGACGAGGGCTGGGAGGTCCACGAGGCCGAGGACGGTGAGGACGCCCTGAAGGTGTTCAGCGCCCATCCCTGCGACGTGGTGCTGATCGACATCATGCTCCCGGGCATCGACGGCTTCGAGGTGTGCCGGGCGATCCGCCGGGAGAGCGACGTGCCCATCGTCATGGTCACGGCCCGGGCCGACACCCATGACGTGGTGGCCGGGCTCGAAGCCGGGGCCGACGACTACCTGACCAAGCCCTTCGCCCCCAAGGAGCTGTCGGCCCGCATCCGCGCCCTGCTGCGCCGGGCCCGGACCAGCGACAGCCGGGTCGACCACCTGAAGTTCGGCGACCTCGAGATCGCCCCCGACGAGGGCGAGGTGACCCTCGCGGGCGAGACCGTCCACCTCACCAAGACCGAGTTCCGGCTGCTCATCGAGTTGGCCTCCAACCCGGGCAAGGTCTTCTCCCGCGAGGTGCTCCTGGACCGCATCTGGGGCTACGGCTACTTCGGGGACGGTCGGCTGGTCGACGTGCACGTGCGTCGGCTGCGCATGAAGGTCGAGCCCGACCCCGCCAACCCGCGTCACGTCGTCACCGTGCGAGGCCTGGGCTACAAGCTGGCCCCCTAGCCCGCCCGTGGCTCGGTTCCGGTACCAACGTCGACTCGGCCTGCGGGCCCGCGTCACCGCCGCCTTCGCCCTCGGCGCGCTGTTCACCTCGGCCCTGCTGGCCGCCACCACCTTCGGCATCAGCCGGGAACAGCTCATCCGCCAGCGGGAGTCGTCCTCCTCGGTCCCGTTCTTCAACAACGCCCGCATCGTGCGGGAGCGCCTGCTGGCCGAAGGCGAGGTCGACGCCCTCGGGCTCATCCAGGACCTGCAGACCACCAGTGGCTCCCGGCCCGTCCTGTTCTTCTCCGACGAGTGGTTCACCACCGACCAGCGCTTCGGGGAGGCCGCCCTCCCCGCCGGCCTGCGCCGCACCGTGCTCGCCGGCGGGGCCGCCCAGATGCGGTACTCCCTCGACGGCGAGCCCCAGCTGGGCTTCGGCATCGCCCTGCAGACCGCCGAGGACGACGCCGCCTACTTCGAGATCGTGGCCCTCGACGAGACGGCCAGCACCCTCAACTCCCTGGGGATCATCCTGGTCGGCGCGTCGCTGCTGGCCACCGGGACCGGAGCGGCCCTCGGCTGGTGGGCCAGCCGGCGGGCCCTGCTGCCGCTCGCCGAGGTCGGCTCGGCCGCCGAAGCCATCGCCGGCGGTCGCCTGGACACCCGGCTGGAGGCCGCCAACGACCCGGACCTGGCCCGCCTCACCGAGTCGTTCAACGACATGGCCCAGGCCCTGGAGGACCGCATCGCCCGGGACGAGCGCTTCGCTTCCGACGTCAGCCACGAGCTGCGCTCCCCGCTCATGACCCTGTCGGCCTCCATCGAGGTCCTGAAGGCCCGCAAGGACGACCTCGACGAGCGGGCGGGCAGCGCCCTGGACCTGCTGGTGGCCGACGTGGCCCGGTTCGAGCAGCTGGTGAACGACCTGCTGGAGATCTCCCGGCTCGAGGCCGGGGCCGCCGAGCTGGACCTCGACTCGGTGGATCCCTCCGAGCTCGTCCTGCACGCCGTCGGGGCATCGTCGACCGACGCCGTGCCCGTGCTGTACGACGAGGACGTGGCCGGCACCCGGATCCTGGCCGACAAGCGCCGCATGGAACGTGTGGTCGCCAACCTGCTCGACAACGCGGGGAAGTACGCGGGGGGCGCCACCGGGGTGCGGGTCAGCCTCCAGGACGACAACGTGCGCATCGTGGTCGAAGACGAAGGACCCGGGGTCCCCGAGGAGGTCCGGGAGAAGATCTTCGAACGGTTCGCCCGCGGGACCGAAGCCGGCCGACGGACCAAGGACCGGGGGGTGGGCCTGGGCCTGGCGCTGGTAGCCGAGCACGTCCGCCTGCACGGCGGCCAGGTCTGGGTCGAGGACCGCGCCGACGGCCGGCCCGGGGCGGCGTTCGTGGTCGAGCTGCCGGTGGTCGAGCCGTGAGGCGCCTCCTGCTCGGCGGGGCGCTGGCCCTCGGCCTGCTCCTGATCGCCTGCGGCGTCCCCGAGGACGACCGGCCCCAGGAGCTGACCGCCGACGAGGTGCCCTTCGGGCTGCTCACCACCGCGCCGACCACGACCAGCACCCCGGAGAACCTCCCACCATCGCGGGAGGCCCAGCTCTACTTCCTCAACAGCGACGACCTCCTGGAACCGCTGTCCCGGGAGGTGGGCGATCGCTCCGTGCAGACCGTGCTCGAGACCCTCCTGGCCACCGACACCGCCGGCCTGCCGGCGGGCAACAGCTCGAACATCCCCCCCGACACGATCCTGCTCGACAGCTTCATCGAGTCCGACGGCCAGAACGACGTCCTGACCGTGGACCTCAGCGAGCAGTTCACCACCATCACCGGCGAGCGGTTCATCGCCGCGGTCGCCCAGGTCGTCTTCACCGCGGCCGACCTCGAAGGGGTGGATGCGGTGAGCTTCCGGGTCGCCGGGGAGCCCAGCCCGGTGCCCGACGAGGAGGGCGCCGCTCAGGACGACCCGGTCACGACGCTCGACTACCAGTCACTCCTGGCCTGATCGACCGTTCGGGCGCACTCGTCGGCCAGATCCAGCCGGCGGATCTTGCCCGTGGCGGTGTGGGGCAGGACGTCGAGGACGAACACCTGCTTGGGTCGCTTGTAGGGGGCCAGTCGCTCCCGGGCGTGGGCCTGGACCGCCTCGGGGGTCGCGGCCCCGACCACGGCCGCGCAGACCCGCTGGCCCCAGCGCTCGTCGGGCAGGCCGAAGACCGCCACCTCGTCGACTCCGTCCAGGTCGTGGAGGGCCTGTTCCACCTCGAGGGGGTAGACGTTGACGCCGCCGCTGATGATCAGGTCGTCGCGCCGCCCGTCGAGGTACAGGTAGCCGTCCTCGTCCAGCCGCCCGAGGTCGCCCACCGTGAAGGCGTCCCCCCGCCAGGCCCGGGCGGTGGCCTCCGGGTTCCGCCAGTACGTGAACCGGGCGTGCTCGGGCACCGTGCACCACACCGTGCCGTCGTCGTCGACGGCCAGGCGTGCGCCCCGGACGGGCCCGGCCCACGGTGCCCGGACGATCGACCCACTCCCCCGCCGGACACGTCGTGAACTGGCCCTCGGTGGAGCCGTAGAACTCCCACACGCTGTCGGTCGGGAACCGGTCGACCGACCACTGCTTCAGGGGCACCGGGCACGGTGAGCCGGCGTGGGCCAGCAGGCGGAACGAGCCCAGGTCCGGTGCCCCGGCCTCCCGCAGGCGTTGGAGGTGGGCCGGGACCATGAAGGTGGTCGTGGGGGCGAAGGTCTCGACGGCGTCGGTGAAGGCGGCTGGGGTGAACCTCTCCAGGACGACGACCTCGCCCCCGGCGAGCAGGGTCCCGGCCGCGAACCGGATCGGCGCCGAGTGGTGCAGGGGTGAGCACACCAGATGCCGATCGTCGGCCGAGAACCCCCAGAGCTCGTCCTCCTCGGCCACCAGCGCCGCGGCCTGCTCGTCGGTGAGCAGACCCGACCACACGCCCTTCGGCGTCCCCGTCGTCCCCGACGTGTAGTGCATCGGCCGGGCCCGGGGGTGGGTCGCCAGCTCGACCGGTGAAGACTCGGCCAGGCGGCTGATCTCCGCCGGGCCCAGGCGGCCGACCACGTCGGCATCGGCGACGAGGGCGGCCAGCTCCCGTTCGGTCAGTGCCGCGTTCAGGACAACGGGCACGATCCCCCGCCGCAACGCGGCCAGGACGGTGAGCAGGAGCGTGGCCGACGACGGGGCCACGAGGGCGAAGCGGTCGCCCTCGCCCCACCCCCGGGCCAGGAGACCCCCGGCGATCCGGCGCTGCCGGTCCTCCGCGTCGGCGGCGGTCAGGTGCTGCACGGACCGGGGGTGTCGGCCGTCAGCCGAAGAAGACTTCGGCCACGCCGTGGTAGAGGTCGGGGTCGACCAGCTTGAGCTCGCCCACGCCGTCGGCGAGGGGGACCCGTTCGATGCGATCGGCCCGGAGGGCGACCATCGTGCCGAAGGCGCCGTCGTGGACGGCGTCGATGGCGGCGATCCCGAAGCGGGTGGACAGCACCCGGTCGATAGGCCGTCGGCGTGCCCCCGCGCTGGACGTGGCCCAGGATCGTCACCCGGGCCTCGTAGCCGGTGCGGGCCTCGATCTCCTCGGCCAGGACCTGGCCGATGCCCCCCAGGCGCACGTGGCCGAACTGGTCGACCTCGCCGCTGACCAGCTCCAGGGTCCCCTCCTTGGGCACGGCGCCCTCGGCCACCACGACGATGGAGGCGTACCGGCCGCCCTCGTGGCGGTGGACGATGGCCGCGCAGACCTCCTCGATGTCGAAGGGCTCCTCGGGGATCAGGGTCATCGTGGCCCCGCCCGCGATCCCGGCCCACAGGGCGATGTGGCCGGCGTGGCGGCCCATGACCTCACACGACCATGACCCGGTCGTGGGACTCGGCGGTGGTGTGCAGGCGGTCGATGGCGTCGGTGGCGACCTGGACCGCGGTGTTGAACCCGAAGGTGACCTCGGTGGCCGACAGGTCGTTGTCGATGGTCTTGGGCACGCCGACCACGGCGACGCCATGCTCCTCGTGGAGCCGGTGGGCCACGCCCAGGGTGTCCTCGCCGCCGATGGCGATGAGGGCGTCGACCCCCATGGTCGGCCAGGGTGGCCAGGACCTGTTCGGGACCGCCGTCCACCTTGAACGGGTTCGTGCGGGACGAACCGATGATCGTGCCGCCCCGGGGCAGGGTGCCCCGCAGCTCATGGACGTCGAGGGCCATGGTGTCGCCCTCGATGGCCCCCCGCCAGCCGTCCCGGAAGCCGAGGAGCTCGTCGCCGTAGTGACGCTCCCCCTTCCGCACCACGGCCCGCAGCACGGCGTTCAGCCCGGGACAGTCACCGCCACCCGTCAACATCGCGACCTTCATCCGCAGGACCCTAGAGGCAGTAGGTTCCGACGTCCTATGGCCCTCGTCCTCGCCATCGACGCCGGCACCACCGGCGTCCGCTCCCTCGCCATCGACCCCGCCGGCACGATCCGGGGCTGGTCCTACCGGGAGTTCACCCAGCACTTCCCCGGTCCCGGGCTGGGTGGAGCACGACGCCGCGGAGATCTGGGCGGCGGTGACCGCCACCCTCACCGAGCTGATGACGACCGTCGACGAGCCGATCGCGGCCATCGGCATCACCGACCAGCGCGAGACCACCGTCGTCTGGGACCGCCGCACCGGCGAGCCCCGCCACCGGGCCATCGTCTGGCAGGACCGGCGCACCGCCGACCGTTGCGAGGAGCTGACCGACGCCGGGCACCTCGACCTCGTCCGCCGCCAGACCGGTCTGGGGCTCGATCCGTACTTCTCGGCCACCAAGCTGGAGTGGCTCCTCGGCCGCCGGCGGCGTCGAGGCCGACGCCGACCTGGCCTTCGGCACCATCGACTCGTGGCTGCTGTGGAACCTGACCGGCGGCGCCGTGCACGCCACCGAGCCCTCCAACGCCAGCCGGACCCTGCTCTATCGACATCCGGGCAGCGGGCCTGGTCCGACGAGCTCTGTGACCTCTTCGGCGTGCCCGCCACGCTGCCTGCCCGAGGTCCGGCCCACCAGCGGGCGCTTCGGCATCACCGCCGAGGGCCTCCCGATCCCCGCCGGCATCCCGATCAGCGGCATGGCCGGCGACCAGCAGGCCGCCCTCTTCGGCCAGGCCTGCTTCGAGCCGGGCATGACCAAGAACACCTACGGCACCGGCTCGTTCGTCCTCATGAACGTCGGCGCCACGCTGCCCCGAGCCGGTCGAGGGCCTGCTCACCACCATCGCCTGGCAGCTCGAGGGCCAGGACCCGGTGTACGCCCTGGAGGGCGCCATCTTCGTCACCGGCGCGGCCGTCCAGTGGCTGCGGGACGGCCTCGGCATCATCGCCGACGCCGCCGAGACCGGGCCCCTGGCCGAGTCCTGCCCCGACACCGAGGGCGTCTACCTCGTTCCCGCCTTCACCGGCCTCGGCAGCCCCTGGTGGGACCCCTACGCCCGGGGCACCATCGTCGGCATCACCCGGGGCACCGGCCGGGCCCACCTCGCCCGGGCCGTCGTCGAGTCGATGGCCTACCAGGTCCGCGACGTGGTCGATCGGTCATGTCCGCCGCGTCCGGCTGCACCGTCGAGCTGCCTGCGGGCCGACGGCGGCGCCTCGGCCATGGACCTGCTGCTCCAGCTCCAGGCCGACCAGCTCCAGGTCCCGGTGGCCCGCCCGCGTCAACCAGGAGACCACCGCGCTTCGGCGCCGCCTACCTCGCCGGCCTGGCCGAGGGCGTCTGGGCCGGCCTCGACGACGTCACGCCAGGCCTGGCACCTCGACGCCCAGTTCGAGCCCGAGGCCACCGCCGAGGACGCCGATGCCAAGCACGCCATGTGGCTGCGGGCCGTCGAGCGCTCCCGAGGCTGGGCCCCGTCCGCAGCCGACTCCTGACCGGGCGTCCACGTACTGGCACCGGATTTCCGTGCCATAGCCGGAGAATCCGGTGCCAGAAGGAGAGAGCCGATCACGCCATCGACGCCCGAGCCGGGAGCTTGACCGAGCGGTCAAGTACCGTCGGGGGGTGGCCCGGCGACTGACCCCTCGGGGGGAGCAACGGCGAGAGCAGCTGATGGCCTTCGCCATCGCCCGCTTCGCCGAGCACGGCTACCACCCGACCTCGGTGGCCGAGATCGTCGAGGGCCTCGGCGTCGGCAAGGGCGTCTTCTACTGGTACTTCGACTCCAAGGAGGAGCTGCTCCTGGGCCAGATCCTCAAGGACGCCCAGACCGACCTCCGGCGCCGCCAGCAGGCCGCCATCGGCGACGAGGCCGATCCCCTGGCCCGCATCGAGCTGCGGCATCCGGGCAGTCCCTGAGCCTGGTCCGCCGAGCACCGGGACCTCATCACGCTGGTCCAGTTCGCCGAGACCGAGCCCCGCTTCGCCGAGGCCCTGCGCCGGGGCGAGGAGATCGCCGTGGCCGACACCGTCCGCCACCTGAAGGACGCCATCGTCGAGGGCCGCATCCCCGACCGGGATCCCGAAGTGCTGGCGGTCGCCGTGCTCGGCGTCATCGGCCAGCTGGCCCGCACCTTCGTGCACGAGCGGGCCGAGCCCACCGCGGACGTCGCCGACAGCGCCGTGGCCTTCTGCCTGGGTGGCCTGTCCGCCACCTGAGCGGCGCTACTGCGAGCTTGGGGAGGGCGGCCGCGGAGCTGGCGGATGGCCTGGCCGATGCGCTGCTCGTTCTCGATGAGGGCGAAGCGGACGTGGCCGTCGCCGCCGGGGCCGAAGCCCACGCCGGGCGAGACCGCCACGTGGGCCTCCTGCACGAGCATCGAGGCGAACTCGATCGAGCCCATCTCCCGGTAGGGCTCGGGGATCGGCGCCCAGGCGAACATGGTGCCCTTGGGCGGCTCCATCTCCCAGCCGATGCGGGCGAGGCCGTCGCAGAGGGCGTCGCGGCGGGCCTGGTAGATCTGGTTGACCAGCTTGGGGTGGTCGGGGTCCTCGTTGAGGGTGACCGTGGTGGCGATCTGGATGGGCTGGAAGGTGCCGTAGTCGAGGTAGCTCTTGAGCTTGGCCAGGGCCTGCACGACCTCCTCGTTGCCGACCAGGAAGGCCGACGCGCCAGCCGGCCATGGAGAACGACTTGGTCATCGAGTACAGCTCGACGGCGACGTCCTTGGCCCCCTCGACCTGCGAGGATCGACGGCGGCTCGTAGCCGTCGAAGCCGAGCTCGGCGTAGGCGAAGTCGTGCACGACGATGACGTCCTGCTCCCGGGCGAAGTCGACCACCCGCTGCATGAACTCGAGGTCGACGCACGCCGTCGTCGGGTTGTGCGGGAACGACAGCACGATCACCCGGGGCTTGGGCCACGAGTACTCGTAGGCCTCCGGCATGTTCTCGAAGAAGTCGGCGTCGGTGCTCGAGCGGCACCTCGCGGACGTCGGCGCCGGCGAAGAGCGGGCCCCAGATGTGGATCGGGTACGACGGCGACGGCACGAGCGCGGCGTCGCCGGGCTGCAGCAGCACCCACATCAGGTGGCAGAAGCCCTCCTTGGCCCCGATGGTGGTGATGACCTCGCGGTCGGGGTCGAGCGTGACGCCGAAGCGGCGCAGGTAGAGGTCGGCCACCGCCTCGCGCAGCTTCGGGATGCCCCGGCTGGACGAGTAGCGGTGGTTGCGGGGGTTGTGCGCGGCCTCGGACAGCTTCTCCACCGCGACGGCCGGCGACGGGCAGGTCCGGGTTGCCGAAGCCGAGGTCGACGACGTCGACCCCGGCCCGCCGGAGCCTCGATCTTCAGCCCGTCGATGATCGTGAAGACGTACGGCGGCAGGGTCGTGATCCGGCGGAACTCCATCGCCTCCGAGGGTAGCGGCGGCCCGCCGACGGCCCCAGGGACTTCAGGCCTCCGCCGCGAGGCAGCGCGGCGCCGATCGGCCGCGGCCTCCGAGCCGTGGGTCGCGGCGACCACCGGCGGCAGGTCCCGGTGCCCGGCGGCGACGGTGAGCTCGGGCAGCCGGCGGCGGGTCTCGTCCAGCCAGAGGTCGGCGGCGTCGATCAGCCCACCCCCCAGGACGACCACCTCCGGGTCGAGGACGGCGATCAGGTTGGCGATGCCCAGGGCCGTCCACCAGGCGAGGTCGTCCAGCACGACCTGGGCCTGGGCGTCGCCCGGCCCGGGCGGCCTCGACCACGTCCTCGCCCCGGATGGCCGCGGCGTCGTCGCCCACGGCGCCGAGGACGCCGTCGAGTTGTCCGGCCTCCGCCGCGTCCCGGGCCATGCGGGCCAACCCGGCCCCGGACGCGTAGCGCTCCCAGCACCCCCGGCGCCCACAGGGGCAGGGCGGGCCGTTGGGGTCCACCGTCGTGTGGCCCGGCTCCCCCGCCATCCCGTTGGCCCCCCGCACCAACCGGCCGCCGATGACCAGCCCGGCCCCGATGCCCGTGCCGAGGGTGACCAGGACCGCGTCCTGGGTGCCCTGGGCGGCGCCCGAGACCCACTCGGCCCACATGGCACAGTTCCCGTCGTTGTCCACGGTCACCCGGTCCCCGAGACGAGCGGCCAGGTCGCCCCGCACGTCCAGCTCCCGCACCCCCGGCTGGTTCGGCCCGTGCCGCAGCACCCCCCGGTGGTCGACCAGGCCGGCCATGCCCACCCCGACCCGAGTGTCCGGGGCCGAGATCGAGCTGGGCGCTGAGGTCGGTGACGGCGGCGACCATCCCCTCGACAAGGCCCGTCGGCTCCCCGGGGCGTCGGCCGACGGTCGGTAGCCCAGGATCTCGCCCGTCGCCTGGTCCAAGGCCAGCGCCAGCAGCTTGGTGCCCCCGACGTCGAGCCCGATGGTGGCGCTCAGAAGCGGAGGAGGGCGCCGATGCGACCCAGGACGTCGAGGTCGGCGGAGCCTTCGCAGACGTCGACCCGGCAGGAGGCGGCCAGGGCGGCGTCCACGGCGGCGGCGACCACGTCCTGCTCCTCACGGAGCGCTCCGCCACAGCGGGGGCAGCTCGGACCGACCTTGGCCAGGGCCCCACAGGAGGCACACGACCAGCCCTCCTCGTGGTAGCCGCCGGACACGAGCAGGCGCTCGACCCGGCGGTCGGTCAGGGCCTCGAGCACGTCGTCGAGGCCGGCCGCGGCGCGGTCGTTGCGCCCCAGACGGCCGCGGAGCTCGTCGAGCAGGCCCTGCTCCCGACGGCGCTCCAGCTCGATCTCGGCGGCCATGGCCGCATCCCGGATCGTCTCGACCGAGGCGCTGATGGCCAGGCTGGTGCGGTCCCGCAGGCGCTCCCGGAGGTAGGGGTGCAGGGCGTCCTCGACGGCGCCGACCAGGGCGGCCGGCGCCCCCACGAGCAGGTGGGCGAAGGGGTGGCGTCGGTACACCGTGAACGCCGCCTCGGCCGCCCGCCGCACGTGACGACGGTCGTGATCCTCGACCTTGGCCGAGCCGTCCCCCCGGGCCTTCTCGTCCTTGTCGTCGACGTCCCGCAGCAGCTCGTCGACCAGCTCGGCGTGATCGGTCAGCTCCCCCATCTCGAAGACCAGCACCCGGGCGGCCTGCCGGTCGACGAGGAGCACGCCGATGGGCTCGTGGTGGTGGAGGGCCGCCTCGAGCTGCCCCACCGCCGGCCCGTGGCCCACGACGAGCTGGCTGCGCACCGGGACCGGGAGGGCGTAGGCGGCCCAGAAGCCGTCCGCGGCACACGAGAACATGGCCACGCCCCGCACCGTGGACCGGTCGACGCCGTCCTTGACGTGGCGCTCGATGGCCGCCAGGTCCGGCTCGATGGCGGAGGTGCCGTTGGCCCGGGCCCGGGCGTGGCGCAGCAGGCGGTCCAGCTCCTGTTCGTACTCGGCCTTCCGGGGGAAGCGGCGGCCGTCGACGTCGAGGTAGCAGCTGGTGACCACGCCCTGCTCGGGTCGGAAGGCGGCCAGCTCGCGGATCCCGTCGTCACTCAGGTGGTTCATCCGCCCAGGGTAGGAGCCGCGTGTCTCCCCCGTCAGATGGAGGTCAGGGGACAGGAGGCTCAGCCGACAGGGGTGGCCACGGTGATCACGGCGGCCTCGGCCCCCCGCAGGGCGGCCCATTCGACGACGGCGTCGTCGTCGCCGAGGTAGATGACCTGCACGACGTCGGTCATGGCCTCCACCTTGTCGAGGACCCGGTGGGCCGCCTCGCGGTCGAGGTCGGCCAGGGCACCGTCGAGGACCAACGGGACCGAGCCGGCGTAGGACACCGCCCGCAGCCCGGCCAGCCGGGTGAGGAGGTACCACTCGGTGTCGTCGACGCCCTCGGGCAGCCCGACGAGCAGGTCCTCGAGGGCGACGGGCTCCTCGGCGGCATCCGACGTGGCCAGCTGGGCCTCGGTGGTGGCCAGGCCGTCGGAGGCGGCCGCCACGAGCGACTCCTGGGCACTGATGTTCTCGCCGAGGTCGCTCAGCCGCACCTCGATCTCCTCGAGGAGGCCACAGAGCTCGGCCACCCGGTCGCTGGCCTGCCGGTGACGGGCCAGGCGGGCCTCGGCCGCCTCGACGTCCGCTTGGGCCCGGGCCTTCGGGTCCAACGGGGCCTCACCCAGCGCGAGGGCCGGTCCGATCACCAGCAGACGGGCCTGGACCGTGTCCAGCTCCCGTTCGAGCGTGTGGCGCTGGGTCTCGAGCTCGCCCATGTCGGCCAGCCAGACCCGGGCCACCTCGATGACCTCGTCGTCCTGCAGGTCGAGGTCGCCGAAGTCGACACCCCGCTCGGCCAGAGCGGACCGGAGCCCGCTGGTCGCCAGCGTGACCTCGTCGGAGGCGCTGAGCTCGTCGGCCAGTCGGCGAACGGCGGTGTGCAGCTCCTCGGGCGGTGCATCCACCAGGGCCGCCGCATCCCGACGGAGCTCGTCCACGCGGGCGTCGGCGTCGGTGTGCTGCGGATCCTGCTCACCGGCCGCCATCGCCTCGTGGTACGCCGCCTCGAGCTCGGCCAGCTCCTTGCGGGTGTTCTCCAGCTCGACCCGGGTCTCGGGGTCCGGGCCCGGAGCGGACTGGGCCAGCGCGAACGCGCTGTAGGTGGGGAAGCCCATCCGGTTGAGGATCGCCTTCTCGGCCTCCAGCAGCTCGTCGAGGTGCTGGCGGGCGGCCTTGCCGCCGATGCGGCTGGCGCTGACCTTGGCGTCGGCGTCGATGACGGCGTCGTGGGCCGCCTCCAGCTCGATCCGGTCGTCGTCGGAGATGGTCGGGGGTACGGCGGAGGTCTCCAGGCGCTCCAGCTGGATCCGGGCCCCTTCGATGCGCCGGATCAGGTCGACCGGGTCACGGCCATCGCCTCGGCGTCGCGCATCCGGGTCCACCAAGGCCTGCTCGGCCTCGCCCAGGGCGTCGGCCAGACGGCGCACGGCCACGGCGTCGAGTCCGTCGGTGTTCGTCGTCGCGGCCCGCTCGGCCCGGTGCAGGGCCTCACGGACGGGCTCGAGATCGACGGTGTCGATCTCGTCCAGCTCAGCGTGGAGGCGGTCTCGTTCGGCCTCGAGCTCCTCGATCGACTCGGTGACGACCGGCACGGCCGGGCCGTCGTCCCCGGCGGTGTCCTCGGCCCGTCGGAGCTGGGCGGCCGCCTGCTCGAAGGCCGTCGTGGCGAAGGGGTCGAGGTCGGCGCGGGCCTCCTCGATCGCCTCCACGGCCTGCAGGCGGGCCTCTTCGAACTCGATCCGGCTGCGCTTCATGGCGGCCACGCCGTGGGCCAGGATGTCGTGGCTCAGGCGGAGGCCCTCGAGCTGCTCATTGGGGTCCGCGGTGCCGTCCACCGGTGACAGGCGATCGGCGGGTACCCCGTCGACGGGCAGGTCGCCCGGGCCGACGACCACGTCGACCGAGTGGCCCATGCCGAGCAGGCGCAGGTTGTCCCGGTGCAGGTCGAGGACGACGCCGTGGGCCTCCACGAGGCCCTCCCAGCCCGGGTCGCCCCCGGCGGGCAGGGCCCGGAGCGCGTCGAGCAGGCGCTGACGACCGTCGTCGTCCAGGCCGCCGACGACGGTGACCTGCGGATGGAAGGACAGAGGCGCCCCACCGGACGGCCCCGCCAGTTGCACGAGCCTCACGCGTTCTTCATCGGCCGATCTCCGCCGAGATCAACCCCGGATGTGGCTGTCAGTCCACGGGGATGTGCTGCACGCCGTCGCCGTCGGCCGCCGCGCCGTCACGGGGCACCACCCGACGAGCCACGTCACCCAACGACGCGAGGAGGGCCTCGCCCGCCTTCGGGTCCTCGACGACCTCCTCGGCCACGTCCAGGAAGGCCCGGGCGGCGGCGATCATCTCGCGGGCGGCGGCCTGCAGGTGAGCCACCCCGTCGCCCGTGCGGTCGGCCCGATCGCCGGTGGCGGCGCTCTCCTCGGTCACGTCGGGTCCCCGAACACGACGGTAAGTGTGCCGTCCCGCAGCTTGGCCTCGCGCACCGGACGCTCGATCAGCGAGTCGGGCAGGGTCAGCACCCGCCGGTAGGGCCCGAGGGTCACGATCAGCTCACTCCCCCGCCGCCCCACGTCCACCTCGCCCTTCTCGGCGAAGGGCAGGTCGAGGAGGATGGCCCGTCGGCCGTCGACCCGCTCGAAGCGCAACGGTTGGCCCGGGTGCAGGCGTTCGGCGGGGGCGCGGTCGCCGTACAGCTCGGCCGCCAGCGCGGCAAGGGCCTCGAGGCCGACCACCTCGGCGTCAGCCAGGTGGGCCCGCAGGACCGGCAGCGGGGCGAAGCCCTCGTCGATGGTCGCCAGGTGCTCGGCTTGGACCGCCTTCCACCGGTCGAACCAGGGGTCGCTCACCTCGTCGGGCAGCACCCGGTTGACGATCACCGCGTCGACGGCGTAGCCGAACAGGGACAGATAGGTGTAGGTCCGCCGGGCCTCGGCGATGACCATCTTCTCGGGGTTGACCACCAGCCGGGCCGAACACACCGAGGGGTCGGCCAGCAGCTCCTTCACACCGTCGAGGCGGGCGTAGAAGCGGTCGGCGGCGCCGAAGACCTGGTCGCCGGCCACCGGCAGCCGGGTCATGCGGCCCAGCACCGGCCCGATCACCTTGTTGACCCGGCGGGTCATCGGGAAGACCCGGTCCATGTACCAGCTGAGGACGTCGGGCAGGGACAGCAGCCGAATGGTCTCCGCGGTCGGCGCGCAGTCCACGACGATGGTGTCCCAGTCCCCCGACCCGGCGTGGGTCTTGAGGTCGACGAGGCCGAACAGCTCGTCGAGGCCCGGCAGGACGGCCAGCTCGTCGGCCTCGATGCCCTCCACCCCGGCCCAGTCGAAGACCTCGACCAGGTACTCCCGGATGTCGTCCCAGGCCTCCTCGATCCGCTCCTGGGCATCGAGCTGTTGCGCGCTCAGCCGGGGCGCCACCGCCGTGGGCAGGGCCGCCCACGGGGACGTCCAGGGAGTCGGCCAACGAGTGGGCCGGGTCGGTGGAGAAGACCAGGGTGCGCTCGCCGCGGGCGGCACAGGCCGCGGCCGTGGCCGCCGCCACCGTCGTCTTGCCGACCCCGCCCTTCCCGGTGAAGAGGAGGATCCTCACCCGGAGGCGGCGACCGCCTCGACCCGGGCCTTGAGATCGCGTAGGGCGGTCTGCATGATCCGCGTCTCGGCCCGGCGCTTGACGAAGCCCGGGAGGGGCACGACCAGCTCGGCGGTGAGCTCGTAGTCGACGTCGGTCACGGTGTCGTCGCCCTCGACGGCCCGGAAGTCGTAGCTCCCGTCGAGCTGGCGGGTGATGTCACCCTCCAGCAGGCGCCAGGCCAGGCGCTCGGGGGCGGCCCCGTAGTCGTAGCCGAGCAGGTAGGTCGTGCTCCGACCCATGGCCGCCGGCCCGGAAGCGCACGACCGAGGCCCGGCCGTCGGTGTCGCGGTCGCACGACCTCGGCCTCCTTGATGTCCTTGGCCCACTCCGGGTAGGCCTCGAAATCGGTGGCCACCTCCCAGCAGAGCGCGGGCGGTGCACTGATGGTCGTGTGCTCCGACGCCTGTTCCGCCATGGACCCCTCGCTTGTCGATCGTGTCTGCCCGTGCATTGTGGTCGATCAGGGTGCCGACCGCCGACCTCTCGGGTCATCTCTTTCGGGGAAGGTGCCGAAGCGGGCACCCCACAGCCCGATCAGGCCGAGGCCCAGCATCGGGGCCAGGACGCCGAATGCCACCGCGGTGAACGGTTCGGCCGCGGCGGCGGCGACCACGATCACGCTCTGGGCCACGAGGGCGCCGAGGAGGTGCCGCTGGACGCCCTTGGGAGCCGAGCCGGTCAGGAAGTACAGGCCGGCGACGCTCAGCTCCTCGGTGCGGCTCCGGCCCAGAGCGATGGCGAAGCTCCACAGGAACGCGCCGCACCCGGCGAGGAAGGCCAGGAGCCCGATGACGGCGTAGGGCACCGCCATCGTCTCGGTCCAGACCACGGCGACGGCCGCCGAGAGGCCCAGGACGACCGTCGACCAAGTGGCCGCCTGCAGGATGCGCTCGCCGGTCACGGGTCGAGGGCCTCGGCCAGCCGGGCCGCCAGCACGTCGTAGGCGTAGTCGGCCTCGGCCCGCCGTCGGGCGGCCCGGCCCATGGCCCGGCGCCCCTCGTCGTCGTCGAGGAGCCGGGCCAGCGCGGCCGCCGTGGCCTCGACGGAATCCGGTGGGTCCACCACCAGGCCGGTCTCGCCGTCGGCCACAGCCTCGGCCGCGCCGCCGCTCTCCCCGGCCACCGCCGGGACGCCGGCGGCGGCCGCCTCCAGGAACACGATGCCGAAGCCCTCCTGCTCGAGGCCCCGCCACCGGTTGCGGCACAACATGGCGAAGACGTCGGCACAGCCGTACAGATCAGGCAGGTCCTCGTCGGGCACCCGACCGCACAACACCACGGGGGCCCCGGTCTCGGCCACCAGCTTCTGGAGGCGGTCCCGGTCGCGGCCGGAGCCACCGATGGCCACGGTGAGGTCGGGCCGGGTGGGGGCCAGGAGGGCCGCGGCCCGGATCAGGGTGTCCATGCCCTTGCGGGGCACCAGCCGGCTGACGCTGACCACGAGGTGCCCGTCGACGGGCAGGCCGAGCCGGGCCCGCGCCGTGGCCCGGGCCCGCGTCGTCGAGGGGCTGGAAGCGGGTCGGTGTCGACGCCCGGGGGCACGTGGACCGACGGGCAGGCGCCCGGCCCGCCGCCCGTTCGCCCTCGTCCGCCGGGTAGTGGCCGGCGGCGATGACCAGGTCGGCGCCCCGCAGGACGCGCGCGCAGCAGCTGCTGCGGTGCCGGGCAGCCGACCCGGCACGGTCACCTCGGCGCCGTGCAGGACCACGGCGTAGGGCCGGGCCAGGTGGGGCCCGAGCAGGCCGACGGGCAGGGCCGGGTCGAGCACGATCAGCTCGGCGCCGGTCTCCTCGGCCAGGGCATCGATCTTGCGGGCCAGGAGCGGGGTGGGGCAACAGCACCGGCTCCCGGCTGCGCACCACCCGGTAGGCCTGGTCGGCGTCGAAGGCCTCGGCCCCCGTCGTACGGCGTGGTCAGCACCGTGAAGGAGGCCGGGGGCAGGCGCCGCCAGAGCTCCCACAGGTAGGACTGGATGCCCCCGAGCTTGGGCGGGAAGTCGTTGGTGACCAGGAGGTGCTTCACCCGGCCGCCACCGGGGTCAGGCGGTCCAGGGCCCAGTGGGCGTGCCGGGCCAGCAGGTCGTCACCACCGTCGCGATGGGCCACGAGGACCTCGATGACCGTCGGGTCGTCACCTCGCCCGGAGTTGCCCAGGGCGACCAGGGCGTTGCGGCGTAGGTAGCGGGGATCCCGATCGGGGATGTACCAGCGCCCGTGGGCCGCCAGCAGCGCCTCGTCGTCGGCCCGCAGGAGCGCCACCAGGTCCACCTGGTCGACGGCATCGGCTTCGGCCACGGGCACGCCGTCGACGGTCGCCGAGCGCCGGTTGACCGGGCAGACGTCCTGGCAGTCGTCACAGCCGTAGATCCGGTCGCCCAGGGCCTCGCGGTGCTCCTCGGGGAAGTCCCCGCCGGCCTGCACCAGCCACGCCAGGCAGCGGCGGGCGTCGATCACCCCGGGGGCCACGATCGCGCCCGTCGGACAGGCATCCACACAGCGACGGCACGGGCCACAACCGTCGGCGACCTGCTCATCGGCCACCGGCAATTCGGCGTCGGTGACCACCGAGCCGAGGACGAACTCGCTGCCGTGGCCCGGGCAGCAGGACCATGCTGTTCTTGCCGTACCAGCCGAGGCCGGCCCGCACGGCGGCCTCCCGGTCCACCAGGGCGTTGTCGTCGGCGACCACCCAGGCCTGCCAGCCCTCGACCCGCAGGACCCCGGCCACGGCCTGCAGGCCGGCGCGGAGGTCGGCGTAGTGGTCCCGCCAGGCGTAGGCCGCGACCCGACCGGTCGGTCCGTCGATGCCGGGCGGCGTCGCCCGCCGGTACGAGCGGGCCCCGACCACCAGGGTGCGGGCGCCGTCCAGGATCCGGGTGGGATCGGTGCTGCGGTCCGGATCCCGGTAGGTGAACTGCATCCCGCCGTGGAGCCCGGTCGCCTTGCGGTCCACCAGGTCGTCGCGGGTCGAGGTGAAGGGCTCGGCCCGGGCGAACCCCAGCGCATCGAGCCCCGCGTCGCGGCCCACCGTCCGAACGCGGTCGACGAGCGTGGAGGGGGCGGGCACGGGGCCCATGGTCGCACCGGGTCGGCGCGCCCGGCGAGTCCTCAGCCCGTCCTGGGCTCGTGGCGGAGCTCGGGCACCAGGCCGGCGTCCTGCAGGAGCCGCAGTTTGCGCTCCTCGCCCACGTCGATGACCACGGCGTCGTCCGCCTCCCGCCCCAGCAGGAAGGTCACGACGCAGTCGTCACAGGTCGAGGTGTGCTGCTGGACGCACTCGTCGCAATCGATCCTCATGCCCCCATCATCCCCAGGGGGTGTGACAGCTAACCCGAGAAGAGGCCGATGAGGGTGTCGGCGCCGATGACGGTGGCGGCCTTGGTGCGGGCGGCGTCGCGCACCTCGCGGTCGCTGGAGACGACGACGACGGGTCGGTCGGGCGGGTAGGCGTCGATCAGGTCGACCACGACGTCGTCGGCCAGGGCACCCCCGCTGAAGCGGACACCGACCGAACGGGTGCCGTGGCGGGCGGTGGGCGCCGGGTCATCGGGCCCGTCGAACACGATCTCGACCGCGGCGCCGGTGCGGATGGTCAGGGCGTCGAGGGCCCGGACCAGATGGGTTCGCTGGGGCTCGAGGTCCTCCTCGGGCCAGGCCGCCTTGGCCACGTTGTAGCCGTCGACGAGGAGCACGACCCCGTCCAGGCCGACCAGCCATCGGGCCCCTTCCACGGTGTCGGCCACGACCCCGCCGGGCAACGACGGAGCGACCCGAGTCACCGGCGTGAGGACCGTCTCGTCGATCACGACCGGCTCCGGCGGCACCGCGGCGACCACCCCGTCGACCGATTTCGCCAACGTGGCGGCCGCCCGCTGCAGGCGGGACGCGGCATCACGGAGGGCGGCGACGTCGACCGGCCGCTCGCCCGGGACCAGCGGCGCCGGCCGGCGCTCCAGTTCGGCCCACCGCGTCGGCGAGGAGGGCCTGGGCCTGGGCTAGCTCGTGCTCCCGGGCCTCCCGGGCCCCCTGGGCCTCGGCCAGGCGGGTCTCCCGGTCCTCCAGCTTCTGTTCCACCTCGGCCAGCCGGCGCTCGGCGGAGGACAGTGCCTCCTCGGCGCGGCGACGGTCCCGGCGCAGGGCGGCCAGCTCCTCCGTGGCGGCCTCGGTCTCGTCCCGGTGGCGGCCCAGCTCGGCCTCGGCGTGGACCCGCTTGCGATCGGAGGCCTCCAGCGAGCGCTGGAGGTCGCGCAGTCGACGCTCGGCCTCCTGGGTCCCCGTGGCCTCGTCCTGGCCGGCCGCCACCGCTCGGAGCAGGTCCTCCCAACCGGGAGGACGGGTCAGGGCCAACCATCCTGCGGCGGTGACGTCACCGGGCCCCGTCGAGGCCAGGACCCGCTGCCGGAAGTCCTCGTCGTCGTCGAGCACCCGGAGGACCGCGGCGAGTGCGGGGCCAGTCAGCTTCTGGAAGCTCAGGTAGCGGGTCAGCGCCTTGGGCGCGGCCACCGTCGGCGTGGCCTCCACCCCCTCGCGGGCCACCTCCAGCGCCCGTTCGAGGGCCGAGCGGACCACCCCGGGGTCCACCGGCGCACCGCTCAGGTCGCGTCCTCGGTGACGGCGGCGGCGTCCTCGGCCGACAGCGTCTCGATGTGGTCGCCGTTGCCGCACCAGCGGCAGGCGACGTCCTCGACGCGCTCCTCGAGGACCTCCTCGTCCTCCACCGTCAGCTCGCCGCCGACCGTGTAGTGGTGGAACGCCCGGGTGCGACGGCTGGCGACCACGTCGAACCGGGTCAGGTTCCCGCAGGCGTTGCAGCGAAAGCGCGGACCGGTCACACCCCAACCGTACCGATGTGCCACCATGGCGGACGTGACGAACACCAGTTCGCTCCGGGGCGGGACGTGATGCTCCCCGGACAGGCCACCCTCGACGACCTGGGCACCCCCCTGTCGGAGGTCACCTTCTGCGTGGTCGACCTGGAGACGACCGGCGGCTCGGCCGCCGAGGACCGCATCACCGAGGTGGGCGCGGTCCTGCTCCGCGGCGGCGAGTGCCTCGGCACGTTCCAGACGCTGGTCAACCCAGGCCGGACCGTTCCGCCCGTCATCACCGTCCTCACCGGGATCACCGACTCGATGCTCGGGCCGGCCCCGACCATCGAGTCCGTGCTGCCGTCGCTGCTCGAGTTCTGGGGGGAGGCCGTCCTGGTGGGCCACAACATCGGCTTCGACCTGGGGTTCCTGCGGGCCGCCTGTGAGCGGACCGGGCGGGCCACGCCCGACGTGGCGCGGGTGGACACCGTCGCGCTGGCCCGTCGCCTGCTGGGCGACGAGGTCCGCAACAACCGCCTGGGCACCCTGGCCGAGCACTTCCGGCTCAGCCACAAGCCCAGCCACCGGGCCCTCGACGACGCGCTGGCCACCGGCGAGCTGCTCCACGTCCTGCTCGAGCGGGCCGGTCGCCTCGGGCGTGCTCGGCCTCGACGACCTGCTCGGGCTGCCCAAGATCGACCGCCACCCGCAGGCGGCCAAGCTGAAGCTGACCAACCGTCTCCCCCGCCGTCCGGGCGTCTACGTCTTCCGGGACCGGGACGGCCGACCGTTGTACGTCGGCAAGGCGGCCAACCTCCGCACCCGGGTCCGCAGCTACTTCTCCAGCGACCGCCGCCGAAAGGTGGCCCAGCTCCTGCGGGAGACCGTCACCATCGACCACACCGTCTGTGACGGCCCCCTGGAGGCCGAGGTGCTCGAGGTCCGGCTCATCGCCGAGTGGATGCCCCGGTTCAACAAGGTCGGGACGCGGTCGGCGGGCTACACGTACCTGAAGCTGACCTGTGGCGAGGCGTTCCCCCGGCTCTCGGTCGTGCGCACCACGCGCGACGACGGCGCCTTCTACCTCGGGCCGCTGCCCAGCGCCCGCTTCGCCAAGCGGGTGGCCGAGGCCATCGAGACCACCGTGCCGCTCCGCCGCTGCACGGGTCGCCCGAACGGCCGCCGTGAGGCCCCGTGCGCCCCGGCCCAACTCGGCGTGGCCACCTGCCCGTGCGCCGGAACGGTCGGCACCGAGGACTACGACCGCCTGGTCCAACGGGCGCTGCGGGGCCTCACCCGGGAGCCCGAGATCCTCCTGGCCCCGCTGCGGGAGCGCATGGCTGCGTTGGCGCGGGACCAGCGCTTCGAGGAGGCGGCGGACGTCCGCGAGCGGGCGGCCGCCCTGAGCGCCGCCCTCGAGCGCCAGCGCCGGCTCGAGCGCCTGCGCCGGGCCGGCCGGATGTTGATCGAGCTCGACGACGGCGGCGGCGCCGAGCTGGTCAACGGCCACCTGGTGCGGTCCTGGTCCGACCACCAGCCACCCTTGGGCCTCGAGGTCACGGCGGCCGATGACGGCGTCGTGGTGACCACCAGCGAGGTCGACGAGCTGCTCTGCGTGTCCCGCTGGCTCGACGAACGAGCCGGCCAGTTCCGCCTGACCCACTGTGAAGGGGGCCTGGCCTCGCCCTATCCCCGCCTCCCGACCTTCACGCCCGGACGGCGAGGGCGCCGGCCGGTAGCCTGAGGGCGTGTCGGATCTGCTCACCGCCCTCCTGAGCATCGGCATCGTGGTCGCCCTGGGCATGGTCGTGCCCGTCCTGGTCGTGCGCTGGCGCCTCCGTCGCCGCAACCGGGTCCACCCCAAGGTGGCCTCGCCCGCCCCGCTGCGCTGGCTGGTCGTGCCCTCGACCCCGGCCCGCCTCCACCGCCGCCTGCAGACCACCGTCCGGGTGGCCTCGGTCCACAGCGGACGGGAGCTCCCGCTGGCCGTGGCCGACCACGCCGTCGAACTGGACCGCCGGGTCGTGCTCGCCGCCCGTCAGCCCTACGCCTCCCGGGCCGCCGCCCTCCGGGCCCTGCGCGCCGAGGCCGACGAGCTGGACCGCCTGGCCCTGTCGATCCGCCGCCCCCTGGACCGCGACGCCGTCGGCGACCCCTACGAGCGCCTCGCCACCCTGGCCGAGGCCCACGCCGAGCTCGACGCCATCGACCACACCCTCCGCTGACGCCCCCGCAGGGCTTCAGTCGGTGCTGAGGCGGGTGCCGACCTCGACGACTTCGGCGAGCTTGGCCTCGGCTCGGCCGTCGTCGATCGCGGCTCGGGCGAGGGTCACGCCTTCGGCCAGGTCGGCGGCGGCGTCGGCCACCAGGAAGCCCGCCGCAGCGTTGAGGACCACGATGTCCCGGTGGGGGCCGGCGTCACCGGCCAGGACGGCGCGGGCCGCGGCCGCGTTGACCTCGGCCGTCCCGCCGAGGAGGTCGTCGGGCGCCGCGAGGGCCAGGCCGAAGCTCGTCGGGTCGACCTCGTAGGTGGTGACCGACCCGTCCCGCAGCTCGTGCACGGTGCTGGTGGTGGTGGTCGTCAGCTCGTCGAGCCCGTCGGCGCCGTAGACCACCAGCGCCCGGGTCGTGCCCGAGGCCTGCAGGACCCCGAGCATGCGCTCGGCCATGCCCCCGTCGGCCACCCCGACCACCTGACGGCGGACACCGGCCGGATTCGCGATGGGGCCGAGGAAGTTGAAGGCCGTGGGGATGCCCAGCTCCTTGCGGGTCGGGCCCGCATGGCGCATGGAGGCGTGGAAGCGGGGGGCGAGGGCGAAGCCGAACCCGGTCTCGGCCACCGAGGCCGCCACCTCGTCGGGCCCCAGGTCGATGCTCATGCCGAGGGCCTCGTAGACGTCGGCGGACCCACACTGGGACGAGGACGCTCGGTTCCCGTGCTTGAGCACCGGCACGCCGCCGCCCGCGATGACGAGGGCGGCGATGCTGGAGACGTTGATCGTGCCCGCCCGGTCACCGCCGGTGCCGCAGGTGTCGATCGGGTCGATGCCCGCCGGGAGGGTGATGCGCACGGCGGCGTCGAGCATCGCCTGGCGCAGGGCGGCGAGCTCCTCCACCGTCTCGCCCTTGATGCGGAGCCCGACGATGAGGCCGGCGATCTGGGCGGGGGTCGCCTCGCCCGCCAAGATCTGCTCCATGGCCGCGTGGGCCAGTGCCGGATCCAGGTCGTGACCGGCCGCGACCTCGGCCAGGACCGCGGGCCACCCTGCGAAGGCCGCGGTCACGTCGTCACGTCAGTTGGACCGACGGCGCTGCCGGATGATGCGGCGGCGTTCCTTCTCGGTGGCCCCACCCCAGACGCCGTCGCGCTCGCGGGAGCCGAGGGCGTGCTCGAGGCAGGCGGGCTGCACCGCACACTGGCCGCAGACCGACTTGGCGGTCTCGGCCTCCTCCTCGGACACGGGATAGAAGATCTCGGGGTCAAGTCCCCGGCACGCTGCCTGGTCGTTCCAGATCTCGGCGATGGCCATCGGTTCCGCTCAGCTCCCCTCGGTTGCCCCCCGTCTCGGGGCCCGACCCCCCTTGGTCGGCACGGCGCAGTATCGGCAATATCCGACGGCCCGCGCAAGGCGAACTGACACCGACGTCAGTGAATCCTGACGGAGCGTCAGGTCCCGCCCCGCAGATCGGCGAGCAACTCCGCCCGCGCGCCCTCGCCCAACACGACCTCGTGGGCGTAGTTCGGGTGGGTCAGGGCGAGGGTCACGGGCCCGTCGGCGAAGGCCGCGACCTCGTCGTCGTCCAGGTCGAAGTGGACGTAGTGGACCGACGCGGTCATCTCCTCACGGGTGAGCTGGCGCAGGTGGGCCTCGTCGACCCGGCAACGCACCCGGTGCCCGCCGGTGGGGCCGAAGCGGAGCTCCACCTCGGTCTCGATGCCGACCAGCTTGGGCAGCCACTCCCGCAACTGGGCCTCGTCGGTCAGCTCGACGAAGAGCGTCGCACTGATCTGACCCGGGCCGGGGATCAGCGGGTTGTAGACGTCGAGCTCGGACTGGATGCCCTCGTCGGTGATGATCTTCTCGACGCGGGCCATCTCCTGGATCTGGAACCGCACGGTGTCGCGGTTCTCGAAGACCAGGGTCACGTGGGGCCCGACCCCGACCCGACGCCGCCGCTTCAGGGCGATCACGTGCCGGCGGAAGTCCTGCCGCTCTCGTTCATAGGCCCGCTGGTCGACGATGTCGTCGATGGTCAGGGGATCGTTCATGGGCGCTCTGACCGGGCCGTCGACGCCCCGGGAGCGACCGGCGCTCCCGGGGCCGACGGACATCCGGTGCTAGGAGAGGTTCTCCAGGCCGGCGGTGAAGCGGCCGGCGTGGCTCTTCTCGGCGCGGGCCAGGGTCTCCAGCCACTCGGCGATCTCCTCGAAGCCCTCGTCGCGGGCCGTCTTGGCGAAGCCGGGATACATCTCGGTGTACTCGTAGGTCTCCCCCTCGATGGCCGACCGCAGGTTGTCGGCGGTCGGGCCGACGGCCACGTCGGTGACGGGGTCGCCGACCTCGGCGAGGAAGTCGAAGTGACCGAACGCGTGGCCGGTCTCGCCCTCGGCGACCGAGCGGAACAGTGCGGCGATGTCGGGGTAGCCCTCGACGTCGGCCTTCTGGGCGAAGTAGAGGTAGCGCCGGTTGGCCTGGCTCTCGCCGGCGAACGCCTCCTTGAGGTTGGCTTGGGTGCTCGAGCCCTTGAGATCAGGCATGCGGGGCAGGTCTCCTTCGGTGAGTGCGGGACAGTGCTTGGTGGTCAATCGTTGACGATCCGGACGGTAGCGGTCCACTCCGGGCCTCGGACAAGATCCGTCCCGGCGCGCCCGGTGCGCCTTCCCCCCCAACTCCTAGGCTGGTCGCCGCATGACCGGACCCGGAGAGTTCGACCGCGCCGCGGGCCTGGAGCGCCTGGCCGACGGCCCCTTCGACGTGCTGGTGGTCGGCGGTGGCATCACCGGCGTCGGCGTGGCCCTCGACGCCGCCTCACGGGGCCTGCGCACCGCGCTGATCGAGCGGGACGACTTCGCCTCGGGCACCTCGTCGAAGTCCTCCAAGCTGGTCCACGGCGGACTGCGCTACCTCCAGCAGGGCGAGATCCGACTCGTCTACCAGGCGCTCCGGGAGCGCCAGATCCTGCGCAAGACGGCCCCCCACCTGGTGAAGGTGCTTCCGTTCCTCATCCCGATCTTCACCAAGGACGGCCTGATCAGCCGCCGGTTGGCCCGGGCCATGGGCTCGGCCATGTGGATGTACGACTTCACCGGCGGCCTCCGCATCGGCAAGCTCCACCAGCGCCTCAAGACCGACCAGGCCATGGCCCACATGCCGACGCTGCGGCGGGACCGCCTGGCCGGGGCCTACCTGTACTACGACGCCCAGGCCGACGACGCCCGCCTGGTGCTCGCCGTGGCCCGCACGGCCGCCCTCGACCACGGCGCCACGCTGGTCAACCGGGCCGCCCTGACGGGGATCACCAAGGACGAGGATGGCCGGGTCACCGGCGCCACCGTCGACGCCGACGGCCGGACCATCGCGGTGACCGCCCACACGATCGTGAACGCCACCGGGGTGTGGTCCGACGACATCCGGGCCCTCGACGAAGGCGCCGACCCCGACAGCATCCGCCCCGCCAAAGGCGTGCACATCACGGTGCCGTGGGCCCTCGTCCAGAACGACATCGCCGCGGTCATCCCCGTGCCCAAGGACAAGCGCTCGGTGTTCGTCGTCGGCTGGGGCGATTCGACCTACATCGGGACGACCGACACCGACTACGAGGGCGACGTCGACCAGCCGATGTGCACCCGGGACGATGTCGAGTACCTGTTGCGGGCGATCAACGGCGCCATCGAGGGCACGATCACCGCGGCCGACATCACCGGGACCTGGGCCGGGCTCCGCCCCCTGGTCAAGTCGGCGACGAGCGCCCGCACGGCGGACCTGTCCCGCATGCACAAGGTCACCGCCCGGGACTCGGGGGTCATCTCGATCAACGGCGGCAAGCTGACCACCTACCGGGAGATGGCCGCCGACACCGTCGACGAGGTCGTCGAGCACCTCGGCGACCGGGCCCCCAAAGGCGTCGCCCGGCGGAGCCGCACCCGCAAGCTGGCCCTGCGCGGCGCGAAGGGCCACGACACCGCCCGCACGACCGCCGTCGCCGGCCTGAGCCCGGAGCAGGTCGAGCACCTGGCCGGTCGCCATGGTGGCGAGTCGCCCGTGCTCTTCGCCATGGTGGAGGCCGACCCCGACCTGGCCCGGCCGCTGGTCGAGGGCCTCCCCTACCTGCGGGCCGAGGCCGTCTACGCCGCCCGTTACGAGATGGTCGCCACCGTGGACGACGTGCTCAGCCGCCGCACCCGGGCCCGCCTCCTGGCCGCCGATGCCTCCGTCGCCGCCGCCGCCGACGTCGCCGAACTGATCGGCGACGAGCTGGGCTGGTCCCCCGACGAACGGCGGGACCAGGTCGAGGCCTATCGGGACTCGGTGGAGGCCGAGCTCGACGCCGCCGGCCTCCACGACCCGGTGCCCACCTCCTGATGACGACCGCCGTGCCCCCCGGCCAGCCGACCGCGCCGATCACCCTCGGCGACGACCCCGCCGCCACCACCGACCGCATCCTGGCCGCCGCCGTCGCCGTCGACGGCGCGCTCCTGACCCGCCTCCGCGGCGTGTGCACCGAGGTCAGCACCGACGACGCCGAGCGGGCCGAGGCGGGCCGCGACTGGTGGCCCCTGGCCATGACCTGGGCCCTGGCCGGCCAGGTCGGCCGGCGTCCCTCTGCCGTCGCCCGGCCGACCACCGACAGCGAGGTCGCCGCCGTCCTGGCCGTCTGCCACGAGGCCGGGGTGCCCGTCACCGCCGCCGCCGGCCGCAGCGGGGTCTGCGGGGGCTCGGTGCCCGTCCACGGCGGTGTCCTGCTCGACCTCTGCGCCCTGTCCGGCATCCGCTCGGTGGACACCACCTCGATGGTCCTCGACGTGGCCGCCGGGACCTTCGGTGACCAGCTGGAGGACACCCTGCGGGCCGAGCACGCGGTGACCATGGGCCACTGGCCCCAGTCCATCGCCCTGTCCACCGTCGGGGGCTGGTTGGCGTGCCGGTCGGCGGGTCAGCTGTCCAACCGCTACGGCAAGATCGAGGACATGGCCGTCGGCCTCGATGTCGCCCTGGCCGACGGTCGCATCATCCACACCGGCGGCGCCCCGCGGGCGGCCGTCGGCCCCGACCTCAACCAGGTCTTCATCGGCTCGGAGGGCACGCTCGGGGTCATCCTCGGGGCCCGGGTGCGGATCCACGCGCTCCCCGCCGCCGAACAGCGGGCGGCCTACGGCTTCGACTCCTTCGACGCCGCCAACCAGGCCTGTCGCCGGATCCTGCAACGGGGCGCCCGCCCTGCTGTTCTGCGGGTCTATGACGCCACCGAGGCCCAGCGCAGCTACCAGACCGGCGAGCGCCACGTGCTGCTCGTGCTCGACGAAGGGGACCCCGCCCTGGTGGCGGCGACCATGAGCGTGGTCGCCGACGAGTGCGCGGCGGCCGAGGGCCTCGACGAGGCGCTCGTGGGCCGCTGGCTCGAGCACCGCAACGACGTCGCCGCCCTGGAGTCGCTGATCAGCAAGGACTTCGTGGTCGACACCATGGAGGTCACGGGGCGCTGGGCGGACCTGGACGCCATCTACCGCTCGACCCTGGACGCCATCGGTGCCGTCGAGTCGACGATGGCGGTCAGCGCCCACCAATCCCACGCCTACACCGACGGGGCCTGCCTCTACTTCACCTTCGCCGGGCGCCCCGAGGCGACCCCGGAGGCCAAGGACGCGTTCTACCGGGATGTCTGGGACGCCGGCACCCGAGCCGTGCTCGCCGGGGGCGGGGCGCTGAGCCACCACCACGGCATCGGCCTGAACCGGGCCCGCTTCGTGGCCTCCGCCCTCGGCGACGCCTTCGGCACCCTCGTCGACCTCAAGGCCGCCCTCGACCCGAAGGGGATCCTCAACCCGGGGAAGCTGGGCCTGCCCAGCCCGTTCGGCGAGGTCCCCTGGCCCGGGTGAGCCGACCCGCGTGACCGCCACCATGTTCCCCCGCCTCGAGCGGCGCTCGGTGCTGACCGGGGCGCTCGTGACCATCATCCTGGCCGTGCCACCGGCGGTGATCGGCCTGCTGCTCTCCGAGGACGACACCATGGAGGGCTCCGCGTGGGTCCCCGTCCTGTTCTTCTGGATCACCTTGGCGTTCTTCCTCGGCGGCCTCGTCGCGGCCCGGGCCCAGCCCCACGCCCCCCTGGCCCACGGCGCCGCGGCCGCCCTCCTCGGCTACCTCCTCGTGCAGGGCGTCGGCGTGGTTCGCCACCTGATCAGCGGCGAGGACCTCTCGTGGCTGTCGATCGCGTTCTCCGCCATGCTCTCGGCGTCCATCGGGACGGTCGGTGGGATCGTGGCCAACGGCCTGCGGGTCCGGCGGTCCCGCGCCGCCCCGTGAGGCGCTAGAACTCGCAGCGACATGAGCATCCTGGTCATCGACGTCGGCACGAGCAGCGTCCGGGCGGTGGTCGTGGCACCGGACGCCTCGATCACCGTCGAGCACCGCACCGCCACCCTGCCGGACTCGCCCATGGCGGGACTCGTCGAGTTCGACGCCACCGCGCTGGCCCACGCCGCCCTGGACTGTGCCCGGCGGGCCCTCGCCGACGCCGGCCCGGTCGATGCCGTCGGGATCGCCAACCAGCGAGCGTCCACGATCGTCTGGGACGCGGCCACCGGCGAGCCGGTCGCCCCCGGGCTGGGCTGGCAGGACCTGCGCACCGTGGGCGACTGCCTCGTGCTGCAGGCCGACGGGATCCGCCTGGCGCCGAACCTGTCGGCCACCAAGCTGCGGCACCTCCTCGACCAGGTCGACCCCGACCGGTCCCGGGACCTGCGCTTCGGCACCGTCGACACCTGGCTGGTGTGGCACCTGACCGAGGGTGCGGCCCACGTGACCGACTTCAGCAACGCGGCGGTCACCGGCCTGCGCTCCGGCGACGGGCTCCGGTGGGACCCCAAGCTGCTGGCGGCCCTGAACATCCCCGAGGGGGTGCTGCCCACCGTGGTGGACTCCGCCGGGGTGATCGCCCCCGCCACCGCCCTCGACGGCACCCCGCCGATCGCCGGTCTCGCCGGGGACCAGCAGGCCTCGCTCCTGGGGCAGGGCTGCACCCGACCGGGCGACGCCAAGATCACCTTCGGCACCGGCGGCATGCTCGACCTGGTCGTCGGGGCCGAGCGCCCGGTCTTCGAGACGCGGGGCAACCGGGGCACCTTCCCGATCGTGGCCTGGGGCCTCGGCGGGACGATCACCTGGGGCCTCGAGGCCATCATGCTCTCGGCCGGCACGAACGTGGAGTGGCTACGCGACGACCTGGGCCTGATCGACGACGTGGCCGACTCCCACGCCCTGGCCGCCTCCTGTGACTCGACCGACGGCGTGGTCTACGTGCCCGCCCTCCTGGGTCTGGGCACGCCGCAGTGGGACTACGGCGCCCGGGGCGGCCTGTTCGGCCTGACCCGGGGCACCGAGGCCCGCCACGTCGTGCGGGCGGTGCTGGAGGGCGTGGCCCAGGCCGGCGCCGACCTGGTCGAGTCCGCTGAGGCCGACGGTGACTTCACCATCGACGTCCTCCGGGTCGACGGCGGCATGACGGCCAACCCGACCTTCGTGCAGGCCGTGGCCGACGCCACCCAGCGGCCGGTGGAGGTCTCCCCCATACGGGAGGCCACCGCCCTGGGCGCCGCCTTCCTGGCCGGCCTGGCGGTCGACACCTGGGCCGACGCCGAAGAGATCCGCGCCCTGTGGTCCCCCGGCGAGCGCTACGAGCCGATCGGCACCTTCGACCGGGACCGCTGGCAGGACGCCGTCTCCCGGGCCTCCGGCTGGCACGCCGACCTCTCCGCCCTCGACTTCTGACCCGACGCCACGGGGGCCACCGCACCTACCCCAACCGGCGGCGGAGCTCCACGAACACCTCGGGACCCACGACCTCCTCGAGCTCCTCGGCCAGGGTCTCGATGACCGGGCGATCACCCACGTAGGCCTCGGGGCCCTCGGTGCAGCACCAGGCCATCTCGTCGCCGACCTCACCCCAGTCGTGGCGGTTCCAGCGGTGCAGGGTGGCGGTCTCGCCCCCGCCCTCCCGGTCGGCCCACTCCACCTTGATCGGGAGCTGCCAGCAGACTGACGGCTTCCAGTCCAGCGGCGAGTCGCCGTCGGCCAGGGCGGCCAGGTGCAGGGCACAGCCCTCGCCGCCGGCGAACCCCGGACGGTTCAGGAAGATGCAGGCGTCGTCGACCACCCGGGTGTTGGTGCGGGTGTCGTCGCTGAAGACCCCCGTCAGCCTCGGCCGTGGCGTGGTGCTGGAACCCCTCCGGGCTCAGGAAGAGGGCGAGGGTGGCCACGGTGGCCGCCTCGTCGCCCTGGAGGTCGGCCCCGACCGAGCAGCAGCCCTGGTTCAGGGCCTCCGCGGGCTCGGGCCGGATCCCCTGGCAACCCTGGCCCCACAGGCAGGTCCAGTGCGACCGGAGGAACGACGTCTCCAAGCGCCAGGTCGTCTCCCCCGCCTCGATCTCCTCCCAGTCCTCCCCGTCCTCCACAGGCCCGAGGCTACGTCCGCCACGAATTCGGGCACACTGGAGGGGACGGTGAGCCGGCCTGGTGGCCGCGGCGTCGCTTGACGGCGTCGAGGAAGGTCGGGGCTCCACAGGGCAGGGTGCCGGCTAGCAGCCGGTCGGGGTGACCCGCAGGAAAGTGCCACAGAGAACAGACCGCCGATGGCGGGCCCTCGGGTCCGCACAGGTGAGGGTGAAACGGTGCGGTAAGAGCGCACCAGCGTCCGGGGTGACCCGGGCGGCTCGGCAAACCCCACTCGGAGCAAGGCCAAAACGGGGAACGGACGGCCCGTCCGGGCCCTCGCAAGAGGACCCATCCCCAGGTAGGCCGCTCAGATGGATGGCCACCCACCGGGACCCCCGCAAGGGACCCGGGGACAGAACCCCGCCTACAAGCCGGCTCACCGTCACCACCCCTCTGACCAGGGGAAAGACTCCCCTGGTCCGCCGCAGTCCTCGCTCAGGGCACCCCGATGGTGGTCTCGCACGCGGTGGCGGTGTCGATGCCGGTGCCGCCCCGGCAGGTGTCGGTGTTCGGTCCGCCGTCGAGCGTGTCGTCTCCGGCCTGTCCGTAGAGGAGGTCGTCACCCGCACGGCCTCGCAGGATGTCGTTGCCGGCGTTGCCGCGCATCTCGTCGTCGCCACCGCCGCCGAACATGCGGTCGAGGCCCTGGTTGCCGCTGAGGATGTCGTTGCCGCCGCCGGCGCAGATGATGTCATCGCCGCCCAAGCCGTTGATCACGTCATCGCCGGACGTGCCGCGGATGACATCCGGACCGTTCGTCGGTGACTGATCGAGATCCAGACGAACGGTGACCTCCTGCCCGCTGCACGGCGGAGATGGGGGTGGGGGCGGCGGCGGGGGCGGCGGCGCATTCCCGACCACCCGGAAGGGCGCGGTGGCCGTCGCCGAGTCGAGGGTGGCCGACACGGTGCCGGTGCCCGGCACGTTGCCCCCCGAGAGGGTGCTGGACGCCGAGCCGTCGGGGTTGGTCAGGGGGACGGAGGCGGGCGCGATCGTGCCGCGGTCGGTCGAGAAGCCGATGGAGTGGCCCGCAAAGAGGCGATCGCCGTACAGGTCGTCGTCGGAATTGGTTCGGATCGACGCGGTCGCGGTTGCGGTGGTCCCGACGGGCAGCGTGTCCGGGGCGACGGTGGCGCTGAGCACGAGCCACGGGTTCGTGTCCAGGGCGGCCCCGGTCGCGGCATCGCATCCGGCGGTGCCGGGACCGGTGTTGCAGCCCCACCAGTTGTTCTCCGCGAGCAGGGCGTTGGTGGTCCCGTTGTTGAGCCCCGCCAACGTGTTCCCGACGAAGCGGTTCCCCTCCGCCTCGGTGCCCGACGGTCCGCCGCCCGTGTTCACCGCGGCGTTCAGTCCGTACTCGAAGTTGGTGACGTCGTTGGCGCTCACCCTCGTGCCCGTGACGTTCCCGGTGTGCGAGATGCCTCGTGTGCCGGCGACCCCCGTGCCGGTGAGGGTGTTGCCCACGACTTGCGCATCACTGATCACCCCTTCGGCGCCGCCGGCGTCCGTGTCGCCGTTGGTGCAGCGAGACCCCGGAGCCGGCGACGACGCCGGTGATGACGTTGTCGGTCACCCGCACGTCGCTGAACGTGCCGGTGCCGGCGATGTTGCTCGAGTACCGCGCCGTTGAACGTGACGCCGCGGATGGTGATGGTGTTGTTGCGCACCCGCTGCGTCGTCGTGACGTTGACGTTGCCATAGGTCATCACGAAGATGCTCGAGCCAGAGGCAGACGAGGCGGGCGTGATCTGGTTCCCGTCGATGTCGAGGGGTCCGGAGTGCTGCTCCACCAGGACCGGGTTGCCTCCCGTGCCGGTGATCGTGCTCGAGCGGAGTATGAGGTTGGACTGGGAGTTGTAGCTGTAGATCCCGTTGTCGAAGTTGGCCCCGACGCCCTCGATGGCGAGGTTCTCGAACGTGTTGGTCAGGTTCGGCACCTGGGTCTTCTCGAAGATGGCGTACCGGCCAAGGCGCGTTCAACCCGGCGTTCCGGATCGTCATCCCGGAGATGGTCACGTTGCCGAAGGTGGTCTGTACCTGCAGCAGGCCCGACCCCGTCGGTGCGATGTTCTGTCCGTCGAGGATCGTCAGGCCGGGCCCGGCGCCCGTGATCGTGACGCTCTTGTTCACGAGCACCTTGCTCTCGTTGTAGGTGCCCGCGGCGACGGTGATGGTGTCGCCGGTGTTCGCCGCCGCGTCGATCGCTCCCTGGATCGTCGCGAAGCATCCCCCCGTCCCCCCGGGGTTGACACAGAGCGCCGCCCCCTGGGCCGGGGACGCCGCGCCGAGGACCAGGCCCGCGGCGATCGCCGCCAAGAGAACTGAGCTGAACAGACGCCGCCGCACATGGATCATCCGGCGAACCTAGTAGGGACCCCTCGGTGCGCCCGCTTCGGCCTCGACGGAGTGAGCGCCGGGCGACGACGCTCAGCCGGCGGGGACGACCTCGATGGTGCCCTGCATGCCGTAGGCGAGGTGGCCGGGGAGGTGGCAGGCGTAGACGATGGTGCCGGGCTCGGTGAACTCATAGAAGGTCAGGGCCCGGTCACCGGGGGCCACGCTGACCTCCCCGGGCACCGGCGGGTGCCGGCGCTCGGTGCCTCCGGCGTGGCGGGCATGGACCTCGTCGTCGCCGACCACCAGCTCGTGGTCGATCGGGTCGTCGTTCTGGACCACGAACTCCACCAGGGTGCCCTCCTGCACCCGGAGGGGGCCGAGGTCGAACCGGCTGTTCTCGATGCCGACCTCGACCTGTACGACCCCGGGGCCGAGGGCCTCCTGCTCGGATCCGGCGGCGTCCACGGCGTAGCCGATCGAGGCCACCAAGGCGCCGGCCCCGAAGGCGAGGCCGACGCGGGCGACCCGGTTCACGCCGGCACCCCGCCGGAGCGACGGTCCCCACCGAGGAGGACGACCACCAGCCCGAGAGCGACCAGTCCGCCGGCGGCAGCGGGCCAGAGCGGGAGGCCCGCGGTCGGGGGCCGAGACCGGTCGGACCTCGGGGGCGGTCACGCCGGTGTCGGCGAGGGTCGGCAGGGTGCTCGTCGTCGGCCGACACCGCCAGGTCGTAGTCGAGGTCTCGGGCTTCGGCGTCCACGGCCAGGTAGGTGAACCACATCGACCTCGGGCACCCACTCCATGCCGACGTCGGAGCGCAGGTCGTCGAGCAGCGAGGGCGTCGGCCGCCTCGCTGCGCTCGAGGCTGAGACCAGGTCCACCGGCCAGCAGGTCGGGCTCGTCGTCGGTCAGGAGGAACACGTCGGCCTCCACCAGCTCCGAGCCGTCGAGGCCGAGGCTGAGGATGCGCAGCGGCACCCACGGGGCGTCGGTGGGGATCGTCAGCATGATCGGGGTGCCGTCGCCGGCGGTCTGGCCGAGCTCGGCGGCTCGGGTGGCGTCGAAGCGGGCGGCCATGAAGATCTCGCTGCGCTGCCCGTAGAAGTCGAGCATCTCGGGGGCGTCGGGGGTGAGCAGGAAGCCGTTGTCCCGGGCCCAGGTCCCCACCTCGTCACCGCCACCCCGCAGGACCGTGATGTCGAGGGCGTCGATCTGGGTCTCGAGCAGCACCTCGGCGCTCTCGGCGACGCCGGCCGCGGAGTCAGCCGACGCGTCGCCCTCCGACGGCGGGGCGACCTCCTGGGCCAGCCGCTGCAGGGTCCAGTCCCCGCCCCGCACCACCTCGTCGGGATCGCCGGGCAGCGGGATGATCGAGCCCGACCGACTCACCGGTGCCGGTGAACTCGAAGGACGTGACGTAGCGCTCCACCCCGTCGTGGTAGGCGGCCAGCGTCGAGGTCCGGGTGAGCTGGATGGTGCCGTTCTCGCCCACGAGACCGCCGCAGGCCCCGGCGGGTGCGGCGGTCACGGCGACCAGGGCGGCGGCCGCCAGCACAGCGGCAACCAGTCGGTGGGGACGCAGGGTGGACATGGCGGGCTCCTCGGTTGACTGGCCCGTAGGACGTCCCCGGGGTGCCCGCTGGTTCCCGCCGATCCCCCGTCGCTGTGGATCAGCCTCCGACGGCGGCTCCGGGTGTGGGCGACCGGGAGTTCCTCACGGGGCGAGGGATCTCGTTGGCGAACATGACCAGGACGACGGCCAGCCAGAGCAGCACCAGGCCCCGGATGGCCCCGATGTAGGCCGGGTTGCCGTTCCAGATCGGGTCGTAGGTGTTGTCCGAGGTCACGGCCTTGGCCGCCAGCACCAGCATGGGCCCGGCCCAGGTGACCGGGATGAGCACCTCGAGGACCCGCAGCTGGCGACGCAGGGTGACCTGGTGCTCCGGCGGAGCCGACATCGGTGCGCAGGACGTGGGCGAGCAGGCCGAGGGCCGCGGCGCCGAGCACCGCGGCCAGCGTCAGGACCATCGTGCGCCCGTCGGTCAGGTCGTCGAAGCGGAACTGCGGCGTGCAGGCGATGGCCGACTCGCAGTACTCGGTGACCTCGTGGGTCGAGGGATCGACGAACACATACCGGTAGGCGAAGTGGACGCCGGCCGTGCTGAGCAGACCCGCAGCGACGGCGAGGCCGGCGACCCAGCGGGCCCGGAGCATCCACGCCCCGACCGCCACCATCGCCCAGCCGACCGGGTCGACCAGCAGGTCGACGGGACCGGGACGGAAGTCGATGGCGACGAGGGCGATGCCGATCGCCGGGATGACCAGTTTGCGCATGCCCCTCCTCGCGGTCCGGGCCTGAGGTCTTACCCGATTCGAGGCACGGCCGGTCCCGAGTTTGGACCACAGCGCACGGTCGGCGAATGGGAGCCCCCGCCGCGGGCCGACGGCTTCACTGCTGGCCCTCGTCGAGCCGACCTCCAACTGAACTTGACTGTCAGACCCCCTCACTAGAGTACAAGTGTACCCATTTCCCAAGGATCCGGGGGTGATCAGTCGGCGTGACCAGCGAACTGGCGGACCTCGAACACCAAATCGATCTGGCCAACAAGCTGGACTTCCACGGCCTGCCCGGGGAGACCAAGGCCGAGAGCCTGGTCGCCATCAGCCGGATGCGGAACAAGCTGGCGGCGCTCGATGCGGCAGCCATCACCGCCTTCGAGGCCACCCACGAGCAGCGGGTCCAGGGCCACGCCTCGGTGATCGGCTGGTTCGGCCACAACTGCCACGAGCAGATCGACGAGGCCACACTGCGCCGCCGCCTTGCCAATCGGCTCCTGCACCACCCGCTCGCCGAGGTGGCGCTGCGCAACGGCGACATCACTGCCCGCCACATCGACGTGTTGGACAAGGCCCGCCGCCACACCGATGACGACACCTACCGCGAGCACGAGGCCCGCCTGCTGGACGCCGCCATCCGGCGGCGGTTCTGTGACTTCGAGCTGATCGTCACCTACTACATCCACCGCAACCGGCCCCACGACGCCGGCGAACGCGAGAAGCAACAGATCCGGGACCGCTGGGCCCACGCCTCCCGCACCTTCGAAGGCTGCGGCGCGATCGATGCCTGGATGCCGCCGCTCGACTTCACCCGGTGGAACGGGGAGTTCCAGCGTCTCGTGGACCACCTCTACGCCGCGGACGTCGCCGAGGCCCGGGACCGGCTGGGCCGGGCGCCGCTGCCCAGCGAGCTCCAACGCACCAACCCCCAGCGCCGGTCCGATGCCATGTTGCTGATGGCCGAGCGCTCCGCCGCCTTCGACGGCGATCTCGGACCGTCCCGTCTGGTCATCAACCTCCACAACGACACGGAGCTGATGACCAAGATCCTCGAGGTCCTCCACGAGGCCCTCAACACCGACGATGACGAGGACTTCGACCTCACCGAGGCCCTGGACGCCATCGAGCTCGGACCCGACTCGCTCCACGAGACCGACGACGGGGTCGTGGTCACCGTCAACACCATCGTCCTGGCCCTGCTCACCGGCACCATCCGGGGCTATCTCCATGACCCTGACGGCGTCCCGCTCCGCTACGGCCGGGAACGCCGCCTGTTCACCAGGTCTCAGGCCGATGCTCTCCGCGCCCGGTTCCGGCGCTGCTGTCATCCCTACGGCTGCGATCGCACCGGCCCTCGACTCCAGTCCAACCACGACCCCGAATGGCAGCGGGACGGACGGACCGACGTCGACGCCGCCGACACCCGCTGTGGGCCCCACAACCGCTGGTTCACCAACACCTTCAGTCAGCCCCCACCCACGGGGCTCATCGACGACGACCAACGAAGAACCCCGCCCGACACCGGGCCCCTCCCCTGATCTCCCGCCGGTCGGTCGGAACAACGCGGCGCTCGCAGCGTTGGCTACCTGGTGATGGAACTCGACCACGCCCTCGACTTCGCCCGCGCCCACGGTCAGTCGGTGCTGACCACGATCCGCTCGAACGGCCGCCCGCAGCTGTCCAACGTGATGCACGCCGTCCTCGACGATGGGACCATCGGCATCTCGATCACCGCGGACCGGGCCAAGTACCACAACCTGGTGCGCGAGCCCTGGGCCGCGCTGCACGTGACCCAGGAGGACTTCTACGCCTACGTGGTCATAGAAGCGGACGTCGAGCTCTCCCCCGTCGCCGCCCAGCCCGACGATGCGGCCGTCGAAGGCCTCATCGAGCTCTACCGGGCCATGGCCGGCGAGCACGACGACTGGGACGACTACCGCCGGGCGATGGTCGCCGACAAGCGGGTCCTCGTCCGCCTCCGCCCGAGCCGGGCGTACGGGATGGCCTGAGGCCTGCGAGGCTGGCCTCATGGCTGACGAACGCATCGAGGTCCAGCGCACGATCGAGGCCGAGCCGGCGGCGGTCTTCGCCGTCCTCGCCGACCCCCAGGGGCACGTGGCCATCGACAGCTCGGGGATGCTGTTGGACGCCACCGGTGGACCGGTCAACGCCGTCGGCGACCAGTTCGTCGTCCACATGGACCGTGAGGCCCTGAACGACTACCCGCTGGGCAAGTACGACGTCACCGTGGTGATCACCGCGTTCGAGCCCGACCGGGAGATCGCCTGGACCATCCTCGGTCAGATCGAGCCGCCGATCGGCCACGTCTACGGCTACCGCCTCGAGCCCACCGACGAGGGGACGCTGGTCACCTCGTACTACGACTGGTCCGAGATCGACCCGGTCTGGCGGGAGGCCGACATCTTCCCGATCCTCTCCGAGGGCGCCCTGCGGGCCACCCTCGGGATCCTGGCCCGGACCGTCGCCCGCGGCTACCCCCAGGCCCAGACCGGCCAGTAGACCGGCCCCGGAGTCATCGCCCCGGAACGACGACCCGGTCCGCGACCGTCGTGCCGGCGAACACGTCCGGGCCCCAGAGGCGCACGGCGTTGGCGAAGGTGAAGGCCTCGAAGTCCTCCGGGCTGACCCGGCCCTCCTCCACCGCCTCCCAGGCCTCCGGCAGCACGTCCCGCACATCGGGGACGTCCCAGTGGCCGATGTCGCTGGCGAAGAGGGCGTTCAGCGGTCGGCCACCCGGCAGCAGGTCCCGGTCGAAGGCCAGGGGGTTGAGGCGGTCGTCGGCCTCACAACCGACGAACACCTGACCCGCGAACGAGGCGATCACGTCCTCGGCCGTTCGGAGGCCCGAGGCCGCGAACTCGTCCCGATCCGCGACTGGCTCGTCGGGGTCCGACAGCAGGGTCAGGACGGCGTCATCGAGTCGGTCCCGGCGGGCCACGACCGACGGGGGGCCGTGCTCGTCGACGAGCGCGAGCAACCGGTCACGGTCCACCCGCATCGGGTCGTAGTGGTCGATGGCGGTGGCCCCCCGCTTCTCCAGGTGCCCGATCAGGTCGCTCAACAGCGCCGCAGCCCACGCCGCACCGCCCTCGAGGAAGGCGAACCGGACCTCGGGAAACCGGTGCAGCGCGCCTCCCATCACCAGGGAACGACAGGTGGCCTCACCCGCGGCGGCGAAGTTGCCGAGGTGGTTGTAGACGTAGTTCGTGGTGGACGTCCGGCTGCCCCACCCGAATCCACTGGCGTGGAAGGTGGGGGTGACCCCGAGCTCGGCACATCGGCGCCAGAGCACGTCGTAGTCGTGAACCGAGTCGTGGCCCAGCGTGTCGATCCAGCGGGCGCCCCGCACGCCCTCGGCGCCGAGGACCGGGCGCGGGATCACGCCGCCCATCACCACGGCCCGCAGGCCGAGCTGGCCGACCGTGTGCTCCAGCTCGGCGACGGCCTCGTCGGGCGAGAACGTCGGGATGACGGCCACTGGCACGAGGCGGTCACCCTGGCCGTCGTAGACCTCGGCGGTCGCCCGGTTGAAGGCCCGGGCGAGCGCCGGCCGAAGCGTCGGATCATCCAGGGCCGTCGGGATCAGGCCGTAGGTGGGATAGAGCACGGCGACGTCGATCCCCAGCTCGTCGAGGCGGCTCCGCAGGAGGCTCGGCAGCATGGCGGTGGCCCGGTCGAGGGTGTTGGCGGCCGGAAGGCCCCACCACGGCGGTCGGGTGATGCCCAGGTCCCGGCGTTGGGTCGGACTGAGGGAGCGCACGAGGCCACCCGCGCCGAGCACGATGTCGAATCCGGCCGCCACCTCCTCGCCGGCGTCCTCGACGAGCAGGTCCCGCACGAGGGGCAGGTACTCGATCTGGTGGCCATCGGCGTCGATCACCGGGTGGCTCAGGCCACTCCGGATCTGCTCGGCGTTCACCGGGCCATCCTGCCTCGCCCAGCTGCTCGTCGAGGTCAGGCGAAGCGGCCGGTGCACCAGACGCGACCGGTGTCGTCGATCACCGACACCGCTCGGATGTCCTCGCCGTCGAGGTCGGTCGGGCACCGCCCAGGAGGCCACGCCGTCGCCGAGGGCGAAGTCGCCGACCTCGACCTCGTCGCCGTCGACGAACTCGAGGCGCAGCGCGTAACGAGGGGCATCGGCGCCGACCGTGTCGATCCCGGCCCAGGCCGGGACGGACACGAACACGGTCGCATCCGCCTCGCCCGTGCGCCAGACCTCGCCCACCGTCTCGCCATCCGGGGGCCTCCATCCGGGCGGTGGCCACCGACGTCGCCCCGCCCCGTCCGCGAGCCACCAGAGCCCACCCCGATGCCGAGCGACCAGCAACACGGCGGCCGCCACCGCCAGGAGCCAGGGCCGACGGCCGGGCATGGTCGCCCGCTCGTCGCTCGATGCGAGCCAGCACGGCCGACTCGAAGCCGGCGGGAGGCTCGGCCTCCGGCGCCAGGGCCACCACGGCATCCACCGCGTCGGTCAGGTCGCCGGACCTCGGCCCGGCAGTCGGCGCACCCGGCCAGGTGGGCCAGCGCCGTCCCCCGGTCGGCGCCCTCGGCCACGCCGAGGGCCAGCTCCGCGGCCAGCGCCCGGGCCGCCTCGCAGGGCCGCCGGTCGTCAGTCACGGGGGGCCTCGTCCTCGGCCAGGGCCGCCCGGACCTGCGTGCAGGGCGGTGCGGATCCGGGTCTTGGCCGTCCCGAGCGGCACACCGTCGATCTCGCCGATCTCCCGAGCCGTGCGGCCCCCGAGCGCGGCGAGCACCAACGCCCGCCGTTGGCTCTCGGGGAGGCGGCTGACCACGGCGACCGCCCGTCCGGTGTCATCGGCCAGCACCGCCCGATCCTCGGGGCCGGGCGTGGTGGCCGCCAGCACGAGGGTCACCGGGTCGACCGCGTCCGACAGGACGGGACTCGGCGAGCCCGGAGGTGGTCCAGGGCCAGGTTCCGGGTGATGGTCGAGAGCCACGTGGCCACCGAACCCCGCCGGGGGTCGAAGGCGCCGGCGTGGCGCCACGCCCGCACGAAGGCCTCCTGGGCGACGTCGGCCGCCTCGTCCTCGCCCACCATCGTGACGGCGAGGCCGAAGAGCCGGCGTTGGAAGCGTCGGACGAAGGCGGCCTCCGCCGTCGGGTCGCCGCTGGCGAACCCGGCGAGGAGCGCCTCGTCCGACGCGTCCCACATGGCCCGAACGCTACGCCGGTCAGCTGATGGCGTCCCCCGCCGGGTCCACCGGGAACCACGACGGGATCCCGACACCGTTGGCGTCGCCCGCCGCGCTGTCGCCCGAGAAGTTGTAGAGGAGATGGCCGTTGTAGGCCACCTGACCGCCCTCAGCCACCTCGAGGAGGGCCGCGTCCACCCCGTCGCCGGCGACCGGATCCCCGTCGGCGACGAGCGGGGGCCACGCGTCCGCACAGGCGTCGGTGCAGGCCGAGGTGAGGCCGTCGTCCTGTTCGAACAGGTAGAGCGTCAGGCCGTCGGGGCCCACGAGGGCCTCGCCCACGCCATCGATCTCGGCCACGGCCACCGTCGCCGAACCGGTGTCGTCGGGCGCCACCGTGGTCTCGGTGGTGTCGGTGGAGCCATACGGGTCATCCACCGCCGCGGTCGTGTCCGACGACGAGGCGTCGTCCCCGGAGGAGGAGTCGTCCCCACATGCGGCCAGCAGGAGCCCGGCTGCAACCAGGATCACCAAGAAGTAGCGCCTCATCGTCACGTCCCTTTCGTCGACGTCCCCCTCCTCTACGGACGAGGCGATCGAAGGGATTGCTGCGGGGCGCGCTCCCCTCGATCTGTGCGAACATGTGTTCGTGTCCGACGGGCTGGCGACGATCCTGCATGCCGACCTCGACGCGTTCTACGCGTCGGTCGAGCAGCGGGACGACCCCCGGCTGCGGGGGCGGCCGGTGATCGTCGGGGGCGGGGTCGTGCTGGCGGCCAGCTACGAGGCCAAGGCGTTCGGGGTGCGCACGGCGATGGGCGGGGCCCAGGCCCGGCGGCTGTGTCCCGGGGCGGTGGTGGTGCCGCCGCGGATGGCGGCCTACACCGAGGCCAGCAAGGCGGTGTTCGCCGTGTTCGAGGACACCACGCCGCTGGTCGAGGGCCTCTCCATCGACGAGGCCTTCCTCGACGTCGGCGGCCTCGGGCGGGTCTCGGGGACGCCGGTGGAGATCGCCGTGGCCCTGCGGCGAGCGGTGCGCGAGCGGGTCGGGCTGGCGATCACCGTCGGCGTGGCCCGCACGAAGTTCCTGGCCAAGGTGGCCAGCGCAGTGGGCAAGCCCGACGGCCTGCTCGTGGTCCCGCCCGACCAGGAGATGGCCTTCCTGCACCCGCTGCCGGTCGAGCGGCTCTGGGGTGTGGGGCCGGTGACCGCGGCCAAGCTCCACCAGCGCGGGATCCACACGGTGGGCGACGTGGCCCGCGTCGAGGAGGACGACCTCGCCGCGATGCTCGGCCGCGCGTCGGGCCACCACCTGCACGCCCTGGCCCACAACCGCGACCCGCGGCGGGTCGAGGTGGGCCGGCGGCGCCGGTCGATCGGCTCGCAGTGCGCGCTGGGGCGTCGACCCAAGACCGCGGCGGACATCGACGCCACCCTGGTGGCCATCGTGGACCGGGTGACCCGACGGATGCGGCGGGCCGAGCGGGTGGGGCGCACCGTCACCCTCCGCCTGCGCTTCGACGACTTCACCCGGGCCACCCGGTCGCACAGCCTCGACCGGGCCACCGCCCACACCCCCACGATCCTGGCCACGGTCCGGCGCCTGCTGGCCGAGGCCGGGCCCCTCATCCGGGAGCGGGGTGGACTCACCCTGGTCGGCGTGGCGGTGGGGAACCTCGATGACCGGGGTGCTGTCCAACTCACGCTGCCGTTCGACCGGCAGAGCGGGAGTGCCCTCGACACGGTGCTCGACGACGTCCACGAACGCTTCGGCAACGGCGCGATCAGCCGGGCGGTCCTGCTCGGCCGCAGCACCGGCTTCAGCGTCCCGATGCTGCCCGACTGAACCTCGGCCCCGACGGTCGATACCCTCCTGCGGTGGCCCGGGACGCGGAAGGGCGGCGGTTACGGCGGTCCTGGCCGCAACGCCTCCTGATCACCTTCAACATCGGCATGGTCGTGATGACCCTCGGGCTGGCCGCGGCCCTGGGCTACGCCAACGACAAGCTCGACCAGGTGCAGCGCCTCGACATCGGCACCGACATCCTCACCGAGGAACCCGTCGACCCCGGCGAGCCCCAGAACTACCTGCTGGTCGGCACCGACAGCGCCGAGCGGCTCGATCCTGACGACCCCGCCGTCCGTGTCGACCAGGGCGTCCTCTCCGACACGATCATGGTCCTGCGGGTCGACCCCGACGAGGCCCAGGCCCAGCTCCTGTCCTTCCCTCGCGACCTCTGGGTGACCATCCCCAACTGGGGCGAGTCCAAGATAAACGCCGCGCTGTCCGCCGGTCGGGACTCGCTGATCGCCACCATCGAGGAGAACTTCGGCATCCCGATCAACCACTACGTGGAGGTGGACTTCCGGGGCTTCCAGGAACTGGTGGAGGCCGTCGACGGCGTCCCCATGTACTTCGACAAGGAGTTGCGGGACACCCAGACCGGCCTCAACATCACCCGCACCGGCTGCATCACCCTCAGCGCCGACCAGGCGTTGGCCTATGTCCGCTCGCGCCACCTCGACTACCTGGAGGACGGCGAGTGGCAGGACGACGGCACCAGTGACCTCGGCCGCATCTCCCGCCAGCAGGACTTCATCCGCCACGCCATCCAGCGGGCCATCGACAAGGGCATCCGCAACCCCATCACGCTCAACGCCCTCATCAACGCCGGGCTGGGCAGCGTGTCCATCGACGAGAGCCTGTCGGTCGACGACCTCATCCACCTCGGTGAGCGCTTCCGCAGCTTCGCCCCCGAGGACCTGCGCACGATGTCCCTGGACACCTACTTCGACTTCGTCGGCGAGCAGAGCATCCTGCGCCAGATCGACAACGAGGCCAACGAGACCCGGCTGAACATCTTCCGGGGCGTGGCCGAGCCCGGGGCCGGCGCCGGTGCCGCCGATGCCGCATCGGTGTCGGTGCTGGTGCAGAACGGAACCGGGACCTCCGGTCAGGCCACCGAGGTCGCCGACGGCCTGGCGTCCCTCGGGTTCGACACCTCACCGGGCACGGGCGACGCCGAGCGCTTCGACTTCGCCGAGACGGTGATCCGCTACATGCCCGGGCCAGGAGGCCACCGCCCAGTTCGTCGCCAGCCAGCTCGAGGCCGGGGCCCGGCTGGAGCAGGTCCCCGACACCTACGCCGCCGACGTGGTGGTGGTCAGCGGCTTCGACTACGCCGGGGTCAAGACCACCCTGGTGCCGCCGACGACGGCGACCACTTCGTCGACCCCGACCACCACCACCACGCTGCCCGACCTGCCCACCACCACGGTGGCCGGCGAGGTCCCCGTCGCCCCCGAGGGCCAGAGCTGCTGACCGGCCGCCGGTACGGTGACCGCCATGGCGAGCAAGGAGGTGGTCGAGCTCGAGGTGGCCGGCCACACCGTGCGGATCACCAGTCCCCGCAAGGTCTTCTTCCCCGAGCGGGGTGAGACCAAGGCCGACCTCGTCGCCTACTACCAGGCCGTGGCCGAGCCCCTCATGCGGACCATGGTCGGTCGCCCCACCCTGCTGCAACGGTTCCCCGACGGCGCCGCCGGCAAGTCCTTCTTCCAGAAGCGCGTCCCGGCGGGCGCGCCCGACTGGCTGTCGACGATGGTGGTCAGCACCCCCAACGGCACCACCTCCAACGCCTTGGTGGCCGAGGACCTGGCCCACATCCTCTGGGCGGTGAACATGGGCTGCCTCGGGTTCCACACCTGGCCCTACACCCGGGCCGATCCCGACCACGCCGACGAGCTGCGGATCGACCTCGACCCCCAGCCCGGGGTCACCTTCGACCAGATCCGGGAGGCCGCGGGCGAGGTGAAGGCGCTCTTCGACGAGGTCGGCGTCGAGGCCCACCCGAAGACCACCGGCAACCGGGGCCTGCACATCTATGCCCGCCTGCTGCCGCGGTGGGACAGCTACGACGTCCGGGCCGCCGCGGTCGCGGTGGCCCGGGAGCTGGAACGCCGGCGTCCCGACCTGGTCACCGCCGCCTGGTGGAAGGAGGAGCGAGGCACCCGGGTGTTCATCGACTTCAACCAGAACGCCCCCCACAAGACGGTCTTCAGCGCCTGGTCGGCCCGCTCCCGCGTCGGCGGCCAGGTCTCCACCCCGCTGGCGTGGGACGAGGTGGCCACCGTCGAACCCGACCAGCTGACCATCGCCACCGTCCCCGCCCGGCTCGTCGAGCGGGGCGATCCGTGGGCCGACATGCCCGACCGTCCCCAGTCCCTCGAGCCGTTGCTGGCCCTGCACGAGGCGGACATGGCCGCCGGGCTCATGGATGCGCCGTGGCCGCCCGTCTACCCCAAGCAACCCAACGAACCGCCTCGCGTCGCCCCCAGCCGGGCCCGCCAGAGCGACGACTGAGCCCTAGGCCGACAGGCGGTCCACGTCGCCGACCCGGCAGTCGAAGCCCGCCGGCGGAGGTCGGGTGCTCACCACCGCCTGCCGACGGGTCGCCCCGGGCTCGACGTCCTCGATGACCACCTGCGCGACCTCGACCACCTCGGCGCCGGCCCCCCGCACGAACGCCAGGTCGATGAAGTAGTCGCTGGGCGCCGACGAGGTGTTGGTCACCCGGACCCCGGCGGTCATGCGGCGCAGGTTCTGCCCGCACCGCAACAGCTCGACGTCGGCGGACTCGGTGGCCGCCTGCTCGGCCGCCGGTGTGTCGTCGACGGTGGCGAGGAGCACGGCGGCGACGGAGCCCCCGGCCAGCGCCACCCCCGCGAGGAGGATGATCACCAGGCCCATCGAGGCCCCCAACCGCGCCACCACCGAGCCCGCCACTCCCCCAGCCTGGCCTGACCACTCCCCGTGGTCAAACGGCGGGGAGGTGCGCCGTCTCGTTGAAGGCCCGGAGGACCGGTCCCGTCGGGCCGAGCCCGACACGGGTGATCGACCCCGGGGCGACGAAGGTGCGCCAGGCCACCGCGGGCCCGATGTCGAGGGCCCAGCCCACGGCGGCCTTGACCGGCGACACGTGGGTGACCACCACCGCCCGGCGGCCGTCGAGGCGGGCCACCAGGTCGTCGAGCGCGTCGTGGACCCGTGCGGTGAGCCGTCCGAGGGACTCACCGCCGGGCGGGGCGAAGTCGTCATCGACCCGCCAGGCCGCCCAGGCCTCGGCGGGCACCTCGTCCAGCGGCCGGCCGTCCCACTCGCCGTAGTCGAGCTCGATCCACTCCTCCACGACCTCGACGGGCGCACCGAAGGCCGCCGCCGTCTCCCGGGTCCGCTGCAGCGGGCTGCTGATCACCAGGTCCGGTGGGGGCAGCACCGCAGCCACGGCGGCCGCCTCGGCTCGACCCCGGTCGTCCAGGGGGACATCGAGACGCCCCAGCAGCAGCCCGGCGGCGTTGGCCGCGGTGCGGCCATGGCGGACCACGACGATCTCGCCGCCCCTCACGCCAGGTCCCGGGCCAGGTGACCGGTGCGCCGGAAGCGCTCGCGGTGCTCGGGCTCGGTGAGGCCCAGGCGCACCCAGAGACCGACCAGGACGGCGAGCCCGACCAGTTCGAGCACGGCGACGAGCGCGAGGGGCCACGACACCTCCGGCACCTCGAGGGCCCCGAGGTCGGCGCCGCTCACCGGCCACCAGAAGAGCTCGGTGTCGGCCCAGGTCGTGTCGAGGACGAGGTGGGCGAACATCCCGATCGGGATGCTGAGCCACTGGCGCTGAGCGAGCCGGCGCCCTCGCGCCACCACCATCACCAGGGCCAGGACGACCACCGCGGCCGCCACCGTGTGCAGCGGGGTGGGACGGCCGATCAGCAGGTCGAGGGACGGCAGACAGGCTCCGAGGATGACCAGGCGGTAGTCCACCGCCGGGCTGCGGAACACCCGCCAGACCAGGAGCCAGGCCAGTCCGGCGAACCAGAGGAGCACCGGCGCCGCTCCGTCAGCGCACGAGCAGACGGCCGCACTCGTCGCAACGGACGAGGGCGTCGGGCGGCTGCTTCTTGATCCGGTCGACCTCGACGGCCGACAGGCCCAGGTGACAGCCACCACACACCGAGCCCACGAGGCGGGCCACCGCGATCCCACCGAGCTCGACGCGGAGGTCCTCGTAGGTGGCGAGGAGCTCGACCTCGACGCCTTCGGCGGCCGACGACCGGCGCCCGGTCACCGCCGTGAGCTCCTCCTCCAGGTCGACCTCGGCCTGCAGGAGGGCGTCGGCCAGCCGCTCGCCCTCGCTGCCGAGCGCCTCGAGACGAGCATCCAGACCCGTCACCTCCTCGGTGAGGGGATCGAGCTCTTCCATGATCTCGAGCTCTTCGGTCTCGAGGTGGTCCTGGCGCCGCCTCAGGGACTCCTGCTCGTGCTGGAGGGCCTGGAGCTCGCGGGGCACCGTCACCGCTCCGGAGTGCATCGTGCGGGTGACCTCGGCGATGCGGGCCTCGAGGGCGGCGACATCGGACTGCAGCCGGGCGATGGTCCCCGCCAGCTCCTCCCGTCGTTCCTCCCGGCTCGTCCGCTCCGCGAGGACGGTGGCGACCACGCCCTCGTGCTCGTCGAGGGCGGCTCGCTCCGGCAGGTGGTCACGTCGGTGCACCAACTGGTCGACCGCCGTGTCCTCCTCCTGGATGGCGAGGAGGCGCTCCAGGGAGGTGGGGGGCGTTGCCGCCGCCTGGTCCTCGTCGGCGTCGGTCACGCCGGTGGCGCCGTCGTGGGCGTGGCGACCGGGACGCAGCTCTCCGCGTTGCCGTCACCGTCCAGGTCGCCCGGCAGGTAACCGGCTGGGCACGTGACCGCCGCTGGGGTCGGGGTCGAGGTCGGTTGGTCGGTCGTGGGAGCCTCCGCGTCGGGTTCGAAGAAGTTGGCCAGGCTGCGCCCCGCTCGGGTGGGGTCGCAGGTGGGGAAGTCGGTGTAGGTGAGGCCGTTGTGGGCCGGCTCGTTGAACGCGCGCCAGATCTCGGCCGGATAGGAGCCGCCGGTGACCGAGATGCCACCGACGCTGGTCATCGGCACCCGGGCCTCGGCGTTGCCCATCCAGACGGCGGTGGCCAGGAACGGCGTGTAGCCCACGAACCAGGCGTCGCCCCAGTTCTGGGCGGTGCCCGTCTTGCCCGCCGCCGCCATGTTCGGCAGGGCCGCCGCGGTGCCGGTGCCGCCCTGCACGTTGGCTTCCAGGATCTGGGTGGCGAGGCACGCGGTCTGCTCGGAGACGACCTGTCGACCCGGGGCGTCGTGCTGGTAGATCACGTTGCCGTCGCGGTCGGTCACGCTCTCGATGATGTAGGGCCGGTGGCGGACCCCACCGTTGGCCAGCACCGCGGCCGCCCCCGCCATGTCGATGGGGTGGACCTCCTCGGAGCCGATCGGCAGCGACAGGTTCCGGGCATCGAGCTCGGTGGTGACGCCCATGGCCCGGGCCAGCGCGACCACCCGGTCGAGACCCACGAACTGGCCGAGGCGCAGGAAGCCGCAGTTCGACGACGCCGTGGTGGCCGAGGTGATGGTGCCGTTGCTGCCCCCGCCGTCGGCGTAGTTGTTGGCCACGTAGGGGTCCGGGTAGCCCCCCGGGTTGGGGAACGAGCACGGACCCGTGCCGTTGACGATGTCGTCGGGGACCAGGCCGGCCTCGAGGGCGGCGGCGAGCACGAAGATCTTGAACGACGAGCCCGGCTGGCGGGAGCCCTGGGTCGCCAGGTTGTAGCGATAGCGGTCGAAGCCCGGTCCCCCGACCATGGCCCGCACCGCGCCCGTCTGGGGGGTGACCGCCACCAGGGCGGCGGTGAACTGCCCGCCGGTGTCGGGCAGGACGTTGTTGCGGGCCGACAGGGCGAGGAACTGGGCCTCGGGGCTGAAGGTGGTCTCGATGCGCAGACCGCCCTTGAAGAGGGCGTTGTACCGCTCCGTCGGGGTGGCCCCCAGCTCCTCCATGTCGAGGAGTTGCTGCTTGACCTCCTCGACGAAGTAGTCGTTGGGCTCGGGCAGCACGTCGATGCGGGCTTGGGGCAGCGGCGCGATGTCGTAGAAGTCCGCTTCCTCCTGGGTGATGTAGCCCAGCTCCACGATGCGGTCGAGCGCGACCCGCCGGCGCTCCCGGGCGACATCGGGCTCCAGCACGGGGTCGTAGGCCACCGGGTTCTGGATCAGGCTGGCCAGGAGCGCGGCCTGGCCCCAGTCGAGCTGGTCGATGTTCTGGCCCCAGTAGATCTCCGCCGCGGCCTGGACCCCGTAGGCGCCACCGCCGAAGTAGACCTGGTTCAGGTAGCGCTCGAGGATCTCCCGCTTGCTCATCGTCTTCTCGAGCTCGATGGCGAGGATGGCCTCACGGGCCTTGCGGTTGAGGTCCTGGCGGGGTGAGAGCAGGGAGAGCTTGATGAGTTGCTGGGTGATCGTCGAGCCGCCCTGGGCGATGCCCCCGGAGCTGACGTTCTCGAACAGGGCCCGCATGGTGGCCCGCAGGTTCACCCCGTTGTGCTGGAAGAAGTCCTCGTCCTCGACGGCCAGGATCGTGCGCCGCACCGTCCGGGGGATGCGCCGCAGCGGCACCTCCTGACGGTTCTCGGCCGCATGGAAGGTGGCCATGACCGTGCCGTTGTCGGCGTAGGCGATCGAGCGCTCGGCCAGGGGCCGGAGGTTCACCTCGGGCGCCTCGACGGAGCCCACGGTGAAGAACTCCCCGACCTGGGGCGCTATCGCCACCGTGGTCAGGGCCAGTCCGCCGGCTCCGAGGGCCAGCACCACGAGCAGTCGGAGTGCAGTCCGCAAGACCCCGGAATGTACCGGAGCAACCCGCCCGGTCCGTGGCGGGCCACTACGATCCCGGTCGGCCGGGGCGGTGCGTGCGGAGAGGGGACCCGTGACCGGAGCGACCATCGACCACACGAGGGGCGACGCCGGACGACGCGTGTTGGTCCTGGCCCTCGTCGGAGCCGCCGTCTCGGTGGCCTTCGGCGTGTACGCCTCGGCCCACGAGCCGACCCTCGAGACGCCCTACACGCTGTGGTTCACCGGGACCATCAACCTCAAGGTCTGGTTCGGCACCTCGGCCCTTCTCCTGGCGGGGGTGCAGCTGCTCACCGCCCTGCGGATGTACGGCAAGATCGGCGTGCCGGAGGTGCTGCCGGCCTGGTTCGGCCAGCTCCACCGCCTGTCGGGCACCTTGGCCTTCGCCGTGTCGCTGCCGGTGGCGTACCACTGCCTCTGGGCCCTCGGCTTCCAGTCCGACGACACCCGGAGCCTCGCCCACTCCCTGTTCGGCTGCTTCTTCTACGGGGCCTTCGCCACCAAGGTCCTGGTCGTGCGGGCCAAGGGCCTGCCCGGTTGGGCCCTGCCCGTGGCGGGCGGCGCCGTGCTGACCGCCCTCGTCGGCGTCTGGCTCACCAGCTCGCTCTGGTACTTCACCACCGTCGACTTCCCGGGGTTCTGAGATGAAGCGGTTCGTCGACGTCGTCCAGTACCTGGTCGTGGCCGCCACCGTGGTGTTCCTGCTGGGCCTGTTCCTCAACGAGCCGTCCACGCCGGACGGCGGCGGTGACAGCAACGACTCCCCCGTGGCCGCCGCCGGCGCGACGGTCTACGCCGACAACTGCGCGGGCTGCCACGGCACGACCGGTACGGGCGGCGTCGGTCCGGCCCTCGGTGGCGGCGCGGTCGTGGCGGCGATCCCCGATCCCGCGGACCAGGTCGTGGTCATCACCCAGGGCCGCGGTGGCATGCCCTCCTTCGACGGTCGCCTGACCCCCGAAGAGATCCAGGCCGTCACCGACTACACCCGCAACGACCTCTGAGCACCCGGGTCCGGGCGCGTCAGGGCACGGTCGGCGCCGGGTCCTCGGCGGGCTCGGCCGTCGCCTCGTCGGTGAGGTCGATCACCTCGTCCTCCAGGCCGTCGGTGACGGGTGTCGGCACCGTCCTCGGCCTCGGCCTCGGCCTCGGCGGCCTCCATGTCGAAGACCTTCGGCGTGGTGGTGACCGCGGGCGTGACCGCCTCGACCTCCTGGTCGACCTCCACCTCGGGCTCGACCTCGGGCTCGACCTCGGGCGCGGCCTCAGCCCGGGGGCGGGGCGGGACCCGGGCCCCGGGGTCGTCGTCGGCCAGGATGCGCAGGTCCTCCAGGCGCTCCAGCTCGAACTCGGCCTCGAGCTCCTGTAGGGAACGAGCCTCGTCATCGCCCACCCGGGCGGTGAGCCGCTCGGCGAGGGCCTTGGCCTCGGGCAGGGCGACGTCCAGCTCCCCGGTGGCCTGGTCGATGGTGGCCCGGGCCACCTCGTAGGCGGTCAGCAGGCGCTCCCGACCGACGCGGAGCTGTTCGAGGTTGAGCTGGGCCCGCTGCCGGGTCCGCGCCAACTGGCGCAGCACCTCGGCCCGCTTGAGCTCGGCTTCGGCGATCAGCTCCCGACCCCGCTCCCGGCCGAGGGCGACCCGTTCCTCGTAGGCCGCCTCGGCTTGAGCGGCGATGCGCTCGGCCCGGGCCTCGGCTTCGGCCATCTTCCCGCCGACCATGTCGGCGATCTGGGCCAGCCGGGCATCGGCCTCGGCCTCGGCCTCGTGGCGCATCCGGGCCGCGTCGTCCTCCGCGGTGGCCCGGGTGGACTCCACCTGGGTCCGGGTGGTGGTCAGCAGGGCCTCGACCTTGGCCCGGGCCCGGGCGGCGTTCTCGGTGGCCTCCTGGGTGAGGGACTCGGCCCGACTGGCCGCCTCCTGCTCCACTGCGTGGGCATCCACCCGGGCCGAGCGCAGCACCTCCTCGGCCTGGGTGCGCAGGCGCTCGGCGTCGGCCTCGGCGGCCAGGCGCAGCTCGCGCACCTTCCGGTCGGTCTCCTTCTCCGCGGCTTCGAGCCGGGCCCGGGTCTCGCGCATGACCCGTTCGGCTTCGGAGCGGACCCGGAGCGCCTCCTCCTTGGCCCGGTTCACCGTGGCGGTGGCTCGCTCCTGGCTCTTGTGCTCCAGCTCGGCGGCACTCTCCCGGGCCGCCTCCAGCACCCGGGCGGTCTTCTCACCCAGACGGAGCATCAGCTCGTTGTCGTCCAGATCGGCGATGTCGGGCGGCGGCTCCTGGTCCCGGAGGGTCTCGACCTCCTCGGCCAGTTCGGCCATGCGCTGCTGCGCCGCGGCCAGAGCGGCCGCGGCCTGCTGCAGGACCGAGTCGACCTGGTCGGCGCTGTAGCCCCGCCGGACGAGGGCGAAGTCGACGCGCACCAGCGCCTGGGGATCGAGGAGTTCGGGTGGCTGGGACAAATGGTCCGCCTTTCCTGCCCGGGGGTGCGCCGGCCCGCCGCCGGCGCCGGGGCTACTTGGGGGTGTCGTCGCCCGCGAGCTTGTCGATGGCGTCCTTGGCGGCATCTGCGCCCTGGTCGATCTTGTCGTCGAGGTCGGTCTTGTCCGAGGCGACGTCCGCCGCCTTGTCGATGGCGTCCTTCGCCTCGTCGCCGTGATCCTCGGCGAGGTCCGTAGCCGAGTCCTTCACGTCTTCCGCCGTCTTCTTGAACCGGTCGAACAGACCCATGCGGGTCCTCCCTCGTGTGAGCTGGTGAACGCAGAGAGTAGCCCTTGTCACCACCCTGGCGTCCATGCCCGGTTCGCTAGCGTCGGCCCGATGGCCGACCCCGACCCCACCGATCCCCTCGGCGCCGTCGTCGACCGGGTGAAGGTCCGGCCGGGAGCGACCGTGGTCCTCGCCCTCGCCGGGCCGGTCGCCGTCGGCAAGTCGACCATCGCCGGCGAGCTCGGCACCCGACTCCGAGGCCTCGGTGCCGGGGTCGAGGTCGTGTCCACCGATGGCTTCCTGCTCCCCAACGCCGCCCTGGAGGCCCAAGGCCTCCTGGACCGCAAGGGCTGTCCGGAGACCTACGACCTCGGTCGCCTCGAGGCGCTGGTGGCTTCGGCCCGCGACGGCCGGTCCCTCCTGGAGGTGCCCCGGTACTCCCACGAGCGCTACGACGTGCTGGCCGACCCCGCACGGATCGACCGCCCGGATGTGCTCGTCGTCGAGGGCGTGGTGGCCCTGCAGCGTCCGTTCGCCGACCTCGGCATCTACGTCCACGCCGACGAGGCCGACGTGATCGCCTGGTACGTGGCCCGGTTCCAAGGGCTGGTGCGGGCCGCGGGCGACGACCCCACATCGTTCTACCGGGGCTGGGTGGACCTGGACGACGCCGCCGTGGCCGACCTGGCCCGGGCCGTCTGGGACGGGGTCAACCGTCCGAACCTGCACGAGCACATCGCCCCGACGCGCGCCGCAGCCGATGTCGTCGTGCACAAGGGGTCCGACCACCGGATCCTCTCGGTGGAATGGATGGACCCGTAGCCTCACCCCCGTGAACGGGACCGGCCCCCAACTCGTGCTCGTCGCGGTGCTGGTGGCGATCAACGCCGCACTCACCGGGACCGAGCTGGCTCTGGTGTCGCTCCGGGAGAGCCAGGTCCGCCGCCTCGAGGAGTCGGGCGGCCGACGGGGCCGGACGCTGGCCAACCTGACCCGACGCCCCAACCAGTTCCTGGCGACGATCCAGATCGGCATCACCCTCGCGGGCTTCCTGGCCTCGGCCACCGCGGCGGTGTCCCTGGCCGTGCCGCTGGAGGAGCCCCTGAGCTTCCTCGGCAACGCGGCCGGCCCCGTGTCGGTCGTGGTGGTCACCCTGATCCTGTCCTATGTGACCCTCGTCCTCGGCGAGCTGGTCCCGAAGCGACTGGCCATGCAGAACACCGAGCGCTGGGGCCTGCTCGCCGCCCGGCCCCTGTCGGTCATGTCCACGGTCACCCGGCCCGTGGTCTGGTTCCTCTCCCACTCCACCGACCTCGTCGTGCGGCTGGTCGGTGGGAACCCCGACGCCTTGGCCGAGGAGATGAGCACCGAGGAGGTGCGGGGGATCATCGCCGAGCACGCCACGTTCTCCGACGACCAGCGGGAGATCATCGAAGGCGCCCTCGAGGCCGCGGAGCGGACCCTGCGTCAGGTGCTGCGCCCGAGGGCCGATGTGGTGCCCGTCGACGGGGCCATGGACTGTCAGGCCGCGTCCGTGCTCCTGGCCGAGGCCGGCCATTCCCGAGCGCCGGTCACCGCCGCCGGCCAGGACCTCGACGAGGTGATCGGCACCATCCACCTCCGCGACCTGATCGGCCGACCGAACGACCCGGTGTCGGCCCACACCCGCCCGGCGCTCTTCCTGCCCGAGTCGGTCCAGGTCCTCGACGCCCTCCGCCGCATGCAGGCCGACCGCCAGCAGCTCTGCCTCGTGGTCAACGAGCACGGCGGCACCGAGGGCCTGGTCAGCGTCGAGGACCTCGTCGAGGAACTGGTCGGGGAGATCTACGACGAATCCGACCGCGACATCCTCACCGTCCGGCGCCTGCCTGGCGGATCCTTCGTCCTTCCCGGCCGGTTCCCCGTCCACGACCTCGAGGACATCGGCGTCGAGATCCCCGAGGGCGAGTACACGACGGTCGCCGGGGCGATCCTCGACGAGCTCGGGCACATCCCCACCGAGGCCGGCGAGCGGGTCGCGCTGGGCGACTGGACGGCCCAGGTCCTCACCGTCGAGGGCCACGCCATCACCGCCGTGCGCCTCACCCCCCGGCGGCCCGCCGAGGCCTGACCGCTGGCTCAGTCCTCCGGTCCGGTTCGATCGGCCTCGCCGCCGACCTCAGGACCGACAGCACGGAGGCCGGAGCCCCGTTCGGGACCCCGGCCTCCGTGGCGTGCTCACCCTCGGGTACGGGCGTACCGCAGGGCGTCGGCGAGGCGGGAACCGCCTCGACGACGGGCGGGGCGAGCCAGACGCTCACGAGCCGCTTCGCTGCGAAGACGCCCCTGCCGGTCGCTGACGAGCTGGCGGGCCAGCCCGGTGTCCAGGTACTGCATGGCGTCCTCCTCTCTCATCTCGTTGTGTTCGGAACTGCAGTGTGGAGCAGGACCGACCGGCGGTCCAGTGACTTGAATGACACGTATCGCAAGAAAACAGACGTTGTCTCGAAACCCGATCGGCGCGAGAATCGGGCCATGGCCTCGTCCGCGCGGCACCACATCGTCACCGTCCTCGCCCGGGGCATGAGCGCCCTGGAGCCCGCCATCGCCCACGACTTCTTCGGGGAGGACCGCAGCGAGGAGCTGGGCGTGGAGTGGTACCGCTACTCGGTGGTGGGTGTCGATCCGATCACGACCCGCCGGGACCACGGCTACACCACGGTCCCCGAGCCCGACCTGCGCCTGCTCGACCGCGCTGACACCATCGTCATCCCCGGCTGGAGCGCCAAGGACCGCTCGCCCCGTCCCGAGTTCCACGAGGCCCTCCGTCGGGCCCACGCCCGGGGTGCCCGTCTGGTGACCTTCTGCACCGGAGCCTTCGCCCTCGCCGAGGCCGGCCTCCTCGACGGACGCTGCGCCACCACCCACTGGGATGTCGCCGACCTGTTGGCCGAGCGCTACCCGGAGGTCCACGTCGACCCGGCGGTGCTCTACGTGGACACCGGCGACATCCTCACCTCGGCCGGTGCCGCGGCCGCCATCGACTTGGCCCTGCACGTGATCCGCCGCGACTTCGGGGCCGATGTCGCCAACAAGGTGGCGCGGGACATGGTCGTGTCCCCCCACCGCGACGGCGGACAGGCCCAGTTCATCGAGACCCCGATCGGGCCCCAGATCCCCGGCACCGACCACCTGAGCACCACCATGACCTGGGCCGTCGAGCACCTCAGCGAGCCGCTGAGCGTGGCCGAGCTCGCGGCCCACACCGCCCTCAGCCCCCGCCAGTTCACCCGCCAGTTCCGGGCCCGGACCGGCACCAGCCCCCACCAGTGGCTGCTCACCCAGCGCACGGGCCTGGCCCAGCGCCTCCTGGAGACCACCACCCACTCCGTGGAGCAGATCGCTGATGAGGCGGGCTTCGGCACCGCCGCCGCCATGCGCCTCCACTTCCAGCGGGCCCTGCACACCTCCCCCGCCGCCTACCGGCGGTGCTTCCAGGGCGAGTGCCGCGACCCCGAGCGCCCCACCGGCGAGTTCGTCAGCGTCCCCGGCGCCTGACGCCGGAGCATCGACTCCGTCGCGGATGTCGTCGCGCCGGCCAGTCACAGCCGAGGCCGGCGGCGTCCGGTGGTCCGCCGCCGCATGGGCCTCCTCAGAGGAACTTGGCTTCGATCTCCGCGAGGAACGCCGCCGCGAGGGCGACGAAGTCCGTCTCGGTGAGCCGGATCGGGTCGCCGACCTCGTGGTGCAGGACCGAGGTCTCGGGCTTCATCTTGATGGTCTTGTCCTCGCTCATGATGTCGCCGTTGCCCGTCAGGGAGGCGCAGAGCACCCGCACCTCGTTGAGGGGGTTGCCGTCCTTGCCCTCCTTGCCCCGCAGGCGGTGGGTGAAGTGGGTGTCGAGCACCAGGACCATGTTGTTGAAGAACACCGACTCGAAGTCATCGAGGGCCTTGGACGGTCCGGCCGCCTTGGCCAACTTCCGGTAGGCCGCGACCTGGGCCGCCACCTTCTTCCGGCAGTCGTCCACGTAGTCCTGGCTGTAGTTGCCTTCGCCGAGCATGACCCGGAACCTACTGGCTCGCCCCGGCGGGCCTCAGCCCTTCGGCCCCCTCAAGAAGGGCCCAACGGCCCTGACCCCCGCGGCCGGTGATTCGTACGGTGCACAAGCCCGAGGTGCGGGCGCGGAAGGCCGGTTGCGGTGCCGACAGCGACGACGAGGCGATCCCGGCGCTGGGCCTGGTGGGCGGTTCTCGCCCTCGGCTTGGGCCTGATCGCTGCCCCCGCGGTCTTCCAGATGTTCGACCGGGCCCCCAAGGGTGGCGACATGATCGCCGCCTTCGAGCCCTACATGACCACCGCCGAGATCGAGAAGTTCCAGGACTACCTGGCCGAGATCGGCGCCGCCGTGGCCGAGACCCAGGACGAGCTCCTCGCGGCTGCCACCACCGACGGGACCGACCCGTTGACCGAGGCGCCCACGGTGGCCACCCTGATCGAGGAGTGGCCCGGCATCGACGCCGACATGTCCGACATGTTGGCCACGATGCAGGACGACATCGACAACTACGAGGCCGTCGCCGCCCTCCCTGACTTCCCGCTGTTCCCCTGGTTCTTCGTGATCCCCGGCGTACTGGTCACCGGCGTGGCGGCCTTCGTGCTGATCCGCCGGCCGGCCGAGGCCCGGGTCAGCCGCTGGGCGATCGGCCTCATCGGCCTCGGCCTGGTCCTCGCCCCCGTCGCCTTCCAGATGTTCGAGCGGGCCCCGAAGGGCGGCGAGATGATCGACGACTTCCGCCCGCTGATGACCCGTCCCCGGGTCCAGAACATCCAGGGCTACTTCGTGACCCTGGGCGCGGGTGAGGGCCAACTGCGGAACGTCCTGGTGCCGGCCGCCGTGGCCAACGGCGCCGACGCCGCCGACTTCCCGGCCGTGGCCGCCTTCAGCGACGACTGGCAGGCCATCGTCACCGACTTCGCCCCGATGATCGGGGTGATGAGCGACAACGTCGAGAACTTCGAGGCCGTGGACGCCCTCCCCGACTTCCCGCTCTTCCCCTGGTTCTTCGTGATCCCCGGCGTGCTCCTCGTGGTGCTGGCGGTCATCGCCCGCCCTGAGGGGTCACGCCCCGACACCATCGACCCGAACACAAGGAGCTCATCATGAAGCGAAACCGATCCCTGCGCCTGGCCGCCCTCGCGGTCCTGGCCGCCTTGACGCTGCTGGCCGTCGGCTGCGGCGACGACAGCGACAGCGATGACGACTCGGCGAGCGACACGTCCGCCACCGACACCAGCACAGCGGCCACCGGCTTCGAAGGCGACCTGGTCGGCACCTTCGAGATCACCGCCGGGGAGTGCGCCGACGCCGGTGTGACCGCAGGCTCGTTCTTCCGCATGGTCCAGCCCGGGGGCACCGTCGAGGACGGCCCGTTCATCGACAACGGCGACTCCGTGTGCGGTGACACCACCTTCACCGTCCTGTCCCCCGGGACCGACGGCGGGCTCACCACCGGCACGTTCCAGCCCGCGCCGGACCCGGCCTTCGATGCCGCCGGCAACGCCACCAGCGGGACGATCATCGCCCCCGTGCCGTTCTTCGGTCTGGCCTTCTCGGCGGCCTCCGACGAGGCCGAGGGCGTGACGGTCCCACAGGTGACCGCCACCGACGGCGTGCTGTCCGGTGACCTGAGCGCCATCGCCGCCTACTACGGCGGCGAGGTCTTCAACCAGGGCGCCCCCAAGCCCGGCGGCGAGAACCCCGGTCTGACTTCAGGCCCGACCGGCACCATCGACGCCGACACCGGGGCGTTCGTCCTGGAGTGGACGAGCCAGATCGAGGGTGGCGCCTTCAACGAGTTCAGCGGGGTGTGGCACCTCGAGGGCACCTTCACCGCCGCCTGATCCCCCTCGGTTGGCCGGCGGGGTCAGATGACCCCGCCGGCCAGCAGGGCGACCGTGAGACCGGCCACGGCGAAGCGGTACCAGGCGAAGATCGACAGGTCGTGGCGCTCCAGGTAGGTGATGAGCCACTTGATGGCCAGCACGGCTGACAAGAAGGCGAACAGGGCGCCGATGAGGGGGTTCACGACGCCGAACTGGTCGACCAGGTTCTCCGCCGTCGGTCACCAGCTTGTAGCCGCGTGGCCGCCGACAGGGTGGCGAAGCCGAGCAGGAAGCTGAACTCGACGGCCACCGGCATGGCCACCCCGACGAGGAGCGCGCCGAGGATGGTGGCCAGCGACCGGCTGGTGCCCGGCCAGAGGGCCACGCACTGGGCGAGGCCGATGATGAGCGCCTGGCGGTAGGTGATCGCCGCGAGGCGGTCGTGGCCCACCTCGGCGGCGTCGCCCCCGGTCGGGGATCCGCCCGGTGCGCTCGAGCACGAGGATCAGGATCCCGCCCACGATCCAGGCCACCACGATGGGCCAGGGGCCGAACGAGTGCGTCCTCGATGCGGTCGTCGAAGGCGACGCCCAGGACGGCAGCGGGCAGGAAGGCGATGACCAGGGTGATGAGCAGGTGCCGACCGTCGGGGATCCGGCCGACGAGGCCGAGGAGCATGTCCCGGAAGCGGCGCCAGAACAGCCCGGCGACGGCCAGGATGGCGCCGAACTGGATGGCGATGGCGTAGGTGTTGACCGCCTCGAGCCCGGCGCTGCCCTCCGCGTCGGGGAGGCCGAGCAGGCGCGAGGCACGAGCAGGTGCCCGGTCGAGGAGATGGGCAGGTACTCGGTGATGCCCTCGACCACGCCGAGGATCGCCGCCTGCCACCAGGACAGCAGGTCCTCGGTCGACTCAGCCGCGGCCCGCCCGAGCGATGCCGCCTGTACGGGAGCGGCCAGGGCCACGAGTGCCCCTCCGGCGACCAGGGTCAGGAAGCCGAGGATCGATCGGCGGCGCAGGGACACGGCGGGGCACCCTAACCAGGACCGGTCGGCGCCGTTCCCCCTCAGTGGGGCAGGGTGTAGGTGTTCTCCAGCTCGTCCTGCAGCACCGTGGCGATGGTGGCCGTGGTGTCGACCACCAGCTCCTCGTCGAGGATCCGGGTGCGGAACGTCCAGCCCTCGGGCAGGTCGAGTCGGTCGCCGAGGCCGGCAGGTCCGCCTCGGTGAGCGTCGGGTCGACGCCGACGCAGTAGGCCTGCATCACGTAGGCCAGGCCGTCGGGGTTGACGAGCTCGTGCACCGGCGCCCCGGCATCGAAGAAGAAGACGGCACCGCGGTTGACGTGGCGCTCGACGTACGGCCGCACGGCCGGGTCGTCGCCGAGGTCGACCGTGGCGATGCGGCGCATGGTCGAGGCCGTTGAACTCGCGGAGCACCGGATCGACGACGGCGACCTTGGTGCCGAGGCCGTCGAGCATCCAGTGGCGGGGGCCGTTGAGCTTCACCACGAGCGCGCCCATCTCCGTCGGCGATCGCCGTCGGCGTCGAGGGTCTCCCACAGCTCCTGCGGGCAGTCGTTGAGCATCTGGGTGCCGTACACCTCGGCCTCGAGGCCGCCGTCGCGCGCGAAGACGGCGAGCACCTCGCCGTAGCGGACGCCGCGCATGTCGGAGATGAGTCGGGGGGTGCGCTTCGCTCGTCATGGCCGAATCTTATGGCACTCAGCGTGTCAGTTCACGCGTTCGGCGATGGTCAGCCGGTGCAGCTCCCGACGGTGGCCCTCGTAGCCGCCCGTGGCCGAGTGCAGGAGGCAGCGGTTGTCCCACAGTGCGACCATCCCCGGCTCCCACCGGTGGCGGTAGGTGTTGGCCTCCGTCGCCGAGTAGCCGTAACAGCTCGCCGATGAGCAGGTTGGCCTCGTCCTCGGCCATCCCCTCGATGCCGATGGTGTACGCGAGGCTGCAGAAGAGCGCCCGCCGCCCGGTCTCGGGGTGCACCCGTACCAGCGGGTGGGCCTGGGTCGCCATCGCGTCGTCGGAGGCGATGATCGCCATCGAGCGTCCGGTGTCCCGGTCGCCGTACTGGCCCTGCTTCGAGTAGCCCCGGCGGGCCGAGTGGATGCCCACCAGCCCCTCTACCCGTTCCCGGAGCGCGGCCGGGAGGGCGTCGTAGGCCGCCGTACTGGTCGCGTGTAGAGCGTGTCCCCGCCCACGGGGGGGATGTCCACGCCGTACAGGAGGGTGCCAGCCGGCGGCGAGGCCAGGAAGCTCCAGTCGGAGTGGTAGACGTCGGCGAACAGCGGCGTGGTCTCGTCGGCCTCCCGGGTCAGGGCCACGACGTGGGACTGGCCGGGGATCGGCCGGAAGTACGGGTCCTCCCCGATGGGGCCGAAGGCCTCGGCCACGGCCTCGAGCTCGGCGAAGCCGAGCTGCTGGTCCGGGAACACCAGGACCTGGTGGGTCAGCCACTCCCCCCGCAGCCGGTCGGCGAGGGCGGCGCTGATCGGCTCCCGGAGGTCGATGCCGTGCACGACGGCCCCGAACGGGCCGTTGCTGCGTTCGACGGTGATGTCGGTCATGCTGCATGCTGCCTCACGACCACGAGATCCAAGGGATGGACAACGACATGAGCGACGACACCAACGAGCCCGAGGTCACCGTGACCGGCCTGGACCTGGACGGCGACGGTGAGCTGGACGGGGTCAACGTGACCGAGGTCCAGACCAAGGACGTCGACGGCGACGGGTTCGCCGATGTCGTGACCGAGACCTCCACCTCGGTCATCGACGTGGACGGCGACGGCCAGGCCGACATCGTCACCACCACCGAGACCACCATCTACGACCTCGATGGCGACGGGGTCACCGACGTCATCGAGGAGATCACGACCACCGCAGTCGACGTTGACGGCGACGGCGTGGCCGACATCGTCGACACCACGGTGGTCACCGCGGTCGACGTCGACGGCGACGGCACCTTCGACGTCGTCAACGAAACCAGCGCGACGGCCGTCGACGTGGACGGCGACGGCGAGATGGACGAGATCGAGATCACCGAGTCCATCTACACCCCCGAGGACGTCGAGGACGCAGCCGACAGCGACGAGGGCTGAGTCCTCAGCTGTGCGCGTCCAGCTCCGCCAGGCGCTGGGCCGTCGCCTCGAGGAGGGGGGCGTGCAGGTCGGGGTGCTCATCGAGCAGGCGCTTGAAGTCCCGACGGTCGATGACCTCGATCGTCATGTCCGTCACGGCGACGATCGAGGCGTTGCGGGGCTGGTCGAGCAGCAGCGCCGTCTCCCCGAAGAAGGAGCCCGGCCCCCGGGTGGCGATGACCTCATCGTCGCGCCGCACCTCGGCCTCGCCCGCCACCACCAGGATGAACTCCCGACCGGAGGCGCCCTGTTGGATCAGCTCCCGACCCGCCGGGACGTCGGTGGTCGTCACCAGGCCGTCGACGGCTGCCAGCTGCTTGGCCGACAGCCCCTGGAACAGCGGGATCCCCGCCAACCGCTCGTTGCCCGCTGACTGTCGCATACGTTCCCCTTCCCGTGCGGCGTCGCCGCCCGCCAAAGCTAACCGGCGAGGTTTCGCTGCTCGGCCAACACCCGGTTCAGCTCCTCGACGAGCTGGTCCAGCGCCTCCTCGTCGGACAGGGATGCACCCCGAGCGAGGGCGGCCCTGTAGATGTTGTCGCCCAGTGCCTTCCGGGCGTTGTCCAGACAACGCTGGTGCTCGTCGAGGTCGAACCCGGTCACCGACGCGGCCGGGCCGAACACCTCGCCTTGGAGGACCCCCGCGGCGACGGCGGACCCCTCCATCTCGCCGAGGTCCGTCAGCACGATCACGAAGGAGAGGAGGACGGTGATGATGCTCAGGCGCTCGCCTGTCTCCCGGCAGGACAGGATCGCGGTGCGCAACCCGTCGAGGGCGCCGGCGGTGTCCCCCGCCCGATGGCGCAGCGGCGCGACGAACGCCAGCGACGGGACGAGGGTGCCCTGGAGCGCCCCGGACTCGCAGATGGCGATGCTCTCCTCCAGCGCCGCCCGAGCCTCGGCCTCATCGGCGTGCTTCCGCGACCAGCCCCGGGCCAGCGCGGCCAGGGCCAGCACCGTCGGGTTCCTGACCCGGCGCGCCAGCGCGGTGCTGGCTTCGGCATCGGCCCTCGCCTCGTCGGCACGGCCGACGCCGGACAGGCTCATCGACCGGGCCGCGAGCAGGGCCGCATGGCCGTACTCGGCATCGGGATGGGCATCGACTCCCACCAGGCCGGCCTCGAACACCCGCATCGCGGTCTCGATGTCGCCCAGGTTCACCGAGCTCGTCCCCGCGCAACAGTGCGCGCTGGTGGTGTTGTTCGGGCTCGGCGGGATGCCATTGCGGATCGCCTCCAGCGACAGGTCGCGAGCGGCGACGAGGTCCCCTCGCTGGTACAGGTCCCAGATGGCGCCGCACCGGATGTCGAAGATCTCCAGGTCGTCCATCAGGTCCTCGCGCTCGAGCGCCCGGACCGCCCACGCCCCGACGCCCGAGCCCCGGCGCATCGCGGCCTCGACCGAGATGGCGCCCACGATCCGGATCGCCACGAGGGCGTCCTCGGCCTCGTCGCGATCCAGGCCCCAGTTCACCGCCACCCGGACGTTGTCGAACTCCTCCATGAGGCGGTCGCGCCAGGCGATCTCGTCCGGACCCCGCAGCCCAGGGCCGACATCGCGAGCGAACGACAAGTAGTGCTCGGCGTGGCGGCGACGCCAGTGGTCGGAGTCGCCGGCCTCGTCGAGCTGCTCCCGGGCGTACTGCCGGAGCGTCTCGAGCAGGAAGTAGCGCGTCGTGCCCCCCGCTCGCTCCGCGACGACCATCGACTTGCCGACCAGGCCGGTGAGCGCGTCGAGCACGTCGAAGGGTTCGATGCCCTCGCCGGTCACCACCGCGGTGGCCGCAGCGCCGTCGAAGGTCCCGGCGAACACCCCGAGTCGGTCGAACACCAGGCGTTCCCGCGTCGTCGAGGAGGTCGTACGACCAGTCGACGGTGGCCCGCAGCGTCTGGTGGCGTTCGACCGCGCTGCGCCGACCACCGGTGAGCAGCCGGAAGCGCTCGTCGAGCAGGCGCGGCGATCTCCGACGGGCTCATCGGCCGACCGTGCGGGCGGCCGCCAGCTCGATGGCGAGCGGGATGCCGTCGAGGCGGCGGCACACCTCGGCCACCGCGTCGAGGTCCGCCGTCGACGATCGAGAAGTCCGGCCTGCGCGGCCCGAGCCCGCTCGACGAAGAGGCTGCACCGCGTCGGTCGGCTCGATGGCCCCGTGCGTCGGCCCCCTCGCCGGGCAGGCCCGAGCGAACGCAGCGGCGACCACCTGCTCGCCGTCGCACCGCGAGCCCCTCTCGGCTCGTGGCCAGCAAGCGGACCTCCGGGCAGGCCTCGCACGATCCGCTCGGCGAGATCCGCCGCGGCGTCGAGGAGGTGCTCACAGTTGTCGAGCACCAGCAGCAGGTGCTTGGCCCGCAGGAACTCGACGATGCTCTCCCCCATGCCCATGCCCGACGCGGATCGGCACGCCGAGGCGCCGTGGCCACGACCTGGTGCCAGCGCGTCGGGGTCTGTCCGCGGCCGCCAGCTCGCAGAGCCACCCACCGTCGGGGTAGTGGGGCAGCACCTCGGCCGCCACCTGCACCGCGAGCCGGGTCTTGCCGACGCCGCCGACGCCGGTGAGGGTCACGATCGGGGCGTCGCACGCAGGGCATCGGCGATCTTGGCGAGCTCCTCGTCCCGCCCGACGAACGACGTCTGGCGGGCGGGCAGGTTGCCCGGGAAGGCGTCGAGGGATCGCAGCGGCGGGAAGTCCACGGCCGAGGCCCGGGTGCCCGGACCTGGAAGACCCGCTCGGGGCGGGCCAGGTCCCGGAGGCGGTGCTCGCCGAGGTCGATCCAGGGTGATCTCGCCGGCAGGTGGTCCCGAACCAGCTCCTCGGTGGCGTGGGACACGACGATCTGGCCGCCGTGGGCCGACCGCCGACGATCGCGGGCCGCCCGGTTCACCGACGTGCCGTAGTAGTCGCCGTCGCGGAGGTCGGCCTCACCGGTGTGGACCCCCATCCGCACCAGCAACGGATCCGGCAACGTCCATCGCTCCTCGGCCAGAGTCCGCTGGGCGTCCACGGCGGCCGCGATCGCCCTCGTGGGCCCGGGCGAAGGCGGCGTGCAGCCCGTCGCCGGTGGTCTTCACCACGACCCCGCCACGCTTGTCCACCGCCTCCCGCAGGATCTCGTCGTGGCGGGCCAGCGCCCCTCGCATCGCGTCCGGCAGTGCTCCTCCCACAGCCGGGTCGACCCCTCGAGGTCGGTGAACAGGAACGTGACCGTCCCCGTCGGCAGCTCGGTCATGAGGGTCCTTCCTCCAGGGCGGCCTCGATCTCATCGAGGAGGTCCAGCAGCTCGCGCCGACTGAGGGGCGGTCCCGGCTCGGCCGGACCAATGCCCTGCTCGGCCAGGAACTCGTCGACCATGGCGAACACCTGTGGCCGGGGGCGGAGCGGGCGGCGGGTGCCGTGGAGCAGCTCGGCCCGAAGGCAAGCGGCGGCGTCGACCTGGCCGGCCATGGCCACAGCCAGCAGAAGGACCTCGAGGCAGTTGGTGACCAGGATCTCCATGCCGAGCCGATCGCCGGTGCGGACCCCGGCCAGGGCCACCCGGGCGGCCTCGGTGGCGCTCCGGCCGGTGAGCCCGAGCCCGAGCGTGTTCGCGAAGACGACGTCGAAGAGCCCGCCGACGTCCTCCCAGCCGGGGTGGGCCTCCAACAACGCCACCGCCCGCTCGCGTTCGGAGGCCGCGGCGAGGTCGGCGGTGATGATCGGACCGGTGGCGCAGCTCAGCGTGGTCGCCAGCCAGCGCGGGTTGCCCTCGGCCTCGGCTTCGGTCACCAGATGAGCGAGCCGCTGCTCGAACTCGGGAGTGTCGGCCTCCATGGCGATCATCTCCATCGAGGCCGCGAAGTTCGCCGCGGCGCCGTCCCCCCGGGCGGCGGCCAACGCCAGCGCCCGCGGACACAGCGCCCGCAGCGCCGGGCCGTCGAACATGTTGGCGGCGATCATGAGCTCCGGATGCAGCGACCACGGTGACTCCTGGATCCCACCGTCGGCGGTGACGAGGCCTCGCCCTCGCTCCACCATGACCAGGGCCCGCTCGATGTCGCCCACGACGATGGCGCAGGCCCCGGCCAGCCAGACGGCGTCGTAGCGCAACTGGGGCTCGGGTGGTTCGTCCCGGTCGACGACCGGGTCGATCCAGGCCCTGGCGATGGACGGCGCCTCGCTGGTGAGGAAGATCCACAGGTCACGGGTGAGCTCGACCAGGGCGTCCACACGGCCGATCTCGGTGAACCACTCAGCCACGGCCCGAAGGTTGTCCATCTCCGCCCACAACCGATCCCTCGCCTCGGTCAAGTGGCGGCTGTCGAACCGCCGACCCTCGTCCCGGGCCAGGCGGGTGGCGTAGGTCGCGAATCGCTCCTGGGCGGGTCCGGACTCGCCCGCCTCTGCGAGCCGGTCGGCGCCGTACTGGCGCAGGGTCTCGAGCAGCCGGTAGCGCCCGGTGGCTCCGTGGTGGCCGACGAGGGAGCGCCGGGCCAGACCGGCCACGATGTCGGCGACCTCGAACTCGTCGCCCCCCACCACCTCGGCCGCCGCGGCCAAGTCGAACGACCCGCCGAAGACGGACAAGGCACGGAAGACCCGCTGGTCCTCGGGCTCGAGCAGGTCGTACGACCAGCCCACCGCGGCCTGCAGCGTCCGGTGACGGTCCTGACGCCGGCGCCCGCCGGCCAGGAGCCGGAACCGCTCCCCCAGCCGGGCCCTGATGTCGTGTGGGGCCATCGACACCACCCGGGCTGCGGCCAGCTCGATGGCGAGCGGCACGCCGTCGAGGCGACGACAGATCTCCGCCACGTCCTCGGCGTTGCCCGGAGAGAGGGTGAAGTCCGGACGCACCGCCTCGAGCCCGTTCGACGAAGAGCTCGACCGCGGGCGAGCCGCTCCAGCGCCGCCTCACCCTCCGGCACGCCGAGCGGCGTCACCCAGTGCGACCGCCTCGCCGGCCACGTCGAGCAGCTCCCGGGAGGTGGCGATGGTGTGCACGTCCGGCGCGCCGGACAGCAGGCCCTCGGCCAGGGCCGCGGCCCCGTCGATGACGTGCTCGCAGTTGTCGAGCACGAGGACCAGGCGCCGCTGGGCGAGGTAGCTCCAGCAGGGCGGCCTCGGTGCCGGCCACCCCGGACGCACCCATCGCGGCGCGCCACCGCGCCGACGACGTCGTCGTCGGCGACCACCGGGGCCAGGTCGACGAACCAGACACCGTCGACGAAGCCGCCGCCCACCGTGGCGGCGACCTCCATCGCCAGTCGGGTCTTGCCGATGCCGCCGGGGCCGGCCAGGGTGACCAGCCGACGTTCGGTGACCGAGGCCGCCAGCTCCTCCACGTCCTCGTCCCGCCCGATCAAGGCGGTGGCCATCAGCGGCAGGTTGGTGGGGACGGCCGAGCCGGCCCGCAGCGGCGGGAACCCTTCCGCCAAGCCCGGGGCTCGCAGCTCGAACACCCGCTCCGGCCGGGCCAGGTCGCGGAGCCGCTGCTCCCCCAGGTCGACCAGCGCCACATCGGCGGGCAGGTGGTCCCGCACCAGCTCCTCGGTGGCGTGGGAGACCAGCACCTGGCCCCCGTGGGCCGCACGCCGACACCCGGGCGGCCCGGTTCACCGAGGTCCCGAAGTAGTCGCCCTCCCGGAGGTCGGCCTCCCCGGTGTGGACCCCCATCCGCACCCGCAACGGGTCCGGCAGCTCCCAGGGCTCTTCGCCCAGCGCCCGCTGGGCGTCGACCGCGGCGGCGATGGCGTCCTGGGCCGTGGCAAAGGCCGCGTGCAGCCCGTCACCGGTCGTCTTGACCACGGCCCCGCCCCGCTTCTCCACCGCCTCCCGCAGGATCTCGTCGTGGCGGGCCAAGGCTCCCCGCATCGCGTCCGGCAACTGCTCCCACAAGCGCGTCGAACCCTCCAGGTCGGTGAACAGGAAGGTCACGGTCCCGGTGGGCAGCTCGGTCATGCGCCGCCCTGGCCAATGACACTCCGGGAGGAGTGGCGCTGATTCAGGTCGGCGAGGGTGGCGAACAGGTCCGCCCGGGAGAGCGGTTCTGGCGTGAGCTCCTCGCGTTCGGCGCCGGCGGCGGTCACCGCCTCGATGAGCTCGGGGCCGATCCAGGCGTCGTTGGGCGTCTCGAACGTCGCGACGGCCAGGGCGTGGCGGAACAAACGGATCGCCACCTCGGTCTCGCCGAGCCGTGCCGCGCCGAGCGCGGCGATCCTGACGGCTGTGACCACGTTCACGTCCATGCCGATCCGGTCCGCGAGATGAATGCATTCGATCGCCACGGCCACTGAGGACCGCGGATCGGTGCGGGTGAGCGCGAGAGACTGGCCGGCGAGGATGCTCCCGGCCAGGACGGAGCCGGCACGCTGCCAGCCGGGATGGCGGTCGAGCAGCTCGAGGTACGAGCTCGCATTGCGGTCGATGCTCTCCTCGGTGAGGAGCGCGCTCGCGCCGAGGGAGAGCGCGGTCCCGAGCCACATCGGGCTGCCCAACCCCTTCGCTTCGGCGACCAGCTCCTCGACGGCCGCCTCGATCGCCACTCCCTCGACCGACCCGAGGTACACCGCAGCACTCCGACCGTAGAGGGCGGCATAGGGGTCCTCGGCGAGATCGGCGATCTCGACCATCCGCGTGCAGAGTGGCAGGGCCCCGTGGTCCGACATGAACACGGCAATGGTCACCGGGACGTGCTGGGACCACCCCGACGCCCGGATGCCAGGGTGGCCCTCCAGGAGGGAACCGGCTTCTTCGTGCAGGGCCATCGCCTCCTCCAGGGCGCCCGAGACGATCGTCACCGAGGCTGCCGCCCGGAGCGCGTCGTAGAGGGACTGCGGGTCGATCTCGGCGTCGGTCCGGCGCAACGGGCTCACCCAGGCCACGCCCTCGGCCGGCGTCTCCTGGCTGAGGTGCAGCCACAGGTCCGAGACGAGGTCGGCGAGGTCCTGATGGCGTCCGACGACGCCCAGCCACTCCGCCGTCGCCCGCAGGTTGTCGATGGCGTCGGACAGCACCGCTTTGGCCCGGTCGTGCCCGCTGCCGTACAGCTCGGGTCCCTCCCGCTTCGCCAGGGCACAGAAGTGGTCAGCGAGCGCGTCCGCGGAGCAACTCGGCCTCGCTCGCCTCGACCAGGCGGTCGTCGCCGAACTGTCGGAGCGTCTCGAGCAGCCGGTAGCGCCCCGTCTCGCCGTCGTGGTTCACCAGCGAGCGCTCGACCAGGCGGGTCACCGCGTCGAGGACCTCGAACTCGTCACCGTCCTCGCCGCCCACCACCGCGCGTGGCATCGGCCAGGCCGAAGCTGCCGGCGAACACCGACAGGCTGCGGAACACCCGCTGCTCCTCGGCGTCGAGCAGGTCATGGGACCACTCGACCGCAGCGAGGAGCGTGCGGTGACGCTCGTGGCCCCGCCGGGACCCCGCGAGGAGCCGGAAGCGCTCACCCAGGCGGGAGCGGATGTCACCGGTCGACATGGCCCCGACGCGTGCCGCGGCCAGCTCGATGGCCAGGGGGACCCCGTCGAGGCGGCGGCAGATCTCCACCACGTCCTCCACGTTGTCCTCGTCCACCACGAAGTCGCTGCGGCCCGATCGGGCCCGCTCCTCGAACAACCGAACGGCGGCGAAGTGCGCGGCGTCCGACGGTCCCTGCTCGGTGGCGTCGGGCAGGGCCAACGGGCGCAGGTGCTTCACGCTCTCCCCCGCGACGTCGAGCGGCTCCCGCGACGTGGCCAACATCCGGACCTCGGGCGCTCTCGCCAGCATCGCCTCGGCCAACTGGGCCACGGCGTCGATGACGTGCTCGCAGTTGTCCAGCACCAGCAGCGTCCGCCGTTCGGCCAGGTGGCCGAGGAGGGCGTCCGCGCTCGACGCCGCACCGGTCGCCCCCATGGCCGCGGCCACCGCCCGCACGACATCGCCACCGTCGAGCGCCGGCGCCAGGTCGACGAACCAGACGCCGTCGGGGTGCTCGGCGGCCAGCGAGGCCGCCACCTCGACGGCGAGCCGGGTCTTGCCCATGCCCCCGACACCCGTGATCGTGACCAGCCGGTGGCCGGACAGCTCGCCGGCCACCGCCTCCACCTCGACGTCCCGCCCGATGAGCTCGGTGGGCGGCGTCGGCAGGTTCGTGGGCACCCGGGCGCTCGTGCGCAGCGGCGGGAACTCGCGGGCCAGGCCGGGACCGCCGACCTGGAACACCCGCTCGGGGCGAGCCAGGTCCCGCAGGTGGTGCTCGCCGAGATCCTCGAGGTGCACGTCGTCGGGGAGCTGGTCCCGCACCAGCTCCTCGGTGACGTGGGACACGACGATCTGGCCCCCGTGCGCCGCCGCCGACACCCGGGCGGCCCGGTTCACCGCCGTCCCGAAGTAGTCGCCCTCCCGGAGGTCGGCCTCGCCGGTGTGCACGCCCATCCGCACCAGCAGTGGCTCGGGCAGCGCCCACGGCTCGTCGGCCAGGCCGCCGCTGGCCGTCGACCGCGGCCGCCACGGCGTCCTGGGCGGTGGCGAAGGCCGCGTGCAGGCCGTCACCGGTCGTCTTCACGACGACGCCGCCCCGCTTCTCCACGGCGTCCCGCAGGATCTCGTCATGGCGGGCCAGCGCTCCCCGCATCGCGTCAGGCAGCTGCTCCCACAGTCGCGTCGAGCCCTCCAGGTCCGTGAACAGGAACGTCACCGTCCCCGTCGGCAGCTCAGCCACGCACGCCCTCCCCGGCCCCTTCCCCGCTTCCCGGATCCTTGCACAGGACCGGTCTCCGGAGAGGCGCTCGTCAGCCACCCACCTCCGCTTGACGAAGCGCTTCGTCCAGGTCTTCGGCGAGGTCGAGGGCCTGAGCCGAGGTGGAGAGGTAGGCGTGATCGAGGCGGACCAGCTCGAGCGGCCCGACCGACATCAGCCGGGGCGGTGTCGGTAGGCCTCGTCGGAGGCCCGTCGGGACACAAGGGGTGCTCTTGGGCGGCGCCCATGTCCTGCGGGCGTCCGGAGAGGTCCTCGACGACCAGGAGCCGTCGGCCGACGAGAACGTCAAGACCGACCGGGTGCCCAACGGTGCCAACTACGGGCCGTTCATCCGCCTGCCGAACTGAGCTCCTCGAACCGGCCGAGGCCGTAGTCGCCGGCGATGGTCGTGCGGTGCATGCAGCGGCCGCTCTCGGGCGGCGAGCCCGAGACCGAGTGCAGGATCCGCCAGTTGTCCCAGATCACCATGTCGGTCGGGCTCCCAGGGTGGAAGTAGCTGAGGCCCTTGGCCGCCTCGACGATCTCGTCGCAGACCTCGGTGAGCAGCGCGTCGGCCGTCGTCGTCGTCCTGGCCCTCGATGCCCTTGGCCATCCACGGCGAGACGTGCAGCACCTTCTCCCCGGAGCTGCGGGTCCAGACCGCCGGGTGGAGGGCCCGGGGCCGGTGCTCGTACTCGGCCATCACGTCGCTGGTCTGCGGGGACGCCTCCACCTCGACGAAGTCGGCGGGCCGCCCGTAGCGGAGGTTGTCGAGGATCACGTCCATGGCGTAGATCACCATCTCGCCCTCGATCCGGTCCCGCACCTCCGGGGAGACGGCCTCGTAGAGGGCGATGCCGTCGACGAAGCCGGTCCGGCCGCCGTCGGGCGGGATCTCGACCGACGCGGAGCACACCGGCCCGGTTGAGCTGGTCGTTGTAGCAGTGGTCGAAGTGCCAGGGCAGCCACTGCGACAGGCGCCGACCGTCGAGCTCGACCACGCCGCCCTCGTTCGGCTCGTGGCGGATCTCGATGACGCCGAGCAGGTCGCCGTCGCCGACCCGGGGCGTCGCCTTGCTCGGGTGGTCCTTGAGCGGCCCGAACACCGTGCTGATCGCCACCTGCATCTCGGGGGTCGGCTCGACGTCCTCGAAGATCAACAGCCCGTGCGCCTCGAACGCCTCGTTGAGGCGGGCCCGGACCGTCGGGGTCCTCCAGCTCGTCGAAGGTGACGCCCGTCGACGCGGGCCCCGAAGGTGAGGTCGTCACGGATGGGCTGCACGGTCACGGTCATGGTCAGCTCCTCTCGAGCCGATCGTGCGATCGGCCCACTCGGTCGAGTTGGGGGACGAGCAGCGGCCAGCGCACGAAGAGCGAGCCCTCCTGCTCCACGGCCGCCCGGCGCTCGTTCCACTCGTCGTCGCCCCACGGCGGCTCGACCAGCTCGGCTCCGGGCAGCCCGGCGGCCAGCGCCTCGGAGGTGGCCCGGGTGTGGGACATGTCCGACGTCCCGCTGCGGAAGACCAGGATCGGCACGCGAGAGCCGGGCCACGTCGTCGTCGTCGAGGCCGGGCACGAGCGTGTCCTCGCACGGGCAGTAGGCCAGCGCCCAGCGGTCCATGACGTCGAGGAACTCCTGGCGGTCCATCGCCAGGAAGCGCTCCCGGTTCCCCGGGTTGGCGGCCAGCACCTCCTGCCACTGGTCGAGGTCGACCACGGCCTCCATGCCGCCGTGCCACGCGGCATCCGCCGAGGGCATGCAGTAGTAGTTGGCCAGCTGGAGCAGGCCGGGCACGCCGCCGCTGATCCACCACATCGCCAGCCCGGCGGTCACGTCGGGGTTGCGGGCGGCCGTGAGCAGCGACACGCGGGCTCCGCCCGAGCCACCGGCGATCACCGTCGGGCCGAGTTCGAGGTGGCGGAGGAGGGCGCCGAGGGCTTCGGCCTGGACCTCGGACTCGGACCGCCCGCGGAACACCACCGACGACGCGCCGCAGTTCGGGCGGTCCCAGGTCACGACCGTGCGCCCCTGGTCGGCCAGGGCCCGAGCCATCTCGGGCAGGCCCCCGACCTCCTTGGTGAACCGCCCCCCGGGCGTCAGGACCCACGGTTGCCCCTCGCCCACCACCTCGTAGGCGATCTCGACCCCGTCCAGCACCGCCACCGGCATCCGCGGACCCCCCCGTCAGACCGCCCGTTCTAGCAGAGGGGTCGAGAGCCCTTGGTCGAGACGGCAGCGCACCACCGCCCCGATCTCCATCCGCTGTGAGTCCCTGGGCGCCGGCCGTCCCCAGCGCACTACAGGTGGGGCTCGCCCTCGTAGTAGCGGACCAGATCGCGCACGGTGTCCTCCAGCGGCCGGGGGATGTGGCCCAGTTCGTCGGCGGCCTTGTCCCCCTCGACGATCGGGTGCTCGATGAGGGTGCCGATGGAGGCCGGGGTGAACACGTCCGAGTCGAACCGCCGCCCGATCCGTTCGCCCGTCGGCGCCAACCACTTCGCCACGTGGGCCGGCAGCGCGGCGACGGGGCCAAGATGGCCGTTCAGCGCAGCCGCGAGGCGCCCGAGGTGCATCGCGGTGGCCTGGTGCCCGGGGAGGAGGTAGTTCTCGCCCGTGCGGCCCGAGTCGGCCGCCGCGACCAGGCCCCGGGCGACATCCCGCACGTCGACCCAGTCGAACCCACCGCGCACCACCACCGGCAGCCGACCGCGCGCAGCGCTGTCGATGACGAGGTTGGCCCGGGACGGTCCGAGGTCGACGGGACCGATGATCCCCGTGGGGTTGACGATGGTCGCATCGAGGCCTGCCTCGATCGCCTTGCGGACCTCGACCTCCCCCGCCGCCTTGGACCGGTCGTACACGGGACGTCCGGGGGCCACCGAGCGCGGGCTGCGCTCGTTCAGCCGCGGATGGGCCCGCGAGAGGTCGTACGCGTGCACCGAGGAGCAGTGCACGAACCGCGGCACGCCGGTCTCGAGGGCCACGGCCGCAGCCGTCGCCGGTCCCGAGACGTTGACGTCCCACGCGGCCTCGTCGACGCTGGCCAACGTGATGCGGGCCGCGAGGTGGAAGACCACATCGGCGCCGTCGAAGGCTGTGGCCAGCCGCCCGGGGTCGCGCACGTCGCCCAGGGTGTGTTCGACACCGTGGGGGTCGATGCCGACCATCGGCTCGAGGTCATAGGTGCGCACCCGCCAGCCCTGAGCGAGGAGGAGCTCGACCAGGTTGACGCCGACGTACCCGGCGGCTCCGGTCACCACCGCAGTCCTGGCGGGGGCCTCGAGTGCGTCGCCGATCATGTCCTGGAGCATGCCGATCCGGGTCGGGCCCGGAACAGGGCTGAACGGCCCCGTCAACGGGGACCTTGCGCCCTCGATCGGGGCGACCGGCGGGCGCACAGTGCAAGCGGGGTCGCGCGCCTCGCCGACCAGAGAGAGGGTGGACAGCGATGCAGCCACTGCCATGGGACGAGGAGCACGACGTGATCGTGGTGGGCGCCGGCGCCTCCGGCCTGGTGGCGGCCGTCGAGGCCGCCGAGCGCGGCGCGGAGGTCCTGCTCCTGGACCGCTGGGGTCGAGGGGGTGCGTCGGCCCGCAGCGGTGGCGTGATCTACGCCGGGGGCGGGACGCCTCAGCAGATCGCCGCGGGGTTCGAGGACGACCCCGAGACGATGGAGCGCTACCTCGCCCTCGAGGAGGGCGTCGCCCCCGACGACGTGCTGATGCGACGGTTCTCCGAGCGGAGCCGCCACGACCTGACCTGGCTCGTCGGCCACGGGGTCGAGGTGCCAATGGGCTTCGACCCGTCCAAAGCGGTGGTGCCCAACGGGAACGACACCGGGCTGTACTTCTCGGGCAACGAGAAGCACTTCGCGCCGGCCGTGCCCGTGGCCGCCCGAGGCCATCGTGTGGCGGGGACAGGAATGACCGGACGCGTCCTCGTGGACCGGCTGGCGGAGGCGGCGCACCGAGCCGGCGTCCGGCGGGAGTCCCGGGTCCGGCTCGTCGATCTCATGACCGACGACGCGTGGCTCGGTCACCGGTGTCGAGGTCCTGGCGCTCGCCGGAGATCGGCTCACCCGCCTCGTGCACGCCGTGCTCGCGCAGGTGATCTCGCTGGCCGGCACGTTGTTCCGGCGGGTACCGGCACCCATGACGACGATGGTCGACCGGTTCGAGCGACGACGAGGGCGGATACGACGGCTCCGGGCCCGCCGAGGGGTGGTGCTGGCGACAGGAGGCTTCTCCTTCAACCACGAGATGATGACCGAGCATGCTCCCGACTTCGCCCGGGCGATGCCCCTCGGCACCGCCGGTGACGATGGCTCGGGCATCCGCCTGGGCCAGGGCATCGGCGCCGGGGTCCGGCTCATGGACCGGTGCGGCGCGTCACGGTTCATCGCGCCGCCGGCAGCGTTCGCCAAGGGGCTCCTGGTGGACGACGACGGTGAGCGGATCTGCGACGAGAGCCTGTACGCCGCCACGCTGTCCCGCCACATCGCCGAACACGGCGGTCGGGGCTGGCTGGTGGTCGACGCCGCCATGCGGGCCGAGGCCCGGGCGCAGATCCGTTCGGCCACCCCCATCCGCACCCGACCCCTCTCGGAGCTGGTGAGCGGGCGGGCGAACCACGTGATCTTCCCGAGGCTCTTCGGCTCGATCAACCTGTACCTCAACCGTAAGGTGGCCCCGACCCTCGAGCGAGCTCGCCGCTCGCTGCGGCATCGACGAGACGGGCCTGCGGGGCACCGTCGAGGCCTACAACGCGATGGCTCGCCACGGCGGCCCGGACCCGCTGGGCAAGCCGGGCGAGCACCTCCAGCCGCTCGCCCACCCGCCGTTCGCCGCGGTCCCCTGCCATCTCGACGGGCAGCTCTTCCCTGCGCCGTGCATCACCCTGGGTGGCCTGGCGGTCGACCCCGAGACCCAACGGGTCCAGCGGACCGATGGCACCGAGATCACCGGCCTGTACGCGGTCGGCCGCTGCGCCGCCGGCGTGGCCTCCCGTTCCTATGTGAGCGGGCTGTCACTGGCCGACTGCGTGTTCTCGGGCCGCAACGCCGGACTGGCCCTGGTCCCGGAGTCCTGACCGGGTGAAGGAACGACCCGACGAACCGACCCCGGTACGGCCTGTCGGCTCCCGCCGCCGTGGGCGGCGGGACCGATCGACTACCGTCCAGTCGGCCATCGGGCCATTGGGAAGGGAGGCGAGCGCCGGGATCGGCGCCTGACGATGACGAGTCCTCCTGAGCCACCGACCGAACATCCGTGCCCCAACTGCGGGCTGGGTGTCGCCACCGACGCCGCCTTCTGCCCCCACTGCGCCGCCCCGACCGGCATGGCCCCCACGCCCCCGGCTCCGGCGCCTCCGGCGGCCGGGTACGCAACCGTTCAGGTACCCGCGTCCCCACCACCGGCCCCGTCGGGCCCGCCCCCGGGGACACCTCCACAGGCCGGGTTCGCCACTCCCGCCGCCGGCACCCCGTGGACCCCCGGACTCCCCCCGCCGTCGGCCGGACCAGTGGTACCCCCCGGCTACGTGGCCGGGGCACCGACCAAGGAGCGGATGTCCAACGGGGTGATCCTGGCCATCGGCCTGGCGGCCATCGCGGTCGCGGTCGCCGTCGCCTATCTCGTGACCAGCGGAGGCTCCGACGAGGAGTCCGCCGACGAGGACCCGACCTCAGAGACCATCCTGTTCGACACCACGGTCGAGGAGGCTCCGCTGACCCCCGGGTCCCCCGTGCAGGTGTCCGTCGACACCGACACCCGTGACGAGCCCCGGATCCACCCCCTGGCCTTGAGCGCCGGGGACACGGGCACGGTGGTGGTGTCGGCCAACCAGCCGTTCAACGCCGTGGTCGCCCTGGTCGACCCCGACGGCGCCGAGGTGGCCACCCAGGGCGTCGCCCTCGGACGTCGCGGCGCCGCCGTCGCCGTGAACGCCTCGACCACCGGTGACCACGAGATCGTGGTCTCCGGCTTCCCCCCCTCCCTGACCGGCTACACCGTGGAGTACCGCCCGGACGAGACCTTCGTGACGCCGGCCCAGACGGCCATCGGTGACTGCGTGAACCGCCTGGAAGGCGAGGAGTGGCGCAACGCCAACGGCTTCTTCGTCGTCTCCTGTGACCAGCCTCACGAAGGCCAGGTGTTCGAGCAGCTTCCCGGGGTGACCGACAGCGGCCAGGCCGCCCACACCCGCTGCGACACCGCCCGGAACAACCGAGTCCTCGTCCCGGGCTTCGTGGCCTGGCAGGCCTACTGGGGTGCCGGCCTCACCTGCGTCCTCCAAGGCGCCAACGGCGGGCTGCTCACCGGGTCCCTCGTCAGCACCTGACGGGGGCGACCCGGCCCGGTCACCAACGGGCGGTGACCACGCCCTCCCGCACCAACCGGCGGACGAGGACCAGCTTCTCGTCCCCGTCGAGGTCACCGGCGAGGTCCGCCACCGCGACCCCACCCGGACCGGTGTCGAGCAGCTGCGCCAGCGCCGGCAACGCACTCATCGGGAAGGCGATCTCGCTGCCGAAGCAGGCCAGGACCACTTGGTCCCCGCCCACCCGCAGGTCGACGACCATCGGGTCCCTCGGGGCGACCAACGTCGGGAGGTCGATGTCCTCGATGCGGCGGAGCTGGTCGAGTTGCCCGGGCACCAGCGGCTGCCGACTGGAGACGAGGTCATCGCGGAAGTGGTCGAGGGCGCCGCCGAGCAGCTCGTCGTCGACCAGGTGCCCGAGGTGCTCGCACACGGTGCGCAGGGTGTCGGCCCGAGCCGCGTCGTCGGCCCACCAGTCGGGCGGGAGGGCCCGGCGCAGCGCCGGCTGATCGGCTCCGGCCCGCTCGACCGCGGTCTGGATGACGTCCAGGAAGCTGACCCAGTGGATGCCGACGGTGATGTGGAGCGAGGCCTCGGTGGTGGCCGCGGCGTGGTGCAACAGTCCTCGGGGCAGGTAGCAGAGGTCGCCGGTGCGGAGGATGAACGAGTCGAGCTCACGGCCCGGAGCGTGGCGCTCGGCGTCGAAGGGCACGGTCGAGGGCACCGGCTCCGGGCCTTCGAAGAGCGTCCACTGCTTGGCGCCGTGGGCCTGCAGCACCAAGACGTCGTGGGCGTCGTAGTGCGGGGCGAAGGCGGCCGCCCCGGGAGGTGACAGGTAGACGTTGGCCTGGGCCCGACAGCCCACTTCGGCCTCGAGCCCGCGGATCAGGTAGCCGAGCGAGGGGAAGTGGCTGTTGGCCTGCGGGAGCACGAACGAGTGACCGTCCTCGTAGAGGTGGCTGAGGGCGATCGAGTCGACCAAGCCGCTGGGATAGACGTACTCCCCGCGGTCGACGGGCCCGGCGTGGAGGACCTGCAGGTCCCCGGCCCGGGGGTTGGTCTCGAAGACGAAGCGCTCGACGGTCCCGAGGTCCAACAGGTCGGCATAGCGGGTGGGATCGTCCCGGGCGACCACGAAAGGCGTCCGGTCGCGATGGCGCTCGAAGAACTTCGCAACGGGGAACGGATCCAGCAGGCCGGCCAGGCGACCGGTCGCGCCGGCGGTCAGGGCCGAGGCCTCACCGGGTCGGCGGTGGTCGTCACGTCGCTGTCGCCCTTGGGGTCGGCGGTGGTGGAGACGTCACCGTCGGTGCCGCCGCCGACCGGGTCCCCGTACACGGTCACGTCGCTGTCCGAGCCCCCACCGACCGGGTCGGTCGGGTCGGTGTCGGTGCCGGTGCCGGCCGGGTCGCCGTACACGGTGACATCGCCGTCGGTGCCGCCGCCGGCCGGGTCGCCGGTGGTGGAGACGTCGGCATCGCCCTTGGGGTCGGCCTGGCGGGCCACGTCGGTGTCGGCGCCCGAGGCGCCGGACCCGGTGTACTCGGGCCGGCTCAGCGTCGCCCCGGACACGTCCGGCTCTGGGTCCGGTGTGGTGCCCGAGGTCGTCGAGGAGGACGACGAGGACCCACTCTGGTCGTCCTCACCGCACGCCGCGGCGAGACCGCCGAAGGCCACGACCGCCGCCGCGCCCGCCGATCCGCCGGAGCACGTCGCGCCGGCTGGTGATGATCCGGTCGTCGGTCAGCCGCTCATCACCCGGTCGGCCGGTGTCTTCTGGCACGGCCGGAGCGTACCCCAGGGGCTGCGGGAGCCCGGGCCCCAAGCCGCTGCGCCCAGCCCGGGCGTGACCTTCACCTGAGCCCCGACCCGTATCCCGGACAGAGGTCGGGGCCACCGGGGTCAGGCCATCGATCTCCGGGTCTCGGTCACGGCTCGGTGAGATCCCGCAGGTGACCGGTCTCGTTGGCGCTCAGGGCCGTACGGATGCCGTTCGACGCCGCTCGGAGCCGGGAGATGCCGCAGTAGTCCGCCTGCAGGACGAACGGGTCGTCGTGACCGAGCAGGGTGGTCAGGTACGACCCCATCACCATCCCGTGGCAGAACACGGCCACCACACGGCCTCGGTTCCGGTCGATCACGCCGTCGAAGGCGTCCCGGACCCCGCTGCGGAACGCCTCGAACCCGCCGCGCGGTCGAACAGCGAGAACTTGTCGTCCAGGAACGCTTCGGTCACCGGGTGATCGAGCGCCATCTGCTCGGAGGGCACGTAGGCGCCGGCGAAGGGATCGATCTCGGCCAAGCCGTCGACCGTCTCGATCGGCAGGTCCAACCGATCGGCCAACGGTTGGGCCGTCTGCTGTGCTCTGGCCAAGGGACTGGCGACGATGTGGTCGATGCGCTCCCCCGCCAGGAACGCGGCGGTCGCCTCGGCTTGGCGCCGGCCCACGGCCGACAGCGGCGGGTCGTGGCTGTGGTCGTCGCGCTCGGGCAGCCCGTGCCGCACGAGGATGAGGTCCACTACGGCAACGATCCGACGTGCTCGGGCACGTCCCACCGCAGTGCGGCGGCGACGCACCGCTCGAGGAACGCCTCGAAGCGCCGGACGAGCCGCTCACCCTGGGCGCCCATCCCCGCGTAGTCCTGCATGGTCGGCACCGGCGAGCTGGCGGCGTAGTACAGCATCGACACCGCCAGGTCGTCGAGCAGGTCGTCGGCCGACCACGCCGGGCCGCCCGAGGCCGACAGCACCGCCCGATAGGTGTCGAGCAGCTCGCCTTCGCGCTCGACGGTCTCGGGCGACGCGGATGCCGCCAGCGTCCAGCCGAGGTCGAAACCGGGGTAGCTGCGCATGCACCCCTGCCAGTCGACGATCACCGGCTCGTCGGCGCCGACGAAGATCACGTTGTCCAGCTCGTAGTCGCCGTGGATGAAGGTCCAGGGCCGCTCGTTCATCACGTCCAGCCAGCGGTGGGCATCGGCCATGTACGCCTCACACACCCGGGCGAGTTCGGCGGGATAGAGGTCAGGGCGACGGGCGGTCACCACCGGCCACGCCTGCTGCACCATCTGGATCCCACCCCGGAACGACGGCGTCGACCAGTCCAGCACCCAGTCGAGCGCCGCGACCTCCTGGTCCATCCAGTACTGGCCGTGCAGGCGGGCGAGGTCGCTGACCAGCCGCTCCATGGCCTCGAAGGACGTCCCGGCGAGGATGTCCCCGTCGACCCCGCCGTCGATGCACTCCAGGAGCAGCAGGGTGTCATCGCCGTCCTCGAGGTCCACATAGCAGCGAGGGACCCGCATCGGAACCGCCGATGCGAGGTCACGGTAGAAGCCGGTCTCGCGACGGTGGTACTGCATGATCTCGTTGTACCGGCGCGCCGATTCGTGATCCAGCGGGCACTTGCCGACCATCCGGTCCGGCAGTTCGGTCTCCCTCGCATACCGGATCGACAGGATGCCGATCTCCCCGAGCGCGCCCACGACACCGGCCATGGGCGTGAAGGACACGTCCTCGACATCCGGAGCGTCGTGACCGGCCTCCCGCAGCGCAGCCGTGAGCCACGCCCCATCGATCGCCCGCAACGACGTCGGTACTTCGACCATGCTGATCCCCTTCCCCCAATGTGCCGTCGACGCTATAACGCGACTCCACCCGGTCGGGGAACCTTCCCCACCGGGCTCAGGTGTCGCGGCAGCGGATGAGGGCGGCGTTCTCGTAGGAGAAGACGGCGTCGCCGTGCTGGTTGGAGAGCGTGTTGCGGAAGGTGACGACGCCGGCGCCCGGTCGGCTGTTCGAGGGGCGGCGGTCGATGACCTCGTTCACGTGGGAGAGCACGTCACCGGGGCGGACGGGCGCATGGTTGATCAGGTTGGTCATCCCGAGCCCGGCGATCGCCGCCGTGGCGTGTTCGCCCTTCACCCCGAGGGACACGTGCATGGCCAGGATGTGGACCGTGGAGGCGATCAGCCCGCCGAACGGCGAGGCGGCGGCGGCCTCGGGGTCGGTGTGGAAGGGCTGGGGGTCGAAGCGGCGACCGAACTCGACGATCTCCTCCTCGGTGACCAGGTAGGTGGCCGTGGTGGCGGCCGTCGAGCCGACCTCCAGGTCCTCGTAGTAGCGCAGCGACCGCTCCATGCGTGTCTCCTCACGGTGACGATCCAGTGGGCGCGGAGGGACTCGAACCCCCGACCACCGCCTTGTAAAAGCGGGGCTCTACCAACTGAGCTACACGCCCGGGGGCACCACCCTAGGACTCGGCGGTCCAGGTCCAGTCGACGGAAACGGGTGGGTGGTCGCTGAGGTCTTCGCCTTCGGGGCCGGAGAAGGTCTCGTTCTCGTGGACGAAGGTCTGGGGCTCGAAGGCGAGGCCGTCGGCGTCCCGCCAGGCGACCTTGTCGATGGCGCCGGGCTCGGGACACTCGACCACCGAGCAGACATCGGTGAGGCCGGTGGCCGCCAGGAAGTCCTCCCACACGGGGGTGTCGTGGGCCTCGGTCCTCGTCGTCGGGCTCGAGGTGCAGGTTGGTGTCACCGCCGAGGATGATCGCCCGGTCCACCGAGTGCTCGTCGATGAAGGCGGCCAGTTGGGCGAACTGCTCCTCCTGGAGGACGTTGTCCTCGGGGTCGCTCCCGGCCTCGGCGTGCAGCGTGTAGACGTCGACCTCGACGCCGGTGGTCAGCTCGACGGTGGCCACCATGAAGCCCTTCATGGCCAGGCAGTCACTGGCGCTGTCGACCAGGCCCCGGCAGTGGGTCCAGGGCACCCGCACCTCGTCGCGCAGCGGGAAGCGGCTCAGGATCCCGAGGCCGTCCCCGACCGAGGGCAGCGGGCGCTCCGGATCGCTGCCGTCGATGCCGACGGCGGCCGGCCCCGGGTGCTGGGCGGTGGCGTACTCGTGGGTGGTGTCGGCCCGCAGGCGCTCGTGGTAGTTCACGAAGTCCAGTTCGGCCAGGTCCTCGGTCCACCAGTCGAAGTCCTCCTGGGTGACCACGATGTCGAAGGGCTCGAGCAGCGGGCTGATCAGCGGGATGTGCACCTCGGGGTTCTCCGACGACACCTCCTGAGGCAGGCCGGCCACGTTGTAGGTCAGGTAGGTGAAGGCCCCCGAGGCGCCCTCGTCGGCGGGGGCCGTCGTGTCCGATGCCCCGCCGGCCGCCGACGTGTCCGACGAGCTCTCGTCCCCGCCGTCATCGGAGCTGCAGGCCCCGGCCAGCAGGGCCAGGACGAACACCGGCGTCAGAGAGAACAGGAGGCGCCGGCGGCGTGGCATCAGGCCGCTGAAGCTAACCGGCCTCCCGCGGCTGGCGCTCCAACAGGCCGAGGGACGGCAGGGGTGGGCTCTGGGGGTTGCGAGACGCCCGGGCCAGGGCCATGAGAGCCCCGCTGGTCTCGAACTGGAGCTCGGGGAGCTCGTCGGGCAGGAACCACCGCACCTCGAGGATCTCGACCGACACCGGCTGGGGATCGACGGACTCGTCCCGCAGGCGGCCCCGGAACACCAGGTCCACCCGCTGCGGGTCGGGGTCCACCACCACGGCGGGCTCGCCCAGCAGGTCGACCTCGACGCCGACCTCCTCGCGCACCTCGCGCCGGAGGCCGATCTCGGGGTGCTCACGGCGCTTCATCAGGCCCCCGGGAACCCCCCAGCGGCGGCGGTAGCTGTGGCGGACGAGCAGGACCGCACCGTCGCTGCGCTCGATGACGGCCATGGCCCCGACCGTGAAGCTCGGCGCGATCGTGCGCACGATCCATCGCCGCCCGAGCACGGGCAGTCGTCGGTACACCCCCAGCAGGAAGCGCACGAACCGGCGCCGCATCGTCCCAGGCTACGGGCGGGGGGTGATGCTCAGACCGGGAAGGTCTGCCGCGCCGCCAGGGCCTCGGCCAGCAACGCGGGGGTCGCCCCGGCGACCGGGGTGCGGCGGGCCGCGTGCTCGAGCACCACCAGGTCCCGGCCGGCGGCGTCCTCGACCACCGCGCCGGCCTCCTGGCAGATGAGCAGGCCGCCCAGGTAGTCCCACGGCCCGTGCGCCGACGGGCTGCAGTCGATGTAGCCGTCGAGACGGCCCTCGGCGACCGCGCACAGATCCAGGGCCACGGCCCCGAGCGCCCGGTACTGGCGCCAGCCGAGCCAGGCCGGCGGCAGGCCCGACAGCCCGACCATGGCGTCCTGCAGGCGTTCGACGCTCGACGGCACGAGGGTCTCGCCGTCCCGCCGGGCCCCGCCACCCCGCAGGGCCTCGTACCGGGCGCCGCTGACCTGGTTCACGACCACCGCCGCCAGCGGGCCGTCACCGTCCACCGCGCACAGGCTGGTGGCGTACCAGGGCAGGCCGTGGGCGGCGTTGCTCGAGCCGTCGAGGGGGTCGAGGACCACGGTCACCGGCCGGTCGTGGTGATGGCGGCCGGACTCCTCGCTCAACACGCCGAGCCCGGCCCCGACCAGGACCGCCAACGCGGCGTCGTCGGCGGCCACGTCGACCACGTGCTGGCCCCGAGCGGCGTCGACCATGGCGAAGTCGCCGGACCCTGTGGCCGCCTCGATCGCGGCCGAGGCGGCCTCGTGCAGGACGGCGAGCAGCTGGTCCTCGGTCATTGCCGCGGCACGCTACCGACGTGGCAGGCTGTGGGCCTTGGCCGTCATCGATGTCGCGGGGTTCATCGCCGACCTCAAGGACCACGCCGTGGACCACGGGTTCCACGTCCACGACGAACGTCACTTCGTCGAGTCCTACTCGCTGCGCCAGGCCTGGGAGGTCGACCTCCACCCCGAGGAGGCGTGCGGCGGCCCGCTGGACCTGCACCTCTCCCTCGAGGTCGACCCCCGGGTCCTGCTGGCCTTCGAGGACAAGGTCCTGGAGATCCCCGAGGGCGACGACCCGCCCGACGACTACCACTTCCCGCTGCTCTTCAACTGGGCCCTGCCGCCGCTCCCCCACCCGCCCGGACCTGCTTGGTCCTGGCCACCGACCTGGCCGGCGTGGGCGGCCCCGACCTCCCCCTCGAGGTGTCCGCCATCGACTCCTTCGCCGCGGTCACCGACGCCCCCGAGCGCAGCCTGGCCATCGTGGCCAAGCTCCAGCTCAGCCTGGCCAAGGTCTTCGTGGGCCAGGAACTGCTCTGCGAGACCCTGGACCGCTGCCTCGCCGTCAGCCAGTTCCTGCTCGACGCCGCCCCCGTCTGGCTCGACGAGGTCTGACCGAACTCGAGGCAATACCTTGCGTTTTCCGCAAGGTATTGCCTCGAGAAGATCAGCAGTAGGCGTCCTCGCCGATGCACACCTGGACCTCGTTGGCCAGCTTGTCGGGGTCCCAGGCGTTGAAGAAGTCGGCGTGGGCGGTGAGGATCGAGCCCGAGGCCAGGTGCAGGTCGGCCCGGCTCTCCGGCGGCGGGTAGCGGACGTGGAACTCGAGTTGGGGCAGGGCCACGGGGTGGCTGTCCGGACAGCCGTCTCCGGTCGAGCGGGCGACGTGGCTGCGGTGATCCTCGCTGTCCAGGTGGTCGCCGTCCCAGCAGTCGGGGAAGATCACCCGCAGCAGCAGGGTGCGCTGGCAATCCGGCGGCGTGCTGGCGGTCGGCGCCTCGACCGTGCAGGCCCAGCCGACGTGCTCGGTGGGCTGGGTGACGGTGGCGGTCGGGTCACCCGAGATCATCATCAGCCCGAACGGGAACGGCTCGACGGCCGCCGGGTCCACGCCGTCGGCGGCCCGGTAGTACGCCGTCGAGCCCAGGGGCTCGATCTGCTCGTCGCCCGCGAAGAGCGAGGGGGCCCAGTAGGACGCCTTGTCCTGCTTGGTGGCACAGGTCGTGTCGCCGGCCAGCAGCGAGTCGGCGTCGGAGAAGGCGTCGGTGGAGGACGCCCCGAAGAAGTCGTGCTGATGGGACGCCCCGGGCTCACCCGGGAAGACGATGGGGTCGTCGGGCGCACTGTGGCTGTAGCCGCACTCCACGTGGAAGCGACCGTTGTGCGGGCCCGGCGACGCGGCGGCGGTGTCGTTGCCACCGTCGGGCCGGGTGGCCCAGGCCGCGACGCCCACCACCGCCACCAGGACCAGGGCCCCGGTCGCGAGGAGGACGCCGCGGCGTCGGGTCACGGCAGGTCGGGCACCGTGATGGCGTCCAGGTCCACGGTGCGGGGCGGCCCGGCGGGCTCGGCCGGGGCGTCGGCGGCGTCGGGCATGTTCTCCAGGTCACCGGGGTCGGGCAGGTCGACTTCGTCGTAGGGCACCGACGGCGGGTTGCCCGTCGGTGTCGGCCAACTCGAGGAACCGGGCGAGCTCCGGCTCATAGGACTGCTGCGGGCCCTCGCAGGGCACGACGGTGTCGATGTCCGGCGGCGCCGAGATCCCCGTGAAGTCGTTGTCGGCGAAGCAGTTGCCGTCGCCCTCACCGCTCGAGGGTCAGCAGGACCAGGTCCCACTCACCGGAGTTGGTGACGACGTTGCCGACGACCCGGTTGCCCGTCGACTCCCACAGCAGCGGGTTGTCCACGTCGGCCATCACGTCCTCGCGGACGCGGCCTCGGCGTTCTCCACACAGTCGGTCGGGAACTCCTCGGGCAGCGGGGTGATCGGGTCGTCCTCGGGGCGGGGGACGACGGCGATGCCGGTCCGTTCGTGGTCGTCGACCCGGTTTCGTTCGATGATGTTGTTGTTGCCGCCCGTCACCAGGATCCCGTTCCAGTGCGCCTGGACGGCGGCGCCGATCGCGCCGGTCTCGATGTTGTTGTTGTCGACCACGAGGTTGCCGACGATGGTCGTCTCGTTCTGGGGGGCACAGCCCTCGCTGGTCTGGCTGTTGGGCACGATCCCGGCCCGGTTCTCGGTGAACACCGAGTTGACGATCACCAGGTTCCCACCGGAGTTGGTGCCGGAGTAGCCGAGGCCGTTCCACTCCGCGGTGACGTCGTCGATCAGGGCGTCACACGGGTAGCACTGGCCGATGTAGTAGCCGGCGTCGGGGCTGCCCGAGGCGTAGGAGTGCTCGAGGGTGCCGTTGACCGAGCCGAAGGCGTAGATGCCGTAGTCGCCGTTGCGGATGGCGGTCAGGTACGAGCCCCGGTAGCCGTCCACGCCGGTCCAGAAGACGCCGTTGCGGGTGTAGTTCTGGGTGGTCAGGTTCTCCACGGCCACCCCGTCGGCCTCGACCACCCGGATGCCGTTCTCCAGCTCGAACTCGCCGTCGAGGATCACCTCGTTGCGGTCGAGGCCCCGGATGACCAGGTCATCGGTGCAGACGTCGACGGCCTCGTTGTAGGTCCCGGGCGACACGAGCACCAGGCTCCCCGCCGGGGCGGCGTTGACCGCCTCCTGGATGGTGTCCTCGTCCTCGGGGACGTTGATCGTCGTGGCGTCGCCCTCGGCGGTCGCGCACGGCGGCGGGCCGTCGGCCTCGTCGCCGCCGCCGTCGTCACCACCACAGCCCGCCGCGATCGCGGTCAGCACCACCATGACGGCCAGCAGCCGTCGCCATCCTGTACCCATGTCCATCTCCCCCTCGGAGGTGTCGTTGACCGGTCGGTCGGGCTACTCGACGACCAGGACGCCGGGCATCCCGGCCGTCGGCGTCCCGTGGATCGAGCAGTAGAAGCGGTAGACGCCCGGCTCGTCGAAGGTGAAGGAGGCCTCGTCGCCGGGGCCGAAGTCCGCGGCGTCGACGGCCCACTCGGCGTCGCCGTCCTCGGGCACCACGTTGTGGTCGTTGACGCCGCTGTTGACGAACGTCACCTCGGTGCCGGCGGCCACCTGCGCGGCCTCGGGGTCGAAGGCGTTGTCCGACGGCCACGATCTCCACCGAGTCGCCCTCGAGCACCTCGGCGTCGGGCGGGGCATCGCCGTCGGCGCCCTCGGGCGACGAGTCGTCGCCGCCACACCCGGCCGCGAGGGCCAGGACCGCCATCATCAGGACCGTCACCGACAGGATGCGCTTCACGGGGGCAGCACCGTAGTGGTTCACGGTCGGTCCCTCACCCTCCCAGGAACCCAAGGACCAGAAGTAGCGTTGACGGCCCATGGCCTTCTCCGACCTGCCGTCGCCGATCAACGACCCCCAGCCGGGGTTCCTCCGGCGCAACCTGGTGGCCGTAGCAGTCGCCGGCGTGGTCGGCCTCGGCGTTCTGGCCTGGCTGGCGTTCGGGTACTTCGGGGTCCAGACGCTCTGGGTCGACGACGAGGTCGACGAGGCCGGCCCCGCCTTCGATTCCGGTGCCACCGCCGAGCCGACGCCGGACGCGGCCTCCGACCCCGGCGGTGCGGCGGAACCTTCCGACGACGCACCCACCGTCCAGACCGTCGCCACCGGTCAGTTCATCTCTCGGGATCACGCCACCGAGGGCACGGCCACCGTGCTCACCGACGGGAGCCCGCAGCGGTTCCTCCGGTTCACCGAGTTCGCCACGGACAACGGCCCCGACGTGAACGTCTACCTGTCCACGTCCGCCCCCGACGGTGATTCCGGCGCCTTCGACGACGACTTCGTCGACCTCGGCGACCTGAGCGGCAACGTCGGGGACCAGAACTACGAGATCCCCGAGGACGTCGACCTCAGTCGGTACCGGCACCGTCGTGCTCTGGTGCGTGCGCTTCGGTGTCCCCTTCGGCGCCGCGGGGCTCGAGCAGGCCTGACCCGGACGCCGAGCGTCAGATGAGGGCGTCGATGCGGTCGGCGACCTCGAGGGCCGTCGCCGGGCGATCGGCGGCGTCCTTGGCCAGCAGCTGGCCGACCAGCTCCCGCTCGACGGGGCTGAGGGTGTCGCTCAGCACCGGGTCCGTCGAGAGCACCTTGCGGATGGCCACGAGGGGCTCGGTCTCGGGCAGCTCCCCGTAGACCCCGGTCCCGGTGATCGCCCGGTGCAGGGTGACCCCGAGGGACCAGAGATCCGAGGCCCGGCCGGCGCGATCACCGGACAGGATCGCCGGGTCGATGTACTCGACGGAGCCGATCGGACCCATGCCCGTCACCGTCATGCCCGGCGCCAGCACCTGGGCCAGCCCGAGGTCGGACAGCTTGCCGCCCGTCTCGGTGATGAGGATGTTGGCCGGCTTGATCGACCGGTGGGCGATGCCCGCCTCGTGCAGGACGTGGGCGGCCCGGGCGGCGTCGGCCACCGCCCGCAACGTCTGCGGCCGGTCGAGCGGCTTGGCGGGGGCGCTCAGCGAGCCCAGGGGCAGGTACTCGGAGGCGTAGAAGAACCGTCCGCCCTCCTGGCCGGCGTCGTAGAGCGCGACCAGATAGGGCGACTTGACCGAGGCGAAGAGCCGCAGCTCGCGGGTGGCCCGGCGGAAGGCGTCGTCCTGGGTCTGGCCCGCCATCACCTTCACCGCGACGAACTCGGTGTCGAGGCCGAGCCGGGCGGGCGGCTCGGCCAGGAAGAACTCCCCATGGCTCCCCGCCCCCAACGATCGGATGAGGCGGTAGTCGGCGATCGTCTCCACATCGGCCTCCTGTGCTGGCTCCGGGCCCTGCGTCCGGCGATCGGGACTTTACGCCTCTCGTGGGAGGGCTACGATCCGCGGGCGCCGACGACGTCTCCGTGGGGGAAGCGAGAACTGTGACCACCGCCGCACTCTTCGCTGCCTCCGGTGGGCTCACCGAGGAGATCGCCGCCCGGGTCTTCCTCGGCATCGCCATCGTCATCGTCGTGGCCCGCGCGGCGGGGTGGGCGGCCAAGCGCCTGCGCCAGCCGGCGGTCGTCGGCGAGATCGTGGCCGGGATCATGCTCGGGCCGAGCCTCCTGGGGCTCATCAACGAAGACCTGCCCGAGCGCCTGTTCCCGCTCGACACCCGCCCGTTCCTCGGGATCATCGCCCAGCTGGGCCTGATCATCTTCATGTTCATCATCGGCCTCGAGCTGGACATGAGCCTCATCCGCGGCAAGGGCCGGCTGGCCGCGGTCACCTCGCTGAGCTCGGTGGCGCTGCCCTTCACCCTGGCGCTGCTCGCCGCGCCCGTGCTCCACGACGCCTACGGGACGGTCAACGGCGAGGAGGTCGACCTCCTGCACTTCGGCCTGTTCCTCGGCGCCGCCATGTCGGTGACGGCGTTCCCCGTCCTGGCCCGCATCCTCACCGAACGGAACATGCACCGGACGCGCATCGGCGTGCTCACCCTTGCCTGTGCCGCGGTGGACGACATCCTGGCCTGGTCCCTGCTCGCCGGCGTGCTCGCAGTGGTCGGCGAGGGAGACCTCGGCCCCCAGTGGGTCCTGGTCCTGACCGGTCTGTACGGCGCGGGCATGGTGCTGTTGGTCCGACCGCTGCTGGCCAAGCTGGTCGTGCGCTATCAGCGACAGGAACGGCTGACCCCCGACATCCTCGCCGCGGTCCTAGCCGGCGTCCTGGTCTCGTCGTACCTCACTTCAGAGATCGGCATCCACGCCATCTTCGGATCGTTCTTCTTCGGGGCCATCTTCCCCCGGGAGGGGGCCCACCAGATGTTCCACGAGATCCTGGAGCGGCTGGAGCAGATCACGGTGATCCTGCTCCTCCCGGTCTTCTTCGTGGTCACCGGCCTGCTGGTGGACATCACCGGGCTCGGCCTCGAGGGCCTCAAGTACCTGGTGCTGGTCCTCTTCGTGGCCTGCACCGGAAAGTTCGTGGGCGCCTCGCTCGCCTCACGGGCCCAAGGGGTCCCGCCCCGCCAGGCCATGGCCCTCGGCGTGCTCATGAACACCCGAGGCCTCACCGAGCTGGTCATCCTGACCATCGGGCGGGAGGTCGGCGTCCTCAACGAGGCGATGTTCACGATCATGGTCGTGATGGCCGTGTTCACCACGATCATCACCGAACCGCTCCTGCGCCTCCTCTACCCGAAGGACCTGGTCGACAAGGAGATCGCCGAGGCCGAGCGCATCGGCTCCGAACAGGCGGCCGCGTTCCGGATCCTCGTCGGCACGCCCGAAGGGGACCCGGGACCCACGCTGGCGGCGCTCGCCGCCGAGCTCACCCACGGGGAGGACCCCCGCGAGGTCGCCCTCGTCCAGTTCGGCCGTGCGACGAGCGGGCTCGAGGTGGGCGGTGGACTGGAGGCCATGGCCACCTCCCTCGACGCGCTGCACCACCTGGAGACGACCGTCCAGGCCGCAGGGGTGCCGGTGTTCGCCCGCTCCCGCACCACCGACGACCCCGGCCGCCTGCTCGGGCTACTGGCCGATGAGAGCGTCTCGGACATCATCCTCGTCCCGGCCGACGCCGGGTACGCCGTGCCGGGCGGCACCCAGAGCCCGCTGGCCCCGACCGCCCGACTGTCCATCGCCGATGACGGCGGCACCGCTGGTCCCGTGCGGGCCCACCTCGGGGGCGAGAGCGACAGGACCGTCCTGGAGATCGGACTCCGGCTGTCCCGCTCCCGGAACCAGGCGCTCCAGGTGGCAGGCGACCCCGGCCGCAAGCTCGGCGCCCTTGTCGAGTCGCTGCGCACCGCGGGCGACGTGACCGACGTGACCGACGACCGTGCGCTCGAGGTCCGGGGCGGCGCTCCCGGGCGCGGCGGCGCGCAGGCGACGACCGTGTGGGTGCAGATGGGCCGCGACGACGGCGCGGCCCGCCTCACGGAACTGACCGACCGGCTCATCTCGAGCCCGACAGCGGGGGAATGACATGTTGCGACCGGGACTGACACCGGAACAGGTACTCGGCTTCGTCCTCTTGGACATCGCCATCATCCTGTTGGTGGCCCGCCTCATGGGACGCCTGGCCAACAAGGTCGGCCAGCCCACCGTCGTGGGCGAGATCATCGCCGGGATCCTGCTGGGACCTTCCCTGCTCGGCGCCACGGTGTTCACCTGGACCAACTCCTGGAGCTTCCTGCACTGCGAGCAGTCCCTGAGTGCCCAGATCCCGGGGACGCCGATCCCTGCCGAGGGCACCCCCGCTGCCGCCGAGAGCATCACCTCGTGCCTCTTCCCCGTCCAGGCCCGGGGGGTGCTCGGCATCATCGGCCAGATCGCCCTCGTCTTCTTCATGTTCCTGGTGGGCCTCGAGCTGGACTGGAAGGCCCTCAAGGGCAAGGGCAAGAGCATCGGCCTGGTCTCCTTCGGGGCCGTGGCCGTGCCGATCGCCCTCGCCTTCGTGATCGGACCCATCCTCTACGCCAAGGACTTCGTGCCGTTCTTCGACACAGCGAACGCTCCGTCCCAGACCAGCTTCACCCTCTTCATCGCCGGCATGCTGACCGTGACGGCGTTCCCGGTCATGGCCCGCATCCTCCAGGAGAAGAACCTGACCGCCACACCGATGGGCGCCACCGGCGTCGCGGCGGCCGCCGTGGTGACCGTCGCCATGTTCCTCACGGTGGCCGTCGCCTCGGGCGTCGCGGCCGACCAGGGCCCGTCCAAGTTGGCCGTCAAGTTCCTGGTGGCCGGCGTCTACATCGCCGTGCTCTTCCTGGTGGCCCGACCGCTGCTCAAGCCGCTGGGCCGCTCCTATCGAGCGGGCCGGGCAGCTCACCCCACTGCTCATCGGGCCTCATCATGGTGTTCACCTTCGCCTCGGCCTACGCCGCCAACCAGATCGGCATCAACGTGATCGTCGGCGCCTTCCTCGCCGGCGCCGTGCTGCCCGCCCGCCAGGGCCTGTTCCGGGAGATGTCGCGGCGCCTGGCCGATGTCACCGCCGTCATCCTCCTGCCGATCTTCCTGGCCTTCTCCGGCCTCAACACCGACTTCACCAAGCTGCGGGCGAGCCACATCCCCGCCATCCTGCTGTTCCTCCTCGCCGGCATCGTCGGCAAGTGGGCCGGCTCGGCCGTCTTCGCCAAGATGGGCGGGCTGTCCTGGGCCGAGGGCAACGTCCTCGGCGTCCTGATGAACTGCCGCGGCCTGCTCGTCCTCGTCGTGGCCCTCATCGCCCTCAACCAGGGCGTCATCACCCCGCCGATGCAGGTGGCCGGCGTGGTCATGGCCCTGGTGACCACGATGATGACCGGGCCGCTGGTGGACCGCTTCCTGCCGACAGCTCGCCGGTGGGCCGCCCGCGGTCGGGCCTCGTCGACTCCGATGACCTCACCCGGATCCTCGCCGTGGTCGGCGTCGTCGACGAGGCGGCCCCGGTGGCCGACATCGCCTACCGCCTCGCCGGCACCGGGCCCGCCGAGGTCATCCTCTTCCGCCCGATCCCCCTCTCGCCCTACGACGAGCTCCCCGGCGGGCATCCACGACGAGGTGCTCGAGGCGGAGTCGTCCCTGCGGGCGCTCAAGCTCCTCGGCACGCTGGCCCCCGAGGGGGTCACCGTCCAGCCGACGACCTACGGGGCGGTCGACCCCGCCCAGGCGGCGCTCGACCTCGCCGCCCAAGGTGTCGACCTCATCGTGGTGGCCACCTCCGGCTCGCTCCCGTCCGGCCTCGCCGCCCGCATCGCCGACGCGGCGCCCTGCCCGGTGGTCGTGTGCCCGGTCGACACCAGCCCCCGACCGGACGGGCCGGTCGTCCTGCTGGGCTCGGACCGACACGCCGCGGACGTCGCCGAGCGCCACGGCGCCGACGGCGTCGACAGCCGGGAGCCGGGCGCCGACATGGCCGATGCCCGGCTGGTGGTCGTGGGCGCGGCGGACAGCCATCTGGCCGAGGGCCTGATCGCCTCCCGCACCACCGTCGTGCTGACCGTCCACCCGCCTGCGGATTCCGTCGTACGATCGGCCCCGACCAAGGAGACGACCTGACGTGAGCTCGACCCACACCGTGAACCTCCCCCACGAGGAGATCGCTGCCGCGATCGAGGAGGCCCGGAGCCAGCCTCGGTGACCTCACCGACGAGCTGATCGCCACCCACGAGTGGACCGACCAGATGCTGGCCGACGCCGGCATCCCCGTGGTCGACGTCCCGCTCGTGTCGGTCGGCGGCGGGCATCGGCTCCTTCGTGCTGGCCGACTACCTGCGGATGGCCGGGCATGCCGATGGACCGGTTCATGGCCCTCGGGGCCCTGGACAAGCCCTGGGACACCTACGAGTACCTGACCCGGGTCTCCCAGATCCCCCGCCCGGAGCGGCTGCGCTCCGACGCGGGCTCGACCCCGGACAACTGCTGGGGCGTCCCGTCCTACGCGTACCGGGAGTTCCGCCAGGAGAAGGGCTTCCAGGACAAGTTCGCCCCGCTCTGGCAGGTCTTCACCGAGCCGATCTTCACCGACTACTTCACCCCCCGGGCGGGCCAGGTGTTCGAGTCCCTGGAGGTCGAGGCCCAGCGCATCGGCTACCTGCAGCGGACGGCCAAGGGCCTGGTCCGCATGGTGCGCAAGCGCCACGGCGGCGGCTACTTCACGATCCTCACCCCGGCGGCGGGCACCACCGCCACCAAGCGCGTGGCCTACCGCAGCACCTACGTGCACGTGGCCGTCGGCTACCCCGGCCTGCGCTTCCTGCCCGACCTGCAGGCCTACCGGACGACCTACGAGGACTTCCACCGCGTCCTCAACGCCTACGAGCCCCACGAGCACGTCTACGAGGAGCTGCGCCAGCACCCGGGCACGGTGGTCGTCCGGGGCAACGGCATCGTGGCCTCCGCATCCTCCAGCGGCTCACCGACGAGCGCGACCAGCAGGGCTCCCAGATCCAGATCATCCACCTGGTCCGCACCTACATCGGCGAGTCCCACGGCCCGAGCATCTTCATGCGCCGCCGGGGCCGCAACGGCTGGGCCTACCAGGGCTTCAACGTGCCGAAGTCCTCCTGGGGCGGTCAGCTCAAGTCGAAGCTCGAGCACACCGAAGGCGAGGAGCGCAAGGCCCTCTACGGCCTGCTCGGCGGCACCACGACCCCGCAGCGCAAGCTCTGGCTCAAGCAGCTGGAGCGAGGGCCGCAAGGAGGGCTGGTACCGCCTGATGGTCGGCACCGTCGACAAGGTCGTCCCCGGCGACGGCACGGTGGTCAGCACGGTCAAGACCGAGCAGGGCACCTTCGACGTGCCCGCCAACTACATCATCGACTCCACCGGACTCGAGGCCGACATCGGCGAGCACCGGGTGCTCGCCGACCTGCTCGAGCACTCCGGCGCCGGCCGCAACCCGCTGGGCCGCCTCGACGTCGAGCCCTCCTACGAGATCCGGGGCACCCGCAGCGGCGTGGGCCGCATGTACGCCTCGGGCTCGGCCACCGCCGGCGGCTACTTCTCCGGCGTCGACTCCTTCCTCGGCCTCCAGTACGTCGCCCTGCGCATCGCCGACGACCTCGCCGACCAGGGCTTCGTCCCCCGCATCGCCGTCGGGAAGTCCTGGCGCGAGTGGCGGCGATGGTTGAAGCGCCAGCCGCCGGAGGTGGTCGCGTGATCCCCACCCTCAGCGGCCGCATCCAGACCCGGATCTTCCTCCTCGTCGTCGTCGGCGGGATCTGGACCATCATCATCACCCCGTTGGTCCGGGTCGTCGTCGACAGCGACGCCATGGGCAGCCCGGATCTCATCGACGTCTACAAGGTCACCTTCTCGGTGCTGATCATCGTGCTCCTGCTCGGGATCGTCTGGGAGTTCATCTACCACGGCCTCATGCAGTTCCGCTGGGAGAAGGACTGGCCCACGCTGTTCGGCTACGTGACCATCGTCAACGAGGGGATCGTGGCCTACTGGTTCGCCACCTCAGTGGCGGCGTCAACCGACGCCGGGGCCCCCGAGTGGCGGCTCCTGCTCAGTGGGCTGACCCTGGCCCCGTTCCTGGTCGCCTTCGTGACCACCTGGATCGTGGTCAACCTGTTCGCCAACAACCTGATGCAGGTGTTCTTCATCCGCTGGCGCTTCCGCGGCGGTCGCATCCTCGGGAGCTGGACGCCATGACGACCCTGGACGAACTGCGACTGCGGGTGGTCCCCGGCGACGGGGTGGTGCTCCGGGCGCCCGGTCTCACCGCGGTGGCGTTCCCCGGCCGGCGAGCAGCACCACGCCCTGGTGAACGCCTTCCTCGACGCCGTTCGCAGCGCCGCGGGCCAGCCCGACGCCGGCCGCAAGGCGGCCCGAGCCGTCGCCGGCCTGTTGGCCGCCGCCGAGGACGCGCCATCGCTGGGCCTGGTCGGCACCGACGGCGACGGTCTCGCCGTGCTCCTGCACGGCGACGTCGAGTTCGCCTATCCGACGACGCCGGCCCCCAGACGCTGTCGGGTCGTGACGCAGCCGCCTGGCTCGATCGCCTGCTGCCCGGGTGTCCCCGAGCAGTGGTCCCTGGCCCGCGACGGCGCCGGCGCGGCCGACGAGTGGTCCGACCTGCAGGCCGGCGTGGCCCGCGGCAACGGTGTGGCCACCGGCGCGGCTGCCCCCGCTCCACCGCCGCCCCCCCGGCCGGTCACCGACAGCCCCAACCGAGGCACCGTCGGACCGCAGCCAGGCCACGACCTGCCCGGCGAACCACCGCCGATCCCACCCCAGGTCGAGGCTCCCGCCCCACCACCACCTCCGCCGCCGGAGGTGGCCCCCGAACCGGTTCCCGCTCCGGACTTCGTCGCGGTGCTCCCTCATGGACCTCGACGACGACGACGACGACGGACCACCGCGGGCCATTGCCGGTGGCCGGCGCCGACGAGCCCCCGCCGCCGCCCGAGCCCGACGAACCGGAGGTCCCCCACGTCCACGGCGTGGTCTGTGCCCGCGGCCACTTCAACGACCCGAACTCGCCCGTTCTGTGCCACCTGCGGGATCTCGATGGTCCAGCAGACCCACAACCTCGTCGAAGGGCCCCGACCGCCGCTGGGCGTGCTGGTGCTCGACGACGGGAGCACCTATGTGGTCGACCGCGACATCGTGATCGGCCGGGAACCCGACGCCGACACCGGCGTGGCCGACGGGGCGGTCCGGGGCATCGCCCTGCCCGACCCGGAGCGGGCCATCTCCCGGGTGCACGCCCGGGTCACGCTCCACGACTGGGAGGTCCGCGTCGCCGACGCCGGCTCGGCCAACGGCACCTTCGTGGCCACCCGGGACGCCACCCAGTGGACCCCGGTGGCCCCCAACGCCCCCGTGACCCTCACCCCGGGCATGCACGTGCTCGTCGGCCCCCGGGTCCTGTCCTTCGACTCCCACCGACGAAGCTGAGGCCGCTGTGACCGACGTCTTCACCGACGCCCTCCGTCGACTCGACGAGGTCGCGGACCTCATCGAGGTCGACCCCGAGGTCCTCGAGCGCCTGCGCCACCCCAAGTCGGTGATGGAGGTCGCCATCCCCATCCGTCGCGACGACGGCTCCCTCAAGGTCTTCGACGGCTACCGGGTGCGCTACGACGACACCCGGGGGCCGACCAAGGGCGGCATCCGGTTCCACCCCGACGTCGACGTGTCCGAGGTCAAGGCCCTCGCCTTCTGGATGACGATCAAGTGCGCGGTGGTCGGCCTGCCCTTCGGGGGCGGCAAGGGCGGGGTCATCTGCAACCCCAAGGAGCTCTCCCGACTGGAGCTGGAGCGGGTCAGCCGGGGGTTCGTGCAGGCCCTCCACGACGTGCTGGGCCCGGAGACCGACATCCCGGCACCGGACGTCTACACCAACGCCATGGTGATGGGCTGGATGAGCGACGAGTACTCCCGCATCGAGCGCCGTCGGTGCCCGGGCACCTTCACGGGCAAGCCGATCGAGCTGGGCGGCAGCCTCGGCCGCGACGACGCCACCGGTCGCGGCGCCTACTACTGCATCAAGGAGCTGGAGGTGCGGCGGGGCTGGGACCCAGGCGAGGTCACGGTGGCGATCCAGGGCTTCGGCAACGCCGGCCAGCACGTCGCCGCCCTCCTGCACGCCGACGGCTACCGCATCGTGGCGGTCAGCGACAGCCAGGGGGGCATCCACCGCGACGAGGGCTTCGACGTGCCCAGCCTGGTGCACAACAAGAACGCCACGCGGGCCCTGCGGGCCGTCTACTGCGAGGGCTCGGTCTGCCAGCTGGTGGACGCCGAGGTCATCACCAACGAGGAACTCCTGGAGCTCGACGTCGACATCCTCATCCCGGCCGCGCTGGAGGGCGTGATCACCGAGGACAACGCCGGTCGGATCCGGGCCCGCACGATCATCGAGGTGGCCAACGGCCCGATCACCAGTGACGCCGACCGGGTCCTGGTCGACGCCGGGATGACGATCGTGCCCGACATCCTGGCCAACGCCGGCGGCGTCACCGTCAGCTACTTCGAGTGGGTCCAGAACCGCGGTGGCCTGGCCTGGAGCCTGGCCGAGGTCCACGAGCGCCTCGAGGAGATCATGCGCCGGGAGTTCGCCGCGGTGCACGACCTCGCCACTACTCTCGGCGTCGACCTGCGGCGGGCGGCCTACGCCCACGCGTTGACCCGGCTCGGCGCAGCCATCGCCTCCCAAGGCACCCACGCCTGGTTCCGGGAGGACGCTGAGCGTGGGACCGGCGGAAACTGACGACAGGCGGATCCCGATGACAGTGATGGACGACGGCACCGAGTTCGGCGGTTACCGCATCGAACGCCTGCTCGGCTCCGGTGGCTTCTGTAACGTCTACCTGGCCGAGGACCTGCGCCCCGCCCTGAAGCGCAAGGTGGCGCTGAAGGTGCTGAACCCCACGCTGTCGGCCGACGACAAGAACCGGGAGCGGTTCCAGCGCGAGTCCCTCCTGGCCGTCGAGCTCGACGACCACCCCAACATCGTGGGGGTCCTCGATGCCGGCGAGCAGGACGGACAGCTCTTCATCGCCCAGCGCTACATCGAGGGGCGTGACCTGGGCAAGACCATCGAGGAGAACGGCCCCCTCACCCCCGAACGGGCCGTCGAGGTGATGACCGAGATCGCCGGGGCCCTCGACGCCGCCCACGAGGCGGGCCTGGTCCACCGCGACGTCAAGCCCCGCAACATCCTCATCCGGGAGCGGGACAACCGCTGCTTCCTGGCCGACTTCGGGCTGACCAAGCGAACGGCAGCCAGCGACAGCCTCACCGGTGCCGGTGAGTTCCTCGGGACCTTCGCCTACGCCGCCCCCGAACAGCTCGGCGGCCAAGCCGTGGACGGTCGGGCCGACATCTACGCCCTCGGCTGTGTCCTCTTCGAGTCCCTGACCGGTACTGCGCCCTTCAGCGGGGACATCCACTCGATGATCACCTCGCACCTGACCAAGGCGCCACCGCCGGTCGCCGCCAGCGTGTCGGGGCTGCCCCCCGCCATCGATGCCGTCATCCAGAAGGCGATGGCCAAGGAGCCCGACGACCGGTACCAGACCGGCGCCGAGTTCGCCGAGGCCACCCGCCGGGCCCTGCTGACCAGCGGCCTGCCGCCGCCGCTCGTCGTGGCGACCCCACCGCCACCCCCCGGCGACCACCGTGAGCGCACCTGCGTTCCCGGTGCCGCCGGCGCCCTCGGTGGATCCGAGCCCGACCCCGCCCCCCGGGGGAACGTTCCCTCCCTCGGGGCCGCCCGCAGCCACCGGAGGTGGCAAGTCCAAGACACCCCTCCTGATCGGTGGGGCCGTCCTGCTGGTGGCCGTCATCGCCGGGGCGCTCCTGCTCGGCGGGGGTGACGACGGAGGTGACGACCGCCGAGGAGCCGCCGACCACCACGATCGACGAGGAGGCCGTCGCCCTCGAGGAGGCCCAGGCCGAGGCGGAGGACGCCTTCGACGAGGTGACCGGTGCGCTCGACGTCGAGGACTGTGAGCTCGGCGAGGTCGAGGCCGACGACGACGGCGTCGTGGCCGAGATCTCCTGTGGGGCCCAGGAGGGCGCCGACGAGCTCGCCATCACGGTCTTCGACGACGAGGGCGTCTACGACGACGCCTACGAAGGGGCCCAGGAACCGGCTGCCCAGACCCTCGACACCAGCGGGGACTGCGCCACCGACATCTACGCGGCCCACAGCTGGACCACCGCCGACGAGCCCGACGGCGTCGCCGGGTCGGTGGCCTGCTACCGGGACGGCGACGGCGGTTCGGCCATCGACTGGACCGACAACGACCTCCAGATCCTCGGCGTGGCCACCCGCAACGACGAGTCCGATGCGCTCCTCTACAACTGGTGGGCCGACCTGGTCGGGCGCTCCGAGCAGACGACCGTCGACGAGTTCCCGAACGCCCTCGAGCGCGAGCTGCTGACCCACGTGCCGACGCCGTTCCGGGCGACCTGCATCCGGGCCGAGCTGCGCCCCACCGAGACGGCATCGGTGCAGTGCTTCCCGCCCCGCGGCGCCAGCACCGTCTTCTACAACCAGTACCGCACGGCAGCGGCCTCCGCCGCCGTCTACAACAACCTGATCGACGGCGGTGGGGTGGCCCGGGACTCCGGCGAGTCCACCGACTGCCCGTTCGAGGGCCCGCTGACGATCGACGAACAGGAGAGCGGGCGTGTGGCCTGCTTCCTCCTGGACGACGGCTCCGAGCGCCTGGTCTGGGTCAACCGGGACCTGGCCATCAACGCCGAGGCCTCGATCGCCGACGACGCCGATCTCCAGGCGTTCTGGAACTGGTGGACCACGGCGGGGCCGATCCCCTGACCGATCGGGAGGCGGCCTCGCTCAGCGCGGCGAGGCCCCGCTGCAGCTCGTCGGTGGTCGGCCAGCCGAACCCCAGGCGGAAGTGCCGCCGGTCCTGTTCGAACCAGTGGCCGGGGCCGACGTAGGTGCCCAGCTCGTCGTTGAGCACCGAGTAGAAGCGCTCGACGTCGATCGTGTCGTAGCCGAGCTCCTCCGGCGACTCGATCTCGATGGGCATCCGTCGATAGCGCATGAGTGGGCCCGGTGGGAATCGAACCCACGACCGAGCGATTATGAGTCGTGCCCAGGCCGTCCGGGCGGGTCCGGGGTCAGTCTGGCAGGTCCGGGAAACGGCCGGAATCTAGGGCTTCTCGGCGCTCCGGCCTCCGGCCTCATCCGCACCCGTTCGGGCTGGGTCGGCGGGGTTCGCAGCAATCCGTTTGCACGGGCCCCGTCCGGCCTACAGGCAACGCCTGTGACGTATCAGTCATTCCTATAGCTATTGACACCGGGTGTACCGTGACCTCGACAACCAAGTGGGCCGGGCGCTGCGTCAACAGCCCCGGCCCTGGACAGCACCCCCAGGAGGCGCTGACATGCCCAACCGTACCGATGCAGACCAGGCCTACGAGGACCTCTACCAGGCCCTCCTCGGGGCTCTCCCGGCCGACACGCAGCACCTGGTCCACAACCTCGACGGCGTGGTGCGTGAGCGCCTGGCCGAGGCAGAGGTGCGCGCTGCCGCGCTGATCGCCCGGGCCGCCGCGAGGGCGATGGCCCGGTGAGCCTCGACCAGCTGGTGGACGACCGGATCGCCCGGGCCATCGACCGGCTACGTGCGGATCCGCCGCCGCCGAGGTTGGCGCTGAGCGTCCAGGAGGTGGCCACCGCCACCGGGGCCGGTGTCACCACGGTGCGCCAGTGGGTCCGGGATGGGCACCTGGCCCGCGTCCCGCACACTGAGCGGGTGTTGGTCCCGGTGTCGTCCCTCGAGGCGTTCGTGGCCTCGGAGGGGGCTTAGCGGTTGCGCTCGAGGTAGCCGAGCTCGCGGGCGACGGTCGGGGCGAGGGCGCTGGCGAAGTCTTCGGCGGAGGCGAAGGTGGGTCCGTGCTGGTGGACCTCGGTGTAGTAGTTGACCACGCTGCTCCCGCCTCCACCGCCGATGGCGGTGCCGCCGACTCCAAGCTGGTGGTTGGGGACGATCCGGCCGTCAGCGGCCGGGATGAACAACTCCGGGCCTCGTTCGCCGACGATGTAGGGCCGGGCCCTTCCGACCGGCCCGCCCGACGCCCGACCGGAGTACGAGCCGCCCCCGGCGAGCGACCCGCTGATCTGGCCGACGGCGTTGGCCGCCTGGACCGCCGCGGCGTAGATCGCGTTGATCGAGCTGATGGCGGCGGATGCGCCGGTGAGAGCGACGTTCGTGATGACGCTCGCGGCACCCGGGCGTAGGTGCGGATCAGCTCGTCGGTCTGGCGTTCGGAGAGCCCGGCGGCGAGGAGGGTGCGCAGCCGCCCGCCGGTGAGGCCGTCCTGGGCGCTGGTGGCCCGCTGAGCGGACCCGGTCTGTGCGGCGACGGCGATCGTGTTGTCACGGATCGCGGAAGCTTGGGCGCGGGCGGCTTCCATGTTGGCCCGGCCCGCGGCGGTGGAGATGTCGAAGGTGCGGCCGTTCTCTTGCAGCGATCCGCTCAGGTCATCGATGGCGGACTGCAGGGCGATCGCCGCCTCGTCCATCGTCTGCTGGACCCCGAAGAGGCGTCCCAGCATGTCGTGGGCGGCGGACGCGGCGTCGGTCACGGAGTCGAGAGCGGCCGCCTGGTCCTCGAGGGACACAGCGGCCTCGGCGCTGGATGTCTCCAGTTGGCCCTCGGCCGAGGCGGCCCTGCTCGATGCCGAGGCCGAGCTGGGAGAGCTGGGCGGCGAGGATGACTGCCTGCTCGGACGGCAGGCTTTGGACGATGTCCCGCAGCTCGGCGAGGCGGGACGGGTCCACTCCGGTCTCGGCGTCCACGAGGTCCCGCACGGTGATGCCGAGGGCGGCCAGCGAGTCGATGACCTCTGGGGCCTCCTCGCGGAGGGTGCCCAGGATCGCCTCGCTGGCACCCCGGGCCCCCGCCTCGGCGAAGGCGTCACCCAGCCGGGTGATCTCGTCAGCGTTCTCCGCGGCCTGCGCTGCGTTCTCGGCGAGGCCCTGGGTGATGAGGCCGATGCCGACCACAGCGGCGCCGACCCCGAGAGCGCCGGGGGTGATCGCCGCGGACAGGCCCTGGGCGCCGCCGCCGGCCGCCCGGAACCGTTCGGCCATCGCCCTGGCCGAGTCGCCGATCGCGCCGAAGGCGTTGGAGACCGGGCCCCTCGTGGCCGCCACCAACGCGAGGAGAGCGAGCCCCGTCTGGATCGGCCCCGGCAACGCGCCGAAGGCTCGGGCGAGTCCTTGGACGACGGCGATGCCTTGCTCGTAGACGGGCAGGAAGTTGTCGCCGATGCTGGCCGCCGCGTTCTCGGCTTCGGCAGCGGCTATGCGTTGGGCGTTGGCCGCCGAGGTGGAGGTGTTGGCGAAGTCGCCCTGGACCCTGGAGGTCTGCTCCATGATGAGCGAGAGCCGGCCTTGTACGAGGCCGTTGGCGTCCACGGCGGCGGTGGTGTCCGCGAGACCGAGGGCCACGGCCTCCTGACGGACGGCCATGTCGGAGAGGGTGACGTTGTAGGCCCGGATCGGTTCGGACTCGCCGCGGAGGGCGGAGCCGAGCGCCAGGGCGGCGTCCGCCGGGTCGGTGTTGAACGCCGAGGCCATGTCGGAGGCCAGGGTCGTCAGGCTCATGGAGAGGGCCGCCGACTCGGACTCGGTCATGCCCAGGTTCTGGAGGAGGCCGCCGAACTGGGCGGTGGCGCTGCCGTGCCGGGTCTCGGAGATCCCGAGGGCCCTGGGCGGACCCTTCAGCGAAAGCGTCGATGGAGTCCCTGGACTGGTCGAAGGTGAGGCCGGTGACGTTCACCGCCTCGTTGAGGTCGCTGGCCGCACCGACCAGTCGGCTCATCCCCGCGATCGCCGCCCGCGGTGAGGGCCTGACCCAGCGACGTGGCGGCCCGCTCCCCCGCCTGCCCCAACTCCTGATTCAGGTCGCCGGCGAAGCCCTTGGTATCGGGCCTGACCGCGATGAACATCTCACCGACGAGCATCAGCGGTCCTCGAGGGCGTCGAGGGCTTCGTCGGCCTCTCGGAGGGCGGCCCGGGCGGACCCGCTGGGGGTCAGAGGTCCCCGGCGCCGGCCATGCGTTCAGCTGCAGCGATGCGGGCGGCCACGGGGCCAATGTCGTTGGCGTTGCGGAAGCTGAGCACCCGGGCGCCGGGCACCGCGCCGTCGAGAACGAAGTCGACCCGCTCCAGCACGGCCTTGGCGGACTCGAGCACCCGTCGCTGGCCTCCCTGGCCTCCTGACGGCGGAAGACGATGGACATGTCGAAGACCCGCTCCTTGAGCCCGGCCCAGGCCCGTCAGGGCGTGGTCACTGGCGGTCGGGGGGCGAAGCTGGCCGACCACGACAGACGCTGAGGACTGTCCTTGTAGTCCACGATCTCGGCGACCTGGCGGTCCCGGCCCTCGAGGTGGTTCAGGTGGACGGTGGGGAGTCGGTCCTTCAGGCTCTCGGTGAAGCAGCCGGGCAGGAACCAGGTAAGACCGCGTCGGTCACGTTGTACGCCATGGCCACGGCCTCGAACTCCCCCGTGTGGCCGTCGAACTCCCTGACCTCCAGGGCCCTGGTCTCGCTCACGGCTGAACCTCCTCGGGCGTCAGGAACGCCAGGGCGCAGCGACACTGGACCGTCTCTTTGGCGGCGCCGTTGGGGTCGCCTGGATAGGCGAGCGTCGATCCGCCGACCTGGAAGCTTTCGCCGATGGGGATCACGGTGCCGTCGACCTCGGCGTGGGTGTCACGGGTGCGGGGCGACCGGGTGGAGATCCACTCCTTGGCGGCCACCACGTCCGGGCCCAACGTGCCGACGGCCTCGAGGGCGGCGCCGTTGCTGGCACTGATCACCTCGGTGCGTGCGATCACTTCCGAGCGACTGCCGACCGCCTCATCGAACACGCCCTCGATCCGGGCGGCCAGGTCATCGATGGACTCGCCGGCCCCCACGCCCTCCGCCATCGTCTCGGTGATCTGCTGGTAGGTCGTCTGGGTCACGTAGCCGGCCAACTCGTTCGCCCTCGAGGTGATGAACTCCTGGGCGAACTCGGCCTCGAGGTCGAAGGACACGCCGAGCTGATCGGTGAGCCTCGCCCAGGTCCCGGCGGCTACGGACTCGTACAGGCTGCGCATGTCGGCCGCCGCCTCCGCTTCCCAGAAGCCGGGCTCGAACAGGCCGCCGGTCGGCCTCGCGGATGTCGCCATCCCAGCGCGGGCCTTGCTGGCCGAGGCCCAGACCCTGCTGCGGGCGCCGGCCTTCAGCCGCTTGAGGGTGGCGGCTCGCTGCCGCTCGAAGAGCCGGCGGAGCTGACGTGCCCACTGCGCCTCGTACGTGCTCCAGAGGGCGTCAGCGGACGCCCAGAGGCGCTCACGGCGTTCTGCTCGGTCGACGGCCACCCGCGCCACGCGGTGCTGGGGCGACACGGGGGCCGAGCGACCCGCCGGCACTGCCGAAGGTGCCGGCGTCGCGCCCTGTGGGGACAGGGCAGCGATCTCATCGACGGTCAGGAGGCGGTCGCCGGTGCCGTCCGGGAGCGGTGGAGGCCGTAGTCCTGGCGGGACTCGGTCCACGGTCATCAGCCGGGCCCGCACCAGGTCGGGAGCGCCCACCGGGGAAGTGACCGGCTTGGGCTGCTCCTGGAGGGCGTCCACTCCGCTGCAGTCGAACCAGGCGACCTCGAAGCCGAGGCGCGGGGCCAGCTGGGCGTTGATCACGTCAGCGATGTCGGCCAGCAGCGGCCTCATCGTCTGCCGCCAGAACATGCGCTCCTCGGCGTCCGCGTTGCTGTACGTGCGGCCCGAGGCGTCGCCCATGATCGACAGGGGGACCCCGAAGGCCAGGCAGATGAGCTGCTGCATCTGCACGCGCATCTCCTGCAGGCTGAAGTCCTTGGCGCTCATGCCGAGCTGCTTCACGTCGACCGCCTGGGCGGGGTCCTCTTCGCCGTCGAGCTCGGTGAAGAGCGTGCTCCCCGCCCGACCAGGACCCTGGAAAAGCCACGGCCCACTGGCGCCGATAGGCCTCGCGGTCCTCGTCGGTGGCGAACTCGCGGGTGATCACGATCTGGGCCGGGACCGCCCGGTTCTTCAGGTAGCTGTAGAGGTGCCGGTCGGCCATCGCCGCGGCGGAGATCGCGGCTGCTGCGGCCTCCATCGGCGTCGAGGGCTCGCGGGGGTCCAGGGCGCTCGGCCAGTAGTGGTAGAGCACCTGGTCGGGGGCAAGGTGCACCGGGTTGCCGTCGGCGCGCCCGTAGTCGAAGCCGGCCCAGAGCCGGTTCCCGTCCTTGCTCGGGATCGGGCGCAGCTGGGCCGAGACGAGCGGCCAGAGCGCCACCACCTCCCCGGAGCCCCTGGGGCCGGTGGTCTCGATCTCGAAGGCGGCACGGCCGGTCACCAGTAGCTGGGTCACCCACCAGCGGATGACCTCACGGGCCGAGGTCCGGGGTGCCGGCCCTCCCGGCGGGGGGCCGAGGAGCTGGGCGAGACGGGCGCCGGTGTTGTACTCCCCCGCGTTCGACGGCCTCGAGGGAGGCTCAGCCCCGGCCCGGATCGGCAGCGCAGCCGCGGCGTCGGCGATGACCGACACGCACCGGTGGACCTCCGGGGAGGCCATGAGCCCCTCCCTGACCGCCTTCTCAGCCGACCATGCTGGGGCCTGAGGCAGGCCCACGCCGACCCAGCGAACCGGTTGGGTTGCTGCGGAGGGGTCCCGGTACTCCGCTGGTCTCTACGCGTGCGAGCCACCGGGCTAGAGCGTCCCGGAGTTGACCGCGAAGGCGTCCGGCGAGGTGACCCTGAACGACTCCCGCACCTCGGCCACGACGGCCAGCTCGTTCTTGAGGAAGAAGTCCGAGTGACTGTCGCTCGTGCGGATCGTGACGGCGGTGGCCCGCTTGGCGGCCCCCGAACCCAGCGGCCCGGCGATCACCTTGCCGTCGGCGATGGCCCGGGTTCTGATGACCCGGACGCCGGCCTCGCCGAGGTCCCGCCAGAACCCCGGGACCTCGGCGAGAGCATCCCAGTAGCGCCCAGGACTGCAGACCACGGTCATCTCGCCGGCGCCCATGATCGACTCTTCGGCCGCCTCCAGGGCGGCGCGGGTGCCGGCTGCGGAGCCATTGACCGAGCTGGTGGCGATGGCCGGCGTTGCCAGGATGCCCAGCAACGAGCTGTCCGTGTCGACCCCGTTGATGATCTCGACCTCTTCACGAAACCGCAGGCGGTGGTTCAGCGTGGTGCGGATCAGGAGGTCCAGCTGGCCGGCGTCGGCCATCACCTCCTCGGTGGCCGGCGTCCACGCCGCGATCTTCACCAGCTTCAGCTCGTCCGAGGTCCACTCGAGGACCTGCTCGGCCTTGGCCAGACCCTCAGCGACACCGGTAGCGCCCGTCTCGTCGCTCGCTGGGCTGTACTCCACGACGTAGCTCGTTTTGCCGCCGCCCTTCGGGTCGGGCGGTTGACCGGTCACCACGTCACCCACGTAGACCCGCTGGCTCGTCGGTTGACCGACCACCAGCTCGCCCTGGCCGCCCAACATGCCGGCGGCGCCGTCCGTCTCGGTGGTCGTGACCGAGCTGACCAGGGCCCGGTAGTCGACCTCGATCCTCGCCGAGCGGCCTTCGGCACCTCGCTGGCGGGGGTCGGCCCAGCTTGCGGCCAGCCGCTGGCCCATCGTCTGCTTCTCACCCATCTGCTGCCTCCTGGAGGACCTCTTCGAGCTTGACGACGTACTGGCGACCGCTGAACCTGGCCGAAGGAAGGCGACCTGACGACGCCCAGTCCCGCACCGTGCGAGACGACCTTCCGGCCAGGCCAGCAGCCTCAGTGACCGTCACCCACCCCGACTCTGACAAGTCCGCCGCAACCGGCTTGCCGACATCGGCGGGAGCGTTGAGGGTCCCGGCCTTCAGCCACGCCTGAGCCACCCGCTCAGCCCCCGGGTTCAGCGTCAACTCGTCGGCGCCGCGGGCCTGCTTCAGCCCGTAGCGGATCAGGCCCACCGTGATGTCGACCTCGTCGCCCGGGTCGATCACCAGGTGCCCGCTCGGCAGCCGGATCACATCGCCCCCGTGAAGTGCAGCCGGCCCCGGGTCGGCCGGGACAGCAGCTGGTGGGCACCCAGTGCCAGGCTCACGGCGCGGTCGTCATGGGCGTCGTCGTCATGGTCCAGCCGGTAGACCCCCGGCGAGCGCTCGATCAGACGGACCGCCGCGAGCTCATCGGTGAGATCGTCATCCGCCGGCAGGTCCAGCAGACCGTCCTTGAGGAGCCGGTACAAGGTGACCGCCAGCCGGCCGTTCGAGCTCTGACTGAACGTGAAGTCCACGACCTTGACCCCCCGGCGGCGCAGCGCCTGAGCCATCTGCGCGGACTGCCAAGGATCCACATACACCGGACACCGGTACGCCCGGGCCGCCTCGAACACGACCGCCTCGACCTCCGCCAACTCCACCGGCCGGGCCCGGGAGCCGGCCCAGACCTCCTGGCGGTCCACCACCACCACCCGCCGGGCGTCACGCTCCTCGAGGTGCGACACGGTCAGACAACTCCGGTCGTTCTTCAGACCCAGGTCCAGCGACGCCACATAGCGGACACCGGCGACCGGTTCGAGCACGCCCTCATGGCCGACGCAGGCCAGCACCTCAGAGCGGCTCGTCAGGCGGTCCTCGGGAGCCGTCCACTGGTTCAGGTGCAACCGCCGGAAATCGACATCGGTCAGCGTCGAGCGCTGCTCGGCCAGGTCCTCCTCGCTCATCCACGGCAACGGCCCCGGAACCTGACTCACCCGCCATCTCGACGGCCGCGACTCCGCCGACTCCAGAACCTTCGCCGACCAGTGGGTAGGCAACCCCGCGCTCGTGATCACAAGGAGCCTCGCCCCCGGGACCTTCGGCAACGCCGAGAACACCGACGACCACAACCGCCGCGGCCCCGCCCCGTTGCCCCACTGCGCGAACTCGTCCACCACCACCAGATGCGGACGCAGCCCCCACGACGACGCCTCATCAGCCGCCAACACCTCGAACGACGCGCCCGAGGACCGATTCACCACCCGCCACGTCTCCACCTTCAGCAGCGACTCCAGGCCCTTCGTCCTCGAAACGAACCCCGCCACACTGTCGATCAGCAACCCGCCCTGATCCCGGTCCGCCGCCACCCCATACGAACGAGACTGCGCCGGCAACTGCTCCGCCAGCGCAGCGATCGCCACCCCAGCAGCGTCAGAAGTCTTCGAGCCGCCACGGGGCCTGGTGACGAAATGCAGGCGGGGCCCCTCGAGGTCGAGCACCGCCGCGGCATCCGCCCGCTGCCAGTCCAGGGCCGCCTCGCCCCACCGCCGGCCGTCGTCAAGGACGAGGCTCCCGAGCAGGTCGAAGGCGCTCACGCCTTCCCCATCCGATCCCGAAGCCGAGCAGACTGCGGGAATATTTCGGCATACGGCGTCCCCTCCGGGAAGTTCATCGGGCACGACGGGAAATCAGCAGGAACCAGACGCCGCCCGATCGACCACTCCACACAGAAGACGCACAGCTGGCCCCCGTCCGTCGCCTTGCCGGTCAACGCCCACACCTCGTCGTGGACCATGAACCGCTCATCGCCCTCGAGGACATCGAACCCGCAATAGGCGCAGAGGCACAACGCATGCTGACGAACCGCCAACGCCACCAGCCCATCCCGCAGAACCTCAAGGTCATCCCGCAGAACCTCAAGGTCCGACGACTCCCCGAACACCGCCACCAACGCCTCACCAACCCCCTCCACCATCGACATCAGCCCCAACACGCCCTCCCGCTCATCCTCCGGGAGCAAGTCCAACAAGGAAGACCGCTCCCTCACCCCGCTCACCCCTCCCCCTCCCGGGCCTCGAGGATCCGCCGGCCCTCCGCCTTCAACTGCTCGATGGCGTCCTCGTCCCCACCGCTCTCCGACATCGACCGGAGCAGCGCGGCCCACGACCGAGGCGACAAACCCAGGTTCTGCCGCAACCGCTCCGCCCGAGCCTCCGCCCGATGCCACGCCTCAAGAGCGGGCCGAGGCTTCCCCCGGCCATCCACCGGCCCCACCTCCACCAGATGCCGCCACAACAGCTCCGCCATCGCCTGAGCCCGAGCCACCGCCAACACCTCACCATCGAACGCAGGCCTCGCCACCCAGGGGGCGACCTCCGCCAGCTCCTCGACCAGGGCCTCCGCCAGCGGGGCGATCTCCGCATCCCGATAGGCGCCATGCCTGCGGGCCAGGGCCTCCCCGCGATCACCACCGGGACGCAGGTTCGCCAGCTGCACCGGCAAAGGCTCAGACATCATCGGCAAGCACCTCGCCCAGCGTCTCGAGAGCGGCCGCCAGCGGGCGAGCGAAGCGCCGACGCCCGACGCTGGGCAGGCTCTGCAGCCAGGCCTCGACCTCGACACGCAGCGCAGCCAGCCACTCGACGGGGCCGCGGTACATGATCCCGCACAGGTCCATCAGCTCCCGGAAGGCGGCGCCGGCGGGCTCGGGCAGGCTGAGGTCGGCTGAGCGGGTCCAGCCATCGAAGCGGATCAGCATCGCCGAGGGCACGTCGAGCAGCTCGAGGCAGGTCTGCACCAGGGCCAGACCCTCGGTCCAGTACGGGTCGTCCTCGTGGTTCGTGGCCAGCTGGTCGAAGATGATCCAGCGGGCGGTGGCGTGGGCCTGGTCGGTGGCATCCACTCCCCGCTCCTCGGCGGCGCGGTAGGCGTGCTCGTCCAGCTGGGTGAGCAGGGCTTCCGGGCTCGGGCATGTGGTCATGGTCTGGCTCCTTGGTTCGTGCGATTGGTTATCGCTTGCGGTGGGTGGGATAGGCCGCTGACCTGGGGAAACGTCCGGGCTGCAAACGGGCTGCTAACGCCGGATGCCTCGGGTTTCTGTGGATCGAGGGGGCCAGGAGAGCGAGGATGGATCTTGTGCCCTCTAGGGGAGTTACTTCGCTTACTTCGCTTTCTCCGCTAAGCGTCATCTCCTTCTCGTCCTTGCCCTTGGGCGGTCGATGAACCCCCTCCCCTCCCCTAGGCGGATTAAGCGTGTGAAGCGGGGTAAGGGTCATGGCTTCTTGTCCTCGGGTGGGTCGGCGACGGCGGCGATGAGCCCTTCGCCGGAGGCCAGGCCGGAGGTGATGCGGTTGCGGCTCCAGGTGGGGTCGGCCTGGTCGAAGAGGGCGGCGATGTTGTTGCGGCTGGTGCCCTTGCGGGCTTTGGCGGTGGCGCCGACGATCACGGCGAAGAGGCGGGCGGGGTGCTTGGCGGCGTCCGCGATGGCGTGGGGGCCGGGGCCGACGGCGTTGCCGAAGCTGGTGAGGAGGTCGAGGAGGAGGGCGGCGGGGTCGCTTTCGGTGTGGGGCTCGATGGTGTCGATGACCTTGCCGGCGAGGCCGTGGAGGCGGCGGGCTTGAGGGCCGGCCATTGGGGGGCGGGGATGTTGCGGGCCCGTTCGGTGAGGACGGTGACGGTGCGGGGCCGGCCGCCGGTGGGTTCGGTGGCGGTGGTGGCCAGGCCCCGGGATTCGAGTACCCCGCGGGCGTGCTCGAGTTTGGCTGAGGAGACGTGCTTGGCGAAGAGGTTGCCCTGCTGGGTGCCGTCGAGTCCGTTGGGGTCGGCCTGGACCAGGCCGGCGAAGAGGCGGTCAGCGATCTCGTCGCCGGTGGTGTCGCCGAAGATGTAGGCAGCGGAGTCTCGGCAGTACTGCCACACGGCGTAGGCGGCCTCGAGGTGGTCCAGCCTGATGGTGCGGCTGCCGTCGAGCAGGGCGTAGGTGACCGACAGGCGCAGCGTCTGGGCGTCTCCCGGGCGGTGACCGCGCCGACCAGGCCGCCGGGGTCGTCCTCGGCCATCTCGGCGTAGAGCGGCCCACCGCTCTTCGGTCTCGGCGTCCCGCCGCATGAGCGAGATTTTCCGGGCCTCGGCCAGGGCGGAGCGCAGCTCACTGGCTCGGCAGGCCCGGTCCTCCTCGCGGAGGTTCCCGCCGCTGGGGAGCAGCTTGGACCGCTTCGCCATCGTGAAGAGGAGCCGGTTGGCGAGCCCTCCCGCCGCGTCGAGCGTGGACATCTTGTCCCGCAGCTCGTCGGTGGTGATGTGGCCGATGATGCTGATGTGCGCACCGTCGGCCTTCAGCGGCTCGCGGCGGGTGGTGACTCTGAGCGTGCCGGTGTCGTAGGCGGCCCGGATGATCGGCGAGAGTGTCGCCCCGTCCCGGTTGGCGACGGCGAAGACCCGGGCGAACTCGGCCTCGACCACAAGCAGCCGCTTGTCCCCCGATGGCGCAGATGGTTCGCTCATGCGGCCTGTCGACCCACGCCCAGGCACAGCTCCCGGAACACCTCGATGTCCCGGTCGGCGGGCTCGGCCTCACCAGGCGGGAGGTACGAGAAGAAGTAGCGGGCGCCGTGGTAGTCCTCGACGTCCACGAGCCCATCCGAGCCGGCGCTGATCATCCCCCGGACACCGGGGACGTTGTTGCTGGGCTCGTCGTCGTACGCGTCGCGCACCATGACGCCCAGCCAGAACACGATCCCGACGGCGAAGGCGTCGTACTCGGTGATGATGAAGGCGCGCCAGCCGTCCTCGGCTGGGGTCATCGTGCGGAGGTCCCGCACATAGACTCTCACTCGCTGTCCGCCAGATCCTCGGCGGCCCACCGGTCGAGCTGGTCATCATCTGGCAGCGGATCTACGTCGGGAGCCTGCGCTAGGAGCGCATCCAACTCCTCGTCGGTCAGGTCGCGGTCACGAGAGGACGGCCTCGAGGTTTGGGCGGTGGGCGGGTTGGTCATGGGTGGGTCCTTCTGGTTCGCGCCGTCATCGGACGGCACATCGATGCCCAGCAGGTCAAGGAGGCGCCCGGTGGGGACCAGGCGCCGGCGACCGATGGCGAGGCTGGGCAGCTCGCCACGTCGGACGGCTTCGTAGGCCGCTGACCTTCCGAGGCCGAGGGCTTCTCCGACCTCGGGCACGGTCATGAGCGGCTTCACGCGAGGGTCAGGCGGCGTTGACCTGGGCCTCGTGGAGCATCTTCAGCAGCCGGCCGTAGCGGACGGCGTTCTCCCTCCGGGGGCAGGCCTCACCGCGCTCCCATCGGAGAACGGTGAGCGGAGCAACCTCCAGAACGTCCCCGATCTCTCGGAGGGACAGGCCGGCCGACTGACGGATCGCGGCCCGGTCGACAGGGGGCGGCAGCTGAGACGCTTGCACCCTCGCCACCAGTTCATCGAACCCAGCGGATTTCGTCATGCGGTAGTAACTACCACGGTACGGGTGACGATTGCAACGATCCGCGGGATGTGTTACAAAGACGGTATGACCGAAGAAGCCGAAGGGTTCGTCCTCGTCCCCACGCCACACGGGCAAGTCCGCGTGGCGTGCGGGCCGCTCCCATCCGGTCGATGGGTGGCCTTCGGGGTCCGTTCCCTGGATGGGCCCCTGACCGCCGACATGCTCCGAGCGGTGCCGCTCGGGTGGGTCAACGCCGCGCTGAGCAACGACCGGAACCGCATCATCATCGAGGCCGGCGGCGAGATGGTCCTCCCGCCGGCAAGCCCGCCCCCGGACCTACATCTCGTGGTGCCCAGGTCTAAACCCAAGCCCGCCGAGTTCTTCCTCTCTGTGGCGAACCTCTACCGACAACTCGGTGAGAGTGGGAGCCCCCGCCCGTCGGCCGAGATCGCCGAGGCAAACGGCGTTCCTGCCGCGACGGTCCGCGGGTGGGTCCGGGAGGCACGAAACCGAGGGTTCCTCGGTCCAGCGACGAAGGGAGCGGTCGGATGAGGGGTCACGTCAGAGAGCGCGGCAAGGGCTGGGCGTTCGTGGTCGACGTCGACGGGCAGAGGGCCCGCCGCTGCGTCGACTGCGGCCGGCGGGTCTGGGTCGACCGCGAGTCCCCCGCCGCTTGCCCGGCCTGCGCCGGAGAGCTAGGCGAGGCCAAGGTCGAGCGCCGGCAGGTGTGGCGGTCGTTCACCACCCGGAAGGCCGCCGAGAACGCGCTGACCGACTTCATGGCCGAGACCCGGAAGGGCGTCGATCCCTTCCCCGAGGACATCGACCTGTGGTCCTGGGTCGACCGGTGGAAGACCTCGCCGGCCTACACGAAGCTGCGCCCCAGGACCCGGGCCCGCTATGCCCAGGTCCTCACGGACTGGTGGCTGGCGCACCTCGGCACGATGCGGGTCGACCGCATCCGGCCCCGTCACGTCCGCGAGGTGCTCGACGCCATGAGCGCCGCGGAGGCCTCTCCGCGCTCGGTGACCGAGGCCAAGGCGATCCTGTCCTCCACCCTTGCCCGGGCGGTCGACGTTGGCCTGATCGACGCCAACCCCTGCGCCGGCGTGCGCACCGAAGGCGGCCGGAAGCACCGGTACGTCGTGCCCGACGCTGACCAGGCCCGCCAGCTGCTCGAGGCCGTCGAGGGCGGGACGTGGGAGGTCCCGCTGGCCCTGGCGGCCTACACCGGGATGCGCCGCTCCGAGGTGCTCGGGCTCCGGTGGGCCGACGTCGACCTCGATGCCCGCACCATCCGGGTGACCCAGGGCCTGCACGCCATCCGGGACGACGACGGCTCGCGGCTCGGGTTCCTGCCGACCAAGACCGAGACCTCCGATCGTCAGTTCATGATCGGCGAGACCCTGGCCGCCCGGCTGCGCCAGTGGAAGCGTGAGCAGGCCGAGCGGCGCCTGTCGATCGCCTCGGCGTGGCAGGACGTCGACCTGGTCTGTGACCGCGGTGACGGTGGGCCGCTCCACCCGGATTCCTTCTCCAGCGGCTTCCGGCGGGCCTGCGTTCAGGCTGGGATGCCGGCGGGGATGCGCCTGCACGACGTCCGCCACTCCGTGGCCACCACGTTGCTGGCCCAGGGGGTCGACGCCAAGGTGGTCAGCGCGATGCTCGGCCACTCGACGGTGTCCTTCACGCAAGACCAGTACCAGCACGTCCTCAAGGGCATGACGTCGGCCGCTGCTGACGCCCTCGACCAGGCCATGGGAGGCTGACCCGCAATGGGACGACCATCGAACGAAGAGCGGATCCGGGGGCTGTGTGAGGTGTTCGGCATCGATCTCGACCAGTCGGTCCCCCTGTCGACGCTGCGACCGCTGATGCCCGACGACGAGATCGCCGAGGAGCGCGTTGGTCCAGTACCTCCGGGCGGTCGGGTCGGCTGCTCAGTACGAGATCCTCGACGCTGATGACCCGGCAACGGCGAAGAGGGACCTCGACTGGTTCCGCGAGCGACACGGCCTCACCTGATGGCCGGCGTTTGCAATCCGTTAGCACGGCGAGGCTTTCGGTACATCTGACCCCGGCGATTGGCCCCGAAATCCGCGGTATCACTGG
>CAVZRY010000002.1:0-614305 GCA_963777805.1 uncultured Microthrixaceae bacterium | reverse complement strand
GTCCAGGGCGGGCAGGCCGGCGGCGAGCAGGAGGCTGTCCCCGTCCTCGCCGACCGCGGCCCGGGCCTCGGCGACGCCGTCGTCGCTGTGCAGGCTCACGACCTGGGTGCCCGGCGCCTGCAGGAGCGCCAACACCTCGTCCTGCTCGCGATACGCCGGCGACCTGGCCCTCGAGGTCGTCGATCTGCGTGCGCTGGTTCACCAGGACGCCCGCCATCAGGGCCACGACGAGGATCACGGCGGCGGCCGCCAGGCCGGCGACGACCGGGACGGGCCGCGTCCGGGCCACCGTGCGCTTCGCTGGCGCTGACCGAAGGCGACCTCGATGGGAACCGGCGGCGGGGTGTCGCCCAGGTCGGCGGCGATGCGGTCCCACAACCCGTCGGGAACGGGCTCGGTGGAGCCGGTGGTCAGGAGGGCGGCGACCTCACGGTGCTCGGCCACCTCGGCCCGACAACACCGGGCAGTCCGCGAGGTGGTCTTCGACGAGGCGGGCCTCGTCGGCGTCGACGGCGTCGAGGGCATAGGCCCCGAGCAGTTCCTCGATCTCGTGATGTGCCATCACCCCTCCACTCCGATCCCTGCTGCATGGAGGCCGCCGCGCAGGCGCTGGAGGCCCGTTCGAATTCGACCTTTCACCGTGCCCTCGGGCTGGTCCAACATCTCGGCGACCTCTCGATAGGTGTAGCCGCCGAAGTAGGCCAGAACGATCGGTGAGCGCTCCTCTTCCTTCAGGTCGGCCAGGGCCGTGGAGACCGCGTCGGACACGGTGAGGTCCCACACCTCCCGCTCGAGGTCGTACCCCACGTCCGCGGTGCGCTTGGCGTCCCGCTCCTCGCGCTGCTTGCGGGCCCCTTCGGAGCGCAGCATGTCCACCGACCGGCTGTGGGCCCGGGTCAGGAGGTAGCTGCGCAGGGTCCCCCGCTCGGGGTCGAACTTGTCAGGGTCGTTCCAGAGGTGCAGGAACACCTCCTGGACGATCTCCTCGGCCAGGTTGTCACTGCCGAGCAGGCGGCGGGCCAAGGCGGTGACCGAGCCGGCGTGGCGGCGATAGGCCTCGGCCAGGGCGTCCTGGCGGTAGCGGCCGACGGCCACGACCAATGCGGCGTCGCTCAGCTCCTGGAGGCCCTTCATCGGCCGTCGTCCTGTGGCATCACCCCCAGTACGGAGCCGAGGCCGGATCATGGATGGATCCGTCCTGGCGAACGACCACTCCGTTCTGGTGGCGCCAGGTCGCGGCCCACCGCGAACGGCGACAACCAGAACGGGTCGGGAGGGGTCACGGGAGGACCAGGGTGTCGCCGTCGAGGACGGCCAGTCCGTCGGCGACGAGCGTGGCGGCCGACGCGGGCGGCCCGGTCCGGGTCATCGGGCCACCCGGCAGCGACGGCCAGGTCGAGGACGGGGCCACGGCGGAGGGCGTCGACCAGTCGGCCGCGGCCCTGGCGATCCGAGCCCTCGAAGCGGGATTGGCCGCCGGACACGCCCGGCCGAGCCGACCGCCGGGTCCATCCGGCCGACCCACCTGCCACGCGCAGGACGGGGTCACGGGACACTCCGAGCACGCCGGCGTCGCGGGCCCGGCAGACCCCGGCGCCGAGGTCGAGCATCGCCTGGTTCCACGCCCAGCCCTGGCCGGCCGGGACCACGGCATCCGCGGCCGACTGGACCTCGGCGCCACGCAGCGGGCGACCGGCCTGGCGGGCCAGGATCGCGGGCCACGTTGGTGTCGACCACGGCGACGTCCCGCTCGCCGGCGAAGGCCAGGACGGCCCGGGCCGTGTACGGCCCGATGCCGGGCAGACGCGAGGAGCGACGGTCAGGTCCAACGGCAGCCGGCCCCCGTGATCGTCGACCACGGTCACCGCGCAACGATGCAGCGCCACACCCCGGCGGTTGTAGCCGAGGCCGGCCCAGGCTTCGATGACGGCGCCGACGGGGGCCGCGGCACAGGTCGACGGGTCGGGGAACCGGTCCAGGAAGGCGTGCCACTTGGGGATGACCCGGTCGACCTGGGTCTGCTGCAGCATCACCTCCGACACGAGCACGGCCCAGGGGTCCCGCGTCCGCCGCCACGGCAGGTCCCGCCGCTCCTCCGCCCACCAGTCGAGGACGGCCGACGCGTTCACGCCTTCCGGCACCAGCCCACCACGGTGGCGTGGGGGAAGGGGAAGCGCTCCCGACCGCGGGTGGCCGGATGGTCGGGCCAACAGCTCGCGAACCCGGTCGAGGACGGCCTGGCGGCGGGCGTCGGGGAGGGCCGAGATCCAACTGGTCGACGCGGTCCGCCCGACGACGGTCTCGACGGTGGCGTCCTGCCAGTTGGGGAACCAGTCCTCGGCGTAGACGCCGTACCCGCCATCCGCACCCACGAGGGCGTCCCAGTCGACGTCCTGGTGGTGGTCGTAGGGCGGTCCGCCGTCGGTGTCGTCCTTGATCTCGCCCAGAGCCCTCACCCAGCCGACGGTTTCGTCCCGGACGTTCCAGATGAGCGCCAGCCCGCCACCGGGCCGCAGCACCCGTCGGATCTCCGCGAGGGCGGCCGGTCCGTCGAACCAGTGGAACGCCTGGGCCACCGTCACCAGGTCGACGCTCGCGTCATCGAGGGGCAGCGCCTCCGCCGTCCCGTCTCGGACCTCGACACCGGCCACGTCGCGCACCAGGCGCTCCCGCATGGCCACGACGGGTTCCACGGCCACGACCCGGGCACCGTGAGCGACCAGGTCCACGGTCAGCTTGCCCGTGCCCGCCGCGAGATCGAGCACGTCGGCCCCGGGACCGAGGCCGAGCTCGGCCACCAGCAGGTCCAGGGCGGCAGCCGGATAGCCGGGGCGGGCGGCGACGTAGTCGTCGGCGCCCCGCTCGAAGCCGACCGCCGCGGCCGGATGGATCACGGGGTCACTCCCAGATCGTGGCCTCGTCGTAGGGGCGTCGGCGCTCGGGGCCGGACGCCCGCTTCCAGACCATGACCTGGCGCTTGAAGTAGCAGACCTCTTCGCCCCGCTGGTTGAGGCCCTTGGTCTCCACCGTCACCACGCCCCGGTCGGGCTTGGAGGCCGACTCCCGCACGTCGAGGACCCGGGTCTCGGCGTAGATGGTGTCGCCGTGGAACGTCGGCTTCTTGTGGGTCAGCTGCTCGACGGCCAGGTTCGCGATGGCCGCCCCGGACACGTCCGGGACGCTCATGCCGAGGACCAGGGAGTACACGAGGTTGCCCACCACCACGTTCTTGCCATGCACGGTCTCGTGCTCGGCGAACCACACGTTGGTGTGCAGCGGGTGGTGGTTCATCGTCATCATGCAGAACAGGTGGTCCTCGGCCTCGGTGATGGTCTTGCCGGGCCAGTGCCTGTAGATGTCACCGACCTCGAAGTCCTCGAGGTAGCGGCCGAAGGGTCGGTCGTAGGTCGTCACGGACGGGATGGTACGGCACGGGCGCGCCTCGGTACCGTTCCGGGCCATGAGCACGGGAGACCTGACCGCCGCCGCGTCCGCCATCGACCTCGCCGGCGGCGTGGTCGACCGGGCCATCGCCAAGCTGGCCGCCGAGGGTGGCGTGGACGCCAACCAGGTGATCGCCTACGACCTGGCCCACGCCGCCGCCGTCGTCGAGACGGGCCGGGCCTGCCTGGACTACGGCGGCAAGGGCGACACCGAGGCGGCCTTGACCTGCGCCTACGTCGCCGACGCCGTGGCCGACCTCACGGGCAAGCTCTACGGCCGGGAGGCCGAGTGGGGCGTCGAGCCCGGAGCCCTGGACGCCACTCGGGAGTTCGTCGCCGCCCACCGGGAGCCGACGTTCCTGGCCTCGCTGGCGAAGACGCCCGGCCCACTGCACCTCGATGACGAGTTCGAGCTGGTGCGAGACACGTTCCGCCGCTTCGCCGAGGACAAGATCCGCCCGGTCGCCGAGCACGTCCACCGCACCAACGGCGACATCCCCGAGGACATCATCCAGGGCATGGCCGACCTGGGTGGGTTCGGCCTGTCGGTCCCCGAGGAGTACGGCGGCTTCGCCGCCGGCGGCGAGAGCGACTACCTGGCGATGGTCGTGGCCACCGAGGAGCTGGCCCGAGGGTCCCTCGGCTGCGGTGGTTCGCTCATCACCCGCCCCGAGATCCTCTCCCGGGCCCTGGTCAAGGGTGGCACCGAGGAACAGAAGCACGAGTGGCTGCCCAAGCTGGCCTCGGGCGAGGTCATGGCCGCCGTGGCCGTCACCGAACCCGACTTCGGCTCCGACGTGGCCGGGATCAAGGTCACTGCGGTCCCGACCGAGGGCGGCTGGCTGATCAACGGGGTGAAGACCTGGTGCACGTTCGGCGCCCGGGCCGATGCCCTGATGCTGCTGGCCCGCACCGATCCGGACCGGTCCAAGACCCACCGGGGGCTCTCCATGTTCGTGGTGCCCAAGCCCCGGGGCGACGGCCACGGCTTCGAGCTGAGCCAGGCGCCGGGCGACCACGGCGGCGCCCCGGGCGGCGGGAAGATGGAGGGTCGGCCGATCGACACCATCGGCTACCGGGGCATGCACTCCTATGAGATCGCCCTGGACGACTGGTTCGTGGCCGCCGACAACCAGGTGGGCGGCGAAGAGGGCCTGGGCAAGGGCTTCTACTTCCAGATGGAGGGCTTCGAGAACGGTCGCCTGCAGACCGCGGCCCGCGCCGTCGGGATCATGCAGGCCGCCTACGAGGAGGCCCGCCAGTACGCCGAGGACCGCGTCGTCTTCGGCCAGCCGATCGGCGACTACCAGCTGACCCAGGTCAAGCTGGGCCGCATGGCCTTCACCATCCAGGCCGCCCGCCAGTTCGGCTACGTGGTGGCCCGGATGATGGCCAAGGGCGAGGGGGCCCTGGAGGCCTCCATGATCAAGGCCTACGTGTGCAAGGCCGCCGAGTGGGTCACCCGTGAGGCCATGCAGATCCACGGCGGCTTCGGCTACGCCGAGGAGTACCCGGTCAGCCGGTACTTCGTGGACGCCCGTGTGCTCTCCATCTTCGAGGGCGCGGACGAGACCCTCTGCCTGAAGGTCATCGCCCGTCGCCTCCTCGAAGGCGCTGACGCCTGACCCGAGGCCCCGACCTGCCACGATCGGGGCGTGACCGGGGGGACCGTCGAGCTGCGCCGCGGCGCGGAGCTGCTCGCTCTGACCGGGCTGGCGTTCACCCAGCCGGTCCTCGATGTGCTCGGCTCGAGCCCGGAGACCTTCGTCTTCCGTGGGGTGGAGGGCGCCCAGATCGTGCTCTTCGCCCTCGCCGTGGCGCTGGTCCCCACCGCCGTGCTGTGGCTGGGAGGCTTCGCCACGTCGGTCTTCGGGCCTCGGGTCCGCCTCGGCGTGCACGTCGTGACCGTCGGGGTGCTGGCGGGGATCGCCGTGCTCGTCGCGGTGCGCCTGGCCGACCTGACCCGCGGTGGGCCCGCCCTGGCCGTGGCCGTGGCCGCCGGCATCGGCGCCGCCCTCCTCTACCTGCGCGTCAGCCAGGTCCGCCTCTTCCTCCTGTACCTCTCGCCCCTCCCGCTGCTCGCGGTGGGCCTCTTCTGCTTCTCGTCCTCGGTGTCCGGGCTGGTCACCGGGGGTGAAGGCGAAGTGGTGGCGGAGGTCGACAGCACCCGGCCCGTGGTGATGCTGGTCCTCGACGAGTTCCCCACCGCCACCCTGCTCGACGCCGACGGCACCATCGACGCCGAGCAGTTCCCCGCCTTCGCCCGCCTCGCCGAGCAGGCGACCTGGTTCCGCAACTACACGACCCACAACGCCGGCACCGTCCAGGCGGTGCCCTCGTTGCTCTCCGGCACGTTGCCCACCCGGGGCCGGGCGCCGCTGTACACCGACTGGCCCGACAACCTCTTCACCCTGCTCGGGGGGAGCTACGAGATGGCCGTCCAGGAGTCGGTGACCCAGCTCTGCCCTCCCGATGTCTGTGACAACACGGCCCGGACCGTCACCCAGCGCACGGCGATCGAGGGTGAGGGGCTCGGCGGGCTGGTCGGGGACACCCGGGAGGTCCTGCGCCAGCTGGTGTCCCTCAACGCGGAGCCCGAGGTCCAGGTCGACGCCTTCGCCGAGGAGATCATCTCGGTCGACGCCCCTGACCAGATGGACGCCGAGGCCCGCGACGAGGTGACCAACCAGCCGGCCCGGTTCACCGACTTCCTCGACGGGCTGGTGCTCGCGGAGGAGCCGACGCTGCACTTCGTCCACCTGATCCTCCCCCACGGCCCCTGGCGCTTCTTCCCCGACGGCACCGAGTACGCCTCCCCCGACGCCGACCCCGAGGGCGAGGTCGGCGGGACCTGGACCGACGCCTGGCCGGCCGAGCTGACCCGCCTGCGCCTGGAGCTGCAGGCCCAGTACACCGACGCCCTGGTGGGCCAGACCATCGACCGCCTGCAGGAGAGCGGCCTGTGGGAGGACGCCCTCGTGGTGGTCGTGGCCGACCACGGGGGCTCCTTCATCGTCGACCAGCCCGGCCGGGCGCTGAGCAGCGCGAACGCCCACGAGGTCATGTGGACGCCGCTGTTCATCCGGGACCCGGCGTTGGCCCCCGGGATCGACGAGACCGACATCGAGGCCACCGACCTGCTGCCGACGATGGCCGACCTGCTCGGCATCGAGTTGCCGTACGCCGTCGACGGGGCCTCTGCGGTGTCGGACCCCGACACCTCGGGCACCAAGCGCTACCAGCGGCTGCAGAACCCCTTCCAGCCCGAGCCCGACGCCCTCCTCAACATCGACACGGCCGGCAACTACCGACGGCTGCTGTCGGACCTCTGGCCCACCGTGGACGTGGACGACCCGGTGGGCAGCTTCTACCGGCAGTACCCACTCGGTGACCTGTACGGCCGTGACGTGGCCGAGCTCGAGGTGGGCCAGGTCGGGGGCTCGGCCGAGCTGGACCAGCTCGACGCCATCCAGGAGGGTGGGGACGAGGCCCAGCCCGCGTACCTCGGCGGTCAGGTCGACCTCGACGGCATCGACCCCGACGAAGCCTGGGTGGTGGTCGCGGTCGACGGCGTCGTCCAGGGCTTCTCGCGCCTGTTCGCCATGCTCGACGCCGACACCGCCTTCAGCATGCTGGTGGACCAGGACGTCGTCGGCGGCGAGCCCCACGACGTCGACCTCTACGTCGTCGCCTCCCCCACCGGCCCCCTCCACCCCCTCACCCTCCCGTGACCCCCGCCCCGACCCCGACCGTTCTGGCGCCTGATCTGCCGGTCATAACCGGAGAATCGGGCGCCAGAACGGTCGACAAGCGGTGGTGAGCCACTTCGGGGCGGACGAGGACGCGGCGGCGTACGAGCCGTTGGCCCGGCGGAGCCTGCCGGCGGCGTGGGTCGATCGGTGGGCGGCGGCGCCGGATGCGCCGGTGGTGGCCGAGGTCGACGGGTCGTGGGTGACCGCGGGCGAGCTGGAGGAGCGGACCCGGCGGGTGGCCGGGCGGTTCGCCGGGGCCGGGCTGGGGCCGGGTGACCGGATCCTGTTCAGCACGGCGACCTCGGTCGACCTGGTGGTGGCCCACGTGGCCGCCTACCGGGCCGGGCTGGTCGTGGTGCCGACCAACACCGCCTACACCGAGCGTGAGGTGGCCCACGTCGTGCACGACGCCGGGGTGCGGGCCGCGGTCGTCGACGACGCCGACCGGGCCCGCTGGGTCCGGGACGCGGCCGGCCCCGACGTCGTCGTGGTCGGCCCCGACGTCGACCTCCCCGACGCTCCCCCACCGCCCCTCGACGCCGTCGGACCCGATGACCTGGCCCACCTCGGGTACACGTCGGGCACCACCGGGGCCCCGAAGGGGGCGGTGCTGACCCACGGCAACCTGCTGGCGAACAGCGAGGGCCTGGAGCGGGCCTGGCGCTGGACCGCGGCGGACCGGCTGGTGCTGGCCCTGCCGCTCTTCCACGCCCATGGGCTGTGCAACGGCCTCCACGGGACCCTGCTGGCCGGGGCCTCCGCCGTGCTGCTCCCGGGGTTCGACGTCGACGGCGTCCTCGACGCCGCGGCCGCCCACGAGGCGAGCCTGTTCTTCGGTGTCCCGACGATGTACCACCGCCTGGCCGCCTCGTCCCGGGCCGCCGAGCTGGGCCGTCTCCGCCTCTGCGTGTCGGGCTCGGCCGCCCTGCCCGCCGAGCTCCACGAGGCGCTGCAACGGGACGCCGGGGTGGCCGTGCTCGAGCGCTACGGCATGACCGAGACCATCATGCTCGTGTCCAACCCCTACGACGGTGAGCGCCGGGCCGGCACCGTCGGCCTACCGCTCCCGGGCGTCGAGGTCCGCCTCGCCGAGGCCACCGGCGAGATCCAGGTCCGGGGGCCGAACGTCTTCGGTGGCTACTGGCAGCGACCCGATGCCACCGCCGCGGCCTTCACCACCGACGGCTGGTTCCACACCGGCGACCTGGCCGACCACGACGAGGCCGGCTACCTGCGCATCCTCGGCCGGGCCAAGGAGCTGATCATCACCGGCGGCTACAACGTCTACCCCCGCGAGGTCGAAGACGTCCTCTGCGCCCACCCGGCGGTCACCGAGGCCGCCGTGGTCGGGGTCCCCTCCACCGAGTGGGGGGAGACCGTCGTGGCCCATGTCGTCGGCACCGGCGACACCCCCGCCGTCCGGGCCTGGGCCGAGAGCCAGCTCGCGGCGTTCAAGCGCCCCCGGGCGTACCACTGGGTCGAATCCCTCCCCCGCAACGCCCTCGGCAAGGTCCAGAAGCACCGCCTCTGACCAGCCCACCGACCCGTTCTGGAGGCACCAGTGCGCGCTCTGGCGCGCACTGGTGCCCCCAGAACGGATGAGTAGGGTCGGCGGTCATGGGCTTCGACGTGGACACGACGACCGACGAGGTGGTGGCGGGGCTCGACCTGGCCGGGAAGACGATCGTGGTCACCGGGGCGACCAGTGGGCTGGGCAAGGAGTCGGCGCGGGCCCTGGCGTCGACCGGTGCCGAGGTCGTGCTCTGCGGGCGCGACGACGCCAAGGGCCAGGCCGTGGTGGACGAGATCGGCGGGGCGACCAGCTTCCAGCACCTCGACCTGGCCGACCTCGACAGCGTCCGCGCCTCCGCCGACGAGCTGCTGGCCCGCATCGAACGCCTCGACGTCCTCCTGAACAACGCCGGGGTCATGGCCTGTCCCCTGGCCCGTACCGCCGACGGCTTCGAGATGCAGTTCGGCACCAACCACCTGGGCCACTTCCTGTTCACCGCCCGCCTGTTCCCCCTGCTGGCCCAGTCCGTGCCGTCACGGATCGTGAACCTCTCGTCCCACGGCCACATGATCGGCGGCGTCGACCTCGACGACCCCAACTACGAGCACCGCCCCTATGACAAGTGGGAGGCCTACGGCCAGGCCAAGACGGCCAACGTGCTGTTCAGCCGGGAGCTGGACCGCCGCTTCGGTGACCACGACGTGCACGCCTACGCCGTGCACCCCGGGATGATCATCACCGAGCTGGGTCGCCACCTCGACGAAGCCGACATCGCCGACATCGGGGAGCGCACGAGCAAGCGCCCGGCCGGCGGGCCCAGCAGCACGTTCAAACCGGTCGAGCGGGGGGCGGCGACCCAGGTCTGGGCGGCGACGGGTGACGGCATCCCGGGCGGGGCCTACCTGGCCGACGCCGCCGTCTGCGAGCAGGTCGCTCCCCACGCCACCGACGACGACGTCGCCGCCCGCCTCTGGGCCCTCTCCGAGGATCTGGTGGGCGAGGCGTTCCCCTCCTGGCCCGGCGCCGACTGAACCCCGCCCCGCCTCGGCGGGGCAGAGCGACGCCCGGACGAGGTCGTAGCGGTCGGGCTCGAAGCCGTCGGCCACCAAGGTCAAGGCCGGATCGGGACCGAAGACCCTGCCCGACCCCCGCCCGGGGTCGGCATGCTGGCACCATGACCGTTGTGGCCGATCCTGAAGCAGACGCGTCCGAACCGGCCGAGACCGGCCCGGATGACGACCTCGAGCCACTGATGACCGGCCGGACCGTCGACCTGGGTCGGGCCCTGCTGGCCGGGTTCGTGGCGATGTTCCTGGCCGGTGCGGTGGTGTTCGCCTGGCAGCAGTGGGCGAACGAGCCCCGGCCCAACGACGTCGACATCGGCTTCGCCGACGACATGCGCACCCACCACCTCCAGGGTGTCGCCATGGCGCAGGCCTACCTGGAGGGCGGCACCGACCCGTACTTCCGCTCGGCGGCCGAGGAGATCATCATCGTCCAGGCCGGCGAGTCCCGGCTCATGGGGCAGTGGCTGGAGGACTGGGGCAACCCGGACCTCGACCTGGACAACGCCATGGAGTGGATGGGCATGGCTCCCGTCCCCCAGACCGAGCAACCCGGCATGGCCTCCGAGGCCGAGATGGCCGAGTTGGCCGCCGCCGAGGGCGAGGAACTGGACGACCTCTTCTCCTCCCTGATGATCGCCCACCACCGCGGCGGCCAGCACATGGCCCAGTACGCCGTCGACCACGGCCACGAGGGCGCGGTCACCCACCTGGCCCAGGCCATCGTCACCACCCAGCAGTCCGAGGTGGCCGAGATGAACATCCGCCGGGAGGAACTCGGCCTGCCGGTGGTCTGACCGGACGACCCGTTCTGGTTGCGCTCCCTTGTGCCCAGGAGCAAACCAGCGCAACCAGAACCGAGGTTCAGTCGGGGATCGGGCTGCCCCAGGCCAACGCGCAGGGGACGACGCCGGCCCAGACGTCGAGGGTCAGGTCCTCGGGCTCGTCGACGGGGCCGCCGGAGCGGGCCTTGGCCGACATCTCCGACACCTCGAGGCGCAGGACCGCGGTCTGCCGCAGCTCCCGCTCGGTCGGCGGGCGGACCTCGTCCCACCGGCCCGGGCGCAGGTGCTCGCTGATGGCCTTCAGTGCGGCCGGCTTCTCGTCCCCGTCGACGGGGACCGCCCGGCCGAACACGACCGCGGAGCGGTAGTTCATCGAGTGGTGGAAGGCGGAGCGGGCCAGGACCAGGCCGTCGACCAGGGTGGCGGTCAGGCACACCTCGACCCCACCCGCCACCGTGCGCATCAGCCGGCTGGCCACCGACCCGTGCAGGTAGAGGGCATCACCGATGCGGCCGTAGAGCATGGGGATGACGAAGGGCTGGCCGTCGACGACGAAGCCGAGGTGACCCATGGGGGCGGCGTCGAGCACGGCGTGCACGGCCTCGGTGTCGTGGCTGCCGCGCTCAGGATGCCGCTTGATCGTGCTGCGGGTCGCGGTCACGGCCGCAGCCCCTCGACCCGGTCGGCCAGCGAGGACATGACCGCCTTGAACAGGGACGAGCCGAAGGTGATGCGGGCCACGCCCAGGTCCCCCAGGCGGCCCAGGGCCGGGCCGTCGGGGAACGACAGGACGTTGACGGGACCCGGGATCGCGTCGACCAGCCGGGCCGTGGTGGCCTCGTCCAGGAAACCGATCGGGTAGGTGCAGTCCACGCCCGCGCCGAGGTAGGCGGTGGCCCGGGCGATGGCGTCGTCGTCCCGCCGACTCCCACCGAGGTAGGTGTCGACCCGGGCGTTGACGACGAGGCGGCCGGCAGCGAGGTCGACCACGGTGCCGAGCCACTCGGCCTGTTCGTCCGCGGGCCGCAAGGCCCCGGCGGCGTGGTCGGTGTCCTCGAGGTTGCAGCCGACGGCACCGGCGTCGAGCAGGCGCTCGACGATCTCGGCGGGGCCGAGGCCGTAGCCCGCCTCGAAGTCAGCCGTCACCGGGATGTCGACCGACCGGGTGATGCGGGCGACGGCCGCCAGCACCTCGTCCACCGGCGCCTGCTCGTGGTCCTCGTAGCCCAGGGCGTTCACCAGCGCCCCGCTACTGGTGGCCAGGGCCGGAAAGCCGGCGTCGGCGACCGTGCGGGCGCTGGCGGCGTCCCAGACGTTGGGCAGGACCAAGGGCCGCTGTTCGTGCAGGGCCCGCAGGGTGTCGGCCTTGGCGCTCATGGAAAGAACCTACGGCAGAACTGGACCAGCGATAAGGTCCATTCTCGTGGCACGGGATTGGGCCAGTTCGGTGGACCTGCACGTCGAGCTCAGTGGGCCCGACGGCCGCCGGTCCGCGCTGGAACGGGCCCTCCGGGACGCGATCCGGGACGGACGGCTGGTCCGGGGCGACCGTCTCCCCTCGTCCCGGGCGCTGGCCGCCGACCTGGGCGTCGCCCGGGGCACGGTGACCGACGCGTACGCCCAGCTCACCGCCGAGGGCTGGCTGGTGGCCCGTCAGGGGGCGGCGACGACCGTGGCCGAGAGCGCAGGTCGAGAGGTGCCCCGCCCGGTGATGACCGCCGTCCCCGCCCGCCCGCGCCACGACTTCAAACCGGGCAGCCCCGACCTGTCCAGCTTCCCGCGCCGCACCTGGGCCTCGGCCCTGCGCCAGGTGCTGCGGACCATGCCCGACGCCGATCTCGGCTACGGCGACCCCGGGGGCCATCCCCGACTGCGGACGGCCTTGGCCGCCTACCTCGGCCGGGTCCGGGGTGTGGTCACCGATGCCGACCACCTGATGGCCTGCTCGGGCTGGAGCCAGTCCCTCGACCTGACCTGCCGGGTCCTCCGGGCCCGGGGCGTGACCGCCATCGGGATGGAGGACCCCTGCATCCCCCACTACCGGGCCGCCGTACGGGGCGCCGGCCTCGAGGTGGTCCCCCTGCCGGTCGACGACGACGGCGCCCGCTTCGACGACCTCAGCGGGGTGGGCGCGGTGGTCCTCACCCCGGCGCACCAGTACCCCTCCGGCGCCACCCTGGCCCCGGACCGCCGGGCCGCCGCCGTGGCCTGGGCCCGGGCGACCGGCGGGCTGGTGATCGAGGACGACTACGACGGCGAGCTCCGCTATGACCGCCAGCCCGTGGGCGCCCTCCAGGCCCTCGACCCCGAGCACGTGGTCTACGTCGGCACCGCGGCCAAGAGCCTCGCCCCCGGCCTGCGGCTGGCCTGGATGGCCGTGCCCGGTGCCCTCCGCGACGAGCTGTGGGAGGTCAAGCACCTGGCCGACCGCCACACCTCGGTCCTCGAGCAGCTCACACTGGCCGAGCTGATCGACTCCGGGGCCTATGACCGTCAGCTGCGGCGGGCCCGCATCAAGTACCGGGCCCGTCGGGACCTGCTCCTCGACGCCCTGGCCGCCGCCGTCCCCCACCTGGCCCCGTCGGGCATCGCCGCCGGCCTCCACGTCGTCCTGGACCTCGAGGGGCGACCGGAGAGCCCTGTCGTGGAGGGCCTCCTGGCCCGGGAGGTCGCCGTCGGGGCGCTCGGCCCCGCCTTCCACGCCCCCGTGCCCGACCGCACGGGTCTCGTGGTCGGCTACGGCACCCCCGCCGAGCACGCCTTCCCCGCCGCCCTCGACGCCCTCGTCACCGGCCTCGCCGCCCTCACGTGACCTGAGCCCGTTCTGGCGCCCGATTCGCCGGTCAGAGGCGGGAAATCGGGCGCCAGAAGCGAGGCCATGGGGTCGACGTCTGGGCGACCTCGGGCTCAATCGCCGGAATGGCTGAGGTCGTGGCGTCCGGCGACCTCGTGGGTGAAGGCCTGCAGCTCGACGCGGTGACTTGGCCCGGCCCTCCGCTTGGAGCACGGCGCGCGTCTCGGGCGCCAACCTGCTCTCCAGCCAGGCGTCGAGGGCGGCGAGCTCGTCGACGTACAGCATGGTCAACCGGCGCGGCAGCAGGGCCCGGACGACCGCCGACGCCTCCGGCTCGTCGAGGGCCTGCAGGACCAGGGCGAACACCGCGGTGGGGATCACCATCGCATGCCCATCGCCACAGCGCTGGGCCCGGTCCAGGTTCTGATCGGCGAGGCGCAGCGCCTCCTCGAGGTGGCCCAACCCCAGCTCGGCCCGGGCCTGGTGCTGCAGGCCCCAGAACCACGAGAGGCTCGGCTCGACCGACAGCTGCTCAACCGACCGCGCCGACTGGAGCATGGCCTCGAAGTCGCCCCGCTCCAGGGCCTGGAGCACCGCCAACCGGTGCGCCTGACTACGGGTCACCCAGCTGGTGCTCCGCAGCCCGTCGGCGATGTCGTCGTCGATGCCGTCGAGCACCGGGTATCGGGGGAACCGGGAGCTCAGCCGGAACTCCTGCTCCCCGAGCCGTCTCGCCAGCGCCGTCGCCGGGTCGCCGGAACCCTCGCCCCAGCGCTCGTAGAACGCCGCGGCCACTCGGTCGTCACCACTCAGGCTGTGGACGACCCCCAGCTGGACCAGCAGCACCGAAGGCAGCTCGTCGACCGGCCAGCGGGCCATGACCGCCTGCAACTCTCCGGCGAGGCCACGCAGCTCCTCGAAGCGGCCGGCCATCCAGGCGTCGTGGACCCGTGCGGAACGGAGCACCGGCTCCTCGGGGCTGCCGACCGCGGCGGGCAGGGCGAGGACCTCGTCACCCCATCCGGAGATCCACGGCACCTGAGAGGCGACCTCCAGGAAGGGCGCCACCAAGGCGGTGGCGCCGGACACGTCCTGGCGATCGAGGGCGTCGTCGAAGGCCCGACGGATGTTGGGCAACTCGTCGACCAGCCAGTACGACGGCTCCGGCTCCCGCGTGATGCCGGTGAGGCACTCGACCTCATGGGCGTGCAGCCGGGCGATGACCAGGGGTGACTCGTCGCTCCCGTCCAGCTTCTCCTCGGCGTAGCTCCGGATGGTCTCGAGGTACCGGTACCGGGGTGCACCGGCCCCGAGGACCACCGTGAGCAGGGACTTGTCGACCAGGGCCGCCACGAGGTCGAGGACCTCGATCTCGTCCCGGTCGCCGACCACGGCCACGGCCCCGGCGAGGTCGAAGCTCCCCGGCGAACACGCCCAGACGGGTGAACACCTCCTGTTCGTCCCCATCCAGGAGGTCGAAGGACCAGTCGACGGTCTCCCGCAGCGTCCGATGGCGGTCCCGGGACCGGCGACGCCGACCGCCGGTCAACACCTGGAAGCGATGGTCGAGGCGATCGGCCAACTCGCGCACCGACAACACCGAGGTCCTGGCCGCGGCCAGCTCGATGGCCAGCGGGATGCCGTCCAGCCGCCGGCAGATCTCGACCACGGTGGGCCGGTCCCCTTGGTCGAGGGCGAAACCCGGCGTGGCCTGCTCGGCCCGCCCGAGGAAGAGGGTCACGCCCGGCGATTCGCCGTCCTGGCTGTCCAGACCGGGGACGGCCACGAGCTGTTCGCCCTCCAACGCCAGGCCCTCCCGGCTGGTGGCCAGGACGCTGACGGTCGGCGAGTCCTCGAGCACGTCCTCCACCACGTCAGCCGCATCGCCCAGGACGTGCTCGCAGTTGTCCAGCACCAGCAGCACCGTGCGCCCCGTCATCGCCACCGCCACCGCGTCGCGGGTCGCCATCGTCAGCTCCAGGGCGCGAGCCAGCGCCGGCAGCACCTCGATCCCGTCGCTCACCGTGGCCAGGTCGACGAAGGCGACTCGGTCGAAGCCATCGGCGACGGCGTCCGCCGCGGCCACCGCCAGGCGGGTCTTGCCCACCCCGCCGACGCCGACGAGGGTCACCACCCGACCCGGCGAGAGCCTTCCGGCCACCTCGTCGACCAAGACGTCGCGCCCGACGAGGGTCGACCGCTGCGGCGGCAGCGTCGAGGCCTGCGCCGCCACCCGGAGCGGCGGGAACCGGTCCCGGCCGAGCTGGAGGATGCGCTCCGGGGCCGGCAGGCCCTTCAGGAGGTGCTCGCCGAGGTCGAGGAGGTCGACGCCCTCGAGCAGCGCCGCCGTGGTGGCCGAGAGCAGGATCTGGCCGCCGTGGCCGGCGTCCATCACCCGCGCGCACCGGTTCACCGTCGGCCCGAAGAAGTCGCCGCCACGGGCCTGGGCCTCCCCCGTGTGCAGCCCCATCCGCACCGGCAGGCCTGCGGTCGCTTGGGCCTCGACGGCGGCCTCGAGGGCCTGACGGGCCGATCCGAAGACCGCACCCACGCCGTCGCCGGTGTGCTTGAAGAGCCGTCCGTCGTGGGCCGCGATCGCCGCAGCCATCGCGTCGTCATGGACCCGAGCGCCTCCGCCATGGCGACCCGATCCTCGGCCCAGCGGCTCGTGGAGGACTCGATGTCGGTGAACAGGAACGTCGAGGTCCCCGCGAACTGCTCGGTCACGCCCCTTCCCTCCCGGCCGCGATCGTAGGCCCGTCCCCGGTGCCGAGGTGCGCCCAGATGACCGCCCGCGATGGGATCCGTGGCCTGGATCGGAGCCGGGATCCCGTTCTGGCGCCCGATTCGCCGGTCAGAGGCGGGAAATCGGGCGCCAGAAGGGGACGACTACGGTCCGCCGGCGTGGCGTTGTACCGGTCCGCGGCGGGCGAGCAGGCGATCCGGGCCTGGTGTCGGGAACGTCTGGACCGATGGGCTCGCCCCCACGAGCGTCGCGAGCAGGCGACGGCCCTCGGCTCGACCCACCTCCTGACCAGCGGATCCGGCGAGCCGACCGTCCTGCTGGTCCCGGGAACGAACCTGAACGCCGCCACCAGCCTCGACCTGGTCGCCGCCCTGGCCGAGCAGCGTCGGGTGATGACCCTCGACCTGCCGGGCCAACCCGGGCTCAGCGCCGCCGACCTGCCGGGGAAGGACCGGATCCCCGCCTACGGGCGATGGTTGGACGAGGTGCTCGAGCCGGCTCGACGGCGGCCCGTTCGTCCTGGTCGGCCACTCGCTGGGGGCCGCGGTCGTCCTGGCGGCCACACCGTCGGACCGGGTCGCCGGCATCGTGCTCGTCGACCCCGCCGGCCTGGTGAAGGCCACGCTGACAGCCGGGGCTCATCGCCACCAGCACGGCCTGGTTCGTGCGGCCCACCGATGCCCGCAGCGCCCGCCTCATCGAGCGCATGCAGGCCCCGGGCCACGCGGCTCCACCCGAGCTCGCCGAGTGGTTCACCCTCGTGGGTCGCCACACCCGCTCCAACGGCGCCCCCGGCCCCGTCGGCGATGACGTCCTCGCCCGTTGGCGGGACACCCGGCGAACGGTGGTGACGGGTGAGCAGGACCCGTTCTTCCCGCCGAGAAGCTCGCACCCGTCGCCCGCCGGGCCCTCGAGGTCGACCCGGTCGTCGTCCCCGACGCCGGCCACCTGCTGACCCACGAGCACCCCCAGGCCGTCATCGACGCCGTCCTCGCCCTGGCCTGACCCCCCCTTCCCTTCTGGCGCCCGATTCGCCGGTCATAGGCGGGAAATCGGGCGCCAGAAGGGTCGGCTACGGTCGCCGGCCATGACGATCCGGGTGGTGGGGGCAGGGCTGGGGCGGACGGGGACGACCTCGCTGAAGGCGGCGCTGGAGCAGTTGCTGGGGGCGCCGTGTCACCACATGTTCGAGTTCTTCGTCCACCCCGAGCACGTGCCGGGCTGGCACGCGGCGGCCCGGGGCGAGGCCGAGGACTGGTCGGCGCTGCTCGACGGCTACGCCGCCGTGGTCGACTGGCCGGGGGCGTCCTTCTGGCCCGAGCTGACCGCGGCCTTCCCCGACGCCGTGGTCCTGGTGTCCAACCGGGATCCCGACGCGTGGTACGAGAGCGCCATCAACACCATCTTCCCCAACATGATCAACGAGGTGGCCGAGGACCAGTCCGACGACTGGAAGGCCTGGCACGCCATGGTCCGGGACGTGTTCGACAGCCGCTTCACCCTCGACCTGGCCGACAAGGAGGCCACCCTCGCCGCCTTCGACGCCCACTACGCGGCGGTGCGGGCCGCCATCCCCGCCGACCGCCTGCTCGAGTGGACCGTCACCGACGGCTGGGCCCCGATCTGCGCCGCCCTCGACGTGCCGGTGCCCGACGAGCCCTTCCCCCGCCTCAACACCCGCGACGACTGGGCCCCGCCAGCCGACTGACCGACGTTCTGGTGGTGGATTTCGTCGTCCCGACGACGAAATCAACCACCAGAAGCGAGCAGCGCGACGGGCACTGTCAGGTCCGCCGCGGCATACAGGTCAGCCACGGCAGTGGGGTCATCAGTGGCACAGGTCTCGGCGATGCGGTCCATGAGGGCGTCATAGTCGGCGCCGGTCTCGCCGTCGTAGGACGCCTCCATGCGGCCCCAGACGTCCCAGGGCAGCATCTCGACCTTGTTCAGCGCGGCGAGGTCGCGCACGGCGTTGCCGCGGATCTCGGCGATGCCCCAGTTGTCCGGGTGGCCGGGGACCCCGAAGGCCATCGGGTCCGCCTCGCCCTCACGACACAGGGTCCAGGCCTCCCCGCCGCTGAGGAACTCACCGTCGGCGAGGTCGTCCGGTGCCGCCACGAAGTCGAACCCGAGGATCTCGGCGTCGGTCCGCAGCCAACGGTCGTCGGTCGGATGCCGGTGCTCGACGATCCAATGATCGAGGTACTTCCCGGGCTCGAAGTAGGTCGCGAACCCGCACCGCACCCGGGCCGGGATGCCTTGGTGACGCAAGAGCGCGCAGGCAAGCACGGCGAAGTGCCGGCACGTCCCGACGACCCGATCGGAGAAGGCCCGCTCCTCGGTCAGCGGCCGGTCATCGAGGGCACCGAGCACACCGAGGATGTCGCTCACCGGCCGAATCGAACGCTCGTCGTCCCGTTCGTCCGGGATCCCGAACGACGCTGCCAGGTCGGGTAGCACGACCAACCCCTGAGCGACGGCGCACAGCTCGACCGCCGTCGTCGGCAGGTCGACGAGCAGGGGATCCAGCTCGGGATCGATCCGGGTCAGCCCCTCACCGACGTCATAGCGCAGGTCGACGCTCACGTCTCCAGCCTCTCACCGGATGCTGCGCCGGCCACCCGAACGCGAACTGGCGCCTGATTCTCCGGTCCTGGCCGGAGGATCAGGCGCCAGAACGGCAGGTTCTGTCAGCTGCAGCCGCTGGTGGTGCCGCAGCTGGGGCAGGCGTGGCAGGAGCCGGCGCGCTGCATCTGGATGCCGCACTGCATGCACAGCGGGGCGTTGACGTCGGCCACCGGGGCGGGGACCTTCGCCTCGACCTTGGCCTCGGTCAGGTCGACGTCCAGGTCGAAGGTCAGCGTGGAGGCGGACTCGATGGACGGCGGGTCCGGGGTGACGTCCTGGCCCTGCACGTTGGCCGTCACCGTCTCCTCGACACCGGGGAGCGTGGGCTGGGTGCGCTCGGCGATGGTGTGGATGCCGAGCTCGGCCCGCTCCTCGGGGCTCAGGTAGAGGATGGCCAGCTTGCGGAACAGGTAGTCCATCAGGCTGGTGGCGAAGCGGATGTCCTCGTCGTCGGTCATGCCCGCGGGCTCGAAGCGCATGCCCGTGAAGGTGTCCACGAAGCTGCGCAGCGGCACCCCGTACTGCAGGCCGTGGCTGATCGAGATGGCGAAGGCGTCCATGATCCCGGCCAGGGTCGAGCCCTGCTTGGAGACCGAGATGAAGATCTCGCCCGGGCGACCGTCCTCGTACTCGCCGACGGTGACGAAGCCCTTGCAGTCCGCCACCCGGAACTCGAAGGTGCGGGCCGGGCGGGTCTTGGCCAGCTTCTGGCGGTAGGGCTCCTGGATGATCTTCTCGATCACCCGCTCCACCACCTCGGTGGCCGCCGCGGCGCCGCCGGCGACCCGGCCGTCGTCCTCGGCGCCCTCCTTCTTGGCCATGGCCAGGGGCTGGGCCACCTTGCAGTTGTCCCGGTAGATGGCCACGGCCTTCACCCCGAGCTGCCAGGCGTCGATGTGGAGCTGCTCCACGTCCTCGACGGTGACGTCCTCGGGCATGTTGACCGTCTTGGAGATGGCGCCGGAGATGAACGGCTGCACCGCCCCCATCATCCGGACGTGGCCCGAGTAGTGGATGGGGTTGTCGCCCATCGAGCAGGCGAACACGGCGATGTGCTCGGCCTTGAGGGCCGGGGCGCCGAGGATCGTCTTCTCGACGTTGATGTGGTCGACGATGGCGGTGACCTCGGCGTCGTTGTAGCCGAGGTTGCGCAGGGCCCGGGGCACCGTCTGGTTGACGATGGTCATCGTCCCGCCGCCGACCAGCTTCTTCATCTTGGTCAGGCCGAGGTCGGGCTCCACGCCGGTGGTGTCGCAGTCCATCATCAGCCCGATCGTCCCGGTGGGGGCCAGGACCGAGGCCTGGGCGTTGCGCACGCCGTGGATGGCGGCGGTGGCACAGGCGTTGTCCCAGGCCTGCTGGGCGGCCGAGAGCAGGTCGACGGGGACCAGCTCCTCGTCGATGTCGGCCATCTTCTCCCGGTGCTGGTCCAGCACCCGCAGCATGTGCTCGTCGTTCTCGGCGTAGCCGGCGAAGGGCCCCATGCGGGCGGCGGTGACCGCCGAGGTGGCGTAGGCGTGGCCGGTCATGAGCCCGGTGATGGCCCCGGCCAGGGCCCGGCCCTCGTCGGAGTCGTACGGCAGGCCCAGGGCCATGAGCAGGGCGCCGAGGTTGGCGTAGCCGAGGCCGAGCTGGCGGAAGCGGCGGGCGTTCTCGCCGATCGGCACCGTCGGGTAGTCGGCGTTGCCGACCAGGATCTCCTGGGCGGTGAAGATGACCTCGACCGCGGCCTTGAAGCCCTCGACGTCGAAGGCGGTGTTCTCGGGCAGGAAGGTCAGCAGGTTGAGGCTGGCCAGGTTGCAGGCCGAGTTGTCCAGGTGCATGTACTCCGAGCAGGGGTTCGACCCGTTGATCCGCCCGGTGTTGGCCGCGGTGTGCCAGTGGTTGATCGTGGTGTCGAACTGCATGCCGGGATCGGCGCACTCCCAGGTGGCCTGGGAGATCTGGCGCATGAGCTCCTTGGCCCGGACGGTCTTGATGATGCTGCCGTCGGTGACCGCCCGCAGGTGCCAGTCGGCGTCGTCGAGCACGGCCTGCATGAACTCGTCGGTCACCCGGACCGAGTTGTTGGCGTTCTGGTACTGGGTGGAGTGGCTGTCGGCGCCGTCGAGGTCCATGTCGAAGCCGGCGTCCCGCAGGACCCGGGCCTTCTGCTCCTCACGGGCCTTGCACCAGATGAACTCCTCGACGTCGGGGTGGTCCACGTCGAGGATGACCATCTTGGCGGCGCGCCGGGTCTTGCCCCCGGACTTGATCGTCCCGGCGGAGGCGTCGGCGCCCCGCATGAAGCTCACCGGGCCGCTGGCGGTGCCCCCGCCCTTCAGCAGCTCGTGGCTGGAGCGGATGCGGGAGAGGTTGATGCCGGCCCCCGAGCCGCCCTTGAAGATCGTGCCCTCCTCGACGTACCAGTTGAGGATCGAGTCCATCTTGTCGTCGACGGACGAGGATGAAGCAGGCGCTGGCCTGCTGGGGCACGCCCGTGCACCCCGATGTTGAACCAGACCGGGCGGTTGAAGGCCACCTTCTGGTGCACGAGCAGGTACTTGAGCTCGGCGCTGAAGGTCTCGGCCTCGTCGTCGTCGACGAAGTAGCCGTCCCGGGCGCCCCAGCGGGTGATGGTGTCGGCCACCCGGTCGATCACCTGGCGCAGCGACGCACTCGCGCTCCGGCGTGCCCAGCGTCCCGCGGAAGTACTTCTGGGCGACGATGTTGGTGGCGTTGAGCGACCAGGTCGTCGGGAACTCGACGTCGAGCTGCTCGAAGGCGACCGTCCCGTCCCGGAAGTTGGTGATGCGGGCGTCACGTCGCTCCCACTGCACCGTGTCGTAGGGATGGGTCCCTGCGTCGGTGAAGTGGCGACGGATGCCGATGCCGGTCTGCTCGGGAGCGAGAGCCATGGGTCCTCCAGTGCGGTCGATGCTAGGGGTCACGAAGGCCTGCCCGACGGCTGGAAGCGCACCACCCTGTGCCCCTACATCTCGTGCCGAACCCCGGTCTTCGTCCCCCAAACACCACCACATCTTGTTCAGTGTGGGCGTGATGACAGGGCCGTAATTACATCAGCGTGAGTCGCCCGCGTCAACGGCTGGGCAAAAGAAATCTCACCGAGCTGCTGCAGCACAGCGGTCAGGTACAGAGCGATGCCGGTTCCCCCCTCCCTCGAATGGGCCGGGTGAACCACCATCGCCCCAAGCCGCGCCCGACCCGCCGGGGCCGCGAACGCCACCCTCCGATTCCGGCCGCTGTGCTGCAGCACCCGTCACCCTAAGGAACCCTCCCTGTGGATCTGAAGTGCGCGGCCTGTGGATTTCCCCGCCTGTGTCCACAGTTCTGCCCCGGCGGTCCACAGACACCCGTGTCCACGGCCACGAGGGCCGACTTGGCTACCTTCGGCGCCGTGCGCCAGCTGCTGCCCGAGCCCATCGACGATGTCGACCCGACCGCCATCCACGCCGCCGTGGACCGGACCGCTCCGGACGAACGTCCCTATGTCCTGGCCAACATGATCGAGTCCGTCGACGGCGCCGCCGTCGTGGACGGGGTGTCCGGGGGACTCGGCGGGGACGGTGACCGCATGGTGTTCCGGGCCATCCGAGCCGTCCCCGACATCGTCCTGGTCGCCGCCCGCACCGCCAACGCCGAGACCTACGGGCCCCCGAAGATCAGCGAGGCGGCCCAGGCCGCCCGCCGGGAACGGGGCCAGGCCCCGGTCCCCCGCCTCGCCGTGGTCACCGGCCAGCTGAGCGTGGACCTCAGCCTGAGCATGTTCACCGACCCCGGCGACCAACGGCCGCTCGTCATCACCTCGGCCGCGGCGCCCACGAACCGGCGCGACGAGGTCGAGGCCGTGGCCGAGGTCCTGGTCGTGGGCGAGACCACCGTCGACCTGCCCGACGCCCTCGCCCAGTTGCGCCGCCGGGGCGCCGCGGTGGTGCTCTGCGAAGGCGGCCCGTCCATGAACGGCGGCCTCGTCGAAGCCGACCTGATCGACGAGTGGAACATCAGCCTGTCGCCCACCCTGGCCGGTGGCGACTCCCGGCGCATCGTCAACGGCGCCCGGCCCGCCCTCCGCCACCTGGCGTTGGCCGGCGTCCTGGAACACGAGGGGATGCTCTTCCTGCGGTACCTCCGGCCCTGAGCCCGGTCAGCCCTTGGTCAGCAGCCCGATCTCGCGCTCGAAGTCGGCGAGGTCGTCGAAGCCCTTGTAGACGCTGGCGAAGCGCAGGGCGCTCACCCCGTCGACCCGGGCCAGGGCCTCGAGCACGGCTCGACCGATGCGCTCGCTGGTGACCCGGGTGCCCTCGAGGCGCACGACGTCCTCGACGTCGGCCGCCAGCGCATCGATGGTCAGATCGTCCACCGGTCGCCCCTTGGCCGCCAAGGCGACCCCGGCGACGATCTTGGCCCGGTCGAAGGGCACCTCGTCCCCGGAGGACTTCACCACGACCAGCGGGGTCTCTTCCAGGCGCTCGAAGGTCGTGAAGCGGGTGGCGCAGTCCAGGCACTCCCGGCGACGCCGGACCGCCGTGCCGTCGTCGGTGGTGCGACTGTCGACCACCTTGTCGTCGAGGGAGGCACAGGCCGGGCACCGCACGGCCGGGAACGGTACCGCAGCACCGGGTGGCGCCGCCCGTCACCCTCGGGGTGGGGCGGCTCGTCAGCCGGGCAGAACCAGGTTCTGCCCGGCCTCGAGCGTCGCCCCCCCGTTCAGCGCCGCCAGCTCGTCCACCAAGGGGCGGAGGTCACCGGTGGGCTGGAGGTCACGGGCGATGTCCCAGAGGGACTCGCCGGGCTGCACGAGGAGCGTCTCGGTGCCGGCGGGCACCGGTGCGGAGGCGTCGAGGGCGCTGAGTGGGCGCCCGTCGTCACTTCCCGTCAGCGGGCGGAGGACGGCCCGGATCCCGGCCATGGCGACCACCACGAGCGCCACGGCCAGGATCAGGGCCACCACCCGACGACGCCGGTAGACCGCCGGCGAGGGCCCCGCATCGGCGCCACCCTGGAGCAGCCGGAGGGCCGGTCGGGGGTGGTTGTCGACGAGTGCGAGAGCCATGGACGAGATTCTCCTCGGGGGGTGTGACACGAACGACTGTTCGCACCGGCACCCAATCACGAACGACTGTTCGCTGTCAAGGGCGGAGGGAACAAATGTTTGTCACGCCTGCTCCCGGGTGCTACCGTCACAAACACCTGTTCGTCGCCCGTCCCCCCAGGAGCGTCCCGTGCCCGCAGCCAAGTACACGCCGAAGAAGAAGGAGCTGACCGACCGTCAGCGCCAGATCCTCGACTTCATCGAGGCCGAGACCACCGAGCGGGGCTACCCGCCCTCGGTCCGGGAGATCGGCCAGGCCGTGGGGCTGACCTCGCCCTCCACCGTGCACTCGCACCTGGCCACGCTCCAGCGTCGCGGCTACCTGCACCGGGATCCCACCAAGCCCCGGGCCATCGAGGTCCGCTACGACCCGAACTCCGGCGCAGGCGGCCACGAGCGGCGTCCCGTCCGCCACGTCCCCCTCGTCGGCGACGTCGCCGCCGGCACCGACGTGCTGGCCCAGGAGAACGTCGAGGAGGTCTACCCGCTGCCCGCCGACCTCACCGGCGACGGCGACCTGTTCATGCTGCGGGTGCGCGGGGACTCCATGATCGACGTCGGCATCTTCGACGGCGACTTCGTGGTCACCCGGGCCCAGACCACCGCCGAGCGGGGCGAGATCGTCGTGGCCGGGATCCCCGGCGACGAGGCGACCATCAAGACCTTCGACCGCCGCGACGGCCAGATCGTGCTGCTGCCCGCCAACGAGCGGCTGGAGCCCATGGTGTTCGACCCCAGCGAGGTCGTCATCTACGGCAAGGTCGTGACGGTGATGCGTCGCCTCTGAGGCAACGCCGCATCACCGCCCCCCGGGCTCAGAGCTTGGCGACGGCCGCTTCGTAGCGCTCCTTGGGGCGGGCCTCGCCGAGCCCACCCGACTCGAAGGCGTCGACGATGACGCCCTCCTTGTCGATCAGGAACGTGGCCCGGTTGGCACACCCGACGGCGTCGTTGAACACGCCGTAGGTGGTGGCCACCGCACCGTGGGGCCAGAAGTCGGACAGGATCGGGAAGCCGTAGCCCTCGGACTCCTGCCAGGCCTTCTGCGACCTGCTTGCTGTCACAGGAGACGGCCAGGACCTGCACGCCGGCGCCCTCGAACTCGCTGAGATCGTCCCGCAGCTCGCAGAGCTCGGTCCGGCAGATCCCGCTGAACGAGAAGGGATAGAAGACCAGCGTCACGTTCTTGTCGCCCCGGAAGGCCGAGAGGGTGACGTCTTGGCCGTCCTGGTCCTTCAGGGTGAAGTCGGGTGCCTCGGTGCCGGGCTCGAGAGCCATGTGCTGATCTCCTGTGCTGCGATCGAACGGGAGCGCGCAGCCTAGGCAGCCCGGACCGCCACGCGTCAGGGGCCGACGGTGATGAGGTCGAGCAGGGCTCGGTAGCTGACCTCGAGGCGGTCGCCCTCGACCCGCTCGTCGATGTGGTGGGCCAGGGTGGCGTCTCCGGCCCCCAGGTTCACCGCCGGGATCCCCCGGGCGGCGAAGCGGGCCACGTCGGTCCAGCCCAGCTTGGCCCGGACACCGAGGCCGCTGCGCTGGACCAGCGCGGCCAGCAGCGGGTGGTCCAGGTGGGGTGCCGCCCCGGGGGCGACGTCGACCAGCTCGACGGTGTCGTCTTCCTCCAGCAGCGGGGCCAGCAGCTCGCGCACGGCGGCTTCGGCCTCCTCGGGCGTGCGGTCGGGGGCGAAGCGGTGGTTGAGACCGATCATGGCCGAGTCGGGGATGACGTTGGTGGCCACCCCGCCGTTGACGCCGACGGCCTGGAGGGCCTCCCGGAACTGGAGGCCCTGGATCACGGGCTGTCGGGGCTCGTGGGCCTCCAGCAGGCTGAGGAGCGGTCCCAGGCGGTGGACGGCGTTGCGCCCCATCCACGGCCGGGCGGAGTGGGCCCGAGCCCCCGCCAGGGTGACCTCGAGGCGCATGGTCCCCTGACAGCCGGCCTCGACCTCACCGTCGGTGGGCTCGCCCAGGATGGCGACGTCACCCTCCAGCAGGTCGGGCCGCTCGACGAAGAGCTCCTCGAGGCCGCTCTCCTTGGCCGCGATCTCCTCCCGGGCGTAGAAGACGTAGGTCACGTCCACCGCGGGCTCGGGCACGGCGAGGGCCAGTTCGACCATGGCGGCCAGCCCACCCTTCATGTCGGCGGTGCCAAGGCCCCAGAGGGTGTCGCCCTCCCGCCGGGGCACGGCGTTGCCGTTGGCCGGGACGGTGTCGGTGTGACCGGCCAGGACGAGACGCATCGGCCGGCCCAGGTTCGTCCGGGCGACCAGGTTGTCCCCCACCCGGGTCCGCTCCAGGCCCGGAGCCCCGGCGGCCAGCACGGCGTCGAGGTGATCGGTGATCGGCCCCTCCTCGCGGCTCGCCGACGCGATCGCACAAAGCTCCTCGGTCCGCCCGAGCAGATCCGGCATCGTCACCCCGACCCATCCCTTCTGGCGCCCGATTTGCCGCCCATGGCCGGGAAATCGGGCGCCAGAACGAGCGTGGGGGGCATCAGACGGTGGAGCCGTGGTCGCGGAGGATGTCGTTGAGAGCGCCCTTGTCGTGGCGCTCGCCCTCGGTCAGACGCTTGATGACCAGGACACAGGGCAGGCCGTAGGTGCCGCCGGCGAACTCGCGGGGACGGGTGGCGGTGACCGCGACCGACCAGGGCGGGACGTGGCCCCGGCTGATCTCCTCGCCCGACTCGGCGTCGATGACCGGCACCGACGCGGTCAGGATCGATCCGGCGCCGAGCACGGTCCCGGTGCCGACGGTGGCCCCCTCGGCCACGATGCACCGGGAACCGATGTAGCACTCGTCGCCGATCATCACCGGGGCGGCCTGGACGGGCTCCAGCACGCCACCGATGCCCACCCCGCCGGACAGGTGGACGTTCTGGCCGATCTGGGCACAGGAGCCCACCGTGGCCCAGGTGTCGACCATGGTCCCGGAGGCCACGTGGGCCCCGATGTTCACATAGCTCGGCATCATCACCACGCCGCGGTCGAGGAACGAGCCCCACCGGGCCGACGCGCCGGGCACGACCCGCACGCCCTTGGCCATGTAGTCGGTCTTGAGCGGGAGCTTGTCGGCGTACTCGAAGGGCCCGACCTCGATGGTGTCCATGCCCTGGACCCGGAACAGCAGGAGCACGGCCCGCTTGAGCCACTCGTGGACGGTGACCTCGCCCTCACCGTCCCACTCCGCCACCCGGCCCTCACCCGAGTCGAGGAGCTCCACCGCCTCGTGCACCACCCGACGGGCGTCCTCGTCATCGGGCCCCAGTTCGTCCCGCCGGGCCCAGAGGTCTTCGATGCTCGCCTGCAGGTCGCTCACTGTTGATGCCTCTTCGCCTGACGGCTCATCGGTGTGCAGGCCTGTTCGGCCCGCCGATCGTCTTCGACGCTCATACGAGCCGGAGGCTACCGGTGGCCCCTCGCCCCGGGCTCAGCCGGGCGGGGGCGGGTACCCGCCGCCGGGAGGCGGCGGTGGGGTGTAGCCGGGCGGGGCCGGTGCGCCCCAGGCCCCCTGCGGCGCGTTGGCGGCGCCCGGGTTCCACATGCCGGGCTGGTTGCCGTAGGCCATGCCGCCGGCACCCGCCCGCCAGCTGCGCTGCCGCCACTTCCGACGTCGGATGCCGGTGACCACGATGAGGATGATGCCGAGGACGATCCCGCCGATGGCGATCACGAAGGCGCCGACGATGGCCGACACCAGATCGCCCGGCGACCGACGGGCCGAAGGCCGCGGTGGTGGCCGTGGTGCCCGGGCCGTCGTCGGCGCGGACCTGGTACTCGCCGGCGTCCTCGATCGCGAACGTGAGCTGGGCCCGGCCGGCGCGACCGCCGAAGTCGTAGGTGAACTCCGAGGTGTAGTCCTCGAACTGGATCTCCTCGCCCCGGCCCTCGGCCCCCGCCGGGCCGCATGCGGATGCCGTTGATGTAGTTGTCCTGCGGGAGCCCACCGCCCGCGCTCGGCGTAGACGACGTAGTCGCCCTCGTCGAGCTCGATCGTGCCGACCTGGCCCACCGGCACCCGCTCGAAGTCGTCGATGGCGTCGTTGAAGCCGATGCCGTTGATGACGCCCCAGGCGATGCCGCCCACGATGCCGCCGGCGATCAGGAGGCCGCCCAGCCAGTAGCCGATGCCCGACGGGCGATCGGCCTGGTCCGGCGGACCGGTCATCGTGTCGACGGCAGTTGGGTCACCGAAGGGACTGGTCATGGTCTCAGGTCCTCCCCAGGCGACGACCCACCAGTTCCAGTCGGTCGTCGGGTTGGACCACGGCGATGCGCACGTGGTCGTCACCACCGTAGAACTCTCCGGGGGCCACGAGCGCGCCACCCTCGGTGGCCAGCCGCCGGGTGAGCCCCCAGGCGTCCCCGTCGGGCACCGGCACCCACAGGTAGAAGGCGCCCGCCGGCCGCGGGCAGTCGATGCCGGCATCGCCCAGGACCCGCTGCATCAGCGCCAAGCGGTGCCGGTATCGCTCCCGCTGCTCCTCGACGTGGGCGTCGTCGTCCCAGGCGGCCACCGCCGCGGCCTGGACGGGGCCCGGCACCATCAGGCCGGCGTGCTTGCGCACCTCGCTCAGGTAGGCCACGAGCTCGGCGTCGCCGGCGTAGAACCCCGCCCGGACCCCCGCCAGGTTGGAGCGCTTCGACAGGGAGTGGACCGCGAGGACCCCCTCGGGGCCGTGCTCGAGGATCGTGCGGGGCGGGCCGTCCCAGGTGAACTCGACGTAGCACTCGTCGGACAGGACCGGGACGCCGTGCGCCCGACCCCACGTGGCCGCCGCGCCCAGGTCGTCGAGCGCACCGGACGGATTGGCCGGGGAGTTGACCCAGAGGCACAGCGCCCGCTCGGCGTCGGAGGGATCGATGGCCGCCAGGTCGAGCGTGCCGTCGGCTCGAGGGGGCACGGTGACCGCTCGACATCCGGCCAACGTCGCGCCCATGGCGTAGCTGGGGTAGGCGATCTGCGGGTGCAGGACCGTGTCCCGATCCGGCGTACGCAGACGCAGGAGGGCCGGCGCTCCGGCCACGAACTCCTTGGTGCCGACGCAGGCCGCGAGGGCGCCCGGCTCGACGGAGACGCCCAGCCGCCGCTCCAGCCACCCCGCCGCCGCCTCCCGGTAGGCGGGGCTGCCGATGGATGCCGGGTACCCCCGCTCTGCCCCCGACGCGGCGAGGGCCTCGACGACCGCGGCGGCGGCGGGTCACACGGGGTGCCGATCGACAGGTCGACCAGTCCCCCGGGGAGCGCCGCGGCGACGGCCTTCAGCTCGTCGAGCCGGTCATAGGGGTACGGCGGCGGCCGGAAGCCTTCGGTCACCGCTCGCCGACGTCCATGAGGTGGTGCACCGGGTCATGGATGAAGTAGCGCCCGAAGGTGTCGATCGTGAAGGCGGCGCCGTCACTGCGGCGGCCGGGACGGTCCCACTGCGTGGCCCCCACGGACGCGAAGGTGGCCGCCAACTCCTCCCCCGCGGCCATGAGCTCGGCGGCCACCGTCTCGGGGTCCTGGTCGTTGTAGCCGTCGTCGACGGCGGCAGCATCCTGGTCCCAGTTGGCGAACAGCGGGTCGTCCTCGGTGAGCATCAGCCCCAGCCGCTGGTCGTAGAGGCGGAAGACATCCCGGACGTGACAGGCGTACTCCAGCGGCGACCAACGGTCGGCCCGGGGGCGCTCCCGGACATCGGGGCGAGCCAGGACCTCGGGCCAGCGCCGGGCATTGGCCCGGATCATCGACGGCAGGGTTACGGGGTCGACGTCGGCGGCGAGGAAGCCGCATTCCGGGCACCGCTGCTCGAGCACCCAGGTCCAGTCCTTGAGATCGGGCTCGATGGGCATCAGTCCGACTCCTCGACCGGGCCGCCCACGGCGTAGGCGGCCAACCGCGACCGCCCCTCGTCATCGAGCCGGGCCGTCACCTGGATCCCGCCCTCCCCCGGCTCCTCGACCAACACCTCGCCGAGGCGGTGGATGGAGGCCAGGACGTCCCCGCGCTCGAAGGGCACGAGGAGCTCGACGGTCTCCGAGCCCGCGCGGAGGCGGTCCGAGATGGCCAGGAAGAGCTCGGCCATGCCCTCGCCGGTGCGGGCCGAGATGGCCACGGACCCAGGATGGCTGGCGGCCAGGGCTCGCGCCTCGGGGGCCTGGTCCACCTTGTTGAAGGCCAGGATCTCGGGGATGTCGGCCGCCCCGATCTCGTCCATGACCACCCGCACGGCGTCGATCTGGCCGAGGGGATCGACCGCGGTCGCGTCGACCAGGTGCACCACGACGTCGGCCTCGGCCACCAGCTCCAGGGTGGCCTTGAAGGCCTCGACGACCTGGTGGGGCAGCTTGCGCACGAAGCCGACGGTGTCGGTGAGCAGGAGGGGGGCACCGCCGGGGAGCTCGAGGCGACGACTGGTCGGGTCGAGCGTGGCGAACAGCCGGTCCTCCACCAGCACGCCGGCATCGGTCAGGTGGTTGAGCAGGGTCGACTTCCCGGCGTTGGTGTAGCCCACCAGGGCCACCTGGGGGATCCGGGACCGGTGCCGGGCCTTGTGCTTGGTGTCGCGCTGCGCGCCGGATGTCCCGGAGCTGACGCTCGAGGTGGTTGATGTTGCGCTGGATGCGCCGCCGGTCGATCTCGAACTGGGTCTCACCCGGGCCCCGCCGGGTGCCGATGCCGCCCGCCTGCTGGGACAGCCGGGCGCCACTCCCCCGCAGGCGGGGCAGGCGGTAGCGGTACTGGGCCAGCTGGACCTGGGCCTTGCCCTCGAGGGTCGAGGCGTTCTGGGCGAAGATGTCGAGGATCACCGCGGTGCGGTCGATGGCGGTCCGCCCCAGCAGCTTCTCCAGGTTGAACTGCTGGGCCGGGGTCAGCTCGTCGTCGAAGACCACGGTGTCGCAGTCGGTCTCCAGCGCGACGGCCTTCAGCTCCTCGGCCTTGCCCTTGCCGATGTAGTACTTCGGATCCGGCGCGGCCCGCGTCTGCAGGACCCGGGCGGCGGTGTCCGCGCCGGCCGTGTCCACCAGCAGCTCCAGCTCGTCCAGGGAGGCGTCGGTGTCCTCCTGGGTCGCCGGCGGGGTGGTCATGCCCACCAGGACGATCTTCTCCCGGAAGGAGCGGTCGATCAGGGCCACGGGTACTCCACGCGGGCCACGGCCACGATCGGTCCAGCCAGAGACACCGAGTCGCCCAGGCCGATGCGGGCGTCACCACCGGGCATGCGCACGATCACCTCGGTGCCCACCAGGCCCCAGTCGTGGGCGACGGCGGCGGCGGCGCAGGCCCCGGTCCCACAGGCCTGGGTGCGGCCCGCGCCCCGCTCGAAGACGTCGAGGACCAGGTCGTCGCCGCTGACCCGGATGATCTCCACGTTGATGCCGCCGTCGACGGCCTCGTTGGCGGCTCGGCCGACCTCGTCCAGATCCGGGGCCGTGCCCGGCTCGGGGGCCAGCAGGACCAGGTGGGGGTTCTCGATGCGGGCGAAGGCGGCGTCGACCACCCCCGGCAGGAGCCAGTCGCCCGCTCGGCCTTCGAGCTCGACGGCCCCCATGTCGGCCACGACGTCGTGGAGGCCGGGGCGATCGGTGGCGGTCACCCGCAGGGCGTGGTTGCCCGCGGGCTGTGGCCACCGTGAGCTCGGCGCCGGTGACATCGGCCAGGACGAGGGCCTGGCCGAGGCAGCGCAGCCCGTTGCCGGAGAGCTCGGCCGAGCTGCCGTCGGAGTTCCAGAGCTCCATGGTGACGTCGGCCCCGTCTGTGCCGGGGCGGGCCCGGATCAGGCCGTCGGCCCCGACGCCCGTGGTCCGGTCGCAGACGGCCCGCGCCAGGTCAGCGTCGACGTCGAGGTCGGCGTCGAGGTCGAGGAGCACGAGGAAGTCGTTCCCCAGGCCGTGGTGCTTGGTGAGCGTGAGCGGTCTGGCGGTCATGGGCTCCTGAAGTCTCGCAGCAAGGGTTCCAGCAACGCGAGTGGGTTCTCGGGGTGGCCTACCCACTCGATGCGGTGATCACGTCGGAACCAGGACCGCTGGCGCCGAGCGAAGCGGGTGGTGCGGTGGATCGCCGCGGTCACCGCCTCGTCCAGCGGCACGCCGTCCTCGACGTGGCCGATGAGCTGGCGGTAGCCGAGCGCCTGGCGGGCGGTGCGGGACAGCCCGGCCGGGCGGGCCAGCAGCGCCCGGACCTCGTCGACGAAGCCGGCCTCGATCTGCGCGGCGTAACGGGCCCGGATGCGGTCGGCCACCACATCCCGGGGCAGGTCGACCCCGATCAGGCGGAACGGCGTCGGCGGATGGACCTCGAGGCCCGGGCCGTGTTCGGAGAACGGGCGGCCGCTGCCCACGGTCACCTCCAGCGCCCGCACCACCCGACGCCGGTTGGTGGGTTCCATGCGGGTCGCGCCGACGGGATCCAGTTCGGCCAGCCGGGCGTGGAGGGCGGCCGTGTCGGGCTCGGCTTCCAGTTCCTCCCGCACCTCCGGGTACGGCGGCGGCGGGGTCAGGCCGTCGACCACCGCCCGCAGGTACAGGGCGGTGCCGCCGACCAGGAGCGCCCGGTGGCCCCGGCCCTCGATGCCGGCCAGGGCGTCGGTCATGGCCGCCTGGAACTCGGGCAGGGAGAAGTCGTCGTCGGGATCGGCCAGATCCAGCAGGTGGTACGGCACCTCGGCCCGTTCGGCGATCGAGGGCTTGGCCGTGCCGATGTCCATGCCCCGGTAGACCTGCATCGAGTCCACCGAGCAGATCTCGAGGTCGTCGACCTCGAGGGCGAGGGCGTGGGCCAGGGCGGACTTCCCCGAGGCCGTGGTCCCCAGCAGGACCAGGTGCGGGCCGGGGCTCAGCCCGCGACCACCGGGATGCGGAGGCGGTGGCGGGGCGAGGCGACGACCTCCTGCAGGTCACCCCGCAGATGGTGGGCGCCGGCCCCGGTGATCTCGACGGTGGCCACGGCCCCCGGCCGGAGGCCGTCGGCCGCGAAGTGGACCAGCTTGTTCTGCCGGGTGCGCCCGGAGGTCAGGTCGGGGTCACGGCGGGCCGGGCCCTCGACCACGACCTCCTCGGTACGGCCCACCCGGGCGGCGTGCTTGGCCACCGCCGAGCGCTCGATGACGACCCGGAGGCGCTCGAAGCGCTCCGCCACCACGTCGGGGTCCACGAAGTCCTCGACGCGGTCGGCGGCCTCGGTGCCGGGGCGGGGCGAGTAGATGAAGGTGTAGGCACTGTCGTAGGCGGCCTCGGCGGCCACCTCCAGGGTGCGGGCGAAGTCGTCCTCGGTCTCGCCGGGGAAGCCCACGATGATGTCGGTGGTGACGGCGAGGTCGGCGACCGCGTCCCGGGCGGCGGCCAGCTTCTGCAGGTAGCGCTCGCCGGTGTAGCCCCGGTGCATGGCGGCCAGGACCCGGTCGCTGCCCGACTGCAGCGGCAGGTGGAGGTGCTCACAGACCGTCGGGCACCTCGGCCATGGCCGCGATGGTCTCGGGCCGGAGGTCCTTGGGGTGCGGGCTGGTGTAGCGGACCCGGCGGATGCCCTCGATGGCCCCGACCTCCCGCAGCAGCTCGGCGAAGAGGGGCCGACGCTTGGTGATGTCCCGCCCGTAGGAGTTCACGTTCTGGCCGAGCAGGGTGACCTCGACCACGCCCTGGTCGACCAGTTGGCGGACCTCCTCGACGACGGTGTCGAACGGACGGCTGATCTCGGGGCCTCGGACGGCCGGGACGATGCAGAAGGCACAGGAGTTGTCACAGCCGATCTGGATGGTGACCCAGGCCGCGTGCCGGCTGTCCCGGCTGGCGGGGAGGACCGACGGGAACGCCAGGGCGTCCTCCAGGACCGTCTCCTCCAGGATCTCCACGATGGGCCCCTGCTCGCGGGCCTCGGTCAGCAGGTCGGCGGCCCGGTGCACGTTGTGGGTGCCGAAGACCACGTCCACGTGCGGGGCCCGGTCCCGGATGGTGTCCCGGTCCTTCTGGGCCAGGCAGCCGGCCACGGCGATCTGCAGGTCAGGGCGCTGGTCCTTCAAGGACTTGAGGTGCCCCAGGTGGCCGTAGAGCTTGTTGTCGGCGTTCTCCCGGATGCAGCAGGTGTTGAGCACGATGACATCGGCGTCGTCCACCGAGTCCGTCGCCGTCATCCCGTCGGCCTCCAGCAGCCCGGCGATGCGCTCGGAGTCGTGCTCGTTCATCTGGCACCCGAAGGTGCGCACGACATACCGCTGGGTCACCCCTCCAGCCTACGGAAGCGGCCGGGGCGCGAAACGGCCGCCGTCCGGGGGGAGCAGACGGCGGCCGGTTCAGCTGTCCCGGCGGGTCAGCGGATGGTGAGGACCCTCAGTCGTCGAGGGAGAGGAGCTCGTCCTCGTCGAGGTCGACGTCGTCCTTGGACTCGCCGTCGGACAGGTCGATGGCGTCGCCCAGGCCCACCTCGGTGCGGATGCGCTCGGAGACCTCGACCATGATCTCGGGGTTCTCGGTCAGGAACTCCTTGGCGTTCTCGCGGCCCTGGCCGAGCTGCTCGCCCTCGTAGGTGTACCAAGCGCCCGACTTCTTGATGAACCCGAGGTCCACACCGATGTCGAGCACCGAGCCCTCCCGGGAGATGCCCCGGCCGTACATGATGTCGAACTCGGCCTGCTTGAACGGGGCGGCGCACTTGTTCTTGACCACCTTGACCCGGGTGCGGTTGCCCACCACCTCGACGCCGTCCTTGATGGCCTCGATGCGGCGGATGTCCAGGCGGGCCGAGGAGTAGAACTTGAGCGCCCGACCACCCGGCGTGGTCTCCGGCGAGCCGAACATCACCCCGATCTTCTCCCGCAGCTGGTTGATGAAGATGCAGATGGTGTTGGTCTTGTTCAGGTTGGCCGTGAGCTTGCGCAGGGCCTGGGACATGAGGCGGGCCTGGAGGCCGACGTGGGTGTCGCCCATCTCGCCCTCGATCTCGGCCCGGGGGGTCAGGGCGGCGACGGAGTCGATGACCACGACGTCGATGGCGCCGGAGCGGATCAGCATGTCGGTGATCTCCAGCGCCTGCTCCCCCGTGTCGGGCTGGGAGATGAGCAGCTCGTCGACGTCGACCCCGATGGCCGCGGCGTAGGTCGGGTCCAAGGCGTGCTCGGCGTCGATGAAGGCGCAGATGCCCCCGTTGCGCTGGGCCTCGGCCACCACGTGCATGGCCAGGGTGGTCTTGCCGGAGGACTCCGGGCCGAAGATCTCGGTGACCCGGCCCCGGGGCAGGCCCCCGATGCCGAGGGCGATGTCCAGGGCGAGGGCGCCGGTGGAGACCACCTCGACCTTCATGGCGGCGCGGTCGCTCATCTTCATGACCGCGCCGTCGCCGTGGGCCTTGGAGATCTGGGCCATGGCCATCTCGAGGGCCTTGTCTCGTTCCACGGTGGAATCCTCTCAATCGGGGGGGTTGGGACTGACGGTCAACCTACGGAGGGGGTGTGACAGTCATCCCGGGGAACCCCACCCTCCCGGGAACCAGGAGCACCGCTGTGGGGTTGTAGAGCATGACCGAACGACTCCGGTAACGACAGGAATGTAGTTCCGAACGGCTGTTCGATCAAGCCTTTCCCCGAAGAAATCCCGAACACCAGGAAGAGGACCATGAGCGAGCCCACCCTCACCGACGCCGAGCTGCGCCAGAAGCTCACCGCCGAGCAGTACCACGTGACCCAGGAGGCCGGCACCGAGCGGGCCTTCAGCGGTGTCTACTGGGACGAGCACGACGACGGCGTCTACCGCTGCATCGTCTGTGAGGCCCCCCTGTTCTCCTCGACCACCAAGTTCGAGTCCGGCACCGGCTGGCCCAGCTTCTACGAGGCCATGGACCCCGACGCCGTCGAGCTGGTCAGCGACCGCAGCCTGTTCATGACCCGCACCGAGGCCCGCTGCGCCCGCTGCGGCGCCCACCTGGGCCATCTCTTCGACGACGGCCCCGCCCCGACCGGCCAGCGCTTCTGCATGAACTCCGCCTCACTGCACCTCGACCGCGACGCCGCCGTCGAAGACGACGAGGCCCAGGAGGCGTAGGCCCGTGTCCTCGGGCGGGGTCAGGGGTCCAGGCGCTCGAGGAACGGCCGGATCACCGCGACGAGCCGCTCGGGCTGGTCGATCATCGAGAAGGTCTTCGTGTCCTCGATCCAGGTCAGCTCGCTGTCCGGGATCATCTCGTGGAGGCGGCGGGCGTCGGCCTCCGGGAAGAGGCGGTCCCCCCTCCCCCACGCCAGCAGGACCGGCCGGGGGAACGAGCGCAGCTCCTCGGCGGCGGCGTGGGTCAGGGCCGGTCGACAGCCCCGGACGAACTGGGCCATGTCCCGCCGCGCCTCCCGGTCCGAGGACAGCCGGTCGAAGTACGGGGCGATCATGGCGTCGTCGATGTCGCTGATGACCAGGCCGGCGCCGGCCCAGGACCGCCGCACCGGACCGAAGCGGTAGAGGAACCCGAGCACGTCGACCATGCCGGGAACGGCCAGCATCGGCTTCAGCGGCTTGAGCAACGTCGGCGGGAAGTGGTCGAACGCATCGCAGGTCGTGAGCACCAGGGCCCGCACGCGGTCCGGGTGCCGGGCCGTGAAGATCTGGCTGATCGCGCCGCCCGAGTCGTTGCCCACGACCACCACCTGATCGTGGCCGAGGGCGTCGACGAGGGCCGCCAGCGAATCGGCCACCCCCTCGGGAGTGACCAGCTCCCGGTGCCGGGCGGGATGGGCATGGGCGCCCAGGGGCAGGTCCGGCTGGATGACCTGGTGGTCCACGGCCAGGGCCGGGACGATCGGGTCCCAGAGGTGGCCGTTCACGATGACCCCGTGGACCAGGAGCACCGGCGGCCCCTCCCCCGTCACCCGCACGGCACAGGGCCCGAACGGCAGGTCGATGAGCGTCTCGGTCGTCGTCGGCGTCATGTAGCGAACGCTACACCATTGTTGTAGCGATCGCTACAACCTAGAGTCGCCCCGTGACCGACCGGCGTGCCGAGCTCCTGGACGGGGCCACCGCCTGGGTCATCGAGCACGGCCTGTCGACGCTCTCCCTCCGTCCCGTGGCCAAGGCCCTGGGCACCAGCGACCGCATGCTCATCTACTGGTTCGGGTCCCGGGACGGCCTCCTGGCCGCCATCGCCGAGCACGCCGGCGAGGGCCTCAGCCTGGCCATGCCGACGGTGGACCCCGCCGCGCCCCCGCTGACGCCCCGGGCCTGGCTGGACCAGTGCTGGGGCCTCTTCAGCGACCCCGTCGTCCGCCCCGGCCTGGCCCTCCTCTTCGAGCTCGACGCCCTCGGCGCCCGGTCCCCGGGCCCCGCCCGGGACGCCGCCCGCCGGACCGCCGACCGGTGGATCGAGGTGGTCGACGGCGCCCTCGCCGCCTTGGGCGTCCCCGCCGGAGGCCGCCCGGCGGTGACCCGGGTCGTGGCCGGCGCCATGGTCGGCCTGATCCTCGACGACCTCGTGGGCGACCCCGGCCCCCGCCCCGACCCCGAGCTCGACCTCATCAGCCGGCTCATCGCGGACGCAGCCGTCAAGACCTGACACGCCAACCGGTGCGGTCGGGGGCACTAGTTTGCGGTGATGGCCACCACCCCTTGCGCCAACTGCGGTGCGCTCGTCCCCGCCGGCTCCGCCGCCTGCACCAGTTGCGGCACCCCGACCACGGCGCCGATCGCTCCACCGCCACCGCCACCGCCACCGCCCGGACCCCCGCCTCAGGCACCTGCCCCCGTGCAGCAGGGTTTCCCGCCGGCCACCCAGTCGGGGTTCGCCCCGCCGGGCGCCGCCCCGCCCGGCGCGCCGGTCTACGGGCAGCCTGCGGCGGTGCCGCCGGTGTACCAGCAGCCCGCCTTCCAGCCCAGTCCCGCCGCACCGGCGGTCGCCGCGCCGGCCGAGGGTCGCAACCGCACCGCCGGCCTGCTCGCCGTCATCGGCTTCGCCGTGGTCCTCGTCGGGACCTTCCTGCCCATCGTGGAGTTCGACTTCGGCAGCCTCAGTGGCGGCATCGACGAGTCGCTCAACGGCTGGAGCGGCGACATCAACGACGGCCCGATCCACCTCGTCTTCGGCCTGATCCCGCTGCTGCTGGGGATCCTCGTCCTGAAGAACGGGGCCAAGACCTGGATGAAGGTGCTGCTCATCATCTCGGCGGTGATCGGCTACTTCTGGGTCCTGGTGCGCTTCGCCGACATCTCCGGCTCGCTCGAGGAGGAGACCGGGGCCGGTGACTTCGTCGCCCAGGTGTCGGACCCGGGGATCGGCTTGTACATCATCGGCATCGGCTGGACCCTCGTCCTGATCGCAGGGATCGTGGCCAAGGGCGCCAAAGCGGCCCCCGTCGCCTACGCCCCCTACGGCCAGGCCGCCCCACCGCCACCGCCCACCGCCTGATTTCAGCCCGAGAACGGGAACGTGGCGACCGTCGTGTAGCGGGCGGCGTTCCCGCCGAGCTCGCTGGTGACCAGAGCCAACGAGTCGACCGGGAACGACGCCGAGAAGCGCTTGGCCCAGCACACCGGCCGGCGGCTCCCCCGCCATCCGGGCGAGGGTGAGGTGGCCGAAGAACGGCCGGTCCTCGGGCGGTCGGCCCAGGCCGGCGGTCAGGGACACCACGGACTCGGCCAACGAGTCCAAGCCCGCGACCGGCAGCTGGACCACCCCCTCCCCCAGCAGCCCCACCTCGGGGCCGACGACGGCTTCGACCGGGTCGTGGCGGATCGCGGTGAGCGCCGCCGCCACCTCGTCGGGATCGGCCGGGCCGAGGAAGCGCAGCGTGACGTGCCACTGGTCCCGCCGGGTCCAGCGCCCGCCCGCGTCGACCGGCCGGTGCAGTGCCTCGACGGCGTCGAGCACCTCGTGCGGTGGCCAGACGGCGACGAACAGGCGGCTCACGCCAGGAGGCGACGCCGGAGCAGGTCGAGCAGGGTGATGGTGGCGAAGTCCCGGATGCGCTTGCGGTCACCGGGCAGGCCCAGGGTCACCGCCTCGACCTCGTCGCCCAGGGCGATGCCGAGGTGCACGGTGCCCACCCGCTGGCCCTCCTGCTCGTCGGGGCCGGCCACGCCGGTGACCCCGAGGCCGACGTCGGCGCCCAGCTCCCGCCGCACCCCGTCGGCCATGGCCTTGGCGGTCTCGGGGGTGACCACCGGACCCTCCGGCACACCGAGGACGTCGAACTTCACCTCCGACGCGTAGGCCACCACCCCACCCCGGAGGACCTCCGAGGCGCCCGGGATGTCAGTGAGCCGGGCGGTGATCAGGCCGCCCGTGACCGACTCGGCCACGGCCAGGGTCAGGGCCCGCTCCCGCAGCAGGTCGAGCACGACCGACTCCATGGTCTCGTCGTCCCGGCCGAACACGTACTCGCCGATGATCGGCAGCAGGACGGCCTCCTCGGCGTCGAGGATGGCCTCGGCCGCGGCATCGTCGTCCGCCTTCGCCGTCATGCGCACCTTCAGGCCCTCGATGCCGCTGGCCAGGAACGCGATCGTCGGGTTGCCCGGTGACGTCGAGCTCGTCGATGCGGTCGGCCAGCATCTCGGCCAGGCCCGACTCCGACTGGCCCCAGGTCCGCAGGGTGCGGCTGCGGATCACCGAGCTCAAGCCGGCCCGGCGGGCGAGGTCCGGCAGCACCGTGCCCGTGACCATCTCCTTCATCTCGTACGGCACCCCGGGGACGGCGTAGATGACCTTGTCGCCGATCGGGCAGATCAGGCCGGGGGCGGTGCCGGGCTGCTGGGCCATGACCGAGGCCCCCTCGGGGACGTCGGCCTGACGCAGGTTGTTGGCCGGCATGTCCCGGCCCCGGGTGCCGAACATGGCCCGGATCTTGACCTCGATGGCCTCGTCCCGGATCAGGGCGCACGCCCATGACCTCGGCGATGACGTCGCGGGTGATGTCGTCCTGGGTCGGCCCGAGGCCCCCGCAGACGATGACGGCGTCGGCCCGCTCGAGGGCGTGCTCCAGGGCGGTGTGGATGCGGGCCCGGTTGTCGCCGACCTTGGCCTGGTAGACGCAGTCGATCCCGGTCAGGGCCAGCTGCTCACCGATCCAGCTCGAGTTGGTGTCGACGATCTGGCCGAGCAACAGCTCGGTACCGATCGCGAGGACCTCACAGTTCACGCGGTTTCACACCTTTCCGCCCCCGGAGGGGTCACGCCGTGTCGGGCTCTCGCCGGCCGGAGGTCGTGCTCAGCCGGCTGCCCGCCCGGAAGTACTGCCACCCGGTGGCCAGGGTGAGCACCACGGCGATGCCGAGCAGGGTGGGCGCCAGCCAGTCCTTGACGTCCTGGGCGCCCCCGGGCCAGAGCGCGGTGCCGACCGCCAGGGCCTGCACCAGGGTCTTGAGCTTGGCCCCCTTGGTGGCGGGGATGGCCAGCCCCCGGCGCCCGTACTGGATGCGCAGCATGGAGACGGCCAGCTCCCGGGCGCCGATGAGGGCGACCGGCAACCACCAGAACACGTCGATCGAGACCAGCATCACCATGGCCCCGAAGACGAGGACCTTGTCCGCCAGCGGGTCGAGGAACGCCCCGGAGCGGGTGGTGCCGTGCCGCCGGGCGATCCAGCCGTCGACCCCGTCGGTGGCGGCGAGGGCGACCCAGAGCCAGAAGGTCAGCCAGCTGGCTCCTTCGTCGGCGATCAGGCCGAACAGGATCGGCGAGACCAGCAGCCGGGTGACGGTCACGAAGTTGGCCGGGGTGCGGATCGCGGACGGTCCGTAGGCGGTGTTGACCGCGGGCTCCGGGACCCAGGACGCACCGGTGTCGGTGGTCACCTCGGGTTCGGGCACCCAGGACGCGCCCCCATCCGGCGCGCCACCGCTCACGTCGCCACCAGATCCGGGCCCAGGGACGCCGAGACGACGACCGTTGCGAACTCCCCCACGGGGAGATCATCGGCCACCAGGACGACGCCGTCGATCTCGGGGGCCTCGCGATAGGTCCGGCCCACCCCGGCCTCGTCCACCAGGACCTCGACCCGGGCCCCGATCAGGTCGGCCCGGCGCTCGGCGGTGATGCGGTCCTGGAGCTCCCCCAACTCCCGCAGGCGCTCGGCCATCAGCTCGGGGGCGACGGTCCCGTCCTGGGTGGCGGCCAGGGTCCCCTCCTCCTCGGAGAAGGAGAAGAAGCCGCACCAGTCGAGGCGCACCTCCTCGACGAAGGCCAGGAGGCGGTCGTGGTCCTCCTCGGTCTCACCGGGGTAGCCGACGATGAAGTTCGACCGGAACGTCGCGGCCGGCTCCCGCTCGCGGATGGCCTCGATGGTGGCCCGGAAGCGCTCGTCGTCGCCCCAGCGGCGCATGCGCCGCAGGAGCGGACGGGACACGTGCTGCAACGAGAGGTCGAAGTACGGCACGCCGGTGCCGAGCACGGCATCGATCAGGGCGTCGTCGAGGTCCGACGGGTAGAGGTAGAGCAGGCGGACCCGGTCGACCTTGTCGGCGACCCGGTCGATGAGTGGCACCAGGGCCTTGGCCCCCTGGCCCTGGTCCAGGCCGTAGCGGGCCAGGTCCTGGGCGACCAGGACGATCTCCCGGGCGCCGAGGTCGTCGACCTCGGCCAGGATCGACTCGGCGGTGCGCGACCGCTGGGGGCCCCGGAAGCTGGGGATGGCACAGAACCCACAGGCCCGGTCACAGCCCTCGGCCACCTTCACGTAGGCCCACGGCGCCGTGGCCGGCGGGCGGGGCAGTTCGAGGAGGTCGAGGGACGGCACCATCGGCGCTGACCGGGGCTTGGTCCCGATGGTGACCGGGACACCGAAGGGGGCGACCAGGTCGACCTCGGGCAGCGCTTCGGCCAGCTCGTCCTTGTAGCGCTCGGCCATGCAGCCGGTCACCACCAGCTTGGCCCCGGGGGCCCGCTTGTCCGAGAAGGCCAGGATCGTGTCGATGGACTCCTGACGGGCCTCCTCCACGAAGGCGCAGGTGTTGACCACGACGAGGTCGGCGTCCGCCGGGTCGTCGGCCGCGGCATAGCCGTCAGCCTCGAGCACCCCCACCAGCTTGTCGGAGTCGACCTGGTTCTTGGGACAGCCGAGGGTCTCCACCCAGAACCGGGACCCCATGGGACCAGAGGCTACCGGCGCCTGTGCTGAGGGCTCTTCGGCGGACGCCTCATCGCCTGGCGGGCCTCATTCCGGCCCGCCGCTCATCTCACGGTGGGGCCGGGAGTCGGCCCTACTCGGCGTTGCCCTGGATCTCGTTCAGTTCCGTCTCGGTCATCAGCACGGCCCGGGCCTTGGAGCCCTCGGAGGGACCGACCACCCCCCGCTGCTCGAGCAGGTCCATGATCCGCCCCGCCCGGGCGAAGCCGACCCGCAGCTTGCGCTGCAGCATGGAGGTGGACCCGAGCTGGGAGCGCACGACCAGGTCCATGGCGGCGATCAGCAGGTCGTCGTCGTCGTCGCCCCCACTGCCGCTGCTCCCACCGGAGCCGCCGCTCGTGTCGCCCTCGACCCCCTCGACGTACTGCACGTCCGGGGACTGGCGTCGCCAGTGGCCCACCACCTGGCGGACCTCCTCCTCGGTGACCCAGGCCCCCTGGAGGCGATGCGGGATGCTGCTGTTGGCGTCCACCAGGAGCATGTCGCCCTGGCCGACGAGGCGCTCGGCCCCCGGCTGGTCGAGGATGACCCGGCTGTCGGCCAGGCTGGACACGGCGAAGGCCAGGCGGGCGGGCACGTTGGCCTTGATGACGCCGGTGATGACGTTGACCGACGGTCGCTGGGTGGCGATGACGAGGTGGATGCCGACGGCCCGGGCCTTCTGGGCGATGCGGCAGATCGAGTCCTCGACGTCACGGGCCGCGACCATCATGAGGTCGTTGAGCTCGTCGATCACGACGAGGATGTACGGCATCCGCTCGTAGGGCTGGTCGTTGACGTCAGGGTCGAGGTGACCGGCGTCGACCGCCGCGTTGTAGCCGCCGAGGTCCCGGACCCCGACCTTGTGGAGCACCTCGTAGCGCCGGTCCATCTCCCGGGTCGCCCAGGCCAGCGCGTTGGCGGCCTTCTTGGGGTCGACCACGACCTGGGTGAGCAGGTGGGGCAGCCGGTCGTACTGGCCCAGCTCGACCATCTTCGGGTCGACGAGGATCATGCGCACCTCGTCGGGCGTGGTCCGCATCAGCACCGAGGTGATGATCGAGTTGATGCAGGACGACTTGCCCGCGCCGGTGGCGCCGGCGATGAGGATGTGGGGCATCTTGGCCAGGTCCGAGACGTGGGTCCGGCCGCCGATGTCCCGGCCCATGGGCACCGCGAGCGGGGTCGTGGCGGCCCGGGTCTCGGGGGCGGCCATGAGGTCGCCCAGGGCGACGACCTCCCGCTTGATGTTGGGCACCTCCACCCCGATGGCCTGCTTGCCGGGGATGGGCGCCAGGATCCGGACGTCCGGGCTGGCCATGGCGTAGGCGATGTCCTTGTGCAGGCTGGTCACGCGGGCCACCTTCACCCCGGGCCCGAGCTCCAGCTCGAAGCGGGTGACGGTCGGACCGACGACCATGCCCACGAGGCGGGTCTGGACGTCGTGCTCGGCCAGGGCGGCCTCCAGGCGGCGGCCGGTCTCCTCGACGAGGCGCCGGTCCACGTCCTGCTTGCCCATGCGCTCCAGCAGGCGGGCGGGCGGCAGCTTCCAGGCCCCGCGGGCCGCCCGGGGGGCCGCGTCGACCTCGTCGGCCGCGACCTCGGTCTCGGCGACGAGGTCCGTCCCGGGATCGGTGAGGTCGATGACCTCCTCGGGCTCGGGGTCCGGCTCGGGCTCCTCGAAGCCCTCGGCCTCCTGGTCGAAGAAGCCGCTCTGGACCTCGGGCTCGGCCTCCGGTGCGCCCTGGCCGTCCACCCGGAACAGGGATCCGAGGCTGTTGCGCAGGCCGCGGGCCACCGGGGACACCCCGGCACCGGCCTTGCGCCCCCACGCGTGGACCGACGCCCGGGTGCCCAGCACGAGGCCGAGCAGTCCGATGGTGATCAAGGCCAGCACCGCACCCGGCGTGTCCAGGCCGGCGGTGAGGGGCCGGGCCACGCCGGCGCCCAGGACGCCACCGGCGGCGACGAAGTCCTCGGCGGACGCGCCCCACGCCGGCTCGCCCTGGGTGAGGTGGAGCAGGCCGGTGATGGCAATGGTGATCAGGCCGGCGGCCAGGGCCAGGCGCACACCGAGCAGCGGGTCATCCGAGCCCGGGCCGTCCTCCTCGGGCCCGTTGCGCAGCAGGAGGATGCCGAAGACGATCAGGGCCGGCGGCACGAACCACCGGGCGAGGCCGATGACCGCGCCGCTGGCGGTGTCGACCGCGTTGCCGGCCGGGCCGGCGATCCCGCCGTAGATGCCGAGGGCGCCGAGCACACCGAGGGCGATGAGCAGGACCCCAGCCAGGTCCCGGCCCCGGTCGCTGACCGCCAGGCCGACCTTGCTGGGGGCGACCGGCTTCCGGGCGGGGGCCCGCCGAGCGGGCGCCTTCTTGGCGGGCGTCTTCTTGGCCGCGGCCGGCCGCTTGGCCCCGCTACGGGACGAGGACGTCCGGGAGCGGGAGGCGGTCGACGGACGGGCACGCGAAGAAGAAGCCACAGTGACCCCAACGCTAACAGCAGCCCCACCAGCCACAGGGGAGGGTTGCCACCCGACCGAACCCGTTCTGGTCACTCCCATTCGCGCTCCACCGCGGAGGAGAATGACCAGAACCGTCAGCCGGTGGCGAACACGCCGTGGTCGCGGCAGCGGGACTCGTAGCCGGCGGGGGTCACGTCGACCCGGGAGCGGCGCCCACAGGTCGGGCAGAAGCGGGGTGGGTCCAGCACCCGGCGGCAGGTGCCGTCACAGTCCGCCTCGCCTCGGCCGCAGCCCGAGCAGAACCCGGTCAGCTCAGATGACCTTGGACAGGGCGCCGATGGGCATGCGGAGGTCCTCCAGCATCTGGAGGTCCTCCTCGGGCGAGCGGCCCAGGGTGGTCAGGTAGTTGCCCACGATCAGGGCGTTGATGCCCGAGGTGAGGCCCATGACCTGCAGCTCCCGCAGGGTGACCTCGCGGCCACCGGCGTAGCGGAGGATCACGTCGGGAAGGGCGATGCGCAGGAGGGCGATCCAGCGGATGGCCTCCAGCGCGCCGACGAGGGGTCGGTCCCCCAGCGGCGTGCCGGGGCGGGGGTTGAGGAAGTTGACCGGGACCTCGCAGGGCTCCACGGCCCGCAGCTCGGCGATCAGCTCCAGGCGCTGCTCGTCGGTCTCGCCCATGCCCAGCAGGACGCCGCAGCACAGCTCCATGCCGTGGGCCCGGACCAGGCGGCACGTGGCGAAGCGCTCGTCCCAGCTGTGGGTGGTGACGATGCGGCCGAAGAAGCTCTTGGCCGTCTCCAGGTTGTGGTTGTAGCGGTGGACGCCGGCGGCGGCGAGGCGCTCGGCCTGCTCGGAGGTCAGGATCCCCGCGCTCACCGCCACGTTGATGCCGACCCGCTCCTCGACGAGCGGCACCAGCTCCTCGAGCCGGGTCATCGTGCGCTCGTCGGGACCCTTCACGGCCAGCACGATGCAGAACTCGGTGGCGCCGAGGGCCTTGGTCTCCTCGGCCGCCTTCAGCACCTCGTCGGTGTCGAGGAACGGTGTGGCCTGCACCGGCGTGTCGAACTGGGCCGACTGCGAGCAGAAGTTGCAGTCCTCCGGGCATCCGCCCGTCTTGGCCGACAAGATCCCCTCGATCTCCACCGTCGGCCCGTTCCACGCCAGCCGCACCTCATGGGCCAACGCCGCCAACGCCGGCACCTGGTCATCGGGCAAGGCCGCCAGAGCCGCGAGCACGTCCATGCAGACCGTCCGCCGCTCCTCGAGCAGGGTCGTCCGGGCCTTCCCCAACGGATCCGAGATCATCGGCCCGGGACCGTACCCGTCGGCCTCCGGCCGACCCCAACCGCGGACCGGGTCGTTCCTAGGCCTCCATCACCACGGGGACGATCATGGGGCGGCGCTTGGTCTTGTCGCTGACGAACTTGCCGGCGGCCTTGCGGACGTGGCGCTGGAGGGTCTCGTAGTCGACGTTGCCCTCCTTCTTGACCGCGTCCTTGATGCCCTTGCGGACGGCGTCGGCGGCGTCGTCGAGCAGGTCCTCGGCCTCGGGGGCGTAGACCCAGCCGCGGGTGACGATCTCGGGGCCGCGGATGATGGCGCCGGTCTTCATGTCGACGGTGACGATGACCACGACGACGCCCTCCTCGGCGAGGACCTTGCGGTCCCGCAGGACGCCGTCGCCGACGTCGCCGACGGTGCCGTCGACGTAGAGGTAGCCCGCGGGCACGCCGGCGAGGCGCTTGATGCCCTTGTCGCCCAGCTCGATGCGGTCGCCGTCTTCACAGAGCATCACGTGGTCCGGGGCGACACCCATCTGGCGGGCGAGGTCGGCGTGGGCCGCGAGGTGGCGGTACTCGCCGTGCACGGGGATCATCCAGTCGGGCTTGGTGACCGACAGGATGGTCTTGAGCTCCTCGGCCTTGGCGTGCCCGGTCGCGTGCACGTCGACGTGGCCGGTGTGCACCACCTTGGCGCCGAGACGGGTGAGACCGTCGATGACCTTGGTCACGCCCGTCTCGTTGCCCGGGATCGGGTGCGAGCTGAGGATGACGGTGTCGGTGTCGTGGATCTCCAGCCAGCGGTTGTCGCCGGAGGCCAGGCGGGCCAGGGCCGACATGGGCTCGCCCTGGGAGCCGGTGGAGATCACGCAGACCTGGCCGGGCGGCAGGCTGTCGATGTCCTCGATGTCGATGAGGACCGAGTCGGGGATGCGCAGCACGCCCAGCTTGCGGGCCAGGGCCACGTTCTTCTTCATCGACAGGCCGAGGGTGGCGACGCGGCGGCCGAAGGCCTGGGCCGCATCGGCCACCTGCTGGACGCGGTGGATGTGGGAGGCGAAGCAGGTGACGATCAGGCGCCGGCCCTCGTGGGCGTGCATGACGTTGTAGAGCACGGCGCCGACCGAGGTCTCCGAGCGGGAGTGCCCCGGCGAGTCGGCGTTGGTGGAGTCCGACAGCAGCAGGCGGATGCCCTCGTTCTGGGCGATGGCCCCCATCACGCTGAGGTCGGTGAGGCGCCCGTCGACCGGGTTGAGGTCCAGCTTGAAGTCGCCGGTGTGCAGGATCGTGCCCTGGGGGGTGTGGATCGCCGTGGCGAACCCGTGGGGCACCGAGTGCGTCACGGGGAGGAACTCGCAGTCGAAGGGACCGATCTTGGTGCGCTCGTTGTCGGCCACGACCCGGAACTCGGTGCGGTCGACCAGGCCGGCCTCCTCGATGCGGTGCCGGGCCAGGCCCAGGGTGAGCTCGGAGCCGTAGATGGGGAACTTCAGCTCCCGCAGCAGGAAGGACAGGCCGCCGACGTGGTCCTCGTGGCCGTGGGTGGCGATGCAGCCCACGATCCGGTCGGCGTTCTCCCGCAGGTAGGTGAAGTCGGGCAGGACCAGGTCGATGCCCGGCATGTCCATGTCCGGGAACATGATCCCGCAGTCGATGAGGACGATCTTGCCCTCGGACTCGATGCAGGCGCAGTTGCGCCCGATCTCGCCGAGGCCGCCCAGGAAGGTGATGTTGACGGGAGCAGCCATCAGCGGGGCCCCAGCCCGTCCAGGACCCGTCGGGCCGCGTCCTCCAGGCCGTCGGGGACGGGTCCGATCGGGGGACGGGTGAGTCCGACCCGGAGGCCGAGGGTGCGCAGCAATGTCTTGGTGGTCACAGCTTGTGGGGTTCCACCCCAGGTTTCGAAGTCGTAGGAATCGAGCAGTCGGGCGTTGAGGAGCCTGGCGGTCTCGACGTCGCCCTTGGCGTGGGCCGAGATCATCTCCGCGTGTTCGGGGGCCGACCAGTGGGCGGCCACGCCGATGACCCCGGTGCCGCCGACGGCGAGCAGGGGCAGGGTGAACGCGTCGTCGCCGCTGTAGAGGTCGAAGCCGTCGGGGGCCTCAGCGATCACGCGGGCGGACGCCCCGGGATCGCCGGCGGCGTCCTTGATGCCGACCATCGTCGGCACCTCGCGGGCGAGGCGGACGAGCACCTCGCTGTCGACCTTGCGGCCGGTGCGGACGGGGATGTCATAGATCAGGAAGGGCAGGTCGGTGGCCTCGGCCACGGCCCGGAAGTGGGCCTCGAGGCCGGCCTGGCTCGGTCGGTTGTAGTACGGGGTGACCACGAGCAGCCCGTCGACGCCGGTTGCCGCCGCCCGGCGGCTGAGCTCGACGGTGTGGCGGGTGTCGTTGCTGCCGGTGCCGGCCACGAGGGGCACGGTCACCGCGCCCCGCACGGCGGTCCAGAGGTCGACGGACTCGTCGTCGGACAGGGTCGGGGCCTCGCCCGTGGTGCCGGCCAGCACGAGGCCGTCGGCCCCCTGGTCGACCAGCCAACGGGCCAGGTCCACCGCGGCCTCGAGGTCCAGCTCGAGGGCGTCGTCGAACGGGGTGACCATGGCCACCAGCACCGAGCCGAAGCGCCCCATCAGCCCTTTCCTCCGGTCTCGGTGGCCCGTTCCAGGCCGAGGGTGGCCAGCAGGTCCTCGTGCAGCTCGAACCACACCGTGTGGTACGAGTCGGTCAGCGGCTTGTCGAACCAGGCCCCCTCACCACAACGGACGTGGTCCACGGCCCACTGCAGGCGGGGCCGGTAGCCGACGAAGCGGTCCAGGGTGGCGGCCAGGCCGTCCACCACCGGCAGGGCCTGGTCGTGCAGGTGGCCCAAACGGGCGACGACCTCGGCGTCGTAGGCGCCGTCGGTGTGGTCGTTGAGCGTGCCGCCGCGCACCTGCCAGTCGGTGCAGACCTGGAGCAGATCGGGGTTGAGCCCGCTGAAGCGGTCGTACAGGGCCTCGATGTCGGCACGGGCCCCGGCGGCGTCGAGCTCGTCGGCGAGGCGCTTCTCGTGCGCAGAGCGGCCCTGGGGGGTCAGCACCCAGCCGGACACGTCGACGCCCTGCTTCCGGGTGACGAGGCCCTCGGCGGCGAAGGCCTCCAGGGCCCGGATGACGGTGACGTCGTCCAGCCCGGTGCTCTCGGCGAGGACGTCGGTCTCCGCGAAGCCCTTCAATCGCAGACCGTGCAGCACGAGCGTGCCGGGGTCAGACGGGTGGGACATGGAGCCCGATCGTACCGGGGCGGCCCACCCAGCCCCGGGAGAGATCGAGTTCACCCGCCGATGACAAAGGCCTTGGTGCAGCTCCTGTAGGGCCCGGTCCGAGGGTTGTCGGTCTGCGTGCCGACCACCGTCACCCGGATCGTGCCACCGGACTGGTTGCGGACCATCGCCCACCGTGTGGCCGGCGGTGTGTAGCTCTGGCCACGGAGGACGGGCGAGGTGAACAGCACGGTCCCGCTGTTCCGGGCGAACCGCACGGTGAAGCTGTTGTTCCGGTGCGAGCCGCCGTTGCCCCGGGTCCAGGTCAGTCGTGGCGGTCCACCGTTGGCCCGGATGTTCACCGACGACGGACCGCCCAGCCGGGGGCTGACGTTCATCAGGGTGAAGATGCAGTTGACGCCCTCGTTGGTGCGGTTGGCGCTGAACACCTGATAGGCCGCCGACAGGGTCGTGGGGTTGCTGTTGTCCAGTCGGTTCCAGACCGTCTGCGCGCCGAGCGTGGTCCGGTCGAGGCCCTCGTTCATGTCGTCGTAGAGGTCCCACAGGCTGTTGGACACGGTGCGCTCGTTGTCCTCCCCCCGCCGGGCCTGGAACTCGAGGTTGTCCTGGACCACCTGGTCCTCGGTGTCGTCGTAGAAGACGTCACCGACGTGCGGGATGCCGAGGCCCCGGGCCTCCTGGCGGAGCGCCGACACGGCGAAGTAGGTGGGCCATCCCTCCCCGAAGGCCAGTCGGACCCCGATGGACTTGCTGCCCCGGGCGTCGGAGAGGTTGTCCTCCCCGCTGTGGGGCCCACCGGGGTTGGCCTCGATGTCGATCCGGTCGGCGATGTAGTGGCCGTACTCGTGCAGGCTCACGTCCCAGTCGAACCGGTCGAGGGCCAGCAGGTGGAGGCGGTTTCCGTCGAAGAAGGATCCGGAGGGGTCGGGGAAGACCACGCCCACGGTGGGGAAGAGCGATCCGTGCAGGTCGACGAGGTGATCGCCGGCGAAGACCAGCGACGCCCGGACCGCGAAGGCGGTGTTGTTGTCGGCCACCCGGTTCGCGGTCAGGTCGTGGATGACCTGCGACCCGTTCGGGACGTCGGTGTGCACGGCGGAGTCGAGGTGCTGGGGCAACGTGAATCCGGGCCCGTCGGCCAGCACGCGGACGTAGATGTCCCGGCCGGTCGCGTCACCGTCGTTGTTGTCGATCGTGGCGGTGTACTCGCCGTCGGCGTCGGTGGTCACCGTGGTGACCAACACGTCCGACGGCGCCCTCCTCGTCCCAGATCTGCACGGGCGCCCGGTCGACGGGGTGGGTACCGCCAGCGGAGTCGGTCCATCGCACGGCGCCGTCGACGCAGACCACGACACAGGACCCGGGGGTGACCGACTCCGTGGTCCGGGCGCCGCCCCCGCGGATCTCGGCCTCGAGCGCGTCGGCTTCGGTCGGGCTCACGGTGCCGTCCCGCTCGAGCGCCGCCACCCGCTGGAGACGGAGGTCCTGCTCGCCGCTCTCGCTCACCAGGACCTGGTCGCCGGTGTCGTCGACCCAGACGGTGTCCGAGGCCGTGCGCCGGGAGCCATCCGGATCGTTGGCGGTCAGCGTGGCCGTGACCGTCGAACCGGACGCGTCCGCCAGGGCGGCCTCGGCGGGGTCCGCCGGCTCGTCGGCGGGGGCCAGTTCGACGGCGACTTCGGCCGTCGAGGACTCGCGGGCCAGTTCGGACTCGGTGTCGGTGGCGTCGGCCTCGCCGGTCCCGGTCACCTCGAGAGTGGCGTCGGTGTAACCCGTCAGCAGGTCGACGGTGATCGCCACCGGATCGTCCCCCTCCGCCAGGTCCGCGGCATCGATCTGCACCGTGCCGGCGGACAGGGGCTTCGGCGGCACTGCTGCACTCGGCGAGGCGGCACCCGCCGGTGAGGGGGCGCCGGGCGTGACCCCGACGGCCGTTGCGGCGGCGAGGACCAGAACGAGAAGCGGTCCGACGGTCTGGCGGTATCGAGGCACGAGGCGCTCCTGGGTTCGTTCGGCCGGGAGCCGCCGGGGTTCGACGACTTCAGGAGGCCTCGACGCCGACAGTGGGCGGCGTCATCGCGAACCTACCCAGCCCCGTGGGGAAGTCTTCGTCCCCGTTCGGGTGATTCCGGGCGGGCCGTCAGGACGAGGCGGCCTCGGCGGCGGCACGGTCCTTGGCCACCTCGTCGAGGGCCTCGTACTCCTCGCCGGTGTCGACCCAGTCCTCGAACTGGATCACGCCGATCTCGGTGAACCGGTCCCGCAGCCAGCCGTCGCTCGCATCGAGCAGGCCCAGCTTCTTGCAGTTGGGCACGATCTTGGAGAACAACATCGACTGGAACATCTGGCGCTCCGGGGCCTGCAGGGTGGCCTGCAGGGCCTCGCGGGGCTCGACGCCCATCTGCTCCCAGACCTCCTGCTGCAGCATGCGGTCCCGCATGCGCAGGGCGGCCTCGAAGGCGAACTCCTGGCGCTCCCGCAGCTCGGCGGCGGTCAGGCCGTCGTAGAACTCCTTCAGGCTGAGGACCCCGAAGGCCACGTGGCGGGCCTCGTCGGCCATGACGTAGCGCAGCAGCTTCTTCAGCAGCGGCTCGGTGGTCATCTGGTGCATGAAGCCGAAGGCCGCCAGGGCGAGGCCCTCGACCATGATCTGCATGCCCAGGTAGGTCATGTCCCAGCGGCTGTCCTGGATGATGTCGTCCAGCAGCATCCGCAGGTGGGCGTTGATCGGGTAGTGGCCCGACAGCTTGGTGTCGAGGTACTTGGCGAAGACCTCGACGTGGCGGGCCTCGTCCATCACCTGGGTGGAGGCGTAGTACTTGGCGTCGATCCACGGGACGGTCTCGACGATCTTGGCCGTGCAGACCAGGGCGCCCTGCTCGCCGTGCATGAACTGGCTCAGCAGCCAGTTGTTGGACTCGACCCCGAACTCCAGCCACTTCTCGTCGGTCCAGTGCTCCATCTGGGTGCCCGACAGGTCGAGGCTCTGCTCCATGAAGCCGTTCTGGGCGGCGTTGGCGGCCACGACGGCCTCCTGGTCGACCTCGATGGACCAGTCCAGGTCGGTCTCACCGTTCCACTGGGAGGTCTTGGCCTTCTCGTAGAGCTTGTTCAGCGCCGGGCGCTGGCCCTTCTCGTAGTCCCAGGTGAAGATGGCGTCGGCGTTGTCGGCGACGGCATGGATCACCTCGTCCCGGTCGGTGTTGGACACGGCGAGGATGGCCTCGAGGTCGTTGATGTCGGTCCGCCCGATGAGCGACTCGTTGCTGGACATCTCTTCGGTGGTGGACATGGCGTCAGCTCCTGGGGGATTCGGTGAGGGGGACGAGGCCGGGGGTCACGAAGCGGTGGACATGGCGCCGGGCGGCGTCCAGGTCCCCCATGTCGAGGTCGGCCGATGGGGACAGGGTGTGAGAGAGGGCGAGGCGGGCGACCAGCTCGGTGGCCCGCCTCGCGTCGTCCTCGGTGAGGAACCGGTGCAGGTGGCGCAGGGCCACGGCGGCGGCGACGGCGAAGGCGGTGCCCATCCGGTGGAAGGCCAGGTGGGGCAGGACCAGCTCGGGCTCGTGCTCGAGGAGGGCGTGCAGCGGCTTGTTGTCCCGCAGGAAGCGCACGGCGCCGGACAGGCCCTCGGCCAGGACGTCGTCGAGGGTGTCGGCCGCGGCGAGGCGGGGCTCGATCTCGGCGAAGAAGCGGTCCATCTCCCGGCCGCCGGCCGCCAGGAGGACGTCGCTGCGGCCGCCGGGGAACCAGCGGTAGACGCTGGCCCGGGACACACCGGCCTCATCGGCGATGTGTTCCACGGTGACCGCCCGCACGCCGTGCTCGGCGATGCAGGCAAGGGTGGCCGCGGCGACCCGGTCGGGACCGGTGCTCACGTAGGTGCGGTCGTTCGCCGCGATGGCCCCCATCCCCTGAGACAATACGCACACATTTGTCTCAGGGGAAGGGGAAGGCATGTGACAAGGGTCACCACATTTGACTGGCCTCGCTGCGCTCGGCAAGTCCGGCGTCGCCGTCGTGGACCGTCGTCGGCTGCTGCTCCGCTCCGCTGCGCAGCGTCGCCGTCCGGCGACCGTCCCTCTCCACGACTCAGCCGTCGCGGACGTCGATCACCACGATTCCGGCCAGGAGCCAGCGGTCGACCAGCTCGCTGACCTGGATGGGGTCGCCGAGGTCCCAGGAGCCCTCGTCGACGATGAGGCTGCCGATGAGGCGGGCCAGGTGGTCGGCGGCTTCGGTGGGGGTGACGCCCTCGACCAGCGGCTCCTGGGCCAGCAGGGGCTCCAGGTAGCTGCGGATGACCCCGACCACGATGGGGGCGATGCCGGCCAGGCGGGCCTGGATCTCGCCCTGGTCGGTGGCCATGGCCTGCTGGAACGCCCGGTGCTCCCGCAGCGACCGGTGGGCAAAGGCCAGGCCCCGCTCGACCCGCGTGCGGAAGTCGGGCGAGTCGTCGATGGCATCGGCCAGGCGGGTGAAGAAGCGCCCGACCTCCCAGGTGACCGTCTCGCCCACGAGCTGTTCCCGGCCCCCGGGGAAGTAGCGGTAGAGCGTCGCCCGGGACAGGCCCGCGGCCCGGGCCACGTCCTCGACCGTGAAGCCCTTCATCCCCCCGTCGGCGATGCACGCCAGCGTGGCCTCCATCGCCCGCTCGCGGGAGGTCACGACTCGAGCACGTCGTCGGGCACGTGGTCCGGGATCTGCTCGGGGGCACCCTGCCGGGCCCGGCGACGCAGGATCAGCGGGTACCCGATCAGGGCGATGGTGGTGAAGATGAACCACTGCACGGCATACCCCAGGTGGGGGCCCTCGTCGAGCTCGGTGGGCTGGACGGGCGTCGGCCGGTCCCCCTGGGCGGGGTCCTGGGTCTCCAGCTGGAGCCAGACCGGGTAGAGGTCCCCGTCGACCTGCTCCTGGTAGCGGTCGATGTCGACCCGGGACAGCGTGTCGAGGACCTCGCCGCTGGGGTCGGTGGGCCCGAAGGACCCTCGGGTCTGAGAGGCCTCGAGCAGCCCGGTCACCTCGACGGGGCCGTCGGGCGGGGCGGCCTCGGGGCCGAGCACCTGCTCCCCCGTCACCGGCACCCAACCCCGGTTGACCACGAGCACCGAACCGTCCTCCAACACCAGCGGGGTCAGGACCCAGGACCCGGGCGCCTCGTCGTAGCTGCGGTTGCGCACCAGGACCTGGGCGGCCTGGTCATAGGTGCCGGTGGCCGTGGCCGGCCGGTAGCGGACATCGGCACCCACCGAGGTCGGGTCGTCGACGGACACGATGTCCTCGACCGGGGCGATCGGCTCCTCCTGGCGCTCGGTGATGAGGGCGTTGCGGTCCTTCTTCTCCTGGCGCCGGTCCAGCTGCCAGAACCCGGCCAGGATCATCGCCACGACCAGCACCAGCACGAACAGGTGCGAGAGGATCCACTTGGGCTCCTTGGCGAAGTCGTACACCGCCCCGGAGCGTAGGACCGCCCATCGTTCTGGCCGCGAACCATGCGCGGATTCCGCAACATTCCGCGGCCAGAACCAAGGTCCGCCCGTTCTGGCCGCGAACGATGCGCGACTTGTGCAACATTCCGCGGCCAGAACCGGGGGTCAGGGGGTGACGGCGCCGGAGTCGGGGGTGGTGATCAGCGAGCTGGTGTCGACGGCTTCGAAGTCGCGGCCGGTGAGATCATCGCCGAGGCTGTTGAGCAGGTCGTTGTTCCAGTTCGGGCTGGGGACACCGCTCAGGTACCAGGGCGAGCCGTTGTCGGCCAGGATCATCCCGTGGGTCTGGAGGGCCTCCAGGATCACCCGCAGGCGGGCCGGATAGCCGCTGATGTCGACGGACGCCTTCAGTCGGAACCAGGCCCCCATGGGGGGCAGATCGGCATCGTTCCCGCCGGCCTGGTGGCGGGCAGGCCAGACGTAGCGGTCCCGGGTCGCGGGGGCGGTGAAGCGGATGGCGTGGTCGATGTGGCCGGCGGCCACCTCGTCCCAGCGCACCAGGCCGGGCAGGATCGGCAGCCCGGCCGCGTCCGCCGAGGTCCACCCCGCGGGACGCAGGGCGTTGCTGCGCAGGTTCCACACTGCACCGGAGTCGGCCCGCCAGCGGCCGTCGGGCAGGCGCCGGACCCGGTAGAGCTCGAGCAGCCGGCAGGTGCTCTTGTCGACGGTCAGGAGGTGGCGGTCTCCGGATGCCGTGGAACCCGGAGGCCGACCGCCCTCGATGCGGGGGTTGGGCCCGATCGGGTACGGGACCCGGTCGCTCTCCGAGCCCCACCGGAAGGTGACCGTGTGGCGGCGGGTCTGGGCGTCGGCGAGGTTGTACGGGATGCCGATCGGCCCACCGTCCCACCGGCCGGAGCCGAAGTCGGCCTTCAGCCCGTCGTCGAGGCCGATGCTGCGCACCCAGTCCGCCGACCGGGCATGGACCGGCAGGTCCGAGACGTCGGCGTGCCAATAGTTGTTCGCCGGGAACATCGGACAGCCGCCGATCGCCCGGGCCTCCGCGGCGGGCCCCGATGCGGCGACCAACGCCGAGGCCAGGAGGGCCACGACGAGGAGCAGGCGGCGACGCATCTGGGTGTCATCGTCCCACGGCTGTGGCCCCTTGAGGCGACCGCCGCAGCGAGGAACCGCCCAAAGTCCGTCCCGGCTGCCACAATCGCCCGATGGAGAAGGCCCCGCCGAGCCGGGTACGGCTCTGGCTGGTGCTGGGGCCACTCATCGTCCTGGTCATCGCCGCACAGATCGGGGACGCCTTCGCGCCCACCCTCGCCGTCGAGCACCCGCTGCTGCTGATCACCCTCAACGCCCGGAACCGCAACCTGGTCCTGGTCACCAACTCCCTCGACGCTCTCTCCTTCTACACCGTCGCCTTCTTCCGGCTCCTGGCCTCGGACCCGCTCTTCTACATCCTCGGGTTCTGGTACGGCGACGCCGGCGTGAAGTGGGTGGAACGCCGCTCCAGCAGCTTCGGCGGGATGCTGCGCACCTGGGAGACCCTGTTCCAGAAGGCGGCGTGGCCCCTCGTGGCCATCGCCCCCAACAACTTCATCTGCCTCTTCGCCGGCGCCGCGGGCATGCCGCCGGCGATCTTCCTCACCCTCAACGTGGTCGGCACCGCCGTCCGGCTCTACCTGATCCGGATCCTCGGCGAGGCCTTCGAGAAGCCGATCGAGGCGGTCCTCGGCTTCATCCGGGACTACCGCCTCCCCCTCACCGCCCTGAGCGTCAGCCTGGTGGTGATCACGGTGATACTCGACCGGCGCTCCGGCAAGGGCGAGCTCGAGGCCATCCTCGACATCGAGGACGAGCTCGGCGTCGAGGAGGACCCGGTCGGCGACCCCCCCGACGGGCCGGCCGCCCACGACGACTCCCCCAGCCCTGATCTCCCCCAGCCGGAGGACGACCCGACGGGGGCACCGGGATGACCCGGGGCACCGCGGTGGTGACCGGGGCGAGCTCGGGGATCGGGGCGGCGACGGCGGTCGCGCTGGCCGAGGCGGGGTTCGACGTGGTCGTCGGCGCCCGGCGGGTGGACAAGCTGCAGGCGGTGGCGGAGCCCATCGGGGCCCGGGCGCTGGCGCTGGACGTGACCGACGACGACTCGGTGGCGGCGTTCGTGGCCGAGGTGCCCGAGTGCTCGGTGCTGGTCAACAACGCCGGAGGGGCCTTCGGTTGGGCCCGGATCGAGGAGGCCGACCTCGACGACTGGCAGGCCATGTACGACACCAACGTGCTGGGCACCCTGCGCATGACCAAGGCCCTGCTCCCCGCCCTACGGGCCAGCGGCGACGGGCTGGTGGTGGTCATCGGCTCCATCGCCGGATCGCAGGCCTACGTCGGCGGCGCCGGGTACAACGCGGCCAAGTTCGCCGAGCGGGCCTTCGCCGAGGCCCTGCGCAAGGAGCTGTTCACCGAGCCCGTGCGGGTGACCGAGATCGAGCCCGGCATCGTCGAGACCGACTTCAGCCTCGTCCGCTTCGCCGGCGACGCCGATCGGGCGGCCCAGGTCTACGACGGCGTCGACGCCCTCTCGGCCCAGGACGTGGCCGAGTGCGTGGCCTTCGTGGCCACCCGCCCCAGCCGGGTCAACATCGACCAGATGGTCGTGCTCGCCCGCGACCAGCTCGGCGCCACCCAACTCCACCGCCGACCAACCTGAACCCCCCTTCTGGCGCCTGATCTGCCGCCTGGGGGCGGGAAATCGGGCGCCAGAACGGTCGGTCGGGTCGCTATTGGCGGGAGAGGCCGGCGCGGGCGTCGGTGGCGGCGCGCTCGGCGGCGGCCTCACCGGGGCTGAGGAGCTGGACGTCGACCTGGTGCAGGGTGCCCTCGAAGGGGTTCTCACCGGTGTAGCGACGGCTGACGGGTGAGCCGTGGTCGTAGCCGATGCTGGCGCCGACGCTGGAGATCATCCGCATCACGAACGGCAGGGCGAGGGTGCCACAGTCCGCCCCGTCGACGACCAGGGTGACCTCCCCCGCGGCGTCGTTTCGACGGAAGCGGACGCCGACCACCGAGGCCCCGTCGGGCACGTCGATGTCGGACTCCACGATCTGGTGGTCGCCGAAGCAGTTGTAGTCGAACACCAGCCGGTCGCCGTCGACGAACAGGCTCATGCCGGAGTTCTCGTTGCCCGTGGCGTAGAGCACGCCCCCGGCACCCTGCGGACGGTCGATCGTCGGCGAGCGAGGTCCCAGCTGCGACCCCCGACCTGCGGCCCGGCCTGGGCCGGCAGCGGGGTCATCGGGGGCCGGTAGGTGTAGTGCCGGTCCGCCCGGTGCGGGGCGTTCTCCCGGAAGCGGGCGCCGAAGAGCTGGACGGTGCGGTCATCGAGCGGGAAGACGCCGTTGGCCTCGGCCTCCTGCCACCAGAGGTCGACCAGCTCGGCCAGCTTCTCGGGCTGCTCCTCGGCCAGGTCGTGGCAGCTCGGAGCGGTCCTCGGCGACGTGGTACAGCTCCCACCGGTCGTCGTCGAAGGGCGTGCCCGCCTGGTGGCGGGTGACCGCCTTCCATCCGTCGGCGTGGATGGCCCGGTGGCCCATCATCTCGAAGTACTGGACCGTCTTGCGGCTCGGCTCGGTGGCGGCGTCGGCCGCGAACAGGTAGCGCATCGAGGTCCCGACCACGGGCATCTGCTCGAACCCGTGATGGGTCTCGGGCGGGGTGATCCCACAGATCTCATAGATGGTCGGGGCGATGTCGGTGACGTAGTGGAACTGGTCCCGCTGCCCTGGGTCCTCGATCCCCGCCGGCCAGTGCACGATGCAGGGAACGTGGACCCCACCCTCGTGGGTGTTCTGCTTGTACCAGCGGAAGGGCGTGTTGCCGGCCTGGGCCCAGCCCCACGGGTAGTTGGCGTGGCTGGACGGCCCGCCGATGTCGTCGAGCCGGGCGATGGCCTCGTCGGGCTCCTCCAGGATGAAGTTGAAGAACTTCATCTCGTGCAGGACGCCGAAGGGCCCGCCCTCCTGGCTGGCTCCGTTGTCCGCCAGCAGGACGACGACGGTGTTCGTCCAGGCGGTCGAGCGCCTCCAGGGCGTCGAGCAGGCGCCCGATCTGGACGTCGGTGTGGTCGAGGAAGGCGGCGAAGGCCTCCTGCAGGCGGCAGGCCAGCCTGCGGTGGTTCTCGGGCAGGTCCTCCCAGGCCTCGACCCCGGGGTTGCGGGGGGCCAACCCGGTCTCGGGTGGGAGGATCCCGAGCTCCTTCTGGCGGGCGAACCAGCGCTCCCGGGCCACGTCCCAGCCCTCGTCGTAGCGGCCGCGGTACTTCTCGAGGTACTCGGCCGGGGCCTGGTGGGGGGCGTGGGTGGCGCCGAAGGCCAGGTAGGTGAAGAACGGTCGATCCGGGCGGATCGAGACGGTGTCGTGGAGGAAGCCGATGGCCTTGTCGACCAGGTCCTCGCTGAGGTGGTAGCCCTCCTCGGCCGTCCTCGGCGGCAGCGACGGCGTGGTTGTCGTGGACCAGCTCGGGCGTGAACTGGTCGGCCTCGCCGTCGAGGAACCCGTAGAACCGGTCGAAGCCCCGCTGCAGCGGCCACTGGTCGTACGGGCCCGGCCGCGGAGGTCTCCTCCATCGGGCACAGGTGCCACTTGCCGAGGCCCGAGGGTCGTGTAGCCCTCGGCTCGCAGGACCTCGGCCATGGTCGCCGCGTGGTTGGAGATCCGGCCCCGCATGTGGGGGTAGCCGGTGCTGAAGTTGGACACCGCCCGCATCCCCACCGAGTGGTGGTTGCGGCCGGTCAGCAGCGCGGCGCGGGTCGGCGAGCACAGCGGCGTGACGTGGAAGTCGGTGAACTGCAGGCCGCCCGCGGCCAGGCGGTCGATGTTGGGGGTGTCGATGTCGGAGCCGTAGCAGCCCAGGTGAGAGAACCCCAGGTCGTCGAGGACGATGACCACCACGTTCGGCGCCCCGTCGCCTGGGTGTGGCGGCGTCGGCCACCACGGCGTGGACTCGGCCTGGGTCCGGGCGATCTCGCCCTCGAACGGCTCGTAACCGGTCATGTCGGCGCGGCCTCCGTGAACTCGTGGATGATCTGGACCAGGCGCTCGGGGGCGTCCTCCTGGATGAAGTGGTTGGCGCCCTCGATCACCTCGTGGGGCTGCCCGGCGGCGCCGGGCACCAGCTTCTGGAACTTGAGGTGGGCGCCGGGCTTGTAGGCGATGGCGTCATCGGCCCCGAAGACCGTGAGGAACGGCTTGGTCCAGGTCTCGAGGAAGGCCCAGGTCGCCTGGCAGATCGGCACCCCCGGGTTGTCGGGTTGGAGCGGGATGAGCAACGGGAACTCCAGGGCGCTGGCCTGGTAGGAGGCATCCGGGAACGGCGCGTCGTAGGCGGCCTTCTCGGCGTCGGACAGACTTCGGCTCACCCCTCCGGCCACCAGGGCACCGATCGGCAGCTCTTCCACGCTCTGGCTGAAGTCCAGCCACTGCTGCATGAACCGGTTGACCCCCTCGCCCACCGGTAGGCCGGTGTTGGAGGCGATCACCCGGCTGAAGCGGTCCGGGTGCAGGCGCACCAGCGACAGGCCGGTGATGCCGCCCCAGTCCTGGCAGTAGAGGGTGACGTCGACGAGGTCCACCGCCTCCAACCACTGGCTCATCCAGTCGACGTGGTTCGCCAGGCTGTAGTCCGACCTCGCCGTCGGCTTGTCGGAGCGACCGAGCCCCATGAGGTCGAGGCCCACGACCCGGTGGCCTCGGTCGACCAGGCCCCGGATCATGTGGCGGTGCAGATACGTCCACGACGGGTTGCCGTGCAGCAGGAGCACGGGCGGGGCCTCCGCCGGTCCCTCGTCGACGTAGTGGTAGCGCAGCACGGTGCCGTCCGCAGCCGTGACCTCGGTGTACCGAGGCTCGAGGTCGTAGTCGGGCAGGCCGACGAAGCGCTCGTCGGGGGTGCGCAGGACCTCCATGCTCAGTCCACCGCCCGGGGCGGCGCGACGATGGAATCGACCAGCCGGTCGACACCGACGGCGACCACGACCTGGTGGCTGCCCTCCGGGGCCGCCGCGGCGAGGGCCGCCAGGGCGCCGTCGGGCACGCGGTCGAAGCGGGCCCGGGCGAAGGCTCGGTCGTCACCCACGATCACGCCCTCCACGGTGTAGGTGACGACCGGGACGACGCCATCGGGCACGGCCATCGGCTTGCTGCCCCCGGGCTCCACGGTGAGCACCAGCGCCCCGTCGGTCCCGGCATCGACGTCGTGGGCCTCGGGATGGCAGGCCATGACGATGGTGAAGGCCATCCCCGCCTCTTTGTGGACGTGCTGGTCCTTGAAGTCGTCCCGCTGCTGCATGGCGAAGAACGCGGCGCGGGTCGGGTACCGGACGATGCCGACCCGGTCCCAGGCCGGCTCGCCGTGGGTCTGGTCGATCACGTCGCCGTGGAAGGCGACCATGGCGCCGATGGCGGCCAGCGGCCCGAGCGGCGCATAGGCGTCGTCGGCCTCACGTCCGCTCATCCCCCGATCCGAGCCGTCGTGGTAGACCGCGGCTTCCCGGTACTTCATCAGGTTCAGGGCCCAGAACGGACCGTCCTCCTCAGGGGGCAGATGGAGCCAGCGTCCCAGCATCTCCCAGTTCGGCTCGCCGTAGGTCGGGGCGTCGGGGTTGGCCATGGGTGGGTTCCTTCAGGTCTCGGAGAGTGAGCAGATGAAGCCGGCCCGGGGATCGGGACGGCCGGTGAGGAGCTCGCGGTAGACCGCGGTGACGGCGTCGGCACCTCGGACGTCACGGAACTCGATCCAGCCGGCGGCCCAGGCGGCGTAGTCGTGCCAGGCCTCAGCGATGCGGCGGTCCAGTTCCCCCCGGCCCCAGTCCTCGTTGCGCTTGGCGATCTGACCGGGGGCGAAGAAGAACTCGGGCACGGGCCCGGGCAGGGGCTCGGCGCCCACCGCCGTCTCGTGGTCCCAGTGGGTGTTGCCCACCGTCATCGAATACCGCAGCCCGTCACCCAGGTGCCGGTGGACGGCGAGGCGGACGTCGGCGTTGCCGGCGATGTCCACGAAGGCCGACGGCACCGGGGTCAGGGCGTCGACGTCCTCGTAGGCCCGCACCTCGTCATAGACGCCGAGGCCCTCGACGAAGCCGAGGTTGGCCGCGGAGGTGAGCCCGACGGTGCGGACCCCTCGGCGGCGGCCGCAATGGGCGACGCCGATGGCCGTCTTGGACGAGGCACTCGACACCACGACCTGCTCGGCCCCGAAGTCTCCGGCGTCGCCGAGGAGGTCGTCGATCAGGAACGAGGTCATGAACAGCGGGTACAGCAGGAGCTGCTCACGCTCCCGCTCGGCCCGGTACAGCGGGTCGGACGCGCACCGGGTGTACCGGCTGTAGGCCTTGGCCATCGCCGCCCGGTGGGGCGCGGTGTCGACCACGGCCTGGTCGTTGCCCGACCCCGCGGTGATGACCAGCTCGGTCGCCATCGGGTAGTAGCCGAAGAGCCGCTCCCCGACCGCCAGGTGCGGCGACCGGGTCTCGACGACATCGGCGAAGCCCCACACGGGGATGCGGCCCCAGCCGTCCTCGGCGGGGAAGAACGCCCAGTACGCCATGGCGTCGCCGTACACGCCGTAGGTGACGTTGTTGGAGGACAGGCCGAAGTGGTCGATGCGCAGCCGGGCTCCGTCCTCGGCCAGATCGACGACGGGGTCCTCCACGACCCGCACGTCGTCCAGCTCTGCCCGCGCCACCTCGATGATCACGCCAACTCCCCCCGGTTCGAACTTCTGGCAGGCTACGTGTCAGAAGTTTGGTGGCGCAAGCGGCTACAGGCCGAGGACCTGGTCGAGGCCGACGGTCAGCCCCTCGGTGTCCGCCACCCGCTTGACCGCCAGGACCACGCCGGGCATGAACGACGACCGGTCAAAGGAGTCGTGGCGGATGCTCAGGGTCTGGCCGGTGGTGCCCAGGAGGACCTCCTGGTGGGCCACCAGTCCGGCCAGGCGGACCGAATGGACCGGGATCGGACCGGCCCGACCGCCCCGAGCGCCCTTGACGACCTCGTCCTTGGTGGGGTCGTCGATCCAGTCGTCGGAGGCGGCCGCCAGTCGCTCGGCGGTCAGCATCGCCGTGCCGGAGGGGGCGTCGACCTTCTGGTCGTGATGGAGCTCGATGATCTCGGCCGACTCGAAGTAGGGGGCGGCCATCTCGGCGAAGCGCATCATCAGCACCGCCCCGATGGCGAAGTTGGGGGCCACGATGCAGTTGCTCGAGGTGAACTGCTTGCGCAGCCGGTCACAGTCCTTGTCGGTGAACCCGGTGGTGCCCACCACGGCGTGCACGCCGTTGGCGGCCAACCAGTCGAGGTTCTTCTTGGCCGCGTCCCGCACGGTGAAGTCGATGGCCACGTCGACCGCCGTCGGGTCCAGGCTCTCCGCACTCGGGCTGACCTGGATGGCGGGCAGGCTCTGGTCCCGGGTGACCTCCCGGAGGTCGAACCCGGCGTGGTGAGGGTCGACGGCGGCCACCAGCGTCAGATCGGGGTCGGCGGCGACCGCGGCACAGACCGTGGCTCCCATCCGTCCGCCGGCACCGAACACGGCGACACGCAGGGTCATGGGGCGGACCCTACCCCCCGGCTGTGGCCCCGAGCCCGGCCAGGGCGGCTGCGATGTCCCCGTCGAGCGGGCCCACGACGGCCACCGAGCGGGGGCCACCGAGCACCCGTTCCACCACGGCGGCCACATCGGCCACGGTCACGGCCTTCAGGCCGGCCACGTCCTCGTCGACGGGCACGACCCGGCCCAAGGTGCTCATGAGGCCCCCGATGCGGCCGAGGCGGCTGGCCGTGTCCTCGAGGCCCAGCACCAACGAGCCGGTCAGGTAGCCCACGGCGATGTCCCGCTCGTCCTCGGTGATCCCGTCCGCCAGGAGCCGGCCGACCTCGCCGTCGAGCAACTCGAGGACGGTGGTGGCCTGCTCGGGCGCCGTGCCCGCGTAGGCGGTGAACTGCCCCGCGTCGGAGGCCGGCGACGGCGAGGACCAGACCGAGTAGGCCAGGCCCCGCTTCTCCCGGACCTCCTGGAAGAGGCGGCTCGACAGTCCCCCACCCAGGACCTGGTTGGCCACGGCCAGCGCGTAGCGGTCGGGATGACCGGCGGGCAGGGAGCGCCAGCCCATGGCGATGTGGGTCTGCTCGCCGGGCCGGTCGACGGTCGTGACGGCCACGACGTCCTCGGAGGGGGCGATCCGTTCGAGGAGGCCGTCGGAGCGCCCGCCCGGGAACCGGCCGGTGACCCGGGCGACGATGTCGTCGTGGTCGACGGGGCCGGCCACGGCCACCAGCAGGTCCTCGGCCCGGTAGAAGCGCTGATGGAAGTCGGCGATCGTGTCCCGATCCAGACCGGTCACGGTCTCGACGCTGCCGATGACCTCGCGCCCCAGGGGATGACCGGGGAACACGGCCTCGGAGAGGGCGACGTGGATGCGGTCGTCGGGGGTGTCGAGGCTGGCCGCCAGCTCGTCGAGGATGACGTCCCGCTCCACCTCGACGTCGTCGCGGTGGAAGGCGGGGTCCACGACGACGTCGGCCAGGAGGTCGACGGCCATGGCCAGTTCGTCGGCGGGGACCCGGGCGTAGAAGGCCGTGGCCTCCCGTCCGGTGAAGGCGTTCATGTCACCGCCGACGCGGTCGACCGCCTCGGCGATCTCGAGGGCGGTCCGGTCCGCGGTGCCCTTGAACAGCAGGTGTTCGAGGAAGTGCGACGCCCCCGCGAGGGCGTCGGGCTCGTCGCGGGCACCGACCTGCGCCCACACCCCGACGGCGACCGACGGGGCGTGGGGCAGGTCCTCGGTGACGACCCGGAGGCCGTCGGCGAGTGTGCTCGAACGAATCAGGTCACTCAGCGACGCGAGCCGCCGCCACGACCACCACGGTCGCGGCCACCGCCCCGCCCGCCGCGGTCACGACCACCACCGCTGGAGGCGGGAGCGGCCGGGCCGAGGTCACCGAACTCGGACTCGAGCTCGGCCTCGAACTCGTCCTCGAAGGAGACCCGGACGGGGCGGTCGTCGCCGTCGTCGGCGCCGGGAGCGTCGTCCGCAGCATCGTCCCGGCTGGGGCGACGGTCACGGTCCCGATCGCGGTCCCGGTCCCGGTCACGGTCACGGGACTCGCCCCGGTCACGGTCACGATCGCCGCCGCGGTCCCGGTCACGGGACTCGCCGCGGTCGCGGTCGCCGCGGTCACGATCACCGCGGTCGCGGGACTCACGGGGGGCCGGAGCCTCGCCATCGTCGTCGCCACCACCGTGCTCGCCCAGCGGGGTCGAGGCTGACCTTGCCGTTGCGGTCGATGTCGCGACCCGCACCTGGATGGCGTCACCCAGGGAGAAGACGTCCTCGACCCGCTCGACCCGCTTGCCGCCGCCCATCTTGGAGATGTGCAGCAGGCCGTCGCGGCCGGGCAGGATGTTGACGAAGGCGCCGAACGAGGTGATGTTGACGATCTCGCCCTCGTACTCCTTGCCCATCTCGGCCTCCGGCGGGAAGGCGATGGCCAGACCCAGTCCTTCGGCCTTCTTGAGGCTCTCCCCGTCGGGCGAGCCGATGCGCACCGTGCCGTCGTCCTCCATCTCGAGAGTGGCGCCGGTCTCCTCCTCGATCTGGCGGATCATCTTGCCCTTGGGCCCGATGACCTCGCCGATCTTGTCGATGGGGATCTGCACCGCTTCGATCCTCGGGGCCGTAGGCGTTCAACTCCGGGCGAGGGGCCGGCGATGACCTCGTCCATCTCGTCGAGGATGTGCATCCGGCCGGCGCGGGCCTGATCGCAGGGCCCGGCCAGCACCTCGGCGGGCAGGCCCTCGACCTTGGTGTCCAACTGGAGGGCGGTGATCATGTCCCGCGTCCCGGCCACCTTGAAGTCCATGTCGCCGAGGGCGTCCTCGGCCCCGATGATGTCGGTGAGGGTGATGTACCCGCCCTCGTGCGGCGATGAGGCCCATGGCCACCCCGCCGACGGCGGCGGCGATGGGCACCCCGGCGTCCATCAGCGAGAGGCTCGACCCGCAGACCGAGCGCCATCGAGGAGGAGCCGTTGGAGGAGAGCACCTCGGACACCAGGCGGAAGCGCGTAGGGGAACTGCTCCGTGGTGGGGATCACCGGGAGCACCGCCTTCTCGGCCAGGGCGCCGTGGCCGATCTCGCGGCGCTTGGGGCCCCGCATGAAGCCGACCTCGCCGGTGGAGAAGGGCGGGAAGTTGTAGTGGTGCATGTAGCGCTTGGAGTCCTCGACACGAGATCGTGTCGAGCATCTGCTCCATGCGCAGCATGCCCAGCGTGGTCACGTTGAGGACCTGGGTCTCGCCCCGCTGGAACAGGCCGGACCCGTGGGCCCGGGCCACCACGCCCACCTCCGACGGAGATGGGCCGCACCTCGTCGATGCCGGCGGCCGTCGAGGCGGATGCCCTCCTCGACCACCCGGCGGCGCATGGCCTTCTTGGTCGGCCGTGCTTGAAGGCGCGGCTCGGCGGCCGGCGAAGTCCTCGTGGTCGGCCCCGATGCCCAGCTCGGCCAGCGTGGCCTCACGGGCGGCGTCCTCGGCGGCCTGGCGCTCCTGCTTGGGGGCGATCGCACCACCTCGGCGAGACGGCGGGGCGGCGGCCTCGATCACCCTGGCGAGCAGCTCGTCGGTGTAGTCGGGGGTGACGGGGAACTCGACGACGCGGGATCTCGCCCACCGCGGCCCGCAGCTCCAGCTGCAGGTCGATGAGCCGGGCGATGTGGGCCTTGGCCTCCTCGAGGCCCGGGCGACCGATCGCCTCGTCCACCGGGGGCGCCTGCCTCGGCGACGAGCCGCCAGGGCGTTCTCGGTGGCCCCGGCCTCGACCATGGCGATGGCGATGCCGCCGTCGTCGTGCGCTTGCCGGCCACGACCATCTGGAGAAGACGGCCTTCTCGAGCTGCGGGTAGGTGGCCATGGGGATCCAGGCGCCCGTCGGCGTAAGGCCATGAGCACGGCGCCGATGGGGCCGAGGAAGGGGATCGGGCTGACCATGCAGCGCCGCCGAGGCGGCGTTGAGGGCCACGACGTCGTAGGGGTGCTCGTCGTCCACCGACAGCACGGTGGCCACGATGTGGGTCTCGCAGCGGTAGCCGTCGCGGAACGACGGGCGCAGCGGCCGGTCGATCAGGCGGCAGGACAGGATGGCCTTCTCGGTGGGCCGGCCCTCCCGGCGGAAGAAGGAGCCGGGGATCTTCCCGGCGGCGTACATGCGCTCCTCGACGTCGACGGTGAGGGGGAAGAAGTCCGCCCCCTCCCGCGGCTTGCGGGTGGCGGTGGCGGTGGCCAGCACCTCGGTGCCGCCCATGACGGCCACCACGGCGCCGTCGGCGAGGCCGGCCAGCTTCCCGGTCTCGAAGGACAGGGTCTTGTCGGTCCCGGAGACGGGACGGGATACGGAGTGAAGCTCCGCCATGGTTTGCTCTCTTCTGGGACCCGCCTTCGGGTCCCGCTGTGTGGAGCAGCCGTCCAGTTCCCAGTTGTCGGCCACCCGGTCCGGCATCAGGAGATCTGGGCCGGGGAGTCGGCGACTGGCAGCTGAACCGCTGCGCTGTCTTGGACTTTCAGTGGGGGCCGGCCACCGGAGCGGCCAGCCGGAGGGAGATCGTTAGCGCCGGAGACCGAGCTTGGCGATGAGGGCGCGGTAGCGCTCGACATCGTTCTTGGCCAGGTAGTCCAGCAGCCGGCGGCGGCGGCCGACCAGCATGAGCAGGCCGCGGCGGCTGTGGTGGTCCTTCTTGTGCACCCGCAGGTGCTCGGTGAGGTGGTTGATCCGATCGGTGAGCAGCGCCACCTGGACCTCGGGGGAACCCGTGTCGGTGTCGTGCTTCCCGTGCTCGGCCATCGTGGCCGACTTCTCGGGGAGGTTGGTGGGGGGTCGTGACATCTGCGTCTCTTCGTCGTCTGGGGCGCGGAGGTAGGTGATGCGCCCGGTTTCTGGGGGTGAGGCTACCAGCCGGTCAACCGGTTGAGATGCTCCACCGGTACCGGGGGCGTCGGGTCGGGGGCGCGGGCTCGGTGCGGTCCATGGTGACCTCGGGCGGCGCCAGGCGCTGGACGAGGGCCCCGGGTTCGTAGAAGGCCTGCTCGACATCCGCGGGGGTGGCCTCGCCGGGGAGCAGGCCCGCATGCAGGAGCGCACGACGCTGGGCCGCGCCCAGTCCGCCCCCGAGCAGTTCGTAGACGATGGCGGGCAAGGTCTCGGGGTCCTTCAGCACCCAGGAGTGCGACGCCCCGTGGATGACCACCAACTGCCCGTTGGCCAGACCGGCGGCGGAGCGGGCCGTGGAGAGCGGCACGGCGTAGTCCCGGTCCCCGTGGAGGACGAAGGTCGACACACCGTGGCCCGCCACCGCCTCGAGCAGGTCGTGGCTGGGCTCGGAGCGCAGGATCGACACGGCCGGAGCCAGCAGGCGCCAGGGCCGCCGGGCGTGGGCGACACCCGTGGGCAGGGCGAGACGGAAGAGCTTCAGCGCCTGCTTCGGGTCCTTGAACACGGGCAGGGTCGTCGCCGTGTCCACCATCAGCGTGGCCCCGATGACGGCCGAGCACGGGTGGCATCCACCGGGACCAGGACTGGATGCGGTCCCAGCTGTCGCCCACGATGGCGTCCAACAGGAGCAGGGCGATCACCCGGTCCGGGTGCTCGGCCGCCAGCTCCACGATGAGGCGCCCACCCATGGAGTGACCGGCCAGCACGGCCTTGCGGATGCCCAGGTGGTCGAGCACCCGGCCGAGCAGGGTGGCGTAGTCCGAGAGGTCCCCACCACCGCCCGGCAGGCCGAAGGTGCCGCCGTGGCCCGCGGCGTCGATGGCGATGACCCGGTAGCCCATGCCCACCAGGCGGGAGAGGGTCTGGGCGTAGAGGATCCCCTCGGCCGAGAAGCCGTGGACGACCACGAGGGGGATGCCCTGGCCGGTGACCGAGACGCCCACCTCGTGGCCGTCGGCCAGCGTCACGGTGGACTGGGCCAGCCGGGGCCGGGGCTGCGCGACCCTCGACGGCGGTGAGCGGCCCGGGGCCCTCCGGGCCGACCAGCGGGTCGGTCAGGTGGTCAGGGGCGGGGGCCAGCTCGGTGTCGGTGATGACGGTCGCCTTCAGCCCGCCAGGATCCGGCGGGCCTGCTCGCAGTCGCGCCCCATCTGCTCGATCAGGGCCTCGACGCTGTCGAACTTCTCCTCGGCCCGCAGCCGCTTCACGAAGGCCACCCGGGCCCGTTCGCCGTACAGGTCACCGGAGAAGTCCAGCAGATGGGCCTCCAGCAGCGACGCATGGGCGGTCTCGTAGAACGTCGGGCGCCGCCCGAGCGAGATCGCCGTGGGGTGCCGGGTGCCGTCGGGGCGGGTGTACCAGCCGGCGTAGATGCCGTCGGCGGGCAGCAGCACGTCGTCGGGCACCGACACGTTGGCCGTCGGGAACCCCAGCTCGGTGGCCCGGGCGTCGCCGTGGTCGACCACGCCCCGGACCTCGTGCTCCCGGCCGAGCATCGCCGCGGCCCGCTCGACGTCACCTTCGGCCAGGGCCTTCCGGATGGCCGTCGAGGACACCTGGGCCGCCTCGTCGGCGGGCTGGCCGTCGGGGCCGAGCAGCTCGATGGGTTCGACCTCGAAGCCGGCCTCGGCCCCCATTGTGCGCAGCAGCCCGACGTTGCCCCGGCGCTGGTGGCCGAAGTGGAAGTCCTCCCCCACCACGATCGCCTTGGTGCCGAGGCAGTCGACCAGTACCTCGCGCACGAAGTCCTCCGGGGACTCCTGGGCCCGCTCCTCGTCGAAGCGGACGACCAGCAGCAGGTCGAGGCCGGTGGCCTCCAGCAGCTCCAGCTTCTGCTCCGGGTCGGTCAGCAGCAACGGGGCGCTCTCGGGGCGGACCAGGCGGGCGGGGTGCTGGTCGAAGGTGACCAGCGCCGAGGCGATCCCCCGGTCAGCAGCCATCTTGCGCACCCGGTCGATCAACGCCCGATGCCCGAGGTGGACCCCGTCATAGGCCCCGATCGTGACGACCGAACCCCCCCGGGGCGCCGGGCAGGGCCCCGGGTACCGCACCACCTCCACGGGTTCAGGCTATGTGCCCGGGGCTGGAACCGAGGCAACGAGGGGGCGTGGGGTCGGGGGCGCGGGTCGTCGGGCGTACACCGGTCCGCCAGCCCAACGACAACCGACGCAACCACAGGGGCGTGGGGTCAGGCGGCAGGTCGTTGCGGCCACACCTGCGCGCGGGCTCAACGACACTGATGCAAGAACTGGGGCGTGAGGTCGGGCCGCCGGTCGCCTGGGGCACACGAGCCGTCGATTCCCACCGTGGGTCACCGGATCGGCTGTCACCGGTCGACCTCGAGGCAATACCTAGCGGATTCCGCAAGGTATTGCCTCGAGGTAGGTGCGTTCGGCGGGCTGAAGTCGAAGGGCACCACGGAGCGTGGCGCAGGGAGGCGGCCGGCCCCCGTGGTTGCCTCGGTTTCGGTCGCCCCAGCCCTACGGCGCGAGGACGAGGGAGGGCTTGACCCGGTGCTGGGAGACCCGCTCGTAGACGGCCAGCAGCGTGCCGGACTGGTCGCTGACGGCCCAGGGGCCGGTGCCGGCGACGCCGCCGAGCTGGTCGGGGTCCAGCACACGGCCGTTGCGGACCAGGAAGGCGTTGTCGTCGTCGACGGTGGTCTGGGGGTAGTCCCGCAGGCCCTCCTTGGCGGGGAGGACGACCAGGTCCTCGACCGGCTTGGCCTCGGCCTCGCCGAAGGAGCCGATCCTGGTGCGGCGCAGGTTGGTCAGGTGCGCGCCCCCGCCGAGGGCGGTGCCCAGGTCGGCGGCCAGGGTGCGGATGTAGGTGCCCGAGGAGCACTCGACCTCGGCCCGGTAGACGAGGGGGTCGTCGGTCGGGGTCACGTCGAAGCGGTAGACGGTGACCTTCCGGGGCTTGCGCTCGACCTCCTTGCCCTCCCGGGCCAGCTCGTGGAGGCGCTTGCCGTCGACCCGGACCGCGGAGACCATCGGCGGGATCTGCTCGATCTCGCCGACGAACGCCGCCGTCGCCGCCGTGACCTGCTCGGGGGTGAACGCCATCTCGTGGGTGGCCGTCACCTCGCCGGACGCGTCGAGGGTCGAGGTCTCGGTCCCGAACAGGAAGTCCGCCGTGTAGGTCTTGGGCAGGTCGGTCAGGAAGCGCAGCAACCGGGTGGCGCCGCCGATCCCGAGCAGGAGGATCCCGGTGGCGTCGGGGTCCAGGGTCCCGGAGTGACCGATCTTGCGCTCCCCCAGCACCTTGCGGGCGATGTCGACGACGTCGTGGGAGGTCATCCCCGCCGCCTTGTCGACCACCGCGATGCCGCTGGGCCGGACGTCCTCGTCAGGCACCGGCGTCGCCTGGGTCGGTCTCGTCATCGGGGTCCCGCTGGTCGTCGACCTGCAGGTCCCGCAGGATGGTCTCGATCCGGGTGGCCGAGCGGGTGACCTCATCGGCCGCGAAGATCAGCTCGGGCGTGCGCTTGAAGCGGGTCTGGCGGTTGATGGTGGCCTGGAGGTGCTTGCGGTGGTCACCCAGGGCCTCGACGATGGCCTCGTCGTCCTCGGGGCCGCCGAGGCCGGTGACGTAGACGGTGGCGTTGCGCAGGTCGGCCTCACAGACGACGTCGACCACGGTGACCAGGGTCAGGCGCTCGTCGTCGATGCGCTCCAGCTCCTCGGCCACGATCTGCTGGACCAGCTGGTTGAGCCGGGCCGTGCGCGGGTAGTCATGCGGCCCACTGGCCTGGCGGCGGTGCTTGCTCATGTGGTCAGTCCTCCATCCAGGTGCGGTCCATGGACAGCACCTCGATACCGGGTTGGGCCCAGACCCAGCGCTCGATCTCGTCCATCACGTCCTCGACGTGACTGGTGGTGCCGCCGACGACGGCGACACCGATGTTGGCCCGTTGCCAGAGGTCCTGGTCGCCCACTTCGGCCACCGACACCCGGAACCGGCTGCGCAGGCCGTCGGTGATCGGCCGGAGCACGGCCCGCTTCGCCTTGAGTGACCGGCAGGCCGGGAGATGGAGGTCGATCTCCATCGCGAGGACGTGCACCGGTCAGACGCGTGGATCTCGCGCTCCTCGACGGTCTCGATGATGTCGCCCTGCTGCAGGTTCTGGAAGTCCGAGAGGCCGATGCCGCACTCGAAGCCGGCCTGGACCTCGCGCGACGTCGTCCTTGAACCGGCGCAGTGAGGTGATGGTGCCCTTCCAGAGCACCGTGCCCTCCCGCAGGAAGCGGACCTTGGAGCCCCGGGTGATGGTCCCGTTGAGGACGTAGCAACCGGCGATGGCGCCGATCTTGGGGACCCGGAAGATCTCCCGGACCTCGGCCTCGCCGGTGACGATCTCCTCGAACTCGGGCTCGAGCATGCCGACCATGGCCGACTCGATGTCCTCGAGCAGGGCGTAGATGACCTCGTAGGTCCGGATCTCCACGCCCTCCTGCTCGGCCAGCTGACGGGCCTTGCGCTCGGGGCGGACGTTGAAGCCCAGGATCGTGGCGTTGGCCGCGGCAGCCAGGTTGATGTCGTTCTCGGTGATGCCGCCCACGCCGCGGTGGACGAAGGCCAGCTTGACCTCGTCGCGCTCCAGCTTGCGCAGGGCATCGGTGACGGCCTCCATCGAGCCGTTGGTGTCGGCCTTGATGACCAGGTTCAGGGTGGCGGCTTCGCCGGCCTGGATCTGGCTGAAGATGTCCTCCAGCTTGGCCCCGCCGGTCACCCCGGCGTCACGGCCCATGCTGGCCTGGCGGGCGAAGTGCTCCCGCTTGTCCGAGACCGTGCGGGCCACCTTCTCGTCGGGGGCGACGATGAAGCTGGTGCCCGCGGCGGCGACGTCGGACAGGCCGAGCACCTCGACGGGCGTGGACGGGCCGGCGGACTTGATCTGCTGGCCGTGGTCGTCGATGAGGGCCCGCACCTTGCCGGCGGCGGCGCCGGCGACGACCGGGTCCCCGACCGACAGCGTGCCCCGCTGGACCAGCACGGTGGCCACGGGGCCCCGGCCGGTGTCCAGGTGGGACTCGAGGACCACGCCCGAGGCGCGACCCTCGGGGTTGGCCCGGAGCTCCTCGAGCTCGGCGACCAGGAGCACCTGCTCCAGGAGGTCGTCGACGCCGAGGTCCTGCAGGGCGGAGGTCTCCACCACGATGGTGTCGCCGCCGTAGGACTCGGGGATGAGCTCGTGCTCGGTGAGCTGGCCCATGACCCGCTGGACGTCGGCGTTCTCGCGGTCGACCTTGTTGAGGGCGACGATGATCGGCACGTCGGCCGCCTTGGCGTGGTTCAAGGCCTCGACGGTCTGGGGCATGACGCCGTCGTCAGCCGCCACCACGAGGATGACGATGTCGGTGGCGTCCGCGCCACGGGCCCGCATGGCGGTGAACGCCTCATGGCCCGGGGTGTCGATGAAGGTGATCTCGTGACCGTCGCGGACGACCTGGTAGGCGCCGATGGCCTGGGTGATGCCCCCGGCCTCGCCCTCGATCACGTTGCTCTCGCGGATCTTGTCCAGCAGCAGCGTCTTGCCGTGGTCGACGTGACCCATGACGGTGACCACCGGGGCGCGGGCACCGCGTCGGGGTCTTCCTCTTCCTCTTCGTCCCACTCCTCGTACTCGAGGAGCTTGTGGAGCTCGACCTCCTGCTCCTCGCCCGGATCCACGAGGCGCACCTCGGCGCCGATCTCGGCCGCGAACAGCTCGATCATCTCGTCACTGAGGGACTGGGTCGCGGTGACCATCTCGCCCTGCTGCATGAGGAAGCGGACGACGTCGGCCGCGGTCCGGTGCAGCTTGGGGGCGATGTCCATGGGGGCCGAGGCCCGCTCGATGACGACCTCGCCCTCGGGGACGGCCGCGTCGGTCGGCGTGTAGGTCGGCCGGTCGATCGGCTGCAGCTCCTCACGGACCCGACGACGACGACTGCGTCGACGGCGCTGCGGCCGCTGGGGACCACCGCGTCCGGGGGGACCGCCGGGACGACCACCGCCGCCGGGACCGGCGCCGGGGACCGAGGGACGCGGGCCACCGCCGCCACCGCCACCCATGCCGGGGCGCGGGCTACCACCCGGGCGACCACGGGGCGGGCCGCCACCGGGGCGGGCGCCGGGACGGGCCGGCGGGGCACCACCGCGGCCACCGGTACCGGGCGGCGGCGGGATGGGCTTGCCGGTCTGCGAGGTGGGTGGGCGCGGCGGGGGCGGCACCGGCTTACCGGTGTCGGACACGGGCGGGGCGGTGCCTTCGGCGGCAGCCGGGGCCGCCGACGCGGCGGCCGGAGCGGCGGCGGGGGGCGGAGTCGGGGGGCGCACCCGCTCGCTGGCGGGCAGGGTCGGCGGCGCAGGGGGCGGCTCGACCGGACGGGTCGGGCCGCTGCTGCCGCTGGAGCGCACCACCCGCTTGGGGGCCTCCGCCGGGGCGGCGGCGGGCGGGGTGGGCGCCTCGGCCACGGCCGGAGCCTCGGCTTCGGAAGCGGGCTCGGGCTCGGGCGCCGCGGGGGCCTCCGCGACCTCGGCGGCCGGGGCCTCCGCGGCAACGACGGGCTCGGGCGCGGTGACCGGCTCGGCGGCCGGGGCCTCGGGAGCAGGCTCCTCGGCCTTGGGCTCGGCCTTCTTCTTCGGCGGCGGCTTCTTGGTGCTGACCGGCGGGTTCTTGGGCTTGGCCTCCTCGACGGGGGCGGCCTCCTCCGGTGCCGGGGCCTTGACCAGGCCGTCCTTCTGGGCCCGGCGGCGGATCCGGTCGCCCTGTGCCTCGACGATGCTGGACGAGTGGCTGCGCGCGCCGATGCCCAGCTTGTCGCAGAGGTCGAGGACCTCCTGGTTGCTCATGCCGAGCTCGCGTGCGAGTTCGTAGACCCTTACGTTTGATGCCACCTGGCTGTGTCAGCCCTTTCGTAGATTCTGACGGGCGTCTGCCCGGTCGAGCACCTGATCACGCGCCGTCTCGACATCGGCGTCCGCGACCGGCGCTCGCAGGGCCCGGGCAAAGGCCCCGCGCCGCAGGGCGGCGTCGAAGCACGCGGCTGATGATCGGCACAGCCACGCGCCCCGGCCGGGAAGTGTAGGTCCCACCGCCAGCGATCCGTCGCCCTGGCGGGTCAGCCGCACCAGTTCGTCCTGGCCGGCGACCCGCCGGCACCCGATGCAGGTGCGCTGGGGGATCCCGCCGCTTACGACGTCGCCTCGTCGTCGGCCCCGACCGGCGCCTCGTCGGCAGGCGCCTCCGCCTCGGCCTCGGGAGCCTCCTCCGCCGGGGCCTCGTCAGCCTCGGCGGGGGCCTCCTCGTCGGCCGCCTCCTCGACGGGGGCCTCCTCGACGGCAGCCTCGACGGCAGCCTCAGCAGCTTCCTCGGCGCCCTCCGCGGGCTCCTCGGCGTGGACGTCCTCGGCCGGAGCGTCGGCGACCTCGCCGGCTCCGTCGGCCTCAGCCGCCTCGGGCACAGCATCGGCCACCGGACCGTCGCCGCCGGCCTCGGCCTCGGCCTGCTCGGCGCCGAGCTGGCTCCACTGCTCGGCGGTCATCGCCGGGGTGCCGTCGGCGGGCTGCCACATCTGCTCACCGGTCTCGGGGTGCACGATCCACTCGCCCTGGGCCCAGTCGTCGGTCTGATAGGCGGCTTCCTCGGCCAGCTGGGTCTCGCTCTTGATGTCCACGCGCCAGCCGGTGAGGCGGGCAGCGAGGCGGGCGTTCTGGCCCTCCTTGCCGATGGCCAGGGACAGCTGGTAGTCGGGGACGATGACCTCGGCGGTGCCGGTGTCCTCGTGGATCCGCACCTCCTTGACCCGGGCCGGGGACAGCGCCTTCATGACGAAGTCGGCAGCGTCGTCGGAGAAGGGCACGATGTCGATCTTCTCGCCCTTGAGCTCGTTGACGACCATGCGGACGCGGGCGCCTCGGGCGCCGACGCAGGCGCCGACGGGGTCCACGTTGTTGTCGTTGGACCACACGGCGATCTTCGTGCGGTGGCCGGGCTCTCGGGCACAGGCCCGGATCTCGACGATGCCGTCGGCGATCTCGGGCACCTCGAGCTCGAACAGCCGCTTGATCAGGCCGGGATGGGTGCGGCTGACCACGATCTGGGGGCCCTTGGCGGTCTTGCGGACCTCGACGATGTAGGCCTTCACCCGGGAGTTGGGCTCGGGGCGCTCGTAGGGGACCTGCTCGGCCTGGGGCAGGAGGGCCTCGACCCGACCGAGGTCCAGCAGCGTGTAGCGCTGGTCGCTCTGCTGGATCATCCCGGTGACGATGTCACCCTCCCGGCCGGCGTACTCCTCGTACTTCATGTCCCGCTCGACCTCGCGGATGCGCTGCATCATCACCTGCTTCGCCGTCTGGGCGGCGATGCGGCCGAAGTCGTCCGGCGTGACGTCGAGCTCGTCACCCTCGGGCTCGCCATCCTCGTCCAGCTCCTGGGCGTAGACGCGGATGTCGAAGGTGTCGGGGTCCAGGGTGACCCACGAGTACTCGTAGGCCCCGGGCGTGCGCTTGTAGGCCGACTCCAGCGCATCGGCCAGTGCGGCCAGCAGGTCATCGACGGAGATGCCCTTGTCGATGGCCAGCGCCTGGAGGGCCTCCATCATCTCGAGGTTGTTTCCGCTCATGAAGTCTTCTTCTTCTTCGTCGTCGGCTTGGTGGTGGTTCCCCAGTCGAACAGGGTTCGAGCTGCGGCGATCTCGTCGTAGGCGATGCGTCGGTCGTCGGTGTCCAGACCCTCGTCGGGCCGGACCGTGATGGCGTCCTCGTCGGCGGCCACGAGCACGCCCGTGATCCGGCGGTCGCCCTCGGCGCCGGGGACGGTCTTGACCGTGATCCGGTCGTTCACTGCGCCCTGGAAGTGGTCCGGGCGGCGCAGGGGCCGCTCCAGGCCGGGGCTGGACACCTCGAGGGTGTACTTGCCGGGTACCGGATCGGTCTCGTCCAGGGCCCGGGAGACCGAGCGGCTCAGCTCGGTCAGGGCGTTGATGTCGATCCCGCCCTCACGGCTGACGAGGATGCGGACGCTGGCCTGGTGCTGCTCCACGTCATAGACGTCGAGGCCCCGCTCTTCGGCCAGAGGAAGGACGATGGCCCGAACGCGATCGGTGATCGCCATGGCTGAAGTCCTCCTCTCCGCAAGAAAAGGCGTGGGCCGAAGCCCACGCCTTTGTCCGACCTGAACAAAATGCTGGTCGGAGTATAACGGTGGAGAACTGTCCCTGGCGGGCGACGGTCTGCTAAGGCGTCGGCGCCCAATCCGGGTCCCGACCGGACAGCGCGACGGCCCGGTCCAGGAGCGGGGCGTCGTCGGGCACCGGGTGGGCCAGGCCGAAGCCGGGCTCCCGGGCCTCGTCGGGGAACGAGGCGAAGAAGCCGATCACGGCCTCGAGCTCCTCGGGGGCCGCGGCGAAGTCGTGGGCCGTGGCGGTGGCGAGGTCCCAGCCGTGGACCACCACTTCGTCCAGGGCGAACCCGTTCGAGCCCCTCGGAGCGGAGTACTCATCGCTCCGGATGAACCGATGGCACCGAACGGGGTGTGGGGTCGGGCTGCCGGTCGTCGGGGACGAGCTGATCTCACGCTTCGTGGCCATACCCGACGTCTCCGGCTCGAACACCCCGGTCTGGAGGCAATACCTTGTCGATTCCGCAAGGTATTGCCTCCGGACCCGATCCCCCGGCCCAAGACGGCCACGCTCGGTGAGCTCCGAGGCCTTGCCCGCCCCCGACGGCTGACGGCCCGACCCCACGCCCCCGTCTCTTGCGTCGGTTCTGCCCGGCGGAGGACCTGCATGAACGGAATGTCAGTAGCTGCGGGCCACCAGGGCGATGAGGCCCTTCTCGTCGTCGGACTCGGGGAGGCTGCCGTCGGCTCGCTGGAGGCAGCGGACGGTGAGGGCGTCGCGGCCGAGGAGGGTCTCGCCCTCGACGCCGACCGAGTCCCAGGGGATGCGGACGAAGCCGTCGGCGGCCGCCGCGGCCACGTCCTCGATGGCGGTCACGTCGACCGTCCGGTCGTCGCGGTCCTTGGTGGCGGTGGCCAGGAGGTCGGCCTGGATGGTGTCGAGCAGGGCGGGCACCTCCGCGGACACGGCGACCACGGCGACCTGGCGCTTCTCGCCGTTGTCCCGGCGGACGAGGGTGACCTCGCCCTCCTTCAGGTCCCGGGGGCCGACCTCGATGCGCAGGGGGATGCCCTTGAGCTCCCAGTTGGTGGCCCGGCGGCCGAAGGAGACGTCGACCTTGTCGTCGAGGCGGACCCGGACGCCGGCGGCCTTCAGCTCGTCGACCAGGCGGGCCGCGGCCTCACCCGCGCCCTCCTCGTCCCGCACCACGAGGACCACGACCTGGATGGGGGCCAGCACGGGCGGGACCCGGAGGCCGTTGTCGTCGCCGTGGGTCATGATCAGCCCGCCCACCATGCGGGTGGAGGTGCCCCAGGAGGTCTGCCAGACGTTCTCCTGGTTGCCGTCGGCCGACAGGTACTCGATGCCGAAGGCCTTGGCGAAGTTCTGGCCGAGCTCGTGGCTGGTGCCCATCTGGAGGGCCTTGCCGTCCCGCATCATCGCCTCGCAGGCCATGGTGTTGATGGCGCCGGCGAAGCGCTCGGCCGCGGTCTTGCGCCCCTTGAACACAGGCACGGCCAGCACCTGCTCCATGCAGTCGGCGTAGACCTCGTGGAGGATCTGCACGGCGAAGTCCCGGGCCTCGGCCTCGGTGGCGTGGCAGGTGTGGCCCTCCTGCCAGAGGAACTCGGTGGTCCGCAGGAACAGGCGGGGGCGCAGCTCCCAGCGCACGACGTTGGCCCACTGGTTCACCAGCAGGGGCAGGTCCCGGTAGCTCTGGATCCACTTGGCGAAGTAGGTCCCCATGACCGTCTCGGACGTGGGGCGGATGGCGAGGGGCTCCTCCAGCTCCTTGCCCCCTCCGATGGTGACCACGGCCAGCTCGGGGCTGAAGCCCTCGACGTGCTCGGCCTCCTTCTCGAAGTAGGACATGGGCACGAACAGCGGGAAGTAGGCGTTGTCCACGCCGGCGGCCTTGATGCGGTCGTCCATGGCCGCCTGCAGGCGCTCCCACAGCGAGAAGCCGTAGGGCCGGATGACCATCGTCCCCCGGGCCGGCCCGTTCTCGGCCAGCTCCGCCTTCGCGATGACGTCCTGATACCAGCGGGGGAAGTCCTCACTCTGGGGGGTGAGGACGGGAGCCTTGGCCATCCGGCGGAGGGTAGTGGCGCCCGTCCCCACTCCTCGGACCGTTCCGGCCGCGGAATATTGCAGCAGCCGCGCATATTTCGCGGCCAGAACGATCGAGTCGGTCGCCGAACCTCGTTCTGGCCGCGGGATGTTGCAGGATCCGCGCATATTTCGCGGCCAGAACGACAAAGCGGGTGGTGGGGCGTAGTACGCGTCAGTTGGGCCCACAACGACCGGCGGCCCGACCCCACGCCCCCGTTGTTGCCATCAGTTCTGCCACGGTCCGATTGACCGGTACTTCTGGCGCGCTAGAGCTTGCGGATCTGCTGGATGTGCTCGTCGGCCTGGTTGACGTCGTCGCCCTGCTCGGTCAGGAGGGCGGCGCGGTCCTTTTCGGCTTCTGCCGCGGCGCCGGCGTCGGCTCGTTCGAGGGCGGCCTCGACGCCGTCCTCGCTGACGATCTTGGCCCACTCGACGAGCTCGGCGACCATCTCGTCCTCGGCCACGACCTTGACGACCTTGCCCTTGACGAAGAGGTGGCCCCGCTTGCGGCCGGCGGCGATGCCGAGGTCGGCCTCCCGGGCCTCGCCGGGGCCGTTGACCACACAGCCCATGACCGCGACCTGGATGGGGACCTCCAGCTCCTCGAGGGCCTTCTGGGCGGCATCGGCGATGGCATAGACGTCGACCTCGGCCCGGCCGCACGACGGGCAGGCGATCAGGTCGAGGCCGGTGCGCTCCCGCAGGCCGAGGGCCTCCAGCAGCTGGCGGCCGGCGCGGGCCTCCTGCACGGGATCGGCGGTCAGCGAGTAGCGGATGGTGTCCCCGATGCCCTCGGACAGCAGCGTGGCCAGGCCCGCGGTGGCCTTGATGAGCCCGGCGGGCGGCGGGCCGGCCTCGGTGACGCCGAGGTGCAGCGGGTGGTCGGTGACCTCCGAGAGCTGCCGGTAGGCCTCGATCATCAGCGGCACGTTGGACGCCTTGACCGAGATCTTCACGTCGTCGAAGCCGACCTCGGCGAAGTAGTCCAGCTCCCGCTGGGCCGACTCGACCATGGCCTCGGGCGGTCAGGCCGTCGTGCTTCTCGTAGAGGTCCGGGTCCAGGGACCCGCCGTTGACCCCGATGCGGATGGGCACGCCCCGGTCCTTGCACTCCATGGCCACGGCCTTGATGTGCTCGGGACGCGGATGTTGCCCGGGTTGAGGCGCAGGCAGTGCACCCCGGCCTCGAGGGCGGCCAGGGCCATCTTGTACTGGTGGTGGATGTCGGCCACGATCGGCACCGGCGAGCGGGGCACGATCTGGGCCAGGCCCTCGCGCCGCCTCCTTCTCGTTGCAGGTGCAGCGGACGATGTCGGCCCCGGCGCCGTCGAGGGCGTAGATCTGCTGGAGCGTCGCCCTCGACGTCGGCCGTCTTGGTGATCGTCATCGACTGCACCGCTCACCGGGGCGTCGCCGCCGACCGTCACGGGGTGTGACGGGTGGTCGAGGACGATCTCACGGGTCTTCCGGCGCTCGTAGATCACGGGGGTCAGTCTCGCAGCCCGCTCCCGCTTCGGGGCGCGTGACTCCAGGGCTACTGGAGGTTGATCGGGTCGAAGATGTCGACGTAGAGCGCCATGGCCCCGATGGTCACCATGAACAGGACCACGGCGTAGGCCACCGGCAGCATCCGGGTGAGGTCCGCCTGGTAGCGCCGGCCGGGGTGGCCGATCTCCCGGATCCGCTCGTAGGTCCCGATGGCGACGTGGCCGCCGTCGAAGGGCAGCAGCGGGATCAGGTTGAAGAGGCCGATGAACACGTTGAGCACGACCATGATCTCCAGCAGGGAGACCAGGCCGTTGGCGTCGGTGGCCTGGGCCCCGAGCCGGGCGGCGCCGACGATGGAGATGATCCGGCCCTCGTCGCTGCTGTCCACGCTGCCGCTGGAACCGCCGCTGAGGCTGGGCGACTGCTCCTCGTCGGTGCCGAACACCGACGAGGCGAAGTTGCTCAGGCCGTTGGGGGTGAAGAACTGGCCGATGGCCTGGACCGAGTCCACCATCAGCCCACCGACGATGGCGAAGGACTCACGGACGGCGGGCAGGACGCCGAGGGTCTGGAGGGGCTCCTCCCGGCCGAGGCCGAGGAACCCGATGGTGGTCGTGCCGTCGGTCACCGAGCCGAGGGTCGTCTCGGTGTCGAAGGTCTCCCCGTCCCGCTCGACGGTGAGGGCCACGTCCTCGCCGGGGTGGTCCACGATGAAGGCCCGGACGTCGGTGAACTCCTCGACCGGCTCATCGTCGATGGCGACGATCCGGTCGCCCTCCTCGATCCCGGCGGCCAGGGCCGGCGTCGTGCCCTCGTCGAGCTGGGCCTGGAAGGCTTCGCTGAGCTCGAGGCCCTCGAACTGGGCTTCGGTCTCCGCCGCGGTCGAGGGGGCGGTGGCCGTCCAGGCCAAGGCGCTGGCGTCGTTGTGGACGCCGTAGCCGACGAGGCCGACGAAGGTCAGCACGAGGGCCATGAGGAAGTGCATGGTCGAACCGGCCACGGCCACCGACATGCGTCGCGGATAGGACTTCTGGCGATAGGTGCGGGGCTCGTCTTCGGGCGGGACCTCCTCGAGGTTGTTCATCCCGATGATGCGCACGTAGGCGCCGGCCGGGATGGCCTTGATGCCGTACTCGGTCTCGCCCCGCCTGAAGGACCAGATCCGGGGCCCGAAGCCGATGAAGAACTCGGTGACCTTCATGCCGGCCCGCTTGGCCGTGAGGTAGTGGCCCAGCTCGTGCATGAAGATCATGAACACCAGCGACAGGACCACGACCAGGATCGGCCAGCCGCCGAAGACGCCGAGGGCGACCGCACCGGCGACCAGGGCGATCATGCCGACCTTCCCCGCGACATCGCCGTTGTCGGCGACGATCGGCTCGTCGGGGAGGGGTGGCATCAGCTCGGTGTCGGACATGGGCTCCGCTGGCTCTAGGGGGTGAGGGTCGGCGACGATCTCGGTCGCCACGGTACGGGCCGTTCGGTCGGCCTCCATCACAACGTCGGCCGAAGTCGCTTTGGTTCCATCGTGACGATCGAGGGTCGCCTCGAGCACGTCGGCGATCGCCAGCCACGCGATGCGCCCCTGGAGGAAGGCCTCGACGGCCACCTCGTTGGCGGCGTTCAGCCACGCCGGGGCCGTCCGCCCGCCCGGCCGGCCTCGTAGGCCAGGTCCAGGCACGGGAAGGCCTCGAGGTCGGGCGGCCTCGAAGTCGAGGCGAGCCGAGCGTCGCCCAGTCGATCGCGCCCGAACGGCGTGCCGTCGAGCGGTCCGGGTAGGCCAGGGCGTAGCCGATCGGCAGGCGCATGTCGGGCATCGACAGCTGGGCGATGGTCGCGCCGTCGGTGAACTCGACCATCGAGTGCACGACCGACTGCGGGTGCACGACCACGTCGATGTCGGTCGTAGGTCGACGCCGAACAGCTCGTGGGCCTCGATCACCTCGAGGCCCTTGTTCATGAGCGTCGACGAGTCGATGGTGATCTTGGGGCCCATCGTCCAGGTCGGGTGGGCGAGCGCGTCGTCGATGGTGACCTCGGCCAGGTCGTCGCCGGGTCCGGCCGCGGAACGGCCCGCCGCTGGCGGTGAGCACGAGGCGGCGCGACCTCGCTCGGCGGCACGTCGTCGGCCCGCAGGCACTGGTGGACGGCGCAGTGCTCGCTGTCGACGGGCACGAGCTCGGCGCCGGGCGTGGCGCCGCACCCGTTGCACCACCGGGCCGGCGGCGATGAGGCGACTCCTTGTTGGCCAGCGCCAGGCGCTTGCCCGGCCTCGAGCGTGGCGAGCGTGACGCCGCAGGCCGGCGAAGCCGACCACGCCGTTGACGCACGACGTCGGCCTCCGGGCGGCATCGGCGAGGGCGTCCTCGCCCACCACAGCTCGGTGCCCGGCGGCAGACGGTCGGCCAGGCCGGCCGCCGCCGTGGGCGTCGGCGACGGCCACGACCCGGGGCCGGAACTCCTTGGCCTGCTCGGCGAGCAGGTCGACCGAGCGGGCGACCGCCGAGGGCCACGACCTCGTAGCGCCCGGGCTCGGCCGCGACGACGTCGAGGGTCTGGGTCCCGATCGACCCCGTCGACCCCAGCACCGCGACCGTCGTCGTCACGCCCCGACCTCGTTCTGGTCGCGGGATCGCGCGCCGGGGCACCGATCGCGCAACCAGAACGGATCGTGGTCACGGGGTGTTGGCGTAGACCTCGAGCAGGCGCACGACGTAGTAGGTCGCCGGGAGCACGAAGAGCAGCCCGTCGAACCGGTCGAGCACACCACCGTGGCCGGGCAGCAGCGTGCCCATGTCCTTGAGGCCGAGGTCCCGCTTCAGGCGGGACTCGCACAGGTCGCCCAGCGGGGCCATGACCGCCGCCGACGACGCCCAGGATGATGGCGTCCATCGCCGTCCACGGCCCGACCCCGACGATCCCGAGGACCAGCAGGGCCACCACGACCGCGGCGATGATCCCGCCGACGAAGCCCTCTACGGTCTTGTTGGGGCTGGCCGCAGTCAGTGGCGATCGGCCCATGCGTTGACCGACGAACAGCCCACCGATGTCGGCGGCCACCGTCACGAGGATGGCGGCGAAGAGCAGCGACCGCCCGACGCTGTCCCCGAAGCCGGACACCAGCGCGCCGCTGGCCGAGACCGAGGCGTCGTCGATGCGCAGCAGCAGTGAGGCGAAGGCCCCGAGGCCACCGACGTAGAAGACGCCGAGCATGGTGATGCCGGCGTTGGCCACGGCGTGGTCACCCGGTCCGGCGTCGAAGAGCCACCAGCACAGGGTCGTGACCACGACCAGGAAGAACACCAGGACCATGCCGCCCTCGCCCCGGAGGTAGGCGGCCAGCACCATGCCTCCCGAACCGGCCAGGCCGATGAGGGGGGCCGGGTGGTAACCCGAGCGTCGGGTGGCGGTGAAGAACTCGGCGGTGGCCAGGACCACCACGACGGTGGCCAGCGCCACCACGGCCCAGGCGCCGATGAGGAAGCACACCGCCATGACGCCGACCAGGCCGACGCCGACGATGACCGCCTGCTGCATGTCGCGACCGGAGCCGCCGCCGCCGCTGCCGTCAATGCCGAACTCGTCCTCCGGAGCGTCCGGGAACGGGTCACGCCGTTGCGGCGGGCCGGCCGGTGAGCCGATCGCGGCCGCCGCGGCGGCCGCCGGATCGAGGTCGTCGAAGATCATCTCGTCCTCCCCCAAGGATTCGACACGGGTCTCGTCGTCGGCGAGGTCGGAGAAGTCCTCCGGCTCACCGGTCTCCTCGCCCTGGCCCCGCCAGCGGGGACCGCCGGACAGTCCGGCCCAGGCGTCATCGTCGTCGGTGGCACCCGCCACCGGCTCGCTCCAGTGCGGCAGGTCGTCCTCGGGTGGGCCGAGGAGGTCGTCGAGACCGTCGTCGGGGTCACCGATGAGGTCGGCGAAGGGGTTCTCGGAGGCCGAGCGACCGGCTTCGATCTCGAGGCCGTCGTCCTCGTCGGGGGCAGCCCAGACCCGGATGTCATCGAGGTCCCGCTCGGGGGCCGGGATCGGCGTCGGTGCTGGGGCAGGCTCCGAGGGCACGACGGGCACCGCCGCGGTCGGCGGCAGGTCCAGGTCGTCGAGGTCCGGCGCGGCCGACACCGGGGGCTCGGCGGGGACGGGGGCGACCCGGGCCGGGGGCTCGGTCGCGACGGGCGCGGCCCGGGCCGGGGTGGGGTCGGCGACCGGCTCGTCGTCGTCGGCGATGATCGGGATGGCGCCGAAGCGGTTCGGGTCCTCGGCGGGGGGCGGCTCGGCGGCCGGGGGCTCGGCTGCGGGCGGCGGCGGGTCCGACGGCGGCCCTTGGGCGACGGTCGGGTGCTCACCCGTGGCCGGCGTGGCGCCCACGATGCGGATCCGACCCGACGGTCGTGGGTCGCTCGGGGCGCCCTCGTCCGGACGGTCGTCACTCATCGAGAAGCTCCTTCTCCTTGTCGGCCAGAGCACCGGCGAGGCTGGCCTCATGGGCGTGGATCATGTCGTCCAACTCCTTCTCGGCCCGCTTGAGGTCGTCCTCCCGGAGGTCCCCGGACTTCTCGAGGCCCTCCAGCTCGTGGCGGGCCCCCCGCCTCAGGTTACGCAGGGCGATCTTGCCCTCTTCGGCCATACCCCGCACGAGGCGCACCAAGTCCTTGCGCCGCTCCTCGGTCAGGGCGGGGAACGCCAAGCGCACGACGTGGCCGTCGTTGGTGGGGTTCAGGCCGAGGTCGGACTCGCGGATCGCCTTCTCGATGGCGTTGACCGACGTCTTGTCGAACGGGGAGATCACCAGGAGCCGGGCCTCGGGCACCGAGAAGTTGGCGATCTGCTGAAGCGGCACCTCGGCGCCGTAGGCCTCGACCGGGAGCTTCTCGACCAGGGCCGAGGAGGCCCGCCCCGTGCGCACCGTGGAGAACTCGTGGCGCGTGTGGGTCACGGCCTTGTCCATCTTGTCCCCGGCGTCGTCGAGGACGAGTTCGATCAGATCATCGTCACTGTCGGCCATCAGGTGGGCTCCCCCGACTGCGGAGTCAGGAAACCAGCGTACCGATCGGCTTGCCCTCGAGGATGGACCGGATGTTGCCCGGGCCCAACAGGTCGAAGACGACGATCGGTACGGCGTTGTCCATGCAGAGGGTGATGGCCGTGGAGTCCATGGCCCGCAGGCCCCGCTCGAGGACCTCCATGTAGCCCACTTCCGGGATCAGGGTGGCGTCGGGGTTGGTCTTGGGGTCGTCGGTGTAGATGCCGTCGACGCCCGAGTGGGTGCCCCGGAGGATCGCGTCGGCATCGATCTCCGCCGCCCGCAGCGCCGCCGCGGTGTCAGTGGTGAAGAACGGGTTCCCGGTCCCGGCGGCGAAGATGACGACCCGGCCCTTCTCGAGGTGGCGGACGGCCCGGCGCCGGATGTAGGGCTCGGCGATCTCGGCCATCTCGATGGCGGTCTGGACCCGCGTCGGCTGGCCGTGGCGCTCGAGGGTGGCCTGCAGGTCGAGGGAGTTGATGACCGTGGCCAGCATGCCCATGTAGTCGCCCTGGGACCGGTCGAGGCCGGCGGCCGCGGCGGTCTGGCCCCGCCAGATGTTGCCGCCGCCGACGACGATGGAGATCTGGGTGCCGAGGGCCTCGCGGACCGCGATCACCTCGCGGGCGATCAGGTCCACCACCGACTGGTCGATGCCGAAGTCCTGGCCGCCGGCGAAGGCCTCACCGGAGAGCTTGAGGACGATCCGTCCCCAGTTGCGCTCGGTGTCGCCCCCGCCGGAGTTGCTCAAGCCCCGATCACCACCTGCGCGAAGCGCACCACGGTGGCGTCGCCGAGCAGGGCGGCGATGGTCTGGCTCTCGTCCCGCACGAACTTCTGGTCCAGCAGGACCCGGTCGGCGAAGAACCGGCCCTGGAGCTTGCCCTCGACGATCTTCTCGATGGCCTGCTCGGGCTTGCCCTCGTTGCGGGTCTCGGCCTCCAGCAGGGCCCGCTCCTCGGCGATCTCGGCCTCGGGCACGAGATCACGGGTGAGGTACGGCGGGCGCTTGAAGGCGACGTGCAGGGCGAGGTCGTGAGCCAGGTCCTGGGTGCCACCGGCCAGCTCGACGAGCACGGCGTTGACGCCCCGGCCCTCCTGGATGTGGAGGTAGGAATCCATGAGGTCGCCGCCGCTCTTCTCGAAGCGGACGATCTCGCCGATCTCGATGTTCTCCTTGAGCGTGACCTTGAGGTCATCGACCCGCTCGGCGACGTCGGCCTTGGCCTCGTCCTCGCCCTTGGCGGCGACGAGGTCGGCCAGGTCCTGGACCAGGTCGGTGAACTGCTCGGACTTGGCGACGAAGTCGGTCTCGCACTTGATCTCGGCGATGGCCATGACCTCGGAGTCGCCGCCGACGGCGACCGCACCCTGGTCGTTGGCCCGGTCGGAGCGCTTGGCGGAGCTGGACAGGCCCTTCTCCCGCAGCCACTTGGCCGCGGCGTCGAAGTCCCCGTCGTTCTCCTCCAGGGCGCGCTTGGCGTCCATCATCCCCGCCCCGGTCTGCTTGCGCAGCGCCTGGACGTCCTTCGCGGTGAACTCGGCCACGATCAGCCTTCCTCGGTGGTCTCGGCGGTTGCGGTCTCGGCCTCGGCGGCCGGAGCCTCCTCAGCAGCAGCCTCAGCGGCGGGTGCCTCGGACGCATCTTCAGCGGGGGCCTCAGCCGGCGCCTCGGGCGCAGCGGCCTCGGCGGGCTCAGCAGCAGCCTCAGCCGGCGCGGCCTCAGGGGCAGCAGCCTCGGCCGGCGCAGCCTCAGGGCGCGGGAGCCTCGGGAGCAGCAGCCTCGGCCGGCGCAGCCTCGGGGGCAGCGGCCTCAGAGCCGGCAGCCTCAGCGGGCGCGGCCTCGGGCGTCTCGCCGGCGTCGGCGGCCTGCTTGGCGGCAGCCAGGCGGGCGTCGCGCTCGGCGGCCTGCGCGGCGGCCTGGTCGCGGGCCTCGGCCTGCTGGCGGGCGACCTCGGCCTCCTCCTCGGGGCTGCGCACGGCGGGGGCCACGGGGCCACCGTCGCCCGGCACCTTCTTGGAGCGGATGAAGCGACCCTCCTTCACGGCGTCGGCCATGATCCGGCACATCAGGGCACCGGAGCGGATGGCGTCGTCGTTGCCGGGGATCACGTAGTCCACGACGTCGGGGTCACAGTTGGTGTCGACCACCGCGATCAGCGGGATGCCGAGCTTGTTGGCCTCGGTCACCGCGATGTGCTCCTTCTTGGTGTCGAGCACGAAGACGGCATCGGGCTTGCGATCGAGGTTCCGGATGCCGTTCAGGTTCCGCAGGAGCTTGTCCAGCTCCCGGGTGTTCATCAGGGCTTCCTTCTTGGGCATGGCGTCGAACTCGCCGGTGTCCCGCTGGCGCTCCAGCTCGGCCATCTTGGAGACCCGCTTGGAGATGGTCTCGAAGTTGGTCAGCATCCCGCCCAGCCAGCGCTGGTTGACATAGGGCATGTTGCAGGACAGGGCGTAGGACTCGACGGCGTCGGAGGCCTGCTTCTTGGTCCCGACGAAGAGCAGGTTCCCGCCCTCGGCGGTCATGTCCCGCACGAACTCGTACGCGATCCGCACCCGGTCGAGCGTCTGCTCGAGATCGATGATGTAGATCCCCTGGCGCTCCCCGTGCAGGAAGCGCTTCATCTTGGGGTTCCAGCGCCGGGTCTGGTGTCCGAAGTGGACACCTGCGTCCAGCAGCTGCTTCATGGTGACGACAGGCGCCATCTGGTTCATTCCTCCCCGACGGTTTCGCGAAACCCGTGCGCTTGCGCCGTGAGGCGACCGCGGGAATGGCACGGGCGGAAGTGGTTGCCGGCCCTGGGGTCAGGACCGACGAGCGAGTGTACCGGCGACGCTCCCCGCCCCACCGCCCGTCAACCACCCCCACCACGACGCGTTCTGATCCACCGAGCGTGTCGCCGGCGGCACGTTTCCGTACCCAGAACCGTGAGGCGCGCCTTCCACCGGCACCAGGTGCACCTCGGTCACCGTGAACAGGGCGGCCGGGTCGAGGTAGGTCCCGCCCGAGCGGACCCCGAGGTGGAGCCGCTCCCCCGCCGTCCCCAGGGTCTGGCCGAGGGTGACGTGGTCGCCCGTGGCGACGAGGACCTCGGCCAGGTACGAGTAGCTGGAGCGCAGCCCGTCGGGGTGCAGGACGGTGACCGCCCGGTTCCCTGCCACCGGCCCGGCGAAGACGACGATGCCGTCGCCGATGGCCCGCACCGACGTCCCCGGCACCGTGGCGTACTCGAGGCCCCGGTTGCCGGCACCGTAGGGGCCGTCCGGGAGGGCGAAGCCGTCGACCACCGGGGCGTCGACCGGCGGGCGGTAGACCACCGCGGCCTCGGCGGAGGGGACGAAAGAGGCGCTGAGGACGAGCGCGACGACGAGCAGACACGAACGAACGGATCGGGACACAGGGGGACCCCCGGAGAGACTCTCGACGGGGGAAGCGCCGGTGGGGACGCTAGACGGGCGAACGCTCCGCCGCCACCACCCGCGAGCGCAGGTGGAGCACGGCCTTGGTGTGGATCTGGCAGACCCGGCTCTCGGTCACGCCGAGGACCTCGCCGATCTCGGCCAGGGTCAGGCCCTCGTAGTAGTAGAGGGTGAGCACGAGCTTCTCGCGCTCGGGGATGCGGTTGATCGCGTCGGCCAGGAGCTGACGCAGTCTCCTCGCACCTCGAAGCGCCCGACCGGGTCCGTCGCCGCTGTCGGCGATGGTGTCGCCGAGGGTCATCGACTCGCCCCGCTCGCCGCCCTGGCCAGAGCATCTCGTCGAGGGCGACGATGCCGACGAAGGAGATCTGCGAGGAGTGGTCTGGAGCTGGTCCTCGGTCATCTCCAGCTCGCTCGGCCAGCTCCTCGTCGGTCGGCGGCGGTGCAGCTCGGCCTCGAGCTTGGCGTAGGCCCGCTCGAGCGCCCGGGCCTTGGCCCGCACCGAGCGGGGCACCCAGTCGATCGAGCGCAGCTCGTCGAGGATGGCGCCCTTGATGCGGGTGATGGCGTAGGTCTCGAACTTGAAGCCCCGCTCCGGGTCGAACTTGTCGATGGCGTCGATGAGCCCGAAGATCCCGTAGCTCACGAGGTCGGACTGCTCGACGTTCTGGGGCAGGCCCACCGCGACCCGGCCGGCGACGTACTTCACCAGCGGCGAGTAGTGCAGGATCAGCTGGTCGCGGTCGGCTCGCGCTGGGGTCGGCGCGATACCGGGCCCACAGGTCGCTCGACGCCGCGCACCGCCTTGTCGTTCCACGCCCATCTCCTACGCTCGAGGATGGGTCGTCTCGAGCACGCCCCGCAGGCGCTCCCGGCTCACATGCGTGTAGAGCTGGGTGGTCGCCAGATCGGCGTGGCCGAGAAGTTCCTGCACAGCACGAAGGTCGGCACCACCGTCGAGAAGATGAGTGGCGAAGGTGTGGCGCAGCGCGTGGGGGTGGGCGGGACCGGCGGCCCGACGGTCGAGGATCCGACGGACGTCGCGGGGGGTGAGGGGGTGCGCCCGTCGGTTCACGAACACGGCCTCGGCGGGCGTCTCGGCGTCGACCAGCGCCGACCGACCCCGTCGGTCAGCCAGGTGCGGAGGGCATCGACCGCCGGCGGCGACAGCGGGACGACGGCGCTGCTTGGACCCCTTGCCCCACACCGTGACGGCGGGCCCGGTCCAGGTCGATGTCGACCGGGTCGGAGGCCGCACACCTCGGCCACCCGCAGGCCGCTGCCGTAGAGGAGCTCGAGCACGGCGACGTCGCGCTGGGCCACCGCGGCCTCGACCGGGTCGTCGGTCGGCGGCGGGCCGACGTCGAGGAGGACCTCGATCTCGTCGTCGGCGCAGGACCCGGGGCAGCCGCCCGTCGTGGCCCGGGGACGACAGGCGGGCCGAGGGGTCGACGTCGATGCGGCCGCGCCGGCGGAGCCAGTCGAAGTACCGACGCAGGGAGGCGACGCTGGCGGGCGATCGTGCGCCGGGCGTAGCCCCGGGTGGTGAGGTAGGCGACGTAGCGGCGCAGCACCCGACGGTCGACCCCGTCGGGACCGGTGAGCCCGAGGCGGCTCGGCCCACTCGACGAAGGCGTCGAGGTCACGGCGGTAGGCGGTCACGCTGGCCGGGGCCAGCGAGGTCAGCGACGCCGCGAACTCGTCGAGGTCCCACGCCGCGGCCACGGACGCACGCTACCGCCTCGACCACGGTGCGGGCACGACCTCGCGGAGCGTGAGATACCGGCGGGCGGAGTCCACCGAACGGCGCGTCACCCAGAGCGTCGCCGCTGCGGAGCGGAGCGCAGCAGACTCGACGTTCGCCGACACTGCCGTAGGCAGCGGACCCGGCAGGCGGCGACGAACGTACTGTGTCGCGCCATGCCGCTCCGCACTGCTGATGAGTACCGCGCCGGTCTGGTCGACGGCCGGCGCCTGCACTACCAGGGTCAGCCGGTGCCCGACATCAACGCCGTGCCCGACCTGCGGGTGGCGGTGGACCACGCCGCCATCGACTTCGACCTGGCCCAGGACCCGGGCCACCGCGACCTGGCGGTCGCCGTCGACCCCGACACCGGGGCCGAGTACAACGCCGGCTATCGCATCCCCCGCAACGCCGAGGACGTGATGGCTCGGTCGAACCTCATCGAGGCGGGCACGGCGGCGGGCGGCACGGTGGTGACCCTGATCAACGAGATCGGCACCGACGGCCTGTTCGCCCTGCTCCGGGTGCTGGAGGGTGAGGCCCGGGAGAAGGCCGAGGCCTACTACCGGCACTGCCGGGACGAGGACCTGGCCCTGGCCGTGGCCCAGACCGACGTGAAGGGCGACCGCTCCAAGGCGCCCCACCAGCAGGCCGACCCCGACCTCTACGTGCGGGTGGTGGACCGCAGCGACGAGGGCATCGTCGTGCGGGGCGCCAAGTGCCACACCACCAGCAGCGCCAACGGCGACGAGATCATCGTCTTCCCGACCCGGGCCATGGGCCCCGACGACGCCGACTACGCCGTGTCCTTCGCGGTGCCCGCCAACGCCGACGGCCTGTCGCTCTACGTGTCGGGCTACGGCGGCGGGGGCGGCGGCCACGATGCCTTCGACCACCCGGTCTCCTCGAGGCACAAGACTGCTCGAGACCCTCACGGTCTTCGACGACGTCTTCGTGCCCTGGGAGCGGGTCTTCCTCTGCCAGGAGCCCGAGAAGGCCGGTGCGCTGGCGCTGACCTTCGTGGAGTACCACCGCTTCACCGCGGTGTCCTACAAGCTCCCGCTGGTCGACGCCTTCGTCGGCGCCGCGGCCCTGATCGCCGAGATGAACGGCGTCACGAAGGCGGGCCACATCCGCGACAAGCTCACCCAACTGGTGGCCTACGCCGAGACCGTCCGGGCCCTCACCGAGTCTGCGGCGCTCGCGCTCCCGCATCGGCGAGCACGGCATCGCCTACCCGGACCCCATGACCACCAACATGGCCAAGTACACCTTCGCCTCCGGCTTCTACAAGGCCGTCGAGCTGGCTGCAGGACTCGCCGGCGGCCTGCTGGTGACCGGGCCCTCGGGCGCCGACTGGGACTCGCCCGAGATCCGGCCCGTGCTGGAGAAGTACTACGCCGGCGCCGCCCCCGCCCCCGAGCGCCTGGCCATGATGAACCTCATCTCGGACCTCACCGCCCGGGACCTCGGCGGCTACCACGCCGTGCTCGCCGTCCACGCCGAGGGCAGCCTCGAGGCCGAGAAGCTGCAGATGCTCCGCAGCTACACCGCCAACCACGCCCCCGGTCCATCGCCTACGCCCGCAAGCTCGCCGGCTTGGACTGACTCGGGGTCTGTCAGGCCGCAGGCGGCGGGCAACGACACCGAGGCAAGAACGGGGGCGTGGGGACGGGCCGCCGGCCGTCGGGGGCATGCAGGCCCTCCTGGCCCGGCGAATCCCACTCGCGGTGATCGGTCGCCGTACTGGCACCGGATCTACGTGCCAGAGGACGTAAATCCGGTGCCAGTTCGCCGGGGTCGGGTCGTAGCCGGCGATTCGACCACGGAGGGTGGCGAGAAGGGCTGGAACGGGCCGCCCGAGCCCGCACCCTCCGTGCCCGGACGAGGTCCCGGCCCCCGGTCGGTTGCCATCGTTTCGGTTCCGTTCAACGCGGCGTGGTGCGTTCGTAGCGGCCGGCGGACTCGGCCAGCCAGCCGGTGCGGCAGAGCTCGTCGATGGCGCCGGCGACCTCGGGCAGGGTCAGGCCGCTGCGGTCGACGAGGGTCTGGAGGGTCACCGACTCGTGGGCACAGGCGTCGAGCACCCGACCGGCCGGGCCTCCGGGCTCGGGGATCGTCTGGGCCGAGGCGGTCGGTGAGCTCAGTCCGAGGGCCAACAGCACGTCGTCGACCGAGCACAACGGCATGGCCCCGTCGGCGATGAGCCGGTTCGTTCCCTTGGCCGCCTTGCTGGTGATCGGCCCCGGCACGGCGAACAGCGGCAGGTCCCGGGCCAGCGCCTCGTCCGCGGTGTAGAGCGAACCCCCCTTCTGGGCGGACTCGACCACCACGACGACCTCGCTCAGGCCGGCGATGATCCGGTTCCGGGCCGGGAAGCTCCAGCGGGTGGGCCGGATGCCGAGCGGCATCTCCGAGAGCAGCAGGCCCTCCTCCCCCACCTGCCGCCAGAGGTCCCGGTGACCGCCCGGGTAGACGACGTCGAGCCCGGAACCCACGACGCCCACCGGCGGCGCTCCGCCCGACCGCAGGAGACCCCGGTGGACGGCACCGTCCACGCCCAACGCGAGACCGGACACCACCGCCACGCCGGCAGCCCCCAACCGCTCACCCAACTGGCGGGCCACGTCGAGGCCGTAACGAGAACCCCGACGAGTGCCGACGACACCCACCCGTCGCCGGTCGAGCGCCGAGAGGTCGCCCCGACAGAACAGCACGGCCGGCGGCTCGGGATCGTTTCGCAGCGTCGCCGGGTAGTCCGGATGGCCGCGGCCCACGACCAGCACGCCGGCGTCGAGGTGTCGCTCCCAGAGCGCATCGAGGTCGACGGGCGCCCCGGGTCGGGTCCGCAGGCGGGACCACGCCTCCTCGGGGGTCCGCTCCGACAACTCGTCGCGGATCGTGGCCGGGCCGACGCCCGGGATCGAGGCCACGCCGGCGAGATATGCCTCATCGGGCAAGGCCGACGTTCCCACTGGCCCATGGCGTGGGCGATGTCCTTGTGCCGGCTGGTCACCCGGGCCACCTTCACCCCGGGCCGAGCTCCAGCTCGAAGCGGGTGACCGTCGGACCGACGACCGTGCCCACGAGGCCCAAGGCCCGGCGCGGCTGTTCTCGTCGGCAGGGGCCTCGGCTCGGCCGGGACCGGCGCTTCGACCGGCACCAGCGGTCCGGTGGCGGCGAACGGTTCCTCGGCCATGTCAGGCCGCCACGAGGGGCTGGGCCCGCAGGATCAGTGCCATGCGCGTGTGATCCACGGTTGCCGGGCCGTCGTGACCCTCGAGGTCGGCCAGGGTGCGGGACACCCGCCGGACCCGATCCAGGCCGCGGGCCGAGAGGCGGCCGAGGGTCAGCGCCCCCTCCAGGACCAGCTCGGTCTCCGGGGTGACCGGACAGAGGTCGTCCAGGCGACGCCGGGGGATGCGCGCGTTGCTGGTGACGCCGCGGGCTGCCGCCCTCGCCCTCGCCTCCCGCACCCGGGCGGCCACGACGGCGGTCGATTCCCCCGGCTCGCCCCGCAGCAACTCGTCGGGGGACGGGCGCTGGACGTCGACGCGCAGGTCGAAGCGGTCGACCAGCGGCCCGGACAGCCGACGGCGGTAGCGGGAGCGCTCGCCGTCCGAGCAGGTGCAGCCCTCCGGCCCGGCTTCGCCGCAGGGGCAGGGGTTCATGGCCCCGACGAGGAGGAACCGGGCCGGGAACGTCGCGGCCGCCTGGGCCCGGGTGATGCGGATCACGCCGTCCTCGAGCGGCTGTCTGAGGGCATCGAGCACGGCCGGGGCGAACTCCCCCATCTCGTCCAGGAACAGGACGCCGTGCGATGCCCGGGACACCTCGCCAGGCCGGAGCAGGCCACTGCCCCCGCCGGTGAGGGCGACCGGCGACGCCGTGTGGTGCGGGGCCCGGAAGGGCGGGCTCGTGGACAGCTCCCCGATGCCGAGGGGCTCGCCCACGGCGGATCGGACGCGGGCCACCGCGAGCGCCTCGTCCACCCCGAGCGGTGGCAGGAGGCCCGGCAGGCGGCTGGCCAGCATCGTCTTGCCCGCCCCGGGGGGCCCGACCATCAGCAGGTGGTGGCCACCGGCGGCCGCCACCTCCAGCGCGGCGCGGGCCGCGGCCTGGCCCCGGACGTCGGCGAGGTCCCGCACCACCGCCGGGACGACGTTCGGAGCGGGTACGCCGGGCGCCGGCGGCTCGGGCCACGGCTCCTCGCCGCGGAGGGCCTCCACCACCTCGACCAGCCGACGGGCGCAGAACACCCGGTGACGCCCGTACACGGTCGCCTCGGCGTAGGCCGCAGCCGGCACCACGACGGTGTCCACCGGCGAGGCGTCGACGAGGCTGACCATCCCCCGCACCGGTCGCAGCGAGCCGTCGAGGCCGAGCTCGCCGAAGAAGGCCAGCTCGTCGATGCCGGCGCCGGGCACCTGGTCGGAGGCCACGAGCACCCCGACGGCCATGGCCAGGTCGAGGCCCGAGCCCGCCTTCCGCAGCGAGGACGGCGCCAGGTTCACGGTGATCTTGCGCATCGGGAACTCGAACCCGCTGTTGGTTACCGCCGCCCGGACCCGGTCCCGGGCCTCCCGGCAGGCGGCATCGGGCAGGCCGACGATGGTGCAGCCGGGCAACCCGGAGGTGAGGTGGACCTCGACCCGGACGGCGTGGCCGTCGATGCCGAGGAGGCAGGCCGAGGTGATGGATGCGAGCACGGTGGACCCTCCGCGTGGAACGGGGTGTGGAGGGGGCCGTGACGCCGGCCTACCGAGCGATGGACCTCAGACTACGAGGACCCAGGGACAGTGACCGAGGTCAGTGACGCTGCGCAGCGGAGCGGAGCAGCCGCACGACGCTCCACGAGGGCGACGCCCGAGTTGCTGAGCGCAGCGAAGCCACTCGAGTGTTACCGCCCGAGCTCCTCGCGCTCGAACATGGCGACCGCTTCGATCTCCTCGGGGCTGAGGGTGCCCTCCCACGCGGGCATGCCGTTGCGGCCCTCGCGGATCACGGCCAACTGGTCCTCGATGTCCGGGTAGTTCTCGGCCACCGCACCGTCGCCCAACTGCGGGCCGACGCCGCCCTCGCCGTCAGGGCCGTGGCACCGGGCGCAGTTGTCCTCATAGACGCTCTGGCCGAGGCCGGCCTCGTCCCCGCCACCGCCGGCCGGTTCCGAGTCCCCGCCACAGGCGGACAGGACGAGCGCCGCGGCGGCGATCGTGGCGACCAGGAGGAGGTGGGAGCGTCGGGTCACGGCGCGGAGAGTAGCGGCGGGATCGCCCCGTCCAGGGCCATACTCGGTGGTCATGGGTCTCAACCCCTTCCGCCCCCACGGCGTCACCGCCGCCGACATCGCGATGGTCGTCGGCGCCGTCGTGGTCGTCGCGCTCCTCGTCGCCTGGGCGGTGTTCGGGTGACCCCGGCCGACCCCCTGCTGGAGGACTGCGACACCCGGTTCGTCCAGCCCTACGAGGCCACCAAGGCCTACATCTGCCCGGGCTGCAACCAGGACATCCCGCCCCGGACCTTCCACCTGGTGGCTGTCCCCCGTCTCGCCCCGGACCTGCGCCGCCACTGGCACAAGGGCTGCTGGGAGCACCGGTACCGCCGCCGCCCCGGCAAGGTGCGGTGATCGATCAGAACGCGTTCTCGATGATCTCGATCTCGCCGGCCAGGACGCCGGCCACGTCGAAGCGGATCGTCGAGGGCCGGAAGGGCGCCGTCTCCAGGTAGCGGCGGGCCAGCAGCCGGAGCTTGGCCTGCTTCTTGGCGGTGACGGCCTCCGCCGGGATGCCGAACGCGGCCGACGAGCGGGTCTTCACCTCACAGACGACCAACGTGCGCCCCGTGCGCAGGAGCAGGTCGAGCTCACCGTCGCGGCAGCGCCAGTTGCGGTCGAGGACGGCGTAGCCCCGTGCCTCGTAGTGGGCAGCGACCCGCGCCTCGCCCTCGGCCCCCAGCTGCTGTCGCCGGGAGACCACGGTCAGGTCGACGAGTTGTCGCGCTTCTCCTTGATGCGGGCCCGCTTACCGACCCGGTCCCGGAGGTAGTAGAGCTTGGCCCGACGGACGTCGCCCTTCCGGACGACCTCGATCTTCTGGATGATCGGGGAGTGGACCGGGAAGGTCCGCTCGACGCCGACACCGAAGGAGAGCTTGCGGACCTTGAAGGTCTCGCGCACGCCACTGCCCTGGCGGCCGATGACCGCGCCCTCGAAGACCTGGACCCGCTCGCGGTTGCCCTCGACCACGCGGACGTGGACCTTCAGGGTGTCACCAGGGGCGAAGTCGGGGACGTCGTCCCGCAGGTTGGCCTGGTCGATGAGATCGGTTGGCTGCATCGTGCACGTGCTCCTGTGCGCCCGGGAATCGTCAGGGAGGCGTTCGGGGTCCCGGGGGAAGTGGTCGAACGGTCAGGAGAGCGTATCGACTCAACCCCCGAGGCCGAACTCCTCGAGCAGAGCTCGTTCGTCGTCGGTGATCCCGCCCCGGGCCTCGATCAGGTCGGGACGGCGGGCCGCGGTGCGGGCCAGGGCCTGCGCCCGCCGCCAGCGGGTGATGCGGGCGTGGTCCCCCGAACGCAGGACCTCGGGCACCTCCCAGCCCCGGAAGTCGGCGGGTCGGGTGTACTGCGGGTACTCCAGCAGGCCGGTCGAGAAGGACTCGTCCTGCACCGACACCTCGTTGCCGAGCACCCCGGGGACCAGGCGACCGACCGCCTCGATGACGACCATCGCCGCCACCTCGCCGCCCGCCAGGACGTAGTCGCCGATGGACAGCTCGCCGTCGACCAGGTGGGTGTGGACCCGCTCGTCGACGCCCTCGTAGCGCCCGCAGAGCAGGGAGAAGCCGTCCAGGGCCGCCAGCTCCGTGGCGTAGGCCTGGTCGAGACGGCGGCCACCCGGGCCCAGCAGGAGCAGTGGTCGCGGCGGGTCGGCGGCTTCGACCGAGGCGAAAACCGGGCCGGGCGTGAACACCATCCCCGCGCCGCCGCCGAAGGGGCTGTCGTCCACGGAGCGGTGGACGTCGGTGGTGGCGTCGCGCAGGTCGTGGACCCGGAGGTCGAGCGCTCCCGTCGGCGGCGGCCTTGCCCACCAGGCTCTCGCCGGCGAAGGCCGTGACCATCCCCGGGAAGATGGAGAAGACGTCGATGCGCACCCGCGCCTCAGTCCAGGAGGCCGTCGGGCACGTCGACGGTGATGCGGCCGTCGCCCTGGTCGACCACGAAGGTCAGCGGGACCAGGCCCCCACCGTCGAGGACGAGGAGGTCGCTGGCCGGGTTGACCTCGACACTGGTGACCGTGCCGTGCTCGGTGCCGTGCTGGTCGACGACGACGGAGCCGATGAGCTCGTGGACCCAGAGGGCGTCGGGGTCCTCGAGGGGCTCGGCGGAGAGCACCAGGCCGTGGAGGGCGTCGGCGGCCTCGCGGTGTCCACCCCGGCGAACCGCACGATGTAGCGGTGCTGGTGGGGCCGCGACGCCGTGATGGTCAGCGGGCCCTTGTCGGTGTGCAGGACGGTGCCCTTGGCCACCCGTTCGGGACGGTTCGTGGTCAGCGTGACCACGACCTCGCCGCGGAGGCCGTGGGGCTTGGCCACCCGCCCGACCTCGAGCAGGTGGTCCGGCCCGGAGCTAGTCGACGAACTCGACGTCGACCTCGACGCCGTCGCGGGCCGCCGCGGCCCGGACCACGGTGCGGATGGAGTTGGCCACCCGGCCCCGCTTGCCGATGACCCGACCCATGTCGTCGTCGCCCACCTGGACCTCGAGGCTCAGGGTGCCCCGGCGGGTCTCGGCGCTGTCCACCTCGACAGCGTCGGGCTCGTCCACGACGGACTTGGTGATGTACTCCAGCACGGCTGCCGCGGTCGCCCCCTCGATCAGGTTGGGGTCCTTGCGGTTGTAGTCGTCGCCGCCGTCGTCGGTGTCGTCGCTGGTGTTGGCGTCGTCATCGTCGTAGGTGTCGTCGTCGTAGTCGCTCATGATGCGGCCTCCGCCGTCTCGGGCACGGCCTCGGCGTCGGCCTCGGCCGGCGCCTCGGCGGCGGGGGCGGGCGTCGCGGGGGCGTTGCCCTTGAACTCGTCCCAGGCCCCGACGATCTGCAGGAGCTTCTGCACCCGCTCGGTGGGCTGGGCGCCGTGGCGGAGCCAGTGCACGGCCCGCTCGTTGTCGACCTTGATCACCGACGGCTCGGCCCGGGGGTCATAGATGCCCACGACCTCGATGAATCGACCGTCACGGGGTGAACGGCTGTCGGCCGCCACGATCCGGTAGGTCGGCTGCTTCTTCTTGCCCATCCGCATCAGGCGGAGCTTCACGGCCACTGTGCTGGTTCCTCGGTAACTGGTCTTCTACGAGCGACGGGCAAGGGTACCCGGGGTTAGTTGAGCCCGGGCAGTTCCAGGGGGATCTTGGGGATCGGGGCCGCGCCCTTCTGGGTCGTGCGGCCGCCCTTCTTCTGCTTGCCCTTGCGTCCCTTGGCCCCCGGCGGGCCCGCGCCCATCTTGCGCATCATCTGCTGCATCTGGCGGAACTGCTTGATCAGCTGGTTCACCTGGTTGGGCGAGGTGCCGCTGCCCTCGGCGATGCGGCGGCGACGCGACCCGTCGATGATCTTGGGGTCGATCCGCTCGTTCAGGGTCATCGACCGGATGATCGCCTCGATGGGGGCGAGGTCGTTGTCGCCGATCTCGGCGTCCTTCACCTCCTTGGGGACCCCGGGGAGCATCCCCATGATCCCGCTGAGGGGGCCCATCTTCTTGATCTGCTGGAGCTGGTCGAGGAAGTCGTCGAGGGTGAAGGTGCCCTCGAGGATGCGGGCGGCGGCCTCTTCGGCCTGCTCGGACTCGAAGACCTCCTCGGCCTTCTCGATCAGGGTGAGCACGTCGCCCATGCCCAGGATCCGGCCGGCCAGGCGGTCGGGGTGGAAGAGGTCGAGGTCCTCGATCTTCTCGCCGGTGGTGGCGAAGGCGATCGGTCGGCCGACCACCTCCTTCACGCTCAGGGCCGCGCCCCGCGGGCGTCACCGTCGAGCTTGGTGAGGATGACCCCGTCGAGCTCGAGGGTCTCGTGGAAGGACTGGGCGGTCTGCACCGCGTCCTGGCCGGTCATGGCGTCGACGACCAGGAACGTGTAGTCGGGCTTGACCTGCTTGGAGATGTCCCGGACCTGGCCCATCAGCTCCTGGTCGATGGCCAGGCGGCCGGCGGTGTCGACGATGACCACGTCCCGGCCGAGGCGGGCGGCCTCCTTCATGCCGGCCTTGGCCACCTTGACGGGGTCCTTGGGCTCGCTGAAGACGGGGACGTCGATGGACGCGCCGAGGGTGCGGAGCTGCTCGACGGCGGCCGGACGCTGGAGGTCGGCGCCGATCAGCAGCGGGTTGCGGCCCTGTTGCTTGAACCAGCGGGCCAGCTTGGCCGAGGTGGTGGTCTTGCCGGAGCCCTGCAGGCCGGCGAGCAGCACGACGGTCGGCGGCTTGCTGGCGTAGGTGAGCTTGAAGGTCTCGCCGCCGAGGGTGACGGTGAGCTCCTCGTTGACGATCTTGATGACCTGCTGGGCCGGGCTGAGGCTCTCGCTGACCTCGGCCCCGACGGCCCGGACCCGGATCCGCTCGACGAGGTCCCGGGCCACGGACAGGGCGACGTCGGCCTCGAGGAGGGCGACCCGGATCTCCTTGAGGACCTCGTCGACGTCGGCCTCGGAGAGCTTGCCCTTGCCCCGGAGGCGCTTGAGGATCCCGTCGAAGCGGTCAGAAAGCGTCTCGAACATGAGCCGCCGATCCTACGGGCCGTCGACCCACGGGCCACGGCATCGTGTCACTGCCCGGAGCTACGCTGAGCGTGCTTCCCTGCACCGTCAGACGATCGACAGGAGTGCGGCCGATGGCCCTGCAGGAGAAGCACCGCAACACGATCTACACCGAGTTCGCCAAGACCTCGGCGACGCAGGCCTTGTTGTCCCAGTTCCCCGCCCGACGTCGATGAGCCGGCGACGAAGGCCGACCTCGACCTCCTCGGCGCCCAGCTCCGGCTCGAGATCGTCGACAAGATCACCAACCGGATGCTGACGATCGGCGGCCTCGGCCTGGCCGCCATGACGGGCCTGTTGGCGCTCTTCACCTAGCCATCCGACTTCCGGTCAGGATCTGGCCGGAGGGGGTGCGAGGGTCACTCCATGACCAGCACCGAGACCTCGACCGAACTCGACCCCCGCACCGTCTTCGGGCGGGCCCACGCCACCGCCCGGACCGTGCTCGACGGCGTCGGCGCCGACCAGTTCGAGGCGCCGACGCCGTGCCCCGAGTTCGACGTCCGGGCCCTGGCCGGCCATCTCCTCGCCGTGGCCCAGCGGGTGCGCAACGTGGGCCGGGGCGAGAGCCCCTTCTCGGTCCCCGAGGTCGTCGAGGGCGTGGCCGACGACGGCTGGGTCGCGGCCTGGGACGCAGGTCGGCGCAGAGGTCAGCCGAGGCCTGGGCCGACGACGCCACCCTGGAACGAATGGTCGAGCTGCCCTGGGCCACGCTGCCCGGCTCGGCGACCCTGATCATGTGGAGCAACGAGCTCAGCGTCCACACCTGGGACCTGGCCACCGCGACCGGCCAGTCCCCCGACTGGGACCCGACGGTGCTCGAGCTGTCGCTGGCGGCCATGCAGGTCGGCCTGCCCGCCGAGGGCCGGATGGAGGCCTTCGAGGAGGCCCGCCAGCACATGCCCGAGGGCACGGAGGACTTCACCCCGCCCTTCGCCGCCGCCGTCGAGGTCCCCGACGACGCCCCCCTCATCGACCGCCTCGTCGCCTGGAACGGCCGCAACCCTCGCTGACCGATCGTTCTGGCGCCCGATTTCCCGGCCCTGACCCCGAAATCGGGCGCCAGTACGGCGTCTCAGGCGAGGGCGGCGAGGTGGCGGGTGGCGGTCTCGGCGAGGCGGGCCATGCCGAGCTCCTGGGCGGTGGCCAGGGCTTCGGACGCCAGCTGCCTCGCCCGGTCGGCGTCGCCGCCCCGGGCGATGAGGATCCCGGCCCACGTGTCCTTGGTGTGGGCCACGAAAGGTGGGGCGTCGGCCCGCTCGCAGAGGTCGATGCACGCGGCACAGTGGGCCTCCGCCTCGTCGAAGCGGCCGAGGGCCCAGGCCATGCGGGCCAGATGGAGGTCGACGGGACGCTCGTAGGTCTGGCCCGTCCAGCACAGTTGGCCGGCGAACGGCAGGGACCGCTCGTAGCCCCGCTCGGCGATGTCGAGCTGCCCCGTCTGGGCGGCGACGGCGCCGGTCGCGGCCAGGGTGAGGAGCCAGTTCTGGCCGGTGGCCACCCGGGCGAAATCGTCGCCGCCGACGAACTCGACGTGGGGCCGGGCCAGCTCGGGACGGTCGGTCTCGGTGTAGATGGCTGCCAGCGCGGTGCGCCAGACGATCACCTCCGGCTGATCGGCGACCAGGCCGACGATGGCGTCCTCGAACTCCGGCAGCCGGCCCTGGTCGAAGCGCAGGCGGTAGTACTGCGCCGCCATCGTGACGATGCCCTCCAGGCCATGCTCCTGGCCGTAGGCCGCCGTTGCCGCGATGGCGGGTTCCGCCTCGGCGAAGCGGCCGCGGAGCAGGTCGACGGCCGCGTGCTCGTACATCGACCACCAGGTCATCGCCGGCTCGCGCAGCCGCTCGACCAGGACCTGGGCCGCCGCCAGGTCGGCGTCGGCCTCGACGCGGTCACCCCGGGTGAGGTGGGCGACGGACCGGATCAGCAGGCCATGGCACAGGAGCGAGTCGTCGTGACCGGTGGCCAGGTCGATGAGCTCGTCCTGCTCGGCCAGCGACTCGTCGAGCCACCCGAGCCGTGAGGTGTCGAACCAGTTGACCCAGTGCTCGGCCAACACGTCCCGCAACACGTCCGGGTCCCCCACCCGCCGGGCCATCGCCAGGGCTTCGTCGGCCAAGACGTGCCGGCGCTCCTGATCGGCCCCGGGCCGCGCCTCGTTGACGGCCTGTGCGATGAGCGCCCGCGCTCGAATGCCCGAGTCCTCGGGCGGGAGCCGCTCGAGGACCTCGTCGAGCAGCGCGATCTCGGGGGTGATGTCGATCTCCATCCCCCGTCGACCGATCACCCGGAAGCTGAGCCGGATGGCCGCGGAGGCGAGTCGATCGACATCCCCGAGGGACCTCGCAGCGTCGGCCGCGGCGAAGAGCGTGGACCGATGACGCGGGTCGTTGGCGTAGAACCAGGCCTCGCCCTGGGCCAGCAGGAGGTCACAGCGGAGGCTGGCATCGGGCTGTTCGGCCAGGTCCAGGGCGCCCGAGGGCCCGGTCCAGATGCGGCCGCGGCCTCCTCGTAGGCGAGGTCGGCGGTGGCCCGCGCCGCAGCCCGGCGGCCGTAGTCGACGGCCCGGTCGACCTCACCCAGGGCGGCGCACTCGGCGAAGTGGCGGGCCAGCTCGGTCAGGTGCTGGTCCGGGTCACCCCGCGCCTCGAGCGCCCGCCCCACGTCCCGGTGCAGGCGGAGGCGGCGGCTGGTGGACAGCTCGTCGTAGAGCGTGCTGCGCAGCAGGGCGTGGTCGAAGGTGTACCGGCCGACCCGGTCGCCAGTGGGCCGGACCAGGCCCGCCGTCTCGGCCGGCTCCAGGGCCTCGAGCACGGCCTCCTGGCCGCCCTCGTGGACCGCGCCGAGCAGCGACAGGTCGAAGTCCCGGCCGATGACGGCCGCCACCGTCAGGACCTCGTTGGCCGACTCGGGGAGACGGGAGAGGCGACGGCCGATGACCTCCTTCACCCCTTCGGGCAGGCCGACGTCGCCGAGCTGGAAGTCGCTGGCCCAGCGCCCGTCGCGCTGGACCAGCGCGCCGGACTCGACGAGGTGGAGCAGCACCTCGCCGACGAAGAACGGGTTGCCCTCGGTCTCCTGCTGGAGGGCTTCGGCCAGGGCGACCCCGTCCTGTTCGAGCGCGTGGCCGGCGGCGGCCTCCATGAACGCCGTCACCCCAGTGGCGTCGAGGCCGGTCAGGGCCACCCGCTCGACGTCGGGCATCCGCCGCAGGTCGGCCAGTGCCTCGGACAGCGGGTGGCGGCGGTCGAGATCGGTGTCCCGGTAGGTGACGACCACCAGCAGGCGCATCGGCGCGGTGGCCCGCAGCACGTGGAGCAGGAGCAGCAGGGTCGGCTTGCCCGCCCAGTGGAGGTCGTCCAGCACGAGGACGACCGGTTGCTCGGCGGAGAGGTTGGCGAGGACGTCGACCACCGCCTCGAACATGCGGTAGCGCTCGGTGTCGGCCTCGCCCGCCACCGGCTCGTCGAGGCCGGGGACGAGGCGGGGCAGGTCGGGGACCAGGCGGGTCGAGCTCGCCGCCGAGCGGTCCGAGCAGCGGGGCCAGCTGCTCGGCGGGCACCGAGCGGACCAGGTGGGCCAGGGCCTCGGCCACCGGCTGGTACGGGACGCCCAGCTCCTCCTCACACCCGCCCCAGAGGACGATGGCGCCCTGGTCGTGGGCCGTGCGGGCCACCTCGGAGGTCAGCCGGGTCTTGCCGATGCCCGGTTCGCCGGTGATCAGGACGGTCCGCCGTCCACCGGCGGCCACCTCCTTCCACGCCGTCGTCACCGCCTCGGCTTCGCCTTCGCGGCCGACGAAGGAGAAGGCGTCGACCCGTTCCAGCTGCACGGGCAGCGCCACGGTCAGCTCGCTCGAGCTGTCGGCGGAGCCGGACTCGGGCTCCCAGCGGACCTCGGCGGCGTCGACCGGCTCCGGCAGCCCCTTCAGCTCCAGCTCCCCCACCGACACCAGCTCGTGACCGGCCCGGGACCCGGCCAGGACCTTCACGATGCCGGCGACCAGGATCTGGCCGCCGTCGGCCTCGGCGCACAGCCGGGAGGCCTCGATGACGGGGCGACCGAACCAGTCCCCGTCCTCGTAGGTGGCGTCGCCGGCGCTGATGCCGACCCGCATGGCCAGGGGCTCGCCGCCGGCCCGGTTGTCCCGGTCGACGGCCTGCTGCATGCCGACGGCGCCGGCGATGGCGTCGGCCGCGCCCCGGTAGGTGACCATCACCGCGTCGCCGATGGTCTTGACCTCGTCGCCACCGGTCGTGGCGATGACCGAGCGCAGCGACTCGAAGTGGCGACGGCGCAGGTCGTCAGCCGCCCCGTCCCCGATCCGCTCGGACAGCTCGGTCGAGCCCACGAGATCGGTGAACAGCACCGTGACCAGCCCGGACTCCGCCATGGCTCCCCTTCCCCTCCACCCCGCACACTACGCGTCGCCCTGCGGGCCGCGGACGGTGTCACCGGGTAGGGGTTACGCTGGATTCGCTTCCCCAGCACCGTCCGTCTCGATCCTGGAGTCCGTCGATGGCCCTGCAGGAGAAGCACCGCAACACGATCTACACCGAGTTCCGCAAGACGCTCGGCGAGGAGGCGACGCAGGCCTTGTTGTCCCAGTTCCCTGCCCGTGACGTCGACGAGGCGATCACCAAGGCCGATCTGGATCTCGGCCTCGCCGAGCTGCGCGGCGATCTCCGGGTCGAGATGGCCCAGCTGGGTGACAAGTTGACCGCACGGATGCTGACCATCGCCGGACTCGGGCTCGCGGCGATCACCGGCCTCCTGGCGCTCTTCACCTGACATCCCCACCGGAGCGACGACCTCGGAGGTGACCACTAGGGTCGGCTCCGTCCACGGGAAGGGGCGGTGTGGCTTCGCAGACGGCGACGATCCTGGTGACCGACCTCGTCGGGTCCACGGAGCTGCGCGTCGCCCTGGGCGAGGAACGGGCCGAGGCCCTGCGCCGGACCCATGACCGGCTGCTGACCGAGGCCGTCACCGGCCAACGGCGGCGAGGTCGTCAAGGGCCTCGGCGACGGTGTGCTGGCGTTGTTCTCGGGCGCCGCCGAGGCCGTCGGGGCCGCCGTCGCCATCCAGCAGGCCATAGGCGGTCACGTCCAGCGCCACCCCGATGACCAGTTGTCGGTCCGCATCGGGATCAGCGCCGGGGACGTGACACTGGAGGACGACGACTGCTTCGGCACCCCGGTCGTGGAGGCCTCCCGGCTCTGCGCCGAGGCCGGCGGCGACGAGATCCTGGTGGCCGACCTCGTCCGCCTCCTGGCCCGGGGCCGGGGCGACCACGAGTTCGTTCCCGCCGGCGAGCGGACGCTGAAGGGTCTCCCCGAACCCGTCCCCGTGGCCACGGTGAGCTGGAGTCGGGCGGCCCAGGACGCGGCGCCGATGCCCTCCGCCCTCCGGGTGGCCCAGTGGTACGACTTCGCGGGCCGGGTGGCCGAGCGCGACACCCTGCTCGAGCGCTGGAAGGCGGTCGGTCGCCGGCGCCCCCGGACTGGTCGTCGTGTCCGGCGAGCCCGGCATCGGCAAGACCCGCCTGGTCGCCGAGCTGGCCACCGTCGCCCACGACGGCGGCGCCACCGTGCTCTACGGGCGCTCCGAAGAGGAGCTGGATGTCCCGTTCCGGCCCTGGGCCGAAGCCCTCGACCACCTCGTCGCCCACACACCCCGACGAGGTGATCACCGCCCACCTCGACGAGTGGGGCGGCGACCTCGGCCGCCTCGTCCCCGGGCTGGAGGCCCCCGAGCCGCCCCGGACCGACCCCGACACCGAGCGCCTCCGCCTCTTCGGCGCCGTCACCGACCTCCTGACCCGGGCGGGCGAGGAGTCCCCGGTCCTGGTGGTGCTCGACGACCTGCACTGGGCCGACGAGTCCAGCCTCCTGCTCCTGCGCCACCTGGTCCGCAACGTGGATGACGCCCGAGTGCTCGTGGTCGGCACGTACCGGGACACCGACCTGACCCGGACCCACCCCCTCGCCGCCGCGCTGGCCGACCTGCGCCGCGAGTCCGGTGTCGAGCGCGTCGACCTCGTCGGGCTGGACCATGACGAGGTGACGGACTTCCTGACCAAGGCGGCGGGCGGCGAGGTCGACCCGGACCGGGTGACCGAGCTGGCCGAGATGGTCTCGAGCGAGACCGAGGGCAACCCGTTCTTCATCGGCGAGGTCCTCGTCCACCTCGTCGAGTCCGGCGCCCTGGTCCAGCGGGAAGGCCGGTGGGAGGGCGACCGGGGCCTCATCGAGCAGATCGGCCTGCCCGAGGGGATCCGGGAGGTCATCGGTCGTCGCCTGGCCGGTCTCGACGAAGCCACCAACGAGCTGCTCCGGGCCGCCGCGGTGATCGGTCCCGCCTTCGACGCCGCCGTCCTGGCCGCCGCCCTCGACCGGGACGTCGACGAGGTGGTCACGGTGCTCGACGACGCCGGGGCCCGGCGCCTGGTCGTCGAGGACGACGACGTGCTCGACCGCTTCCGCTTCGCCCACGCCCTCGTCCGCCAGACCCTCCTGGAGGAGCTGCGGCACCAGCCGTCGGGTGCGCCTGCACCACCGTGTGGCGCTGGCCCTCGAGGCCCGAAGGCGCCTGCAGCCGACCTGGCCCACCACTTCGGTGAAGCCGCCGCCCTGGCCGACGGCGAGAAGGCCATCGCCTACGCCAGGCAGGCGGCCGTGGAGGCAGCCGAGCAGCTGGCCTTCGAGCAGGCCATCACCTTCCGGCGCCTCGCGGTGGAGACCGAGGAGCTCCTCGAACCGCCGAACGCCACCCGTCGGGCCGAGCTGCTGCTGGCGCTCGGCGACGCCCGCAACGCCGCGGGCGACCCCGCGACCGGCCGAGCCGACTTCGTCGCGGCGGCCGACGCCGCCCGGCGAGCGGCGCGGCCTGACCTCCTGGCACGGGCCGCCTACGGGTACGGCTACGAGAACGCCGTCTGGCTCGACTTCGGCGACACGGTCGGTCCGAGCCTCCTCGACGAGGCCCTCGATGCGCTGGCCGAGGATCAGGTCGGGAGCGGGCCCGCTGCCTGACCCAGAGCAGCAACTGGCGCGTCCTCGACGCCGATCCGACGATCCACCTGCACCGAGGCCCAGGAGGGCCTCCGCCTCGCCGAGCAGAGCGGCGACGTCACCGCCCGCTACCGGGCCCTCGACGTCGCCCGGCAGGCATCGCTCGCCGATCGGTGACGTCGACGGCGTCCTCGAGGTGGCCCGCCGGATGGAGGCAGCTGGGCGACGAGATCCGGCGACCCGCGCTGCCTGTCGATCGCCCGCTACGGGGAGATGCAGGCACGGTTCCTCGCCAACGACATCGACGCCGTTCGCCGGCTGCTCGATCGAGCTCCTGGCCATGGACCGTCGCCGGCTGCCCCTCGGTCACTGGTGGGGGCGGGTGTGCACCGCCTCCAACCTGGCGGTGCTCGACGGTCGCTGGGACGACGTGGTGGCCCCGGCCGAAGAGGAGACCGCCGCCATCGGCTTCACCGGTGCGACCATCGTGGGCAATCACCGCATGCGGGTGCTGTTCGATCAGGGTGAGCTGCAGGCCGCGGCCGAAGTGGCCCGGACGATGTTCGCCGACCACGGCCCGAACCTCGGCGCCTGGCCGATCCCGGCGCTGATCGCCTGGATGGACGGTGACCGCGACGCCGCCGCGTCCGGCCTCGTGGCCTGGCACCGGGACATCTTCGAGCACGTCCCCGCCGCCTTCCGACTGCACGCCGTCGCGATGGGCCACGCAGATCGCCATCGACCTCAGGCTGACCGAGATCGCCGCCGACCTGGCCACGGAGCTCCGTCCCCGTCGGGGCCAGTGGGCCAGCTGGAGCACCGAGATCGCCGACCGCCTCGTGGACCACTGCCTCGGAGCGCTGGAGATCGTCCTGGGCGACACCGAGGCCGGCGACGGCACCTTGCGCGCGGCCGTCGCCGACTACCGCCGCGCCGGCACCCGGGCCCGACTCACCGATGCCCTGGCCGACCTGGCGGTGCTGACCGGCGACGCCGACGCCCGCACCGAGGCCCTCGCCCTCGCCGACGAGCTCGGCATGAAGGGCGTCACCGCCCGCCTCTCCCCCTGAGCCAACCCTTCTGGCGCCTCATCGAGGCGCGATGGCGCCGCAATCGGGCGCCAGTACGACGGGTCAGGCGGGCTCGTCGTGGGCCATGGCGTCGACGGCGACGGTGACGGCGAGGATCAGCAGGGTGTCGGCCTCGTCCTCGATCTCGACGCCGTAGGTGTCCCGGAGCCGGAACCACTTCTTGGACACCTCGGCGATCTTGTCGCCGTCGCGCTCGACCTTGTACTCGTGGTCGACGATGTTGCCGGTGACCTTCAGGTCCTCGCCGCCCTCGACGTCGACGACGAAGCGGTCCCGGATGCCCACCAGCGCCTTCTTCACGACCGCCTCGCCGCCACCCGCATACTCGATCTTGATCTTGTCGCGGACCGAGAGCTTCTTCTCCCGGATCATCGCCACCTCGTTGCCGGCGGGATCCTCGAGCACCCAGGTGTCACGCACCCGCATCGCCTTGCCGTTCACCTTGAACGCCTTGTTGCCGTCCTCGTCCTCGACCCAGTAGTCGTCGCCGATCGACAGCGCCTTCTGGCGCATCTGGAACTTGCGGCCCTGCGGACCGTCACCACCCCGTCGCAGCAATCCCATCAGTCATGACCTCCTGCGGCGAGCGTACGACCCCACACCCACCGTTCTGGGCACACCCCCGTGTTCTCCGCGACACAGGGGTGTAGCCAGAACGGGCTGTGGACGGGTCAGCCGAGGGCGTCGAGGGCGGAGCGGGCGCGGCGGATCGTGGTGCCGAAGTCGCCGGCTTCGGCGACCTCGAGGGCCTGCTCGAAGAACGCCCGGGCCACCGCCTCGTCACCCTGCGCCCGAGCCACCTCGCCCTGGGCGAGACGGGTCTGGGCCAGGAATGGGCGCAGCCCACCCCGTTCGCACAGCTCGGCGGAGGCGACCAGCGCCGCCGCCGCGTCCTCGGTTCGTCCCTGGAGCAGGTACAGGCGGCCCAGGACCAGGTCCGCCGGGCCGAGGCTGGCCAGCGTCGTCCAACCGACCATCTGCCCGCGCAACGGCTCGATCTGGTCGACGAGCCCGGGCGCAGCGTCGGCTGCGCCGAGGTCGGCGGCGACATGGGCGAGCGTGACGGCGGTGGGAACGAAGGGCCGGTGGTCGGACGACCCGTGGGACACGAGGGCCCGGTCGAAGGACGCTCGGGCGTCGTCGGCTCTTCCTGCCTCGCTCTGGAGCAGGGCCAAGGCGGCGCACCACTCCCCCCAGCCGATCGGTTCCTCGGCCACGACGGCCTCGGCGATCTCGATCAACTCCTCGGGCCGGCCCTGCTGGCGGCGGAGGAAGATCATCTGGTTCCCCCAGTACTGCTCGACATCAGGCTCGCCGGCGGCCCGTCCCAGATCGGCCGCCCGCTCGATCAGCACCTCGGCCTCGGCGTGGTCGCCGGTGTAGAGCCGCGCCCCGGCCGCGTTGAACGCCGCGATCCAGTTGTGCAGGATCCGTCCCGAACGGGCGGCCAGCGCGCCCAGCTCCTCGATGCCCCGAGCCGCCGTGGCGACGTCGCCGCGCCGAAGGGCCCACTGGGTCCGGTGAGTCGGCCCGAACGAGCTCAGCCAGGGGTCTTCCGCGTCCAGACGTGCGGTCTCGACCTCGACGGCATCGATGTCCTGCTCGTAGGCGTCGAGGTCGTAGGCGTCGACGGGGCCGACCCGTGAGGACAGGTCGCTGCGAACGTGGAGCCGAGCACCGACCACCCGCGCCGACAGGGCCGGCGACCCGAGCCGGTCTGCGTACTACGTGGGCCTCGTCCAGCAACGACCACGGGTCGGTCTCGGGGTCGTTCAGCAGCTCCAGCGTGAGGGTCACGAGGAGGTGGACTCGTCGCTCCGACGCCTCGCCGTCGTCGCCCAACAGGTCCAGCGCGTCCCGGATCCGACCCACCAGGGGCTCGTTGACGGCGAAGGCCACGCTCCCCCACCCCCGGTACGCGGCCAACAGGGCGTCGGCCATCCGGATCCCGTCGCCGAGGGCCCGCGCCCGCTCCGCGGCCTCCAGCAGCGTCGCGTCGTGCTCACCGCCGCCGGCCGCTCGCTGCGCCGTCCCGAGGCCGATGAGCAGGTCGATGCGGAGCGCCGGGTCCTCGGTCTCGGTGTCCTCGAGCAGGTCCAGGGCCCGGCGGTAGAAGCCGGCTGCCTCGTCGAAAGCCGCCCGATCGAGGGCCTGGGCCCCCGCCCGGGCGTTGTAGTCCAGGCCCGGTCGAGTCCGCCGGCGGTGGCGGCCTCGGCGAAGTGGTGGGCCAGGGCGGTGATGTCCCCGGGTCGCCGCCGCTCGATCGACTCGCCGATCTTGCAGGTGCATCCGCACCCGCCGGGTGGTACGCACCTCCTCCAACAGGGTCGAGCGGACGAGGGCGTGGACGAAGCGGTAGCGACCCGCTCCGGTCTCCTCGACGAGGCGGGCGTCGATGGCGACGTCCAGGGCCTCGAGCACGTCGTCCTCGTCGCCGTCGACCAGGTCGACCAACACGGCGAAGTCGACGTCCCGGCCGATGACCGACGCCCAGCGGAGCACGTCGTTGACCTCGTCGGGCAGGCGGGACACCCGGCGGCCGATCACCTCCCGTACCCCCTCGGGGATGGCCATGTCCTCCAGGTCCACGGCCGCCTGCCACACGCCGTCGCGCTGGACGATGGCGCCGGACTCCGCCAGGTGGCGCAGGACCTCGCCCACGAAGAAGGCGTTGCCCTCGGTCTCGGCGTGCACGGCCGCGGCGAGGGCCCGCTTGGCGTCGTCCAGTTCCTCGCCCGCCGCGGCGGCGACGAACGCCTCGACCTCCTCGGTGGTGAACCCGGACAGCGGGAAGCGCTCGACCCCGGGCGACCGGCGCAGGTCGGCGAGCAGCTCGCTCAGCGGATGGGTCCGGTCCAGGTCGGTGTCGCGGTAGGTGCCGATGACCAGGATCCGACTGGCCTCCTCGGCCCGGAGGAGGTGGCGCAGGAGGAGCAGCGTGGGCTTGCCCGCCCAGTGCAGGTCGTCGAGGACCAGCACGAGGCCGTGGGCCTCTGCGGTGGTGGCGAGCCAGGACGACGGTCGCCTCGAAGAGTCGGTGGCGCTCGACGTCGGCGTCGCCGTGGGTCGGCTCGGCCAGTCCCGGGACGAGGTCGGCCAACTCGGGGTAGAGCCGCCGCAGCTCTCCCGGATGGCGACCGAGGTCCTCGGGCAGCGGCGAGGCCTGGGTGGCGAAGTAGGCCAGGGCCTCGACGAAGGGCTGGAAGGGCAGGCCCAGCTCCTCGTCGCACCGGCCGAGCAACACGACGGCCCCGTCGTCGTGGGCCCGGTCGGGCGATCTCGCCGGACAGCCGGGTCTTGCCCACCCCGGGCTCGCCCGCCAACAGGGCGCAGCGGCGCTCCCCCGCCAGGGCTTCCTTCCACAGCCGGGTGATCTCCTCGACCTCGGTGGGTCGGCCGACGAAGGGCATGCTCTGGGCGTCGTACAACAGCGGGGGGAACGGCGGCTGGGTCCCTCGGCCGCTGGTCAGCCGGCGCCCAGGCGACCTCGACGGTCCGCACCGGGGCGGGCAGGCCCTTGAGCGCGAGCTCCCCGACCTCCCGGAACGCGTGGCCGCCCCGCCCCCTGGCCAACGCCTCGACCAGGTCGGCGGCCAGCACCTGCCCGCCGTCGGCGGCGGCACAGAGCCGAGACGCCTCGATGACCGGCGTGCCGAAGCAGTCGTCGTCCTCCAGGGTGACGTCACCCGCACTCAGGCCCACCCGGATCGGCAGCTCCTGGTTCAGGCGATCGGCGGCCATGGCGATGGGCCTCCTGTTGGATCTCCACCGCGGCCGCCACCGCGTCGGCGGCGCCGGGGAACATGGCCAGCACACCGTCGCCGAGTCCTTTGACCACCGTGCCGCCGTGGCCGGTGACCGCGGCGGCGAGCAGGTCGTCGTGGACCCGGCGCAGGGCGTCGGCCTGCTCCTCGCCCAGCCGGACGCGGAGCTCGGTGGAGCCCACGAGATCGGTGACCAGGATCGTCGCCGTCTGGGTCGTGCCCGCAGTCACCGCCCCTCCCCCTCCACTGTCCGGCGAGGCTACGGCACGCCCGACCTCAGCTCAGGATGCGGGTGAACCAGTCGGTCATGTGGGACTGCCAGCGCTTGGTCAGCTCGCAGGGGAACCACATGAAGCCGTGGGGCAGGTCGGGGCCGACCCAGACCTCGGCCGGGCTGCCGGCGGCCACCCAGCGGCTGGCCATCCAGAGGGTGTCGTCGCAGAGGTGATCGCCGGTGCCGACGCTGAAGCGAGCGGGGGGCATGCCGGTCAGGTCGGCGAAGGCGGGTGAGATGGCCGGATCGCGGCGCTCGTCGTCGGTCCGGCCGGGGAGATAGAGGTCACAGAAGAACTCGATGCCACTCGGGTCGAGCAGGTCGGGGCCCCGATGGGGGCGCAGGCCCCGCTGGCTGGGTGAGCGACCCCAGTCGTGGACGCCGAACACGAGCTCCAGGCCGATGACCCGGTCGATGGCGTCCAGCTCGTCCCGGATGCGCAGGGCGACCGCGGCGGCCATGTAGCCACCAGCGGACTCGCCGCCGAGGATGAGTCGACCGCTGCCGAACTCGGCCTCGGCGTGCTCCAGGAGCCAGGCGGCCACGGCCACCCCGTCGTCGGGGCCCGCCGGCCACGGGTGTTCGGGGGCCAGGCGGTAGTCGACGGACACCACCGCCAGGCCGTGATGTCGGCTCAGGGCCAGGTTGCCGACGTCGTTCATCACCGGGGCGCCGATGATCATCCCGCCCCCGTGGAAGTGGAGGTAGACGGCGGTGGCCGGGCCCTCGGGCACGAACACCCGGCACGACACCGCCGGCGATCTCCCGGACCTCGGCCTCGGGCGACCGGGGCGAAGAAGTTGGCCATCGCCTGCCGGGACCGGCGCCACCTTCTCCTCGACGGAGGCGTCCGCGGGCATGTCGCCCGCCCCGAACGCGTCGTCGGACATGGCCCCGAGCAGGCTGCCGATCATCTCCCGGGCCTCGGGCCGCAGGTCCTCGTACTCCTCCGGCCAGAGCCGCATGTCGTCCCCCTCGTGCTGTCCTGGGGACCCTTGCTAGTCGGTCGGCAGCACCGGCCCGGTCGGGTCATCGCCGTCGCCGGAGGTCGGGTCGGCGAGCACCACGCCGTGCGGGGCAGCGACGACCAGGTCCGGGGCGACGGCGGGCGTCGGGAGCGACAGGCGCCGACTCGTCCTTCTCCTGGGCCTCGGCCACCGCCTTCGTGACCCGACCCACACCGGCGAAGGCGACCTTGCGGGCCTTCGGCGAGGCCACGAGCACTCCGGAGGCGAAGCCGAGGCCGAAGAAGACCGACCGGCTCAAGCCGACCGCCCGCCCGGCGACGTAGCCGGCCTTGGCCGAGCCGGCCGCAAAGCGGAACGGGAACAGCAGCAACCGCAGCGGCAAGAGGATCATGCGGACCATGGCGTTGCTCCTAGCCCTCGAACAGGGCGTCGACGAACTCGTGGGGGTCGAAGACGATGAGGTCCTCGGCCTGCTCGCCCAGGCCGACCAGCTTGACCGGGATGCCCAGGTCGTCCTGGATGGCGATGACGATGCCGCCCCGGGCCGAGCCGTCCAGCTTGGTCAGCACGACGCCGGTGACCTCGACGGCTTCGGTGAACTGTCGGGCCTGCGCCAGGCCGTTCTGGCCGGTGGTGGCGTCGAGCACCAACAGGACCTCGGTGACGTCGCCGGGATCGCGGTCGGCGACCCGGCGCACCTTCCGCAGTTCCTCCATCAGGTTGGACTTGGTGTGGATGCGACCGGCGGTGTCGGCCAGCACGAGGTCGGCGCCCCGGGCCGCGGCCCGCTGCACGGCGTCGAAGATCACCGAGCTGGGGTCGCCGCCGTCCTGGCCCTGGACCACGTCCGCGCCGGTGCGCTCGCCCCAGATCCCCAGCTGCTGGCCGGCGGCGGCCCGGAAGGTGTCGCCCGGCGGCCAGCACGACGCTCTTGCCCGCGTCGACCTCCCGCTTGGCCAGCTTGCCGATGGTGGTGGTCTTGCCCACGCCGTTCACCCCGACGAAGAGCCACACCGTGGTGCCGTCCTCGGACACCGCCAGGCTGCGGTCGCCCTCCAAGCGGGCCTCGACGTCGGCCTTCAGGGCATCGATCAGGGCATCGGGGCCCTCGATCGTGCCCTGCGGTGACCTGCTCCCGCAGGCCGTCGAGCAGGGCCGTGGTCGTGCCGACGCCGACATCGGCGGAGAGCAGTGCCTCCTCCAGTTCGTCCCAGACCGTGCCGTCGAGGGTCGAGCGGGAGCGCAGCGAGCGCACGGCCCCGGCCAGGCGCTCGCGGGTCTTGCCGATCCGGTCGCCGATGCGGGCCGGCGCCTCGACGGTGGCGGTCGACGAGGCGGCGGCCGGACCCGTCGGGGCCAGGGGTGAGGGACGGGGAGCTCGGCCTTCGGCGGGGCCTCGGTGCGGCCCCGGACGGCGATGTAGCGGGGGATGAGCGCCAGCAGGATGCAGACGACCACCACGACCAGGATCAGGATCTCCATGACCCGCTGACCCTACCGAGCACTGCTTCTGGCCCGGCCAGCCGGGACGGCTGAGCCCCGGGACAAGACCGAAACCGAGGCAACCGCCGGGGCGTGGGGACGGGCGGCCCGTCGTCGGGGGCGGTCCGGGCTCCCGCGCCCGAAGAACCTCACCCGGCGTGAGCTCGTTCACTGACGTCGCCGAGGCAGCCACGGAGTGGGTCAGCTGGACGGAACCCGGTCAGACTGCCGGTGCCGGACCGCTCGTCAGTCGACGGTGGAGCCGAGGGTGGCGGTGAGCTGCTGCTCGTCGCCGTCGCGGGAGACGGTGAGCTCGAGCTCGTCGCCGGGGACATGGCGGCGGATGATCACGCCGAGGTCACCGAAGCTGGTGACGGCGTCGCCGTTGAGCCCGATCACGAGGTCGCCGGGCTGCAGGCCGGCGTCCTCGGCCGGGCGAGCCGGGGACCACGGCGGCGATCAGGGCGCCCGCCTCGCCACCGGCGGCGTCGCCGCCCTCGATGCCGAGGTAGCCGAACTCGACGGGCTCCCCGGCGACCAGGGCGTCGGCCACCCGCTCCGCGATGTCGATGGGGATGGCGAAGCCCGAGGCCGATGTTGCCGCCGGTCTGGCTCTGGATGTAGCTGGCGATGCCGATGATCTCGCCGTCCCGGTTGGCCAGCGGACCGCCCGAGTTGCCCGGGTTGATCGGGGCGTCGGTCTGGATCGTGCCGACCGACGGGCCGCCGGCGGGGGCAGGTCGGTCCAGAGCGCTGACGATCCCGGAGGTCACCGTCTGGTCCAGGGCGAAGGGGCTGCCGACGGCCACGGCCAGGTCCCCGACGTCGGGGGCCTCGTCGGCCAGCACGGCCACGGGCAGATCCGCCCCGCCGCCGTCGATGGCCACGACGCCGATGTCGCTCTCGGTGTCGGTGCCGAGCACCGTGCCGTCCCGGCTCGTGCCGTCGGCCAGGCGCAACGTGACCGTGTCGCTGCCCTCCACCACGTGGGCGGCGGTCAGCACGAGACCGTCGGGGTCGTAGATGACACCGGACCCGAGTCCGGTCGTCGTCTCGATCTGCACGACCGTCGGCGCCACGGCGTCGGCCACTGCGGCCACCGGCTCCTCGCCGGAGGTGTCCAGCGGGGCGTCGCCCGGCCGGTCGTCGGTGTCGGACTCGACCGAGACGGCGGGGGCGGCCGCGGCGGCCGCCGTGTCGTCGCCGCTGTCGTCGGAGCTGTTGCTCACGGCCCATCCGGCGGTGAAGCCGCCGGCGAGGAGGGCCACACCGGCGATGACGGCGACCACTGTCCGCCCCCGACGGGGCCGGGGGCCCTCCGGGGCCGGAGGCTCGCCCATGGGCGGCAGGTCGGGCGGGCGCGCCGAGAACATCGGCGGCGGGGTATCGGGGTAATCGGCCACGGGCACCTGGTGGGTCGGGGGGACGCTGGTCACATCGCGGAACGTAGGCAGTCAACCCGAAAGCCGACCGAAAGACGTTCTCAGCGATCTCCCAGGTCCCGGGGGATCCACAGGGAGAAGACCGAACCCCGCCCGGGCTCGGAGGCAACCCGGGCCGCGCCACCGTGGGCCACCAGGATCTGGTCGACGATGGCCAGGCCGAGCCCGCTCCCCCGCGGGCCGTCACCGGCCGCCCCCCGCCAGAACCGCCGGAAGACCAGGGGCTGGTCATCGGGGGCGATGCCCGGGCCCTCGTCGCGGACCGCGATCCAGGCCCACGGACCGTCGACACCGGTGCCGACCTCGATGGTCGAGCCCTCGGGCGCCAGGCGCACGGCGTTGTCGAGCAGGTTGGCCAGGGCCTGCCGCAGGGCGGCGCGGTCCCCCGACACCCGGACCTCGCCGTCGGGCACCGCGACCGCGACACGGAGCGAACGGGTCGCGGCCGGCGACCGGAACTCCTCGGCGGTCTCGGTGACCAACGGGCCGAGGTCGACCGGCTCCCGCTGCATCTCGGCCTGTTCGTTGCGGGCGTAGCGCAGCAGGTCGTCCACCGTGTGGGTCATCCGCTCTGCGGTCCGGGCGGCCAGCTCCGCGGCGGTCCGCAGCTCGTCGGCCGACGCGTCGTCGTCGGCCAGGGCCACATCGAGGTTGGCCCGGATGACCGCCAGGGGGTTGCGCAGCTCGTGGGAGGCCTCCTGGAAGAAGTGACGCTGGCCGGCGAAGGCCTCGTCGAGGCGGCCGAGCATCCCGTCGAAGGTGTCGGCCAGCTCCTTCATCTCGTCGTCGGGCCCGTCGAGGTCGATCCGGCGGGACAGGTCGGTGGCCTGGATCTCCCGGGCCACCCCCGTGATCCGGTCGACCGGGCGCAGGACCCGTCCGGCGGCGAACCAGCCCACGCCCACTCCCGCCAGCGCCGCGGCGGCGAGAGCGAGCAGGGACCACTTGGCCAGCTCGTCGAGGGCCCGGTCGTTGACCTCGGCCTCGAGGCCCTGGATCTCGGCCCGCACCGTGCCCTGGGGCACCTCGACGGTCCCCTGCGGCGTGCGGACGACCCGGGTGATGTTGAAGGTGCGGGACACCGGTTCGTCCGACAGCGACAGGCGCAGGCCCAGGTAGACCCCGCCGGTGACCAGCGCCGACAGCCCGAACACGAGCACCGCGTAGAGCACGGTCAGCCGGACCCGGATGGAACCGGCCCACGGCGGCAGCCGGGAGGCCAGGCCGATCGACGTGCGGGTGGCGCTCATGCCGGATCCCGCAGGCGGTAGCCCTGGCCGATGATCGTCTCCAGCGGGACGGGGGCTTCGGGCCGGGCGGCCTCGAGCTTGCGGCGCAGGGTGCCGACCGTGACCCGCACGGTGGCGGTGAAGGGATCGGCATTGGCGTCCCACACGTGGGTCAGCAGCTCCTCCTGGGAGACCACGACGCCGGGCCGGGTCAGGAACCAGTGCAGGACCGCCAGCTCCTTGGGCGTCAGGTCGAGCGCCAGTCCGTCCCGGGTCGCCTCCTGGCGGGCGGTGTCGAGCCGGAGGTCACCCACCTCGATGATGGCTCCCGTGGGGGCGGCGTCCCGCCGCAGGAGCGTGCGCACCCGGGCGTTGAGCTCCCGGAAGGCGAAGGGCTTGACCAGGTAGTCATCGGCGCCGGCGTCGAGGCCGATGACCCGGTCGTCGACGGTGTCCCTGGCGGTCAACAACAGCACCCGGGGCATGGGCCCGGCGGCGGCGCCGTCGCGGATGGCCCGGCACACCGCCAGGCCGTCGTGCTCACCGGGCATGGTGATGTCGAGCAGCACCAGGTCGTACTCGTCGACGGCCACCGCGGCGAGGGCCGCCTCGCCGTCGTGGGCCACGTCCACGGCGTGGCCCTCCCGGCGCAGGCCGGTCGCCACAGCCTCGGCCAGGTCGACCTCGTCGTCCACCACGAGCAACCGCACGGGGCGACGGTACCCGTGGCGCGCGTCCCCGATCCGTCGACCCAGCCGTAGGGTGACCCGCCGTGACCCAGGCCCCGCCGCCGCCCGCGCCCACCACGGACGACGCTCCCGGTCCCGACCGGGCCGCCCTGCTCGAACAGGCCCTCTTCGAGGTGAAGAAGGTCATCGTCGGTCAGGACCAGGCCATCGAGCGCCTCCTCACCTGCCTGCTGGCCCGTGGTCACGTCCTGCTGGAGGGCGTGCCCGGCGTGGCCAAGACCCTCGCCAGCGAGACCCTGGCCAAGGTCGTGGGCGGCTCCTTCGTGCGCATCCAGTTCACGCCCGACCTGCTGCCCGCCGACATCGTCGGCACCCGCATCTACCGGGGGTCCTCGGAGACCTTCGACGTCGAGCTGGGGCCGATCTTCGCCAACTTCGTGCTCACCGACGAGGTCAACCGGGCCCCGGCGAAGGTCCAGTCCGCGCTGCTCGAGGTCATGGCCGAGGGCCACGTCTCGATCGGGGGCCAGACCTTCCCCGTGCCCGATCCGTTCCTCGTCCTCGCCACCCAGAACCCGATCGAGTCCGAGGGCGTCTACCAGCTCCCCGAGGCCCAACGGGACCGGTTCCTCATGAACGTCCCCATCGGCTACCCCTCGCCGTCGGAGGAGACCGAGATCGTCCACCGCATGGGCGTCTCCCCGCCGTCGGCCACCCAGATCCTGTCCCCCGAGCAGGTGCTCGACCTCCAGGGCGCCGCCGACCAGGTGTATGTCGACCCCGGGGTCGTCGACTACGCCGTCAACGTCGTGTTCGCCACGCGGGAGCCCGGCGACCACGGCCTGTCGGACCTGAACGGGATGATCGCCTACGGCGCCAGTCCCCGGGCCAGCCTCGGCCTGGTCGCCGCCGGGCGGGCCCTGGCCCTGCTCCGGGGCCGGGACTACGCGCTCCCCCAGGACGTCTTCGACGTCGCCCCCGACGTCCTCCGCCACCGGCTCGTGCTGTCCTACGAGGCCCTGGCCGACGGCATCGACGTCAACGACGTGCTGGTCCGCATCCTGTCCACGGTGCCCGCGGCGGCGGTCGCCCCCCGCTCCCGGCCGACGTGAGCCGACGCCTCGGCACGGCACCGCCTCGGGTCGCCGGGGCCCCCGCCGAGGAGGTGCTGCGGCGCCTCCAGGTGGACATCACCCGTCGCCTCGACGGGATGCTGCACGGCGAGCACGAGGGCCTGGTCCCCGGTCGGGGCAGCGAGCCGGGTGAGGCCCGGGCCTACGTCCCCGGTGACGACGTGCGCCGCATCGACTGGAACGTGACCGCCCGCATGCCCGACATCCACGTCCGGGAGACGGTGGCCGACCGCGAGCTGGCGGTCTGGGTGCTGCTGGACCGCTCGGCCAGCCTGGACTTCGGCACCGCCCGGTGTGAGAAGCGCGACCTGGCTCTCGCCGCGACGGCGGCCATCGGCTTCATCACCCTGCGGACGGGCAACCGCCTCGGCGTGCTCGTCGCCGGGGCCGACGGCGTGCAGATCCTGCCGCCGGGCACCGGGCGCCGCCACCTGATGGGGACGCTGCACGCCGCCACCCAGGCGTCCGGCGTCAGCGCCGACGGCCCGGTGGACCTGACCGCCGCCATCGGCTCCCTGGCGAGGGCGGGACAGCGCCGCCGGGGCCTGATGGTCGTGGTCTCGGACTTCCTGGCCCCCACCGGCTGGGAGCGGGCCCTGCGCGGCCTCGCCCACCGTCATGAGGTGCTGGCCGTGGAGGTCGTCGACCCCCGGGAGCTCGCCCTCCCCGACGTCGGGGTCATCGACCTGGTCGACCCCGAGACCGGCGCCCACCGCGAGATCCAGACCTCCCCTGCCCTCCGCGAGCGCTACGCCGCCGCGGCCGGCCGGCAGCGGGAGGAGATCGCCCGCGGCCTCCGCCAGGCCGGCGCCGACCACCTCGTCCTGCGCACCGACCGGGACTGGCTGCTCGACATCGTCCGCTTCGTCAGCCGCCGCAAGCAACGGCGCCGCGTCGCCGCCGGCACCGCGCACCGTTGATGGCTCTTCGCCTGACGGCTCATCGCCCTGCAGGCCTGTTCGGCCTGCCGCCCCGCTACGCGGTGCCCCGCGCCTGATGGACTACCTCGCCCCGCACTGGCTGTGGCTGCTGCTGGTCGTCGCCGCACTGGCCGTCCTCTACGGCCTGCTGCAATGGCGCCGTCGGTCGACCTTCACGGTCCGCTTCACCAACGTCGAGCTGCTCGACTCCGTCGCCCCGAAGCGACCGGGTTGGCGCCGACACCTCGTCGCCGGGCTGTTCCTGGCCTCCCTCGCCCTCCTCGTCGTGTCGATCGCCCGACCGACCCGGGACGAGGCGGCCCCCCTCGGCCCGGTGCTGGTCCTCGCCATCGACACCTCGCTGTCGATGGACGCCACCGATGTCGAGCCGAACCGCATCGAGGCCGCCCAAGAGGCCGCGACCGACCTCGTCGACGGCTTGTCCGACAACGTCCGGGTCGGCCTGATCAGCTTCAACGGCTCCGCCACGATCCAGGTCACCCCGACCACCGACCACGACGAGGTCCGTGACGCGGTCGGCCGGCTGGAGCTGGCCGAGTTCACCGCCATCGGCGAGGCCATCTTCGCCGGGCTCGACGCCATCCAGATCGCCCAGTCCGACCAGGCCGATGCCGCCGCCGAAGCCGGCGAGGACCTGCCGCCCAGCCAGCTCGTGGTCATGTCCGACGGCGAGACCACCTCTGGGCGCCCGGACGTCGAGGCGGCTCAAGCAGCCTCAGACGCCGGGGTGCCCGTGTCGACCATCGCCTTCGGCACCCAGGGCGCCACCATCGACATCCCGGGCGAAGGCCCGGTGGACGTGTCGGTCAACGAACAGGCGCTTCAGGCCATCGCCGAGTCGACCGGTGGCGAGTTCTTCTCGGCCACCACCGGTGACGAGCTGGCCGACGCCTTCGCCGACATCGGCGGCACCGTCGACTCCGAGACCGTCGAACGCGAGGTCGGCACCTGGTTCCTCGGCCTCGGCATCGCCCTCCTCGTCGTGACCTCGGCCCTCTCCCTGCTCTGGTTCAGCCGCCTGCCGTGAGCGCCCGGCGCCATGCCGCGGAGTACGTTCACGGCCATGCTCCGTAGCCGCTTCGCCCTGCTCGTGACCGTGGCGCTGGCCACTGCGCTCCTGCCGACCTGGGGGCCCACCGCCGCCGGCGCCCAGCCCGAGGCCGACGGCACCGAAGCCGCACTCACCGGCATGACCCAGATCGACGCTGGGATCGACGTCACCTGCGCCCGCCTGTCCAACGGCCAGGCCCGGTGCTGGGGCGACAACTCGTTCCGCCAACTGGGCGACGGCACCCAGTCGAACGCGGCCCGGCCCGTGGCCGTCGAGAACGGCGGCGGTACGGCGCCCATGGCCACCATCACCCAAGTGTCCACCGGCGGCAACCACTCGTGCGCGGTGCTGACCTCCACCGAGGTGCGCTGCTGGGGATCGAACATCGAGGGCGGCTTGGGCACCGGCTCGGCGGGCTCGCCGGTCAACGCCCAGCCAGTCGTGGCCGCCACCGGCAACGGCAACCTGACCAACGTCCGTCAGGTGTCGGCCGGCTTCACCCACACCTGCGCCGTCCTGCTCGGCGGCCAGGTCCGCTGCTGGGGTCGCAACGACGAGGGCGAGCTGGGCAACGACGACAACGCTGACACCAACCGGCCCGTGACGGTCACGAACCTCGACGGCACGGGCCCCCTCACCGGTGTGGCGCAGGTCAGCGCCGGCAAGAACTTCACCTGCGCCACCTTCGCGAACGGCCGCGTCGCCTGCTGGGGGGCGGGGGCGGCCGGCCAGCTCGGCGATGAGACCAACAACCCTCACGACCGCCCGGTGCTGGTGGCCGGCCTCGGCGGCGCCGGCTCCCTGTCCAACGTGGCCGAGGTCCATGCCGGCCTGCTCCACGCCTGCGCCCGCATCAACACCGGCCGGGTCGCCTGCTGGGGTGACAACACCCACGGCCAGCTGGGCAAGGGTGACGGACCGGCCGAGAACCGCCCGCACGTGGTGACGGTGCCCAGCAACGCGGCGCTCACCGGTGTGACCGGCCTCGGGGTGGGCGACGACCACAGCTGCGCCCGCCTCGGCAACGGCCAGGTCCGCTGCTGGGGCCGCAACACCGGCGGTCAGCTCGGCGACCGGAGCACCGTGGACCGCAAGCGGGCCGTCGCCATGCAGAACGTGGCCGGCACCGTCAACCTGGGCGGGGCCGGCAGCGGCCAGTTCGCCATCGGCGGTGGGCTCGACCACACCTGCCTTCGCCTGGGCGGCGGTCAGGCCGTCTGCGTCGGGAGCAACGACAAGGGCCAGCTGGGCGACGCCACCAACCAGGACACGACTCGTCCCGTCGGGGTCCGCCGCTGACCCGTCGGGCCGGGACCGCCGCGGATCAGTTCACCAGTTCGGAGTCGGTGACCCGCTCGGAGATGACCTTGGAGGAGCCACCGGGCTGCATGGTGACGCCGTAGAGGACGTCGCCGGCCTCCATGGTGCGCTTCTGGTGGCTGACCACGATGAGCTGGGCCTCCTGGCGGAACTCCGCCAGGAGGTCGAGGAACCGGTGGAGGTTCACGTCGTCGAGGGCGGCCTCGACCTCGTCCATCACATAGAAGGGCGACGGGCGGCTGCGGAAGACCGCGAACAGGAAGGCCAGCGCGGTGAGGGACCGCTCGCCACCGGACAGCAGCGAGAGCTTCCGGACGTTCTTGCCCGACGGCTTGGCCTCGATCTCCAACCCGGTGTCCAGCAGGTTGTCCGGGTCAGTCAGGCTCAGGCGACCGGTGCCGCCGGGGAACAGGGTCGAGAACAGGGACTCGAAGTTGGCCGCCACGTCGGCGTAGGCCGCGGTGAAGACGTCACGGATCTCGTCGTCGATGGCCTTGATGACCTTGCGCAGCTCCCGGCGGGACTCCTGCACGTCCTCCAGCTGGCCGTTCAGGAACTCGTGGCGCTCCTGGAGCTGCTCGAACTCCTCGAGGGCGAGCGGGTTGATCGGGCCCATCAGCCGTAGGTCCCGCTCGAGCTCGCGGGCCCGGCCGGTGGCGGTGTTGCCCTCGGGCAGGGGCGGGCACTCGCTGGCCACGGCCCGATCGGGCTCGCAGTCCAGCTCCACCCGGAGGGTCTCGATGGCCGTCTCCAGGCGGACCGCGACCTCGGCCTCCCGGACCTCTTCGCGCTGGGAGCGCTCGCGGACCTCGCCGAGGGTGCGCTCGGCCTCGCTGCGCTCCCGGCGCAGCCCGTCCAGCCGGGCCGCCACGCCCCGCACGGCTTCGGATTGGGCCCGGCGCTTCTCGCGCAGCCCGTCCAGGACCTGGTCGATCTCCGCCGAGCGGGCCTCGACCTCTCGGCTCAGGCGGTCGACGGCGGTGGCCCGGGCGTCGATCTCGCCCCGGCGGCTCTCGGCGTGCTCCCGCTCGTGGGCGTCCTTGGCCAGACGGGGCTCGATCTCACCCAGCCGCTGCTCGGCCACCCGGATGCGTTCCCGGACCGAAGCCTGACGGACCTCGAGGTCGGTCCGACGGGAGGCGAGCTCGGCCGCCCGCTCCTCGATCGCCCCCCGCAACGTGCGCAGCTCGCGCCCCGCCGCCTTGGCCGCGTCCTCGTCGACCTCCAGCTCGGCCAGACCGGCCTCCAGCTCGGCCACCCGGGCCTGCTCCCGGCTCAGGCGGGCCGCGACCTCGTCGCGGTGCGTGGTCAGGGCGTCCTTCTCGGTCTCGCCGTCACGGCGGTCGGCGTCGACCCGGGCCAGTCCTTCCAGCGCCGTGGTCCGGCGGCCGTCGTGCTCGTCGATCTCCCGGGCCACATCGGCCTCGATGCCCTGGGCCTCGGCCAGGTCCCGGCGGGCGGCGTCGAGGCCTTCGACCGCGCCGGCGTGCTCCCGCTCGGCGGTCTCGGCCCGCTCCCGGGCCTCGTCCAGCGCGGCCTGGGTGGCGCCCCCCTGCTGGGAACCGACCCGCCAGCCGGCGGGGCTGAAGCGGTCGCCCTCCCGGGTGACGATCACGGCCTCGGGATGGGCCTCGGCGGCGTCGGCGGCCACGGTCCAGTCCCCGTCGACGGCCACCGCGGCGCCCACCAGGACGTCGAGCACGGCCTCGACCTCAGCTCGCTGGGCCCGGACGTGGGCCCGGACGGGCTCGCCGACCGCCGGGACCTCGCCGATGGCCCGATCGAGGGCGACCGGCAGCACGGCGCCGGTGTGCTCACCGTCGCGCAGGCGGCTGATCGCCCGGCGGGCCGCGGCCACGTCGGCCACCACCACGGTGCCGAGGGCGTCGCCGATGGCGGCCTCCAGCGCGGGGAGCCAGCCGTCGTCGACCTCGATGGCCTCGAACAACGGCCCCAGCACGCCGTCGACCGAGGTCAGGTGGTCAGCCCCCGACCGCGACCGGGCGTCCTCCAGGGCCAGCGCCAGGGCGTCGGCCCGGGCCGACCAGCGGTGGCGCTCGGCGTCGGCCCGACGCAGGGCGTCCTCGGCCCGTGTGAGGTCGTGCTCGATCCGGCCCCGGGCGTGCTCGGCCTCCTCGAGGGCGTCGATCAGGGGACGCTCGGCCTCGACGATCCGGTCGATGTCCTCCCGGCGTCGGGTGGCGTCGGCGTCCAGGCGCTCGGCGGTGGCGGCCAGTTCGGCCAGCCGGGCCTCCAGCCGGTTGAGCTCGCTGGTGTCGCGCTCGATGCCGCCGCGACGGGCGATGAGCTCGCCCCGGGCCTCGGCGGCCCGACCGTCGGAGTCGGTGTCGGTGTCGGCCGCCCGCTGGTCGAACGCGGCCCGGTCCTGCTCCAGCAGGGCGGTGGACTCGGCCAGGCCCTCCAGCTCGGGACCGAGGCGCTCGATCTCGGCCGCCGCATCGACCAGCTCCTGGCGCAGGGCGGCGGCATCGGCCTCCAGGGAGAAGATCACGCCCTGGTCGGTGAAGGACAGGCGCTCCCGGTCGATGCCGCGGGCCCGCTCCTTGAGCACGGCCGAGAGGCCCCGGGCCCGCTCCCGCAGGGACTCGAAGCGGACGAGGTCGTCGCCGACGTCGTCGGCCCCGCGGGCCGACAGCTCGGCCTCGGCGCGCGTGACCTCGGCATCGAGGTGGGCCAGGCGGCCCTTCAGGTCCTCGCCCTCGCGGGCCAGCTCGGCCTTGGCGGTGACGGCCTTCTCGAGGCGGGTGCGCAGCTCGTCGATCTGGCGGCCGGCGATGTAGAGGCGCAGGGCGGTCAGCTCGGCGACGACCCCGGCGTGACGGCGGGCGGCGTCGGCCTGCTTCTCCAACGGGCGCAGCTGGCGACGGACCTCACGCACGAGGTCCTGCAGCCGGTTCAGGTTGCCCTCGGTCGCGGTCAGGCGGCGTTCGGAGCGCTCCTTGCGCTTGCGGTACTTGAGGATGCCGGCGGCCTCCTCGATGATCGCCCGCCGGTCCTCGGCCTTGGCGTTGAGCACGGCGTCGATCTGGCCCTGGCTGACGATGACGTGCTGCTGGCGACCGACGCCGGAGTCCGAGAGCAGGTCCTGGATGTCCAGCAGGCGACAGGGGACGTTGTTGATGGCGTACTCGCTGTCGCCGGAGCGGAACAGCGTCCGGCTGATGGTGACCTCGGTGAACTCGATGGGCAGCAGCCCGGCCGAGTTGTCGATGGTGAGGGCCACCTCGGCCCGGCCGAGCGCGGGGCGCTGGGAGGTCCCGGCGAAGATCACGTCGTCCATCGCCTTGGAGCGCACGATGCTCGGGGCCTGCGCACCGAGCACCCAGCCGATGGCGTCCACGACGTTGGACTTGCCGCTCCCGTTGGGGCCGACGACCACGGTGATGCCGGGCTCGAGGTCGAGCCGGGTGGCGTCGGCGAAGGACTTGAAGCCCTTCATGGACAACGACTTCAGGAACACGTCAGACCCCGCGGAACAGTGATGCTCCGGACGTTAGCCAGCCCCCCCGAGCCGATCGCGCACCCCACGGATCTCAGGGTGTGCCGTGTCAGCCTGTGTCGGTCAGGTCCTCAGTGCTCAGGGCTCTTCGCCTGACGGCTCATCGCCTTGCAGGCCTATTCGGCCCGCCGATCGCTACGCGATCACACCTGGCACTGCTCGCAGTAGAAGGTGCTGCGGCTGTTGGCCTTCACCCGGACGATGACCGAGCGGCAGCGGCGGCAGGCCTGGCCCTCGCGGTCATAGACCTGATGGTGCTCCTGGTACTCGCCCGGCTTGCCCTGGAGGTCGACGTACTGACCGTCGGAGAGGGTCGAGCCGCGGTACTTGATGGCGTCGTGCAGGGTCTCGACCAGCGAGCGGTAGAGCCGGCGGATCTCCTGGGTGGACAGCGAATCCGACAGGCGGTCATAGCGCAGGCCGGCGCCGTAGAGGATCTCGTCCGCGTAGATGTTGCCGATCCCGGCGATGAACTTCTGGTCCATCAGCAGCGGCTTCAGCTTCACGCTGCGGTTCACCAGGGCCTGGCCGAAACGGGTCCAGGACACCGCCTGCTCGACGGGGTCGAAGCCCAGATGGGCCAGCTCGGGGACCTCGTCGTCGACGGCGTCGGCCTCGACCACGAACATCTCGCCGAACTTGCGGGGGTCGATGAAGCGGAGCTGGCCCTTCTGGGTGAAGGTGAGCACCACGCGGGTGTGCTGCTCCAGGGCGTCCTTGGCCGCGTTCCGCCGCAGCTGGCCGCTCATGCCCAGGTGGATGACCAGCACGCGGCCGGTGTCCAGGGAGAGCACCAGGTACTTGCCCCGCCGGTTGACGTGGGTGACCTTGGCCCCGTCCAGGGCCTTGACGAACGGCGCCTTCTTGCCGTGGCGGCGGATCGAACGCAGGTCGGTGACCTCGACGTCCTTGATGCGCAGGCCCGCGATGTCGCGCTCCAGGTCCCGGCGGACGGTCTCGACTTCAGGGAGCTCAGGCATGGTCCGGTGTCCCGACGGTGGTGGGGGGCGACGGCGTCGGGCGCTTCGACGTGGGGGGCAGCTCAGGCATCAGCGGTTCGGCTCTCGGGTTCGGCGCGGAGGGCCCGCCACGCTTCGCGGGCGGCGGCCTGCTCGGCCTCCTTCTTCGACTTGCCGGTGCCGTGGCCCCGTTCGGTGCCGCCGATGCGCACGACGGCGGTGAACCGGCGGTCGTGGTCCGGGCCGGTGCCCGACACCTCATAGCGCGGGACCTGGCCGTAGCGGCGGGCCGAGGCCTCCTGCAGCCGGGTCTTGTGGTCGGCCTCGCCGGGGCCGGCGACGGCGCCGGCGAGCCGGTCGGCCACCAGGGGCAGCACCAGGTCACGCGCGGCGTCGAGGCCACCGTCGACGTAGACGGCGCCGATCACGGCCTCCATGGCGTCGGCCAGGATCGAGCGCTTGTCCCGGCCACCGGTGGCGTCCTCGCCCTTGCCCAGGCGGATGAACTGCCCGAGCTCGATGCGGGAGGCGACCTGGGCGAGGGCCTCGGTGCTGACCACGGCGGCCCGGGCCATCGCCAGGTCGCCCTCGGGCATGGCCCCGTCCACCTGGAACAGGTGGTCGGCGACCACCAGGCCGAGCACGGCGTCGCCCAGGAACTCCAGCCGCTCGTTGGAGGGGGTGCCGGGGTTCTCGGCGCACCAGGACCGGTGCGTCATGGCCTCGACGAGGAGGCCGGGTTCGGCGAAGCGGTGACCGAGGCGCGCGGCCAGGTCGGTCATGGCGCGCTCGCTGGTGTCCACAGGTCCCCTCGTCACGTCATCGCCGACGCCTCAGCCGAGGCGGGCGACCACGTAGTCCACGGCGTCGCGGACCGACTTCAGGTCCTCGAGGTCCTCGTCCTCGATGCGGAACCCGACCGAACGCTCGGACAGCTCCTCCTCGAGGGCCTCCACCAGCTCGATCAGGGCCAGGGAGTCGGCGTCCAGGTCGTCCTGGAAGGAATGGCCCTCCTGGATCTGGTTGGGCTCGATCTCGAGGATGTCGGCCAGACGGTCCTGGATCAGCGCCAGCACCTCGGGACGTCCCATCGGGCCCTGTTCGACATGGGTCTCGGCCGGCACGTGCGCACTCTCCCCGTTCGCTCGTCGTGGTGGTCGAACAAGTGTAGCCCCGCCGACCTCCCGCTTGCGGGTAGCACGAGCATCCCTTTCAGGATGTCTGGTGATCCCTCAGTTCACTCCGGCGGTCGGATCGCCGCGGTGAGGCCCCCGACGAGATCGGCCTCGACCATCTCGGCGGCCACCTTGACCGCGTTGACCACAGCCCGGGCCGACGACGAGCCGTGGCTGATGATGCAGACCCCGTCGACGCCCAGGAGCATGGCCCCACCCGTCGTGTCGGGGTCCAGCTGCTCGGCCAGAGGGATCAGGGCGGGCAGGAGCACGTCGGCGGCCGCCCGGGTCTCCTCGGTGGAGCCGAACACCTCGTAGATGGCCCCGACGATCGACTTCAGCCCGCCCTCGAGGGTCTTGAGGGCGACGTTGCCGGTGAAGCCGTCGGTGACCACCACGTCCGCGTCGTCGCCCATGAGGTCCCGGCCCTCGACGTTGCCGACGAAGGTCGCCCCCACCGCCTCGCACCGCCCCTTCGGCCAGCAGGGCATGGGTCTCCTTGACCAGTGGGGAGCCCTTCGTCGCCTCCTCCCCGATGGAGAGCAGCGCCACCCGCGGCGTCTCGATGCCGTAGCGACGGCGGGCGAAGACGGCGCCCATCAGGGCGAACTGCACGAGCATCTCGGGCACGCACTCGGCGTTGGCGCCGGCGTCGAGCATCACCGTCGGGTGCTCGTGGCCCGGGGCCGGGATCGGGGTGGCGATGGCCGGGCGGTTGACGCCCTTGATGCGGCCCATGCGCAACAGCGCCGAGCCCATGGTGGCGCCGGTGTTGCCGGCGCTGACCATGGCCGACGCCTTGCCGTCCCGCACCGCCTCGGCGGCCCGCACCAGCGAGGAGTCCTTCATGCGCCGGACGCTCTTGGCCGGATCGGCGTCCATGGCGATGACCTCGGACGCCGGGATGACCTCGAGGCCCCCGGTGTCGCCCAGGTCCTCGGGCCGTCCGACGAGGACGACGGGGACGCCCAGCTCCTCGGCGGCCTGGATGGCGCCGGCGACGATCTCGGCGGGGGCGTTGTCGCCGCCCATGGCATCAACGGCTACGGGCAGCATCCGCGTCTCGCCCCCCGTTGTTCGAGCGGATCGCTCGGTCAGTCGACCTCGACGGCCTGGCGACCGGCGTACCAGCCACAGTTGCCGCAGACCCGGTGGGGGCGACGCACGGCGTCACAGCGCGGGCAGGTGGCCCGACCGGTGGTCTTGATGGTCCAAGCCGAAGCCATGCGGCTGCGGCCCTTCATCTTGGAGGTCTTCTTCTTGGGGACGGCCATCGTCAGGTCCTCGAGATCTTCAGTGCGTGGGCACGGCGGTGATGCGACGTCTCGAGGTTACCGGGGGGCGGTGGTCAGTCCTCGAACGACAGTCGTCACACTGCTCCGCTCCGCTCCGCCGGCTCCGCCGATGCGGCCGGCGACGAGAGCGGCTGCGCTCCGCTCCGCCGGTCAGTCGAACGACGGTCGTCCAGTGCGGTCGGGTCGGCGGGACGGGCGTCCTCGTCGGCGGGGCCGGTCGGGAAGCGGTCGGGGCTGGGGCCGGCGCAGTCCGGGCGGCAGAGGGGCACCAGCGGGAGGGCGCCGGCGACGACGTCGCGGACCATCGGCTCGAGGTCGATCTCGTCGTGGCCGAGCGGGTAAGCGTCCTCGTCGCCCTCGGGGCCGCCGAAGATCTCCTGCACGTGCTGCACGGTGGTGCCGCTGACGACATCGAGGCAGCGTCGGCACTCCCCCGTCCACGGCACCTCGACCCGGCCGGTCACCGAGATGCCACCGCTGAAGGCCTCGATGAAGAACTCGAGGTCCACGTCGGCGTCGGGGTCGACCCGGGTGGACACCACGCCGAGATCGTCGAAGCGGACCTGGGCCCGATACTCCCGCCGCGTCCCGAGCGTCCGCAGCAGATCGGCGACCCCGATCCGCAACTGCGGGTTCACAGGCCTCCCAGCCGCCGGCTGCACAGGCGAAGCCTGCCTAGTGCTCTTGGTCGAAGAACTCGGTGCGCTCGTCGCCGTGGGCCCCGAACTGGGCCACGTCGGCGAGGTCGTCCTCGGCCTTGGGCGTGGCCACGGCCTGGAGCTTCTCGCGGCCGGAGGCCACCTGGGCCTGGATCTTCTCGAGCGCGATCTCGAAGCTGCCGAGCTTGGTGTCGACGAAGTCCTCGGCCTCGTGGCGCATCTGGCGGGCCCGGGTCTCGGCCTTCTCGACGATCTGACGGCCCCGCTGCTCGGCGGCCTTGACCACCTCGGTGCGCTGGACCATCCGCTCGGCCTGGCTGCGGGCCTCCTCGAGCAGGTCCTCGCCCTCGCGCTTGACCTTCTCCAGGAACTCCTCGCGCTCCTTGAGCAGCCAGCGGGCGGCCCGCAGCTCCTCGGGGAGCCGGGAGCGGACCTCGACCAGCAGGTCGAGGATCTCGTCCTTGTTGATCATCGCCGAGGTCGACAGCGGCATCGGCCGGGCCTGGTCGATCAGGTCGGTGATGCGGTCGATCAGCTGCTCGACCTCGGGCATCTTGTACCCGGTGGCCTTGGCGGGGGTGGGCTCGGTGGCGCTCATGCCAGACGCTCCGCCAGGCGCTTGGCCACCGGCTCGGGGACCATCGAGTCCACGTCGCCGCCGAAGCGGGCGATCTCCCGGATCAGCTTCGACGCCAGGAACGAATGCGACGAGGCCGACGGGATGAAGAGGGTGTCCACCCCCGATATGGCGTGGTTCATCTGGGCCATCTGCAACTCACTCTCGAAGTCGGAGACCGCCCGCAGTCCCTTCACGATGAAGTCTGCCCCGATCTCGCGGGCCAGGTCCACCACCAGGCTGGAGAACATGGTGAACGAGACGTTCGGCAGGTGCGCCAGGCTCTCGCTGATCATCGCCTCCCGCTCCTCGAGGGAGAACAGCGGCTCGCCCTTCTGGGGGTTGCGCATGGCCGCGACCACCACCTCGTCGAAGAGGTGGGCGGCCCGCTCGATGACCTCGAGGTGGCCGTTGTGGATCGGGTCGAACGACCCGGGGCAGAGCACCTTCGTCACCCGGGGGACGGTACCGGCTCGCCCGCCGCCCGACCCACCGGCGTAGGTTGCCCGGGGTGACCGACCCCTTCGAGCTCGTGCCCGACAAGATCGTGTGCGTGGACTGCGGCGGGGTCTGCCACCTCCTCACCCACCGTCCCGCCGACGACCCCTACGAACCCGGCGACACCGTGGCCTACCGCTGCGAGGACTGCATGGACCGCTGGGACCTCGTCGTCCCCGACGAGGCCGACGCCCGCGGCGACTGACCACGCGGCGCGGTGGGCGGAGCGGGCGAGGTCGGTCACGCGGCGTGGGTGAACAGGGTGGCGGCCGAGGCGTCTGAGGTCCCGGGTTCGGAGGCCGCCGCCGGAGGCGGCTCGGCTGGTCGGCCCTCGGGTTGACAGCGGTCCGGCCGGCGGCGCCAGGTGGTGCCGTCGGGGGCGGTGGTGACCACCGTCCCGTCGGCCTCCTTCTCGATGTCCCAGCCCGGCGTGTGGGCCAGGTCGTGGCAGTGGTGACACGCCGGGGTCAGGTTGTCCATGTCCGTCGGCCCGAAGTGGCCGTCCTCGTTGAACGGCTCGATGTGGTGCATCTCGCACCACGCGAACGGGGCCCGGCAGTCGGCGATCGAGCAGGTCGACCACAGCGCCTTCTGGGCGAGCCGTTGGCCAGGGCTGGCGATGCGCTTCGCCCGGCCGAGGTCGAGGGGGACCGAGTCGCCACCGAGCACGAGCGGGATGATCCCGGCATCGCAGGCCATCCGCCGGGCGACCGAGGCGGGGACCGGCGTGCCGTCGGCCAGCGTCGAGGCGATGCCGGCCGCGTCGAGCTTCCCCAGCAGGTCGTCGTAGGAGAGGATCACCACGGCCCGGTCGTTGTTCTTGGCCGGGCCCTGGCCCCGATGGCGGCGGCAGAGCAGGTCGAGCGCTTCGGCCAGCCGCTGCTCACTCGTGCGCTCGCCGGTGGGCACGGGCTCGCCCTCGGGGTGGTCCCGGTGGTCACGACGGAACAGCTCCTGGCTCACCTCGTCGAGGGCGGTGCGGATGCGCTGCCCGGCCTCGGGGCCGAAGGCGCCGCGCACCTGGGTCATGCCGTCCTTGTCGTCGTAGATCGACAGGCGCTGGCGGGCGTTCTTGCGGTCGTGCTCGTCCCGGCCGTCGTCCGCGCTGTGCACCTTGACGAACCGCTCGAGGCGACGGCGGAAGTCGGTGGCCGTCTCGTCCCGCCCGAGGCCGAGCAACCGCTTCTCGTTCTGCTCCAACGCAGCCCGCGCCTTGGCATCGGCCTTTGCCCGGGCGTCGGCCAGCGCCTGCGCGTGGGCCTCGGAGACCTCGCCGTTCTCGAGGGCCTTCTGAGTCTCCGGCAGGGACTTCATCTGCTCGGCCTTCCGGGTCTTGGCCTTCGCCTTCCCGGGCTCCAGCTTCTGGTCCCGCTCCACCTTCTCGGCGGTGTCCTTGGCCGGGTCCGAGGGATCGGGTTCGCACCGGTCCAGCTCCTGGATGGTCAGCACCTCACGCCCGGCGATCCAGGCGATCAGCGACACCGCCGAGCCGAGGTCCTCCCGCAGCCGATCCTGGGGCAGGCCCGCTCGCTCCTCAGCGAGCGCCTCGACCAGCCGGACCGGATCCAACATCCCCACAGCCTAGCCGCGCCACGAGCCAGATGCAAACACCTGTACGACATTTTCATTAGTTTTCCGTATTTCAGATGCTGCGTAATGGCCGCAGCATCGCGTCGGCGGCGGTGCCGTTCGCGGTGACGGTCACCGGCAACCAGCACGAGGTCGGGCCGCCCCCGGATCAGTTCTTCAGCAGGAACTCGGCGTCGTCGTCTTCGTGCAGGAGGTCGATCTCGTCCCGCAGCAGCGGGTGGGCCGCCAGCTCGGGGTCGGCGGTCACCAGGTCCAGCGCCGCCCGGCGGGCCTTCACCACCCACTCCTTGTCCCGGCGCAGGGACGCCAGCTTGAGGTCGTTGCGGCCCTTCTGGCGCTCGCCGAAGAGGGTGCCCTCGCCCCGCAGGTCCAGGTCGACCTCGGCCAGCTCGAAGCCGTCGGTCGTGCGCACCATCGCCTCCAGCCGGGCCTCCCCGTCCTCGGTGAGCCCCTGGCCGACGAGGAAGCAGTACGACTGGTCTGCGCCCCGACCCGACCCGCCCCCGCAGCTGGTGGAGCTGGGCGATGCCGAACCGGTCGGCGTCGAGCACGACCATGACCGTGGCGTTGGGGACGTCGACACCGACCTCGATGACCGTGGTCGCCACGAGGACGTCGGTGCGTCCCGCCCGGAAGCGGGCCATCGTGGCCTCCTTCTCCTTGGGCGTGACCCGGCCGTGGAGCAGGCCGACCTCGAGCCCGGCCAGCTCGCCGGTGCGCAGCTCCTCCCAGGTCTGCTCGGCGGACGCCACCTGGAGCTTGTCGCTCTCCTCGATCAGGGGGCAGACGACGTAGGCCTGCCGGCCCGCCGCCACCTCGGCCCGCACCTTGTCCCAGAGCTCGGGCTTGCCGATCTCCAGCGCGCCCTCCTCGGTGCGCACCCACTCGGTCTCGACCGGGGTGCGCCCCGGCGGGAGCTCGTCGAGGACCGACACGTCGAGGTCGCCGTAGACGGTCATGGCGGCGGTGCGCGGGATCGGCGTCGCCGTCATGACCAGGACGTCGGGCACCCGGTCGCCCTGGCCGGCGTCCCGCAGCGCCGCCCGCTGCTCGACGCCGAACCGGTGCTGCTCGTCGATGACGACCACGCCCAGGGACCGGAAGCTGACCTGGTCCTGGATCAGCGCGTGGGTGCCGACGACCAGGTCGACCGTGCCGTCCGCCAGACCGGAGAGGAGCCGGGTCCGCTCGGTGCCGGTCGTCCGGTTGGTCAGCAGCTCCAGCCGCAACGGACGCTCGCCCATCAGGGTCGAGTCATCGGGCACCGTGAGGTCCGCCAGCAGGTCCCGGAGACCGAGGTGGTGCTGTTCGGCCAGGACCTCGGTCGGCGCCATCAGGGCGCCCTGGTGCCCACCCTGCACCGCGACCAGCAGGGCGCTGACGGCCACGACGGTCTTGCCCGAGCCGACGTCGCCCTGGAGGAGCCGGTGCATCGGGAAGGTGCGCCCGAGATCGGCCTCGATCTCGGCGATGACCCGATGCTGGGCGCCGGTCAGCGGGTAGGGCAGCCGTCCGTGGAACGCCTCCACCAGGCGCCCGCCGAGGTCGTGCACGATGCCCGGCGTGGTCCGCTCCAGCTCCAGCTTGCGCCGCACCAGCGCCACCTGGACCCGGAACAGCTCGTCGAACACCAGCCGCCGCCGGGCCCGGTACACGTCGTCCATCTCCTCCGGGAGGTGGATGTCGTGCATCGCCGTCTCCCGCGCCACGAAGCCGTGCTCGGTGCGCAGCTCCGGCGGGATCGGGTCGGCGATGCCCCGCGCCTCGGACCGACGCAGGGCCTCGGCGATCCACTCCCGGTAGTCCTTGGAGTGGATGCGGGCCTTCTCCGACTGCGGGTAGACGGGCACGATCCGACCCGTCTCGTCGCCCGCGACGTCGAGCACGGGGTTCTGGAGCTGGCGGCGGCCCTGGTAGGTGTCCATCTTCCCGAACAGGATCAGGGTCTGGCCGGGGTGGAACTGGCGCTCCCGCCAGGGCTGGTTGAAGAACGGGACGGTCAGGCCGCCGGTCCCGTCGCTCACGCGGACCTCGACGATGGTCTTGCCGTTGCGGGTCCGCCGTTTGCTCACCTTCTCGACGGTGACCAGCAGGGTCGCCTCCTCCCCCAGCTCGAGCTCGCCGATGGTGGCCTGGCGGGTCCGGTCCAGGTGGCGGCGCGGGTAGACCGTGAGCAGGTCGAGCAGGGTGCGGATGCCAAGGTGCTCCAGCGCCTCGGCCCGCTTGGTCCCCACCCCGTTGAGCGTCTCGACCCCCCGGGCTTCGAAGTCCGCCAAGGTGAGCGACTCGCTCACGGCGCTCCTGCCCCAACTGGCACCGGATCTGCGGCCCGGGACCAGCACATCCGGTGCCAGAACGCGGTGGGTTGCTTCTGGCACCGGATCTGCGGCCCGGGACCAGCACATCCGGTGCCAGAACGAGGGGCCAGGGTCACTCGATGCCGAAGTAGTAGGGGTAGAGGGGCTGGCCGCCGTGGTGGACCTCGGTCTCCACGTCGGGCCGGTTGTCCTCCAGCCACTGCCGGATGTGGCGGGTGTCGCCCACGGTGGCGCCTTCGCCTTCGATGATCGTGACGATCTCGTGCTCCTCGCCGACGAGCACGTCGAGGAGGCCGACGGCGACCTCGGCCACCGAGGAGGCGACCGACTTGATGCCGTCGTTGCTGATGCCGAGGTAGTCGCCCTCCCGGATCGGCCCGGCATCGCTGCTGGACTCCCGGACGGCCTGGGTGATCTCGCCCGCGATGACCGAGGCCGCGGCCTCGCCCATGGCCTCGGCGTTGCTGTCGGCGGTGGCCTGGGGGTCATAGGCCAGAAGGGCGGCGAAGCCCTCGGCGGCACCCCGCGTGGGCACCACCCGGACGGTCTTGTCGGTCTCGGCGTCGACCTGGCGGGCCACCGCGATGATGTTCTTGTTGTTCGGGAGGATGACGACCTCGTCGGCCGGCACCGCCTCGACGATCTCCAGCAGCTGCGCCGTCGACGGGTTCATGGTCTGGCCCCCCAGCACCACCCCCTGCACCCCGAGGCTGTGGAAGATGCGGCGGATGCCGTCGCCGGTGCACACGGCCACCACCGCGGTGGGCACCGGGGTGGTGCCGACCACGCCGTCGAGCTCCGGGGCGGCGTCTCGGACCCAGCGCTCCTCTTCGACCTGCTCGAGCAGATCCGTCACCCGGATCTTCCGCGGGCGGCCACAGTCGAGGGCGGCCTCGATGGCGTCACCGATGTCGTCGGTGTGGATGTGACAGTTCCACAGGCCGTCGCCACCGACGACGACGATCGAGTCGCCGATGCCGGCCCAGACGTCCTTGAACGCCGGGATGGTCGCGTCCGGGGCCTCGAGGAGGTACATCACCTCGTAGCGCAGGTCGGCGATGCCGGACCCGCCACCCTCGCCGTGGCCGGCGTGGGCCAGCGTCCGGGCCAGGTCCTCCTCGGGCACGTCGATGAGGTCGGGCTCGGGCAGGGGCCGCTCGTCGAGGACGTGGAGCAGGGCGTCGAGCAGGAGGAGGAAGCCGGTGCCACCGGCGTCGACCACCCCCGCCTCCTTCAGCACGGGGAGCATCTCGGGCGTGCGGGCCAGGGCATCGGCGCCCTGGACCTTCGAGCGGTCGAGCACCTCGACCAGGGAGCCCCCTGCGCCGGCGGCTTCGGCGCCGGCCTCCGCCGCCTCCCGGACCACGGTCAGGATGGTGCCCTCGACCGGTGTGCCCACGGCGCCGTAGGCCGCCGTCGACGCCTCGGCCAGCGCCCGGGCCCAGGTCCGGCCGTCGGCCTCGTCGGCCTCGGCCAGGACCGTGGTGAGCCCCCGCAGGACCTGGCAGAGGATCACGCCGCTGTTGCCGCGGGCGCCCATGAGGGAGCCGTGGCCGATGGCCTTGCAGGTGTCGGCCATCGCCGGGCCGGCGCCGTCGAGCTCGGTCACCACCGACTCGAGGGTCAGGGCCATGTTGGTGCCGGTGTCGCCGTCGGGGACGGGGTAGACGTTGAGACGGTTGATCGGGTCCTGGTGCGACCGGAGGAGGTCGCGGAAGGTGGCGATCGCCGCCCGCAGGTCGTCAGCGCCGAGGAGCTCGCGGGTCGCCATGGCGGCCGATGGTAGCCACGCCGTCCCGATCGCCCCGGAGCCGGGTCGGCGCCGATCGGGACCTTCGGACCCCCGCGCCACGGTGCCGGGGGGACGGGGACCGGGACCTTCGGACTGCGGGACGCCGCTGGTCGGCTGGTACCGTTCTCCCACCCTGTTGCCTGTTCTGTGAGGTCCCCCCGACATGCCTGCGGTCTGTGAGATCTGTGGCAAGCACCCGTCGTTCGGCATGAAGCTGAGCCACTCCCACCGTCGTACGCGTCGCCGGTGGAACCCGAACATCCAGAGCGTGCGCGCCGTCGTCGACGGACGCACCCGCCGGGTCCGGGCCTGCACCTCGTGCATCCGGGCCGGCAAGGTCGTCAAAGCCGCCCGCTGATCGCAGCGGAGGCGACGACGTGCAGGGAGTCATCAAGGCCTACGACCCCGGGACCGGGGTCGGTTCGATCATCAGCGATGCCGCCGACCTGACCGAGTACGACCTCAGTGAGGACGCACTCGCCGGGTCCCTCTTCCGCACCCTCCGCCAGGGTCAGCGCGTGGTCTTCGACCTCGACGGCTCGGGTAGGGCGACCGGTGTGCGCATGGGCTCCGAGGTGGACCTCGGGACCCCGGACCAGCTCCAGGAGCAGTGACCATGTCCCCTTCGACCAGCGCCCCGACCGCCAACCGCCGCCTGCTCGAGTGGGTCGACGAGTGGACCGAGATCTTCCAGCCCGACGCCGTCGAGTGGTGTGACGGCTCCGAGGAGGAGTACGGCCGGATGTGTCGGCTCCTCGTCGAGAGCGGCACCTTCGAGGAGCTCGATCCCGAGCTCCGGCCCAACAGCTTCCTGGCCCGGTCCGACCCCGCCGACGTGGCCCGGGTCGAGGACCGGACCTTCATCTGCTCCGAGCGCGAGGTCGACGCCGGGCCCACCAACAACTGGCGGGCGCCGGCCGAGATGAAGGCCGAGGTCCTCGAGTACTTCACCGGCGCCATGCGGGGCCGCACGCTGTACGTGGTCCCCTTCTCCATGGGCCCGCTCGGGTCACACATCGCCCACATCGGCGTGCAGCTCACCGACTCCCCCTACGTCGTGGCCAACATGCGCACGATGACCCGCATGGGGACCCCGGTCCTCAAGGTGCTGGGCGCCGGCTCGTTCGTCAAGTGCCTGCACTCGGTCGGCCACCCGCTGGTCGACGGCGCCGAGGACGTGGCCTGGCCCTGCGACGGGGACAACAAGTACATCTCGCACTTCCCGGAGACCCGGGAGATCTGGTCCTACGGATCGGGCTACGGCGGCAACGCCCTGCTGGGCAAGAAGTGCTTCGCCCTGCGCATCGCCTCGGCCATGGCCCACGACCAGGGTTGGTTGGCCGAGCACATGCTGATCCTCGGGGTCACCCCGCCCGACGGCGAGACCAAGTACATCGCCGCCGCCTTCCCGTCGGCCTGCGGCAAGACCAACATGGCCATGATGATCCCCACCCTCCCCGGGTGGAAGATCGAGTGCATCGGCGACGACATCGCCTGGATGAAGTTCCACAGCGACGGTCGCCTCTATGCCGTGAACCCCGAGGCCGGCTTCTTCGGTGTCGCCCCGGGGACGTCCGACGAGACGAACCCGAACGCCATGCGCACCCTGGGCGAGAACATCATCTTCACCAACGTGGCCAAGACCGACGACGGCGACGTCTGGTGGGAGGGCATGGGCCCCGCCCCCGACCACCTGGTCGACTGGAAGGGCGAGGACTGGACACCCGACACCGACGGCCCGGCGGCCCACCCCAACGCCCGCTTCACGGCCCCGGCCGCGCAGTGCCCGGTCATCTCCCCCGACTGGGACGACCCCGAGGGTGTCCCCATCTCGGCCATCCTCTTCGGCGGGCGCCGGGCCACGGCGGTGCCGCTGGTGACCGAGGCCAAGGACTGGGAGCACGGCGTGTTCCTCGGCTCGATCATGTCCTCGGAGAAGACGGCGGCGGCCGCCGGCACCGTGGGCGAGGTCCGCTTCGACCCCTTCGCCATGCAGCCGTTCTGTGGCTACAACATGGGCGAGTACTTCAGCCACTGGCTGGGCATCGGCGAGCACGCCACGAACGCCTCCAAGCTGCCCCGCCTGTACTGGGTCAACTGGTTCCAGAAGGACGCCGAGGGCAAGTTCGTCTGGCCCGGCTTCGGCGACAACAGCCGCGTCGTCAAGTGGATCATCGACCGCCTCGACGGGCGCGTCGAGGCCGACGACACACCCATCGGCCGGGTGCCCCGCGTCGAGGACCTCGACCTCAGCGGCCTGGATCTGGACCCGGCCACCGTCGACCACCTGGTCCACGTCGACGTCGAGGCCTGGCGCAACGAGATCGACCTCATCGAGGGCCACTACGACTTCATCGGCGAGCGCCTGCCCGCCGAGCTGCGCGACCAGCTCCGGGACCTCGAGAAGAACCTCGACGACGCCTGAACCGGCGGGCGAGCAGCAGGAACCCCCGTAAGCCCAGGGGATTTCGTCGCGCTCCGAAACGTGAGGAAAGTTGACTTGTCAACGCTCAACTTTCCTCATATACTCACCAGTGACGCCCACCGCTTCGGAGGTAACCGAGATGCTTCTCCAGTTCGACCCCTTCCGTGAGATCGACCGCGCGGCCGACCAGGCCTTCGCCCGCAACAGTGCCCCCGCCATGCCGATGGACGCCGTGCGCCGCGGCGAGACCGTCCACGTGTTCCTCGACCTGCCCGGCGTGGACCCCGCGTCCATCGACCTCGAGGTGGAGCGCAACGTGCTCACCGTGAAGGCCGAGCGCCGCTGGGCCCGCGAGGACGGCGACCAGGTCCTGGCCAGCGAGCGTCGGCAGGGCGCGTTCCTCCGCCGCCTCCTGCTGGGTGACACCCTCGACGGCGAGCGGGTCCAGGCCGACTACCGCGACGGCGTGCTGGCCATCAGCATCCCCGTGGCCGAGGCGGCCAAGCCGAGGAAGGTGGCCGTCGGCACGGCCCCGGACACCGCCGCCATCGAGGCCGACGCCTCGGACACCGCGGCCGCCTGAGCACGGTTCTCTCCCGCTGACCCCTTCCCGCGAGGGACCTCGGGCCCGGACCCCCCAACAGGGTCCGGGCCCGTTCGCGTACGCTGGGCGACCACGTCCAGCAGGGGGAACGTCATGACGGTTCGGGCCTATGTCCTCATCCAGACCGAGGTCGGGAAGGCCGCGGCCGTCGCCAGCCAGATCGGCGCGCTGGAGGGCATCGTCTCGGCCGATGACGTGACCGGGCCCTACGACGTGATCGCCACCGCCGAGGCCGGGTCGGTCGATGACCTCGGCAAGATGGTCGTCAGCAAGGTCCAGATGATCGAGGGCATCACGCGGACCCTCACCTGCCCGGTGGTGAATTTGTAGCTAGGCCAGGTGGATGGCGCGTAGGCCGAGACCCATGATGAAGAGGTTGCCGAGGCCGAAGAGCAGGTACTGCTTGTCCTTGATCTGGGCCCGGTAGCTGTAGATCAGGGCGGCGGAGATGAGGGCCACGAAGCCGTAGAACTCGTGGAACTCCGGCGCCTCGATGTCCCGCTTGGACAACAACACACCGAGGACCACCTGCAGGACGATGGTGGCCCACGCCACGCCGGTGAAGATCCAGAGCGGCTTGCCCCGCAGGCGCTCCAGCCAGTGGGCGGCCAGGGCCCACACGCCGGCCGCAGCGTTGATGCCCACCAGCACCCAGGCGAAGGTGCCGTGGAGGTCGAGCAACGTCGAGGTCGACATGGGGCAGCCGAGGGTACCTCTGTCGACCATTACGCTCGGGGCCGATGTCCATCGCCGACGGTGCCTCCGGGGTCCTGCCCAGCCAGCACCTGACCCAGGCCCTGGCCGACGGCTGGATCGCGGGCGAGGTCGACGAGGCCAGCATCCAGCCCGCCAGCGTCGACCTGCACCTCGGCCCGGTCGCCTATCGCATCCGCTGCAGCTTCCTGCCCGGCGCCGAGACCGTCGAGCGCCGGGTCAAGGCCTACGTGGTCGACGAGCTGGACCTGACCGGCGAGGGGGCCGTGCTGGAGACCCAGCGGCCCTACCTCATCCCGCTGAAGGAGACCCTGGACCTCCCCGACCACATCCGGGCCCGGACCAACCCCAAGAGCTCGACGGGTCGGCTCGATGTCTTCACCCGGGTCATCACCGATGGGGGCAAGGCCTTCGACGAGATCGCCCCCGGCTACACCGGCACGCTCTGGTTGGAGGTCGTACCCCTCTCCTTCACCGTGCGGGTGCACGAGGGTCTGGCCCTCAACCAGGTCCGCCTCATCGCGGGTGACCGGGTGTCGCTGACCGACGAGGAGGTCCAGGCCCGTCACGCCGAGGAGGGTCTGCTCTTCCGGGCCGACCAGCCCGTGGCCCCCGAGGCCTTCCGCATCGCCTCGGGCCTCTTCCTCGGCCTCGACCTGGAGGGCGACACCGAGGGCCGGGTCGGTCACCGGGCCAAGCCCCACACCGCCCTGCTCGACATGGGCCGCATCAGCGCCTACCACGCCGAGGACTTCTGGGAGCCGGTCAAGCGGGAGGAGGGCGACCGCATCGTCCTCGCCCCCGGCGCCTTCTACCTGCTGCTGTCGGACGAAGCCGTCGTCATCCCGCCGGACCTGGCCGCCGAGATGACCGCCTATGACCCGACGGCGGGCGAGCTGCGCACGCACTACGCAGGGTTCTTCGACCCCGGCTTCGGCTATGACCCGTCCGGCCTGCTCCGGGGCTCACGGGCCGCCCTGGAGGTCCGGGCCCACGACGTGCCGTTCATGGTCGAGCACCGCCAGCCCGTCTGCAAGCTGACCTTCGAGCACATGCTGGAGCCCCCCGACCGCCTCTACGGCAGCGGCATCGGCTCCAACTACCAGGGCCAGGTCGAGACCCTGGGCAAGCACTTCATCCGCCCCACCCCGCAACCACACTTGCCGCGCTTCGCGCGGCCGGCGCCGCCGATCCAATGAGTCGGGTGGGCTGCTCCGCTCCGCTGCGCAGCGTCACTGCCGGCTGAGGGTCTTCGCTACGCCGGGTCGGCGCCTTCGTCGACGAGGCTCGTGGCGGGGATGCTGGCCAATTCGCCGGTGGCCATGAGCTCCCGGACGGCGGGAACGGGGTCGGTGTCCAGGAACATCTCGCCGTCGGTGTAGTCCGCCGGTCGGCCGGTGGGCTCGGTGACCCAGTAGCTGGCCTCGAGGGCGATGCCGTTCGGGTCGGTGAAGTAGATGGACTGGACGAAGCCGTGGTCCACCAGCTCGGTGACCTCGACGCCGTGCTCGCGGAGGCGGGCCTGGAGGTCGAACAGGTCCCGCCGCTCGGGCAGGTTGAAGGACACGTGGTCGAACTGGGCCGGGAAGTCGGGCGGGATGCCGGCGGGCTTCTCGAAGGTCGGCACCTCGGCGTCGGACCAGCAGAAGAAGGCGATGGTGTTCCCCGCGCCCATGTCGAAGAAGTAGTGACGCATGGGGCCGGCGTTGATCGTGGCCACGATCGGCATGCCCAGGGCCCCGTGGTAGAAGCGCACGGTCGCGTCCATGTCGGGGGTGATGAGGGCGAGGTGGTTGATCCCCCGCCAACGAGGGTTCGAGGTCATGGCCCCAGGTTAGGAGGACCTAGGAGAACAGGTCGGTGGCGAACGGCTCGCCCCCGGCTGCTGAGCCCGTGTCGTCGATGAACCACTCCTGGCCGAAGCTGACGGCGAAGGCGTCGTCGGGCAGCGCGGAGAAGAAGTGCTCCTCACCGATCTGGCTGGCGTGGGCCCGCATCGAGGCCCGCTTGGCGGTGATCTGATCGGTCACGTCGATCTGGTGGGTGATCACCGACGCCGGCTGCCCGAAGTTCTCCTCGTCGATCTCGGGCGTCTCGGCGTCGCCGGTGTCGAAGTCGCCGGCCTCGATCCGGGTCCGGATGAGCTCGACGAGGAAGTCCCGGTTCATGGTGGCCATGTACCGCTTGGGCGTCCCGGCCAGCTCGGCGGCGCGCCGCCCGACCTGGTGGACCTTGATGTGGTCCGGGTGGCCGTAGCCCCCGATCTCGTCGTAGTAGGTCAGCACGTCGGCCTGCTCCTCCTCGAGGATCAGAGCGAGGCGGCGGGCGGCGTGCTCGGTGTCGGCCTGCCAGAAGCTGGCGGGGTCCTCGTTGGTCGGCTCCCCCATCATCCCGGAGTCGACATAGCCCAGGAACTCGACGCGGTGGGCACCCAGCAGCTCGGCCGAGCGGTAGGTCTCGGCGATCCGGCGCATCCCCAGTTGCTCGCCCTCCTCGAGGACACCGGGCACGACCTCGCCGTGCTCGCCCCGGGTGGCGACCACGAGGGTCACCCGGTGGCCGTCGGCCGCAGCCTTGGCCATCGTCCCGCCGGTCTGGATGGACTCGTCGTCGGGATGGGCGTGGAGGACGACCAGCGAGGCCATCAGGCCACCGCGCCGGAAGCCCGCAGGCCGGCGATGTCCTCGGCCGACAGCCCCGCCTCGCTCAACACCTCGTCGGTGTGCTGGCCGGCATGGGCCGGTGGGCCCTGGATGCCCCCCGGCGTCCGGCTGAAGCGGGGAGCAGCGTTGGGCTGCGGGATCCCGGCCACCTCGACGAAGGTGTCCCGGGCCACGTTGTGGGGGTGGGCCGGGGCCTCGTCCATCGACAGGACCGGGGCGAAGCACACGTCGCTGGCCTCCATCAGGGCGCACCACTCATCACGGGTCTTCGCCTTCATGACCCGGGTCAGCTCGTCGCGCATCTCCGGCCAGGCACCGCGGTCCATCTGGTGGGGCTCGTGCGCCATGCCGCTGAGGCGCACCAGCTCGGCGTAGAACTGGGGCTCGATGGAGCCGAGGGCCACGTACTCGCCGTCGGCGCACTCGTAGACGTCGTAGAACGGGGCGCCGCTGTCGAGCAGGTTCGTGCCCCGCGGCCCCTCCCAGAGGCCCATGGCCTTGAGCCCGTGGATGAAGGTCATGAGCAGGGCGGAGCCGTCGACCATGGCGGCGTCGACGACCTGGCCCTCGCCGGACACCTTGGCCTCGACCAGCGCGCAGGCGATGCCGAAGGCCAGCAGCATCCCGCCGCCGCCGAAGTCGCCGACCAGGTTGAGCGGGAGCGATGGGGCGCCTCGCCCGCCCGACCGAGCGGGTGCAGGGCGCCCGCCAGGGCGATGTAGTTGATGTCGTGGCCTGCGGCCTGGGCGTAGGGGCCGTCCTGGCCCCAGCCGGTCATGCGGCCGTAGATCAGCTGCGGGTTGCGGGCGTGGCAGACGTCGGGACCGAAGCCCAGGCGCTCGGCCACGCCGGGGCGGAAGCCCTCGACCAGCACGTCCGCGCCCTCGACCAGCTTGAGCAGCGTCTCGACCCCGTCGGGGTTCTTCAGGTCGAGACCCACCGAGCGACGACCTCGGGTGAGGATGTCACGGGGCGGGTCGGCCGGATCGCCGCCCTTCGCCGCCACCGACCGGTCGACGCGGATCACGTCCGCGCCCATGTCGGACAGCGCCATCGCCGTGAACGGACCGGGGCCGATGCCCGCGATCTCGATGACCTTCACCCCCGAGAGTGGACCCATCCGGGCATCGTAGGGGCGAGACTCGGCGCTGATGATCCTCCACACCGCCGGGCCGGCCGACCTCGACGTCCCGACCCTCTACGCCCTACTCAAGCTGCGCACCGATGTCTTCGTGGTCGAACAGGCCTGTCCCTACCCCGAGCTCGACGATCGTGACCTGGAGGCGGGGACCGAGCACCGCTGGTTCGCCGACGACCACGGCCCCACCGCGTACATCCGCCTGCTGGCCGAGCCCAACGGGGCGACCCGTCTCGGCCGGGTCGTCACCCGGGCCGACGCGCGCGGCGCGGGTCTCGCCCGGGTCCTCGTCGAGGGCGTCCTGGCCGATCACGACGGCCCCGTCCTGGCCGACGCCCAGGCCCACCTCACCAGCTGGTACGAAGCCCTCGGCTTCCGGGTCACCGGCCCCGAGTACCTCGAAGACGACATCCCCCACGTCCCCATGCAGCGTCCGTAGCCCGTACTGGCGGCCGATCTCCGTGGCCCTGGCGACGAGAATCAGCCGCCAGTACGAGGGTCAGTCGCTATCGACCTCGAAGGTCACGGGGGTCTCGGTGCGGCCGGGCCAGGCGATGACGGCGTCGCCGGTCCAGACCGGGCGGATGCCGCTGGGAGCCGAGCCCTCGAGGCCCCGCCAGGTGTCGGCCACCGGGTCATAGGCCAGGTTCGGGGCCGTCGGGTCGAGAAACAGGAACTCCTCGCCGGTCCAGAGCCGCGAGGCGTGGCTGTCGTCGCCCGGGGCATCGGCCGCCGCCCGCCAGCCGCCGTCGACCCCGAGGTCGAAGACCTCCCGCACGCTGTCCCCGTCGTCGAAGAGGACCAGGTCGTCGCCGCAGGTCAGGCTGGCGGTGTCGCCGAAGGGGGTGACCCCGGCCGCCTCGGTGGGGAACCAGACCCGGGCGTCACCGTCGAGGGCCATGACCTGCAGGGTCGGCCCGGCACCGGCGGCCGTCGACGGGAGCAGTCCGGAGCCCACCACCACGGCGTCGTTCGCCATGCAGACACCCTCGATCAGGCTGCCCGGAGCCGGGAGCATCTCCCAGGTGTCGTCGGCGGGCGAGTAGGTCCAGATCTGGCGGCTGGCCAGGGCGCCGAAGCCGTCCCGGGCCCCGAGGACCACGACGGCCCGGCCGTCGGAGGTCGTGCCCACGGCCTCGCTCTGGCCGTTGCTGATCAGCTTCAGCTGGTCGGGCACCTCGACCTCACGCCACTCGTCGTCGGGGATCGAGTAGACCGCCGCCCGATAGCCCCCGGCCGGGCAGCCGAGGTCGTCCTCGGCCTCCCGGCACATCGCCCCGACCACGAACACCTCGTCGCCGACGGCCACCGCAGCCGGGGCCACCGCCAGGGCCCGGTCGAAGGGCGCGCCGGGCAGGGTGTCGACCTCGCCGCTCTCGGGGTCGATGAGGGCGGCGTTGCCCAGGGGCTCGGAGGACCGGACGGTCTCGGTGTCCCCGGGCACGGGCGCACCGCCGTAGACGAAGAGCTGGTCGCCGGTCCACGCCAGCGCGGGCGAGCCGCGGCGCGCCCAGTCGTCGCCACCGTCGCCCCGCAGCACGCCGAAGGACCACCAGAGCACGACACCGGCCACCACGACGACGATCAGCCACCCGTACCAGGTGCCGTCGCTGCCCCAGGACCTCGATCCCAACCTCAGTGCCCACCTCCGCGTCGTGCCGCCGGGGGCGAGGTTAGGCAGCCCGGCCCCCGTCCCAATGGCCCCTCGCCCGTGGGCCGCAACTACCTTCGCCCCCATGGGGCTGACCTGGGGCGTGCACACGGGGTTGCAGAACACCACCGTCGACGAGCTGAAGGACCTCTGGCACCGCATCGAGGGACTCGACTTCGACTGGATCTCGATCTGGGACCACTTCTACGCCGCTGACCTGGGCGGCACCCACAGCCTGGAGGCGGTCGCCGCGCACACCGCTCTGGCCATGGAGACCGAACGGGTCCGGGTCGGCTCGCTGGTGTACTGCGCCGGCTACCGCCACCCGGCCGTGCTGGCCAACGCCATCACCACCATCGACCACCTGTCCGGCGGCCGGGTCGAACTGGGCCTGGGGGCGGGCTGGGCGGTCGGCGAGTACCAGGCCTACGGGATCCCCTTCGCCGGGGCCGGCGAGCGCCTCGACATCCTGGAGGAGGCGGTCCAGTGCATCCGGGGGCTGCTGCGGGACGACCGCACCGACTTCGCCGGAGCGCACTTCACCCTGACCGACGCCGCCAACGACCCCAAGCCCGTCCAGCCCGAACTGCCCATCTGGATCGGCGGCGGCGGCGAGAAGCGGACCCTCGCCATCGCCGCCCGGTGGGCCGACGGTTGGAACATCCCGTTCGTGGCCCCGGAGACCTTCGCCCACAAGCGGGGCGTGCTGGCCGAGCACTGCGCGACCATCGACCGGGATCCGACGGAGATCCGCTGCGCCGTCAACGTCGGCGCAGCCAGGGACATGGACGGGCTGCGGGCCCAGTTCGGCGGCATGGCCGACTATGCCCGCCCCGGCTGCCTGGTCGGCTCCCCCGACGAGATGGTCGACCAGGTCGGCGCGTACGTGGATGCCGGCGCCGACCAGATCAACCTCGCCATCCGGGCACCCTGGGATCTCGGGGTCCTCGACGCTCTGGCTGAAGCCCGGGATCGGTTCGACCCATGAGTGACACCCCGATCCTTCCCGCCGGGTTCCGGTTCGGCGTCGCCGCCCGCGGGTTCCAGGTCGAGGGCGGCCGCGCTGCGCCCGTGAGCACCCTCCCGTTCCGGTGGGCGATGGTCACGCCCGGCGTGACCGACCCACACGGTCGGCGATGAGTCCGGGCGATCGGCGGGTCGATCCCCTGACGGGGGCGCAGGTTCGGGTGGTGGCGGCCCGCCAGGACCGACCGAACCAGCCTCGGACCGATCAGTGCCCGTTCTGTGTCGGGGGCATCGAGGCCCCCGAGCCCTACGCCGTCAAGGCGTTCCCGAACCGCTGGCCGCCGATGTCCGACGACCGCTGCGAGATCGTCCTCTACACCCCGGACCACGACGCCACCTTCGCCTCGTTGGGTCGCGTCGGCGCCCGGAAGGTGGTCGACCTCTGGGCCGACCGGACCGCGACCCTCGGCGCACGCGACGGGGTGGCCTACGTCCTGGTGTTCGAGAACCGCGGCCCCGAGGTGGGCGCCACCATCCCCCACCCGCACGGCCAGATCTACGCCTACGACGAGATCCCGCCGGTCCCCGCGCGCGAGCTGGCGCAGGACGGCTGCGGGCTGTGTGAGGCGCCGCCCGCCGAGCTGGTCGTCCACGAGGCCCGCGGCTGGCGGACCCACGTCCCCTTCGCCGCCGACTGGCCCTACAGCCTCCTCGTCGCCCCGACGGCGCACGTCCCGGACCTGCCCGCCCTCGACGACGCGGCCCGCGACGGCCTGGCCGACGCCCTCGTCGACGCCTTCGGACGCCTCGACCGCCTCTTCGACGGGCCGATGCCGTACATGGCGTGGTTCCACCAGCGGCCGACCGACGGCGGCCGGTGGCCGACGGCCCACCTCCACCTCCACGTCGCCCCCTACCTCCGGTCCCCCGGCACCCCCCGCTTCGTGGCTGCCGCCGAAGTCGGCGCCGGCATCTACTTCAACCCGGTCGCCCCCGAGTCCGCCGCCCAGTCCCTCCGCGATGCCTGACGCACCTCGTTCTGGTTGCGCTATCGCGCGCTCGGGCACAGGATCGCGCAACCAGAACGGGAGGTCGGCGGTGATCCGGGCGGTGGCGCCGGGGCGGGTGAACCTGATCGGGGACCACACGGACTACCTGGGGGGGTTGGTGCTGCCGATGGCCATCCACCTGGGGACGACGGTGGAGGGCCAGCCGGGGGGCGACACGGTGACCCTCACCTCGACGGACCAGGCGCAGCCGGCTGTCGTGGCCCTCGACGTCGAGGACCCGGCAGCCGTCGAGCCCGGATGGGCCCGCTACGTCGCGGGGGTCGTGGCCGAGGTCCGGCCGGCCACCGGCTTCACCGGCACGGTCACCACCACCCTTCCGATCGGCGGCGGGCTCTCGTCCAGCGCGGCCCTCGAGGTCGCCGTCGCCTTGGCCCTCGGCTTCGAGGGCACACCACTCGAGCTGGCCGAGACCTGCCAGCGGGCCGAACAGCGCGCGTCGGGCGTGCCGTCCGGGATCATGGACCAGCTCGCCTCCGCGGCCGGCGTCGAGGGCCACGCCCTCCTCATCGACTGCCGCTCGCTCGAGGTCCGGCCGGTCTCGGTCCCCGACGACGTCGAGATCGTGGTCGTGGACTCCGGCGAGGCCCGCACCCTGGTCGGCTCGGCCTACGCCGAGCGCCGGGCCCAGGCCGAGATGGCCGAGGCCGTCATCGGCCCCCTGCGGGACGCCACGACGCTCGACCTCAAGAAGCTCCAAGACCCGGTCACCGCGGCTCGGGCCCGGCACGTGATGACCGAGAACGCCCGGGTCTGGGCCTTCGCCGAGGCGCTGGCGGAGGGTTGGCCGGCCGAGGCCGGCGCGCTCATGGCCGCCAGCCACGCCAGCCTGCGCGACGACTACGAGGTCTCGACGCCGGGGTTGGATGCTCTGGTCGAGCGGCTGTCAGCCACGCCGGGGGTGCACGGCGCCCGCCTCACCGGAGCGGGCTTCGGCGGCTGTGTCGTGGCCCTCACCGAACCGGGAGCGCTGGACGAGGGCTGGAAGGTCCGCCCCGCCGCCGGCGCCCGGGTGCTGACGAGCTAGCTGCCCTCGCTGAGGAGCTTGGCCTTCTGGGCCTCGTACTGCTCCTGGGTGATGGAGCCGCGGGCGTGGAGGCCTTCGAGCTTCTCGAGCTGCTCGGCCACGCTGAGCCCGGGACCACCGATGCTCTCGAGGTTGCTGCCGACCCGGTCGAACTTCCGGTTCTCGTTGGCCTCGCTCTGCTTGTAGATCTCGGCCTGGACGATGGCGGGCTTGCGGATGTCGGTGAAGCGGGACGGCGTGGAGCCGGCCGACTCGATCTCCAGGTCCCCGGCGCCGAGGATGCGCTCGAAGGGCCCCTGGTGGAACACCACCGTGTTGATGCGGTCCAGCGGGATCTCGATGCCCCGCTTGGTCAGCACCCCGCTGCGGTAGATGATCCGGTCGCTGGTCACCACGAAGTTGGTCGTGGCCCAGCCGGCGTACCGGATGCCGAACCAGATCAGGGCGGCGAGGACGAGGATGCCGGCCGGGATCTGCACCCAGTCCTGGTCGGCGGTCATGGCCCAGATGCCGACCAGCACGGCCAGCACGAGCACGCTGGTGCGGGGCACGAGGAACCACCAGTGGGGACGGAGGTCGAGCTCGACGGTCTCGTTCTCGTTCAGGAGCTTTCGGGGGTACGCCACGGCGGCGACACTAGTCCCCAGCGGATCAGGCCCAGCCGAGCTCGTCGAGGCGGTCGTCGTCGATGCCGAAGTGGTGGGCCACCTCGTGGATCACCGTTATCTGCACCTGCTCGACGACCTCGTCCTCGGTGCCACACATCGCGAGCAGGGGGCGCCGGTAGATCTCGATGCGATCGGGCATCGGCAGGTTCCCGTAGCCGCCATACCCGTCGCCCCGTTCGGTCAGCGGGACGCCGTCATAACGCCCGAGGAGGCCGGGCTCCGGCGGGTCGTCGACCACCAGCACGGCGACGTTGTCCATGAGCGCGCCCAAGCCCTCGGGGATGTCGTCGAGGGCGTCGGCGACCAGGTCCTCGAAGCGCTCCGGGCTCAGGTGCACGGCGGCGGAACCTACCCCCCTCCCCCGGCCGTACGCTCCGAAGGTGGACGGGGACGAGCTGCTCGGAGGCCTCGACGAGGCCCAGCGAGCCGCCGTGACCAGCCCGGCCGGACCCCTCTGTGTCCACGCCGGCGCCGGCTCGGGCAAGACCCGGGTCCTCACCCGACGCATCGCCCACCGGGCCGCCACCGGCGACCTGGACCCCCGCCACGCCCTCGCCCTCACCTTCACCCGCAAGGCGGCGGGCGAGCTGCGGTCCCGTCTGCGTCGCCTCGGCCTCCGCGACGACGTCGCCGCCGGCACCTTCCACGCCATCGCCTACGCCCAGCTCCGGGCCCGCTGGGCGGACCGGGGCGCCGAGGTGCCCCGCCTGATGGACCGGAAGCTGCGCTTCGTGGGCGACCTCCTCGGCCGCCGGCGGGACAAGGCCCAGGACGTGGTGGCCGAGATCGAGTGGGCCTCGGCCCGGTTGATCTCCCCGTCGGAGTACCTCGACCGGGCGGCCCGGGCCGGGCGGCGCCCGCCGCTGCCGGGCGACGAGATGCCCCACCTGCTCGACCGCTACGCCGAGGCGAAGACCGAGGCCCGGGTCATCGACTTCGACGACCTCTTGCGTCTGACCCTCCGGATCATGGAGCGCGACGCCCAGGCCGCCGCCGCCCAGCGTTGGCGCTTCCGGCACCTCTTCGTCGACGAGTTCCAAGACGTCAACCCGCTGCAGTACCGGCTCCTGCGGGCCTGGCTGGGCGACGGCGACGACCTGTTCGTGGTCGGGGACCCCCACCAGGCCATCTACGGCTGGAACGGCGCTGACGCCCGCTACCTCGACCGCTTCGAGGAGGCCTTCCCCGTCGACCGCTTCCCCGGCGTCGCGGTGTTGCACCTCCGGGACAACTACCGGTCCACCCCCCAGATCCTGGCCACGGCGGCCGCCGTACTGGCCACGAGCCGCCTGATCGCCCACCGCCCCGACGGGCCCCTGCCGACGGTCACCGCCCACGCCGACGAGGCGGCCGAGGCCCGGGCCATAACCCGGGACGTCCGGGACCGGCACGGCCCGGGCCGGCCCTGGTCGACCCAGGCCGTGCTGGTGCGCAGCAACGCCCAAGCCGCCGTGATCACCGAGGCCCTCGGGCGCGTCGGCATCCCCCACCGCCTGCGCGGCGCCGACCGCCTGCTCACCCGGCCCGCCGTCGCCGACGCCATGGCCCGGTTCCGGCGGGAGCGCTACGAGACCGTCATCGCCGACCTGCGCCTCCCGCCCGTCGCCGACCAGGGCGCGGGCGACCGCCCGGACAGCCCGGACGCGGCCGGCAAGGCCGAGGAGGCCGCGCAGGCCGCCGAGGACCGGGCGACGCTCGTCGTGCTCGCCCGGGAGTACGAGGCGCTGGACCCGTCGCCCAGCGGGCCGGGGTTCGCCAGCTGGCTGGTCGCGGCGGTCCGCTCCGGCGAGGGGGCCGACCGCGACGTCGTCGAGGTGTCGACCTTCCATGCCGCCAAGGGTCTGGAGTGGCCCGTCGTGCACCTGGCGGGCGTCGAGGACGGCCTCGTCCCCATCGTCTACGCGAAGACACCGGGTGCGGTGGCCGAGGAGCAGCGGCTGCTCTACGTCGCCATCACCCGGGCCGAGGAGGAGCTGCGGCTGCACTGGTCGCGCACCCGCGTCCAGGGGGGCGAGGCCCGGGAACGCAGCCCGTCACCGTGGCTGGCCCCGATCGAGTCCGCCCTGCTCGACCTGCAGGTGGCGTCCCGGCCCGTCGACGGACGTCAGCACCTGACCGCGCCCCGGGCCGAGCTCCACGCCCACCACCCCGAGATGGACGCGCCCGCGGACACCCTGGTGGAGCGCCTCGAGACCTGGCGGGCCCAGGCCGCCCGGGTGGCCCGAGTGGCCCCCGAGGCCGTGCTCGACGACCGCACCCTGCACGCCATCGCCCAGGTCCGGCCGCGGTCCCCCGAGGACCTCCAAGGGGTGCCGGGCCTCGGCCCGGTCAAGGCCGCCCGCTTCGGCGACGCCCTCCTCGCCGCCCTCCACCCCGACTGAATCCGTTCTGGTACCTGGATATGCCGCCCCACGCGCACATCCAGGTACCAGAACGATTGATCAGTCGGGGTCGCGGAGGGCCTGGAGCTCGGCGAAGCGGCCTTCGCTGATGCTGATGAAGATGCCCTCGGCCTCGGCGGTCAGCAGGTCGCCGGCGTGGCAGTGGCCCGACGGTGAAGATCTTGCGGCCCTCGACGCCGCTGACCCACGACGTGAAGCGCAGCGGCGTGTGCAGCGGGGTCGGCGAGCGGTACTTGACGGTGAGCGTGCCGGTCATCCCGGGCCGGCCCGCCGAGGGACTGGGCCGAGCCGAGGACCTCGTCGAAGGCCGCCGCCAGATAGCCGCCGTGGACACAGCCGGGCGGGCCCTCGTAGGCCGCGCCGAACGTCACCTGCCCCTCGATGTGATCGCCCTCCACCCGGATGGTCACCGGCGGCGACAGCGGGTTGGCCAAGCCGATCAACGGGCTGTGGTCGAAGAAGGCCGCCGGGTCACCACCGGCGTTGGCCGCCTCGGCGAAGCCCTCGTAGGTGTTGCCCTGCGGGTACTGGTCGAACTCCGCGGCCAGGCGCTCGAGGGAGTCGGCGGCGAGGCGCAGCGCCTCCTCCGGGCGCAGAGGTGGCCACCAGCCGGTCGATCACCGTGCGCATCTGGCCGGCCAGGCGCCGCTGCTCCCGGTGCCGGGGGGTGAGGTGCTCGTCGCCCATCTCCTGCCAGCGCTCGTGCAGGAGCTCCCGGATCTCCTCGGTCAGCTCCGGGGGCTCGTCGCCGATCGGCCATCAGGCGAAGTCCACCACGACCGGGGCGTGGTCCGAGGGCTTCTCGCCCTTGCGGGCGTTCCGGTCGATGAGGACGGCGCCGACCCGGGCCGCCAGCGGCGGCGTGGCCAGCACGTGATCGATGCGCATGCCCTTGCCCTTGTGGAAGTTGCCGGCACGGTAGTCCCACCAGGAGTACAGGCCGCCCGCCTCGTACCGGGCCCGGAAGACGTCGACCAGGCCCCAGTCCAGGAGGCCGGCGAACGCCGCCCGCTCCGGGGCGCTGGTGTGGGTCGTGCCGACGTAGAGCGCCGGGTCGTACACATCGCGGTCCTCGGGGGCGATGTTCAGGTCACCGCACAGCACGACCTGGTCGACCGCAGGGTCGAAGCGCTCGGCCAGGATCGCCTGGAGGCGGGCCAGCCACGCCAGCTTCTGCTCGTACTGGGGGGCGTCGAGGGTGCGGCCGTTGGGCACATAGGCCGTGATGACGTGGACGTCCCCGCAGCGCACCGTCAGCAGCCGGGCCTCACCATCGAGGTCCGCGTCCTCCAACCCGGGCCGGACGTCGTCCACCCCGACCCGGCTGGCGATGGCCACGCCGTTCCAGCGCCCCTCGCCGTGGGGCACGACCTCATAGCCCCAGGCGGCGAAGTCCATCGACGGGAACTTCTCATCCGCGCACTTCGTCTCCTGCAGGCAGAGCACATCGGGTCGGAACTCCTCGACCCAGGCCTGCACCCGGGCCAGGCGGGCGCCCAGCGAGTTGACGTTCCAGGTGGCCAGCCGCACGCGGCGCACCGTACCGTCGACCCGTGCACGCCATCCTCTGGCGGGACTACCTCTGTCCGTGGTGCTGGCTCGGGCGAGACCGCACGGGCCTGCTGACCGACCTGGGCGTCACCGTGGATGCCCGGTCCTACGAGCTGCACCCCGAGATCCCGGCCGAGGGGCGGGCCGTGCGCCCCGATGGGCGGTTCGCCGCCGTACTGGCCCGCATCGGCACCGACGCCGCAGCCGTGGGCCTGCCCCTGCGGGTGCCGACCCGCATCGCCAACACCCGCCTGGCCCTCGAGACCGCCGAGCTGGTGCGAGCCGGATGGCCCGAGTCCTTCGCCGCGGTCGACACGGCGTTCTACGAGGCCCAGTGGGTCCACGACCAGGACCTGGGCGACCCGGCCGTCATCGACGCCGTCCTCGCCCAGCACGGGGTCGATCCCGGCGCGGTGACGGCTCGTCGTCAGGCGGGCGAGGGTGCCCGGGCCCTGGAGGCGGCGATCGAGGAGGCCCGGGACCACGACGTGACCGGAACCCCGGCGTGGTGGGTGGCGGACCGCCTCCTGATCCCGGGGGTGCAGGACCGGGACACGCTCGAACGTTGGATCCGGCGTCTGGCGGAACGCTCGGCGGAGGCACCGAACGGCGACCCGGACGATCGGTAGGCTCCGGCCCGATGGCTGACGCGCCCCGCAACTTCGAGGATCTCGGGCCCAACGAATGGCTCGTGGACGAGATGTACGAGCAGTTCCGGGCCGATCCCGCCTCGGTCAGCGAGAGCTGGCAGGAGTTCTTCGCCGACTACCGCACCAACGGGGAGGCGCCCGCAGCCGTCGCGGCCACTGCCCCCGCCGCCACTCCGGCTCCCGCTGAGGCCCCTGCGGCTCCCGCGGCCCCCGCCGCCGCACCCGCCAAGACCGAGGCCCCGGTGACCGCCGCCGCCGATCCTGACGGCGTGGCCATCAAGGGCGCCGCGGCCCGGATCGTCACCAACATGGAGGCCAGCCTCGCCGTCCCCACCGCGACCAGCTTCCGGGAGATCCCGGCCAAGCTGCTCGAGGTCAACCGCCGGGTGATCAACGGCTACCTGGGCCGGACCCAGGGCGGCAAGATCAGCTTCACCCACCTCATCGGCTACGCCGTCGTCCGGGCCATCGCCGACGAGGTCCCGGCGATGAACGCCAGCTACCTCGAGGTCGACGGCAAGCCCCGCCTCGTCCGCCACGAGCACCTCGGCCTCGGCCTCGCCGTCGACGTGGCGAAGGACGACGGGTCCCGCACCCTCCTCGTGCCCTGCATCCGGGACGCCGACACCCTCGACTTCCGGGGCTTCTGGCAGGCCTACGAGGACATCATCCGCAAGGTCCGCAACAACAAGCTCTCCCCCGACGACTTCGCCGGCACCACAGTCAGCCTCACCAACCCCGGCACGATCGGCACCGAGCGCTCGGTCCCCCGCCTGATGCCCGGCCAGGGCCTGATCGTCGGCGTCGGCCGCATCGACTACCCGGCGGCCTACCAGGCGGCGGACCCCCGGGTCCTGGCCGACCTCGGCCTGTCCAAGGTCATCACCGTCAGCTCCACCTACGACCACCGCATCATCCAGGGCGCCGAGTCCGGCCTCTTCCTCAAGCGGGTCCACGACCTGCTGCTGGGCGAGGACGGCTTCTACGAGGACGCCTTCCGCTCCCTCGGCGTGCCCTACGAGGCCGTCCAGTGGCGGCCCGACATCCATCCCCTGGACCGCGACCAGGCGATGCTCGACAAGCAGATGCAGGTCAATGCGGTCATCAACGCCCATCGCGTCCGGGGTCACCTCATCGCCGATCTCGATCCGCTGGCGGCCAAGGAGCCGCACATGCACGCCGAGCTGGACCCGGCGACCTACGGCCTCACCATCTGGGACCTCGACCGCGAGTTCCTCACCGGCACCCTCGGCGGCGCCGGCGACCGCCTGCCGCTCGGCGAGATCCTCCGCATCCTGCGCGACGCCTACTGCCGGCGCATCGGCATCGAGTACATGCACATCCAGGAGCCGGAGGAGAAGCGCTGGATCCAGGAGCACGTCGAAGGCGTCGACGGCGACCTCAGCGCCGAGGAGCACCGCCACATCCTCAGCTGCCTCAACTCCGCCGAGGCCTTCGAGCAGTTCCTGGGCAAGCGGTTCGTCGGCCAGAAGCGCTTCGGGCTGGACGGGGCCGAGTCCGCCATCCCGGTGATCGACGCCGTTCTCGAAGCCGCCGCCGAGCAGGGCCTCGACGGCGCGGTCCTGGGCATGGCCCACCGGGGCCGCCTGAACGTGCTGACCAACGTGGTCGGCAAGTCCTACGACCAGCTCTTCGCCGAGTTCGAGGGCTCGATCGACCCCGAGACGATCCAGGGCTCAGGCGACGTGAAGTACCACCTCGGCCAGTCCGGCAAGTACGTCAGCCGCAACGGCGCCGAGCTCCCGATCGAGCTGGCGGCCAACCCGTCGCACCTCGAAGCCGTCGACCCCGTCGTCATCGGCATGGTGCGGGCCCGCCAGGACCTGATCAACCAGCCCGGCACGTTCTCGGTCCTGCCTCTCCTGATCCACGGCGACGCCGCCTTCGCCGGCCAGGGCGTGGTGGCCGAGACCCTGCAGAGCAGTCAGATCTCCGGCTACCGGGTCGGCGGCACCGTCCACCTGGTCATCAACAACCAGCTCGGCTTCACGACCCCACCGGAGTCGGCCCGCTCCTCGGAGTACCCCACCGACGTCGCCAAGATGGTGGCGTCGCCGATCATCCACGTGAACGGTGACGATCCCGAGGCCTGCGTGCGGGCCGCCCGGCTGGCCTTCGCCTACCGGCAGCGGTTCCACAAGGACGTCGTGATCGACATGATCTGCTACCGGCGCTTCGGCCACAACGAGGGCGACGACCCGAGCTACACCCAGCCGCTGATGTACAAGAAGATCGAGGCCCGGCGCTCGGTCCGCAAGCAGTACACCGAGAGCCTGGTCAACCGGGGGGACCTCACCCTCGAGGAGGCCGAGCAGGCCCTCGACGACTTCCAGCACCGCCTGCAGGACGCGCTCGACCAGACCCGCGAGCACGCGCAGGAGATGGGCGAGGTCCGGGCCAAGCCCGCCCCGCCACCCATCGGGGTGCTGCCCCACGCCGACACGGCGCTGGATGCCGCCACCGTCGCGCGGATCTTCGCCGCCATCGACACCGTGCCCGAGGGCTTCACCGTCCACCCCAAGCTGGCCAAGCAGTTCGACACCCGGCGGACGGCGTTCGCCGACGGCACGGGGGACGTGGACTGGGGCCTGGCCGAGGCGCTGGCCCTGGGCTCGATGCTGGACGAGGGCACGACCATCCGCCTGGCGGGCCAGGACAGCCGGCGGGGCACCTTCTCCCACCGGCACTCGGTGCTGGTCGACTACGAGACCGGCGGCGAGTACGTCCCCCTCGCCCACCTGGGCGACAAGCAGGGCAAGTGGTTCGTGTACGACTCCCTGCTCTCGGAGTACGCCGCCCTCGGCTTCGAGTACGGCTACTCGGTGGTGGACAAGGACGCCCTCGTCTGTTGGGAGGCCCAGTTCGGCGACTTCGTCAACGGGGCGATGATCATCATCGACCAGTTCCTGGTGGCCGCCGAGGACAAGTGGGACCAGACCTCGGGCCTCGTCATGCTCCTGCCCCACGCCTACGAGGGCCAGGGCCCCGAGCACTCCTCCGGTCGGATCGAGCGCTTCCTGACCCTCTGCGCCGAGGACAACATGCAGGTCGCGTACCCGTCGACCGCCGCGCAGTACTTCCACCTCATGCGGCGCCAGATGGTCCGGGAGGTCCGCAAGCCGCTGATCGTCTTCACGCCCAAGTCGCTGCTGCGGGCCAAGCAGGCCCGATCCCCGGTCGCCGAGCTGACCTCGGGCACCTTCGAGGAGATCCTCGACGACCCGGGCGTGACCGACCCGACCGCCGTGAAGCGGGTCGTGCTGGCGTCGGCCAAGGTGGCCCACGAAGCCATCGCCCGCCGGGACGCGACCGGGGCACCCGTGGCCGTGCTCCGCATGGAGCAGCTCTACCCCTGGCCCGCCGATCGCTTGGCCGAGCTGGTCACCAAGTACGCCAACACCGAGTCCCTGGTCTGGCTCCAGGAAGAGCCCCGCAACATGGGCGCCTGGCGCTTCGCCAAGCGCTACCTCTTCGAGGGCTACGCCAGCCGCCTCTTCGTGCGCGCCGCCACCCGCCCCGAGTCCGCCAGCCCCGCCACCGGCAGCGCCGCCGTCCACAAGCAGGAGCAGGAACAACTCCTCGACGACGCCTTCTCGGCGTTGTAGACCAGAGCCCCCGGGCGCAAGCCGCCCCGTCGCCTCCCCCGACACCAACCCACCCCGTTCTGGCGCCCGATTTCCCGGCCCTGGACGGCAGATCAGGCGCCAGTAGCCGACCCGTACGTTCTGGCGCCCGATTTCCCGGTCCCAGGCGGCGAATCGGGCGCCAGAACGGCCACCTCTTTGGGGAAGCCATGGACATCTACGCACCTGGCGGCGCGCCAGCACAGTGCCGTCGCCATCCAGCAGCTGCGCGCCCTCGGCTACAGCTACCACGCGATCGAGCACCTCGTCGCCTCAGGCCAATGGTCAAGGACCACGCCGATGGTCCTTTGCCGTACCGGCAGCGCTCGAACCCGGGAACAGGTGGTCGCCGAGGCCGTGCTCGACGCCGGTCGTCGGGCCGGCTTGTCGCACCACTCGGACGCGGCGTGGTTCGACCTCAACGGGTTCCTGTTGCGCCCGCTCCATGTGACCCGGCTCCGTGACGCCACGAGTACGCCGAGCCGCTTGTCGGTCATCCACGAGCCGCGGCTCCTGCCGGATCACCACCTGACGATCCACAGGGGCGTCAGCGTCATCGTGCCGTCGCGGATCCCGTTCGACATCGCGGCGCTCGGTGATGCGGGGGGTGCGGAACGGGCGCTCGATCGGGGGTGGGCCAGGCACATCCTCAACAGCCAGAGCTCGTACCGGATGCTCGACGAGTTGGCCGGCAAGGGACGCAAGGGCATCACGCTCATGCGGGAGCTCCTCGATGCCCGCGGCCCGGACTACCGGCCGAACGACACCAACCTGGAAGATCGGTTCCAGGAGCTGTGCAGGGTCGTGGGCCTCGTGCTCGAGCGACAGCGGAACCTGGCCGACATGGGCGAGTGGCTCGGGCGAGTCGACTTCGTCAGCGAGAAGCTGATGGTGGTCATCGAGGTCGACAGCGCCCTCTACCACGACGCCATCATCGACCGAGGTGGCCGACGCCGCTCGTCGGGCCACCCTCGAAGCCGCCGGCTACCGCGTGCACTCGTTCACCGACCGCGAGATCTTCCACGACCGCGCCGGCACGCTGGCCCGCCTCCGAGCCATCCGTTCTGGCGCCTGATCTGCCGCCTATGGCCGGGAAATCGGGCGCCAGAATCGAGCTCCGAGTCCTTCTGGCGCCTCATTTGCCGCCTATGGCCGGGAAATCAGGCGCCAGAACGGGGGAGGGGTTACTCCAGGAGGTCGTGGGCTACGGCTTGCCAGAGCTCGGTGCTCAAGCGCAACGACTCCACATCGACGCGTTCGTCGTCACCGTGGAACATGACCGAGTAGTCCTCGTAGGTCATGTTCTGGCTGAAGAGGCCGAAGCCGTAGGCGGTCATGCCGAGCCAGCGGAAGAAGCGGGCGTCGGTGGCGCCCACGGTGAGCATGGGCACGACGGCGGAACCCTCGTACCAGCGGGGCACCAGTCGTTGGAGGCTCTCATAGAGCGGGGTGTCGACCGGAGAGGCACTGGGCGGCTCGGCGGAGTGGACGATCAGCTCCACCGAGTCCGCCAGGTCGCCGATGGCCTCGGTCAACATCCGGCGGATGTCCTCCTCGGTCTCGGTGGGCACGATGCGGATGTCCAGGTCGATCTCCACGGCATCGGGGACGACGTTCAGCTTGGTCCCGCCCCGGATGATCGTGGGGTTCACCGACGTGTGGGTGCAGGCGTGGAAGAGCCGGGCCATCGCGTCCGGATAGTCGTCCAGGGCCTCGAGGAACCGGTCCGGGTCCATCAGCGGGGCGGTCATCTCCTCCGGGAAGCCGATGCCCTCGAGGAACCCCGTCCACGTCTCGTGGATGCGGGTCTCGGGCCGGAAGCTCGACACCCGGCGCACGATCTCGGCCGCCTTCACGAGGGCGTTGTCGACCTTGTAGCTCTGCGACCCGTGCCCCGGGGTGCCGGTGACCCGCAGCGTGCACCAGAACGAGCCCTTCTCGGCCACTATCAGTGGCAGCTTCAGCCCACCCGGGGTGACGGTGGGCATGCCGCCGGACTCGGTCAGCACGTAGTCGGCGCCGACCACCTCCGGCACGTGCTCGGTCAACCAGGCCGCACCGTGGCTGCCGAGCGCCTCCTCGTCGGCCACCGCCAGGTAGATCAGCGTTCCCTTCGGCGTGAACCCCTCGTCGGCCAACCGGCGGGTGGCCACGGCCATCGACGCCGTCAGGTTCAGCATGTCGACCGCGCCGCGGCCCCAGACCTCGCCGTCGATGAGCTCGCCCCCGAACGGGTCATGGCGCCAGCGCTCGGGGCTGACCGGCACCACGTCGGTGTGGCCCATGAGCAGCAGGGATGGGGCCGTCGGGGTCCGAGCCCTCGATGCGGGCCACCAGGCTGGTGCGCCCCGGCTCCGGCTCATAGCGCTGCAGGTCGATCCCCGGACCGTCCAGCACCTGGGCCAGTACCTCGGCACTGCGGTCCTCGTGGCCGGAGGCCACGCTCCCGTCGTTCACGCACTCGTTGCGGATGAGCGCCTGGAGCAGCTCGGTGACCTCGCCGGTGAGCTGGTCGGGCATGGCTCGGACACTAGGCCCTCACCCGCTTGCCGCCGACGGCTCACATCGAGGTTCCGCGGAATCGGCCCCGGCGGATGATCTACTGGACCCCAACATGACCGATTCAGATGCGTCGGGCGGGGGGCACGTCGTCGTCGACGGCTCCAACATCGCCACCGAAGGACGCTCCCAGCCCAGTCTCGAGCAACTCGACGAAGCCGTCCGCTCGTTCCTCGAGGAGCACCCCCACGACACCCTGACGGTGGTGGTGGACGCCACGTTCGCTCACCGCATCGACCCCTCCGAGCGCGACGAGTACGAGCTCGCCGTCGCCGCGAACGAGCTGCTGACCCCGCCCGCCGGGGCCATCGGCCGCGGCGACGCCTTCGTGTTGCAGATCGCCGACCGGGCCGGGGCCACGGTGCTGTCCAACGACTCCTTCCAGGAGTTCCACGGCGACTACGAGTGGCTGTTCGACGAAGGCCGGCTCATCGGCGGCAAGCCCGTTCCCGGCGTGGGATGGGTCTTCGTGGCCCGCTCCCCCGTGCGGGGACCCGCCAGCCGCCGGTCCGTGCAGGACGCCAAGAAGCGGGAGGGCCGCAAGGAGCCGCGGGGCCGGGACGCCACCCCGGCGGTCCGGGACCGCGAGAAGCGTGAGCGGCGACCCCGCACCCCGCCGGCCGACGCCGGCAAGCCGGCCGACCCGACCCACCAGGCCGAGCCGGTCGAGCCGATCGAGCCCGACGAGCAGGAGGCCGCCGGGCCCGAGGGCCCGGAGGCGGCCTCGAAGTCGTTCCAGCGCTTCGCCAAGGCCTACCCACTGGGCTCGACGGCGGAGGGCACCGTCGAGGGCTTCGCGTCCCACGGCGCCTACGTCATCGTCGGCGGGGTGCGCAGCTACATCCCGCTGGCCGCCATGGGCGACCCCGCGCCGAACGCGGCCCGCCAGGTGCTCGACCAGGGCGAGACCCGGGAGTTCATCATCGACGGCATCGACTGGGAGCGGGAGGGCCTCGACCTGGCCATGCCCGGTTTCGAGTCCGACGAGGCCAAGGCCGCCCCCAAGCAGAAGGCGCCGCTCGCCGACGAATCCGCGGCCAAACGCCGCCGCCGCTTCGGCCGTCGTCGAAAGGACGAGTAGCCCTCCGGCGCTGAAGGGGCGCAGGGCTCCCTAGCCTGCGTCCCCGACATGGCAGCACAATTCATCTACACGATGCACAAGGTCGGGCGCTTCCATCCGCCCGCCCGCCAGGTGCTCGAGAACATCAACCTGAGCTTCTACCCGGGCGCCAAGATCGGCGTGATCGGGACCAACGGCTCGGGCAAGTCCACCCTCCTGCGGATCATGGCGGGCCTGGACGACGACTACTCCGGCGAAGCCCGCCTCACCCCCGGCTTCACCGTCGGGCTCCTCGAACAGGAGCCGCACCTGGACGAGGCCAAGGACGTCATGGGCAACGTCATGGACGGTGTCGGTGACGTCGCCGCCCTGCTCCACGACTACGACGAGGTCCTGGCGGGCTGGTCCGACCCCGACGCCGACTTCGACAAGCTGGGCGCCAAGCAGGCCGACCTCGAGGCCAAGATCGAGGCCGCCGGGGCCTGGGACCTCCAGCGCATGATCGAGATCGCCATGGACGCTCTGCGCACCCCACCGGGTGACGCCGCCGTCGACACCCTCTCGGGGGGCGAGCGGCGCCGCGTCGCCCTTTGCCGGCTGCTGCTCTCCAAGCCCGACCTCCTGCTGCTCGACGAGCCCACCAACCACCTCGACGCCGAGTCGGTGGCCTGGTTGGAGCAGACCCTGGCCAAGTACGAGGGCACCGTCGTGGCCGTGACCCACGATCGCTACTTCCTCGACAACGTGGCCCAGTGGATCCTCGAGCTGGAGCGGGGCAAGGGCCTGCCCTTCGAGGGCAACTACAGCTCCTGGCTCGAGCAGAAACAGGTCCGCCTCGAACAAGAGCAGCGCTCCGACGACGGCCGCCGCCGCACGCTGGCCCGCGAGCTGGAGTGGGTGCGCATGGCCCCCAAGGCCCGCCAGGCCAAGGGCAAGGCCCGCCTCAACGCCTATGAGAAGCTCCTCAAGGAGTCCCAGGACGCCGACCGGGCCCACAAGGAACTGCAGATCGAGATCCCCTCGGGCCAACGCCTCGGCGACCAGGTCATCGAGGTCTCGCACCTGCGCAAGGCCTTCGGCGACAAGCTCCTCATCGAGGACCTCAGCTTCTCCCTGCCCCCCGCCGGCATCGTCGGCATCATCGGCCCCAACGGCGCGGGCAAGACCACCCTGGCCCGCATGCTCACCGGCCAGGAGGAGCCCGATGGGGGCAGCATCACCATCGGCAAGACCGTCGACCTGGCCTACGTCGACCAGTCCCGGGACAGCCTCGACCCCGACAAGACCGTCTACGAGGAGATCACCGACGACTACGACCAGCTGACCATCGGCGACGTCGAGGTGAACAGCCGGGCCTATGTGGCCTCGTTCAACTTCAACGGCTCCGACCAGCAGAAGAAGGTCGGCACGCTGTCGGGTGGAGAGCGCAACCGGGTTCACCTGGCCAAGGTCCTGCGCCGCGGCGGCAACGTCCTGCTGCTCGACGAGCCCACCAACGACCTCGACGTCGACACCCTGCGGGCGCTCGAGGCCGGCCTCGAGTCCTACGCCGGCTGCGCCATCGTGATCAGCCACGACCGCTGGTTCCTGGACCGCATCGCCACCCACATGCTCGCCTTCGAGGGCGACAGCCAGGTGCGCTGGTTCGAAGGCAACTTCTCCGATTACGAGGAGTGGCGCCACCGGGAGCTGGGCGTCGCCGCCGACCAGCCCCACCGCATCAAGTACAAGCCCCTGGCCCGCAGCTGAGCTAGGGGCGGGCCGGGCGGGCCCGGACGTGCATGCGCTCGCCCTGCTTGCCGAAGATGCTGAGGAACTCGACCGCCTGATCGTCAGCCGGCCCGAACCAGTGGGGGGTGCGGGTGTCGAACTCGGCCGCCTCACCGGGCGCGAGGACCAGGTCGTGGTCCTCCAGCACCATGCGCAGTCGACCGCCGAGCACGTAGAGCCACTCGTAGCCCTCGTGCACCTTCAGCTCGGGTTCGGCCCCGCCGGTCCGGCCGTCGATGATCGTCTTGAACACCTGGAGCTCGCCGGGCCGACGGGTCAACGGGTAGACGGTCCGGTCACTTCGACGGGTCGGTCGCAGGGTGACGCGGGGGTCATGGGAGGCCTCGGGACCGAGGAGCTCCTCCAGCGGGACGCCGTACACGTGGGCGAGAGCGAGCAGGTGCTCCAGGCCTGGCCGACGCCGACCCGACTCCAGGCGGGACAGGGTGCTCGGCGAGATGCCACTCACCTCGGCCAACTCCGCCAACGTGAGCTCCGCCTGTTGGCGGAACCCCCGCAGCCGGGGGCCGAGGTCCTGGAGCGCGCGGTCGACATCCACACGAGCAGTTTGCCAATTCAGCAAGAGCGATTGCCAACAAACATCGTAGTGACGCATCCTGGGGCCATGACGACGAACTGGGACGTGGTGGTGGTCGGTGGTGGTGCGGCCGGGCTGAGCGCGGCAGTGATGCTGGGTCGGTCGCGGCGGTCGGTCGTGGTGATCGACGCCGGCGACCCCCGCAATGCCCCCGCCGAGCACATGCACGGGTTCCTGGGCCATGACGGCCTCGGGCCCCTGGAGCTCCTGAGGCTCGGCCGGGCCGAGGTCGAGCGCTATGGCGGCACGATCCGGCCGGGCGAGGTCGTGGGCCTGAGCGGGTCCCGCGACGACTTCACCGTCACGACCGCCGATGGCGAGGACCTCCACGCCCGCCGCGTGATCGTCACGACCGGTCTCACCGACGAGCTGCCCGATGTCCCCGGCCTGCGGGAACGCTGGGGCCGGGACGTCCTGCATTGCCCGTACTGCCACGGCTGGGAGGTGCAGGGGCAGCCCATCGCCGTCCTCGGCACCGGCCTCCGGTCGGTGCACCTGGCCCAGCTGTTCCGCCAGCTGTCCGACGACGTGACCCTGCTCACCAACGAGGTCGTCGACCTGAGCGAGGCGGAGCGGGACGACCTGGCCGGGCGCGGGATCGCCGTGCGGTCCGGTGGCGTCGAGGAGATCGTGGTCACCGACGACCGGATCACCGGCGTGCGGGTGGACGGCGGGCTGGTGCCGTGCACCGCCGTCGTCGTCGGCCCCCGGGCCTCGGCCCGGGCCGGCTTCCTGGCGTCGCTCGGCCTCTCCCCGGTGGAGCACCCGGCCGGTGTGGGCGACCACGTGCCCGCCGATGCCATGGGCCAGACCGAGGTGAGCGGCGTGTTCGTCGCCGGCAACGTGAACGACCCTGCCGCCCAGGTGGTGACCGCAGCCGCAGCCGGCACCAAGGTCGGCGCCACCGTGAACGCCGACCTCCTCGACATCCTGCACTGATCCTTCACGAAGCCCGGACAAGCGTCCGATGGATCGACATGAGCGACACCGTGAACCGGGCCCTGCACGTCGTCGTGTTCCGGGCCATCAGCCTGGCCGGCAACCTCGTCGTCCTCCCCTTCGCCCTCGCCGGCCGCCGCGCCCACCGCTGAGCCCCGCCGGGCCTGCCAGGATCGGGGCGTGCGCTACTCGTTCACCGAGCCGATCCGGGAGCACGACGGGCCGGCAGCGTGGTACTTCATCACCCTGCCCCACGACGTCACCGACGAGATCGACGAGCTCACCGAGGGCCACCGGCGGGGCTTCGGCTCGGTCCGCGTCCAAGTGACCGTTGGAGCGACGACCTGGGCCACGTCGATCTTCCCCGACACGAAGGCCGGGTCGTTCGTGCTCCCGGTCAAGAAGGCGGTGCGCACGGCCGAGGGTCTGGCCGACGGTGCTCCCGTCGCGGTGGAACTGGAGCTGCTCGACTCGACGTGACCCGTCGTCCTCCCCGGCCGGCGCCGCCGGTCAGCCGACGAATGGCGGTGGGCCGAGGATCTCCACGCCCCCGTGCTCCTGCGCGGAGGCCTGGATCCGGGCGAAGTCCACCGGACCATCGATGCCATCGTCGTCGGTCGGCTCGCTGGCGTGACGGAAGAACGCCTGACCGGTTCCCGGCGTCTGCCAGCAGAGCATCCGGGTCTCCGCCGACGCCATGAACGCGTGGGGCACACCGCGCAGTGCGACGGCGAACCCGCCGACACCGATCGTCCGCGCCTCCCCCTCGGCGAACACCGAGATCTCGCCCTCCAGGACGTAGAAGGCCTCGTCGGCGTCCGGGTGGGTGTGAAACGGCGTCATCTTCCCGGCCGCCATGTGGTCCTCGAAGCAGAGAAACGCCCCGTTGGTCTCCTCGGCGGTGGCCTTCCACGTGTGCAGCCCACCTCCGAAGAACCAGCGCTTCTCCCCCTCACCGCTCTGACGGATGGTCGTTTCCGGGCTGCTCATCGCGTGTCTCTCGGGTCGACGTTTATGGGACCTCAGTACCATGATGAACCTACGGTACCATGAGGGCCATGTCAACGGCCCCGTACGAGTCGACCGGCCGCACCGGTCAGAAGCAGCGCACCCGGCAGGCCCTGGTCACCGCCGCCCGAGGCCTCGTGGCCGACGGCCGAACGCCCACCGTCGAGGAGGCCGCCGAGGGCGCCGGAATCTCCCGGACGACCGCCTACCGGTACTTCCCGAACCAGCGGGCCCTGCTCGTGGCCGCGCACCCCGAGACTGAGGCGTCGTCATTGTTGCCCCCCCTGGACTCCGACGATCCGGGGGCCCGGCTCGACGCCGTGGTCGAGGCCTTCACCGACCTCATCGCCGACACCGAGCCGCAGCAGCGCACGATGCTCCGTCTCTCCCTCGAGGAGGACGCCGGCGAGCATGCCCCCGGCCTCCTGCGCCAGGGCCGGGCGATCCGGTGGATCAGCGAGGCGCTCTCCCCGTTGCAGGGGACGATCGCCGACGACGAGCTCCAGCGCCTCGTGCTCGCGGTACGGGCCACCACCGGCATCGAGGCCCGCGTCTGGCTGGTCGACGTCGCCGGGCTGAGTGGCACCGAAGCCACCGCGCTCATGCGGTGGTCGGCGCGGGCCCTGTACCGGGCCACCGTGGAGGGCCAGCCCTGACCAGTGATCCGATGGCCGCCTGCGGCGCCCCTCCCTCCATCGCCTTCAGCGAGGTCAGAGCTGTTCGAACACGACGACCAGGGTGATGCCCACGGCCAGGGTCACGAGGACGTTCTTGGTCCAGAAGGCGACGATGGTGGCGATGACGCCGGCGAAGAACCTGGGCTGGGTCAGGTCGAAGGTGCCGCCGGGGCGGACGAAGGACGGCAGCACCAACGCGGCCAGGGCCGCCGGCGGGATCATCCGCAGGACCCGCTGGAGATAGATCGGGGGGTCGGCCATGCGGTGGGCGACGCCGAGGAAGCTGATCCGGGCCAGGAAGGTCCCGGCCCCCGCCAGCACGATGGTCACCCAGACCCGGGCGGTCTCGGTCATGGGTCCTCCGGTGAGAGGCGCCAGTCGGCGAACGCACCGGCGGCGATGCCGGCCACGGCACCCAGGACGATGGCCCCGTCGGCCAGTGGCGTCCCCGCCACGATCACCGCCGCCACCCCACCCACGATCGCGGCGACCGCCGTCGGACGGTCCGTGACCGACGGGACGATCAGGACCAGGAAGCAGAGCGGGATGGTGAAGTCGAGGGGGACCGACTCCGGGATCCGGTTGCCGACCAGCGCCCCCAGCAGGGTCGTCACCTGCCAGTTCACCCAGAGCAGCAGGGCGATGCCCATGTAGTAGCGGAGCCGGTCCGCCGTCGGCGTGCCCTTGCTGTAGTGCGTGATCGACAGGGCGTAGGCCTGGTCGGTGAGGACGTACGCGGCTCCGGCCCGGTGCCGCAGCGGCTCATGGCTCAACCACGGGGCCAGCGACGCGGAGTACATCACCATCCGGAGGTTGATCAGCCAGGCGGTCAGGACCGCCACGATGATCGCCGAACCCCCCGAGAGCAGGTCGATGGCCGCCAACTGGGACGCCCCGGCGAAGACGACCACCGAAAACCCCAGCGCCCCCGTCCAGCCGTAGCCCGCCTCCACCGCCGAGGCCCCGGCGACGAAGCCGAAGGGGATGACCCCGATGGCGATGGGCCAGACGTCCCGGGCGCCCTGGACCTCCGGCCGGACCCGGTCGGTCACGAACGGGTCAGGACCAGCGAGGCAGCCAAGGGGCCACCCCCTGCCGCCGCCACCGCGACCTCCGGGTCACCGGCGACCTGGCGCGCCCCCGCCTGGCCCCACAGCTGCGTGCAGGCTTCGTGGAGGAAGCCGTACCCGTGCAGGCGGCCGGACGAGAGCTGGCCGCCGTGGGTGTTGAGCGGCAGCTCGCCGTCCCGGGCGATGCGGTGGCCCCCCTCGATGAACGGACCGCCCTCCCCGTGGCCGCAGAAGCCGAGGGCCTCCAGCCAGCACAGGGTGATGAAGCTGAAGCCGTCGTAGGCCTCGACCAGGTCGACGTCGGCCGGGGTCAGGTCCGACCGCTCCCACATCATCTTCCCGGCGTCGCGGGCGGCCATCGTGGTCAGGTCGTCGAACTGGTCCCAGGAGTTGCGACCGCGCAGGGCCGAGCCCACGGCCTCGATCCTGACCGGCGGACGACGCAGGTCACCAGCGGTTTCCGCCGCGCTGACGATCACCGCCGTGCTGCCGTCGGCGGGCACGTCGCAGTCATAGAGGCACAGCGGCTCGGACACCATGCGGACGTTCAGGTAGTCGTCCATCGTCATGGGGTCGCGGTAGATGGCCTTGGGGTTGAGCGCGGCGTTCTTCCGGGCGTTCAGGGCGATCTGGGCCAGCTGCTCCCGGGTGGTGCCGAACTCGTGGAAGTGGCGCTGGGCCATCATCCCGATCCAGTTGGCCGCCGAGGGGGCACCGAAGGGCAGGGTCCACTGCATGAAGCCGTCGGCCCGGTAGCCGCCGCCGCCACCACCGGCGGTCACCGACGCCCGGCCCTGGTCGCCCTGGGCCGACGCCTCCCACACGGTGCGGAAGCAGATGACGTGCTTGCACAACCCGATCGACACCGCGGCGATGGCGTTGATGATCGAGCCGAACTGCCCGGGGGACTCGACGCCCCCGGCGAACCACTCCAGCTCGAGGTGCAGTGCCTCCTGGAGCTCGGTGACCCCGACCCCGGAGAAGCCGGGCGGGACACCCATGTTGCCCGGGTAGGTCGAGATGCCGTCGAGGTCCTTGACCGTCAGCCCGGCGTCGTCGAGGGCGTCGAAGGTGGCCTCGATGGTCAGGTCGAGGGGGTCCCGGTAGATGCGCCGGCCCACCTGACTCTGGCCCACCCCGCTGATGACCGCGTTGCGCTCGCCCCGGTTGCTCACCCTCTCGGTGTACCAGACCTCACACCCCGGCCCACGCGGCCGACGGGTACTCCATGGCAGCGACCGCAACCGCGACTCGCCCGGCCCGCCGGGCGACCCGTGCCAAGAAGCCGGCCTGGAAGAGCAGGGCCGTGTTCCGCCTCATCGAGGCGGGCAGTGCCGTGACCTGTGAGGCCTGCGGCGAGCACATCAAGTTCAAGGCCAAGATCCGGGCCAAGCAGGTGATCTGCAACGTCTACACCAAGGGCGTCTGGCAGCGGGTCGAGCACTTCCACGACGAGTGCTACACCGGGGCCGGCGAGCCCTACGGCCCCGCCGGGGACTGAACCGCCCGCAACCGCTCGGCGGCCGCCGCGATGGCGGGGTCGACCACGTCGAAGCCGGACCCGACGGGCCCGGAGATGCTCAGGCTCGACACCAGGGTGTCCTGGGTCAGCACGATGACCACGGTGTCGGTGCCCCCCACCCCGTTGCGGGAACGGATCACGGCGCCCGTGCCGTCGACGCCCAGGTCCGGCGGCAGGGGGTAGGCCCCCGTGATCTCCCGCCGCACCGGCCCCCCGCCGGTCGGCAGCGGGGGGTCCAGCCACGGCCCCGGGCACTCCTGCACGATCGTCCGGAACCGCTCGACCAGGTCCGCGACGTCACCGCCACTGGTCACGGTGTGACTGATCTCGACGGTGCCGTCGGTGAAGCGGGACTGGCGGCCGTTGACCACACCCAACTCGGCGCGCAGGTCCTCCTCGCAGAGGCGCACCCGGGTGGCTCGCTGGGCGGCGAACGGGCGAGCGGTGACCACCGCCTCGAAGCCCTCGGCCGCCACGTCGTCCTCGTCCAGGAGCAGTTGGTTGAGCCGGACGACGGCGTCGTTCGGCGGCTGGGAGGTGGTGGTGGCGACCGTCTCCTCGGTGGCCTCGCCACCGTCGTCACCTCCACAGGCCCCCAGACCCACCACCAGGACAAGGGCGGTCACCGCCGCGGCCGCACGCCTCACCGGGAAGGGAGCACGCCCCGCTCGACGAGCAGGGCCAGGACCCGTTCGGCCTGAGCGCTGGGGTCGCCGTCGGCCGGCGTCAGCACGAGCTCGGCCGCCTCGGGGGTCTCGTAGGGGTCGTCGATGCCGGTGAAGCCCTTGATCTCCCCCGCCCGGGCCTTGGCGTAGAGCCCCTTGGGGTCCCGTCGCTCGCACTCCTCGATCGGGGTGTCCACGAAGACCTCGAGGAAGGTGAGACCCGCGGCGGCGTGCGCCGCCCGCGCCCGGTCCCGGTCGACCAGGTAGGGGCTGATCAGCGGCACGAGGGCCACGACGCCGGCGTCGGCGAACAGGCGGGCCACCTCGCCGACCCGACGCACGTTCTCGTGACGGTCCTCGGCGGTGAAACCGAGGTCACCGTTGAGGCCATGGCGCAGGTTGTCCCCGTCCAGCAGGTAGGTGGGGCGGCCGAGCTCGAGCAGACGGTCCTCCACGGCCACGGCCACGGTCGACTTGCCGGAGCCGGACAGGCCGGTGAACCAGATCGTGACGCCGGTCAGGCCCACCGCGGCCCACCGCTCCTCCCGAGGCCGTTCGCTCTCGTGCCACCGCACGTTCTCACTGCTGGTCATGCGGTCCGGAGGGTACGCCGGGCCGCCCTCGCGGCCGAACTCGGTCGACGCGGTGACCGCGCCGAAAGCTCAGGCCGATGGCCGTCGGCACTAGCGTCACCCGCCGTGCCTGCGGACCCCCGTGACCATGCCGAAGCCGCCCGGATCGCCGAAGCGGCCGGGGAGCTGCTCGTCGCCCTCCGGGCCCGACTGAGCGACGAGGGGGTGGACGCCCGCACGCTGAAGGACGAAGGCGACCGTCGGGCCAACGACCTGATCCTGGCTGCGCTCGCCGAGTCGTTCCCCGACGACGCCGTGCTGTCCGAGGAGGCCAAGGACGACAAGGCCCGCCTCACCGCCGACCGGATCTGGATCGTGGACCCCCTCGACGGCACCCGGGAGTTCAGCGAGCCGCCCCGGGTGGACTGGGCCGTGCACGTGGCCCTCGTCGACCGGGCCGGCACCCCGCTGGCCGGCGCCGTCGCCCTGCCCGGGCGGGCCCTCACCCTGCGCACCGATCCCCCGGTCGTGCCCGCCGAGCGCCAGGCCGGCCCGCCCCGGGTCGTGGTCAGCCGCACCCGACCTCCGGCCGAGGCGTTGGCTGTGGCCGAGCACCTCGACGGCGAGCTGGTCGAGATGGGCTCCGCCGGGGCCAAGGCCATGGCCGTCGTGCTCGGCGAGGTCGACGTCTACGTCCACTCCGGCGGCCAGTACGAGTGGGACTCCTGCGCCCCCGTCGCCGTGGCCCAGGCCGCCGGCCTCCACACCAGCCGCATCGACGGCTCGCCCCTGGTCTACAACCAGGACGACGTCTACCTCCCGGACCTGCTCATCTGCCGCCCCGAGTACGCCCAACCGGTCCTCGACCTCCTCAACTGACCGGGGGCGCTGCCTCCCGGCACCGGATGAGGGCGGCGTTCACGAACGAGAACACGGTGACGTCGTCCTGGTTGATGAGCTCGACCAGCGTCTCGACCACCCCCAGCCCGGGACGGCTACGGGAGAGACGACGGGCCTGTACCGTCGAGCGGGTCCTCAGCACGTCGCCCGGCCGGGCCGGTGCGTGGTTGACCATGTCGTTGAAGCCGAGCGAGCTCACCGCGGCCGTCGGGTCACCCTTCACGGCGACCGAGTTGGCCATGGCGAAGAGGTGCACACTCGAGGCCACGAGCCCCCCGAACGGCGATGCCGCCGCCGCGACCGGGTCGGTGTGGAACGGCTGCGGGTCCCAACGGCGACCCACCTCGACGATCTCCTCCTCGGTCACCAGGTAGGTCCCCGTCCCCTTCGACGTGGCGCCGACCGTCAAGTCCTCGTAGTACCGCACCTTCCCCTCCCCATTGCCCTCGGGCGCAGGCCGGGGCGGCAGAATCCTGGCATGGAGCTCAAGGTCGTGCGCTACGAGCTGGCCGACCGGGTCGCCACGATCACGCTGGACCGGCCGGACCGGCTGAACGCCTGGACCGGGCGGATGCACCACGAGTACCGCTGGGCCATGGCAGAGGCCGAGGCCGACCCGGAGGTCCGGGCCGTCGTGGTCACCGGCGCCGGGCGAGGCTTCTGCGCCGGGGCCGACAGCCGGGCCCTCGACGGACACGCGGCGAAGGGCGCCTACGACAGCGGCGTGGTCGAGGCCGACCTGCCCAAACCGGGGTACGGCGTCCGCCCGGAGTACGACCACGCCTTCGCCTTCCACTTCGGCCTGACCGTGCCGGTGATCGCCGCGATCAACGGTCCGGCCGCGGGCGTCGGCCTCGTGCTGGCCTGCTTCGCCGACGTCCGCTTCGCCGCCGCGGGAGCCAAGCTCACGACGTCCGCACCCCGACTTGGCCTGCCCGCCGAGTACGGCCTGTCCTGGGTGCTCCCCCGCCTGGTCGGCGCCGGCCACGCGGCCGACCTGCTCCTGTCCAGCCGGGTCGTGCTGGCTGAGGAGGCGGCGACGATGGGCCTGGTCAACCGGGTCGTCCCGCCCGAGCAGCTCCTACCCGCCACCTACGAGTACGCCCGGATCTTCGCCGAAGAGGTCTCCCCCGCCTCCGTGGCGGCCGCCAAGCGCCAGCTCTACGCCGACCTCCACGGCGACGTCGGCACCGCCGTGGCCGAGTCCGAGCGCCTGCTCGAGGCGATGGTCAAGGGCCCCGACTTCGCCGAAGGCGTCGCCGCCCTCACGGAGAAGCGCCCACCGAGGTTTTGACGCGGGCACTCCATTGGAGGAAATGGCCCCCGGGATCCGGGGGCCATTTCCTCCGACGACCACACGCCCCCGACGACCAGCAAGTCGACCCGACGCCCCCATCCCTGCCGTCGGTTCTCCCCGGCCCCACGGCTCGCCCGAGTGGGCGGCTCAGCGATCCGCGGGGCGGCCGTCGATGGTGGCGACGACGTAGTCGCTGCCGTTGGGGGACGTGACGTAGATGCGGAAGAGGAAGCGGTTGCTGAAGGGCAGGTCGCTGGTCACGATCACGTGGGTCACCTCGCCCGCCGGCAGGCCCGCCCGCTCGGGGGCGTTGGCCACGAGGCGGGGCAGGGCGTCCCAGTTCGGGCCGCCGAGGGGGAAGGTCTCGGCGTTCAGGTCGGTCCCGGGGAAGGGGGTGGTCTCCTCGGGGCCTTCGAGCTCGCCGTCCCGCCACGCCCAGTCGAGGGTGCCCTGGGGGCGGTCGGCGTCCTTGACCTGGAGGAACGCGTAGGTCGGGTAGAGGGAGACCTCCACGGTGGGCGTGGCCCGACCGGCGGCATCGATGAAGGCGTCGATGGCCGGGCTCGGGTCGTTGCGGAGCAGGTCCAGGTCGGCCGGCGGGTCCTCCTCCTCGGGGCCCTCGTCGTCGTCGCCAGGCTCGCCGCCGTCCCCGTCGTCGCCGGGATCCTCCTCGTCGGGCGTGCCGTCGCCGTCGTCGTCGGGGTCCTCGGTGTCGGGGATGCCGTCGTCATCGTCGTCAGGATCCTCGCGGTCGGGCACGCCGTCGAGGTCGGTGTCGGGCTCGTCCTCCTCGTCGGTCGCCTCGTCGGAGAAGTCGTCGGAGAAGTCCGAGAAGTCGTCGGAGGCGTCCTCGTCGGCGGGTTCGGTCGTCTCCGCCGACGCCTCCTCGTCCTCGCCGCCGTCGTCACCCCCACCGCTCATGAGCAGGAGCACGGCGGCGCCGGTCACCAAGAGGACGAGGACGACGGCGATGCCCAGGACCAGCGGCGCCTTCGACCCGCCCTCGGAGCCCGGCGGCCCGGTCGGTCCCGTCGGGGGTGCACTCATCGGATCCACCGCCCCATCTCACCACAGCCGGTGCGATCCGCCGCCGCTCCCGCCACCATTACGGGGTGACCGGACCCTCCGACCTGACCTGGGGCGTCTTCAGCGACGCCGCGCCCTGGGTGCTGGAGGACCGCCCGCAGGCCTGGCAGGCCCACCTGCACCTCGTCCGGGAGGCGACACGGCGCTCCGCACCCGAGCTGGCCCGCCCCCGGAAGGTCCCGCCGCTCGGCCGGCTGGTCACCGTGACCCGCCACCTCGGCGTCGGCGTCGCCCGGTGGGCCGTGACCGACCGCCGTCACCCCGACCGCTCCACAGCCGGGCTCTCCCTGCGCCTCCGGCTGGCCGCCGAGGCCCTGGGGCCCACCTACATCAAGCTGGGCCAGATCATCTCCTCGGGCGAGGGGATCTTCCCCGACGACCTGGTCGACGAGTTCAAGAAGTGCCGGGACCGGGTGCGGGCCGAGCCCTTCGACCGACGTGCGCCGGGTCGTCGAGGAGGACCTCGGCCGCCCCCTCGAGGCGGTCTTCGCCACCTTCGACCGGGAGCCGCTGGCCGCGGCCTCCATCGCCCAGGTCCACGTCGCCACCCTCCACACGGGCGAGGAGGTCGTGGTCAAGGTCCAACGGCCGCAGGTGGCCACCCTGGTCCAGGAGGACCTCCGGGTCATGGCCTGGCTGGCGCCGATGTTCGTGGGTCGCATCCCCGTCGCCGCGCTGGCCAACCCGCCGGCTCTCGTGGAGCTCTTCGCCGAGACCATCGTCGAGGAGCTGGACTTCCGGCTCGAGGCCGAGAACATGCTCGACGTCTCCCGGTCGATGCGCCAGCTCGGCCAGGAGGCCTACGTCATCCCCCGACCCCACCCGGAGCTGGTCACCCGACGGGTGCTGGTCATGGAGCGGCTGAGCGGCTTCGCCCTCGACGAGGTGGACGCCATGAAGGCCGCCGGCGTCGACCTGGTGGCCCTCATCCGCACCGGGATCATCGGCTTCCTCGAGGGGGCCATGTTCCACGGGGTCTTCCACGGCGACCTCCACGGCGGCAACCTCTTCATCCAACCCGACGGCCGCACCGCCCTGCTCGACTTCGGCATCACCGGGCGCCTCGACGAGCCCCGGCGGATCGCCTTCCTCAAGCTGCTCGCCGGCGGCAGCACCAACGACGTCCGGATCCAGCTGCCCGCCCTCGCCGAGCTCGGGGCGCTGCCCCTGGACACCGACTTCGAGGCCCTCATCGACGAGCTCGGCCTGGACCAGCCCGCCGTCGACCCCACCCAGATGGACCCCGACGAGATGGTCGCCGAGCTCCAGCGGGTGCTCAAGGCCCTCCTCGGCTACGGCGCCCGGATGCCCAAGGAGCTCATGCTGTTCGTCAAGAACATGGCGTTCAGCACCTCGATGGGCCAGACCCTGGCCCCCGACCTGGACATCCTCGACCTGATCCAGCAGGTGATCATGCACTTCGCCCTCACCCACGGGGAGCGCATCGCCACCGACCTCCAGCAGGAGTACGACCCCGACGCCTACCTGGCCGAGGTCAACCTCGACGGCTATCGGGCCTCCCTCGGCATGCCCGACGCCGAAGCCATCACCCTCGCCGAGCTGCAGGAACGGCGCCGCGTCATCCGCGACCGCCTGTCCAAGCGCAGCCGCAGGGGTGGCGGCGATTACACGCCAACTGGATCGGAAAAGGACCCCGTGGGAAGATGACGCCCTCCATGACCGCAACCGCCTCCCCCGACGCGCCCCGCCGCACGCACCTCCAGCAGCTCGAGGACGAGTCCATCCACATCATCCGTGAGGTGGTGGCCCAGTTCGAGCGCCCGGTGATGCTCTACAGCATCGGCAAGGACTCCGGGGTCATGCTCCGCCTGGCCGAGAAGGCCTTCTTCCCCGGCAAGCTGCCGTTCCCCCTGCTGCACGTGGACACCACGTGGAAGTTCAAGGCGATGATCGAGCACCGGGAGCGGATGGCCAAGGAGCTGGGGGTGGAGATCATCGTCCACACCAACCCCGAGGGTCTGGCCCAGGGCATCAACCCCTTCGACCACGGCTCCAAGGTCCACACCGACATCATGAAGACCCAGGCCCTCAAGCAGGCCCTGGACGCCGGGGGCTACGACGCCGCCTTCGGGGGCGCCCGCCGAGACGAGGAGAAGTCCCGGGCCAAGGAGCGGGTGTTCTCCTTCCGGGACAAGCACCACCGCTGGGACCCCAAGAACCAGCGGCCCGAGCTGCTGGAACTTCTACAACGGCCGGGTCCACCCCGGCGAGAGCATCCGGGTCTTCCCGCTCTCGAACTGGACCGAGCTCGACGTCTGGCAGTACGTGTGGATGGAGGACATCCCGCTGCCCGACCTCTACCTCGCCGCCCCGAGGCCGGTCGTGGAACGCGACGGCATGCTGATCATGGTCGACGACGACCGCTTCCGCTTCGAGCCCGGCGAGGAGCCCGAGGAGCGCTGGGTCAGGTTCCGGACCCTCGGCTGCTACCCGCTGTCGGGCGCGGTCGAGTCCACGGCCACCACGCTCCCGCAGGTCATCCAGGAGATGCTGCTGGCCACCCGCTCCGAGCGCGAGGGCCGGGCGATCGACCACGACCAGTCGGGCTCCATGGAGGAGAAGAAGAAGGAGGGGTACTTCTAGATGTCCCATCAGAGCGAGCTGATCGCCACCGACATCGAGGCGTACCTGGCCGAGCACGAGCAGAAGGACATGCTGCGCTTCCTGACCTGCGGGTCGGTGGACGACGGCAAGTCCACCCTCATCGGGCGCCTCCTGCACGACTCCCACCTGCTCTACGAGGACCAGCTGGCGGCCGTCGAGGCCGAGAGCACCACCATCGGCTCCGCCGGCGGCGAGCTCGACCTGGCCCTGCTCATGGACGGCCTCAAGGCCGAGCGGGAACAGGGCATCACCATCGACGTGGCCTACCGCTACTTCTCCACGTCCCGGCGCAAGTTCATCATCGCCGACACCCCGGGCCACGAGCAGTACACCCGCAACATGGTCACCGGCGCCTCCACCTGCGACCTGGCCATCATCCTGGTCGACGCCCGCCACGGCGTGCAGTCCCAGACCAAGCGCCACAGCTACCTGACCTCGCTGCTGGGCATCGAGAACACGGTCGTGGCCATCAACAAGATGGACCTGGTCGACCACTCCAAGGAGCGCTACGAGGAGATCCGGGACCACTACCTGGACTTCGCCGAGCGGCTCGACCTGAAGAAGGCGCCCTGGTTCATCCCCATCTCGGCCCTCAAGGGCGACTGGGTGGTCGACCCCGGCACCAACATGACCTGGTTCGAGGGCCCGACCCTCATGGAGCACCTCGAGACGGTGCCGGTGACCGTCCCCGAGGACGGCGACCTCCGCTTCCCGGTCCAGCTCGTGCGGCGCCCGGACCTGACCTTTCGGGGCTTCGCCGGGACTGTGGCCTCGGGCTCGGTGCGGCCCGGGGACGAGATCATGGTCCTGCCCTCCGGCGTGGTCACCGAGGTGGACCGGCTGGTCACCTTCAACGGCGACCTCGACCGAGCCGGCCCCGGCACGGCGGTCACCGTGACCCTGGCCGACGAGGTCGACGTGTCCCGGGGCGACGTGCTGGTCCATCCCGAGCGGCGACCCCAGCGCAGCCACGAGGTCGAGGCCATGGTGGTGTGGATGAGCGAGACCGAGATGGTCCCGGGCAAGGAGTACCTCGTCCAGCAGGCCAACCGGATCGTCCCCGGCCGCGTGACCTCGGTCGCCCACCGGGTCGACATCAACACCCTCGAGCCCGAGCCCGCCACCGCCCTCGCGGTGAACGAGATCGGCCGCTGCACGATCACCTGTGACCAGCAGCTCCTCTTCGATCCCTACGACCGCAACCGGACCACCGGGGCGTTCATCCTGGTCGACCGCGTGACCAACGCCACGGTGGCCGCGGCGATGATCCTGCCCCAGGACTCGGCCTGGGACGCCCAGCCCGACGAGCACCTGCAGCGTCACCTCAGCCAGATCACCGTGGACGAGCGGGTGGGGCGCTACGGCCAGAAGCCCTGCACCGTCCTGCTCACCGGCCTGACCGGCGCCGGCAAGTCCTCGACCGCGGTGGCCCTGGAACGCCGTCTCTTCGACGCCGGCCGCACGACGCTGCGCATCGACGGCGAGGACCTGCGCCTCGGCATGAGCCGTGACCTGGGCTTCAGCGCCCAGGAGCGCTCCGAGAACCTGCGCCGCATGGCCGAGGTGGCCCGCCTGGCCAACGAGTCGGGGATCATCGTGATCGCCGCCTTCTCGGCCCCCAAGGCCGACGTCCGGGAGCGGGCCCGGGAGCTGGTCGGCAGCGACCGGTTCCTGGAGATCCACCTCGACGCCCCCGTCGAAGTCGCCCGCCAACGGGACCCCGAAGGCCTCTACGAAGCCGCCGACCGGGGCGAGATCCCCCAGTTCCCCGGTGTCTCCGCCACCTACGACGTCCCCGAGAACCCCGACCTGACCCTCGACACCGCCAACGTCGACCAGGCCGACAACGTCGAGCGCATCATCGACCTCCTCACCGAACGCGGCTTCCTCAACCCCTGACCCCCGTTCTGGCGCCTCATCGAGGCGTCGGGACGCCGCAATCGGGCGCCAGAAGGGTCAGTCGATGGTCATCTGGCCGGTGACGGGGAACTCCTTGCGGACCACGAGGCGGTCCCCGTCCTGGGCGACCGCCTCGTAGCCCAGCTCGGCGTAGCTCTCCTTCACCCCCTCGAACTGGCTCTCGGGGATGTCGACGATGGTGAGGTACTCCCAGCGCTCCGAGATGTGCATGGGCCGACAGTAGGCCCGCTCGCCTACCCTCGCCCGCCGTGAGGCTCGTCATCGCCCGGTGCCAGGTGGACTACGAGGGTCGGCTGACGGCGCACCTGCCGATGGCGCCGCGGCTGATCATGGTGAAGGCCGACGGGTGTGTCGCCATCCACGCCGACGGCGGGGCCTACAAGCCGCTGAACTGGATGAACGCCCCGAACACCCTGGTCGAGGGCGACGGCGTGTGGACCGTCACCAGCCCGAAGGGCGAGCAGCTCATCATCACGATGGAGGAGATCCTGTCGGACTCCGCCCACGAGCTGGGGATCGACCCCGGCCTCACCAAGGACGGCGTCGAGGCCCATCTGCAGGAGCTCCTGGCCCTCGACTGCACCCGCATCGGCGAGGGCTTCAAGCTCGTGCGCCGGGAGTGGCCGACCGACATCGGACCCGTGGACCTGCTGTGCCGAGATGCCGACGGCAACGCCGTGGCCGTCGAAGTGAAGCGGCGGGGCGAGATCGACGGTGTCGAACAGCTGACCCGGTACCTCGAGCGCATGGACCGGGACCCGGCCCTGCGGCCGGTGCGGGGCTACTTCGTCGCCCAGGTCATCAAGCCGCAGGCCAAGGTCCTGGCCGAGTCCAGGGGCATAACGTGCGTGGAAGTCGACTACGACGATCTGCGAGGCATCGAGCGCAACGAGATGAAATTGTTCTGATCGGAGAAGGGGGACCGACATGTCCGATGTGAGGAGCTGGCTGCAGGATGCGGCCGCAGGGTTCATCGCCTGTCTGGAGGGGGTGGGCGACGACCAGTGGTCCTCCCCCACGCCCGACGCCGAGTGGGACGTGCTTGCCCTGGTCGGGCACGTCGCCGACGAGCAGCTGTGGGTCCCGCCCCTGCTGGCGGGCCGCACCATCGAGGACATCGGCGACGAGATCCCTGCCGATCCGCTCGGCGACTTCCCGCAGGCCGCCGTGCAGGACGCCACCGCCGGGATGCTGGCCACCCTCGACGATCTCGACCTGGACGCGACCGTCCACCTCTCCTTCGGCGACGTACCCGCCCAGGAGTACCTCATGCAGCTCTTCGCCGACCACCTGGTCCACACCTGGGACCTGGCCCGGGCCACCGGCCAGTCCGAGCGGCTCGACCCCGAGCTGGTACGGGTCTGCGCGACCTGGTTCGTGGGCCGCGAAGACCTCTACCGCGAGGGCGGGGTCATCGGTCCGGCCGTGGCCGTCACGGGCGGCGACGCCCAAGCCGACCTGCTCGCCCGGTTCGGGCGCAACCCGGCCAAGGACGACACGCTGGCCACCATCGTCCGCTTCAACGCGGCCTTCGGGCGCCAGGACGTCGACGCCGTGATGGCCCAGATGACCGACGACTGCGTCTTCGAGGACACCACACCCCCCGATGGGGGCCGGCACGAGGGTCAGGCTGCCGTGCGGGCGGCCTGGACCGAGCTGTTCACCGGCAACCCCAATGGCGTCTTCACGACCGAACACGCCGTGATCAGCGGTGACCGGGCCACCTATCAGTGGACCTACGACTACGGCGAAGGCCACGTCCGGGGCATCGACCTGTTCAAGGTCCGGGACGGGAAGGTGGCGGAGAAGTTCTCCTACGTGAAGGGATAGACAGGCCTCATGATGCGCCTCGCCCTCCAGGTCCCGAACTTCACCTATCCCGAGGTCGATGACGCCGATCTCTTCGAGACGGTGGCGACGGTGGCCACCACGGCCGAGGCGTCGGGCTTCGACACCCTGCTGGTGATGGACCACTTCTACCAGCTGCCCATGCTGGGCTCGCCGGACCAGCCGATGTTCGAGGCCTACACGCTGCTCAGCGCCCTGGCGGCCCGGACCTCCACGATCCAGTTGGGCACGCTGGTGACCGGGGTGACCTACCGGAACCCGGCGTTCCTGGCCAAGGTCGTGACCAACCTGGACGTCATCTCCCGGGGTCGGGCCATGCTCGGCATCGGGGCAGCCTGGTTCGACACCGAGCACGAGGCCTTCGGCTACGACTTCCCCTCGGTCTCGGACCGCTTCGAGATGCTGGAGGAGGCCATCCAGATCACCGAGGCGATGTTCGCCGACGAACGGCCGACCTTCGAGGGCAAGCACTTCCAGGTCCGGGGCGTCATCAACAACCCCAAGCCGATCCGGGACCGCATCCCCCTCATGGTCGGCGGTGCCGGTGAGAAGAAGACCTTGCGCATCGCCGCCCAGTACGCCGACCACTCCAATCTGACCTGCGGCCTGGACGAGGTGCCCCGCAAGCTCGACGCCCTCCAGGGCCACCTCGACCGCCTCGGCCGCGACCGGAGCGACATCGGGGTCAGCGCCCTCAGCTTCCTCATCGCCGGCGACACCGACGACGACGCCTTCGCCGCCCGTGACGAGCTCGTCCGGGGCCTCGGCATGGAGTGGGCCGACCTCGACGACGAGACCCGCAGCATGCTCGGCAACCGGATGCTGGTGGGCGGGCCGGACACGATCGGCGAGCTGATCCAGGACCGGGTCCTCGGCCAGGGCCTCGACGCCGTGGCCGTGAACATCCCGCTCAACGGGCACCACCCCGACGTCGTGGCCCGGGGCGGCGAGATCCTCACCAAGGCGCTGTCCTGAGCGACGCCTCGGACGGCTTCTTCGCCGTCGTCCGCCGGCAGCGGGCCTGCCGGGCCTTCGACCCCGACCGGGAGGTCGATGACGACCTGGTCGAGCAGGTCCTCGACGCCGCCCGCTTCGCCCCCAGCAGCGAGAACACCCAGCCCTGGGTCTTCGTCGTCATCCGGGATCCCGAGGGCCGCCGCCGCCTCACGGATCTGATGGCCCGCCTCTGGACCACGGCCACGGGAGCAGCGCTACCGGAGCACCTCCAGGCCGACGTCGATGGCGGCATGAACGGCGGCTTCGCCACGGCGCCGGTCTGGATCGTGGTCGGGGCCGACGACGAGCTCGCCGGACGGGGGGAACAGGCGTCGTCGGTCTATCCCGCCGTACAGAACCTGCTCCTGGCGGCCACCGCACTGGGCCTCGGCTCGGCGATGACCACCCTCGGCACCTATGACCCCACCGAGGTCCGGTCGATCGCCGGGCTCCCCGATCGCGTGCGCCCCTACGCCCTCGTCCCCCTCGGCTGGCCGGCCCGGCCCCTCGGCCCACCAAAGCGACGCCCCGTCAGCGAGATCGCCCACCGCGACACCTACGGCGCCGGCTGGTAGCGAACCGACACCGACGCAACCAGGGGGCGGGGGTCGAGCCGCCCGTCGTCGTGGGCCTGCAGATGGTCGGACGCCACGCTCCGTGGCGACATTTCGGAGTTCTCGTCGAACTCGAGGCAATACCTTGCGGCTTCCGCAAGGTATTGCCTCGAGCTCATCGCAGCCAGCTCGCAACGGCCTGCCCGGCTACGGAGAGTGGGATTCGGGACCCGAACGGCGCCGACGACCGGCCGCAGACCGACTCCCTCCCATCCCTGCCTCGTGGTCGGTATCGGTAGGACTCAGCCCGGCGGGAGGGGGCTGTGGCCGCCGCTGGCGCGTTCGGCGGCCTCGAGGAGCTCGTCGCGGAAGTCCGGGTGCGCGATCGCGGCGAGGGCCTGGCCCCGCTGGTGGACCGTGAGCCCCTGCAGCTCGGCCGCGCCGTACTCGGTGATGATCACATCGACCTGATGGCGGGGCGTGGTGATGACGGCCCCGGCCCCGAACCAAGGGACGATGCGGGAGAACACCTCATCGCCCTGGCGGAACGTCGACGGCAGGCAGAGCAGCGACCGGTCCTCCAGCTCCAGTGCGGCGCCCGCCACGAAGTCCTCGTGCCCACCGATGCCGGAGTACTGCGCCCCCCCGATGGAGTCGGCCACGACCTGGCCGTGGATGTCGACCCCCAGCGCGGCGTTGATGGTCACCGCCTTGCGGTTCTTGGCGATCGTCTCCGGGGAGTTCACGACGTCGACGGGGACGAAGGCCACCTCCTGGTTCCCGTCGAGCCACTGGTAGAGCTCGGGGATCCCGGCGGCGAAGGTGACCACGGACACCCCGTCGAACTGGCCCTTGCGGTTGGTCACCTTGCCGGCCTGGTGCAGGCGCATGAGCCCGGTGGTGAACATCTCGGAGTGCACGCCGTAGTCGCCCCCCGGGCCCTCGGCCAGGATCGTGGCGACCATCGAGGGCACCGCGCCGATCCCCGTCTGCAGGGTGGCGCCGTCGGGCACGAAGGCGCTGACGTGCTGGGCCATCGCCCGCTCGACCTCGGTCGGCTCGGGGTCTTCGAGCACGAAGGGGGACCGGTCCGTCTCGACCAGGACGTCGATCTCGTCGATGTGGAGGGCGTGCCGGTGCTCGCCGAGTCCAATGGTGCGGGGGAAGGCCGGGCTGACCTCGACGACCAGCAGGCGCTCGGGGTCTGCTCCGGCCCGGTGCAGCTCGCCCACCGACGCCCCTGCGTGCAACGAGAGGCTGCACCAGCCGTCGGCATCGGGAGGGGCGGCCGTGGTCGTCATGACCCGCGGCGCCTGGAACTCGAGGATCGGCATGAACCGCCGGAAGTCGGCCGCGGCGAAGCTCAGGTTCGCCCCCATGTCCCGCAGCATCCGCTCGAGAGGGCCGAAGAACCCGCTGAGGTAGTGGACGTTGGGGTGGGTGAAGACGTCGCTCAGGACACTCAGGAGGGCGCCGTACAGGCGCAGGTCCTCCCAGTCGGTGCGGGCCCCCATCGCCTCCAGCACGGCACTGGGTTGCCCCGGCCCGAGGGGCATGCCGAAGGTGTCGGTCGCCCGGATCTCGGCCGCAGCCTCTTCGGGGGTCAGTCTCTGCACGTCAGCTCGCTCCTGCCATGATCTCGGCCAGTTCCGCCCGGCTGGAGATGCCGAGCTTGTCGTAGACCCGACCGAGGTGGTTGTCCACGGTGCGCACCGAGACGAACAGCCGGTCGGCGATGTCCTTGCTGGTGATGCCGCTGGCGGCCAGGACCGCCACCTCCCGTTCGCGCTTGGTCAGCGCGACCGGCTCGTCGGGCATCGCCAGGCCCGGCGTCCGCGCGCCCCGACAGCCCTCGGCCCAGTCGGTGGCCTTCCGCGTCCAGGCCGAGGCCTCCCGGGCGCTCCCGCGGCGCCGGTGCTCGGCGGCCAGCCCGAAGGCGGCCTCGGCGGCCAGCAGGCGGGCACCGAGCGTCCCGAAGGCATCCGCGGCATCGCCGATCACCTCGAGGTCGCCCGCCGCCAGTCCGGCGACGTGCCGCAGGCGGGCCTCGGCGATGGCTCCCAGGTCGGCCTCGGGGATCCGGGCCGCGGCGGCCACGGCCGCGTCGACGTGACCGAGGCGGGCCAGGTCGTGCATCGCCATCGTGAGCATCGGCCACTCGCCGCGCCCCTCGGCCAGCACCACCCCTTCCTCCAGGTGGGTCCGGGCGTCAGCCGGGTGGCCCTTGGCCACCGCCAGCCAGGCCCGGGCCCGGTGCCGATTCAGGCCGTGGAAGTCCGCCGGGTGGGCCAGCTGGGCCTCCTCGGCCAGCGCCGCGTCGGCGGGGCCGACCTCGCCCTGCATCGCGTGGGCCAGGGTCAGGCCGATCAGGCTCCAGCCCAGCGGTCCGTGGTGGTTCACGAACCGGAACAGCCCCGAGGCCTCGGTCCACCAGCGGATGGCGTCGTCCAGGCGACCCTGTTCGAGAGCGACCAGCCCCCGGGCCTGGGCGAAGAAGGCCCAGCCGGCGGCGTCGTCGTCGATCAGCGCCTTCTCATAGCCGATGGCGGCCAGGCGTTCGGCCTCTTCCAGCCCGCCGAGGCAGGCCACGGCGAGGGCCTCGGCGACATGGAGCAGCGAGGGCTCGTACAGGGTGAGCTGGCCCCCGAGCCGGCTGTAGGCCCGGATGCCGATCTCCACCGTCGCCGCCGCCTCCGCCGCTCGGCCCACCAGGGGCAGGCCGAGCGAGGTGGCCAACGTGGCTTGCACGACGGCACGGTCATAGGGCTCGGCGAGGAGCGCCAGACCCCGCTCGACGCCCTGCAGGGGGTCGTGGGAGGTCACCTCGAGCACCGCCTGCAGCCCTTCCAGCTCCGCCAGGTGGTCCGCATCGGAGATCACGCGACGACCCTGCTCGATCACCCCGACCGCGGCGGGGAGGTCACTGTCGTGCCAGTAGCGGTTGTAGACCCGGACCCGCACCAGGGTGGCTCGCTGGTTGTCGTCGGACGCCTCGTCCTCCAGGTCGGCGAGGACGGACTCGGTCTCGTCGGACCGCCCGAGCGAGTAGAGCGCATCGGCGATGATCTGGCCCGACGCGAAGGTCGCCTCGATCTCATGCGCCGCCCGGCCCAGGCGCAGAGCCGTCTCCAGGTCGTGGGCGAAGCCGGCCTGGCGGGCCGCCTCGATGAGCAGCGCCGGTGACGTCGTGCCACCGGCCTCGACCCGCCACAGCGCCACCTTCAGGACATCGGCCCGGCGCCGGTTGCGGTGGGACTCCACGGCATCGGCGAGGAGGCGCTGGACCTCCCGGGCCCGGGTCAGCGGCGTGCGCTCCCGGACCACCTCGCCGTGCACCGGGTGGGCGAGGGTGGCCTCGAAGCGGCGGCCGTCCAAGGCGGTCTCGACCAGGCCCTTGCGCTCGAGGCGGACCAGCGCGTCGGAGCCCACCAGTCCGGCGAGGACGTCGACGCCGAGGGGCTCACCGAACGCGACCAGCTCCAGGGTGGCCACCTCGTCGTCGTCGAGGCCGGCCAGGCGCTCGCCGACCAGGTCCTGGAGGCGGGCCGACGGCGAGAGCGCGCCGACCGTTCGCCACATCCCGGCGTCGTCGACCAAGGTCCCCTTGTCGACCCCGGCCAGCACCAGCTCCCGGAGGTACTGCAGGTTGCCCTCACTGGCCTCCCAGAGCTGCTGCAGCGCCGCCCCTTCGACCTGGCCCTCGAGGACGAGCTCGAGCAGCTCCTGGACCTCGCCGCGGTCGAGGGGGCCGACCTCGACCCGGTCACAGAGGCCGTTCTTCCACACCGACTGCACGGCGTCGGGGGCGGGCTCACCGGTCCGGACGCTGGCCACGGCGAAGACCGTACGGGCCGAGACCAGCTGCTGGAAGAGCAGGGCCGAGGCGTCATCGAGCCACTGGGCGTCATCGACGAGCAGGAGGAGCCGCCGTCCACCGCTGCGCTGCATGAGGGCCTCCGTGGCCTGCCCCAGCATGGCGATGCCCCGCTCGACGGCCAGGGCGGCCGGTGGCAGGATCGGGGCGAGGGCACCGAAGGGGATGCCCCGGGCTGACTGGCTGGCCACGGCCCGCTCCACGTGGAAACCGGCGGCGGCGCCGTACTCGGCGACCTCGGCGGCCAGTCGGGACTTGCCCACCCCTGCGGGACCGGCCAGCACGACACCGGAGAGGTCATCACGGCGTAGGTCCTGTCGGGCCTGATCGAGGATGTCGGATCGGCCCACGAGAGGCCATGCAGAACGCATAGGCACCCCCACTCTCGCAGAAGGCGTGCCGGGGGCGCGAACTCCTGACTCAGGGGTCAGGGCCCCAGGAGGGGCGGGCGGTCAGCCCCGCGCGTAGAGGATGCCGTAGCGGGTGCGCACCGCCTCGCTGGTGGCCATGCGGTTCACCCAGCCCGTCTGGACCTGGCCCCAGGTGCCGGGCTTCACCCCCTGGGATTCGAGCCAGGCCTGGGCCTGGTCCGGCGGTGCCGAGGTCCTGGCGGGCCATGGCTGCGGTGAGCTGGGCGTACTTGTCGAGGGTGATGCCGTCGATGGGGGCCCACACAGGGTCGTTGAGGTCGACCGGCTGCTGGGCCGCCGCCTGGGCCGCCTCCAAGCCTCCGGGCGACTGGGCGGCGCGTTCGGTCAGGGCACCGGCGTCATCCATGGACTCCTTGAAGTTCTTGAAGAGGCCCACAGCCCGTCCTTTCATCGGAGGGCGGGGCCGTCCCCCGCCGGACCCCCATGTTCCGATGGACGGGCCGCGGGGGCATGAGTAGCAGTTACTCAAATGCCCCCGGGGCCGTAGGTGGGCTCAGGTGCTGAACTCGCACTTCCCGGCGTCGAGGACCACCCGGCCGTCGTCACCCGTGGTCTGGAAGATGGCCTCGCCCCCGTCGACCCACATGTTCACGGTGAGGGACTCCCCCGGGAAGACCGGGGACGAGAAGCGCCCGTCCATGGCCGTGAAGCGGGAGGGATCGCTGTCACAGAGCGTGTGCAGCAGCGCGCGGCCGGTGAAGCCGAAGGTGCACAGCCCGTGCAGGATGGGCCGGTCGAAGCCCGCCAGCGCGGCGAACTTCGGGTCCGAGTGCAGCGGGTTGCGGTCACCCGACAGGCGGTAGAGCAGGGCCTGGTCGGGACGGGTCTGGTAGGTCACCGAGTGGTCGGGGGCCCGGTCGGGCGGGACGTTCTGGGGGCCTGAGGGGCCACGGTCGCCGCCGAAATCGCCCTCGCCCCGGATGAAGGCCGACATCATCGTGTCGAACAGCGGCTCGCCCGTGGCGACGTCGGTCGACCGGGTCTCCATGACCACGAGGGCGCCCTTGCCCTTGTCGTAGATGCCGGTGATCTCGGTCTGGCTCGACACCGTCCCGCTGACCGGGATCGGCCGGTGCAGGCGGATGCCTTGCTCGCCGTGGACGAGCATCGCCCAGTTGAAGTCACCGAGGTTGGACATGCCGCCGCCGATGGCGGGGATGACCACGGCCATCGTGGGCAGGACCTGCTGGTCCAGGTCGATGGAGTTCTCGGTCACGAAGGCCTGCTCGTCGGTGCCCGACCCCACGCCCAGGGCGTAGAGGATGGCGTCCTTGGAGTCCCACGAGGTCTCCGCCGGGTCGCTGAGGGTGCCGACAGCATCGAGGTTGAGGGGCATCGCGCTCTCCTACTTCTTGTCGTTGCCGAACATGTCGGCGTTGGGTCGGGCGTTGGCCATCAGCTCGGCCACCAGGGGGCCGATCTCGGTCGGGTCGTCGGTGGGTGTGACCGCCGGCCCCTTGTGCCACCCCTCGGCGACGGCCAGCTCGCGGCCGGACACCTCGAAGATCCGCCCGGTGACATCCTTGGACTCGGGGCTGGCCAACCAGGTGACGATCGGGGCGATCCAGTGCGGCGCCATGGACGCCTTGGTCTCCTCGTCGAGCTGGCCCATGCCGAGGTCCTCGGTCATGCGGGTGATGGCGGCGGGGGCGATGGCGTTGCACGGTCACGCCGTAGCGCTCCAGCTCCATGGCGGAGATGACGGTGAAGGCGGCGATGCCCGCCTTGGCCGCGCCGTAGTTGGTCTGGCCGACGTTGCCGTAGATGCCCGACGGCGAGGTGGTGTTGATGATGCGGGCGTCCACCGTCGTCGCCCGCCTTGACCAGCTCCCGCCAGTGAGCGGCGGCGTGGCGGGTCGGGCCGAAGGTGCCCTTCAGGTGCACCGCGATGACCGCGTCCCACTCCGCCTTCGGTCATGTTGACCAGCATCCGGTCCCGCAGGATCCCGGCGTTGTTGACCAGGACGTCGAGGCGCCCGAAGTGGTCGACGGCCTGCTGGATCATCTCGCCGGCGGCGTCGAAGTCGGCCACGTTGGCCCCGTTGGCGATGGCCTCGCCGCCCATCGCCTCGATCTCGGCCACCACCTGCTGGGCCGGGCTGGCGTCCTCGCCTTCGCCGGTCATGTCGCCGCCGAGGTCGTTGACCACGATCTTGGCGCCCTGGCCGGCCAGCATCAGGGCGTACTCCCGCCCGATCCCCCGGCCGGCGCCGGTGATCACGCAGACCCGGCCTTCACACATCCCGCTCATCGTTGATGCCTCTTCGCCTGACGGCTCATCGGCTGGCGGGCCTCTTCGGCCCGCCGATCGTCTTCGACGCTCATCGTTGTCCTCGTTCACAGTCGACGTCATGGCCACGATTGGGCGAACGAGTGTCCCACTGCGGGGCGGGAGGGGGCGAATCAGGGAGGTGACAGGGGATCGGCGGGCGCGCACGCCAGAATGACGGGGCCATGCGCCGCGTCCCCCTCCGCAAGGCCATCGCGATCACGATCCCGCTCGTGCTGGTGGCCGTCGTCGCCCTCCCCTGGGTCGTGGACGGCCGCGTCCACGCCGACAAGGTCCCGCGGAACGTCGAGCTGGACGGTCAGGCCATCGGTGGCTTCGACGAAGCCGACCTCGACGCCACCGTCGAGGACGTCGCGGCCTCCTACGGCGAGACCCCGGTCGAGATCCGCTCGGGTGACCGCAACCTGGAGACGACGGTCGACCAGCTCGGCGGCGAGGTCGACCAGGAGGCCACCGCGGAGGCCGCCCTGGACATCGAGCAGGGACCGGTCGCCTGGGCCCAGCGCCTGCTCGAGGACGAGGTCGCCCCGGTCGTGCTGACCATGCGCCAGAACCACGTCGGCCAGGCCCTGCAGGAGATCGAGGGCTCCGAGCGCACCAGCCCCATCGAGCCGCTCATCCAGCACTCCGGCTTCGGCTTCGCCGTGGTGCCCGGCGAGGTCGGGAACGGCATCCCGGCGCCCGAGGTGATGGACCAGGTCATCGCGGGCGCGGCCGCGGGCGACGACCCGATCGTCGTCGACGCCGACTCGGCCGAGATCCCGCCCCGCTTCACGGACGAGGAGGCCCAGGCCCTCGCCGAGGAGGCGAACACCCTCACCGAGAACGGCATCACCATCACCGCCGGCGGCGAGTCGGCCCAGGTCCCCCCCGAGACGCTCGGGCCCTGGGTCACGTCCCGGGCCGGTGAGAACCACCTGCGGCTGGCGCTGGACCGTGAGCAGGTCGGCGAGGACCTCCCCGGCCTGCTGCCCAACGTGGGCCAGACCCCGCAGGCCGCCTCGTTCACCGTGGCCGGTGGGCGGCCGGTCATCGTCGCCGGCCAGGCCGGCACCGGCTGTTGTGCCCCGGGGTCGGCCCAGCGGGTCATCCGGGCGCTGCAGGAGGGTCGCCAGGAGGTCGCCCTGGAACTGACCCGCATCACCCCCGAGCACGACGTCGAGTGGGCCCGCAGCCTGGGCATCGTGGAGGAGATCAGCCTCCCCGACCAGGAGCCGTGCACCTCCTACTCCGCCGACGGTTGCCGCATGAGCACCCACCACGACTGCTGTGAGAGCCGGGTCACCAACATCCACCGGATGGCGGACCTCGTCCGCGGCTACATCATCGAGCCCAACGGGGGCTACTTCTCCATCAACGAGCACGTCGGGCCGCGCACCATCGAGAACGGCTTCGTGGAGGCCGGCGCCATCGAGAACGGCGAACACGTCACCGCCGTCGGCGGCGGCGTGTCCCAGTTCGCCACCACCACCTTCAACGCCGCCTTCTTCGCCGGCCTCGACATCCCGAACTACCAGTTCCACACCGAGCACCTGAGCCGGTACCCGTTCGGGCGCGAGTCCACGGTGTCCTACCCGTCGCCGGAGTTCCGGATCGTGAACAACACGCCCTACGGCGTGCTCATGTGGCCGACCTACACCGACACCAGCATCACCGTGCACCTCTACTCGACCCGCTACGCCACCGGCGCCCAGACCGCTCAGAGCACCGGCACGAACGGCAGCTGCACCACCGTGACCACGACCCGGACCCGGACCTACGTGGACGGCCACACCGAGAACGACCAGTTCAGCGGCTACTACCGCAACGGCGGCCCGACCTGCTGAAGGTGACACCGGTCACGGTTCGGGGTGTACTAGGGGGGTGACCGACGAGCACCTGGACTTCCAGCCCCGCATGAGCGACGCCGACAAGCTCATGTGGACCATCGAGCAGGACCCGCTGCTGCGCAGCACGATCACCTCGGTGGTGGTCCTCGAGCGGGCACCGGACCACGCCCGCCTGAAGGACAAGATGGAGCGGGCCAGCCGGACGGTGCCGCGCCTGCGCCAGCGGGTCATCGGCAACGCGCTCTCCATCTCGCCGCCACGCTGGGAGGTCGACCCGAACTTCGACCTCGACTACCACCTGCGCTTCGATGCAAGGCCGCCGACGGCGGCACGATGCGCGACCTGTTCGACATCGCCGAGCCGATCGGCATGCAGGGCTTCGACCGGGCCCGGCCGCTGTGGGAGTTCACCGTGGTCGAGGGCCTCGAGGACGGCCAGGCCGGCCTCATCATGAAGGTCCACCACGCCATCACCGACGGCGTCGGCGGCGTGAAGCTCCTGATGGAGACCTTCGACACCGAGGAGGACCCGGGCCATCCCGGTGACATGCCCGACGGCCCCGCCCATCCACGTGATGAGCGAGCGGGAGCGGCTGGTGGACGCCATGGCCCACGAGCAGCGCCGGGCGATGGGCATCGCCAAGCGTTCCCTCGGCAACCTCGCCAACGCCGCCCTCAGCACCGCCGTGGACCCCGTCGGCGTCGGGGTCCGGGTGGGCGAGACGGTGAGCTCGGTCGGCCCGCCTGCTGGCCCCCGCCAGCGCGCCGCTGTCACCGCTGATGACCGAGCGGTCGCTGTCGGTCCAGTTCGACACGCTCACGGTGCCCCTGGCCGACATGAAGATCGCCGGCCGGCGGGCCGGGGGCAAGCTCAACGACGCCTTCGTGGCCGGCATCGCCGTCCGGTTGGCGCCGCTACCACGACCAGCACGGCGAGCCGGCCAGCGCCCTGCGCATGTCGATGCCGATCAACGTCCGCACCGAGGCCACCGAGAACGTGGCGGGGAACCAGTTCGCCCCGGCCCGCTTCCCGGTGCCGCTGACCGTCGTCGACCCGGTCGCACCGCATGAACGTCGTGCGGGACCTGGTCCTGCGGCCCGGGCGGAGCCGGCGCTGGCCCTGACCGAGCCGCTGGCCGGCGTCCTGAACCGGCTGCACCCGGACATGACCACGGGCATCTTCGGCTCGATGCTGCGGGGCGTCGACTTCGTGACCTCGAACGTGCCGGGCCCGCCGTTCCCGATCTACCTGAGCGGCGCCCGGGTGGTCAGCCAGTTCCCCTTCGGCCCGATGGCGGCCGCCGCGGCCAACATCACCCTGCTCAGCTACATGGACGACCTGAACATCGGCTTCAACACCGACCCGGCGGCCATCCCCGACCCCGAGGTCCTCATCGACTGCATGCAGGAAGGCTTCGACGAGATCCTCAAGTCGCGCGTGATGGCCTGACCCCTCAATGGCGGTGGAGACCGGCGATGACGGCGTCGGCCAGCGAGGCCGGGCGCCGGCTGTCCCGCAAGTCGATCACGCGGTCGTCCTCGGCCGCCGGGAGCGGGTCGAAGGTGGTGGTCAGCTCGTAAACGCCGCGGTGGGAGCGCGCCTCCTGGATGGCGAGGGCCAACTCGTTGACGTGGAGGACGAACGGTGCCGGGAGCCGTTCGGGCCTCCCCTCGTCGATGGCCGCCGCCAGGTCGGCCACGCCGGCGAGGAAGTCGATGGCGATGAGCTGGCGGCGTGACACCTCTCTGACCACGCTGCGCAGCAGAGAGCGACGGCCAGACCGGATGTCGGCCCACAGGCGTCCCCGGGGGGACCGGCGCCCACTCGGCGGCCGCAGCCGTCGGCCGCCGACCCCGGTGAGCCGCTGCAGGACCGGGCTGGTCCGGACGATGCGGGCCTTGCGGGCGTTCAACCCCAGCTGGGTGAACCGCTCCAGACGGACCGGAGCCTGGTGGTGCCAGCACTCCTCGGCCGTCAGGATCCCCTTGTCGCCGACGATGCGGATGCTGTGGTCGTAGGGGGCGACGATGCTGCAGGTGAGTCGGGCGACCACCCCGGAGGCAAAGGTGATGCACGCGACCGCGAAGTCGGGGGTGTCCGCGCCGGCGGCGGCCCCCACCATCTTCTCCGGTACGAGGCAGGAGGAGAAGGCGGTGACCGAGCGGGCCGGGCCGAACAGGGTCGCCAACCAGGTCAGGTAGTAGCCGGCGTGCTCGAGGGTGCAGCCGACCCGGTACTCGTTGAGGTACGGCCACGGCGTGCCCAGGTCGTTCGTCCAACCCTCGGGCGCCATGAGGTGGACCGGGTTGTCGTCGAGCTCGGCGTACACGAGTCGGACCCGCCCGACGGCGCCGCCGGCCACCGCGGCCTGGAGGGTGCGAGCTGTGTCGCTGAGGACCGTGCAGGGCGCCGAGGACAGGCGCAGCCCGCGGGTCTCGGCCAGGGCGACGAGGTCCTTGGCCGCGGTGAGGTCGGTGGCCAACGGCTTCTCGGAGTAGACGTGCTTGCCGGCGAGGAGCGCGGCGCGGGTCACCTCGTGGTGGTTCTCCGGGTCGGTCAGGTTCACGACCAGCGCCACGGAGGGGTCGGCGAGGAGTTCCTCGGTGCTGGCGAACACCTTCGTCCGGTGGCGCCCGGCCAGGGCCCCGGCCCGCTCCGGCCGACGGTCGGTCACCCCGACGAGCTCGAGGCCCGGGTGGTCGCCGAGGGTCTCGAGGTACCGGGGGGCGATGTAGCCGCAGCCAACGACGGCGAACCTCATCGCGCCACCGCGTCGACCCGCCGGCGCTCGACCCCGACCCATGACCGCCGGATGGCGGCGAGGACCTCCAGCACCGCGACCGACTCATCCAACGGCATGACGAGGCTCTCGGTCGAGCCGGCCTCCACGCAACGTCGGACCTCGTCGGCCTGGTGGCCGTAGCCGTTCCCGCGATAACGGAGCAGCCGCCCCCGAGACTTCGGTCCGCCGACGAACGCCAGGCGCTGGCGGACGGCGTGGACCAACCCGCTGTCCTCTGACAGCCGGGCCGTCCGGTCGCCGCCGGCGGGTGGACGACCCCGCACCGGGCCGACCGACACCCGCGAGGGCCGGTAGATCGGCGCGCCGAGGCGGAGGACCGCCTCGGTGCCCATCACGACCAGGTCGTTGGTGGCCTCCGTGCGGAACCCGGCACTGACCTGGGTCAGCGCACCCGAGGCATGCCGGAGGACGGCGGCCACCTCGTCGTCGACGCCCGAGGGCCCGAACGCAGCCTGGCCGGCCGCCTGTTCGGGTTCCCCCAGGAGGTGGACCGCCAGCGACAACGGGTACACGCCACGGTCCATCAGCGCTCCCCCACCGCCGGCCGGATCCAGGACATGGCTCCCCGGTCCGAAGGCCTGTCGGGTGGCGAAGCTCGCCGAGACCAGCCGGATCTCGCCCAGGGCGCCCGTGGCGACCAGCCGCTTCGTCTCCCGCACGGCGGGCAGGAACCGCGTCCACATCGCCTCCATACAGAAGGTCGAGCCTCGCCGAGCGGTGTCGGCGATCCGGCGGGCCTCATCGGCATCGAGGGCGAAGGGCTTCTCGACCAGGCACGGACGGCCGGCGGCCAGCGCGAGCAGCGCCGGGCCGAGGTGCGCCGCCGGCGGGGTGGCGATGTACACCGCATCCACGTCCGGGGCCTCGACGGCCGCTCGGATGTCGGAGACCGCCCGGGCGGTGCCGGACCGGCGGGCGAAGGCCTCGGCCCGCTCCTGTGATCGGGACACCACCACCACGGGCCGGGCGTGGTCGGCGGACCGCAGCCCGGCGACGAACCGTTGAGCCGCCTGACCCGTGCCGATGACCGCCCACCTGAACGGCGTCGTGCGCCCCTCCGCGCCGTGCCTTCCCATGCCCGCTCCCGTCGCCTCGCTGTGCCCTCCAGCGGTACCAGCTCGACGGAAAGCTGGCAACCGTGGGTGGTGGCCCCGCCACCCAGAGCAGTCCCGCCGGCCTAGGCGGTCCAGTCCTTGAGCTTGGTGACGATGTCGGCGGCGTCACCGACGGGGGTGATGTTGAGCATGGTGACGCCGGAATCCTGGTAGGCGGCCAGGCGGTCCTTCACGTAGCCCTCGTCCCCGCAGATGGTGGTGGCCTCGAGCAGTTCCTCGGGGACCGCGGCGGCGGCCTCCTCCTTCTTGCCGTCGAGGTAGAGGTCCTGGATCTCGGCGGCCTCCTTCTCGAAGCCGTAGCGGGAGACGAGGGCGTTGTAGAAGTTCTGGCCCCGGGCCCCCATGCCCCCCACGTACAGGGCAACCATCGGGCGGGCGAAGTCCCGGATGCCGGCAACGTCCTCCTGCTTGCCGATGGCGACCAGGCCACCGGCCACGACCTCCAGCGGACCGAGGTCCGCCGACCGCTTGGCGGCGCCGGCCGCCAGGTCGGCGCCCCAGACGTCCTTGGCCTTCTCGGGGAGGTAGAAGAGCGGGAGCCAGCCGTCGGCGATCTCGGCGGTGAGCTCGACGTTCTTGGGGCCGAGAGCGGCGACGTGGATCGGGATGCGATCCCGCACGGGGTGGGTGATCAGCTTCAGAGGCTTGCCCAGGCCGGTGCCCTCGCCCTCGGGCAGGGGGACGTTGTAGGCCTTGCCCGAGTACTGGACCCGCTCCCGCTTCCAGACCTGACGGCAGATCTCGATGATCTCCCGGGTACGGGTCAGCGGCTTGTCGTAGGGCACCCCGTGGAAGCCCTCGATGACCTGCGGCCCGGAAGCACCCAGGCCGAGCACGCAGCGCCCGCCCGACAGGGCGTCCACGCCGGCGGCGGTCATGGCCAGCAGGGTCGGCGTCCGGGTGTAGAGCGGCAGGATCCCCGAGGCGATCTCGACCCGCTCGGTCACCGCCGCCAGGTACCCCATGATGCTCACGGCGTCCACGCCGTAGGCCTCGGCCACCCAGATGAGGTCCAGCCCGGCCGCTTCGAGGTCCACGGCCTGCTTGGCCACCTCGGCGGGCGCGACGTCGTACCGGAGCTGGGTGCTGATCTTCATGGCGCCCGACCGTAGTTGTCCGCCACCGCACCGACCTTGCTGGGGTCCGGAAGCCAGCTCTCGCCGTCGGGCTGGGCGACCGAAACCGAGGCAACCACGTGGGGCGAGCCGCCCGCGCCGACATCCGCGGTGCCCTTCGGGCCGTTTCGCCACCCTCCGTGCCGGAACGCTGCCTCCGACTCTCGTTCCTCGCTTCTGGCACCGGATTGCAGTGCCATAGCGACCGAATCCGGTGCCAGAACGAGGACGGGTCACGGGCCGTGAGATTTCTACCTCCGGCCGCTCGTCCGCCCCCGACGGTGGACGGCCTGACCCCACGCCCCCGTGGTCGCCTCGGTGTCGGTCCCCCAGCCCTACGCCCAGAGGGTGGCGACCGACCGGGCGCGTCGGCAGACCACCGGACCGCTCAACGGTCAGGGTGAGGTCGCGGGGGCGGGGATCGGGCTGGTCGCGGCTGCTGGCTGCAGTGATCTGCGCCGGATCGAGGCCATGGGCCTCGGCCAGGATCGTGCCGAGCTCGACGCGGCTGAGGGCGCCCGGGCCGACCAGGTGCCAGGCGCCGGCCCGCTCCGCCCGGGGCAACGCGACGAGGTCCCACAGCATGAGGGCCAGGTCGTCGGCCCGGACAGGGCAGCGGATCTCGTCGGTGAAGAGGGTGATCGGCCTGCCCGCCCGCAGGGTGTCCACCACCCAGGCCGACCGGGGGTCCAGCGGGTCGGTGGCGCACACCAGCGAGGTGCGCACGATGGCGACGTCGGGCACGGCGGTCACCACGTCGGCCTCCGCCTCGGCCTTGGCCCGGCCGTAGGCGTGGACCGGGACGAGCGGGGCGTCCTCGGCGTAGGGGGCGTGTTCGCCGTCGAACACCACATCGCTGCTCAGGTGGATGAGCGCGACCCCCTCGATGGCACAGGCCGCCGCGATCGACCGAGTGGCCGCGGTGACGTCCCGCTCCAGGTCGGCCGTCCCGTACGCCGTGTGGATCACCACGTCGGGCCGGATGGCCGCCAGCAGCCCGACCGGTTCGTCCGGGTCGGCCAGGTCGATCGTGTGCGCCGGGGCCCCGACGACCGGGGCGTTGCGCTGGGTGGCGTGCACCTCGACACCCTCGGGAGCCGTGGCGATCAACGTCGACCCCACCAGCCCCGCACCGCCGGTGATGAGGACCCGCATCAGCCCCCGTTCTGGGACATCGCGTGGTTGCCCATCGCCAGGCGTGCTACCCACGAACGTGGTCATAGCTGGGGTTCGGCGGGGAGGCCGAGGACGCGCTCGCCGATGATGTTGCGCTGGACCTCGGCGGTGCCGCCCCCGATGGTGAGGGCGGGGCTGAACAGGAAGCCGTAGCGCCACATGTCCTGCTCGCCGCCGAACGGGCCGGGCTCGGCCAGCAGCGCGCCGGCGCCGGCCAGGTCGAGCGCCAGCGCCATCAGGCGCTGGCCGTGCTCGTCGGCGAAGACCTTGCGGATCGACGCCTCGGGGCCGGGCTGGGTGCCCTTGATGGCCGCCGACACCGTGCGCAGGCGCAGGAGCCGGAGCAGCTCGCCCTCGATGTGCATCTGGACCAGGCGCTGGCGCAACAACGGGTCGGCCACGCCGTGGTGCCGGGCGAGGGCGACGAGGTCGGACGCGGACGGACCCCGGCCCCACAGCACGCCACCGGTCGACAGCGACACCCGTTCGTTGGCCAGGGTGACCTTGGCCAGGTCCCAGCCCCGGTTCTCCTCCCCCACCAGGTTCTCGGCGGGGATGCGGACCTCGTCGAGGAAGACCTCGTTGAAGAGGTGCACGCCGGTCATCTCCACGATGGGCCGGACCTCGACGCCGGGGGCGTCCATCGGGCAGATGAAGTACGAGATGCCCCGCTGCTTCGACGCGTCGGGATCGGTGCGGGCGATGAGGATCCCGAACTTGGAGACGTGGGCGATCGAGGTCCAGACCTTGCTGCCGTTGACGACGTAGGTGTCGCCGTCCCGCACGGCGGTCGTGGACAGCGAGGCGAGGTCGGAGCCGGCGCCGGGCTCGCTGAAGAGCTGGCACCAGAACTCCTCGCCCGAAAGGATCGGGAAGAGGTAGCGGTCCTTCTGGGCCTCGTTGCCCGCCGCCAGCAGGGTGGGGCCGGCCCAGCCGATGCCGATCTGGTTCGGCGGGCGATGGACCCCGGCGGCGGCCAGCTCCTCGTCGATGATGATCTGCTCGATGGGGTCGGCGTCGAGGCCCCAGGGACGCGGCCAGTGGGGGGCCACGTAGCCCGCCTCGGCCAGGTCCCGGCCCGATGGCGACGGGTGCTCGGCCAGCCACTGCCGGACCACCAGGCGCCGGGGATCGTCGTCGCCGGGGAGGTCGAAGTCCACGGGCCGACCGTACCCGGGCACCCGACTACGGTCGGCCGCCCACGAGCCGCACGACCCTGGGGGGACCATGCCGGGCTGGAACTTCGCCGATGCGTTCGAGGTGGTGGCCGAGGTGCTGCCCGACGCCACCGCCCAGGTCCACGGCGACCGGCGCTCCACCTGGCGGGAGTTCGACCGTCGCTCCGACGGCATCGCCCTGGCCCTCCTCGAGGCCGGCGCCCAACAGCAGGACAAGGTCGCCCTCTACGTCCACAACGGCCCGGAGTACATGGAGGCCTGCACCGGGGCGTGGAAGGCCGGCCTGGTCCCGGTCAACACCAACTACCGCTACACCGCCGACGAGCTGGCGTACCTGTGGGACAACGCCGACGCCGTCGCCGTCGTCTTCCACGGCACGTTCACCGAGACGGCCGACGCCGTGCGCGACCGGGTCCCGGTGCGGACCTGGCTCTGGGTCGACGACGGCAGCGGTCCGTGCCCGGACTGGGCCACGCCCTACGAGGAGGCCGCCGACGCGGCCACGGGCCGCACGGTGGCCCACTGGGGCCGGGACGGCGACGACCTGCTCATGCTCTACACGGGCGGCACGACCGGCATGCCCAAGGGCGTCATGTGGCGCCAGCACGACCTGTTCCTGGCCTACGCCCACGCCGTCGCCCCTCAGTACGGCGAGGACATGGACCTGGACCTCATGCGCCAGTCCCTGACCGGGCCCGGCCCCGTCCACGTCCCGGCCTGCCCGCTCATGCACGGCACCGGCTGGTTCACCGCCCTCATGGCGATGATGACCGGCGGCTCCGTCGTCACCCTGACCGGGCGCACCTTCGACGCCGTCGAGCTCCTCGACACCGTGGAGCGCGAGGGCGTCAACATGATGGCCATCGTCGGCGACGCCTTCGCCAAGCCGATGCTGCGGGCCCTCGACGCCGAGCCCGACCGCTGGGACCTGTCCAGCCTCGTGGCCATGATCTCCTCGGGCGTGATGTGGAGCGAGGAGTCCAAGCAGCGCCTGCTGGCCCACCACCCCGGGATGCTCCTGCAGGACGCCTTCTCGTCCTCGGAGGCCCTCAACATGGGCGCCTCCGTCTCCAGCGCCGGCGCCGCGGCGGAGACGGCCAAGTTCACCCTCGGCCCCAACGCCCTCGTCGTGGGTGAGGACGGCCGCCCCTTGGAGCCGGGCTCGGGTGAGATCGGCCGGGTCGCCGTGGGCGGCTTCGTCCCGGTCGGGTACTACAAGGACCCCGAGAAGTCAGCGGCCACCTTCGTGGAGATCGACGGCAAGCGGTACTCGATGCCCGGCGACTACGCCATGGTCGAGGCCGACGGCTCCCTCACCCTGCTGGGCCGGGGGTCGGTGTGCATCAACACGGGGGGCGAGAAGGTCTTCCCCGAGGAGGTCGAGGAGGCCCTGAAGTCGCACCCCGCCGTCCACGACGCCGTCGCCGTGGGGGTCCCGGACGAGAAGTTCGGTGAGGCCGTCACCGCCGTGGTCGAACCCGACGGCGACGCCCTGATCGACGAGGCCGAGGTCATCGCCCACGTGCGCCAGACGCTGGCCGCCTACAAGGCCCCGAAGCGGGTGCTGACCATCGACACCATCGGCCGCGGCCCCAACGGCAAGGTCGACTACAAGGCCCTGCGGGCCTACGCGGAGTCCCACCTGCGGGTCTGACCCGGGCCGCTGGGGGCGCGCCGGATCGGCGGACCGCCCTCGTTACCGTCTGGTGGTGGCCCGCAAGACCAGGAGAGGACGTCGACTGGGCCCGCGCTTGGCCGTCACCCTCAACGTGGCCCTGGTCGTGGGCCTGCTCACCGCCGTGGGCGGCGTCGGCTTCCTCCACGTCCGCCTCGCGGCGGTCCCCCGGGTCGACCTGGCCGACAGCCTCGACGACGAGCCCAGCGGCAACTCCGCCCAGAACTTCCTGCTGGTCGGCACCGACAGCGCCGAAGGGCTCGACCCGAACGACCCGGTCACCAACGGGCGCGAAGACCTCGGGGTGCTGTCGGACACGATCATGGTGCTGCGGGTCGATCCGGACTCGCCCCAGGCCCAGCTGCTGAGCCTGCCCCGGGACCTCTACCTGGACATCCCGGGCGCCGGCGAGCAGAAGATCAACTCGGCCCTGTCGATCGGCGGCCAGGAGGCCCTGATCGCCACCATCCAGGACGACCTGGGCATCCCGATCCACCACTACATCCAGGTCGACTTCCGGGGCTTCAAGAACCTCGTCGCCGCCATCGACGGGGTGCCCTTCTTCTTCGACACCCCTGTGCGGGACGCCTCGACCGGCCTGTTCGTCGGCCACCGGGGCTGCATCACCCTCGGCCCGGACCAGGCGCTGGCCTACGCCCGCTCCCGCCACCTCGAGTACCGGGAGGGCGACGAGTGGATCGCCGACGGCACCGCCGACCTCGGCCGCATCTCCCGCCAGCAGGACTTCATCCGCCGGGCCCTCGCCCGCACGGTGAGCGAAGGCCTGGCCAACCCGCTGCTGCTCGGTGACGTGCTCGGCGTGGCCTCCGATGCCGCTCTGTTGGACGACTCCATGGGCGTCGACGACTTCATCCAGCTCGGTCGCAAGTTCCGGGGGATCAACGACGACACCCTCCAGACCCTCACCCTGGACGTCAGCGACGACACGGTGAACGGCTCGGCCGTCCTCCGGCTGCAGGACACCGAGGCCAACGAGCGGAAGCTGGGGATCTTCCGGGGGGCGACCGGCGCCGGCTCCGAGCAGGCCCCCGAGATCAGCGTGATCGTGCTCAACGGCACCGGCACCGATGGCCAGGCCAGCGAGATCGCCGACGGCCTCGACCGCCTCGGCTTCGACACCTCACCGGGCACCGGCGACGCGGAGAACAGCGACTTCGGCCACAGCGTCGTCCAGTACACGTCCGGCAACGAGGCCCAGGCCCGCTTCGTGGCCGCCCAGATCGAGGGCGGCGCCGACGTCGAGGAGGTCGACAGCATCGAGGGCGGCGCGGATGTGGCCGTGGTCACCGGCGACGACATCGACGGCGTCAGCAGCGACCTCCAGCCCCCGCCCGTGCCCCTCGGTGACGGCTCCGGCGGCAGCGGTGGCGGCGGCGCCGGGGGCGGCAGCGATCCCGTCGGTGAGGTCCCCGTCAGCGACCCCCCCGAACACGCCGACTGCTGACCCGCTGCCGATTCCTCCTGCTGGAGCCGGCGGTGCCCACCGGTCGTCGGGCTGGGCAGACCGATGGCAACCACGGGGGCCTGGCTCCACCTGCCGGACTCGGCGACGCCCTTCCGCGGGCGGGAAGAACCGACGGCAACCACCGGGGGCGTGGGGTCGGGCCGCCGATCGTCGGGGGCATTCGGACGCCGGCGGCCAGCCCCACGCTCGGTGACCGTTATCGGTGGGGTGCGGCCTTCTTTGTGCCCGGAAACCGCTGAGGGCGGCTTCTCGACACAAAGCACCGACTGGCTGGTGGATTCCTCCTGCCAGGACGCCTGTTTCCGGCCAGTTCGCCACCCTCCGTGGCCGGATCGCCGGTTCCGTCGCTCTCCCGCCGTTCTGGCGCCGGATGTGCGGGCCTATAGCCCGAGGATCCGGCGCCAGAACGAAGCTGGTCACGGCCCGTGAGATCGGGGTTCCCGAGGGCTCGCTGCCCCCGACGACCGCAGGCCGACCCACGCCCCGTCTTGCCTCGTTTCTCCCGCCGCCCGAGGCTCGCGCCCCGACGACCGGCGGCCCGACCCCACGCCCCCGTTCTTGCGTCGTTCGGTATCGGTCGCCCTAGCCGGGCATCAGGTCGAGGGCGTCGAGGTCGGTGATGGCGGCGACGGAGCGGGTGAGCATGGCTTCGAAGAGGGCCCTTGCCCGGTCGTTGACCAGGTCGAGGGCGCCGGCGTTGAGGGGGTAGCAGGCGCAGAAGAGGATGCCGAGGCGGTAGTCCTCCCAGCACTGGTCGTAGCTGTAGTCCTCGACGCCGCCGGCCCGGAGCCCCTCGTGGTAGGTGCGCAGGACCTGCTCGTCGGCGGCCTTGCGGTCCTCGGGGGTGAGGCTCTGGCTCATGAAGTAGGCGATGTCATACGGCGCCCGCCCCAGGCCGCAGATCTGCCAGTCGATGGCCACGACAGGGTCCTCCGCGCCCGGGTCGAAGAAGAGGTTGTCCAGCCGGTAGTCACCGTGCAGCAGCGTCAACGGCGGCTCGGAGAGGCGTTCGAGCAGCTCGACGCAGGCGTCGGGCATGCGACGGGCGGCCTCCAGCATCGGTCCGGGCAGGAGGTGGGCGAACTCACCCTCGATCAGCGGCCAGGACTCGCGCAGGGTCGGCGGCAGCGCCTGGGGGTTGGGAGGATCACAGGTCCGGAAGGTCCAGTCGGCGTCGATGATCCCCTGGTCCTGCCAGTACCAGGCGTGGTGGGACGCCAGCTCTTTGGCCGCGATCAGGGCGTCCTCCACCGGGCAGCCGTCCAGCTGGTCGTACTGCTTGCGGGCGCCGACGTCCTCGAGCAGGAGCATGAAGTCCTTGGTCTCCGGGTCGTAGTTCGACGCGTAGAGGGTCGGATTGCCCAAGGGTGTGCGGTGACCGACCTCCCGGTAGAAGTTGACCTCCCGGCCGTAGAAGCTGAACGCGTCCGCGGTCTGGCGGGCCCCGGCCACGGTGTGGGGCAGCTTGAGGACCGCCGTGGCCGGCCCCTCACCGCCTTCGTAGGTGAGCGTCACCCGCCACAACAGGGACAGGATCCCGACGCCGACCCCGATGGGCTCGGCCGAGGCGGCGGTCACCGACGTCCCGTCCGCGATCGTGCCCGTCGACCGCAACGCGGTCGTGTACCAGTCCGGCGTCAGCTCAGCCGGCGACGCCGGATAGGCCAGATCCCCCATGGTCCTCTCCCCCCGATCGGAACCGTGGCGAGAGCGTAGTGGGGGGATTTCGAACGGTCGGGCACTCGTCACTACCGTTCGGCGCCATGGCTGACATCGGTTTCGACGGCAAGGTCGCGATCATCACGGGCGCGGGCGGGGGTCTCGGCTTCGAGCACGCCAAGCTGCTGGCGTCCCGAGGGGCCCAGATCGTCATCAACGACCTCGGCGGCTCGGTGTCGGGTGAGGGCGGCGACGAGAGCGCGGCGGAGGCCGCGGCCCGCCAGATCGAGGAGCTGGGTGGGGTGGCCGTGGCCAACCACGACAGCGTGGCCACCCCCGAGGGCGGCGAGTCCATCGTGAACACGGCGATCGAGGCCTTCGGCCGGGTCGACATCGTGATCAACAACGCCGGCATCCTGCGGGACAAGGCGTTCCACAACATGACCCCGGACCTGGTCGACCCCGTCATCGACGTCCACCTGCGGGGGGCGTTCAACGTCACCCGCCCGGCGTGGATCAAGATGCGCGAGCAGGGCTACGGCCGGGTCGTCAACACCGCCTCGACCGCCGGCATCATCGGCAACTTCGGCCAGGCCAACTACGGCGCGGCGAAGATGGGCCTCGTCGGCTTCACCCGGGTCCTGGCCCAGGAGGGCGCCCGCAGCAACATCAAGGCCAACGCCATCGCCCCCATCGCCAAGACCCGCATGACCGAGGACCTGCTCGGGCCGATGGGCGACAACCTCGCCCCCGAGCTCATCTCCCCCGTCGTGGCCTGGCTGGCCCACGACGACTGCCCGGTCACCGGCGAGATCTACTCCTGTGGCGGCGGCATGGTCGCCCGGTTCTTCATCGGCCTCACCACCGGCATCTACGACCCCGAGCTGACCCTCGAGGGCATGCGGGACCAGTTCGACACGATCCGGGACGAGACGGGCTACATGGTCCCGACCGAGACCGGCGACGAGCTCCGCAAGCTGCTGGCCTACTTCAAGGGCGACTGAACCTCGGGGGGGTAGCGCATCTCCCCCGAATGGGTGAACGCTGCGGAGCGGAGCGCAGCAGCTCTGCCGATCGAGGCGATAGCTGCCGTAGGCAGCGGAGCCGCGCAGGCGGCGACCGTGTGAACCGAGCGCAGCAGCAGGGCGGATGGGCGATAGCTGCCGTAGGCAGCGGAGCGCAGGCGGCGACCATGCAATAGGCCTCATGGCCCACGCCCCGGGGCCGATGGAGGGACGTGGAAGCCGCCGCCCTGGAGCCCGACCGCCTCGACGCGGTCCTGGCCACCCTCCCCCCGACTGGGCGGTGGCCGAACTGGGCCGTGACCGCTTCGTGGCGGGGCCCGCCGGGGCCTTCGTGCTCCGGCCGTCGACCGGCGAGCACCACCGCGACGCCAAGCGGGTGACCCAGATCGCCCGATCCACCCGGACCGGCCTGGGCGACCACCTGGCCTGGATCCCGGTCATCGACGCCCTCGTGGTCACCCCCGAGCGCATCCGGGAGCCCGTCGGGCGCGACCGTGATCCCGGTCCGGATGGTCACCTCCCTCCTGCTGGAGGGCATGCAGCCCCTCGACGAGGACACCCTGCGCCGCATCACCAGCCTCATGGTCGAGCGTCGCCTCACCCCCGAGTGGGTCCCGTCCTCACCCACCCCCCCGATCCCCGACCCGATCGTGTTGTCGGACAGCTGACACTCGACTGGCCTCGCTGCGCTCAGCAAGTCCGGCGCCGCCGATCCAGCGAGTCGTCGGCTGCTGCTCCGCTCCGACTGCGCAGCCTTACGCCGGCTCATCGGGCGGGGCGTGGGCCTTCAGCATTCCCCGTGGGTGTCAGTGCCCCTGCGTAGGGTTGGGGCATGGCACTGGAACCTCCCACCGGGCTCTCTCCCTCACGGGTCTCGTCGTTCCAGGACTGCGCGCTGGCCTTCCGGTTCTCGGCGATCGACCACCTGCCGGAGCCGTCCTCCCTGCCCGCGGTCCGGGGCACGCTCGTGCACGCCGCGCTGGAGCGCCTCTTCGACCTCGAGCCGGCCGAGCGCACCGCCGAGCCGGGCCGCCGGCTGCCTGGCCGAGGCCGCACGCCGCCATGCAGGACGATCCCGGAGTACCTCGGTCTCGAGCTCGACGAGGAGGGCGACGCCGCCCTCCTGGTGCGATGCCCAGGAGCTGCTGGAGAACTACTTCCTGCTCGAGGACCCGACCCGGATCACCCCCATCGGCCTGGAGCTGCGGCTCGAGGCCCCGCTGGGTGACCTGAACCTCCGGGGCATCATCGACCGCCTGGAGCTGGACGAGGACGGCGGCCTCGTGGTCACCGACTACAAGACCGGTGCCGCCCCCCGCCAGCAGTTCGAGCAGGGTCGCCTCGGCGGCGTGCACTTCTACTCGTTCCTCTGCGAGGAGCTCTTCGGGGTGCGCCCGGCCAAGGTCCAGCTGCTCTACCTGGCCGACCCGGTGGCCATCATCGCCGAGCCGACCGACCAGGCCAGCCGGGGCCTGCGCCGCAAGCTGACCGCCATCTGGGCCGCCATCGAGCGCTCCTGTGAGCGGGAGGACTTCCGGCCGCGACCCTCCAAGCTGTGTGACTGGTGCGCGTTCCAGACCCACTGCCCGGCGTTCGGCGGCGATCCCGACGCGGCGCGGGCCGAGGCCGCCGCCAACGCGGCGATCGAGGCCACCCCGATCGACCTGCGCCCCGTCCCCGTCCCGGGGTGACCGACGGCGAGCCGATCGGCCCGCAGCTCAGCCGCCAGGTCGAGGCCCTCGACGACGCGGTCGACGACGCCTTCGACCACCTCCGCGGCAACCCCGTCGCCGACCGGGTCTTCTACTCCGCCTCCGCCCTCGGGGACTTCAGCCTCATCTGGGCGTTCCTGGGCTCGGCCCGCGGTCCTGCGCTCGGACCGGGACGCGGACGCGGCGGTTCGCCTGCTGGTCTGCCTCGGCCTCGAGTCGGCGCTGGTCAACGGCCTGATCAAGTCCCTGCTCCCCCGGCGCCGCCCGGCGCACGAGGGCGACCACCCCTTCCACCTCCGCACGCCCAAGACCGCCAGCTTCCCCGTCGGGCCACGCCAGCGCCGGCTTCACCGCCGCCACCCTGCTGGCCGACGGTCAGAAGGCGCCCTGGCGCTACGGCTGGTACGGCGTGGCCGCGGTCGTCGCCTCCAGCCGGATCCACACCCGAGCCCACCACGCCTCCGACGTGCTGGCGGGCGCCGCCCTCGGCCTCGTGCTCGGCCAGGTGGCCAAGAAGGCCTGGCCCCTGAAGGAACAGGCCCACCCGACGGCCGGTTGAACCGACCATGACCACCTCCTTCGCCGTGTCCTGGGACTACCGGTGCCCCTTCGCCCGCATCGGCCACCAGCACGTGCTCGCCGGCCTCCGGGACGGCGCCGACTGGGAGGTCCACTTCCTGCCCTTCAGCCTCGGTCAGATGCACGTCGAAGAGGGCCAGCCCGACGTGTGGGACGACCCCACCAAGGAGACGGGCCTCCTCGCCCTCCAGGTCGGCACCGTCGTGCGGGACCAGTTCCCGGACCACTTCGACGGCGTGCACCAGGGCCTCTTCGACGCCCGCCACGTGGATGCCCTCGACCTGCGCGACCGCGAGGTCATCTGCCCGGGTCGCTGGAGGCCAACGGGGTGCTCGCCGCCGAGGTGTTCGACGCCATCGCGGGCGGTGAGCCCCTGGCCACCGTGCGCAAGGAGCACGAGGCCGCGGTCGCCGAGAACAACGTGTGGGGCGTGCCGACCTTCGTCCTCGGGGACCGGGCCGTGTTCGTCCGCCTGATGCACGGCCCCACCAGCGACGCCGAGGGCCGGGACACCGTCGAGCGGATCCTCGATCTGCTGGCCTGGACCGACCTCAACGAGTTCAAGCACACCTCGATCCCGCGGTAGGCGAAACCCGCCACTACCGTCGACGGCTGATGGCGGAACGAGAGGTGCGGTCAGCGCCGCGCATGACGGACCTCGAGGCCCTGATGTGGAACCTCGACAAGGACCCGCACCTCACGCTCGGTCTTCGCCAACGTCACCGTCCTCGACTGCCCGCCCGGACCGGGAGTACCTCCGCCGCAAGCTGGGCCGGGCCGTCGCCGACATCCCCCGCCTCCGCCAGCGGGTCGTCCCCGCCTTCGGCCGCCTGGCCCCGCCCACCTGGGAGGAGGACCCGGCCTTCGACCTGGACTACCACCTCCGGTGGACGGCCCTGCCCCGCCCGGCTGACGAGCGGGCCCTCTTGGAGCTGGCCACCCGCCTCCACCAGCAGCCCTTCGAGCGGGGCCGGCCCCTGTGGGAGTTCACGGTCGTCGAGGGCCTGCCCGACGGCCGGGCGGCGATGATCCAGAAGCTGCACCACACCGTCACCGACGGCGTCGGCGGCCTCCGCCTGGCCGAGCGCTTCCTCGACCTCGAGCGCAGCCCGGGTGAGCCCGATGCGGTGCCCGCCGTCGAGCCTCGGTCCCACGACGGCCACGGACCGACCTTCGTCGGCCGGGCCTTGGGCACCGCCGGCTACATGGGCCGCCAGGTGGCCGACACCGCCAAGAGCGTCGACCAAGGGGGCGACGACGACCCTCGTGCACCCCGACCGGTGGCCCGGCCTGGCCATCGAGGCCGGCGACACCGTGGGCTCGGTGGTACGGCAGGTGTTCGGCACCAACACCGCCCGCTCCCCCCTGTGGACCGAGCGCTCTCTCTGGCGGGAGCTGGTCGTGCTGCGGGTGTCCTTCGACGACGTCAAGGCTGCGGCCAAGAAGCACGGGGTCTCCATCAACGACGTCTTCGTCACCGCCGCCACCCGGGCCGCCGCCGCCGTGCACCGACGGGCCGGCCAGCCCGTCGAGGAGCTGCGCATGGCCATGCCGATGAGCACCCGGGACGACGCGTCGGCCGCCGGCAACGCCTTCTCGCTGACCCGCACGCTGATGCCGACCGACATCGAGGACCCGATCGAGCACCTGCTCGCCATCCACGAGCGCCTGGCCGCCACGCGGGGGGAGAAGGCCTTCCAGGTCCTCGACCAGCTGGCCGGGATCATGAACGTGCTCCCCACCTCGACGCTGGTCGCCGCCGCCCGCCACCAGGCCGAGACGGTCGACTTCACGACCTCGAACCTGCGGGGCGCGCCCTTCCCCCTCTTCTTCGGGGGCGCGCAGATCGTGGAGAACTATCCGGTGGGCCCGCTGGCGGGGACGGCGTTCAACCTGACGATGCTGAGCTACGCCGGCGAACTGCACCTGGGGCTGCTGGCCGACACGGCGGCCGTACGAGACCCGGAGGCGCTGCGTGACGCGTTGGGGGACGCGTTCGAGGAACTCACGACCTGACCGAGGTCAGTTCGTGGAGACGAGCTCCTCGGACGGCTTGGACAGGAGCGTCCGCACGTCGAGTAGGAGATCGGCCACTTCGTTGGTCGACACCAGCTGGCGGTCGAGGAGTGTGCCCAGGCCCTGATCGATCAGAGCGAGCGCCTCGGTGATGCTGCCGGCGTCGTGCTTTTCGGTGGTCTCCGTCATTACGGAGCCATGGTACCCGGCCCCCGTGACAGGAGTGGGTCAGTAGCGTTAACTCGTGACCACCGCCACACCCATCGGCGTGACCTTCGCCGGCTTCATGCCCCTCGGACCCCAGATCGCACTCGACGTGGCGCGGGAGGCCGAGGCCCTCGGCTACTCGTCCTACTGGACCGCGGAGACCACCGGGCCCGAGGCCTTCTCGCTCCTCGGCGGTGTCGCCGGCGTCGCCCCGAGCCTCGACCTGGGCACCGGCGTCCTGGCTCTCCAGCTGCGCACGCCCATGGTCACGGCCATGGCCGCGGCGACCCTGCAGGCCATGGTCCCGGACCGGGACGTGCTGCTCGGCATCGGCATCTCGTCCCCTGTCGTCACCCAGCAGTGGCACGGCGTGGCGTACGGCGAGCGGCCGCTGGACCACGTACGGGAGTACGTCGCCCTGGTGCGGGAGTGCCTCAGCGGCGAGTCCGTGACCTTCGAGGGCGACTTCTACAGCGTGAAGCGCTTCCGCCTCGGGATCCGGCAGGGCGAGCGAAAGCCCAAGATCGTGATCGGCGCCCTGAACCCGGGGATGCTGGCCCTGGCCGGTGAGATCGCCGACGGCGTGCTCCTCAACTACCTGCCCGCCAGCCATGTCCCCTGGAGCATCGAGCAGGTGCGCAAGGGCGGCGACGCCGAGGTCTACGCCTACGTCCACGTCGGCGTGGCCGACCGAGAGGCCGCCGTCGAGAACGCCCGCAAGGACCTCTTCTCCTACGCCGTGGTCGACGCCTACGCCCGCAACTTCACCCGCGCCGGCTTCGCCGACGAGGTGGCCGACATCCGGGAGCACCACGCCGCCAAGGACCGCGAGGGCGCGCTGGCGGCGGTTTCGGACCGCATGGTCGACGCCATCGACGTCGTCGGCGACGCCGCCCTCGTCCGGTCGACCATCGAGGACTACGTCACCAACGGCGTCGACCACCCCATCGTCATGCCCCTCCCCTGGGGCCAAGACCGCCGCCAGGTCATCAGCGACACCCTGGCCGCCGCCGTCAACTGACTGACCGTTCTGCTCACTCGTAGTCGCGCCAGACCGCCAACGGCAATGACCAGAACGAACTGCTAGGGCTCGAGCTCGGGGACGACGAGGCCTTCGGGCATCTGGCCGCCGGCGGCGATCCAGTCCATGACGACCTGGGGGGCTTCGTCGGGGTTGTAGCAGTCCTCTTCGTAGGACCACTGGTCGTCACCGGCGTAGTGGAGGACGACGCAGGCGGGGAACTCGTAGAGGGTGTCGCCGCCGGTGGGGTCGGGCAGGCGGTTGCCGGCCACGAAGACGACCCGGTTGCCGTCGATGCCCATCCAGCGGGTCGGGAAGTCCATCTCGGGGAAGGGCTGCATGACCCCGACGATCCAGTCCTTGATCTCGGACCGGCCGTTGAAGCGGCCGTAGTGGTGCTCGAAGTAGCGGGCGTCCTCGACGAACTGCTTGGACCAGGTCTCCCAGTCGCCGGTCTCCACGGCCTGGCGGCCCCGTTCGACGTAGCGGTGGAACGCGGCCTCGACCTCGGTGCGGTCGTGCTCGGGCGGACGGGGCAGTGGCGCCCAGTCCTCGGGGGCGACCAGGTCGTCGTTCTCCGGCGTCTCCTTGGAGCCGCCGGCCCGGTACCAGAACCCCACCGCCCGGTTGGCGTCGGCCGGGTTGTAGAAGTCCTCCTCGCGGGACCACTTCCCGTCGCCGGCGTAGTCGATCAGGCTGATGTTGGGGAACGAGTACCAGGTGTCGCCCCCGGCCGGGTCGGGCAGGTGGTTCCAGATGTAGAACGCGACTCGGTCGCCCTCGATGACGTGCCAGTCCACCGAGAAGGTCATGTTCGGGAACGGGGCCATCGCGTCCACGATCCAGTCGTGGATGGCCGGCTGGCCGGAGAAGTGGCCGAGGTTGTGCTCGATGTACTCGGCGTCGTCGGTGAACAGGCCGGCCCAGGCCGGCCAGTCTCGGTTCTCCACCCCCAACCGGATGAACTCGGCGAACGCTTCTTCCACTTCTTCGCGTGGGTGCCCCATGGGCCGACGGTAGTGCAGCCCCGAACTGCCCTCCGCCGTACGCTCGGGCGCCGTGGAGCTCAGGGACCAGGTCGTGGTCATCACCGGCGGCGGCAACGGCATCGGGGCGGCCATGGCCCGCCGCTTCCACCAGGAGGGAGCGGCGGCGATCGTGGTGGCCGACCTGGACGGCGACGCGGCCGCCGCCGTGGCCGACGAGATCAGCGCCCGGAGCGTCGCCGTCGACGTGGCCGACGAGGCCCAGGTGCAGGACCTGGTCGCCTCGACGAAGGCGGAGCACGGCCGCATCGACCTGTTCTGTGCCAACGCCGGCATCGGGGCCTTCGGTGGCGTCGACGTCCTCGACGCCGAGTGGCAACGGAGCTGGGACGTCAACGTCATGGCCCACGTGTACGCCGCCCGGGCCCTGCTCCCCGACTGGCTGGAGCAGGGCACCGGCTACCTCCTGCACACCGCGTCGGCCGCCGGCCTCCTGACCAACATCGGCGCCGCGCCCTACTCGGTGACCAAGCACGCCGTGGTCGGCCTGGCCGAGTGGCTGTCGATGACCCACGGCGACGCCGGGGTCCGCTTCTCCTGCCTCTGCCCGATGGGGGTGCGCACCAACATGCTCCTGGGCGGCGAGGACGTCTCCGCCGGGGCCGTGGTCCTCAGCCAGGGCGTCATCGAGCCCGACGACTGCGCGGCGGCCGTGGTCGAGGGCCTGGCGACGGAACGGTTCCTGATCCTCCCGCATCCGGAGGTGGCCGACTTCGTGCTACGCAAGGCGACCGATCACGACCGTTGGCTGGCGGGCATGCGCCGCCTGCAGGCGGTCATCGAGGAGGGGCTGTCCACGTGAGCCGTACCAAGCGGATCTTCGGGGTCCTGTTCCCCATCCTCTTCGTCGGGGCGTTCATGGCCATCGGCGCGGTGGCGGGCCAGCTCGACAGCGTCCCCGGCGAGAAGTCGTTCTCCCTCGAGGAGATCGAGGTCACCGCGCAGCTGCGGCCCAACGGGGTCCTGCTCGTGCGCGAGCGGGTCACCTACGACTTCGACGGCACCTTCAACGTCGGCACCCGGGACTTCGACTCCGGACCGTGGGAGATCCGCAGCATGCGGGTGTTCGAGGACGGCGAGGAGCTGGACCTGCTGGTCGACTCCCCGACGCTGGTGGAGTGGGACATCTCCCCCGCGTCCGGCGTGCACACCTACGAACTGCGCTACCGCGTCGTCGACGCCGTCATCGCCTGGCCCGACGTCGTCGAGTTCAACTGGCAGTGGGTCGGCAACGACGTCCCCGAGCCCGTCGGGCGCCACACGGTGACCCTGCAGGTCCCCGGTGACGGCGAGGGCGTCCGGGCGTGGGCCCACGGCCCCCTCAGCGGGACCATCGTGGTCGACGATGCGGTGGTCCGCACCGAGATCGAGGACCTGCCGGAGTACACCTTCCTCGAGACCCGGGTGATCGTCCCCCGCGGCCGCTTCGACGCCGAGGGCCTGCCCCAGGGGCGGGTGGGCCAGACCGAGATCGGGGACTACGACTCCACCTGTGAGTTCCTGCGGGATGCCCTCCTCGAGAGCCAGGCCGAGAACCCGGCGCTGACCGACGAGCAGATCGAGGACTACCTGGCCGACTCCCCCTCCTGCCAGGACGTCGCCGACGCGGGCTCGATCGAGACCCAGCCCCAGCAGGACCGGATCATCGCCGAGGAGACGGCCCTGGCCGAGGAGGCCAACGCCGAGCGGGCCGCGTACGCGAAGGAGCAGCAGGAGAAGGAGGACCGCCGACGGGCGCTCTCCCTCGCCGGTCCGTTCCTCATCGCCGCCGCCGTCCTCGGGGCCTACCTCGTCTGGCTGAAGTGGGGCCGGGAGCCGAAGGTGCCCGAGATCGACTACTGGCGGGAGGTCCCCGACGATCCGCCGGCGGTGGCCATCGCCCTCCTGAACTGGGGCTACGTCGACACCGACGCCTTCTCCGCCACCGTGGTCGACCTGGCCCAGCGGGGCTACCTCACCATCGAGGACATCGGCCACGACCACACCTTCACCGCCACCGAGAAGTCCCGCGAGGGGCTGCTCGACTTCGAGAACAAGGTCCTCAAGAAGCTGTTCGAGGACGGCCCCCAGACCAGTCAGAAGGGTCTGACCGGTTGGGCCAAGGCGCACCGGACCGACGCCTCCAACTGGATCACGTCCTTCAAGAAGCAGGTCGTGCAGGCCTACACCGCGAAGGGCTACCAGGTGAAGGGCCAGAGCGCGGGGTGGGTGCTCTACATCGTGCTGGTCCTCCTGCTGTGGGGCTTCGCCGCCGTCGCCATCGCCAACGAGGCCTACGTCATGGCGGGCGGAGCCATCGGCACGGGGATCGTCCTGCTGTTCTTCATGATCCTCCTGCGCCGCCGGACCCAGGCCGGCGCCCAACGCCACGCCGAATGGGAGGGCCTCAAGCGCTTCCTGCAGGACTTCTCCCAGCTCCAGGACGCGCCGTCCGGGCACATGGCCCTCTACGAGCGCTACCTGGTGGCCGCCGTGGCGTTGGACGTGGCCGACGAGCTGATCGACGCCCTCCAGGTCCGCATCCCCGAGGTGGCCAACGACCCGACCTTCGCGACGTGGTACGTCGGCAACCGGGCCGGCGTCGGCGCCGGCCTCGGCTCGTTCCACTCCCTCGGTGACTTCAGCTCGGGCCTGTCCTCGGCGACCGCCTCGTCGTTCCGGCCCCCGCCCTCCTCGTCCAGCTCGTCCGGCGGCGGGTTCAGCGGCGGTTTCTCCGGCGGCGGTGGCGGAGGCGGAGGCGGCGGCGGCTTCGGCGCCCGCTGACCCCGAACTGGCGCCTGATGTGCCGCCCATGACCGGAGGATCGGGCGCCAGAACGGATCCGACCGCGCTGCTCGACCTCACGGCCAAGGAGGTGCCGCTCGCCTTGGCGGACCTCCACCGTGACCTCGAGGTCGGGGTCACGACGACCGTCTCGCTCCCGTTGGCTGGCCGGACCAGAGGCTCCGGGACATCGGTCATCGGTGCCGGGTTCGTGATCGACGACCTGACCGACGGGGTCGCCGTGCTGCGCCGGGAGCGGACGCTGCCGGACACCGTCGGGCCGGGCATGCGACTGCTGGTCTGCGGGCTGAACCCCAGCGTCTACTCCGCCGACGTCGGCATCGGCTTCGCCCGGCCGGGCAACCGCTACTGGCCGGCGGCCCTCGCCGCGGGCCTCGTGAGCCGGGATCGGGACACCCGGCACGCCCTCGTCCACCACGGCGTCGGCATGACCGACCTGGTGAAGCGAGCGACGCCCCGGGCCGACGCCCTCACCACCGACGAGTACCGCGACGGCGTGGGTCGGGTCGGTCGGCTGGTCGAGTGGCTGCGGCCCGGAGCGGTGGTGATGGTCGGTCTCGCCGGCTGGCGGGCTGCCGTCGACCGCAAGGCCGTCGCCGGCGTGCAGGCCGAGCCCTTCGGTGGTCGCCCGGTCTACGTCATGCCCAGCACCAGCGGCCTGAACGCCTCCAGTCGCCTCGAGGACCTGACCGCCCACCTCGTTTCGGCCGCCGCCCTCGCTGACAGGGCGTAGGGTCCGCGGCATGCCGATGCGCCTGGAGCCAGTCGACGAGTACCTGCACGAACTGGGCCCGGAGACCACGTTCAACGAGTCGATGTACTTCAACGTGTACGACCCGGCCGAGAACGTCGGGGGCTTCGTCCGCCTGGGGAACCGGGCCAACGAGGGCTACGCCGAGATGACCACCTGCCTCTACCTGCCCGACGGCCGGGTGGCCTTCATGTACAACCGGCCCGAGATCAGCGACAACGACGCCTTCGCCGCCGGCGGCATGACCTTCGAGGTCGTCGAGCCCTTCGAGGAGCTGAAGGTGCGGCTACGAGGGCAAGGTCGTCATGCTCGAGGACCCCCTGGAGATGGCCGACCCCCGCCAGGCCTTCACCAACAACCCCTACGAGAAGGCCAAGGTCGAGCTCACCTACACCCGGGTCAGCGACCCCATCGGCGGCGAGCCCACCGAGCACGTCGAGCGGGAGGGCGAGGAGTTCGCCAAGGGCCACTACGAGCAGCTCAACGCCGCCGCCGGCACCATCGCCGTCGGCGACCAGGAATGGCAGGTCAACGGCTTCGGCCTGCGGGACCACTCGTGGGGCCCCCGGACGTGGCAGGCCCCCTGGTACTACCGCTGGCTGACGGCCAACTTCGGCGGCGACTTCGGCTTCATGGGCTCCCGCATCGCCCGGCCCGACCGGGACGGCATGCGCGGCGGCTTCATCTGGGACGGCGAGCGGATCATCCCGTGCCACAGCTTCGACATCAGCACCGAGTGGACCGACGACCGGCACCTACCACCGGGCCATCGAGGCCACGCTGCACCCGCCGAGGGCTCGCTGAAGGTCGACCGGCAAGGTCCTGAACCTCATCCCCCTGCGCAACCGGCGGGACGGCCGGGTCACCCGCATCTCCGAGGGCCTCACCGAGTGGACCCTCGAGGACGGCCGGGTGGGCTACGGCCTGTCGGAGTACCTCGACCAGATCATCGACGACCAGCCCGTCGGCCTGGCCGAGTAGCGGTTCAGGCGGCGGGACGACCGGCAGGGCGGGGCTGTCGGGCAGGGGGTTGCCCGCGCGGTCGACGTGGCAGAGGCGGCGCCAGGGACCGGGCACCTTGCCCTCCTGGATGAAACCGGCGGCGATGACCGTCTTCCAGGCCCTCTTCCGCCCCCCACCCTGACCGTTCTGGGGGCTCAGGTGCGCGCTGGAGTGCGGCGCTGGAGCCCCCAGAACGGGCTAGGGCAGGACGGGGGTGAGGTTCTCGCCGCGTTCCCAGGCCTGGAGGTAGGGATAGGGGTTCACCTCGCCGCGGCGGACCATCCAGTCCTCGGGGGTCGTGGGCCGGGAGATCCCGAAGTGGAGGTGGGGGTCGATGCCCGCGGCGTTGCCGGAGTCCCCGCTGAGGCCCAGCCGCTGGCCGGCGATCACCCGGTCCCCCACCCGGACCCCCGGGTCGACGGCGGACAGGTGCGAGCCGTAGTAGCGGACGCCGTCGTCGCCCACGATGGCCACCGACAGGCCGCCCCGCAGGGCCGGGTCGTCGACCGCCGGGTCCCACTCGTCGGTCCGGCTGACGAAGTCCACGACGCCGTCGGTGACCGCCACCACCTCGGTGCCGATCGGGCAGAAGATGTCGTTGGCCGGGTAGTCGTGATGCCCGTCGCTGTAGTCACAGACCGAGGCCGGCTGCAGCGGGAAGACGTGCTCGGCCACGACCGGCACGGCCGTGGTCGTCGGGGACGAGGTCGTGCTGGCCAACGTGGTCGTGGTGGAGACGGCGGCACCGGTGTCCTCACCGGGCGCAACGGTGGTCCCCGCGACCTCCCCCGAGGGTGCGTCGTCGCCCCCACACGCGCACCGGCGAAGAACAGGACGGCGGCGCAAGCCAGGGCCCTACGCAGCGGGCACACCCCGGACCACGATCTCGGAGATCGGCGTGAAGTCCCGGCCACCGTCGTCGGTGGTGTCCATGATGGTGATGGTGATCCGTGAGGTCAGGACCGGCTCGACCGGGATCGACTGGAGGTTCCGGTCGTTCACGTCGAAGGCCTGGCCCTGGGTGATCGCCCCGTCGAAGGCCCACTCGGCGGACTCGACCCGCCGGTTCTCCACGAACCGGTCGGTGCCGTCCACCGGGTCGACCTTGGCGTAGCCCGGGATGAGCCCGACCTCGGTGACCCACACCGGCCCGCCGGCGATCTGCAGGGTGATCGTCTCGCCGATGCCGTCGCCGTCGGTGCGCCAAGCCGTCTCGGGATCGCCGTCGACGATGTTGCCCACGGCGTAGGTGACGGGGTTGCCGCTCAGGTCGACGCCGTCGGCCGCGGTCGACGATGCGGTCGCCGACGAATAGGTCAGGGGCACGGCGGCAGACGGGTCGACCACGAACTCGGTGGTCGTGGTCGGCGGTGTGGTGGTCGTGGTCGGCGGGGTCGTCGTCGTCGTCGGCGCCACCGTGGTCTCACTGGAGGGGGGTGGCGACAGGTCCTCGGCCTCCTCGCCGTCGTCGCCGTCGGGCCGGAGCAGGACGAAGGCCAGGACCCCGCCGAGGATGACCACGAAGGCCACCAGCCACCACTTCGTGCCGCCGCCGGAGGCCTCCGGTTCGGGGTCGACGGTGACCGGTGGTGGTGCCGGCGGCGGGGGCAGGGCGTCCTTGGGCGTCGACAGCAGCGGAGCGATCGGGGCCGCGACGACCACCGTCTCGCCCGAGTCGGCCTCGGCGCCCTCCTCGAGGGCGACCGGCAGCGGGGTGACCGGCACGCCGAGGGCCTGCTGGGCGCCGCGGAGGGCCTGACCGAACTCGGCGGCGGTGGCGTAGCGCTGGGTCGGGTCCTTGGCCATCCCCCGGCTGATGACCCCGGCGAGGGCCGACGGCACCCCGACGGCGCCCAGGTCCGGCGGGGGCTCCGAGAGCACCCGGTTCATCACCGCGAGCGTGCTCTCGTCGGTCGGCTTCACAAACGCCGGCGTGCCGGTCAGGAGCTGGTGCAGGGTCGACGCCAGGCCGTAGACGTCGCTGGCCGCGCTGGCGGGTCGGCCCTGGAGCGCCTCGGGGGCGGTGTGGGCGGGGGTGCCGGTCACCATGCCGCTGGCGGTCAGGTGGGCGCCGCCCTCGAGGCGGGCGATGCCGAAGTCGGCCAAGACGGGCTCACCGAAGGACGACACCAGAATGTTCTCGGGCTTGATGTCGCGGTGCAGGACCCCGGCCCGGTGGGCCGACTCGAGGGCGCCCGCCATCTTCACCCCGATGTCGGCCACCTCGGTCCACGGGACCGGGCCCCGGGTCCGCAGGCGGTCACCCAGCGACCCGGCGGGCTGGTAGCCCATGATCAGGTACGGCAGGCCCTCGGCGGTCTCCCCCGCCCCGTGGACGGTGATGATGTTCGGGTGCTCGGACAGGGCGCCGACGGCCTGGAGCTCCTGTTCGAAGCGGTGTCGGAGCCGCTCGTCGACCCCGGCCACGGTGACGACCTTGACCGCCACGTCCCGGGAGAAGGTCGGTTGGCGACCCCTGTAGACCACGGCCATGCCGCCGCGGCCGACCTCGGTGAGGTCCTCGACCCCCGGGATCTCCATCGCCACTACTGCGGCGCCAGGGCCCGGAGGGCCTCCCGTTCGGGCAGGGCGCCCGGGAAGGGCAGCAGGGCGATCGCCGGGGTGGTCGACGCCGTTGGCCAGGTAGCGCTCGAGGTGCTCGCGGCAGGCCTCGGGCGAGCCGTGGACGATCAGCTCGTCGACGACCTCGTCGGGGATGGCCTCGAGGGCCGCGGCCCGGTCCCCCGCCTTCCAGGCCTCCCACATCGGGGTCAGCACCTCGCCCCGGCCCAGCCACTCGTGGAACGCGGCGTAGACGGGCACGTTCAGGTAGGCGGCGATGGCGAAGCGGCCCAGCGGCCCGCATGGCGTCGGCGTCGTCGGACACGGCCACGAAGATGCGGGCCACGACCTCCTTGTCCTCGCCGTAGGACTTCACGATGGGGGCCACGGTCGACACGTCGTCGGCCGACAGCCAGTTGATGATGGCCCCGTCGCCCTCCCGGCCGGCCAGCCGCAGCATCTGCTCCCGCAGGGCGGCCACCAGGATCGGGACGGGCTCACTCGGGCGCACGCCCAGCTTGAACCCGTTGACGGAGAAGGTGTCGTACTGGTGGCGGACCTTCTCGCCGCTGAGGGCGTCCCGCAGGAAGCGCACGATGTCCCGGGTCTTCTTGTACGGCTCCTCGAAGGGGATGTCGTTCCAGCGTTCGACGATGACGTTGGACGAGCTGCCGACGCCGAGCACGAAGCGGCCGGGCGCGGCCTGGGCCATGGAGCCGACGGTCTGGGCCAGGCACGCCGGGGCCCCGGGTGTACGCGGGGACGATGGCGGTGCCCAGGCGCAGCTCCGGCGCCCAGACCGAGGCCAGGGCCAGCGGGGTGAAGGCGTCGGCCCCGTCGGCCTCGCTCGACCACACGTCGGTGTAGCCGAGGTCGACCAGTTCGCGGAACCAGTCCCGCTGCTCCCCCAGGGGGACCCCCGAGAAGGGGACCGTCATGCCGTAGCGCTGTGTGGTGCTCAAGAGCCCTGATCTTTCCAGAAGCGGACGATGGTGGACTGGCTGGCGATGGCCAGGAGCCGGCCGGTCTCGGACCACAGGAGCACGGCCCCGTGGCCGAAGCCACCGTGGACCGCCAGCACCCGGATGTCGAGCAGGACCCAGTCGGTGGGTTCGAGGCGGGCCACCCGGAAGGTGTTGTCCAGGCTGTTGCCGCCGGCGGCGAGGCCCAAGGCCTGGCCGATGCCGAACGGCACGAAGTCCCCCAGCACGGCCAGCGCCGCCCCGGACATGTCCAGCACCTCGGGCATGCGGGCCCACAGGGCGCAGTTCCCGCGGCTCGGCGTGCCGTCGAGGTCCTCCAGCGGTCGCCCGATGGCCAGGCGCTGCTCCATCCGGGTGGCCACCGACTCGTGCTCGAAGCGGTAGTTCCGCACCTCGCAGTCATCGGGTCCGGGGACGTCGGGCATCGTGGCCCACTCCCCCTCGGACGCGAAGGGGCGACTGCCGAGGGCGGCGTTCACGGTCAGGATCTCGGTGTCGGCCGTACGCCCGACGGCCCGGGCCTGGGTGACGCTGCGGCCCTGGGCCCCGATGGTGACGTCGTACTCCACGACCGAACCCGGCAGGGCGTAGGACAGGTACTGGGCGGTGGCCCAGATCACCGGCCGCTCGGTGATCTCCTCCAGGGCGACGATGGCCGCACCCAGCCCGCAGCCGCCGAACAGGAAGCCGCCACCGGCGGTGATGCCCGGCACGACCGGGAGTCGGAAGCCCGAGGGGGTCCCGTCGGACTCCAGGCCGAGAAAGGTCCGCGCGTCCATGGAGCGAGGACCCTACGAGAACCCGGCGGCGTCGGTCAGCACTACGCCGCCGGGCCGGCGCTGTGGGAACATCCCGCCCATGCCTGACGCCCCCTGGCGGGGTGATGCCTGCTCCCTCGTCGACGCCTTCCGATCCGGCGAACGCTCCCCGGTCGAGGAGCTCGAGGCCAGCCTCGCGGCCATCGCCGCCAGCAAGCTCAACGCTTTCACCTTCCTCGACCCCGACCAGGCCCTGACCGCGGCCGAGGACGCCGATGTCTCGCTGCCGTTCGGCGGGCTGCCGATGGGCATCAAGGAGCTGGAGCCGGTCATCGGCTGGCCCTGGACCGAGGCCTCCCTGGTGTTCAAGGACCGGATCGCGGACTGGGAGTCGACGATGACCGGTCGAGTCCGGGCCAGCGGCGCCGTGCCCGTCGGCCTCACCGCCGCCAGCGAGTTCGGCGGCCTCAACGTCAGCGTGACCAAGCTCAACGGGGTGACCCACAACCCGTGGCGGGCGGGCCGCACCGCCGGTGGATCGTCCGGCGGCAGCGCGTCGGCGGTGGCCGGTGGCCTCGTCACCCTGGCCACGGCGGGCGACGGGGGCGGGTCCATCCGCATCCCCGCCGCATACAACGGCCTGGTCGGCATGAAGGGCACCTACGGGCGCATCCCCCGGGGCCGACGCACCCAGATCGCCCCCAACACCGTGGTGCTCGGCTGTGTGGCCCGGTCGGTCCGGGACGTGGCCCGCTACTACGACTGCTGCGCGGGCTATGACCCCCACGACCCGACCAGCCTGCCGAAGGAGGAGGGCTGGGAGCGGGATCTCGGCACCCAGGACCTGTCGGGCAAGACGGTCATCGTCCTCCCCGGTCTCGGCTCGGTGCCGCTGGCCCCCGGGGTCGAGGCGTCGATCGTGAAGGGGGCCGAGGCCCTCATCGCCGACCACGGCATGAAGCGGGTCGACGTGGAGCCCGGCTTCGACGTCCCCCGCCTCGGCGTGCCCTGGATGATGGGCAACCTGTCCGGGCTCCTGGTCGACATCGGTGAGCGCTGGCCGAAGTGCGCCGAGGACCTGACCGAGGAGGTGGCGTTCGGGTTCACCCTGGCCTGGAACACCTTCGACCTCGAGCTGGCCGCCGAAGGCGAGCGCCGGCGCACCGAGGCCAACGAGGCCATGGCGACGCTGTTCGACCGGGCCGACTTCGTCATCTGCGCCACGAACCCCGACCCCGCCTTCCCCGCGGAATCGGGCCTCCAGTCGACCGGCCTGGGCGACAAGCTGCTGCACCGGATCGAGACGAACAAGGCCGCGAAGCTGGCCTGGCGGAGCCTGGCCCGCTTCATGCGCCTGGTCGGCGTGGCCCGGCCGCGCACGAACCGGGAACTGCTCAACTGGGTGGAGGTGACGTTCGCCGACCTGCTCGACATGGGCGCCCTGACCATCCCGGCCAACATCTACGGCAACCCGTCGGTGTCCATCCCCGTGGAGCCGGTCGACGGTCTGCCCATCGGCATGCAGGTCATGGGCCGCCACAACCAGGATCGTCTGCTCTTCGACCTGGTGCTGTCGGTGGAGCGGGAGCGCCCGTGGCCGCTCACCGCACCCGGTACGCCCGTCTGAGGCCTGGCCCCGGGGAGCGGCCCTCGGCTCGCTCGCCCGTTCAGGGCACCCGTCCCGCCGTGTCCAGCATCGCGCGGGAGGGGGCTTGCCGCAAACGACTGATTCGTGCTGACCATGGCCCGTCCGCTGTGCCGATCCCGGCCGGCGCCGTCGAGCCAGGAGAGGTGCATGACCGAGCACGCGGTGGTGATCGCGGGAGGCGGGCCCGACCGGGCTGATGCTGGCGGCCGAGCTGGCGTTGGCGGGGATCGACGTCGTCATCGTCGAACGGCGGCGCCAACCAGGACGTCGACGGCTCGCGCGCCGGCGGGCTGCACGCCCGCACCCTCGAGGTGCTCGACCAGCGTGGCGTCGCCGAACGGTTCCTCGCCGCGGGCCAGACCGCACCCGGGCGTCGGGTTCGCCGGGATCCCCCTGGACATCAGCGACTTCCCGACCCGCCACAACTACGTCCTCGCGCTGTGGCAGAGCCACATCGAGCCCATCCTGGCCGACTGGGTCGCCGAGCTCGGGGTCCCGATCCTCCGTGAGCGCGAGGTGGTGGGCTTCGCCCAGGACGACACCGGCGTCGACGTCGAGCTGTCCGGACGGCACGTCGCTGCGGGCGGCCTACCTCGTCGGCTGCGACGGCGGGCGCAGCCTGGTCCGCAAGGCGGCGGGCATCGACTTCGCCGGGTTGGATCCGTCGACCAGCTGGATGATCGCCGAGGTCGAGATGGACGAGGAGCCGGAGCTCGGCATGCGGCGCGAGGGCGTCGGCATCCGGCCCGGTCGACCGGCGAGGCGGCGAGCCGTATCCGGGTCGTGCTCATCGAGCGGGAGGTCGAGCACACGCGGCGAGCCCACCCTGGACGACCTGCGCGAGGCGCTCGTCGCCGTCTACGGGACCGACTTCGGGGTGCACAGCCCACCTGGATCTCCCGGTTCACCGACATGGCCCGGCAGGCGGCGTCCTACCGCCAGGGGCGGGTGCTGCTGGCCGGCGACGCCGCCCACGTGCATCCCCCGCAGGGCGGCCAGGGCCTCAACACCGGCGTGCAGGACGCCGTGAACCTGGGCTGGAAGCTGGCCCAGGTGGTCAACGGGACCTCACCCGAGAGCCTCCTCGACACCTACCACGCCGAGCGGCATCCGGTCGGCGCCCGGGTGCTGCACAACACCATGGCGCAGGTCGCGCTCGGCCGCCCCGACGACCGCCACCAGGCCCTCCGCGACACCATGACCGAGCTGCTGGGCATGGACGAGCCCCGCCGGCGCATCGCCGGGATGATGTCCGGCCTCGACATCCACTACGACCTCGGCGAGGGCCACCCGCTGCTCGGGCGGCGCATGCCCGACCTCGACCTGCGACACCGCCGACGGTCCCACCCGCGTCTTCGCCCTGCTGCACGACGCCCGGCCGGTGCTGCTCGACCTCGGCGAGCCCGGCGGCTTCGACATCGGCCCCTGGGCGGATCGGGTCCGGCTGGTCGACGCCACCCACGACGGGCGTGTGGGAGCTCCCGGTCCTCGGCGAGGTCGCCGCGCCCGACGCCGTGCTGATCCGCCCCGACGGGCACGTCGCCTGGGCCGGAGCCGTCACGGACCCGGCACTGCCCCGGGCGCTCGACACCTGGTTCGGACCGCCCGCGGTGGCGTGACCCGACAACCATTTTCCGTGGTTCTGAGGTCACGGAAGGTGATGTGACCGACGACCAGGCCGCGCGACCCCTGGTTGTCACACCCCCCGGGGAGACTGGTGACATGGAACGGCAGTTGCGACTCCTCGACCCCCTGGGCGACGAGTGGCGGATCGACGAGGAGACCCGCCAGGTCGGCCTCGCCGGCGTGGCTGCGGCTCGCGCCGCCCTCGCCTCGGTCCGCCCTCCGGCACCGGTGGTGGAGCATCCCGACTCCGCCCACGAAGCCGCCTGACGGACCGACTCCGGCCACGTCGTAGGCTCTGGGCATGAGCTCGGGATCCCCACGCGACATCGTCATCTGTGAAGCCGTCCGCACGCCCATCGGGCGACGCGGCGGCGGACTCTCCACCATGCACTCCGCCGACCTGCTCGGCGTGGCGCTCGGCGAGTTGATCGCCCGTTCGGGCATCGATCCCGCCGAGGTCGGCCAGCTCATCGGTGGCTGTGTGTCCCAGGTGGGCCAGCAGTCCTTCAACGTCACCCGCACCGCCTGGCTGACCGCCGGCCTGCCGATCTCGACGGCGGCCACGACCGTGGACAGCCAGTGCGGCTCGTCCCAGCAGGCCACCAACTTCGCCACCAGCCTGATCGGCTCGGGCGTGGTCGACGTCGCCGTCGCCTGTGGCGTCGAGGTCATGAGCCGGGTGCCCATGGGCTCCAGCCTGGGCGAGGGCGTCGGCAAGGCGATCCCGAAGTCCTACTTCGAGAAGTACGAGTGGACCACCCAGTTCGAGGGCGCCGAACGCATCGCCGAGAAGTGGGGCATCACCCGCGACGAGACGGACGCCCTGGGGCTCCTGTCCCAGCAGCGGGCCGCTCAGGCCTGGGCCGAGGACCGGTTCAGCACCCAGATCGTCGAGGTGGACGCCCCCGATCTCGGTGAGGACGGCAAGCCCACGGGCACGACCCACCGGGTCGCCAAGGACGAGGGGCTGCGGGAGACCACCCTCGAGGCCCTCAGCCAGCTCAAGCCCGTCGCCCGCGAGGACGGCGTCCACACCGCCGGGACCTCGTCCCAGATCGCCGACGGCGCCGCCGCCGTCCTGCTGGCCACCCGCGAGAAGGCCGAGGCGCTGGGCCTCACCCCCTGGGCCCGGGTGGTGGACACCTGCCTGGTCGGCAGCGACCCGATCCTCATGCTCACCGGCCCCATCGATGCCACCCACCACCTCCTCGAGCGCAACTCGATGACGATGGACGACATCGACCTGGTCGAGATCAACGAGGCCTTCGCCTCGGTGGTCCTGGCCTGGCAGAAGGAGACGGGGGCCGACATGGCCAAGGTGAACCCCAACGGCGGGGCCATCGGCATGGGCCACCCCCTCGGCGGCACCGGCGCCATCCTCACCACCAAGGCCGTCCACGAGCTGGAGCGCTCCGACCTCGGCACCGCCCTGGTCACCATGTGCTGCGGTGGCGGCCTCGCCACCGGCACCCTCCTCGAGCGCATCTGATCCGTCTCGAGGCAATGCCTTGCGGATTCCGCAAGGCATTGCCTCGAGAACTGCCGCTTCCCCCGGCTGAACATCTGACCGAGGGAGGCGCGCCGTGCGCCGAGTCCTGCTCCTGTCCTGCCTGCTGGTCGCGGGCTGCACCCGAACCGCCGCCGCACCCACCGACCCGGGGGCGGCGACCGTCGTCGAGGTGGTCGACGGTGACACCGTCGTGGTCGACCTCGCCGGCCGGCAGGAGACCCTGCGCCTGATCGGCATCGACACGCCCGAGACCGTCGATCCGGACCAACCGCCGGAGTGCTGGGGGGCTGAGGCCAGCGCACACACCAAGGCGCTCCTGCCGGCGGGCACCGCCGTTCGCCTGACCCGGGACGTCGAGGCCCGGGACCGCTACGACCGCCTGCTGGTCTATGTCGAGCGGACCGAGGACGGGCTGTTCGTCAACCTCGACCTGGTGGCCGGCGGCTGGGCCGACGACTACCCGTTCCCGCCCAACGTGGCCCACCAGCGAGAGTTCGCCCTGGCCGTCAGCCAGGCCCGCGCCGAAGGCCTCGGCCTCTGGGGAACCTGCGGCGACGCCGACACCCCGGCGGGGTGAGGTGACGGAAATCACAGTGATTTGCGTCCACCGCAACCTTGCAGTCTCTGCAAATATCTTTAGACTGCAAGCTGTGACCGAGACCAGTGGGCTCCGAGAGCGCAAGAAGGCCCAGACCCGTCGGGCCCTCACCGCGGCCGCCATCCGCCTGGCGATCGAGAAGGGCAGCCCCGATCGGGTGACCGTCGAGGAGATCAGCGACGCCGCCGACGTGTCCCCCCGCACCTTCTTCAACTACTTCTCGTCCAAGGAGGACGCCATCCTCGGCGTCGACCCCGATCGCCGGGCCGAGCTGCGGGCCGAGCTCGAGCTACGACCGATCGACGAGTCACCGGCCGACGCGCTCCGGGCCGCCCTCCTGGCCACCGCCGAGGGCATCGACGAGAACGGTGAGCTCTGGGCGCAGCGCCTCCAACTCGTCCGGGAGCACCCGTCCCTGACGCCCGGCTACGTGGCCAGCTTCGCCGACTTCGAGCGGGGCCTGGTCGAGGCGATGGCCGCCCGCCTCGGCCTCGATCCCGACGCCGACCTCTATCCCTCCCTCGTCGTGGCCACGGCGCTGACCGTCATGCGCGTGACGGTGAAGCACTGGCAGGCCAACGCCGGCGACACCCCCCTCACCGCGTTGCTCGATGTCGCCTTCGACCAGTTGGCCGACGGCCTCGCCGAGCCCCCCTCCCCCTGACCGCCCTCACCCCCGGACTGGATCCCCCCGTGCAGACCCCCACGACCCCCGAGCCTGTCACCGACGCCAACCCGCTGACCCACCGCCAGATCATGGTGGTCTTCAGCGGGCTCATGCTGGGCATGTTCCTGGCCGCCCTCGACCAGACCATCGTGGCCACCGCCCTGCCCACCATCGTGGGCGACCTCGGCGGCCTCGGAGCACCTGTCCTGGGTGGTCACCGCCTACCTGCTGGCGGCGACGGTCTCGACGCCGATCTACGGGCAAGCTCGGCGACCTGCTACGGCCGCAAGACGGATGTTCCAGCTGGCCATCGTGATCTTCCTGGTGGGCAGCGTCCTGTCCGGCCTCTCCACCTCGATGGCCCAGCTCATCGCCTTCCGCGTCGTGCAGGGCGCTCGGGGGCGGTGGCCTCATCGTCCTGGCCCAGGCGATCATCGCCGACGTCGTCAGCCCCCGGGAGCGCGGCCGCTACCAGGGCTACTTCGGGGCCGATGTTCGCCGCGTCCAGCGTGGCTCGGGCCCCTGCTCGGCGGCTTCTTCGTCGACAACCTGTCGTGGCGCTGGATCTTCTACATCAACATCCCCCTCGGCCTCCTGGCCCTGGTGGTCACCAGCGTCGTGCTGCCCGCCGGCGTCCGCCGGGCCGAGGTCGTCATCGACTACCTGGGGGCGTCGCTGCTCACCGGGGCCATCACCGCCATCGTGCTCCTGACGACCTGGGGCGGCAGCGAGTACGCCTGGTCCTCGCCCGTCATCCTCGGCCTGGGCACGGCGGCCGTCGGCCTGATCGGGGCCTTCGTCGCCGTCGAGCGGCACGCGCCGCGGAGCCGATCATGCCCCTGCGCCTCTTCCGGGGCCCGATCTTCGGCGTGAGCACGAGCGTGTCCTTCGTCATCGGCGTGGCCATGTTCGGCTGCATCAGCTTCCTGCCCCTCTTCCTGCAGGTCGCCGGCGGGGCCTCGGCCACCAACTCCGGCCTCCTGCTCGTGCCGCTGATGATCGGCATGCTCGGCGCCTCGGTGTTCGCCGGCCAGGTCGTCACCCGGACCGGGCGCTACCGGGTCCTGCCCATCACCGGCACCGCCATCGCCGCCGTCGGCCTCTTCCTGCTGTCGACGATGGACGCCGCCACCCCGCGGTTCGAGTCGGGGGTCTACATGTCCCTGCTCGGCATCGGCCTCGGCCTCGTGCATGCAGGTCCTGGTGCTGGCCACCCAGAACTCGGTCACGGTCAGCGACCTCGGCGTGGCCACCTCGTCGGTCAACTTCTTCCGCTCGGTCGGCGGGTCGGTCGGCGTCGCCCTCTTCGGCGCCCTGTTCAACAGCCAGCTGGCCTCGGGCCTGTCCGGTGGGGCGGCCGGGGCCGTGGACGGGACGATCACCCCACAGGCCATCGCCGCCATGCCCGCCGCCCAGAAGGAGGCGTTCGTGGGCATCTTCTCGGGGGCGTTGACCGACGTCTTCCTGGTCGCCGTGCCGGTGATGCTCGTGGCCTTCGCCCTGACCTGGCTGCTGCGGGAGATCCCCCTGCGTCAGGCCTCGGGTCAGACCCTGGCCCTCGCGACCGAGGCCGATGCCGCCGACGGCGGCACCGGCCTGGCCGAGGTGGCCCTCGCCGGCTGATCAGGCCGCCGGCTCGTCCTCGCCCTGGTCGAGACGGAAGGGCGGGTACTCGTCCCGCAGCAGCAGGACGTAGGCCGCCACCCGCACGACCCAGCGGTTCAGGCCCATGATCAGGTCGAACAGGCCCCGGGCGTAGCGGCCGGTGAACAGCAGGCCGACGGCGGCGAAGAACACCAGCACCCCGATGAGCGCCGGGGAGCCCGCACCGCGGCCGTCCTCCCAACCCGCGGCACCGCCGCCGGTGAGGATGCCGACGATGATCAGGTGCGGGATGGCCAGCAGCCAGGACTTCACCCAGACCAGGCCCCGGGACAGCCGTTCCGGGTAGGCGACCTCGAGGGTCGCCGGGTAGTCGGGGTGGGCGTCGAGGCTGAACGGCGGGTACTGGTCGGTCCCCAGGCGCGCTGTAGGAGTAGAACGCCACCCGCCACGTCCACCGCATCACCCCGACCGTGAAGTCGAAGAGCGCCTTCGGATAGCGACCCGTGAACACGATGGCGAACCAGGCGATGACGCTGACCACCCAGACCGCCAGCCAGAGGACGGCGAGGATGATCACGTGGGGGATCAGCAGCAACCACTTCACCAGCCAGAGGCCTCGGCTCAGGCCGTCCTCGAGATGCCCGGTGAGGCGCACCGGCCCGGCCGTGGAGGGCTCCGGACCCGGAGCGGCAACGGGCTGGGCCGCGCTGTGGCGAGACAGGCCGATGGCGCCGAACACCAGCAGCAGGCTGCCGACCACCACGAAGACGAACCCGCCGATCAACAGGCCCAGCGCCAGCGGCAGCAGCCAGTCGACCTTCGCGGCCACCGCGGCGTCCACGCTCACCCCCGACGAGCCGTCGGCGTTCATGACCACCACGACCCAGTCGCCGCCCTCCAGGTCCCACTCCAGGGGCTGGTCGTCGGTCCCCTGGGCGACCCAGAAGTCCTGCTCGCCCGGCGGCTCGGCCTGGCCGGCGCCGTCGGTGAAGTCGTACTCGACCCGGAACGGGTCGACCTGCACGTCGTCGATCCGGGCCTGGGCCACCCCCTCGAGGTAGGCCGCCACATCGGCCGAGGGCCCGATGCCGACGAACGCGCCGCGGCTCCCCCACCCCGTCCACGTCGATGCGCACGGTGGCCAGGTCCCCGGCGTCGAACCAGCGGGCGTCATGGGGCGACACGCCGAGGTCGAGTTCGTCGGAGGTGATCGCCGGCGTCGCGGTGTCGAGGCGCTCCGCGGAGGTCGAGAAGAACCCGTCGCTGTCCCGTTGGGTCGTGTGGGCCCAGGTCAGCCCCGCTCCCACCAGAGCGACCAGGCCGGCGGCCAGCACGATGAGGATGCCCGCCACGATCATCAGGATCCGGCCGACGGGCGCGTGGGACGGCTCCGACGGGGCCCAGAGCGGGGCTGTGGGCGGTGGCGTGGGCGTGTCGGTCATGGCGCCATCCTCGCGGGTCCCAGCGCGGCCGTGCACCGGCCGAAGGTCCCGGTGGCCGGTACCGTTCCCGGGGTGACCACGCTGGCCGAGCGCCTGGGGTACGCCGCCGACGCCCGGCTGCTGATCCTCAACTGCGACGACCTCGGCTCCGCGCACGCCGCCAACCTGGCGATCTACGAGGCGCTGCGGGACGGCGTGGCCACCAGCGCCTCGCTGATGGTCCCGTGTCCCTGGGCCCGGGACGCCGCCCAGCGCTACCTGGGCGAGGACGTCGGCGTCCACCTCACCCTCAACAGCGAGTGGGACATCTACCGCTGGGGCCCGATCACCCAGGCCCCGTCCCTGCTCGACGGCGACGGCGGCTTCCCCCGCACCCTCGAGGACCTCTGGGACCACGGCGACATCGACGAGGTCCGTCGGGAGTGCCGGGCCCAGATCGAACGGGCCATCCTCTGGGGCTTCGACGTCAGCCACCTCGACAGCCACATGGGCGCGCCTGCAGCTGCAAGGCCGAGTTCTTCGACGTCTACCTCGAGCTGGCCATCGACTTCGGCCTGCCCCTCCGCCTGTCGGGCGCGTCCACCGAGCACCTCATCGGCTTCCCGTTCCGGGAGCTGGCCGCCGCCGAAGGCGTGGTCTTCCCCGACCACTTCGTGTACGTGCAGGGCGTCGGCAGTCGGGCCTCGCTGCAGGAGGCCCTCTTCGACCTGGCCCCCGGCGTGACCGAGGCCTACGTGCACCCGGCGCTCGACACCCCGGAGCTGCGGGCCTCGTTCCCCGACTACCCCAACCGGGTCGACGACCACGACCTGGTCACCCACGACACCGGCCTCAAGGCCATGGTCGAGCGCTCCGGCGTAACCCTCATCGGCTACCGCGAGCTCCGCGACCTCCAACGCGGCGGGGGCTGAACCCTCAGCGCAGGCCGGCGAAGAGGTCGGCCTCGGGGAGCTCCGTGGCGACCCGGCTGCGGGCCAGGACGTAGTCGTCGAAGGGGTGCACCGTGCGGGACGACCTCGCGGGGCAGGCCGAACCAGAACGGCGAGGTCGGGTCGACCTGGGTGGCGTGGGCCAGCAGCGAGTCGCAGGCGCACGTCGTACCAGTCGGCGATGTCGATGCTGGTGGTGATGCGGTCGTCCTGGCTGGGGCGCTTGAACCAGTCCTCGCCGAACGGGCGACTCGATGCCCGAGCTCGACGAACTTGTCGTGGGTGGCCTGGATGCGGGCCCGGGACCAGACCGACGTAGTAGAGCTTCTGACGGGCTGCGAACGGCTCGCCGAGCTCGGGGTAGGCCGTCGGGGTCGCCGGCCGCCTCGAAGGCGGGCAGGCTGATGTCGTGCACCCGCAGGTGGTCGGGGTGCGGGTAGCCCCGCTGGTCGTCGCCGTAGGTGATGATCACCTGCGGCCGCTCTCGGCGGATGACCTCGACCAGCCGCCCGACGGCCTCGTCGAGCGGGGCGTTGGCGAAGTTCTCGGGGTGGGCGTTGGCCTCGCTGTCGGGCATGCCCGAGTCCCGGTAGCCCATGCAGGACCACCTCGTCGTAGCCGATGATCTCCGCCGGCCGGCGCCAGCTCCTCACGCCGGACCTCGTCGATGCGCTCGCGCACCTCGGGCCGGTCCATCGCCGGGTTCAGGATGTCGCCCGCCTCGCCGCCGGTGCAGGTGACCAGCACGGTCCGCACGCCCTCGGCGTGGTACCGGGCCACGGTGCGGCGCGCCCTTCGAGGCCTCGTCGTCGGGATGGGCGTGAACCGTCAGCAGGCAGAGATCGGCCATCGGCAGCGAACGTAGCGGTCCCCCGACCGTGACCCCACCGGGGATCAGGCGGACGCGGTCGAGGGGGGCGAGGTCGTAGCTCGCCGGTCTCCTCGTCGAGGGTGAAGCGCCAGCCGAGGCGGGCTGGCCAGCAGGGCCCGGCCCTCGTCGGGGCCGCTGACGATGAGCTCGTCGCCGGCCTCGAGCTGGACGTAGCGCGCGGGGCTGGTAGAGGTAGCGGCCGTCCCGCTTGATGGCCAGGACCTGGAAGCCCGGGCTCGATGTTGAGCTGCAGCTCGCCGAGCGTGGCCCCGTCGGCGTCGGAGCCCGGGCGCCACGGGATGCGCACGCACGACCTCGTCGCTCTCGCCGAGGGCCGATGCCGAGGATGGGGTGGATGTCCTCGTCCTGCTCGATGAGCCACACCATCTGCTGGGCCTGGTCGCCGATGTCCTCGGCCGCCTGGGACAGGTGCAGCAGGCCCCGCAGCGGCGAGGGGTCGATGTCCGCGGCGCCGGCCCGCAGGACCCAGACCTCGAGCCGGTCCTTCATCTCGTCGAGGCGGTCCTCGAGGTGGCGGACCTCGGCGGCCAGGCTCCGGTCGCGGAGCACCAGCGCCGAGTAGGCGAGGCCCACCGCGGCCTCGGAGATGTTCTTCATCTCGACGAGCATGTCGACCGCCCGGTCGAGGTCGGTGAGCGACGCCGTCCGTCGGGCGACCAGCGGCGCCCACGGCGGACGCGCCGGCCAGCTCGCGCAGGCGGGTGATGCCCGCCGGCGAGCCCTCGCAGGAAGAGGACGTCGCCGGGTTGGACGACCTGGTCGCCCTCGATCTCGTCGATGATCCAGTCCCGCCCCCGACGGATGGCCATGACCCGCATGCCCGTGGCCACCGGCAGCTCCAGCGCGGCGAGTGGCCGGTGGGCCATGTGCGAGCCCTCCCGGACGAGGACCCGGTGCGCCACCTCCTCGGCCTCGGACAGGTCGGCCACCAGCTCGCGCGGGATGCCGAGGCGGTGGGTGACGATGCGGGCGATGTCGCCGCGGCGTTGGCGATGCGCTCGATGGCGCTGATCACCTGCAGCACCGAGGCCATCGAGCCTCGGCCTCCCGGGGCTTGCGCACGGCCAGGATGCAGACCGCCCGCATGTCGTGCACGAGGTCGTTCATCTGCTCCTCGAGCTCGTCGACCTCCTCGGCCATGTCGGGGTCGCCGAAGTACACCGACGCGTACGCCAGGTCGAGCATCAGCTCGGACGTGTCCTTGGCCTCCGTGAGCATCGAGCGCAGATTGCGAGGTTTGTCATCCATCACATTCGCCGTACTCCGTCCGGCCGGCTCCGCCGATCGGGGAGCATCCTCGAGGCTGCTCCGCGAAGCTGCGCAGCGTCGTTGCTTCAGGGTAGGTGGTCATGCAACTCCCAACAGGGCGACGGCGACGATGAACGAGAGCGACCCGGCCAGGTCGATCGACGAGGTGACCAGGGGGATGCCGACGTTGTCGGGGTCGATCCCGGCCCGGTACGAGACGATGGCGCCGTAGTAGGCGACGAGGGCGGAGCAGGTGGTGGCCAGCAGGCCACCGACCAGGGCGACGCCCACCATGGCCAACGGCCCCGGACTGGCCAGGTCCGCCAGCACCGAGATCAGGTCGGCCACGAGGGACGCGAGGGCGAAGATGGGCACGGCCAGCAGGTAGACGTCGAGGATGTCTCGCCGGGCCGCACCCGTGGGGAACGTGGTGGGCTCGACGGTCCCGAGGTGGAGGCGGCTGGTCAGCCGGTTGGACAGGATCCCACCGAGGGACCCGGCGCTGGCCAGGAAGGCGGGCACCAGCGCGAGCAGGGCCGGGGTCTCCGCCAGTGAGTCGAGCCGACCCTCGAGGGTCAGGCCGGCCACCAGGCTCAGGGACCCGGCGACGATCACGACGGCCAGGGACTCCCGCAGGATCTGCTTGAGGATCGCCAGCCGTGACCGCACGGCGAGGGCCAGGCTGATCACCGCCGCGGCCACGGCGGTCACCGAGACGACGGCGACCACGGTGGTGTTGTCCAGCACCAGGGTCGCCAGGTAGAGCGTCGGCAGGGTGATCAGGTCCCCGGTCGCGGTCACCAGGGGCGCCATCACGTTGTCCGGGTCCCAGCGGTAGCGGATCGACGCCGCGGCCAGCGCCACGGTGAACACGACCAGGACGAGGGAAGAGATGACCGCGGCCAGGAACGAGATCACCAGGAGGTCGGCCACCGAGATCGTGTCCGGGATGCCGAAGCCGACGGCGAAGGCCTTCGCCAGGACGGCCAACACGACTGCGGTCACCAGGGTCAAGACGCCGGCGGCCAGGACGTTCTGACCCAGCACGGTCTCGGTCCGCACCCGGGTGGAGAACGTCCCGGTGTGGATGGACGTGCCCAGCCGGCTGCCCATCGCCCCGAAGATCGTGCCCCGCAGGCCGATGGCGGCGGGGACCAAGACGAGCAAGCCGGGCAGGCGCTCGAGGGTCGAGGTGATCGAGCCGAGCGTCAGGCCCGCCACCAGGCTGGCCAGCAGGCCGAGCGAGAGCGCGCCTAGGCCCTGGACGACGCCGGCCGGGTCAGGGCCCAGCAGTGCGCTCACGCGCGCCCGAAGGCTCTCGCGGGTGATGGCCATGGCGGATCGGGTCTCGTCGACCCGCCCCCCAGTGTGGTGGACCGGCCCTCCCCGACCGGCGACCATCGCCGGGGGTGCCGAGGGACCGCCCCGGTCAGGCGGGATACTGCGGTTCGTGCCCGCCCGTCACCCGAACCGCCGCCGCGCCACCGTCCTCCTGGGCGTGGGCCTGGCCCTCGCCCTGGTGGCCTGCGGGCCCGACGACGGGCGCCAACTGGCCGAGCCGGATCCCGACCTGACCGCCGTCCCCGTCCCGACGACGACACCGGCCCAGGTCATCGACCTCGACCCCCCGCTCCAGGGCATCGGCCCGGGCGAGCTCACCCTCACCAGCGCCGACTTCAGTCCGGGCGCCACGTTGCCCGAGCGGTCGGCCTGTGGCGGCGACACGTCCCCGCGGCTCGAGTGGACCGACCCGCCGAACCGCATCCGCGAGTTGGCTCTGGTGGTCCAGGACATCGACGCCGAGGGCGTGGCCCAGTGGATCGTGACGGGGATCCCGGCCGAGGCCGGCCGGGTACGGGCCGGAGAGGCCCCCGAGAGCGGCGAGGTCCGGGCCAACAGCGCGGGCGACGTGGCCTGGGCCAGCCCGTGTCCTCTCGACGGCTTTGCCCACCGCATCGTGTTCACGCTCTACGCCCTCGACCAGGAACTGCCACAGGGCGCCGGGGACCCCTCCTCCGTGGTCACCGCCCTGCAGGCGGCATCGGGCGGTTCCGCCAGCCTCCTCGGCCGCGCCGCCCCGGGCGTCTCCGAACCCGGCTGACCCCGCTCATCGCCCCTACTGGCGCCTGATCGAGGCGTCCCCACGCCGCAATCGGGCGCCAGAACGATGGGGGTGGGTCAGAGGATGACCGCGAGTTGGCGGGAGTGGGCCAGGAGGCGGCCGGCGCGGTCCCAGATCTCGCCGTCCTCCTCGAGGTAGCCGTCGGCGGCCACCCGGGTCTGGAACCGGAGGAGCATCCAGCCGTCGTCGTCGGGGAGGACGGCCTGGCGCAGGTGCACGGTGAGGTCGACGGTGGGGACGCCGAGGCGCTCAGCGGTGATCCCGAAGACGGCCGGCACCCAGGCATCGGCGGCCTGGACCAGGACGTGGGCGTCGGTCGGCTCGGGGTCGCGCAGCCGCAGCCAGCCCCCGGCGACCGCCTCACTCCCGCCGGTGAACGGCTGCCGGTCCGATGGCGGGGCGGATCTCGAACTGCTCGCGGATGCGGATGCGAAACGGCGGGGGTGGGGCCAGGGGACAGTCTTCGGGCGCGGGGACCTCGGGGGCCGACGCCTCGTGCAGGGCGAAGCCGTCGCGACTCGCCCCCGCCGCAACCAGGGCGATGGCCAGGACCTCGCCGCCCTGGCTCAGGCGGGCCGACACCGCGCTCATGGACCGACCGGTGCGCTCGACGGTGACCGCCACCTCGACCGGGCCGTCCTCAGGGGGACGGAGGTAGTGGATCGTCACCGAGCGGGGTGAGCGCTCCGGTTCCCCGAGCTCGGTGGTGACCGCTCGGAGGAGGATGGCGGCCACATAGCCCCCGTTGGGGCGCTCGACCCGCCAGTCGGGGCGGATCTCCGCCCGGTAGAGGCCCTCCCCGAGCGGGTTGACGGCCGTGTCGAGGGCGAAACGTGAAGCCACAGGAGGAAGGTAGCGGTGCCGCGGCGGGCCCGATCCCTCACCTCCGGCCACCGATCGGTCGATGGGAAGCCGTGGTGGTGTGGCTGATGCTGGTCGGGTTCGTGGTCTTCGGCATCCTGAGCACGCTCGCGTTCAAGCACAAGGCCGAGCGGGACAGTGACCTGCGGCGCCTGGCCGCCGCCAATGGGTTCACCTTCACCGAGACCGACCACTTCAGCTCCACGCGGGTGCCCTTCCAGATCTTCCGCCTCGGCGACCGCTCCCTGGCGGAGAACGTCCTGCTCGGCCAGGCCCGCGACGGCGCCCCGGTGCGGGTCTTCGACTTCACGTCCTGGGACGAGAAGGAGACCGACAGCGGGGTGCAGCGCTCCGGCTATCGCCACCTGACCTGTTGCCTCACCGAGACCGACCAGGCCTTCCCCCATCTCGTCGTCCAGCCCGAGACCCTCGCCACCCGCCTGCTCCAGAAGGTGGGGATGCCGAGCATCGACCTCGAGTCCGAGGCGTTCAACCGCCGCTTCATCGTCACCTCCGAGGACGAGCGCTTCGCCCGCATGTTCCTGGACCCCCAGATGATGGAGCTGCTGCTGGCCACCGACGGCCAGTTCCAGTTCGAGGTGCGGGGCCGCTGGGTGCTCGTCGCCGCGCCCCAGCTGCCAGCCAAGCTCGCTCTCTCTCTGGTCGGCCTGTCGACCCGCTTCCGCGAGCTGGTCCCCGCGGCCGTGCGGGAGTTCCACCCTGATCTGCCCGACATCGTCGAACCGAGGCCCCGATGAGCCGTCAGGCGAAGAGGCATCAACAGTGAACCCGCCCGTGCTGATCGCCATCGGCGCCGGCGTGCTCCTGGCCGGCTGGGCCTGGTTGTCCTACAACCGCTTCGTCCTCCAGCGGGAGCTGGTCGAGAACTCGTGGTCGACCGTGGACACCGAGCTGCGCCGTCGCTACGACCTGATCCCCAACCTCGTCGCCACGGTGAAGGGCTACGCCGCCCATGAGCGGTCCACGCTCGAGGCCGTCATCCAGGCCCGCAGCCGGGCCGTCGCCGCGACGGGGACACCCGAGGAACAGGCCCCGGTCGAGAACACCCTGGTCGACGGCCTGAAGCAGGTCTTCGCGTTGGCCGAGGCCTACCCCGACCTCCGGGCCGATCAGCACTTCCTCGACCTCCAGCGGGAGCTGACGGCCACCGAGGACCGGATCCAGGCCGCCCGCCGGATCTACAACGGCAACGTGCGGGACCTGAACCGCCGCGTCGAGCAGGTCCCCTCGAACCTCGTCGCCAAGCTCGGTGGCTTCAGCCGGGCCGACTACTTCCAGATCGACGCCGCCGCCACGAGCGTCCCCTCCGTCGCCTAGAAGCGATACCCCTCGCCGTCGCGGGAGAGCTTGAGGAGGCGCCGGGCGACGGTGTGGACGTGGACCTCGTCGGGGCCGTCGTAGATGCGGGCGAAGCGGGCCGCCCGGTACATGTAGCTGAGGGGCGTGTCGTCGGTCAGGCCCTTGGCCCCGTGGGCCTGGATGGCCCGGTCGATGACGTTGTGCAGCATCCGGGCCCCGACCACCTTGATGGTGCCGATCTCGATGCGGGCCTGGTCGCCCGCGTCGATGCGTTCGGCGGCTTGCAGGGTCAGCAGGCGGCAGGCCTGGATCTCGGCGTAGGACTCGAACACGTGCTGCTGCATGAGCTGCTTGTGGGACAGCGGCTCGCCGAAGGCCACCCGGTCGTTGAGCCGCTCACAGAGCAGCTCGAAGGCCCGCTGAGCCTGGCCCAGCCAGCGCATGCAGTGGAAGATCCGGCCCGGCCCGAGCCGGTCCTGGGCGATCTGGAACCCGTGGCCCCGCGGCCCCAGGAGGTTGCCGACGGGCACCCGCACGTCGGTGTAGCGGACCTCGCAGTGGCCACCCCGGATGCCGAGCACCGGGGTCTCGCGCACGATCTCGTAGCCGGGCGTGTCGGTGGGGACCACGATCATCGAGAAGGCGCTGTGGTCCGGGCGCGTCGGGCTCGGTCCGGCACATGACCGTCGTGTAGGCCGCCCGGTTGGCCCCGGTCGTGAACCACTTCAGGCCGTTGATGATCCACTCCTCGCCGTCGAGCACGGCCGTGGTCTGGAGCTGGGTGGGGTCCGACGAGGCCACCTCGGGCTCGGTCATCGCGAAGCTGGGGGAGATCTCCGCGGCCACGAGGGGCGCCAGGTAGCGGTCCCGCCACTCGGGGCTGGCGTACTTGTCCAGCATCAGGGAGTCCTGGAGGGTGAAGGTCCCGAGCGCGAGCTGACCGAACTCACTGCGGCCCTGCACCTCGTTGACGTAGACGTAGTCGAGGAAGGGCAGACCGCCACCACCCAGCTCGGCCGGGTGGCCGAGCGCCCACAGCCCCTCGGCCTTGGCCTCGGCCTGCAGGCCGCGCAGCCGGTCGCGGGCCGCGTCGTCGCCGGCGTGCAGCTCCGGCTCGGCCGGCTCCACCCGTTCCCGCATGAAGGCCTCCACCGCCTCCCGCACCGGTCGGACGTGCTCGGGGACCTCGAAGCTCATGGGGATCTCCTGGGGTTCAGGGTTTCGGGCGACGCAGGCGGCGGAACCGCAGCGGCGGGAGGTCGGCCATGCGGTCCGAGGACCGCTACGTCCACCATCGGCGCGGGACACTACGTCAGGCCGTGGCCCGAACCGGTCAGTCCTCGACGGCGGGCAGGAGCGCTTTGGTCAGGGCACCAGAGCGGAAGGCGACGACGACGGCCCCCACCCCGACGCCCAGCGCGAGGGCGGTGACCAGCCGCTCGAGGCCGAACGGCACGGTGGTGGGCAGCACCGGGTTGGACAGCACCCCGAGGCGGAACACGGCCCACGTGGCCAGGAAGACCCCACCCGCGAGCAGTCCGACCGTGCGCAGCCGTTCGACCACGACGGCCAGCACCCCCAGGACCAGGGCGATCAGGCCGACGACGGCGGGCACGATCGAGGGACCGGCGGCGGAGGGCAGCCCCGAGTAGCCGATCCAGGCCACGGCAGTGGCCGCCGCGGCGACGACCGCGACCAGCGCGGGCGGGACGACCTCCGGCAGGTGACCGGCCAACAGGATCAGGGCCAGGCCCACCACCAGGGCGAGCGCGAACCACGGCACCGGGCTGACGTCGGCGACGAAGGTGATCTCGCCGTTGACCTCGACCTGGGTGCCGTCGACCTCGAGCACCACCGGCGCCGACCAGGGGTAGGACTCGCCCCGGGCGACCGGTGAGTCGGGGCGCATCTCGTGGGTGCGGTGGTCGTGCCAGGCGAAGCTGCCATCGGTCGCCACCTCCTCCCACTCCGGCTCGAGGGTGGTGACATCCACCCCCTGCAGACGCTCCGGAGCGAGGTCGTTGGCGCCGTACCGGTCGTCGTTGATGTAGGTCGCCGGCGAGTTGCGGTTCTGCTCGACGGTGCCGTCGGCGGAGAAGCGCAGGTACGGCTCGCCCTCGTAGCCGAGCACCACGACCTCGGTGCCCTCGTCCACCGTGAGCGCGAGGAACGAGTCCCCGCCCGCCGTCTCGACGGTGAACCCGCCCGGGTCGGGCTCGACCGAGGTCACCTCCGAGGAGAAGTCGCCCGGCTTGGCCGCGTCGGCGGCGGCCGGGCCGGCCCCGAGGACCAGCCCGACCACCGCCAGGGCCGCCACACGACGGGTCGCGGCCCAGGCGTTCATCCCGTCAGGATGCCTTGCGCACGCTGATCAGGGCGTATCCGCCGGCCACGAAGCCCAGCGTGCCGAGGATGAGGGCGAGGGCGGCCAGACCCTGGTTCGCGTCCTCGTCGCTGCTGCCGGTGTCGGCGGCGGCCGCCTCGTCACCGTGCTCGTCGGCCACCGTGGTGTCGGTCGTCTCCTCCTCGGCGTCGTGATCGTGCTCACCCTCGGACTCGACCAGGGCGATCGCCGGGGCCGGGTGCTCGGGCTCCTCGCCGCCCTCGGGGGTCTCCTCGATCCAGGCGATCTCCTCGCCGCTCTCGCAGGTCTGGATGGTCGGGAACGTCACGGTCTCCCCGGGGGTCTCGGGCATCAGCACCGAGACACCGAACTCCTGGAACTGGTCGTGGGGCAGCGGGCCGCCCTCCCAGGTGACCACCACGGGGCCGGACTCGTCGACGGTGGCGTCCCAGCCCGGGAGGTAGCCGGCCGTGGCCGACTCGACCCCTTCGGGCATCTGCACCTCGACCTTCACGGTGTCGCCTCCCTCACCGTCACAGCCATGCGGGATGACCAGGCCGAACGTGGCGTAGCCACCGGCCGGCGCCTCCTCGATCGTCGGCTCGACGTGGGCCGACGCCGGCCCCGCCAGCCCCAGCACCAGGACCGTGGCCCCGCCCAGAACGGTCAACAGCTTCTTCATGTCTCTCCTTGGATTGGTTCGGATCTGGCGTGGTCAGTCACCGACGAGCACCTCGACCTCGGCGGTGGCCTCTTCGAAGCGGGACACGGTGGCGGTCACCTCGATGACCCAGCGGCCACCGGTGACGAGCTCGTCCCCGTCGATCTGGAAGTGGGTGGGCCCGGCCCGGAAGGGCTCCCGGACGATCGGCCCGATGTCGCTGGAGGGCAGGGAGAAGCTGACGCTGACGTCCTCGGCGACATCGGCCGCCCGGCCGTCCTCGTCGTAGAAGTAGAGGTGGACGGCGTTGCGGCCCGCCTGGTTCGGGTCGACGACCACGTTGACCGAGCCGATGTCGCCGAGGGGAACGGTCTCGCTGAAGATGCCACCGATGCCGGCGGCGTTGCGGGCGGGGGTGACGTTCACCAGGACTGCCGTGAGCGCGATCGCCACCACGAGGGCCAGGGCCTCCAACCGCACGCTGCGCCGCAGGAGCGACCACGCCCGGGGCGCGCTCGGTGACCGCTGGATCGCGGGCACGACGCGGAACCGGTTGTGCGCACCGATGAGACCGACCACCAGGACCACGCCCACCTTCGCCAGCAGGGTCCAGCCGTAGGTCGTCGAGGTCAGCGCCGACAGGGCCCGGACCTCGGACCACGAGAGCACCAGACCGGCCAGGCCGACCGCGATCACGCTGATCGTGGCCAGGAGGGAGAAGCGGCCCACCATGCCCGCCGAGGAGGCGTGGTCAGGCTCGTCCCGGCGTCCGGCCAGGGTGAACGCCAGCAGGACCAGGCCGCCGAACCAGGCCGCGGCCGCCAGGGTGTGGACGATGGCCGCCCCGACCGCCAGCAGCTCGTTGTCACTGCTGCGGGTGTGGCCGCTCAGGGCGAACGAGCCCGCCGCCAGGGCGGCACCGATCGCCACCGGCACCCGGTGTCGGTCACCGACGACCAGCACGACCAGGCCGACGAGGCCGAGCAGGGTCGCCAGCCCGACGCCGTCCTGCAGCACCTCGCCGAACACCCCGCTCTCGGTGATCGCCCCGAGGCCCTGACCGGTGGCCAACGTGGCTTGGAGGGGCAGGGCGGCGAGGATCCCGACGGTCCCGACCACGGCCCCGACGCGCACCAGGCGGCGCAGCCGGTCCCGCTCCGGTCCCCCGTCGTGCACGAAGGCGAGGAACACCGCGCCGCCCGCCGCCAGGAGGACCCCGGCGTAGGCCAGGAAGCGGAAGATGGCCGCGGCGACCTCCCAGACCCGGTCGTCGCCCTCGTCGAAGAACTGGCCGAGGAGGCTGGGATCGGCCTCGGCATCGCCGACGCTGAACACCAGGCCCCCCTGGACGGGGTGACCGTCGGCAGAGACGATGCGGTAGGTCACCGCGTAGGCCCCGTCGGCGAGATCAGGCTCCAGATCGATCTCGACCACCGCGCCGTCCGTGCGGGTGTCGCCCACGTCCACCCGGTCGCCGTCGGAGGCGTAGACCCGGACCCCACCCAGGTCGGCAGACACCGTCTCGGTGAACTCGAGGGTCACCGACTCCGGTGCGGTGTCCAGCTGGGCCCCGTCGCCGGGATCGGAGCTCTCCAGCGCGGCGTGGGCCGACGCCGGCCCCGCGCTCGAACAGGAGGAAGGCCGCGGCGAGTGCCGCGGCGAGGACCAGTCGCTTCACGCGGCGGCGAGCAGGCGGGCGGGCGACTCCTCGTCGCGACGGGCGAGCAGCCAGAGCAGGGCGATGCCGGCGATCTCCAGCAGGTGGACGGACTCGCCGGCGCCGGCCGTCGCCCCGGTCACCACGTCGACCACGGCGCCGAGGGTGAGCACACCGGCCAGGACCGCGCCGAGCGGCAGCATCCCTCGGGCCCGGCCGGGCTGCCAGGCGGCCACGAGCAGACCGACCGCGAGGGCGGCCGACCAGCTGCCGAGCTCGCGGGTGGTGTGGACGCCGGCGCCACTCGACCCGGTCAGCAGCTCGGGCAATGCGACCAGCAACTGGGCCAGGGCGACCAGGGCGAGGCTCCAACGGGCCGCTTCCCGCTGCGGGTCGCGCATCGCGGGGGCGTTGGCCGCCATGACCACCGCGGTGAGGTCGGGGACCGGCTCGGCCGGGATCAGGCGGCTCGTCCGATCCAGGCCCACCAGGGCATCGGCGAAGTCCGAGCAAGCGACGCAACTGGCAAGATGACGGTCCAGCACGGTCAGCTCATCGGCCGTCGCCTCACCGTCCAGCCGGGCGGACAGCAGATCTCGACTCTGATCGCAGCGCATGCCCCATCTGTCGCCCCACCCCCCTGTTTGGTTCCCGTGAGCCCGGGATCCGACGACCGCCTGGACGAACTGGCCCTCCGGGCCGCGGCCGGCGACCGGGTCGCGCTGTCCGACCTCGTGCGGGCCACCCAGGCCGACGTCTGGCGCCTGTGCGCCCACCTGGTCGACCGGCAGAGCGCCGACGACCTGACCCAGGACGTGTACGCCCGGGCCATCACCGCCCTCCCCCGGTTCCGGGGCGACAGTCCGGTGCGGCTGTGGCTGCTCGGCATCGCCCGTCACGTCTGTGTCGACGAGGTCCGCCGCCGGTCCCGCCGGCGCCGCATCGGCAGCCGCCGCGACCGGGACGTGTCAGAGGTCAGCCCCGACGCCACCGGCCAGGTGGACCTCGACGACCTGCTCGCCGGCCTGGACCCCGACCAACGCGCCGCCTTCGTACTGACCCAGGTCCTCGGGCTGCGCTACGCCGAGGCCGCCGAGGCGCTGGGCTGCCCGGTCGGCACCGTCCGCAGCCGGGTGTCGAGGGCTCGCCAGACCCTCGTCACCGCCCTCGCCCCCGAAGCCGACGACGGCCGCGAGGCCACCGCAGACTGACCGAGTGCTCGTTTCCCGTTCTGGCACCGGATCTGCGGGTCCGGACCCGCAGATCCGGTGCCAGAGCGTCGAGGTCAGCCCCATCCGGTCGCCCGACCAGCAGGCCGAGTCCATCCTGCGCACCCTCACCGAGCAGGCCACGGCCCACGCCGCCTGACCCGCCCGCCTGACGGAGGGGCCCGACGGGACCTTCGGCCCTGTACCGATCGTGTGGGCTGCGGTCCCCTGTCCCCCATGACCGCCAATGTGATCTCCGCCGGGACCGTCGACGCCGATGTCGACTCGTCCACCCCCGCCATCGCTCCCGTCGATCCGGCCGACGACGGGTCCCTGTTGGATGACCACGCGATGGGACGGGCCGGGATCTACGGGTTCCTGGTCGGCACCGTGGTCATGACGACCCTTTGCGTCGTCTTCGGGCTCCTGGCCGGCCTCGACCTGGATGTCGCCGTCGCCGTGGCGCCGGTCCCCGGTCTGGTCGCCGGCCTGTTCTTCGGCATGACCGCCTTCATCGGCGTCGCCATCGCCCGCACCGAGCACTGAGCCACCCTCAGCGGTAGTCGCGGCTGGGGCCGGCGGGGGCCACCGGGAGCGGCTCGATCTTGTCGGCCACCACGTTGGTGACCCCCTCGACCTGTTCCAGCCTCCCCCGCACCAGGATGGCCGCGGCGCGGGCCTGGGTCCGATAACGGGCCCAGCAGCCCCGGGAGACGACCACGTTGATCAGGCCGGTCTCGTCCTCCAGGTTCACGAAGGTGATGCCCGAGGCCGTGGCCGGGCGCTGGCGGTGGGTGACCACGCCTCCCACCAGGACCCGCTCCCCGTCCGGCATCGTCTTGAGCCGGTCCGCGGTGACCACCCCCCGACGGGTCAGCTCCTCACGGACGAAGCGGGTGGGGTGGCCCTGGGGGCTGACCCCGGTGGCCCACAGGTCGGCCAGGGCCTCCTCCCGGGGCTCCATGCCGGGCAGGTGCGGGGCCTCGACCCCGGTGACCACCCCGGCCAGGCGGTCGGCGCCGCCCTGGGCCACGGCCCCCGCGCCCCACAGCGCGGCCCGCCGGTCGAGGCCGAAGCACCCGAAGGCCCCGGCGGTGGCCAGGGCCTCGAGCTGGGGCAGGGTGGCCCCGGTCCGGCGGGCCAGGTCCTCGACGTCGACATAGGGCCGCCCCACGGCGATGGCCAGGGCCAGGGCCTCGCCGATCCCCCGCACCGAACCGATCCCCAACCGCACCACCGGCCCGCCCCGACCCCAGGTCCCGGCGTCGACGCCGGGGGCTCCGGGGCCACCGGGCTCGAGGGTGGCGCCCGCGGCGCTGGCGTTGACATCGGGGGTGCGGACCTCCACCCCGTGGCGGCGGGCGTCCTGGACCAGGGTGTGGGGGGAGTAGAAGCCCATGGGCTGGGCCTTGAGCAGGCGCGGCGCAGAAGGCGGCCGGGTGGTACCGCTTCAGCCAGGACGAGGCGTAGACCAGGTAGGCGAAGCTCACCGAGTGGCTCTCGGGGAAGCCGAAGTTGGCGAAGGCGGCCAGCTTCTCCCAGATCTTCTCCCCCACCTCCGAGCCGATCCCCCGCTCGGCCATGCCGGCGAAGAAGCGCCCCCGCAGCCGTTCCATGCGGGCCACGCTGCGCTTGGAGCCCATGGCCTGGCGCAGCTCGTCGGCCTCCGAGGCGGTGAAGCCGGCCACGTCGATGGCCATCTGCATGAGCTGCTCCTGGAACAGCGGGATGCCCAGGGTCTTGGCCAGGGACTTCTCCAGCAGGGGGTGCAGGTAGGTCACCGGCTCCTGGCCGTTGCGGCGCCGGATGTAGGGGTGCACCGAGTCCCCCTGGATGGGTCCGGGACGGATGAGGGCCACCTCGACGACCAGGTCGTAGAAGGTGCGGGGCTTGAGCCGGGGCAGGGTGGCCATCTGGGCCCGGCTCTCGACCTGGAAGACCCCGACCGAGTCGGCCGCGCCGAGCATGGCGTAGACCTCGGGGTCCTCGTGCGGGAGGGTGGCCAGGTCGAGGGTGACCCCCTCGTGGTCGGCCACCAGCTCGAGGCAGTAGCGCAGGGCGGAGAGCATGCCCAGGCCGAGCAGGTCGAACTTGACCAGGCCCACCGCCGCGCAGTCGTCCTTGTCCCACTGCAGGACGGTGCGGTTCTCCATGCGCCCCCACTCCACGGGGCAGACCTCGGCCACCGGCCGGTCACACATGACCATCCCCCCGGAGTGGATGCCCAGGTGGCGGGGGAAGTCCTCGACCTCCGCAGCCAGGGCCAGCACCTCGGCGGGGATGTCGTGGTCGACGTGGCCGTCGGGGCCCCGCTGGTCTGGTCGTCGACCACGTGGCTCCAGCGGTCGATCTGCTTGGCCCAGGCATCCTGCTGGCCGGGGCGTGGCCCAAGGCCTTGGCCATGTCCCGCACCGCCGAGCGGGCCCGGTAGGTGATGACGTTGGCCACCTGGGCGGCATAGGCCCGGCCGTGGCGCTCGTAGACGTACTGGATGACCTCCTCCCGCCGGTCGCTCTCGATGTCGATGTCGATGTCCGGCGGGCCGTCCCGCTCCGGCGAGAGGAAGCGCTCGAAGAGCAGGCCGAGCCTCACCGCGTCGGCGTTGGTGACCCCGAGGGCGTAGCAGACCGCCGAGTTGGCGGCGCTGCCCCGCCCCTGGCAGAAGATCCCCGTTCTCCCGGCAGAACGCCACGATGTCCCAGACCACCAGGAAGTACCCCGGGAACCCCAGCTGCTCGATCATCCCCAACTCGTGATCGATCTGCCCATACGCCGACCGCCCCCCCGCCGTTGCCGTTGCCATCGTCGTTCTGGCGCCCGATTTGCCGGTCATGGCCGGGAAATCAGGCGCCAGAAGGGAGGGGTTCGCCGGTCGGGGGCCGTAGCGGGTCTGGGCGCCCTGCTCGGTGAGGTGGCGGAGGAAGGACATCTCGTCGTGGCCGGGCGGACAGGGAAACGGCGGCAGGTTGGGGGCCACCAGGTGCAGGTCGAAGGCGCACTCGCGGCCCAGAGCGGCGGCCCGTTCGACCGCCCCCGGGTAGCGGGCGAAGCGCCGGGCCTGCTCGTCGCCCGAACGCAGGTGGGCCCCGGCGGCGGCCGGGAGCCAGCCGTCGATCTCGTCCAGGGAGCGGCGGGCCCGGACCGCGGCCAGGGCGGTGGCCAGCCGGCGGCGGGAGGGGTTGGCGTAGTGGACGTTGTTGGTGGCCACGACGTCGACGCCGAGGCGGACGGCGACCTCGGCCAGACCGTCGTTGCGGGCGCTGTCCAGGGGGTCGCCGTGGTCCCACAGCTCGACGGCCACGTTCTGCCGCCCGAAGGCGTCGACCAGGCGGGCCAGCTCCCGTTGGGCGGCAGCGGGCCCCTGCTCGACCAACGCCCGGGGCACCGCTCCCTTGCGACAGCCCGTCAGCACCAGCCAGTGGTCCCGGGCCCGGTCGTCACCGGCCAGCTCCCCCAGGGAGGTCCGGGGAGCGCCCTTCTCCCCCGCCATCTGCGCCCGGCTGATGGCTGTCCCCAGCCGGGCGTAGCCCACCGGGTCCCGGGCCAGGACCACCAGGTGGTCGCCCTCGGGGTCGGCCTCGCCCATCTGGGGGCGGGTCATCCCCAGGGTCAGCTCGGCCCCGAAGACGGTGGGCAGCCCGTAGGCCCGGGCCGCCTCGGCGAAGCGGACCACGCCGTAGAAGCCGTCGTGATCGGTCAGGGCCAAGGCCTCCAGCCCCAGGCGGACGGCCTCCTCGGCCAGCTCCTCGGCGTGGGAGGCCCCGTCCAGGAAGCTGAAGTTCGAGTGGCAGTGCAGCTCCGCGTAGGGCGTGGCCCCCCGCCGCCGCTCCAGGGGCTGGGCCTCGTACTTGTCCCGCTTACGGCTCCAGGCCGGGCTGTCGCCCCCGTCGGCGCCCGGCCAGTGCGACTGGTCCAGGGGCGTGGCCCACTGGTCCGAGAGCCGTCTTTCGAGCTCCGACCACGTGACCGGAGGGTTCCTCCACCCCATGCCCCGACCGTATCGAACACCTGTTCGCTCCGCCACTCGACTCTGGGTCGGCCATGATCTGGCGGTGGACGACGCAGCCCTGGCCCGACTGGCGCACCTGAACTACCTGGACTTCGCCCGCCAGAGCACCCCGTGGTCCGACACGGGGCGCCTGGAGGAGGGCGGTGGCGTCCTGCTCGGCCGCAGCGGGACCGACTTCCCGTTCGTGTTCAACGGAGCCGCCCGGACCGACCCGGCAGTGGCCCCTTCCGAGGTGCTGGCCCGGGCCGACGCCTTCTTCGGGCCGGGACAGGGTTACACGTTGGTCACCCACCCCGGGGACGACCAGGACCTCCACGCCCACGCCGAGTCCCTGGACCTGTTCGCCTTCGGCACCAGCCCGGAAATGGTGTGCCGGGAGCGACTGGCCGACGTCGAGCGCACCGACGGCATCGTCCTGCGCCGGGCCACCGACGAGGCCGACATCGCCGACTTCGTCAGCGTGGGCTCGGCCGCCTACCCCTCCCTCGGCATGCCCGCCACCGCCATGAGCGAGGCCATCACCCGCTTCGATCGGTTGCTCGAGCCCCACATCGCCGTGGTCGTGGCCTATGACGACGACCGGCCCGTGGCCGCGGCGCAGGCCTTCCTGAGCCACGGGATCGCCGGCGTCTACTGGGTCGGCACCCTGGAGGAGGCGCGGGGCAAGGGTCTCGGCGAGGCGGTGTGCCGGTGGGTCACCAACTGGGCCTTCGACCAGGGCGCCGCGGCCCAGACCCTGCAGGCCTCGACCATGGGCGAGTCCATCTACCTGCGCATGGGTTACGAGACGATCTACCGCTACACCAGCTGGTTCCGCTCCGGCGAGCGCTGACCGATCAGCGGTTGAAGCCCGGCGGGACACAGAGGGGGCCGCGGCAACCAATGCGCCGGACGGGTCAGGAGATCACCCGTTCGGGGGATCCTCCCTGTCGTCGGCCAGGACCTCGACGTAGATCGCCCGCGCGGCCAGGGCCCCTCGCATCTCGGTCAGCATCCCGTCGAAGAACTCCTCGCGGTAGGTCTGGTCCGTGAGGGTCGAGAACGTGAACTGGAGGGCCGAGAAGGCGGCGACCAGCCCGACCACCCGCAGCAGGTCCCAGGTCAGGACCACCGGCTGGCCGAAGAGGGTCACGTCGCCGATGACGTCCAGGTCGGCGCCCACCCACGAGGTCATGGTCGCCTCGTTCACCGCGATCAGGCCGAACGCCACGTAGAAGAGCCCGATCACCGTGGCCACCAGGATGATCTGCACCCCCTGGCTGAACACCAGGACGAGGGCGATGTTGATCCGAGCGCGGCGCCCGAGCGGCTTGGGTTCGGGAGGGTCGGCGAGATCGGCGACGTCCGCCTCTGCGGCGGGGGTGCCCTCGGCACACAGCTGGGCCTCGACCCAGGTGCCGAACCGGGCCACCTCGTCGACCTCCCGCCGCTGCCGGAGGACGAGGAACAACGTGCCGGCCGCGAAGAGCATCCCGAGGACCATCAGGAAGAACGGGGCCTCCAGCGCGCCGGCCACCTGCCAGATCTCGGTGGTCAGGAACAGGAAGGTGGCGAACAACAGGAGCAGCGGGAGGGACCGGACCATGAGATCGGTCACGTTGGCCAGCTGGCGGAACATCTGCCCCAGCGCCCACCGGGTCATGGGCACGAGGCCGTAGCTGGTCACCACGAAGGTCACGGCCAGGATCACCAGGTTGAGCACGACGGCACCCAGCGAGTCGGTGACGTGGTCCTTGCTGAACAGCGCCGGCAGCACCGCCGGTCCGAGGACGAACAGGGTCAGCTCGGGCGTACCCACCCGGTCGGGCCGCTGGAGGGGCCGCCGGCCGCGCAGGCGGTTCACCACCATGACGCCACCGACCAGGATGGCCAGGCCACCGAGCAACGGCAGGAGCTCGTCCCACCCCTCCCGGTCCTCGTCCAGGCTGAAGGCCAGCTCGGCCAGGAACACCACGGTCAGGAAGGGGGCGGCCCGGGTCCAGACGTCGGTGGTTGCCCGGTAGTGGTCGATGAAGTGGGGCAGGCCCCGTCGGACGAACCAGCGCTCGGTCCGACCGCAGAGGTCGGCCCGCGTGAGGTCATCCATCCCGGAGAGTCTGGCCCGTAGGTTGGGGCCCATGGGAGATGTGCTGGTGACCGGCGGGACGGGAGGCCTCGGGGCGGAGCTGGTGCCGAGGCTGCTGGACGCCGGGCACACGGTGCGCATCACGTCCCGGGACGCCGCCGCAGCCGCTCCCGAGGGGGTCACGGTGCATGCCGTCGACCTGGCCTCGGGCCGGGGCCTGGCCGAGGCGGTGGACGGGGTGGACACGATCGTGCACGCCGCCTCCGCGGTGAAGGGAGCCAAGAAGGTCGAGGCCAACGGGGCCGGCCACCTGCTCGAAGCCATCGGCGACGCGCGACCGCACCTGCTGTACATCTCGATCGTCGGCGTCGACCGTCACCCCTTCGCCTACTACCGGGCCAAGTGGGCCGCCGAGCAGGTCTTCGAGGGGGGCGAGGTCCCCCTCACCATCCAGCGGGCCACCCAGTTCCACACGCTCCTCTACGCCCTGTTGAGCAAGCCGATCAGCGCGCTGCCGTTCGGCGCCACCTTCCAGCCCATCGACACCGGCGAGGTGGCCCACCGTCTGGTGGAGCTGGTCGCCGCCGGGCCCTCGGGGCGAGCCGAGGACATCGGCGGGCCGGAGGTCCTCCACATCGACGACCTGCTCGGCCAGTGGGCCGAGGTGTTCGGCACCCGGCCGCGCTGCTTCACCATCCCGGCCGCAGGCAAGACGCTGCGGGCCTTCGGGCAGGGCATCCAGACCTGCCCCGACCAGACCTACGGCACCATCACCTGGCAGGAGTTCCTGGAGGCCGTCGCCGCCGCCGATCAGTCGTAGGCGGCCTCCAACCACCACTGGCCCTCCTCGACCACGAGGAGGAGGGCCAGGCCCTCCTCGGTGAGGACCTGGAAGCGGGCCCGGCGGCGGTGGTTGACGGTGTCCCACCAGCGCTCGTCGACCGGCCACGGACCGGCCCACCCCGCCACGGCCTGCGCCGGTCCACCGTCGACCCGCACCCGGGCCGGGGCCGCGGAGGCCAGGCCCCGGCCGCTGACCCCGACGGGCCGGTCGTGGCGGTCCACCACCTCGGCCCGCACCAGGGCGGGCAGCACCCGGGCCGGTGACGGGGCGGGCAGGCGCCCGGGCCAGGGGGCTTCGACCTCGACCCGGGCCAGCGAGCGTTCGGTCAGGTCCACCGCGTCGGCCGGGACCAGGCCCACGGCCTCGGCCGGGCTGCGACCCCCCCGTCGCTCGGGAACCGTGGCCGCCCCGGCCCCCAGGAGGCCGTCCACCCGGGCCAGGGCCCGGGCCGCCCGTTCTGCTGACGCCGTCTCCCCACCCCAGAAGCCCAGCTGACGGCCCCGGGCCGCCCCCACCTCCGTCGGTTCGAGGCGGAGGAGGGCGATGCCCGCCGTGGGGCGGCTGGCCGCGCTGGAGCCGAGCCAGCCCTCCAGCTGCCAGCGCACCCGCTCCGCCATGGCCGCCGCGGTCAGGGCCCCCTCGTGACGCCAGCAGCGCTGGTGGACCTCGCCGTGCTCGGTCTCGGCGGTCACCAGGACCTGGGCACAGGACAGGCCCCGGCCGGCCAGCCGCTCGTGGAGGTCGTCGGCCAGGCGCTTGGCCGCGAAGGCGGCGGCGTCGACCCGCTCGGCCGGGGGGTCCAACTCGACCACGGCCACCAGGTCGGGCGGGGGCGGCCGGGTGTCGGGGAGACGGGCGTCGTCGCCGGAGGCCAGACGGTGGGCCCGCTCCCCCGGCCAGCCGAAGCGGGCCAGGAGGTCGGCCCGGGGGAGGGCCGCCAGGTCGGCCAACGTGGTGATCCCCAGCCGGACCAGGACGTCGGTCAGGGCCTCGTCCTCCAGCACCCCCACCGGGAAGGGGGCGAGGAAGGCGGGGGTCGACCCCGATGGGACCACACAGATCCCCCCGCTCCGCTCGGGGCGTTCGGACCACGCAGGGGCACGGCGGGCGGCGAGGACGGCGGCGAAGGGCCCGTCGGCCACCCCCACCCGGCTCTCGCCGGCGACGGCATCGGCCACCAGGGCCATCACCCGGGCGGCCAGGGCCTCGTCCCCCCCGAAGTAGCGGGAGGGGCCCCGGGTCGGGAACGAACAGACCCCGGGCCGGGTCAGCTCCACCCGGGGGGTGATGGCCTCCACCGCCCCGGCCACGGCCTCGAAGGCGCGGGCGTCCCGGGCCGGGTCGTGGTCCAGCAGCTCGACCTGCGGGCAGCGGGCCTGGGCCTCCCGGCGGCGCAGGCCGGTGCGGATCCCCTCGGCCCGCGCCGCCGGCGTCGTGGCCACCACCCGGTTGGCGTGCAGGACCACCGCGGGCACGGTCATGGCCACCCCCGCCGCCACCAGCGCCCAGTCCGCGCACCACACCACCATCGTCCGCACCCCACCCGCATCCCTTCTGGCGCCCGATTTGCCGGTCATGGGCGGCAAATCGGGCGCCAGAATGAAGGAATCCAGCTCATGACGCGACCCGGATGATCGGTTCGGCCGTATCTGGCGGTCGATCGAGGCGACGGAGGCGCCAGCCGGAGTCGCGCCGCCAGAACCGGCGATCGGCGGGCCGGCCCGCCGGAGGCGGGCGTATGTGGCAGCCAGAGGTCGGTGGCGCGGGGGCGGGCCGCCTCCCGGCGGCCGGTGACCTCGAGGTGGACCCGACGGCGCTGCAGGTGGCCGTGGCCGCGACCCAGCCCCTCCCAGTCCGGGACGCTCAGGGCCAAGCGCAGGTCGGCCCCCTCGGGCCAGGCGGCGACGGCCCCCCTCCCGGCCAGGACCATCACGGTCCCCCGCTCCCGGGCCCGGGCGGTCAGCCGGCGGGCGTCGGCGGGGCGGACCTTCCGGTCGGGGGCGGCCACCACCAGGTCGAACCCGTCGATCAGGGCCCCCAGCACCGTGGCCCAGGCCCGGCCCGGTGGGGCGATCACCGCCACGCGCTCCAGGGCCACCCCGGCCTCAGCCGCGGCCAGCAGGCCGGCGGCGGGCAGGCCCACCAGCACGGCCCACGAACCGGTGTCGGTGGGTGGAGCCAGCAGGGACCAGAGCAACGAGGTCGATCCCGGCCCCTCCAGGGCGACCACCGACCCCCGGCGCACCCCCCCACCCGGCAACACCGCCTCCAGGGCCGGGGCCACAGGCAGGCGCTGCTCGTCGGTCAGCACCACGGGCTTGACCCGTTCCTGCAACCTCGCCAGCTCGTTCATGGCTCCATGCCCCCCGTCGCCGCCGGCGCGGCTCCCCCGGCTACGCCGGAACCGGTGAACGTCTCTCGAGCTGCTGCGCTCCGCTCCGCAGCGGTGATCTTGTTCATGGCTCCCCAGCCGTTTGGCGGACCTCAGTATCGAACGTCTGTTCGTAGAGTGCAAGCGGGTGGGAACATCGCCCCGCTCCTGGTGTTCACTGGGGCATGGGACTCGACCTCGACCACCTCGCCCGGCGCCGCGACGAGCTACGGGACCAGTACCTGCAGGACCGGGAGACCCGTCCCCCCTCCAGCGCCCGGGGCGTGCACCACGTGGCGCTGCTGTCCGCCGACGTGGAGACGACGATCCGCTTCTACCAGGACCTCCTGGAGTTCCCCCTGACCGAGCTGTTCGAGAACCGGGACTACGAGGGCTCGACCCACTTCTTCTTCGACATCGGCCACGGCAACACCATCGCCTTCTTCGACTTCCCCGGACTCGACCTCGGCCCCTACGGCGAGGTCCTCGGCGGCCTGCACCACCTGGCCATCTCGATGCCCCCGGACCGCTGGGCCCACGTGAAGGCCAAGCTCGACGACGCCGGCGTCGAGTACGCCCACATCGACGGCAGCTCCATCTACTTCCGGGACCCCGACGGCGCCCGCCTCGAGCTCATCAGCGACCCCTTGGGCGAGATGTACGGCTCGCCCGTCATGTGACCCTGAAGTTCCATGATCAGGAGTAGCCGCAGTGCTCATCACATCGCCGCAATGAAACTCGAGGCTTCGACCGTGTCGAAGGAGACCCTGTGATCGACGTCCGCCACGCCAAGGACCGCTTCCACACCGACATCGGGTGGCTGGACTCGTGGCACAGCTTCAGCTTCGGCAACCACTACGACCCCGACAACGTGGGTCATGGCCTCCTGCTGGTCAACAACGACGACCGGGTCGCCGCCGGTGGGGGCTTCGGCACCCACGCCCACCGGGACATGGAGATCGTCACCTGGGTGTTGGCGGGGGCCCTGGCCCACCAGGACTCCGCCGGGCACTCCGGGATCATCACCCCGGGGGTGGCCCAACGGATGTCGGCCGGCCGCGGCATCCAGCACTCGGAGATGAACGCCAGCACCGACGAGCCGGTCCACTTCCTGCAGATGTGGGTCCGACCCGACACCAACGGCATCGAGCCCGGCTACGAGCAGGTCGACATCAGCGACCGCCTCGTGCCCGGCGCCCTCGTGCCGGTCGCCTCCGGCCAGGGCCACGAGGGCGCCGTCCACCTCCACCAGGCCGACGCCGTGCTCTGGGCCGCCCGCCTGGACGAGGGTCAGACCATCACGGTGCCCGCCGCCCTCCACGTCCATGTCTTCGTGGCCCGGGGCTCGGCCCACCTGACCGTCGACCTGGATGAAGGTGACGCCGTCCGCCTCACCGACGAGCCCGAACAGGAGCTGACCGCCACCAGCCCCGACACCGAAGTACTGATCTGGGCCACCGCCTGACCGGTTCTGGGGGCTCCAGGGCGCGCCCCACCGCGCATCCCAGCCCCCAGAACGGGACTAGCCGGCCCGCTGGGCCAGGAGCTGCTCGACCGGGGCCAGGTCGAAGGGGTGGCCGGTCATCACGATGAGGTGCGTCGCGCCGGCATCGAGGTAGGCCTGCAGATCGTCGATCTCGTTGCCCTGGATGGCCACGGTGCGCTCGATCTCCGCGGGGTCCCGGCCGACCTTCGCACACCACTCGTCGAGGATGGCGCTCTTGGCCGCGTAGTTGCTGGGCGGGCCGAAGGTGTTCCACGCGTCGGCGTACTCGGCGACCAGGCGCAGGGTGACCTTCTCGCCCCCGCCGCCGATCAGGATCGGCAGGTCACCCAACGGGGCCGGGTTGAGCACCGCCAGCCGGGCCTTGATGCGCTGCAGCGAGGCCTCCAGCTCCCGTAAGCGGCTGCCCGGGGTGCCGAACTCGTAGCCGTACTGGTCGTAGTCCTTCTCGAACCACCCGGCCCCGAGGCCGAGGTAGTGACGCCCGCCGGAGAGGTGGTCGACGGTCCGGGCCATGTCGGCCAACAGCTCGGGGTTGCGGTAGGCGTTGCCGGTCACCAGCATCCCGAACCGGGCGCTGGTGGTGGTCGCCGCCATCGCCGCCAGGATCGACCAGCCCTCGAAGTGCGGGCCGTCCCCGTCGCCGTACAGGGGGTAGAAGTGGTCCCAGGTCCAGATGGAGTCGACCCCCATGGCATCGGCGGTCTCCCATGCGGCCCGCAGGTCGGCCATGGACGTGTGCTGGGGCTGGAGCTGGACACCGACGCGGAAGGAAGCCATTCGCCGAACCTACCCAGGTCCACCGGTTCCCGTACTGGCGTGCTAGAGGTCGAGGAGGCCTGCCCGGCGGTGGAGCGTCCGGGCGACCTCGACCCGGGAGATGTCCTGGTCGGGACCACTTCTGACCCCCGAGGGGGCCCTGGCCCCCGGGGTATCAGCCCGCGGTCTCCGCGGCGCCGGGGACGACGACCTCGACGCCCTCGGCGTAGTAGGTGAAGAGGCTCTGGATCTCCTCGAGGAGGCCCTCGGCGGGGACCCCGGACCCGAGGTCGACGGTGATCACGTTCGAGTAGACGTGCACGCCCTCGACGCCGGGCTTGGCCAGCAGGCGCCGGGCCACCTCGTCGGGCGGGCTGGTGCCGTCGATGTCCTCACCGGCGACGTACCGGTGGGGGTCCATGCCCGTGATGGAGCGGTTGATCTCGAAACGGACGACGTCAGATCGTGACGTCGTCTTCTGCACGACGGTTACCGGTTGTCCCATGACGGAGCGGCATCGTAGTGCTGCGGAGGGTGAGGGCCGCCAGTGCGATCGACACGATGCCGAGCACGGCGTGCACGGCGATGAACGCCGCCTCGTGGTCCCCGAGGGAGATCTGCACCACCCGCACCACCCAGACGGCGATCGTCCACCAGCAGAAGACGTCGACGAGCAGGGCCTCGCCCCGGTGGAGCACCCGGTCCCGAGTCCGCCACGCGACCGCCAGCAGGGCCACGCCCCCGACGGTGAAGGACAGGGCGAGCGCCAGGCGGGCGGCCCGACCGGCGCTGGTCAGGTCGTCCTGGGCCAGGACGTTGTCGATGCGGGTGGCCCACACGATGAGGGTCCACACCCCGAGGGCCACCAGCCATCTGCGCACGGACCCGAACCTACCGGGAGGCACCGCTCCCCCGGTTGTGGCCGCCGGGTAGCGTTCGACGGTGGACGGGAGGCGGCAGGCGGCCCTGCGCGGGGTTCTCTTCACCGACATGGTCGGCTCCACGCAGTTGCGCAGCCGCCTCGGCGACGACCGCGCCGATGCCCTCCGCCGGGACCACAACGCCCTGCTCGGCTCCGCGGTCACCGGGCACGGGGGACGGGTCCTGCGCTGGACCGGCGACGGCATGAAGGCCGACTTCCCCACCGCCTCGGCCGCACTGGCCACGGCGATGGACATGCAACGGGCGGTGTCGGCCTATGGCCAGCGCGATGACTCGGTCAGTCCCTTCCAGATCCGCATCGGGGTCAGCGCCGGCGAGGTCGTCATGGAGGGCAACGAGGCCCATGGCATCGCCGTCATCGAGGCCGCCCGACTCGAGCCCCTCGCCGCGCCGGGCGAGATCCTCACCACCGACCTGGCCCGCCGCCTGGCCCAACGGCGGATCGCGGCCGACTTCGAGGAGGTCGGATCCTTCGAGCTCAAGGGCCTCGACGAGCCCGTGGCCGTGGTCCGGGTCCTCGACGCGGCGGGCGATCCGTCGTCCCGCCTCTTCTCCCGGACGGTGGCGGTGGACCGCCGATTCCCCCTGGTGGGCCGGGCCGACGAGCTGGCTCGGGCCCTGGACGGCTGGGGCGAGGCCCGCGCCGGCTCGTTCACCACGGTGTTCCTGTCGGGACCGTCCGGGATCGGGAAGTCCCGACTGGTCGCGCAGGTCGCCGATCGGGCCCACGCCGAGGGCGCGGCCGTGCTCGCCGGGTCCTGTGACAGCGACCTGGCCGTCCCCTACGAGCCCTTCGCCATGGCCTTCGCCGAAGCCGCGGGGGCCGACGACCAACTGGGACGAGCCGTGGCCTCCGGCGCCGGTGCCCTCGGTGCCCTCTTCCCGGCCCGCCGCGACCGCACCGACGATCCGGGGCCCGCCGCCCGTTTCGAGCTCTTCGAGGCCGTGGCGGACCTCCTGGGTCGACTGGCCGACGCCCATCCCGTCGTCCTCGTGCTGGAGGACCTCCACTGGGCGACCACCCCGACCGTCCAGCTCCTGCGTCACCTCATGCGGGCCACCGAACGGGCCGCGGTCCTCGTGCTCGGCACCTACCGCGCCGAGGAGGTCGAGGTCGGCCACCCCCTCCACGACCTCCTGACCGACCCCCACGTGACCGGGTCGGCCACCGTGCGCCTCGAGGGCCTGCAGGCCTCCGAGGTGGCCGAGCTGGTCGCGGCCCGCGCTCCGTACGCCGATGACGAACACATCGAGAGCTTCTCCCGTCGCATCCACGACGAGAGCGCCGGTAGTCCGTTGTTCGCCTGCGAGCTGCTGCACCACCTGGCCTCGAGCGGATCGCTGGAGGCGATGGTCGACCAGGGTGACCTCGCCAACCTGCCCCTCCCCGACTCGGTGCGGGACGTGGTCGAACAGCGCCTCACCCGCGTCCCCGAGGACACCGCCGACCTCCTGTCGTTGGCCGCGCTGATCGGCGCCACCTTCGACCTCGAGCTCATCGCCTCCGTCACCGGCCAGGACGAGGGCGAGGTCCTCGACCGCTGTGAGGGCCTGGCCCGCATGGCTCTGGTCCACGAGGTGGACGCCGGGCGGTTCGGCTTCTCCCACGCCGTGGTCCGCACCACCTTGGTCGAGCGCCAGAGCGCCAGTCGCCAGGCGCTGGCCCACCGCCGGGTCGCCGAGGCCATCGAGGCCCTCGGCCGTCCGGACCACGACGACCTCGCCCGCCACTGGCTCCAGGCCGGGGTCGAGGCCCGCGCCAATGAGCACGTCGAGCGGGCCGCCGAGCGCGACCTCGAGGCCCTGGCCTTCGAGTCCGCCGCCGACCGCTACCAGGCCCTGATCGATTACCACGCGGACGACCCGACCGGTGACGCCCACGCTCGGGCCCGCGCCTGGCTCGGTCGGGGCCTCGCCCTCCGCGCCCTCGGCCAACTCGACTACCGAGCGGCCGTCGAAGAGGCCGGACGCCTGGCTCGCCGACTCCGCGATGCCGACCTCCTGGCCGAGGCCGCCATCGCCAGCATCTGGCCGGGCAACTTCTTCGTGCGCGCCGCCGAGGTCGAGCACGGGCTGGTCGCCATCTGCGAGGACGCCCTGAGCGTGCTGCCCCCGAGGATCCCCGCCGGGTCCGGGTGCTGGCCGTGTTGGCCGCCCACCTCGCCTTCGACCCCGACCGGGAGCGCCGGGTCCGACTCGTGGCGGAGGGCCAGGCGGTGGCCCGCCAACTCGGTGATCCCGAGCTCATCGGCACCGTCCTCGTGGCCGAGTACCTCTCCCTCTGGGACCCGACCACCATCGCCCGGCGGGCCGAGATCGCCCAGGAGCTCGGTCGGCTGGCCCGCGCCTCGGGGGACGTGGACCTCGAGTTCTTCGCCGGCTTCCTCGCCGCCATCTGCGCCACCGAACGGGGCGACCTGGCGGAGGCGGGACGCCGGATCGACGGCCTGGCGGAGACCGTCACCGCGTCCCAGAACACCTACTTCGGCTTCCTCGTCGCCCGGCTGCGCACGTCCCTGGACCTCTACACGGGCCAACCCGACATGCAGGCCCGCATCGACGCCCTGGCCGAGGCCTACGCGGGCTTCCACGCCGACACCAGCGGGACCTGGGCCGTCCAGACCGGCTACCTGGCCCTCTCCAGAGGCACCTTCGCCACCGTCGCGCCCGCCCTCGAGGTCCTGTTGGAGGAGTCGTCCATCCAGAACTGGACGATCGCCTACGGCCTCGCCCTCTTCGAAGGCGGCGATCGAGCCGGCGGCGAAGCGATCCTCGACGCGTTCACCGAGCCCCGTCCCGACTACTTCTGGCTGACCACGATGCAACTGGCCGCGGACCTGACCGCCGGCCTCGGACGCCGCGACGTCGCCGAGCGCCTGTTCGTCGCGCTCCGCCCGTACCGCTCGCATCTCGCCTTCACGGCCTCCGGCTCGGTGGTCTCCGGCCTCGTGGCCACGACCCTCGGTGAGCTCGCCCTCGTCGTGGACGACCACGAAGGCGCCGTGGACCACCTCACCGAGGCGGTCGATCGGGCCGAGGCCATGGGCGCGCCCTACGAGACCGTCAAGGCCAAACGCCTCCTGGCCACGGCGCTGTTGGCCCTGGGCGATCCCGACGGACGAGCCGCCGAGCTGATCGAGGTCGCGACCGCCATGGCCGACGAGCGAGGCTTCGGCTCCGAACAACGGCACCTCGCCGACCTGAGCCCCGGCTCGCCCTCGCTGACCGAGGGCGGCCTCAGTCGGCGTCGGCCTCCGGGATCGACGTCACCACGGGCTCGGCCGGGAGCTCGGGGGCCACCGGCATGGCCTGGACGAACCGCCAGGCCGCGGTGAGCGACGCGTCCCGACCGGTGACCGCCACCAGGAACGGCACCCGATCGACGCCGAGGAGCGACCCGTCCTCCAGCGCGGTCACCGTCGCCGTGCGGGCGACGTCGGCCAGGAGCGCCACCTCGCCGAAGCAGCTCCCCCGGCGGGCGACCCGGATGGGCTCGCCGTCGCGGACGATGTCGAACGCCCCCTCGCCGACGGCGAAGAACCGGTGCCCGGCCTCCCCCTGCCGGATGACGACCTCGCCGGCCTTCACCGGCACCGTGCTCGGCCGCCCGGGCCACGGCCTCCAGCTCCATCGGGGGCAGGGCCGCGAACATCGGCAGCTCGTGCAGGACGCTCATCTCGACCACCGGCACATCGGCGTCGGCGTCGGCCCGCCACACCGGCCGACCGGTCACCAGCAGGACGAGGCCGAGCACCACCGCCAAGCCGACCAAGGCCACCGAGACGTCCCCCACCACGATCAGCACCTGGGCCAGCCCGGAACCGATCAGGAGGCCGACCCCGCCGACCAGTTCGATCATGGCGAAGAGCGAGCCGAGGACCCGGGGGTCCGCCGACCGCTGCAGGAGGATCGTGCCGAGCCCGTAGAGCAGGGCCGCGGTGAGGCCGAGGACGGGGAGCACGACCACCGTGACCGCCAGTTCGGTGACGGCGGCGAGCACGAGACAACCCACCGCGGCGAGCCCGAGGCCGATGGCCAGCCACGGCGCCAGCCGGGTCCGACGGACCACGGCGGCGGCCACGAAGGTGCTGGCCAACGCGCCGGCCCCCACCAGGGCGCTCAGGACGCCCGGCCCCCCCGAGCCCAGGTCCAGCTCCTCGAAGGCGAGCACGACCAGGAGCACGTCGAGGAAGCCGATGACCGCGCTGCGCGCCGTGACCACCCCCAGGATCCCGATGGTCCAGGGTCGGGCCCGCATCGTGGCGAAGGCGCCGGAGAGCACCGGACCCGGACGCCAGGCCCCGTCGACGCCCGTCGCCGGCGGCCCCGACGGCGCGCCGACCACCGTGAGGACCGTCGCCGCCGCCGCGAGGGCCGCACAGCCGGCCAGACCGGCCGGAGGTCCACCGAGGGCGAGGAGGGCGGCGGCCACGAGCGGCCCGGCCAGGGCACTGGCGCCTTCGGCGTGGGAGATCCAGAGGTTGCCCCGGGTGAGCTCCTGGGTGGTCCGGACCAGGGCCGGCAGCAGCACGGCGCCGGTCGGTCGCAGCGTGCTCAGCGCACCGAGGGCGACGACGGTCGCGGCCACCACGACGGCCACGGGCGCCTCGGCCGCCGCGGCCGACGCCGCCGCGCCGTAGCCCACCGCCTGGACCGAGAGGCCCGCGACCCGCAAGCGGTGCGCCGGTAGCCAGCCGGCCAGGGCGGCGGCGACCGGGGCACCGACCAGTTGGGGGGCGAGGACGGCCAGTGACGCCAGCCCGGTGGCCCGGGCCCCATCCTGCTCGAAGGCGTAGACCAGCACCGCCACCATCGAGGCCCATTCGGTGATGACGACCAAGGCGTGGCCGACGACGAGGCGGATGAGGGCCGCCGTTCGCCCGGGCCCGTGGAGGACCGGGAACCTCGGGACCCCCCATTGCCCGCCAGCCTCCTACGTTCGATCGGAGCGTGTTCCTACCACACGCCTCCCACCGGCCCGCCGGACCGGGTCCTGCTGTGGTCGGGCTCTGGCGGCGACGGGGGCGACGGGTAACTTGACCGTCCAGTCAAGTTTTGGGAGCACACATGGCCGAGCCCACCATCGAGGAGTTCCGCGACGAGGTCACGGCGTTCCTCGACGCCAACGCCGAGCGCAAGCCCGAGGCCCGCGCCGACCAGACCTTCGTCTGGGGCGAGGGCGGCGACGACGTCGCCGTGCTCGAGGAGAAGCCCCGCGACGTCGAGCTGGCGGAGCTGGCCGAGGCCAAGGTCTGGAAGGCCAAGCGCTACGACGCCGGCTTCGGCTGGATCACCGGCCCGAAGCAGTACGGCGGCCGCGAGCTGCCCGTCGCCTACGACCGGGCGTATGCCTCGCCTGGAGGGCAACTACCTCATCCCCAGCCAGAGCTCCTTCGGCATCGGCCTCGGCATGGTCGCCCCGACGATCCTGGCCCACGCCACCGACAAGGTGAAGGACCTCTACCTGGCCAAGATGTACCGCGGCGACCTCGTCGGGCGCCCAGCTGTTCAGCGAGCCCGGCGCCGGGTCCGATCTGGCCGGCCTGCAGACCAAGGCCGGTCAAGGACGGCGACGAGTGGATCGTCAACGGCCAGAAGGTCTGGACCTCCGGCGCCCACTACAGCGACATCGGCGAGGTCATCTGCCGGACCGATCCCGACCAGCCCAAGCACCGGGCCTGACCGGCTTCGTCGTCGACATGCGGGCTCCCGGCGTGGACATCCGTCCGCTGCGGCAGATGACTGGTGGGGCGTCCTTCAACGAGGTCTTCTTCACCGACGTCCGCGATCCCCGACGACCACCGCCTCGGCGACGTGGGCCAGGGTTGGGCCGTCGCCCTCACCACCCTCATGAACGAGCGGGCCTCCATCGGCGCCGGCAGCGGCTCGGGCATGGGCCTGGGCAACGGCACCCGCCTGATCGAGATGATCCGCCACTTCGGCCTCGACGACGACCCGCTGACCCGCGGCGAGCTGGCCAAGCTGTACGAGAACCTCCAGGTCGCCAAGTGGAACAACCAGCGGGCCATGGACAAGGTCAAGTCCGGCCAGGCCCCCGGCCCGGAGATGTCCATCGCGAAGATGGCCCTCACCCGCAACATGCAGATGACCGCCGAGTTCGTGGCCAAGGTGCTCGGCCCCCGCATGGTCGCCGACACCGGCGAGTGGGGCACCTACGCCTGGAACAAGTTCCTCCTCGGCGTCCCCGGCATGCGGGTCGCCGGCGGCACCGACGAGGTCCTGCGCAACATCGTCAGCGAGCGGGTCCTCGGCCTCCCCAAGGAGCCCGGCATCGACACCACCAGCCCCTTCAAGGACCTCGCCCAGAACTAGACACCGCGGCTTCGCCGCCGGGTCACCAGAGCGTGTTGCACTCCTCGGCGACCTCGTGGACGGCCGCGTGGAGCTCGTCGGGCAGCGGAGGCGAGCGGTCTCGGCGTTGACCTCGTCGGAGAAGCGGAGGCGCTCGGCGTCGGCGAGGTCGTGGTAGGCGGGCATCCACGCCGAGTGCAGCACCATCGGGATGGTCTCGGCGTTGGTGCCGGCGAGCGTGGCGATCGGGCCGGCCGACACGTTGGCGGCGTCGAAGAGCTCGACGCGGAAGCCGTCGTCGTTGCAGACCGGCTGGACCACGTAGCCGTCGTGGCCGCCGGGCTCACCGCCGGCGTAGCGCTGGCCCGGCGTCGGCGCCGCCGGCGGGGCGAAGGTGGGCGACGTGATGTGGTCGGCGACGTCGGGGTACTCCCAGCGGGCCTTCAGCTCCATGCTCGCCCCGCTCGAACGAGCAGAGCGACCCGGGCGTCTCCTCCCGGACCAGGTCGAGGTCGATGCGACCCTCGTACAGTCGTGGCCGCCCGCCGGCTGATGTTGCCGGGGCGGCACCCCTGGTAGGTGACGTGGTGCAGCGTGGGGGCCGACAGGCCCTCGGTGCTCCAGTCCATGGCCGAGAGCTGGAGGTTGAAGGCCCAGTCCTGCTTGAAGGTGCCCGACGTCGGGTGACCTCGCCGCGGACTCGGGGTCGAAGACCACCTCGGTGATGGTCTCGGGCGCCATGGCCATGTTGTAGAGGCCGACCACGGCCGGATCGACGGGGTTGCCGTTGACGTCGAGGTCGTCGGGGCGCAGGTAGAGGCCGAGGTCCATGAGGTCCATGCCCTCCCACACCACCGAGACGCCGTCGGTGTCGTCCCAGCGGGCGTAGTAGTGGCCCGCGGGCGGCGCCATCGTGAAGCACGTCGGCTGTGACCGGCGTCCCCGACGGGAGCCCTTCGAGCTGCGTCCTTGCGGATCAGCCACACCGGCGCCGTCGGCGTCGATGGTGATGGTGCGTTCGCCGCCGATCATCTCGGCGGGATCGGCCTTGAAGTTGCCCGAGTCGCAGAGGATCACCCAGTCCCGGGTCTGGCTCACGGTGTGGATGGAGCCGGAGAACGAGACGCCGTCGAGCGGCCAGTGCTGCACCTGGGTGCCGTCGTGGCGGTCGTAGCGCACCAGCGACGGGCGCATCCCGAAGGTCGGCTCCATGACCGGTTCGAGCTTGACGGTCCACAGGCAGTGGCGGTCGGGGTCCGCCACCGGGTGGGCGGTCGAGAACAGGAACGGCAGCACGCCTCCGATCGGCATCGAGCTGCCGCCCCAGCTGTCGACGTGGCCGACCTCGGCCACGAACTCGAGGGTGTCGGGGTGGAGCTCGACCGGACGCCCGGCGTCCCAGGTGGTGTAGAGCCGGTCACCCCACGGCAGCGGGGCCGTGTTCGAGCGCGTTGGGCGGCCCGAACGGCGACTGGTAGCCGATGACGCCGGCGGCTGAACTGCTCGGGATGGCGGTCGAAGAGTCGCTTGCCCGGCGTCTGGATGGAGCGGGACTGCCACGCGAACCGCCCCGGAGCGGCACCGCGTGCGCCCGGCTCGAGCGACAGCCGGCAGATGGCCCCGAAGTCGAAGATGGCGTACGGCAGGTCGCGGCCGTTCTGCGGGCTCGAGAAGAGGACCTCGCCGCTGATGTCGGCGGGCCAGGTGCCGGCCACCACCTCGCAGCTCGAAGTCGCGGTGGGGCGCGGTGGTCAGCGACGCGGGAACAGGCACGGGAACCCCTTCGGTCCATACGTGGTTTACAGTGTTCACCACCGTAGTCGATCGCCGTCGGGCCCCGGCTCAGGAGAACCATGGACGCAACGCTCGAGCAGACGATCAGGGAACGCATCGAGGTCGAGAAGGCGCGCACCGGACCGCCGGCCGAGGCCGTGCCGGTCCCCCTCATCCCGACCCGGCGGTACACCGATCCGGCCTTCCACGAGCTGGAGAAGGAGCGGATCTTCGGTCGCAGCTGGCTGTTCGTCGGCCACGAGTCCGAGTGGCCCGAGCCCGGCTCCTACCGGCTGACGAGCCGCTCGGGGGCACCGATCGTGGTCGTACGGGGCGAGGACGGCGAGCTGCGGGCCTTCTACAACGCCTGTCGCCACCGGGGCGCCCCGGTCACCCGGGACGACTGCGGCACCGCTCGCCGCCTGACCTGCCAGTACCACTCGTGGTCCTACGGCACCGACGGCACCCTCAAGGCCGTACCCGACGCCCGCAGCTTCGCCGACCTGGACACCGGGGCCCTGGGCCTGGTCCCGGTGCGCTGCGAGACCTGGGACGGCTGGGTGTTCGTCAGCGAGGACCCCGATGCGGTCGCCCTGTCGGCGTTCCTCGGGCCGATCGCGACGCAGATGGCCGAGATCGACGGCCCCGCCATGCGAGCGGTGGGGACCCAGGTGCACCACCTCGACGTGCAACTGGAAGCTCATGGTCGACGCCTTCCTCGAGGTGTACCACGTGCGGACCGTGCACCCCGACAACGCCGCGCTCCTCTACAACGACCAGTCGATCACCGTCACGATGCTGCCCCACGGCCACAGCCGGCTGACCGTCGAGAAGCACGACGATGTTCCGGGACTTCGCCATGGTCTCCGAGGAGAACGACAACCCCGCGGTGCCCCTGCTCTGGCGCCAGACCTCGACCTCGTTCGGGATCTTCCCCAACCTGGTCGTCCCCATGGACACCGGCGCGTTCACCTTCCTGTGCATGTGGCCCACCAGCGACGCCACCACCGACCTGGAGCTGCGCTGGTACGCACCGGCGTGGACCGGTGACGAGGTCCCCCAGGAGCACCTCGACCGCATGACGCTCTTCGAGACCGTGATGGCCCAGGACACAGGCCAACATGGCCCCCATCCAGGCGTCGGTCGCCTCCAAGGGCGCCCGACCCTTCCAACTGGGCTGGCACGAGCGGCTGATCCACCACTTCGAGCGGGCCGTCGACCTGGCCATCGGCCCCGACGACCTCCCACCCGACACCGCGGTGTCCGATGCCCTCGACGCCTTCGTCGAGCCGGCCTGATGCCACCGACACCGAGGGCCCGCCGATGACGACGACGGCCAACCGATCGCTGGCGATGGGTGATCGCGGCGACCGTCCTGCCCGCGCTCCTCGCCGGGTGCGGCGCCGATGACGACGACGGCCTCGCCGAGACGGCCGCCGCCGAGACCGCCCCGGCGACCGATCTGCCCCCCGGGGCCGAGGCGCTGGTCGGGCGCTACGCCCACTACGACGTCGTGGCCTACGAGGACGACGCCATGAAGACCCTGATCATCAGCACGGGCTTCGCCGACCTCGAGCTGCGGGACGGTGAGCTGTGGAACACCATGCGCTTCTGCCACGCCGACGCGGTGAGCGACCAGGACATCGAGGTCTCGATCGCCGATGCCGCCACCCAGGCGATCGTGCCCGTCGACACGCCGGTCGAGGTGACCGGGGAGGACGGCGACCTCCGGGTCGTGCGGCCGGCCACCCCGACCGGCATCGGCATCGAGCTCGAGGATCCGGCCAACGACGTCCTGCCGACCGACCCCGACGATCCGCGGATCGTCGACGCCGACGGCGACGGCAACCCCGGGATCACCTCCACGGTGCGGATCACCGAGGACCTCCAGGGCGAGATCTACCTGGCCCGCCGCGAGATCTTCGCCTACGACGTCAGCCTCAGTGCGCCCCGACCGCCTCGAGGGCACCATCACCGACAGCTCCGAGCAGCTGGTGCTCGGCGCCAGCGACGACATCTTCCTGACCCCCGCCCAGTGGGTGCAGATCGACGACCCTGCCCGGAACCCGGTGATCTGGCAGCGGGTCGACGACGACTGGGACTGCGACCGCCTCGCGGCCGAGCGCGACGACCTCTTCCCGCCCAACCCGGACACCGACTGGTGAGCCGCTCGCCCCGGGAAACCGACGAAAGGTGCACACCATGAACGGACCCGCCCTCCTGACCGGGCACGTGACCGACACCGGTGACCAGCCGGACCTCCAGGGCAACCTCTTCCCTGTCGACGGCGAGTTCGACGACGCCGCCCTCGAGGTCACCGGCCGGCTCCCCGCGGGGCTGCGGGGCAGCTTCGTCCGGAACGGCCCGAACCCGCTGTTCTCCCCCATCGGTCGCTACCACATGTTCGACGGTGACGGCATGCTCCACGCGGTCACCTTCGACGAGGGTCGGGTCGGGTACCGCAACCGCTGGATCCGCTCCCGGGGCCTGCAGGCCGAGGCCGAGCTGGGCCGCGCCGTCTACCCCGGCCTCAGCGAGGTGATGGACTTCCCGGACCCGGCGCTGGTCGGCGATGCCGGACCCGTGAAGAACCCGGCCAACACCCACATCATCCGCCACGCCGGCCGCTACCTCGCCCTATGGGAGGGCGGGCTGCCCACCGAGGTGACGCGCGTCACTGGAGACCGTCGGTGAGTACGACTTCGACGGGGCGCTCGAGGGGGCCATGACGGCCCACCCCCGTCTCGACCCGCGCACCGGCGAGATGTGCTTCTTCGCCTACTCGGTGTTCGAGCCGGTCATCCGGTACTACGTGGTGGACGCCTCCGGCGCCATCGTCCACCACGGTGACCCTGGACGTGCCCGCCCCGGTGATGATGCACGACTTCGTCATCACCGAGCACCACGCCGTGTTCCTCGACTCCCCCATCGTCTTCGACGTCGCCAACCTCGGCAAGGGACCCATGGTGCAGTGGCGTCCGGAGAACGGCACCCGCATCGGGGTGCTGCCCCGACGGGGCACCGCTGAAGAGGTGCGGTGGTTCGAGATCGACCCCGGCCACGTCCAGCACTTCTGGAACGGCTGGGCCGACGGGGACCGCATCGAGTTCTCGGGCACCCGCTTCGAGCACCCCGACTTCGGCATCGACCCCACGGCGCCGCTCGACGAACGCGCCGGCGACGACGATCCGCCCTACCCGTCCCGCTTCTGGGTCGACCTCGCCGCCGACACCGCCGGTTGGGAGCAGACCGATGACCTGGGCGGTGACTTCTGCCGGTTCAACGACGACTACGACGGGGTGCGCTCCCGGCACCACTACATGTCCTCGGCCGTCGCCCCGGACCGTCGCCTCGGCGACTTCGACAGCATCGTGAAGTACGACGACGCCACCGGCGCCCGCCAGATCTGGAACGCCGGGCCCGACGGGCACGTCGGCGAGAGCGTCTTCGCACCGGACCCGCAGGGCACCGCCGAGGACGACGGGTGGTTGGTCAACGCCGTCTACGACTCGGCCACCGAACGCACCGAGGTCTGCGTGCTCGATGCCCGGGACGTCGCCGCCGGACCCATCGCCCGGGTCCACCTCCGGCACCGGATCCCCTTCGGCTTCCACGCCAACTGGTTCGCCGCCTCCGCCTGACGGCCACCCCACCCGTTCTGGGCACATCCCTGTGTCGCCCAGAACACAGGGATGTACCCAGAACGAGCAGATCAGTCGCCCGCGGGGAGGCGGAGCAGGCGGCGGGCGTTGGCATCCATCGCCGCGGCCAGCCCGGCATCGCCCTCGCTGGGGTCCGTGGCCGCGTCCCAGCCCGCCAGGTTGGTCCCGGCCACGAGGCGATCGGGCCCGAACGCCCGGAGGAGCGCAGCCAGCGCGTCCGGGCCGCCCACATGGGCGTCCCACCACAGCCGACCCAGACGGGCCTCGACCTCGCCGTCGCGGCGCAGGTCCTCGTCGGCCCAGGACCGGGTGCGAGCGGCGTGCGCCATCCGCTCCGCCAGCCAACTGGTGGCGCCCCCGCCGTGGGAGACGCACACGTCGAGGGCCGGGTGCCGGTTGAGCACGCCGCCGAGCACGAGGGCGGCCACCGCGAGGGCCTCCTCGTAGGCGAAGCCCAGCCAGAGCTCGGCGTCGAAGCGCTTCAGTCGTTCGTCGCGGGACGGCCCGTCGATGCCTGCTGGCGCCGGGTGCACGAAGAGGGGGACGTCGAGGTCGGTGCACGCGGCGTAGACCACGTCGAGCGACGCGTCGTCGAGGGGACACCCGGGATCGGTGCCGATGTAGGCGCCGAGCAGCCCGAGGTCGTCGACGGCCCGCCGCAGCTCCCGGGCCGCGGCCTCCGGGTCCTGGAGGGGCAACTGGGCCAACCCCGCCAGCCGCGCCGGCTCGGTGTCCACCAGGGCAGCCATGGCGTCGTTGTGGCGTCGGCAGAAGGTCACGGCCTCGTCCGCCTCGATGTGGTGGAAGTAGGTGAGGGGGTTGGGCGACAGGACCTGCAGGTCGATGCCGAGCGCGTCCATGCGGGCCAGTCGGAGGTCGAGGTCCATGAAGGCCGTCCCCCGGTACCGAACGCCCTCCAGCACGTAGCCCCCGACGCGGAAGCACGGGGGGCGGCCCGTGGCCTCGTCGCCCTCGTCCAACTCGGGCCCGTAGGACCCGGCCGCGCCGAGGGCCGCCTCGAGCACGACGTGGGCGTGGACGTCGATCACGGGAAGCGCACGGGATAGCGACCCCAGTAGCCACGGGTGGTGTCGGGATCGAGGCTCGGGGGATCGTCGGGGTCCAGCTCGGCGCCGGCGTCGAGCACGGCGCGGACGGCCACGGGCACCAGCCCGTAGAGGTGGTCCTCGGCCACCGCCTGACCCAGGGGATCGATGCCTGCCGCGAGGTCCTGGCCGATGCAGGCGTGCATGCCGAGGCCGAAGCTGAGCCCCCACGGGGCGACCCCGGCCGGCAGGGGGCGCCTCGGGTCGAAGGCGTCGGCGTCCGGGCCGAACACCGACGGGTCGCGGTTCACCGCCATGAGGTCGATGACCAGTCGGGACCCCGCCGGCACCCGGACCCCGCCCGACAGCTCGATGTCGGCCAGGGCCCAGCGCATGGCGACGGGGCTCGAGGGCTGCAGTCGGACGGTCTCGTGCACGCAGCGCTGCAGGAAGGCCAGGTCGGTGCGGGCCTGCTCGTGGTCGGCGGGCCGGGTCGCGGCCATGGTCAGGACGTGGTGCAGCGTGCGGACGAAGGCGGTGGCACTCGTGTGCGCCCCGGCGAGCAGGAAGAAGGCGATCTCGCGACGGAGCACCTCGGGGGGCAGCGGGAGGTCGTCGTCGTGGGCCAGGAGCGTGGTGAGCACGTCGCGGGGCAGGTCGTCCTCGCCCCGGTCCCCGGCGGCGACCTCGGCCAGGAGATCCCGGCGCCGGGCGATCGACGGGGCCAGGAACTCGGCGTCGAAGGCCTCGAGCGCGGCCGCCACCTCGGCCCGCTTGGCCTCGCGGTCCCCGGCGTAGTGGGCGAGGGTGGCGCCCTCGATGAACACCATCAGATAGGCGTAGAGGTGGGCCGACTCCTCCGGGGTGGCCGCGGGCCGGTCGACCCCGGCGGTGACCGCCGCGAGGTTCATCATCATCTCGTGGCTGAGGCTGACCAGCTCGGCTCGGCCCCGCTCGAGGTGGGGCGCGAGCGTGGCCGCGACCACCGGCGGGAAGAAGTCGTGCTCGTAGCGGGCGTGGGTGTCCCGCCGGAAGAGACGGTTCTCGAGGCGACGGCGGGCCCGGTGCTCGTCGCCGTGGAGGTTCACGAGGACATCGGCCATGACCACGTCGCCCTCGTCGTAGAGCGCCTGGCGGAGGTCCTTCTGCCGGTAGGCCTCGCGCGCCTGCTCGTAGGTGGTGACGGTGACGGTGTCCGGTTCGGTCATGACGGCTCCTGGTCTCGGCTCCCGGCGACCCACCGGGCCGCGCGACGGAGGATCTCGGCGTGGGTGGGGTGGGCGAAGGACGACGCGTCGTGGCCCAGCAGGTCGGTGACGACCCGACCCGCGCCGACCTGTCGGGCCCAGAGCAGGGGGTGGTCCCGGCCGCCGTGCTCGGCGACGAGGAGGGGGACGAGGCCGGGCTCCTCCCGGAGGAACCCGTAGGCCTCGTCCACGATGGCGAACGACTCGAGACCGGCGGTGAGGGGATGGTGCCGACCGGCCTCGGTGACCCTGACCTGGATCTCGCCGAGGGGCGGGTGCGACGAACGGTCCCAGTCCCAGGCGGCCCCCACCGTCTCGGACCAGCGCGGTTGGGTGTCGAAGCAGATCACCGCCGTGTGCAACGCCAGGAGGCCGCCGCCGGCCCGGACGTGGGCCACCAGCGCTTCGGCCTCGTCGGCGGTGAGCTCGAAGGCCCAGTCCGCTCGGAGGTGGTGGTAGCGCTCGGCGGCCATCGTCCACGCCAGGGCGTTGACGGTGACCATGTCCCAGGCGGCGCCCGGGTCCACGAGGCGCTCGATGCCGCCGTGGAGATCGTCCTCCACGAGCGAGTCGATGCCCTCGGCGGCGAGCACCGCACACAGCTGGTCCGAGCTGGCCGCGAAGTCATGGGTCGGCCCACCGGACAGCACGAGGTTGTCGGTCACCGCGGGTCGGGATCGGCTCCGTCGCCGACCGAGTCCACCGGCGTGGGGTCGGGGCAGGGTGCTGATCACGCTGGCCGTGACGCCGCCGTCGACGAGGAGCTCGGTGCCGTTGACGTAGCCGGCGGTGTCCGACAGCAGGAACAGGACGACCGCCGGCGACGTCGTCGGTGGTGCCCAGTCGGCCCAGCGGCACCGCGCCCGGACCGCCGCCGCCGGATGTCGGCATCGGCGTAGATGGGCTCGGACATGCCGCCGTCGATCAGGCCGGGGGCCACCGCGTTGCACCGGATGCCCTTCGGTCCCCACTCGAGGGCCATCTGGGTGGTGAGGCGGGCGATCCCGGCCTTCGTGGCCCCGTAGGCCCCGGCGTTCGGCCCGGCGGCCACGCCGTTCATGGAGGTCACGGTCACGATCGCGCCGGTCGATCCGGCGGCCAGCATCCGACGGGCCACGGCGCGGGCGGTCACGAAGGTGCCGGTGAGGTTGACGTCGACCACGGCCCGCCAGTCGTCCAGGTCGAGGTCGACCAGCGGCCCGAAGCGGACGATGCCGGCGTTGGCCACCAACGCGTCCGGCGCCGGCTGACCCGTGGCCTCGGCGAACGCATCGAGGGCGGTGTCGACGCCGGCTTCGTCGGTGATGTCGGCGACCAGGGCCACCCCCGACGCCCCGATGTCCTGGGCCACCTGCGCCACGGCGTCGGGGTCACGGTCCAGGACGCCGACGGTCCACCCGGCGTCCGCCGCGGCGTGGGCGATCGAGGCCCCGAGCCCGTGGCCCGCCCCGCTGACGATCACCGACCGGGCTCACCGCTGGGTCAGGTCCCAGGTCAGCGGGCGCTCCGACCACAGCCCGACCTTCTCGCCCGGCAGGGCGCGACGTTCCGGCCAGGGGCGGTCGAGGTCGACGGGCACCCCACGGGAGAGCACGTGTCGGAGGTTCGCTCGGTCCCCGAGCAGGCCGATGTCGGCGACGGGATCGCCGGCGACGACGAGCAGGTCGGCGGCGGCCCCCTCGGCGACGACCCCGATCGTCCCCTCCTCCCGACGGAGCGCCATCGCGCCGTTGCGGGTGGCGCAGGTGAGCGCTTCCAGCGGCGTCAGCCCGACCTCGGTGACCAGCAGCTCGGCCTCCCGGGCGTGCCAGTGGCCGTAGGGCGTGAGGGAGAAGCCGCTCTCGGAACCACAGAGCAGGCGGACGCCGGCGTCGTGGGCCTTCCGCAGCATCGCCGCGGTCGCGGCGATCTCGCCGCGGAAGATGTCGACCTGGGTGCTCATGGCCCCGACCTTGTCGCCGTGCCGGGCCAGGTTGTCGAGGAAGGTGAACGTGGGGGCGATGGCCGAGCCGGCGTCGACCACGGCCGCCAGGGCGGCATCGTCGAGGAAGCTGGCGTGCAGGATCAGGTCCACACCCGCCTCGGCCGCCAGGCGCGTGGACTCGGCGTTGCGGCAGTGGGCCAAGGTGGGGGTGCCGAGGCTGTGGGCGGTGTCGGTCACGGCCCGGAGCTCGTCGAGGGACCAGGCCGTGAGCTCGCCGGTGCGGTTGGGCAGGGAGCCGGTGACGTGGATCTTCACCCAGTCCGCCCCGTGCTTGATCTGCCGGCGGGTCACCCGCACCATCTCGTCGCGGTCGCCCACGACGTGGGCGTAGGCGGCCCGCCCGTCGTCAGGGATGAGGCGCCCCGCGGTGCCCCCGACGGTGGTGAGCAGCGCGTTCATGCCCGCCGACATCCGGGGACCGGCGACGATGCCGGCGTCGATGGCGTCACGCAGGGCCGGACCCAGGTTCCAGAGGCAGTCCGCGTCGAGGAACCCGGTGACGCCGGCCAACAGCAGCTTCTGGACGTTGAAGGCCGCCACGAGTGCCGCCGTGGACTGCTCCCGATGGAAGAAGAGCTCGTCGTTGCCGGCCGGTTCACCGAAGGTGATGTGGCAGTGGGCGTCGATGAGCCCGGGCATCACCGTGCACCCCGTGGCGTCGATGCGCAGGACGGCGTCGGCGGACGCCGGCTGAGCCACCTGGCGGGCGGCCTCGGCGCCGATCGCCTCGATCCGGTCGCCGCGGACCAGCACGTCGGTGGCCGGAGTCGGCGCCGCGCCGGTACCGCTGAGCACCGAGCCACCCGTGATGAGAACGCACTCGGGCCGACTCACTGAACGATGTTAACCGCCCCCGTCGGCGGAGGCGGGAGGAGCCGACCGCACCCGGGCCTCAGGCCTCGAAGAGCTCGCCCTGCATCGACGGCGGTCGCTGTCTCGGCACACCGGTCCAGCTCAGGTGGTCCATGAAGACCCAGGTGCGGCGGTGGATGGCGCTGGGGCCCAGCCACTGCAGCGCCGCCTTGTGGCGAGGGCACGGGTAGCCCTTGTTGAACTCGAAGTCGTAGCCGGGGAAGTGCTCGGCCTCGGCCCGCATCATGCGGTCCCGGGTGACCTTGGCCAGGATCGAGGCCGCCGCGATCGACAGGCAGCGGGCGTCGCCCTTCACCAGCTTCTGGACCCGGCGCCCGCCGCCGACGAAGTCCCAGTTGCCGTCGATGAGGACCTGGTCGGGCTCGACCCCGAGTCCGTCGATGGCCGCGGGCCGCAGCCAGCTTCTGGGCGGCGGACATGCCGAGGGTGTCGCACTCGACCTGGCTGGCGTGACCGACCGCCCACGTCACGCACCAGTCGGCGATGCGGTCGAACATGACCTCCCGCTCGGACTCGGTCAGCATCTTGGAGTCCCGGACCTTGTACACCCGCCGGTCCTGGGGCAGCACCGCGGCGCCGACGCTGAGCGGCCCGGCCCACGAGCCCCGGCCCACCTCGTCCATGCCGACGACGACCTCGGCCCCCGCGGCCCACAGCCCCCGCTCGATGGTCAGCGACGGCGACCGGCGCTTGATCGCCGAACGCAGCTGCGGAGCCGTGACCGTCATCCCGCCGCCGACCCTACCGCTCACCCCCTTCGCCATCGGCGCTAGCTTGCGCGGGTGGTCACCCACGACGGCGACGACGGTTCGCTCTACTCCCTCGGCTCGATCGGCTCGCTGGGTTCGATGGGGTCGGCCGGCTCGATCCTGTCGATCGGCAGCGTCGGCTCGGTGCTGTCCATCGGGTCCGCCGGCTCGATCCTCTCGATTGGCTCGGCCGGCTCGATCCTCAGCATCGGCTCGATCGGCAGCGTGGCCGCCATCGGCTCCGGCTTCTCCATCGGCACCCTCGGCGGTTGGTGCGAACGCCGCTCAGCCGCCATCGAGACCGCCGCCGGGGTCCTGGCCGTCGCCGCCCTCCTCGCCGCCGTCAGGCGCTGAGGGTCACGCCCGGGTCGCCGTCGGTGACCCGGCCGACCGGCACGAAGCCGGCCCCCGTGAGCTCCCCCACCACGCCGGGGTCGACCGCGGCCAGCAGGCCGCCGGAGGTCTGGGGGTCATAGACCAGCGCCTGGACCACGTCGTCGGCGTCGCCGTCGACGTGGCCGTCGAGGTAGTCCCGGTTTCGGGGGTCGCCACCGGTGCGCACGCCCGCCTCGGCCACGGCCATGGCCCCGGGGTAGAGCGGTAGCCCGCCGCCCTCGAACACCAGACCGGGCCGACGACCGGTCCGCCATCTCCCAGCCGTGGCCGGCCAGGCCGAATCCGGTCACGTCAGTGGCGGCGTGGACGGCGCCACCAGCGGCCACCAGCGCCTCGGAGGCGGCACGGTTGAGCGCCCGCATCCCGGCCGTCACCCCGGCCTTCTCCGCGGCAGACCCCCCGGCCAGGACCAGGCCGGTCCCCAGCGGCTTGGACAGCACCAGCACGTCACCGGGCCGGGCACCGGCCTTGGTCAGGATCCGGTCGGGGTGCACGACCCCCTGGACCGCGAGGCCGAAGATGGGCTCGTCGGACCGGATCGTGTGGCCCCCCGCCGTGGTGCCACCGGCCGCAGCCACCGTCTCCGCCGACGCGCCGAGGATGGCGGCGATCGCCTCTCGGGGCAGGGCCTCGGGGAAGGCAGACAGGTTCAGGGCGATGACGACCCGGGCCCCCATGGCGAACACGTCGGAGCAGGCGTTGGCCGCGGCGATGGCCCCGAAGTCGGCGGGGTCGTCCACCAACGGTGGGAAGAAGTCGGCCGTGGACACCAGGGCCACGTCGTCGGCGACCCGGTAGACCGCCGCGTCGTCGGAAGGGGCGAGACCCACCAGGAGCTCGGCATCGACGCCGGCGGGTAGCTCGCTGACCAGGCCGCGCAACGCCGTGGCGCCCCACTTGGCGGCGCAGCCACCGCAGTTGGTCCACTCGGTCAACCGCACGTCAGCCGTCACGGATCGGAGGCTAAGAGGTCCATCGGGCCGAGTCGCCACGACAAGAACGTGAAGGCCGAGTAAACCCTGGCCGATACGGGGGTCCAGGACTTGACGTAGAAGGGACCTCGTCGACAATGACGGTCGTGACCATGGCGGAACCAACCGAGCGAGCACTGACCCCGCAGACGCGGGTCGAGGTGCGCAACCGCTTCGACGGTCGGTGGAACCGCGGCTTCGACGTGGCCGAGGTCGTCGGGGACCGCTACCGCATCCGCCGGACGTCGGACGAACAGCTCCTGCCGTCGCTCTTCACCGCCGACGAGGTCCGCCGCGAGCACCGTCGCGGGCAGTGGTGGTACTGAACCCGATCACGTCACGGCGCGCGACCCTGGGCTTCCCATCCGGCGGAAGGAGGGTTGAGATGAGGCGGTCGATCCTGGGCGTGGTGGTGGCGTTCGTGAGCCTGCTCACGCTCGGGCCGAGTCCGGCGGGGGCCACGACCCCCCAGGAGGCCCGGCTGCGGCCACCGGTGTACGGCTCCAACATCCACGGTGACCAGCTCCGCAACTGGGCCGACCCGTCGATCGTCCCCTACAACGGCCGCTACTACGCCTACTCGACCCACCAGACCGGCACCTATGCCCGCCAGATCATGGTGATGTCGTCGCCGAACCTGTGGGACTGGAACGCCCCGGCCCTGGCCCCCCAGGACGCCATGCCCCAGACGCCCGCCTGGGCCCGTTCGCTCAACAACGGCGGTGCCTTCTGGGCACCGTCGGTGGTCCGGGCCGGCGGTCAGTTCGTCATGTACTTCGCCGCCCGGCACAAGAACGTCAGCTCCAGCACACCGGGCTGGTGCATCGGCATCGCCACCTCGGCCAACCCGACCGGTCCGTTCCATCCCCGCTCGACGCCGTTCTTCTGCCGGGTGGCCTCCAACGGCAACACCCCGGCGGGCTTCTCGGGCACGCCGGGAGCGAACAAGGGCGCCCTGGACCCGCAGGTCTTCCGGGCCCCGAACGGCAACCTGTACCTGTACTTCAAGGCCCTGGACAACCTACGCCAGCTCTGGGGCGTGCGGCTGAGCGCCGACGGTCTCCGGCACGTCGGGCCGGGCTACGGCTTCGCCCCCCTCGACAGCCAGGCCAACACCTGGGAGTACAGCACCCGCCTGCACTTCACCGTGATGGAGAACCCGGGGATGGTGTTCAACCCGACCCCGGGGGCGAACCGACCGTACGTGCTGCTCTACGCGGGTGGGGAATGGCAGATCCCCGACAACTACGGGACCGGCTTCGTCGCCTGTGAGACCCCGCTCAGCGGCTGCACCCGACTGACCACCGATCGCCCGTGGCTGAAGTCGCGGGGTGCCAACGCCGGCCCGGGTGGGGCCAGCGCGTTCATCGGACCCGGCGGCAGGCCGTGGATCGCCTTCCACACCTACGAGGCGGGCCAGATCATGAACGGCAACGGCCGCCGGCTCCACGTCGAGCCCCTGCGGTTCGTGGCGGGCAAGCCGCGCCTCGACAGCCGTCGCCCCACCGGCACGATCCGCGGGAGCTCGCCCGGCGCCGGCGAGGTCCACCTCGAAGGCACCGCCGACGACCCCGACACCGGACGCGAGGTCGTGGTGCGCATCCGCAAGGACACCCCGACCGGCGCCTTGGTGGACACCGTCACGACCAACGCCGCCGGGAACTGGGAGTTCGACGACGACAGCCGGCCGGCGAACGACCAGCGCTATTGCGCCATGGCGGTCGACGACAACGGTCTGTCCGACAAGCTCCTCGGCTGTCAGACCATCACCGTCAGGGGGTGAGGTCGGCGGCGACCTCTCGGGCGGCGGACGCCAGGTCGTCGGGCAAGGTGGCCAGACGGGTGTCGTCGAGGTCGTCGGCGAAGGTGAGGCGGTCCCTGTCGGGGGCGGTCACGGCCCGGGGCATCCAGGCCGAGTGGATGATGAAGGGCAGGGTCTCCCGGCCGGGTGAGGCCAGCACGGCCTCCGGACCACGGCTCACGTCGGCGGCGTCGAAGACCTCGACCCGGAAGCCGTCGTCGGACAGCACCGGGACGACGAGCCAGCCCTCGTGACCGCCCGGGGACGAACCGGCGTAGCGGCTGGACCCGTTCTGTCCTGCGTCGGCGGGCACGAAGCACGGGGATGACGGGTAGTCGCCCTCGGCGTAGGCCCAGTCCCCCTGCGGCGTCAGCCCATCCCGGTCGAGGGTCACCAGCGTGGGCGGCACCTCTTCGGGGGGCAGGTCCTTCGGATCGACCCGGTCGGCGTACAACGACAGCGCCCGTTGGGTGACGACCTCGGGGTGGTAGCCGGCGGTCAGCAGGTGGTGCACGGTCGGCGCCGACTGGCCCTCGAGGCTCCAGTCCATCGCGGAGAGCTGGGTGGCCCAGTAGCGCTCGGGCTCACAGATCGTGGCTCGCTCGGTGACCGTGCCCGACTCGGGGTCGAAGGCGAGCAGCGAGGTCCGGGACGCGGACAGCGGGTGGGTGTACATCCCTACCAGGGCGGGGTCGACCGGGCGGCCCCAGGCGTCGATGTCATCAGCCCGCAGCGCCATGGCCAGGTCCTGTTCGGGCGTGTGCTCGAACAGGACGGTGACGCCGTCGGCATCCTCGTACACCGCGTAGTAGTGCATCACCTCGGGCCCCACCCGCAGGCACCGGGCCGAGACCTCCTGGCCCGAGGGTGTCGCCGCCACCTCGTCCTTGCGGATCAGGTACACCGGCTCGTCGGGGAAGGTCGTCACGGTCCGCTCGGCGCCGAACATCTCGCCGGGGTCGACCCGGAACGCGCAGTCGGCCACGATCAGCCAGTCCCGGGTCTGGGTGATGGTGTGCACCGACTGGGGGATGACCCCGTCGGTGACCGGCCAGCGGTCCACGTGGGCGCCGTCGCCCGAGTACCGGATGAGCGACAGCCCACCCATCATCGGGTTGAAGCTGACCGTCCAGAGGCAGTCCCGCTCCGGGTCGATGACGGGATGGGCCGTGCTGTTGATCATGGGCAGGACCGGTAGGTCCATGGTCGGGGCCCAGTCGTCGCGGTGGCCGACCTCGCCGAGGAACCCCATCGTCACCGGGTCGATCTCGACCGGGCGACCGGCGTCCCAGGTGGCGAAGAGCCGGTCGCCCCACGGCAGCGGTGCGGTGTTGGCCGCGTTGGAGAACCCGAAGGCCCCCATCGTCCCCATCACCCCGGGGGCGAAGGCCTCGGGGCGCTTCTCGCGGAGCCGGGCCGAGGGCGTGTCCAGCTTGCGCACCCGCCAGGCCCAACGGTCCGCCGCCGCGCCGTGGCTCCCCGGCTGCAGGGACAGCCGGATCATCATCCCGTCGCCGAAGAAGGCGTGCGCCCCGGCGGTCTCGGGCTCGGCGGTGCTGATGAAGACCTCGCCGCCCAGTCCGGTCGGGACCGTGCCCTCGATGCAGGTGAGGTCGAGATCGGCCAACTGACCGGGGGCGAGGATCGTGCGGGGGATGCTCATCGTTGATGCCTCTTCGCCTGACGGCTCATCGGCTTGCGGGCCTCTTCGGCCCGCCGATCGTCTACGACGCTCATCGGGGTTCCTTCCATCCGCTCAGGAGCCCGTCGACGACGAGGTCCACCAACCACAGGTCTCGAGCCAGATCGGGGCTCATCGACAGCACGGTGGCCACGCCGTGACAGGCCGACCAGAGGCCCAGCGCCAGTTCCAGCGGGGGTGCCGCCCGCAGGAGGCCGTCCGCACTCGCTCGTTCGATCACGGCCAGGGCTTCGGCGAACACGGCGGTGGCGACCGGGTCCTCGATCTCCCCCGGTCCCTCGATCAAGGCCGGCCGAAACCGGAACATCAGGGCGAACAGGCCCGGCCGCTCCAACGCGAACGCCACATAGGCGTGCGAGGACGCCCGGATCCAGGCCTCGTGGTCCGCGGGGTCGAGGCTGGTCCACCGGCGGGCCAGTTCCCCGTACCCCTCCTCGGCCACCAGCCGCAGGAGGTCGGCCTTGGACCGGATGTGGTTGTAGAGCGCCGGCGCCGACACCCCGAGATCCCGGGCCAAGGACCGCAGGGAGAGCGCGTCGGCCCCGCCCTCGTCCACGATCTCCACGGCTCGGGCCACGATGGCCTCCCGCTGGAGCAGCTCTCGTTCCGCAGGAACCGTCACGCCTCGATCATCTCCGCTCGCGGCGGCGTCTCGGCGGGCCGAGGCCTGCGGCGCCGAGGTCGAGCCGACCCGATCAGACCGGCGGGGAACCGCACGGCGATGACCATGAGCAGCAGGCCGTTCAGGGCGAACTGGTACTTGGAGGACCCTTCACTCAGCTCGTCGAGCACGACGGTCAGCAGGCCGCCCGCAGTCAGGACCCCCGCCAGCAGCGCCGCCACCGGCGTGGCGATCCCCGCCAGATAGGCCATGGCCACCGCCACCAGCGATTCGATGGCCCCGAAGGACCCCGCCGACACCACTTGGGACTGGTACGCCAGCAGCACCCCGGCCAGGCCGGCCAGGCCGGCCGCGACCGCCGTCGCCCCCAGCTTCACCCGGGCGACGGGCACGCCGACGGCTTCGGCCGCCCGTTCGTTGGCCCGCACGGCCAGCCACTGGCGGCCGGTGGTCCCCCGACGCAGGTTGACCACCAGGGCCATGGCCAGCGCCATCGCCCCGAGGACCAGGACCCCGAAGGCGACGCGCGGGTAGGCGTCGCCCGGTGCGGCGATGCCGAGGTCGACGCCGAAGATCGTCGGTTCGGGCACCCGGGCCCCCTCCGCCCCGCCACTGAACCAGCTCCACCGGAAGAGCAGTTCCTCGATGGCGATGGACGCAGCCAGCGTGGTGACGGCCAGCGTGAGGCCCCGGACCCGGACTGCGGGCAGGCCCGCGAGGATGCCGAAGCCGACGGCCACGATGATCCCCACCAGCGGGGCCAGGGGGAAGCCCAGCCCCAGGCTGTCGCCCACCCGGACCATGGCGAAGCCCGCGGTCCCGGCCAGGGCGTAGGTGGCGAGGGAGATCTGGCCCACGAGACCGGTGAGCACCACCACCGAGAGGGCCACGACGGTGGCGATGGCCGAGATGATGATCCCCAGCCGGTAGCTGCTGTCGAGGGTGACGAGGGCGACGACCCCGGCCAGCACGACCACCCCGGTGACCGCCATCGTCCAGCGGGGCTCGGGGGCCTGGGGCAGGCGACTGGTGATGACGGTGCTGCGATCGGGCAGGTGCTTGCCCTGGACGACGAGGGCCACCACCACGATGAGGAACGGGAGGCCCTGCTGGAGGCCGATCTCGGGGAGCCAGGTGCTGCTGGCCTGGACGTTGAGGATCTCGGACTGCAGCATCCCGATGCCGATGCCCGCCAGGCCGGCCACGGCGAGGGAGCGGAAGCCCCCGAGCAGGGCCGCACCGAGAGCCGGGCACGATCAGCAGGCTCGTCCCCGCCGGGTCGAGGCCCGCCAGCGGCGCCGCGGCGATGATCGCCAGGCCCGCCGACACCGACGCCAGGATCCAGTTGGCCAGGCCGATGGCCGTCGGCGACAGGCCCAGGACCAGCGCACCTCGCTCGTTCTCCGCCGTGGCCCGGGTGGCCAGGCCGAACCGGGTGAAGCGGTCGACCAGCCACAGCGCCCCGATGACCCCGAGGGTGAGGGCGGCCAACACGTAGCGGTCCGCGGGCACGTGGATCCCGAAGGCGTCGACCAACCGGGTCGACAGCGGTCCTTCCAACTGCAGGGACGTCGCGGCCGGGCCCTCGAAGCGGAGGTCGACGATCCCGATCAGGTACACCATCAGCCCGAGGCTGGCCACGACCCGGGCCAGCGCCGGCGCCTGCCGCAACGGGCGGAAGATCAGCAGGAAGCAGGTCGCGCCCACCGCCGCCCCGAGCAGGACGACGACCACGAGCGCGCTGGCGACCGTGGGTCGGTCCAGGAGCGAGACCCGCTCGGGCAGGCCCAGGATCGGCAGCACCAGGTCCCCGCTGCGTCGGAACTCGTAGTAGGCGAACGCCAGGTACATGCCGATCGCGGCGTGACCGAAGTTGATGACGTTGCTGGCCCGGTGGGTGATGACGACCCCGACCGCCAGCGCGCCGATGACGGCGCCGCCCCCGAGGCCGAGGACCAGATAGGTGAGGTGGTCGGTCACCGAGACAGCGGGTGCGGACTACTCGGCGGCGGCGAACAGGGCGACGGTGTCGATCCAGTCCTCGTTGATCGTGACGTTGTTGCCCGGCTCCTCGACCACGAAGAGCGACTGCTGGGGGGCGCACAGCGACGGCAGGCCGTCGATCTGGGCCCCGTCACAGGTGTAGGCGTGACCCCAGAAGCTGGGCTCGTCCTCGGCGGACCGCACGGCGTCCAGGATCGCCTCCCGGCTCACCCCGTCGGGACCGAGGTCGGCCATGAGCACGTAGAGGTTCAGGAACCCCCGGAGGCCGACCGTGCCCGCTCCTCCGGCTTCGTCGTCGGCGTAGAGCTCGTTGACCGACGTGAAGATCTGGCCCTCGATGGTCTCGACGCTCAGCGGGCGGGCCCTCCGAGTTGAAGATCACGCCGTCGTGCGCCCCACCCGCCGCCCGGATGATCTCCTCGTCCGCACAGGCCCCGACCAGGTAGAGCTGGGCCTCGATGCCGAGGTCGGCGTAGGTGGTCATGATCGGCGCACACGCCGAGCCCGCCGCCGCCACGATGATCGAGTCGGGGTCCGACTCGGCCGCCCGGGTGAGCACCGGCAGGAAGTCGGTGGCGGTCAGGGGATAGGAGATGACCTCGAGATCGATGCCGAGGGAGTCGGCCACGGGGGCGGCGTAGTCCTGGGCCGACGACCTCGAAGCTCTCGAACTCGCCGTAGGCCAGGACCGACGACGTGCCGCCCTCCTCGGCCGTGTGGGCCAGGAACGCGGCCAGGCCGCCGGTCACCCCACCCGAGAAGAAGAAGGTCACATCGCTCTGCTGCTCGACCAGGTTGGCCGGGATGCCCCCGAGCTGGGGGATGCCGTTGTCCTCGAGGACCGGCACCGAGCCGTTGCTGGTCACGTCCAGCCCGCCGACGAGGGCGACGACGTCCTGCGCCACCATCTCCTGGGCGCAGGCGGCGGACTGCTCGGGGTCGAAGCTGGTGATGCAGGTGTGCAGCTCCAGCGGATGACCGTCGACCCCGCCCAGCTCGGCGTTGACGAAGTCGACGCCACCCTCGACGGCGCGGCGGACCTCGGGGAACGACCCCAGGGGGGTGTCCTCCTGGTTGATCATCCCGATGACGATCGGCTCGGCGTCGGGGTCGGCGGCGACGGGCGCGTCGGGCATCGTGCCCAGGAACCACTCCTCGCCGGCGAAGCGCTCCACCACGGTGTCGCCCTCGCGGACGTCGTCGCCGGTGACGGTCGTGACGTCACTCCCGCCGGTCGCGTCCTCCTCGGGTGCCTCCTCGCTGCAGGCGGCCGCCAACAGCAACAGCCCCGCCAGGATGCCGACTCCGAATCTCCTGCGCATGGTCCCCCCGGATCTGACTTAACACCGTTCAGTGTCCGGTTAGCATGGCACATCGCCGGCCACTCACTACAGGGGGACCCATGACCGACACCGAGATGGCCACCACCGACGCGGCCACGGCGCCGACGCCGTGGCACCTCCAGGGGAACTTCGCCCCGGTGCGCGACGAGCTCGATGTCCGCGGCCTCGAGGTGATCGGCCGGATCCCCGACGGGCTGGCAGGGACCTATGTCCGCAACGGGTTCAACCCGCGCAGCGGCTTCAGCCCGCACTGGTTCTTCGGCCACGGGATGCTGCACGCCGTCGACCTCGACGGTGAAGGGGGCGCCCGCTACCGCAACCGCTATGTGGACACGCCGTTCAAGGACCACGACGGCACGGGGGTGGACTGGGTGCTCGACCCCGCCGCCTCGCCCGCCAACACCCACGTCGTGCGCCACAACGGCCGCTGGCTGGCCCTCGAGGAGGTGCACCTGCCCTACGCCGTCGACGACAACCTGGACACCCTCGGCGTCGAGGACTTCGGCGGCGCCGTCACCTCCAGCTTCACGGCCCACCCGAAGCTGTGCCCCGTCACCGGCGAGCTCCTGGCCTTCGGGTACGGGGTGATGAACGCGCCCTACCTCACCTACTTCCGCATCGGCCCCACCGGCGAGGTGCTCGCCGTCGAGCCGATCGAGATCCCGAACCCGGTGATGATGCACGACTGGAACGTCACCGAGAACCACGTGGTGTTCATGGACCTGCCCGTCCGCTTCGGCCTCGAGCGGGCCATGGCGGGCGACATGCCCTTCGGCTGGGACCCGGACTCCGGCGCCCGCCTCGGCGTGATGCCCCGACACGGCACCAACGCAGACGTCGTCTGGCACGAGATCGACCCGTGCTACGTGTTCCATCCGCTCAACGCCCACGAGGACGGCGACCGGATCGAGTTGGTGGTGTGCCGTCAGGACCGGGCTATGGCCGGCGGGTTCGACGACATCGAGAGCGCCCGTGCCCACCTGTGGCGCTGGAGCATCGACCAGTCGACGGGAACGGTCACCGAGACCCAGCTCGACGACCGCATCGCGGACTTCCCCCGGGTCGACGACCGCCTCGTGGGCCAGGCCGCCCGCTACGGCTACCTCACCGAGATCCGCGAAGAACCCGGGATCGGCGCGGCGATCGGGTCCGAGGCCTACAAGTACGACCTGCACACCGGCGGGGTCGAGACCCACACCACCAACGCCAGCACCCGGCTGGGTGAGCCGGTGTTCGCTCCCGCCGGCCCCGATGCCGACGAGGACGAGGGCTGGGTCCTCGTCTTCGCCACCGACGAGGCCGAGGGCGTCACCGAGCTGCGGATCATCGACGCCCGGGACTTCGCCGCGGAGCCCGTGGCCCGGGTCGTCCTGCCCCAGCGCGTGCCCTACGGCGCCCACGGGAGTTGGCTCCCGGCCGGCTGAGCGGCCAGCATCACGGCGCGGACCGGCAACGAACGAGGGGGACCTGATGCCGAAGCTGCTGGACGGATTCGTCGCCGAGAAGGGTGACGAGCTCGCCATCGCCGACGACCGCGGCCGCACGACGTGGGCCGAACTGGCCGACCGGGTGACCCGCCTGACCGATGTCCTGCGGGGTGTCGGGTTGGCGCCCGGGGACACGATCGCCCTCATGATGGGCAACCGACGGGAGGCCTTCGAGGTCTTCTGGGCCGCCGCCCACACCGGCGTCACCTACGTCCCGGTGAACTGGCACTGGACCGAGGACGAGTTGGCCTACGTGATCGAGGATGCCGGCTGTCGGGCCCTGATCGTGGACGACCGTTTCGCCTCCGTGGCCGTCGAGGCGCTGGCGGATCCCCGGTCGGCGTCCATCGAGCTGGCCCTCGTCACCGGCGACGGCGACCACCAGGGCCTCCACACCTACGAAGGCGCCCTGGCGGCCGCTTCCACCGAGGAGCCCGACGAGGCGTTCATGGGTGGGCCGATGTTCTACACGTCGGGCACGACCGGTCGGCCCAAGGGGGTCAAGGGCCTCCTGTCCGGCGGCGCCGACGTCACCAGCGACCTCCTCCCCCTCATCGCCGGGGCCGTCGGTGAGTTCGTCCCGACCCCCGGCCGCACCCTGCTCGCCGGGCCGATCTACCACTCGGCCCAGTGGGCCTTCGCCTTCCTCCCCATGGTCGCGGGCTCCGCGGTGATCACCCGCCACCGCTTCGACCCCGCCGAGGCGGTCCGCCTCATCGACGAGGAGGCCATCACCAACGTCCACCTCGTGCCCGTCCAGTTCAAGCGGCTCCTCGACCTGCCCGCCCCGGTCCGCGACCAGCTCGACGGCTCCAGCCTCGTCGCCGTCTGGCACGGCGCCGCGCCCTGCCCCGCCCCGTGGAAGCGGGCCATGCTGGAGTGGCTGGGGCCGAAGGTCCACGAGTACTACGGCTCGACCGAGGGCGCCTTCATCTCGACCATCACCGGCGAGGAGTGGTTGGTCAAGGGGGGCTCGGTGGGCCGGCCCTTGGCCCACATGGAGGTCACCGTCGTCGGTGAGGACGACCAGCCCGTCGCCCCCGGTGAGGCCGGGACCCTCTACTTCCGCAGCGCCCTGGGCTCGGACTTCGAGTACCACAACGACCCGGACAAGACCGCGGCCGCCCACCGGGAGCCCGGCGTCTTCACCACCGGTGACATCGGGTACCTCGACGACGACGGCTACCTCTGGCTGTCGGACCGCAAGATCGACATGATCATCTCGGGCGGGGTCAACATCTACCCGGCCGAGATCGAGACCGTGCTGGCCGGGCACCCTGCGGTGGCCGACGTGGCCGTCATCGGGGTGCCCGACGACGAGTTCGGCGAGCAGGTCAAGGCCGTCGTCCAACTGGTCGAGGGGACCGAGCCCTCCGAGGCCCTGGCCGAGGAGCTCGTCACCCTCAGTCGGGAGAAGCTGGCCGGCTACAAGCGACCCAAGACCATCGACTGGTCCGAGGCCCTCCCTCGCTCCGAGGCCGGCAAGCTCCTCAAGAAGGACCTCCGCGCCCCCTACTGGGAAGGCACCGGTCGCAGCATCTGACCAGACCAGCCGGTTCTGGTTGCGAGATCGTGCGCCCGAGCGCGGCGAAATCGCAACCAGAACGGGATCAGGGGTGGGCGAGACGGGTCGCGAGGGCGTCGAGGATGAGGTCGAGCCCGAAGGCGAACTCGTCGCCATAGTCGTACCCGGGCTGGAGGACGTGCTCGACGGTCAGCCACCAGAGGTGCGGGTACTCCGCCTCGGGGAGGTGGCCGAGGATGGACTCGACCATGGCCTCCATGTCGTCGGTGGCGTCGAAGGGCAGCCCGGTCTCCTGCAGGCAGAAGCCGTAGACGTAGCTGTCCAGGAGGGAGAAGGCGTGGGCCGCCAGCGCCACCGGGAAGCCACCGGCCCGCAGGCTGCCGATCACCGCATCGTGGTGGCGGAGGTTTGCCGGCCCGGGTGCGGCTCGGGACTCCATCAGGCCGGTCGCCCACGGGTGACGACTGACCGCTGACCGCGCCGAGACCGCTCGCTGCCGCATCGCCGGCTTCCAGTCATCGGACGGATCCGGCAGCCCGATCTCGCCGAAGACGAGGTCGACCATCCCGTCGAGCAGGTCGACCTTGTTGGCGACGTGGTTGTAGAGCGACATGGCCTCCACGCCCAGGGCCTCGCCGACCTTCCGCATCGTGACCGCGGCCAGCCCCCGCTCGTCGGCCAGGGCGACCGCGGCCTGGACCACTTGGTCCCGGTTCAGGGCCATCGTCGTGCTCCTCGGTTGACAATACTTACATTGTAAGTAAACTTACATCGTAAGCACAAGGACGACACACCGACGGAGCCGGACCAAGATGACGACCACCATGCAGACACAGACCACGATGACCGCAGTCGTGCAGGACACCTACGGCACCGAGCCCGAGACGGTCTTCGGCGTCGAGCAGGTCCCGGTGCCCACCCCGGGCAAGGGCGAGGTGCTCGTCCGCACTCGGGCCGCCGCCGTCGACCGCGGGACCTGGCACGTGATGACCGGGTACCCCCTCCTCGGCCGCATGGCCTTCGGCCTGCGCACCCCGAAGGTCCGGGTCCCGGGCCGGGACATCGCCGGCACGGTCGAGGCCGTCGGGCCCGGCGTCACCGGCTTCGCCGTGGGGGACGAGGTCTACGGCAGTTGCGGAGCGACGCGCAGCGGCTCCTTGGCCGAGTTCGGCCTGGCCCGGGCCAACCGCCTGGCGCCGAAGCCGACCAACCTCACCTTCGAACAGGCGGCGGCCGCGCCCATCTCCGGCTGGACCGCGCTCCAGACCGTGCGCAAGGCCGAGATCCAGCCCGGCCAGTCCGTGGCCGTGCTCGGCGCCTCCGGCGGGGTGGGCTCCTACGTGGTGCAGATGGCCAAGGCCGCCGGGGCCGAGGTCACCGGGGTGGCCAGCACGGCCAAGCTCGACCTGGTCCGGGAGCTGGGAGCCGACCACGTGGTGGACTACACCCAGCGGGACTACGCGGAGGACGGCCCGTTCGACGTGATCATCGACATCGCGGGCAGTCGGACCCTGGGCGAGCTGCGCCGGGCGCTCACCCCCAAGGGCCGTCTGCTGATCGTCGGCGGCGAGACCGACGGCCGCCTGCTGGGAGGCTTCGACCGCAGCATCCGGGCCGCACTCCTCTCCCCGTTCGTGGGCCAGACCCTCAGCATGGTCGCCTCACTGGAGAAGGCCGACGACCTCGTCGTCCTCACCGAGATGATCGAGGCCGGCCAGGTGACCCCGGCCGTCGAGCGCACCTACCCCCTGGCCGACGCCGCGCTGGCGATGCGCCACCTCATCGACGGCCAGGCCCGCGGCAAGCTGGTGCTGGTCAGCTGAGGTAGGTGTCGGCGAGGAGGGCGCGGTCGCGGAGGTCGGCGGCGGGGCCGCGGGCGGCGACCTCGCCATGGACGAGGATGCACGCGGTGTCGGCCACCTCCAGGGCCATGGAGAGGTGCTGTTCGACCAGCACGACCCCGGCACCGGTGTCGTCGGCGATCGAGCGGACCATGGGCAGGAGGCGCTGCACGATGATCGGGGCCAGGCCCAGGCTCATCTCGTCCACCAGCAGGAGCCGGGGCTCAGCCACCAGGGCCCGGGCCAGGGCCAGCATCTGCTGCTGCCCGCCGGAGAGCAGACCGGCCTTCCGGTCGAGCAGCGGCTCCAGCTCGGGGAACAGGCCCAGCACCCGCTCCTGGGCCAGTCGCTGCCGGCGCCGACCGCGGACGCCGAGGCGCAGGTTCTGACGGGCGGTCAGGTCGAAGAAGAGCGACCGGTCCTCGGTGACGTGGCCGACGCCCCGCCGAGCCACCTTGTGGGGCGACCGGGCCGTCGGCGGGCCACCGAGGACCTCGATGGAACCGTCGATCACCGGTAGCAGGCCCGACACGGTCTGCAGCGTCGTCGTCTTCCCCGCGCCGTTGGGACCGAGCAGGGCGACGACCTCGCCCTCGGCCACGGTCAGGTCGAGGCCCCGGACCACGGGGACCCCCTCGTAGCCGGCGACCAGGCCCCGGATGGCCAACACCGTGCGGGGGCTCACGTCGGCGCCGCCCCCAGGTAGGCCTCGACCACCTGCTCGTCGCCCCGGATGTGATCCGGGGTCCCGTCGGCGATGACCGCACCGACGTCCAGGACCACGACCCGGTCACAGATCCCGAGGACCAGGCCCATGTCGTGGTCGATCAGCAGGACGCTGACCCCGTGCTCGGGGAGGGTGCGCAGGTGCTCGCCGAGGGCCAGGGTCTCCTCGGTGTCCAGACCTGCGGCGGGCTCGTCCAACAGCACCAGGCGCGGTCGGCCGGCCAGGGCCCGGGCCACCGCCACCAGCTTGCGCTGCCCGTGGCTCAGGTCGCCGGGCTTGGCCGCCGCGGCGTCGGCGAGGCCCACGACCTCCAGGGCCCAGGCCACCTGCTCGGAACGCTCGTTGCCCCGGCGGGGACGCACGGCGTCGGCCAGGGGGTCCCACCACTTGGCGGGGGTGGCGGCGACCCGCAGGTTGTCGACCACCGAGAGGTCCTCGAACAGCTCGAGGCTCTGGAAGGTGCGGACCAACCCACGGCGAGCCCGCTCGGCCGGGGGGAGATCGGTCACGTCGTCGCCGGCGAAGTGCACCGAGCCCGCCGACAGCGGCACGAAGCCGGTGACCGCGTCGATCAGGGTCGTCTTGCCCGCGCCGTTGGGTCCGATCAGACCGACGAACTCACCGTCAGCCACCTCGAGGTCCACGTCGTGGACCGCGTGCAGCCCGCCGAAGGTGACCGTCAACCCGCTGGTCCTCAGCACCTCGCGCTCCTGTCCGACCCGCCCTACAGGGGGTCGGGGTCCTCGGCCAGTGCGGCAATGTACTCGTCCACGTCGATGGCCTTGATCGTCGTGGTCTTCATGGTCCCCCGGGCGGCGAGGCGAGTGGCCAGCTTGGCCACGGTGACGTCGTCGGGGGCGTCGATGATGTTCAGGAAGTCGTACTGACCGAGCAGGGCGTACTGGTGCAGGATCGTCACGCCCAGCGCCTCGACGTCGTCGTTGACCTCACGGAGCCGGTCGGGCTGGGTGTTGAGCTTGTGGAAGCCGTCGGGCCCGATCGTGGAGAGCATCACGAAGATCGGCATGCCCCGACCGTAGTCACCCGACCTCAGTCCTGGCGCGGGACCATCTCGATCGGCGGTGAGAGGGCGGGGGCGGCGGTCGGGCCGCTGACGGCGTGGAAGGTGAGATCGTGCTCACCGGGGGTGAACAGCCGCTCGGCGAGGAGGGCCCAGAAGGTGGCGAACTCGCCCTGGCGGTAGGTCTTGCCGATCCCCGCCACCGTGCCGTCGACGGCCACGGCGATCCACGGGTCGGGCTCCTCGGCCCAGATGCCCTCGACGTAGGCGGGCAGGTCGGTGGTGCCCTCGGCGACGGTGAAGGTCGGGCGGGAGTAGGTGGTGACGGCGAAGTCGACCGCCGGGCCCCCGGCGGCGTCGGCCACCTCCGTACCGACCAGGTCGCCGTACGGACCGAGCCGGAGCAGGGCGTCGGGATCGTCGGGATCGCCCGCCATCGGCGTGCTCCCTTCCACGACCTGGGCGAAGCCCTCCTGACGGTCCAGCACGGCGAAGCCGTCGGCGTCGGGCTCGACGTCGCTGAAGCGCCAGTCGTACATGCGGGCCGGACGGTCATCGGGGGTGTCCTCGAACACCGAGGTGCCGTCGACCTCCCAGGGGATCTCGATGTCGAGGACGTCGGCGATGGTCGGCACAACATCGATGCTCTCCGTGGCCCGGTCGCTGACCTCGCCCTCGGTCTGGCCCGGGAGCTTCACGAACAGCGGGGCCCACATGATCTGGGGGTAGTTGCCCTCGGTGAGGCCCCGCAGCGAGTCACCGCCGACGAAGGCCGCGCCGTGGTCGGCGGTCACGATCACCAGGGCGTCCTCGTAGCGGCCCGAGGCCCGGAGCTCGTCGAGGGCGTCGCCGAGGAGGGCATCGGTGTACTGGAGCTGGGCCAGGTGGCGCTGACGCCCGGCCTGGGCCGTGATCTCGTTGTACCAGTCGCCGTACTCCGCCGACCGCGGTGGGTCCGGGGCCTCGTAGGTCCGACCCGAGGCCAGGAAGTCCCAGGGCTGATGCGGCAGGAGGAAGTGACCGACGTCCAGGGTCGCGCCCTCGCCGGCGGCGACGTCGTCGATGAAGGTCTGGAAGCGGTGCGGCGCCTCGGGGTCGGCGGGGTTGCGCTCGAGGACGAACTCGAAGTCGGCGGCCGCGGTGGTGGGCCGGGCGACGCCTTCGAAGACGGTCCGGCTCAGCGTGAAGAGCGAGCCGAGCGTGCTGGCCGACGAGGGTGCGGCCTCCGCCTCACAGATGGTGGTCGGACACACCCGGGTCAGGGTCTCCACCGCGTCGACGTCGTAGGTGCCGCCGAGCAGGGTGAAGATCGACTCGTTGAAGTTGGTGGCGACCGGCGCCGGGAAGGCCTCGGTCGGCAGCTGGCCGGTGAGGATGGCCGGCAGGGCCGAGGGCGTGACCGGTGAGACCCCGGTGTTGTTGCGGTACCAGTTCGACTCGTCGGCCAGGTCGGCGAAGGCCGGGAAGGCATCGGCGTCGATGTGGCCGTCGCCGTCGAGCAGAGACATCACCGGCAGCTCGTCGAAGGCGATGAGCACGACCGGCGCCGGGTCCTCGATGGCCACGTCGGCCGGGTCGACGGTGCCGGTCAGGACGAGGTCCGCCACCGGTGAGGCGAACAGGAACAGGCCGAGGAAGACGGGCGCGGCGAGGGCCAGGTACGCCAGGACCGTGCGGGCGATCGTCGAGCGCCAGAGGAGCACGGTCGCGCCGACGGCGGCCGCGAGGCCCACGAGCCACAGCCAGCGGTGCGGGTCGGCCCCCAGGGCGCTCTTGACCACCTCGACGACGAACACGCCGACCCAGAAGCCGAGGAAGCCCACGTGCACCCGGCGTCGAGCGCCGGCCGAGACCAGGCGGAACGGCTGCTCGAGCAGCCAGAAGACGACGGCCGGGCCGAGCACGAGCAGCAGGGCGAAGACGACGATCTCGGCGGCGCCGGCCTGCCGGTTGACCAGCTCCTCGGGGGCCTGCTGGATGACGTCGAGGACCGGCTGGGCCACGGCGACCGCCGTGATCCCGATCAGCTCGAGCAGGTAGCTGCCTTCCCGGCGCCACCCCGCGCCGTCATCCTGCTCCATTCGCGCAGACGGTAGTGGGGCGCCGTTGGGGGTCGGGGGCGGCCGTAGTCTCGGGAAATGGCGCGCACCGTGTCGGTCGTCCCCCACACGCACTGGGACCGGGAGTGGTACGACCCGTTCCAGCGGTTCCGGCTGCGGCTGGTCGACCTGCTCGACGACCTGCTGGATCACCTCGAGGCCGACCCGTCGTTCCGGCACTTCCTGCTCGACGGCCAGATGGCGGTGGTCGACGACTACCTCGAGATCCGGCCCGAGGCCGAGCCCCGGCTGCGGGCCCTGGCCACCTCCGGGCGCCTGGCCATGGGCCCCTGGTACGCCCTGCCCGACGAGTTCCTGGTCTCGGGCGAGACCCTGGTCCGCAACCTCCAGTTGGGTCTCCGCCGGGCGTCGGCCTTCGGCGGGGCCATGGACGTCGGCTACCTGCCCGACATGTTCGGCCACGTGGCCCAGATGCCCCAGGTGCTCGACCAGTTCGGCTTCGCCCACACCGTCGTGTGGCGGGGCGTTCCGTCCGCGGTCGACCGCAGCGGGTTCTGGTGGACGGCCCCCGACGGGACCACGATCCGGGCCGAGTACCTCCCCGAGGGCTACGGCAACGGCGCCCGCGTGCCCGACGACGCCAAGGCGCTGCTGCACCTGGTCGACGGGTTCGTGACCACCCACGACGACCTGCTGGACGGGCCCGTGCTCTGGATGGTCGGCACGGACCACCAGACGCCGCGACCGTGGCTGGGCCGGGTCGTGCTGGAGGCCAACGAACTGCAGGACGACTACGAGTTGGTCATCGTCTCGCTGGCCGAGCACGTGGCCTCCGCCCGGACCGAGGGCCTGCCCTCCTGGACCGGGGAGCTGCGGTCAGGAGCGCGGGCCAACCTGCTGATGGGCGTGGCCTCGAACCGGACCGACGTGAAGGCCGCCGCGGCGGTGGCCGAACGCACCCTGGAGCAGCTGGCCGAGCCATTGGCTGCCCTGTTCACTCCGGCCGGCGACTGGCCCCAGCGGGCCCTGGACCTGGCCTGGCTGGAGGTCATCCGCAACTCGGCCCACGACTCGATCTGCGCCTGCTCCCACGACGACGTGGTGGCCGCCGTCGTCCACCGCTTCGCCGAAGCCCGCCACATCGGCGAGGGCGTGGTCGACCGGACCCTGGAGCGCTTCGGCGCGTCGCTGGCCGACGTCGGCGCTGTGGTCCTCAACCCCTCGGCCCGCACCCGGGGCGGGGTGGTCGAACTGGACCTGCCCGGGTCGGGAACGGCAGAAGGCCTGCAACTGCTGGCCGAGACCCCCGCCGAGGAGGTCCTCCACGAGATCGTCGCCGCCGACGCGGTGCTGGTGGTCGAGCGGGAGATCTTCCTGCACCCCGCGCTGATCGCTCTGGAGCTCACCGTCGACGAAGATCGGGCCGAGGTCCTCCTGCGGGAGGGCGAGCGGCTGATGGACGCCCCGCCGGAGAACACGACCGCCGTGCTGGCTGCGTTGTCCGAGCACGCCCGCTCGCACCCCGCCGGCATCGTCCGGGTCGAGCGCCACGGACCGCACCGGCGGACCGTCCTGGCCCGGGTCGACGAGGTCCCCGGCTATGGCTGGCAGCAGTGGGACCCCACCCGTTCGGGCGGGGCGACCGCCGTCACCGTCGACGGGACGTGCCTGGCCAATGGCTTGGTCACCGTCACCGTCGACCCCGCCGACGGGACGTTCGCCATCGACGGCCACGCCGGGCTCGGCCACATCGTCGACGACGGTGACGCGGGCGACACCTACAACTGGTCACCCCCGGACCAGGACGTGTTCGTGGGCGGGCCGACCTCCGTGGCGGTGACCACGGTCGAGACCGGTCCGGTCCGGGCCCGCGTCGCGGTCGACGCCACCTACCGGCTCCCCCACCACGTCGAGGACCAGGCCCGGGTGGGCGAGGTCGACATCCCGGTCCGCACCGTCGTCGAGCTGCGGGCCGGCGAGGCCTTCGTGCGGGTCACCACGACGGTCGACAACCAGGCCCGGGACCACCGGATGCGGGTCGGGTTCCCCCTGCCGACGCCGACCGACCACTCCGAGGCCGAATGCGCCTTCACCGTCGTGCGCCGTGGCCTCGACGCCGAGGGCGGCCCGACCGAACGGCCCATGAGCACGTTCCCGTCCCGACGCTTCGTGCGGGCCGGCGGCCTGACCGTCGCCCACGAGGGCCTGCTGGAGTACGAGCTGTGCGACATCGCCGACGGCGAGTCCCACCTGCTCGCCCTGACCCTGCTGCGCTGCACGGGGATGCTCAGCCAGGGGCCGATGACGACCCGTCCGCTACCCGCCGGTCCGGAGAACCCGCTCGAGGGCCCCCAGCAGCAGGGGCGTCAGACCTTCCGCTACGCGGTGCGGGTGGGAGACGGCGACCCCTACGAGCTGGTCGAGTCCGCCTTCGTCCCGCTCCAGGTGGCGACCGGAGCGGGCCAGGGCACGGAGCCCGGCGACGGCCGCCACCTGGCGGTCACGGGGGCCGAGGTGTCCGCCCTGTACCGAGAGGCCGGCGCCATCGTCCTCCGGGTCTTCAACCCCACCGACGAGCCGACCACCGTCACCGTCGACGGCCACCAGGGCTGGCTGGTCGACCTCCGCGGCCGTCCCGTCGCCCCCTTCGAGCAGACCGTCGACCTCGCCCCCCACCAGATCGCCACCCTCCACCTCACCGAGTGACCCGTTCTGGTCGCGGGATGTCGCGCTGGGCCGCGACCTGCCGCGGCCAGAACGACATCAGTCGGCGGTCTCGGGCTCCGAGGGCGGGGCGGTGACCTCCGGCGACGGGAGGAGGGCGCCGAAGCGCTCCTCGATCCAGGCCCGACCGGCCTCGCGGCGGAGCCGGGCCTTGTCGAGGAGGGACATCTCCTCCTCCTTGCGGCGCAGCAGCCAGAGCGGCACCCTGCCGATGTCCCGCAGCGTGTGGGCCCGGATGCCGTGGAGGCTGAAGCGGTCGTCACCCTCGAGGGCCTGCTCGACGGGCCGGGGAACCACCACCGAGCCCGGGTAGGCGATGCCGACGATGCGATGGGCCAGGTTGACGATCGGGCCGTAGAGGTCGCCCTCGTACTGCAGGACCGGGCCGTAGGCGAGGCCGACCCGGACGTCGGAGACGACCTCTTCGGCCCGGAACTGCTCGGAGAGGCCGAGGGCGATCTCGGCGCCGGCCACGATGTGGTCCGCGCTGAACATGACCTCGTCGCCGATGGTCTTGACCAGGCGGCCCCCGTGGCTGGCGACGACGTCGGCGGCCACCTCCTCGAAGCGGCCCACGACGTGGGCCAGTTCGCTCTCGGGGATCTGCTGGGACAGGGCGGTGAAGCCCACGAGGTCGGCGAAGCCCACACAGAGGGTGGCGCTCTCGGCCTCGCGGTCGGCCCCCTCCAGTTGGGCGAGGCGGCGGCGGGCCTCGACCTCGAGGTGACGGCGCCACACGTACTCGAGCACGCCGGGCATGAACTCGGCGAGCAGCTCGGCCCGGTCGGCGAAAGGAGCACCGGCGACGTCCTCGGCGGACATCTGGGTCTGGCGGTCGACGGTGACCGCGACCTGGGCCGCAGCGACTCGGGACAGCGACTGCCCGATCACCCGGGCCATCTGCAGCGTGAGGTCGGGGTCGGCCAGGCCCCGGTCCATCAGGGAGCCGACCAGGACCGTCATGTCGGCGTCGGCCCGGGTGTAGACCGGCTCGTCCGGCTCGACGTGGGGGAAGCCGAGGGCCCGCCAGACCCGGGAGACATCATTCGAGCGGGATCCCGCTCTCGGCGGCGATCTCGCGCTGGCTGAGGGTGCGGGGCGAAGCGTCCAGCAGACGGTCGATGGCCAACAGCTCCAGTCCGCCCACGGCCGCGGCCTGCTCGATCTCCTCCTGGCGGCACGCCCCCGGCCAGCAGCGCCTCCTCCACCGAAGGCTTCCGCCGCAACCGCTCCCAGAACCGCTCACCGGCGGCCCCCGTCCCGTTCTGGCGCGAATACGCGTGGAGCGACATATCCCGGACCAGAACGCTCGACGTCACCGCAGGGCGGCGAGGCTCGGCCCCCATCCCTGCCTCGGTGTCGGTCCTTCACGAGAAGTCGACCTCGACGTCCGCGGCGCCGGGGACCTTCCAGGGGGCGAGGAGGGCCTCGCCCTTGGTCTCGGTGCTGGACCAGGCCGGGTCGAGGGCCGGGGCCTCGATGCGGAAGGGCGGGGCCGTCGGTGACGGCTCCAGCTCCCACAGGAGGGCGGGGCGGTCGCCGTGCCAGCGGACGGCGAAGCCGAACTCACCGAAGGCGGTGGGCGTGTCGTGCAGCTCGATGCCCTGGCCGTACCACTCGGCGGCCATGACCGGGAGCACCGCCAGTCGGTCCGGCGGCTGGAGGTGCGGGCCCCGCTCGACCACCAGCAGCGAGCGCACGGCGCAGGAGGAAGCCCGCCGTCGCCGGCCCGTGGTGGTCGGCCAGGTCGACCGGGATGGCCGGCTCGCCGCCGACGAGCTCGGGCCACGAGCCCTTGCCCGCCGCCGCCGTGGCCAGCGCCCGCAGGCGGTCGAGGCCCCGGGGGTCGCCGACCCCGATCTCGGTCTGAGCCAGAAGAGCGGTCAGCCACGGCGACCAGCCGTCGGACAGCACCCCGGCCGTCACGCCACCGGTGGCCGTCGTCAGCTCTTCCCGGATCAGGTCCAGCGTGGCGGCCACCGCCGGCGCCTCCGGGTCGACCGCCCCCAGCCCCGTCCCCACCAGGATCCCCACGATCCCGGCGTCCACCGCCCGTCCCGGCCCCGCCGGCACCACCGCGCCCGTTCTGGCGCCTGATTCGGTGGCAGCCAGGATCGGCGCCAGAACCGTGGCACCGGCGGCCGGGTCGCGAGCGCCGGGGAGGACGGGGGGCGTCGGCCGGACGCGGTGATGGAGCGGTCGATGTCGGCGGCGAGGCCGCGGGCGAAGCGCCAGGCATCCACGGAGGCCTCGAGCTGGGCGTCGGCCTCCAGGAGGCGGGCGGCGCGGACGAGGCCGGCGACGGACCACCAGTCGTCGAGGTAGGTCTGGGCCTCGGCGGCCGAGGATCGGGGGCTGGGGGCCGGCGGGCAGCAGGCCGGCCCGCTGGGGGTCCTTGCGGTGCTTGCGCACCCGGCGACGGCGCTCGATGGCGTGGGCCGCCTTGGCCACGGGCCCGATCAGGTCCGATTCGATCGCCGAGCCGAGGGCGACGAGGGCCTGGCCGGTGGATGCCTCCGAGCCCGTGGCGTCAGGGATCCGGCCCGACAGGCGCTGACCGGTGACCAGGCCGGACCGGAAGCCCTGCTCGTCCCGCAGACCGAGCTGGTGACGGGCCTCGGCCAGCCAGGCGGTGGTGGCCAGGTCGGGCTCGTCGTGCACCAGGAGAAAGCCCCGGGCCGCCGTCGGCGGCCGCGGTGATCGTTGGCTCGGGCAGGGCCCAGCGGGAGCCGACGTCGCCCTGGGCCCGCCAGCCCGCCGCGACCTGCTCGGCGTCGGGCAGGTCCGCGGGCGTCGGGCGCCTCCCGGGCCAGGACCACCCGCAGCGTGGCCTTGTGCGTCAGCGGCACGAAGGCCACCGGCGCCACCCACTCGCTCGGCGCCCGGGCCAGCCGGACCTGCAGGCCGTCGACGGTCAGCATCGCGCCGTCGACCTCGACCGACGCCGCCCCGTCCATCACCAAGCCGATGGCCACCGGTACCGGGGTCTCGTTGGTGATCTCCGCCACCGAGCGAGGGGACGCCACCAGGACCGGTCGCACCGAACGCGTGGTGCACGATGTCGCCGCTGACGACCCGGACGCGGGTCTCCACGACCGGCGTGTCGCCGACGAGGGTCTGGCGTACGGCGGCCTCGACGGGCGGCACGTGCCAGCGGTCCTCGGAACCGATCCACCAGCGCAGGGTCCAGTCGGCCCCCGCCGGGGTCAGGCCCCCACTGGCGTCGACCGCGCCGAGGCGCCCGACGCCGAGGACCCCGAGATCGGTCACCTCAGCCCGTTTCGGAGGCGGCCGAGCGCTTGAGCAGGCCCCGGTAGGCGCTCTCGGCCGGGGCCGTCCCGGCGCAGACGCCGGCCACCTGCGCGGTGATGGGCATGTCGATGCCGTACTCGTCGGCCAGCTCCATCACGACCTTGGCCGTCTTCACGCCCTCGGCCACCTGGTCCATCTCCTCGATGATCTCCTCGATGGTCTTGCCCTTGCCCAGCTGCTCGCCGACGTGGCGGTTGCGGCTCTGGGTGGAGATGCAGGTGGCCACCAGGTCGCCCATGCCGGCGAGGCCGGAGAAGGTCTCGGCCTGGCCGCCCATGGCCACGCCGAGGCGGGTGAGCTCGGTCAGGCCCCGGGTGATGACCGCGGCCCGGGTGTTGTCGCCGGTGCCGAGCCCGTCGGCCATGCCCGAGGCGATGGCGATGACGTTCTTGAGCGCCCCGCCCAGCTCGCAGCCGATGACGTCGTCGTTCGTGTAGACCCGGAACAGCTCGGTGGCGAACAGGTCCTGCAGCCGGGTGGCCACGGTGAGGTCGGACATGGCGATGACCGCCGCCGCGGCGTGGCCGGCGAGGATCTCCTTGGCCAGGTTCGGGCCCGGTGAGCACGCCGTAGGGGTGGCCCGGCAGCACCTCGTTGATGACCTGGGTCATGCGCAGCTTGGTCCCCTGCTCGAGGCCCTTGGTCAGGCTGACCACCGGCACCCACGGACGCAGGTGGCTCCTTGACCTCGGTGAGGGTCTCCCGGAAGCCGGAGCTGGGGACGCCCATGACCAGGACGTCGGCCTGGGCCACCGCCGCGGCCAGGTCGGCGGTGCCCTCGAGCCGCTCGTGGAGGGTGAAGTCGGGCAGGTAGCGGCTGTTGGTGTGGTGCGCGTTGATCTCCTCGGCCACGTCGGGCCGACGGGCCCACAGCGTGGTCGGCGTGTTGTGCGCGGCGAGGTGGGCGACCGTGGTCCCCCACGAGCCGGCGCCGAGAACCGCCACTCGGATGTCCATGGCCGCTCACACTACGGGCGGGCCACTGCTGGCGCGTCAGCGAGCGGCCGCGGCCGGGCCGGGAGCGACTCCTACACTCGCCGGGTGCTCGTCCTGGTGCCGGTCAAGGCTTTCGGACGGGCGAAGCTGCGCCTCGCCGAGGTCCTCGACGGACCGGCCCGGGCCGCCCTGGCCCGGGAGATGGCCGATCGGGTGCTGACCGCCGCCGCTCCCCTGCCCATCGCCGTGGTCTGCGACGACGACGACGTGGCCGCGTGGGCCGAATCCCGGGGCGCCCGGTCCTGTGGCGACCGGGTCATGGCCTGAACGGTGCCGTCAACGACGCGGTGGCGACCGTGGCGGCCGAGGGCGCCGACCGGGTGCTGGTCACCCACGCCGACCTGCCGCTGGCCCTCGGGTTCGACGAGCTGCTGACCGTCGAGGCCGACGGCGTCGTGCTCGTCCCCGACCGCCACGAGGACGGCACCAACGTGGCCTCGGTCCCCGCCGGCCTCCGGCTTCACCTTCGCCTACGGGCCGGGCTCCTTCGACGCCCACCGCAAGGAGGCCGAGCGCCTGGGCCTGCCGCTGCGGGTCGAACGCCCACGCCCGCCTGGCCTGGGACGTCGACGTGCCCGCCGACCTCCTGCTGCCGCCCGAGGTACCCACCACCCCGCTGCTGGCTGCCGGATGACCGGGTTCACGACGAACCTCGCCACCCCGGCGCGGGCCCTGGCGATCGCCGCCCACCCCGACGACGTCGAGTTCAACTGCGGCGCCACCTTCGCCAAGTGGTCCGCCGCCGGGTGCGTGGTGAACCACCTGATCCTCACCGACGGGTCGAAGGGCTCGTGGGACCCGGCCCAGGACACCGAGGAGCTGATCGAGCTCCGCCAGGAGGAGCAGCGAGCCGCCGCGCTGGCCCTCGGCGTCGACCGGCGAGGTCGGCTTCGTCGGCTGGGTCGACGGCGAGCTGGAGGTGACCCTGGCGGGGCGGGGCGAGGTCGCCTGGTGGATCCGCGAGCTTCCGTCCCGAGGTCGTCCTGGGCCACGACCCCTGGAAGCGCTACCGCCTCCACCCCGACCACCGGGCCGCCGGCTTCCTGGCCTGCGACGGCATCGTCGCCGCCCGCGACCCCCACTTCTTCCCCGAGCACGACGTCGAGCCCTGGCGCCCGTCCGACGCTGCTCCTGTTCGAGGCCGACGAGCCCGACCACATCGAGGACGTCACCCACTGGGTCGAGCCCAAGCTGAACGCCCTCGAGTGCCACGAGTCCCAGTTCGAGACCACCATGTTCAAGGACCTCGGCGAGGTCGCCTCCGAACGAGAGGCCTTCCGAGCACGGGAGCGAGAGCTGACCGGCTGCCATGGGCGAGCCGGCCGGCTTCGCCCACGGTGAAGCCTTCAAGCTGGTCGGCGACCTCTGACCTGAGGCGTTCGGCGGTGCCGTTCGCCGGGCACGGGATCCGATCGGGAAGTACCGTCGGTCGGTTGCTGAGGGGACGACATGGACTACTTCGAGGACTTCGTCGTCGGTGCGCTCACCGAGTTCGACGGCACCTACCTGGTCACCGAGGAGGAGATCATGGAGGTCGGCCGGCGCTGGGACCCCCAGCCGTTCCACACCGACCCGGTCGCCGCCGCCGACTCGGTGTTCGGTGGGCTGGTCGCCTCCTCTGCGCACCTCTTCTTCATGGCGGTCAGCCTCGGCGTCAACGCCCGGCCGTCGGCGGCAGTCAGCTCGCTCGGCTTTCCGGCCATCGACACCCACGCGCCGGCGCGACCGGGCGACGTGCTGCGGATGCAGTCGAGGGTGTTGGAGCGCAGGCTCTCCCGGAGCCGGCCCGGGACCGGGATCGTCATCACGCGGGGCGAGATGCTCAACCAGGACGACGCGCTCGTGTTCTCGTTCGAGAACGCCGGTCTCTTCCGGTGCCGGGACACCGAGGCGTCGTGAAGTACTACGAGGACTTCGCCGTCGGCCAGGTCGACCGCTTCGACAGCACCTACCGGGTGACCGAGGACGAGATCCTCGAGGTCGGCCGGCGCTGGGACCCCCAGCCGTTCCACACCGACCCGGTCGCCGCCGCCGACTCCGTCTTCGGCGGTCTGGTCGCCTCGTCGGTCCACCTCTTCGCCATCGGGTGCTTCGTCGGGCAGCAGTCACAGAACGAGCCGGTGGCGGCGATCAGCGCTCTGGGGTTCCGCAACGTCTCCAACCACGGGCCGGTCCGACCCGACGACGTCCTGTCCTCGACGTTCACCGTGTTGACGGCCCGGCTATCGAACAGCCGTCCCGGCACCGGCGTACTCACCATGCAGGTCGAGCTGACCAACCAGCGCGACGAGCCGGTCTTCTCCTACGAGGTCGCCGGCCTCTACGAGTGCCGCCCCGAGACGGCCTGAGCCCGGGCCCAGCCGTCGACGGTGTCAAACCTCGGGGGCCAGGCTCGGCGAGTCGACCGGCGCAGACCCGCCCGCGGCGACCGGCGGGAACAGGTCGGGGCGGGAGTAGTGGCCGACGCTGTCGAACCAGCGCTTGGCCCGGAGGCCGACCCGGAGGTCGCAGTCGGCGACGACCATGCCCTCCTCGTCGTAGAGCGGGCCGCCGATCACCGTCCCCATCGGGTCGATGACCACCGCCCCGCCCCGCCCGAGGCAGTCGGCGTCGCCGATGTCGGCCGGGAAGTCGTCGGGGAAGGCCGATCGGGGCAGGTACTGCGGGACGCTGATGACGAAGGCCCCGGCCTCGATGGCGATGTGGCGCATCGACGCCTGCCAGCTGTCGCTGTCGTCGGCCGTCGGTGCCACCCAGATCTGCGGACCGCCCTGGTAGAGCGCCCAGCGGGCGAGCGGCATCCGGTTCTCCCAGCAGATCAGCCCGCCGACCCGACCGACCCCGGGGACGTCGACCACCCGGAGGTCGTCACCGGCGCCGATGCCGTGGAAGACCCGCTCGTGCATCGTGGGCATCGTCTTGCGATGCCGCAGCAGCACGCCGTCCGGGCCCGAGGATCAGCATCGTGTTGTAGAGCGAGCCCGGCCGGACGTCCTCCCGCTCGTTCACGCCGATGACCAGGTGCACGTCGTTGGCCCGCGCAGGCCTCGACCAGGCGCTGGACGTGCGGCCCGCCGACGTCGACCGAGGAGTCCCACATCCGCTCCCAGAGCTCGTCGGCCCCACCGAAGTTGGCCGCGGCCGCGCCCCACGCCCCCGACGGATACGCCGACACGAAGCACTCCGGCAGAACGGCCAGACGCGCACCCTCGCCCGCCGCCTTCTCGACCAGCCCGACGGCTTTGTCCACCGTCGCCTCGGCATCCAGCAACACCGGCGTCGCCTGCACCGCTGCCACCCGCACCGTCGGAAACCCGGTCATCGACTTCTCCCTCGCCAAAGGGCGACCCTACTCAAGGCCCCGCCCGCCGAGACCCGCTGACCGAATGCCGGGACGGGTGGCTCCGGCCCCGCGGCGACGATCGTGCTAGCGGATCAGCGGGTCTCTTGGCAGCCCGAGGATCCGCTCGCCGATCTGGTTGCGCTTGATCTCGCTGGTGCCGCCGGCGATGGACATGGCCCGGTGCATGAGGACGAGCATGCCGCTCATGGTGCCGGCGCCGTCGAGGAAGGCGCTCGTCGGGGCCGGCCATGGCCGCGAGCATGGCGGCGGCCTCGTGGCCCTGCTCGGACAGGACCAGCTTGGTGACGTTGCCGGTGGGGGTGGGCCCGCCGCCGCCGATCGCCTGGTGGACGCTGCGGAGGTTCATGATGCCCATGGCCTCGTGGGTGGCGATGTAGCGGCCGATGCGGCCGGCGCCGCCGGGGAGGCGGTCCGGGGCGGCGTCGAACGGGGCGATCAGGCCGTCGCCCGGGAAGCGACATGCCGCCGTCGCCGCCGCCGATGGAGACGCTCTCGTTGCCGAGGGTGGCCCGGGCCACCGTCCAGCCGCCGTCGACGGGACCGATCACGTCGTCGTCGGGGACGAAGACGTCGTTGAAGAAGACCTCGTTGAACTCGCTCATCCCCGAGGTCATGCGCAGCGGTCGGACCTCGACGCCCTCGCCGTGCATGTCGATGACCATGGTGGTGATGCCGTCGTGCTTGGGGACGTCGGGGTTGGTGCGCACCGTCGCCAGGCCCCAGGACGCCAGGTGGGCGCCGCTGGTCCACACCTTCTGGCCGTTGACCAGCCAACCACCGTCGACCCTCGTCGCCTTGGTCTTGACCCCGGCGGCGTCGGAGCCGGCGTCGGGCTCGCTGAACAGCTGGCACCAGATCACCTCCTGGTTCAGCGTGGGCCGCACCCAGCGGGCGACCTGGTCCTCGGTGCCGTGCTGGATCATCGTGAGGATGACCCAGCCGGTGATCCCGTAGGCGGGGCGCTTCACGCCGGCGGCGGCGAACTCCTGCTCGACCACCAGCTGCTCGACGGGCGCGGCTTCCCGGCCCCAGGGCTTGGGCCAGTGCGGCTGCACGTAGCCGGTCTCGATCATCTCGGTGCGCTGGTCCTCCGCGGACAGGGCCTTGATGCGCTCGGCGAAGGCCCGGACCTCGTCCCGGATGGGCTCGGCCTCGGGCGGCAGCTCGACGTCCCGGGTCACCTTCACCCCGGCGCGGGTCAGGTCGACGACGTCCTGCGCGGCGACCTCGGCGTCGAGGACGGCGGCGATGGCCGTGGCCCGGCGCAGATAGAGGTGGGCGTCGTGCTCCCAGGTGAACCCGATGCCCCCGTGGACCTGGATGTTCAGGTTGGCGCACTCGTCGGCCGCCGGCAGGGCGATGCTGGCCGCCATCGCCGCCGCGGCCGAGAACTCGTCCCCGCCGTCCTCGGCGGCCCGGGCGGCGTCCCACACCAAGCCGGTCGAGAGCTCGGTGGCCACCAGCATGTTGGCGCAGTGGTGCTTGACCGCCTGGAACATGGCGATCGGGCGGCCGAACTGCTCGCGCTCCTTGGCGTAGGCCGCGGCCTGTTCGGTGCACTCGCGGGCGACACCGACGCACTCGGCGGCCAGCAGGAGGCGGGCGTGGTCGACCAAGGCCTGGCCGGCGCCGGCCAGCACCTCGACAGCCGCACCGTCCAGGGTGACCCGGGCGGACCGGCGGCCCTGGTCCAGGTTGGCCGGGACCGCGACGGTCACGCCGTCGGCGGCGGCCTCCACCAGGACGGCATCATCACCGACGGCGAGGAGGAACAGGTCGGCCAGTCCCCCGCCGATGACAACGGCGGAGCCCGACGCCTGACCACCGCTGACCGCGATGTCGCCGCCGAGGGCCACGGCACCGATGACCGAGCCGTCGGCCAGCCCGGGCAGCACCCGCTGCTGGACGGCCTCGGGCGCGGCTGCGGCGATGGCCGCCGACGCGATGACCGTGGGCACGAACGGGCCCGGGGCGATGGCCCGACCCAGCTGCTCGACCACGACGACCAGCTCCGGCAGGCCGAAGCCCGACCCGCCGTGGTCCTCGGGCACGTGCAGGCCCAACCAGCCCAGGGCGGCGACCTCGTCCCAGAACGCGGGCTTGGGCTCGTCGGCCGCCTCGAGCAGCGCCCGGTTGGCCCCCCGGGCGTCCCGCTTGGTCAGCAGCTCAGAGGCGGTGTCGGCCAGCGCCTTGTGATCGTCGGTGAGAGCGATGGACATGCCGGGCATTCTCGCCGCTGGGCGGCCCGCGGCAGAATCGCGCCACACTCGGGCGCCTAGGTTGGACCCGTGGATGGGGGGCGGCGAGGCTGATGCGGTTCGGGATCCTGGCGCCGATGCCCTCGGAGCTGCGGCCGGTGGTCAAGGCCTTCGGACTGACGAAGGGTCGCTCGGGGGACCTCGAGGGACACATCGGCACCGCCGGTGGAGCCGACGTCGTGGCCACGACGACCGGCATCGGCATCGACCTGGCCACCGCCGCCGTCGGGCGGATGCTCGACCGGGCCGGGGTCGACCACGTGGTGGTGGTCGGCATCGCCGGTGGCATCGGGCCGACGGTCGCGATCGGCGATCTGGTCATACCGAGTGTCGTCAGCGACTTCCCCGACCGCCGGGGCTTCACGCCGGCCCCGCTCGGTGACCTGACACCCAGCGGCGAGATCGTGTCCTCCGACGAGTACGGCTACCCGCCCGAGACCCTCGCGGCCTTCATCGACTCGGGTGTCGTCGCCGTCGACATGGAGACGGTCGCCGTCGCCGCCGTCTGCGAGGCGCGGGGCGTGCGGTGGTCGGCGGTCCGGGCCATCAGCGACCGGGCCGACGACGACACCGTCGACACCGCCACCCTCACCATGGTCAACCCCGACGGCTCCCCCCAGGTCGGCGCCGCCCTCCGCCACGTCCTGGCCCACCCCGGCAAGATCCCCCGCCTCGCCCGGCTCGCCCGCAACGCCACGGCCGCCGCCACCACCGCCGCCCGCACGGCGGCCAGGGCCGTCGCCGCCCACCCCTGACGCCGGCACCGCCGTACTGGCGCCCGATTGCGGCGCCCCCACGCCTCGACCGGGCGCCAGAACGAGTGGGCTACGACCCGGCGGGGCGCCAGGCGAGGCGGAGATCGGGGGCGCGCTCCTCGTTGTCGCCGTCGGTACGGGCGGCCTCGACGAAGCCGTGGCGGGCGTAGAAGCGTCGAGCCCCGGCGTTGGCCTGGAACGTCCAGAGCTCGAGGCCGCCGGGACGCTCGGCTTTGGCCCGCGCCAGCAGTCGGGACCCCACGCCCTGGCCCGTCATCGCCGGGTCGACGTAGAGCTGGTCGACATCGTCGCCGTCGAGCACGAGCAAGCCCACGACCTCGCCGTCGACCTCGGCCACCCAGGTCTCCCGCTCGAGTAGCGACGACCTCGGCGAACCAGGCCCGCACCTCGTCGTCGGTGTGCACCGGCGCCGGGATGGCCGGCACCGATGCCTTCCGGGACCGGAGCCACACCTCGGCCACCGCCGTCGCATCCGCCGCGGTCGCCCGCCGGATCACGGGCGTACTGGCGCCTGATCTGCCGGTCATGGGCGGAGAATCAGGCGCCAGAACCGTCGGGGCCGGGGGCGGCGTCGCGGCGGGCGGCCATGCGGTCCATGACCTCGGTGAAGTCGACCCGGATGAAGAGGGCCTCGGCCTCGGCGGTCAGCAGGTCACCGGCGTGGCAGGTGGCCTTGGCCACGATGCGGCGACCGACGTCCTCGGTCACCCAGGCCCGCAGGGTCAGCTCCTCCTCGATGGGGGTGATGTGGCGGTAGTGGACCGTCAGGCGGCCGGTCACCCCGGGCTTCTCCATCAGGCGCTGGGTGGCGCCGAGGACGTCGTCGAACATCCCGGCCACGTAGCCACCGTGGACCCCGTGGGGCGGGCCTTCGTAGGCCAGGCCGAGGGTCACCCGGGACTCGAGGCGGACGCCGTCGTCGTCCTCGACGACCTCCATCGCCATCGGCGGGGCCAGGGGGTTGTGGGCGCCCCGGAACAGGCTCTGCTTCTGGAACGCCGTCCCGCTGGCGGCGTCGAGCACGCCCGCCACCGCACCCGCCTCGTACCACCGAGGCGCCCGGGGCCCGTCGAGAAACGTCCGCAGCTCGGCGGCCATCTCGATGGCCCGGGCCACCCGCTCGGGGTCATGGGCCACCGAGCTCAGCTCCTCGATGGCGCCCCGCAGCTCGTCCGCCAGTCGGGTGGCGGGATCGTCGGGGTCGAGCTCCACGCCGGCCATGGTGTCCATGGCCGCATCTTGCTCGGCCACGTCGGCCGGGGACGAACGGGAGCCGTCAGGCCCGGGCGGCTCGCGCCGTGCGGGCCGCCCCCAGCAGCTGGAGCTCGTCGATGGCGAGGGTGGCTCCGGCCAGCGCCGTGATCCCGCTGTGGTCATAGGGCGGGGCGACCTCGACGAGGTCGGCGGCCACGATGTCGAGGCCCGCCAAGCCGAGCAGCAGCCGGCGGGCATCCCACGTGGTCGGCCCGCCCACAACCGGCGTGCCCGTCCCCGGCGCAAACGCCGGATCGAGGAAGTCGATGTCGACGCTGAGGTACACGACCCGGTCCCCGACGATCTCGCGGGTCCGCTCGACCACGGTGTCGATGCCCAGACGGAACAGCTCGTCGGCGTGGATCACGTTGAAGCCGTAGGTCTCGTTGGGGGTCCGCATCCCGATCTGGACCGAGTGGGCCGGGTCCACCAGGCCCTCGTCGGCGGCCCGCCGGAACATGGAGCCGTGGTTGAGGTTGCCGTCGTCGGGCCAGGTGTCGGAGTGGGCGTCGAGGTGGACCAGCGAGAGCGGCCCGTGGTGCTCGGCCTGGGCCCTCAGCAACGGGTAGGCCACCAGGTGGTCGCCGCCGAGGCCGAGGACCGAGATGCCGGCCGCCGCCAGGGCCGAGACCCGGGCCGTCACCTGGCTGAGCATCGAGTCGACCGAGGGGATCGAGAAGCCGATGTCGCCCAGGTCGACCACCCGGAACCGCTCTCGCACGTCGTGGTCCCATGGCCACAGGCCCTCGGGGAACTCCCCCGCCAGGCTCGACTCCTCCCGGATGGCCCGCGGTCCGAGCCGGGTGCCCGACCGGTTGGTCGTGCCCAGGTCGAAGGGGACCCCGACCACGGCGATCTCGGCGTCCTCGGGCTCGGACCGGGTGGGCAGGCGGGCGAAGGACAGGGGCCCGGCGAAGGTCATCCCGAAGTCGAGGGCGTCGAACCCCTCCGGCATCTCGCTCATGGCGCCACGGTAGGTGCCCGAATCGGCGGTGTCCGGCGGCCATCCCCGGCGCGCGAGGCTGGAGCCATGGCCCTGCCCCCGCACCTCAAGGACCTGGCCGCCCGCGTCTCCAACTGGGGCCGCTGGGGCGACGACGACCAACGGGGCACGCTCAACCTCATCGACGAGGCCGCCGTGCTCCGAGGGGTCGCGGCAGCCAAGCAGGGCCGGGCCTTCAGCCTGACCATCCCCTTCGACGAGGACGGCCCCCAGACGGGGATGATCCCGGGCCGGGACAACCCCGAACGGACGATGATCGCCGTCAACCAGTCCTACACCGGTGACACCGCCGACTTCTGCGCCACCGACGACCGGGTGAGCATGGGCATCCAGGCCGCCACCCACTGGGACTCCCTGGCCCACGCCGGCTACGAGGAGCAGTACTACAACGGCGTCCCGTTCTCCGACGATCGACGAGGCCGGGCTGCCACCGCCTCGGCATCGACAACGTCGGTCCGCTGGTCAGCCGCGGCGTCCTGCTCGACGTGGCCCGGGCCCTCGGCGTCGACCGCTTCGACGACGGCCACCCGATCACCGGCGACGACCTGGATGCGGCCGCCGCCCTCGGGTCGCATCGACGTGCAGCCCGGCGACGTCCTGATGGTCCGCACCGGCCAGATGGCCTACCTGGCCGACGGCGACAAGATGCGCTTCGCCAACCCCAGCCCCGGCCTGTCGACCCAGTCGGTCCAGTGGCTGCGGGACCACGACGTGGCGGCGGTGGCCACCGACACCCTCGTGTTCGAGTGCTTCCCGTGCGAGGACCCCGCCGTCCTGCTGCCGGTGCACCTCCTGCACCTCCGGGACATGGGCCTGCTCCAGGGCCAGCTCTGGTTCCTCGACGACCTGGCTGCGGACTGCGCCGCCGACGGCCAGTACGACGGCCTCCTCACCGCCACCCCCCTCCCCTTCACCCGGGGCGCCGGCAGCCCCGTCGCCCCCACCCTCGTCAAATGATGTCGCGGGCTGGCGTCCCGACCGTTCTGGCGTTGATTTGTCACGCCCAGCGTGACAAATCAACGCAATTTGGGATCGGGCGGGGGGTTCGGCCGTGAGCGGGCTGCCGGTGCTCGGGGTCGACATCGGGGGCAGCGGGGTGAAGGGGGCGCCAGTCGACCTGGCCACCGCCGAGTTCACCACCGAGCGCTTCCGGCTGCCGACGCCCCAGCCGGCCACGCCCCGGGCGGTGACCGCCGCCGTCAACGCCGTCGTGGAGCGCTTCCCCAGCGAAGGCCCCATCGGCTGCACCTTCCCCGGCATCGTCCAGCACGGCGTCATCCGCAGCGCCGCGAACATGGACCGAAGCTGGGTGGGCACCGACGCCGCCCACGGGTTCGCCGCCGCGGTGGGGCGGCCGGTCGTGGTCCTCAACGATGCGGACGCCGCCGGCCTGGCCGAGGCCCGCTTCGGGGCCGCCCGGGGCCACGACGGTGTCGTGCTGGTCCTCACCTTCGGCACCGGCATCGGCTCCGCCCTTCTGCACAAGGGCGAGCTGGTGCCAAACACCGAGTTCGGCCACCTGGAGCTGGCGGGCGGGGCCGCCGAGGCCTACGCCGCCGCCGTGGTGCGGGAGCGCCAGGACCTGTCCTGGGACGAGTGGGGCAGACGGGTCAACCGCTACCTCCACCACCTCGAGCTGCTGTTCACCCCCGACCGCTTCGTCATCGGCGGCGGCGTCAGCAAGCGCTTCGACAAGTTCGCGGCGATGCTCGACGTCCGGGCCGAGGTCGTCCCCGCCGAGCTCCGCAACCAAGCCGGCATCGTCGGCGCCGCCCTCGTCGCCGCCGGCCTGGAACCCACCCCGGACTGAGCGCATCGCTAGGGTCGCCCGCCGTGACCGCCGGTGAGCTCGAGGGCAGGACGTTCCTGATCACCGGGGCGAACACGGGGATCGGGCGGGCGACGACCGAGGACCTGGCCCGGCGGGGTGGGCGGGTGATCCTGGCGTGTCGATCGGCAGAGAAGACGCTGCCGGTCATCGACCAGATCCGGGCCGAGACGGGCAACGACCGGCTGGAGCACCTGCCGCTCGACCTGGCCGATCTGGGCTCCGTGCGGTCCGCGGCGGCCACCCTGGTGGAGCGGGGCGAGCCGATCGACGTGCTCATCGCCAATGCCGGAGTGGCCGGCCAGCGGGGCGAGACGGCCCAGGGCTGGGAGCTGACCTTCGGGATCAACCACCTGGGCCACTTCCTGTTCGTGACCAGCCTGCTCGACCTCGTTCGTGCGGGCACCGCCCCCCGGGTGGTCATCGTGGCTTCCCAGGCCCACTACGACGCCAAGGATCTCGACGAGGACGAGCTCCGGGGTCGCACCCGGACCATCACGGGCCTGCGCGAGTACGAGCGGTCGAAGCTGGCCAACGTCCTCTTCGCCCAGGAGCTGGCCCGCCGCCTCGACCCCGCCGAGATCGGCGTCTATGCCCTGCACCCCGGCGTGGTCGCCTCCGACATCTGGCGCCGCATCCCCTGGCCCATCCGCCCGCTCATGACCCGGACCATGATCAGCAACGAGGAGGGCGCCCAGACCTCCCTCTGGTGCGCCACCGCCGACGACCCGGCCCTGGTCAGCGGCGGCTACTACGACACCTGCGCCCCCAAGGACCCCAGCGAGCTGGCCACCCCCGAGTGGGCCGCCTGGCTCTGGGAGCGCAGCGAGGACTGGACAGCCGCTTGAGGGTCGTTCTGGCGTGAGTTGGTCACGCCCAGCGTGACCAACTCACGCAATTTCGGGATGGCTAGAAGTTGACCTCGTTGTAGCGCTCGATGGCGGCGTTGATGTCGTCGTCGGCCCGGGCGATCGTCTCGGCGGGGCTCATGCCGTCGAACATCATTCGATCGAGGGCATCACCGACGGCGTCGCGCACCTGGCGGTAGGGCCCGATCAGCGGGCCGGGGAACTCGGGGTCCAGGCCCTCGGCCAGGGTGAACGCCTTCCGCAGCCACCGGCCGGGGCGGGTGTCCTCCCAGAAGGTCTGGATCACGGGGTCCTCGGCCACGTCGCCCCGGGAGGGCAGGTAGGAGCCTTCGGTGTGCCACAGCGCCTGCTGCTCGGGCTCGTTCACGTACTTCATGAAGTCCCAGGCCGCCGCCTGGCGCTCGTCGCCGACCGTGGAGGCGATGTACCAGACACCGCCGCCCATCTGGCCCTGGCCCGGGGCGTCCAGGCCGGGGAACTCGGCGGCGTCCAGGTTCACGTCGATCTCGGGCAACTCGAGGTCCCCCAGGCCGAGGTCCTCGCCCGACGCGGTGCCTTCGAGCACGGCGTTGATGGTGGTGACCGCGGTCGAGGTCTCGACGGTCATCGAGGCCTCCTGGAGGCCCATCGCGAAGTAGTGGTCGAACTGGGCGTCGGTGCCGGGCAGGGGGTTGATCAGGCCTTCCTCCTGCATCTGGTCGAGGAACTCGAACAGGCGGTGGGTGGTGGGGTTGTCGAAGGCCGCCGCGGTCGCCCCCTCGATGTCCCGGCCGTTGTTGTTGTTGACCAGTGGGGCACCGGCGCCGGTCAGCCAGAACTCGACCATCCACGGCTGCATGTTCCAGACGAACGGCTGGTCGGTGATGCCGGCGTCCTTGATGGCCCTCGCGGCGTCAGCCAGCTCGTCGAGGGTCTGGGGCGGGTCGTCGGGATCCAGGCCGGCGGCCTCGAAGTGGTCCCGGTTGTAGTAGAGCAGCGCGGTGGCCAGGTTCACCGAACCGGGCAGCAGGACGTCGGTCTCCTCGCCGTTCACCGTGCCCGGCACCGAGTAGTAGTCGGTGGTGATCGGCAGGAAGTCGTCCTGGAAGTCGGTGTAGCCGTCGGCCTCGGCGCACTGGGCGGCGGGCAGGACCGTGCCGAGGTCAGCCAGGCTCTGGGTGTAGGTGTCCTCGAGGATGGCGATGTCGGGCAGGTCGTCGGCGGGGATGGCTCGCTCGTAGGCCCGCTGCAGCTCGGCGTAGCCCACGCCCTGGCTCTGGACGTCGACGTGCACGCGGTCCTGGCCGGCGTTGTAGCTGTCGGCGATGGCGTTGAGGGTCTGTTCGGTGAGGCCGACATAGCTGTGCCACAGGGTGATGTCGACGGTGCCGTCGGCGGTGTCGAGGGCGTCGACCGGGCACTCGGTGGCGTAGGTCAGCGCTCCACCCCCCGCCGGGCCACAGGCGGAGGCGATGAGGGCGGCGGCGCCCAGCAGGACGACGGCGGTGAGGGGGCGGTGCACGGACCTCATGCTCCCGCGCTCCCCGCCCGAACGGGGGTCACCCCTTCACCGCGCCGGCGGTGAGGCCCCGGACGATCTGCTTCTGGAAGGCCAGCAGCAGGATCAGGATCGGCACGGCGGCGATGATGGCGGCGGCGAAGCCGATGTTGAGCTGGTCGATGTTGCGGGCGGCCAGGCCCTTCAGGGCGATCTGGATCGTCTCCCAGTCCTGCTGGGTGACCGCCACCCGGGGCCACGTGTACTGGTTCCAGGCGGCCAGGAACGCGACGAGGGTGAAGCTGGCGATGATCGGGCGGGTCACGGGGACCGCGACCCGGCGCAGGAACCCGAGGTGGCCGAGGCCGTCCAGCTCCGCGGCGTCGCGCAGGTCCAGGGGGATGCCCAGGAAGCCCTGCCGCAACAGGAAGGTGCCGAACGCCGCGGCCAGGAACGGCGCGGTCAGGCCCTGGAAGCTGTCCAGCCAGCCGAGGTTGCGGATGGTCACGGCGTTGACCAGCAACGTCACCTCGATGGGCAGCATCAGGGTGGCCATGAACAGGGCGAACAGTGGCCCTCGCAGCGGGAAGCGCAGGAACACGAAGGCGTAGGCGGCCAGCAGCGATGTACCGACCTGAGCCGCCGTGATGATCAGGGTGACCACGATGGTGATGCCGAACTTCTGGGCCAGCTCGCCCTCGGTGAAGGCCCGCTGGAAGACGTCCCACTGGGGCTCCACGGGGGTGACGGGCTGGCCCGCCTCGATGTAGGCGATCGGCGTGGACAGGGCCCGCACCAGGGTCATCCAGATCGGGAACAGCACGATCAAGGACAGGCCGCTGAGCAGGACGTACCAACCCGCCTGCTTGATGCCGTGGGTCCGACGGCCCGGTCGGTCCGAACCCACGACCGTGTCGGCGCCGAGGACCGGTGCGGCGACCTCGAGCTCCAGGTCCGGGGTCATCGCGTCAGCGGCCATAGTGGACCCGCCGTTCGAGGATGAGGAACTGGGCCAGGGCCACGACGAAGGTGATGACGAAGAGGCCGACCGCCATCACCGAGCCCACGCCGAGGTCGCTGGGGGCCTGGTTCTGGAAGATCTTGTAGACGAGGGTCTCGGTCGACCCCGCCGGTCCGCCCGAGGTGAGGATGTCGATCTGGGCGAAGGCCTGGAAGGCGAAGACGGTCAGCACCACGACCAGGAAGAGCAGGGTCGGGGTGAGCAGCGGCAGGGTGACGGTGAAGAACCGGCGGGTGGCGCTCATCCCGTCGACGGTGGCGGCCTCCATCAGCTCGTCGGGCACCGCCTGCAGGCCGGCCAACACGATGATGAAGGTCAGGCCCAGGTTCTGCCAGATGGACGAGATCGAAACACCGAACAGCGCGCCACCGATGCCCCGGCTCGGGTCCGACAGCCAGTCGACCGGGAAGTAGCCCTGGGTGGGGTTGATGAGCACGAGCCAGATGACCGAGGCCACCGCCACCGACGTCGCCACCGTCGAGCTGAAGATCGTGTGGAAGACCTTGATGCCCTTGAGCTTGCGGTGGGCCACCATCGCCAGGGCCACGCCGAGGATCAGGCCGGCGGGCACGGTGTAGACGACGTAGAGCAGCGTCGTCTTGAGACCGTCGAGGAAGTCGTCACCCGTGAGCACGTCCTGGTACTGGCTCCAGCCCACCCAGCGCATCTCGGTGCCCAGCCGGTTCTGTTGGTAGAAGCCCCAGTAGACGATCCGGATGATCGGGTAGAAGAAGAACGCGCCGAAGATGATCAGCGAGGGCGCGAGGAAGGCCAGGGCCAGGCCCGACTCCTTCAGGCGGCCCTTCCGCATCAGTTGACCCGCTCGGTGCTCTCGGGGTCGAAGAGGTGGACGTGCTCGGGCTTCACCGACAGCTCGACCCGCTCGCCGATGGCCGGAGCGGCCTCATCGGAGGACTGGCGGCAGATGATGTTGTTGCCGCCGAGATCGACGAAGAGGTGACGCTCGTGGCCCAGGGACTCCACGACGGTCACCCCACCCCGCAGGCCGCCCGATCCCAGCGTGAGGTGCTCCGGGCGGATGCCGACCACGACCCGGCGGCCCTCGGCCAGCGGCTGGCCGTTGCTGATGGCGGCCGGGATCGAGCCCGCCTCGCCCAGGTCGACGGTGGCCTCGGTGGCGGTGGAGGCGGTGACGGTGCCCTCGACCACGTCCATCGGCGGGCTGCCGATGAAGCGGGCCACGAAGAGGTTCTCGGGCCGGTCGTAGACGGCCTGGGGCGGACCGACCTGCTGGAGGCGACCGTCGGCGATGACCGCGATGCGGTCCGCCATGGTCATGGCCTCGATCTGGTCGTGGGTCACGTAGATGAACGTGGTGGCCAGCTGCTCGTGGAGCTGGACCAGTTCGACCCGGGTCTGGGCCCGGAGCTTGGCATCGAGGTTGGACAGCGGCTCGTCCATCAGGAACGCCTCGGGGCGCCGGACGATGGCCCGGGCGAGGGCGACCCGCTGGCGCTGGCCGCCGGACAGGGCGCCGGGCTTGCGGTCCAGGTAGGGGTCGAGGCCGAGGATGCGGGCGGCCTCGTCGACCCGCTCGGTGCGCTCGGCGCCGGTGAGCTTGCGAGGGTCCTGGCCGTCCACGGCGTACTTGCGGGCCTTGAGTGGGACCTCGATGTTCCCCCGCACGGTCATGTGGGGATAGAGGGCGTAGCTCTGGAAGACCATGGCGATGTCACGGTCCTTGGCCTCGATGTCGTTGACCACCTGGTCGCCGATGCGCAGCGTCCCGTCGGTCACCGTCTCGAGCCCGGCGATCATGCGCAGCGCGGTGGTCTTGCCACAGCCGGAGGGCCCGAGCAGGACCATGAACTCCTGGTCGGCGATGTCGAGGGTCAGGGCGTCGACGGCGGTCACGTCGTCGAAGCGCTTGGTCACGGCCTCGAAGACGACCTCACTCATCCTGGGCTCCCCACGCGATCGGCCATCTCGCGGTCACCGTACGCGCTGGAGGTGGCGCGGGCGGAACGGGAGGGTGACGGTCCGGGGGCGGGCGGGGGCGACGGTTCGACCGCCGAACCTCGCCGGTACGGTCGACGGATGGCCCCAACGGTGCCGTCCCTACGGACGATGGCCGTCGTGGCGACGATCGCCGTCGTGGCCTTCCTGGCCCGGGACAGCCTCTTCTCCGCCGACGTCGACCTCGACGCCCTGCCGCCCGACGCGTCGGCGGGCACCCGGGACCTGAGTGCCTACGAGGGCCTCGGCACCTGGATCGACGCCTTCGACTACGGCCCGGCCTACGCGGGCGGGGACCCGCCGGTCACCCCCGACGACATCGACGCCATGGCCGACTCCGGCGTGCGGACGCTCTACATCCAGGCCAACCGGGACGACGAGCGCTCCCCGGACGGCTTCGTCGACCGGGCCCTGCTCGACGAGTTCGTGCTCAGGGCTCACCAGCGGGACATGGCCGTCGTCGGGTGGTACCTGCCCACCTTCGCCAGCGTGGCCACCGACCTGGGCCACCTGCAGGACCTCCTCGACTACGAGGTCGACGGTCACCGCCTCGACGGCATCGGCGTCGACATCGAGTCCACCGAGGCCGTGCCCAACACCACGCTGCGCAACAACAAGCTGATGCTGCTCTCCCAGCGCCTGGACCGGGCCGCGGGCGAGACACCGATCAGCGCGATCGTCCTGCCGCCGGTCCTGACCGAAGTGGTGAACCCGGACTTCTGGCCCGGGTTCCCGTGGGCCGAGCTGGAGCCCCACTACGACATCTGGCTGCCGATGACCTACTGGACCGAGCGCACCGAGTCCTCCGGGTACAACGACGGCGGCCGCTACCTCGCCGAGAGCCACGAGCGCCTGCTGGCCAACTTGGGCAACCCCGACGCCGTCGTCCACGGCATCGGTGGGATCGGCGATGCCACCACCGAGGCGGACCTGCAGGCCTTCACCGAGACGCTGGCCGCCACCGGGGCCGTGGGCGGCTCCGTCTACGACTGGGCCACGTTGAGCGACAGCAACATCGCCCTCCTCAACCGCCTCTTCGCGACCTGGCCCGAGGTCGAGTAGACGCCTACTCCTCCAGGAGCTCCCACTGGGCGAGCACGCCGCGGACACCGGCGATGACGTGGTCGGTGAGGAGGGCATCGAGCTCGGTCAGGTAGTCGTCGAGCAGGGGGAAGTCGGCGGTGACCCAGCGGGCGAACATGCCGTCGTCCATCCAGGCCGCGCCCTCGGGGTCGAGGTCCTCGACCTCCCACGCCCCCGCCGCAGCCGCTCGACGGAGGTGGGGCCAGTCCCGGGCCTGGCCGAACAGGCGGCCCAGGCGCACCAGACGGTGGGCCGCTTCGTCGACCAGGTCGGGCTCGGACTCGGCCACCATCTCGATGGCGGGATGGGCCCGGGCGGCGGCGACCAGGCCGACCAGCTTCTCACCCCGGGCGGCCCGGGCCAGCAGGCCGTCGAGCCACAGCAGGGCCCACAGACCGGTCGACTCCTCGGGGGGCGGGGCCGTGGTCAGGCCCATCGCCCGGCGGCAGACGTCGACCAGCCGGCCCTGACCCTCCGGCCCACCGACGACCGGTTCCTCGCCGGCGTGGCGCATGACCGAAGCCGAGCGGCCGTCGCGGTCGACCACATGGGTGAGCCGGATGGGCCGGGGATCGGCCTCCTGGTCGTCGAAGACCCAGGAGCGGCCCTGGACGACCACCGCCATCGCCTCCCACGTGGCGGGGGCGTCGAAGCCCACCAACGAGGCGACGAGGTCGTTGGGATCGGTGCCCGAGGACCCGGGGACCGGGGCCGGCGGGTTGACGTCGTCGACGCCCTCGTCGGTCAGGCCGAGGAGGAGGGGCGGGCTGCCCCATCCGGCTTCCTCGGCGATCACATCGAGCCGAAGGGCCACGCCCTCGAGGTCGCGGTTGGGCTGGGGACGGGAACGGCAGGTGCGGGCCACGATGGCCTCCGGATGCACGTGGCCCCCCTGTGGAGGACCGTCAATGGCGCCCGTGAGGCCGGAGCGCGAGCCGACCCCGAGTCTGCCCGCGACCCCTGACAGTGTCGACGGGATCGGTCGCCTTCAGGCCCGCTGCGCGGCCATCCCCCGGAGGTCGCCGTCCTCGTCGGCCCAGGCCGCGAGGCGGTCGAAACCAGCGGCCGAGATCATGGGAAGAAGGCGCTCGTCCTGGTCGGCGCCCACCTCGACCAGCACCCAGCCGCCGGGCCACAGCAGGTCGCCGGCAGCCTCGATGACCCGCCGCACCAGGTCGAGCCCGTCGCTCCCACCGTCGAGAGCGACGCGAGGCTCGTGGGCCCGCACGTCGGCGGGGAGCAGGGCGATCGCGTCGGTCGGTACATAGGGCGCGACGGCGGTCACGAGGTCGAACCCCGCGATTGGACCGAGCGGCGCCGCCAGGTCCCCCACCACCGCCAGGACGCCGTTCCCGCGCGCGCAGGCTGCGGACAGGGGGTCGATGTCGACGCCGATCACCGTCGCCGTCGGGACCGCGGCGCCGAGGTGGGCGGCGACCGCCCCCGAGCCGGTGCACAGGTCGACGGCTCGACCATGTGCGGGGAGCAGGGCCGCGGCCCGGCGGGCCAGCTCCTCGCTCTGGGCCCGGGGCACGTAGACGCCGGGATCGATCCGCAGCGTCTGCCCGCAGAACCGGGCCGTGCCGGTGATCCAGGCCGGGGGCTCCCCCTGCTCCCGGCGCCGGAGCCACGACTCGAGGGTGGCCGCATCCGGCGCCGCAGCCACGTACGCCGCGGCCTCCTCCTCGGCCGCCACACACCCGGCCGCGGCCAGCCGGGCCACGACGGCCTGTCGGGTCGGGACGGCGCGTGACACTGAGAGGAGTCTGGCTCCACCCCGCCGAAACCCGGTTGACGGCCGGCCAGAGGGTCGATGGCCTGTGGCTCGTGGCGGTCCCGCGCATGCACGACGAGGAGGTGGACGTCGACGGAGCGCTCGTGCGTCGCCTCCTCTCGGCGCAGGCCCCCGACCTGGCCCACCTGCCCCTGCACCGGGTCGAGGCCTGGGGCACCGACCACGCCATCTTCCGCCTCGGCGACGAGCTGTCGGTGCGGGTGCCGAAGATCGGTTGGGCGGCCCGGCAGGGTCCGAAGGAAGCGCGCTGGCTCGGGGTCCTCGCGCCCCATCTCCCGGTCGAGGTGCCGGTACCGGTCTTCGTGGGCGAGCCGGGCTCCGGGTACCCCTACCACTGGTACGTGTCGCCCTGGCTGGACGGTGAGAACCCGGTGCCCAGCGGACCGACCGACCAGGTCCAACTGGCCGTGGACCTGGCGGCGTTCGTCCACGCGCTGCAGGCCGTCGGCGCCTCGGGCGCCCCCGAGCCGACGGGCGGGCGGCGAGGCGGTCCGCTGGCCGCCGCCGACGAGATCACCCGCAACCGGGCCGAGGACCTCCGGGGCGAGACCGACGTCGACGCCCTGGTCGCCGTGTGGGACGCCGGCCTGTCGGCACCGGTGTGGGACGGTCCACTCGTCTGGGCCCACGGCGACCTGTCCGACGGCAACCTCCTGGTGCGGGACGGTCGCCTGAGCGGGGTCATCGACTGGGGCTCGTCGATCGCCGGGGACCCCGCCGTCGAGCTGATGGTGGCCTGGAACCTCTTCGACGCGCCGGCCCGGGACGCCTACCGGGAGGCGCTCGGCTTCGTCGACGACGCCATGTGGCTGCGGGGCCGGGCCTGGGCCGTGTCCGCGGCCATCCTGGCCCTCCCCTACTACCGGGACACCAACCCTGACATCTGCGCCCGCTCGTGGCGCGCCGTCCACGCCGCCCTCGCCGACATCGCGTGACCTGCTGACACCAGATCCGGAGCGGTGCGGGGGTCGGCTGGCACACTGCCCCGGTGCCCGCCCTGAAGACCGAGGTCACCGAGATCGTGACCGGCCTGGCCATGTGCGGGCGGGCGGACCTCGACATCGCCCTCCAGCACCGGCCGCCCGAGCTGCTCAACGTCGACGACGCCACCTGGGCCCGGATCACCGACGCGTGGGACAAGCGTCAGCTGGGCCAGGAGTTCTTCGCCGCCTGGGCGAACGGGTTCGCCTTCCTGAAGGCCCGGACCGGGCTGCGGGGCAAGGCGCCCCTGCGGGTGGAGTGGAAGGGGCCGCACAAGGCCCCGGGTGACGAGCGGGTCCCGGCCGACCTGCGCATCGACCACGTCTACCTGGTGAGCTGCAAGTACCTGTCGTCGATCCTGCACAACGCCTCGCCGTCCTCGTTGTTCGATCACCGGCTCGGGGCCACACCCGAGGGCCGGTTCGGGGACTGGTTCGCCGAGGTGGCCCCGGCCGAGTTCCAGGCGCTGTACGAGTCCGTCCGCAACGACGCCCTTCCGGCCCGGGCCGTCGACATGACCCGGGAGGAGCGGCGGGCCTTGAGCGAGACCCTGAAGCCCGGGTGGCCCGACGGCGCCCTCGCCCGATACGAGGCGATGACCACGGTCGTCGCCGAGGCGTCGGCGCGGCGGTGGCGACACCAACTGGGCAAGGCGCTGGCGCGGGAGGAGATGGCCTGGCGCCTGCTGCGGCTCCAGGCGGCGCCCTACTTCGTCCTCGGCACGACGGAGGGGGCGACGCTGCGGGTCCGGGTGGGTACGCCCTGGGACTGGCGCCAGCGCTTCGACCTGCAGACCTTCGACGTGGCCCCCGAAACCGGCGGCCAGCCCCGGGTGTCCTGGCGCCTGGCCGTCCACGACCGGGAGACCGGCGAGGACCGCGTCGCCGCCGGCCACGTCGAGGTCCGCTGGAGCCACGGCCGCTTCGGCCAGCCCCCCGAAGCCAAGGTCTACCTCGACACCCCCCACCGCGACGTCCCCGGCTACTTCCCCCTGGACTGACGCCGCTCGGGACGTCGTCGAGCCGGGCCAGACGAGGCAACCACGGGGGCCCGACCGGTCCTGCCGGCGTCGGTTCGTGCCCGTTCACCGTCTTGCCGGCTGGACGAACGAGGCAGGTACGGGGGCTGACCGGTCTTGCCGGCGTCGGTTGGTGCCCGTTCGTCACCCTCCGTGGCCGAATCCACGGGCTCATGCCGAACCCATCGTTCTGGCGCCCGATCTGCCGCCCATAGGCGGAGGATCGGGCGCCAGAACGGAGGGCGGTCACCCAGGGTGGCGAGATGGCGTCATTTGAGCCCCCGACGAGCGGCGACCCGTCCCCCCGCCCCCGTCCCTGCCTCGTTCTCCAGCAGCCTCAGGGCTCGTGCCGGCCGTGCGATGTCGCGGGCCAGCGGCAGGGCCGCGGCCAGAACGGACTCAGGGGGTGGGGCGGCGGCCGGCTTCGATGTCCTCGAGGCGGGCCCGGAGGCGGTCGGGGGCGCCGAGGTCGAGGGCCTCGTCGAAGTCCTCGAGGGCGACGGTCAGCGACATGCGGCCGGGGCCGTGCTCGATCTCGACCAGCTGGGCCTCGATGGGCAGCCGGGGCAGGGGAAGGCTGCCGGTGAGGGCCTCGCCGAGGCCGGCCGGCAGGGTGCGGCCGACGGCCTTGAGGGGGCGGAGGCGCAGGGCGCCGTCCTCCCGCACCGCCACCTCGGTCAGGACCTTGCCCATGCGCAGCGGGCCGACGCCGGCGCTGGACACGATCCCCTCGTCGGTGAGCTCGAGGCGGAACGGCAGGCTGGCCCGCCCGATCCACTCGTCGACCCGCTCCTGTTCGACGGTCAGCTTGGCCGTCACCGGTCCGCCGGTCAGCCGGGGCTCGAGGGACGGCGTTGATGCGGGCGTTCTCGATGCGGACGATGCCCTTGTTGACCGTGAGCCCGGCGATGCGCAGGTCCTCGACCCCGATGGTGAGCAGGCGGGCCCGGCCCCGCAGGAGGTCGAGGGGCGCACCGTCCCACCGGACGCTGGCCGGCCGCCCGGTGACCCGAGCCGCCACCTGGTCGATCACCCAGTGCAGCGGCGCCAGCAGCGGTGAGGTCGGCGCGGCCATCAGACCCCGAGGCTACGACCCGCCGCCCAACGACCGTCCAGCCCACCGTTCTGGGTGGCGCCGGCTGTCGCCCACGACACGCCATGTCACCCAGAACCGGTCAGGCGGGGCGACCAGGAGGATGTGGACGTGGCGGGGGCCGTGGACGCCGAGGGTGAGGATCTGCTCGACGTCACCCGTCCGGCTCGGCCCGCCGGCCAGGACGAGCGACGACGGTGCCCCGGCGCTCAGGGGCCGGAGGACGTCGGCGGGGGTGGCGACGATCTGGTCCTCCCGGAGGACACAGACGTGGACCGGCGGCAGCAGCCCGACGGCCCGAGACCCGGCGACGGAGGCATCGAGCACCAGGGAGCCGGTCGCGGCGACACCGGCGACGGCCCCCGTGAGACCGAGGTCGGCCGTGGCGGCGAGGTCGGGCGAGTAGGGGTCGACAGTCAGGCCCGCTTCGGTGAGGGCATCGGCCAGCGGCCCGAGCTCGGGCTCGACGCTGCGGACCACGGTCGTCGCGTGGTGCTCCCGAGCCAGCTCGACCAGCCGGGGCGTCAGGTCGGTCGCGGCGACCCGGTGCACGACGGCGTCCACCTCCGTCGCCATGGCCACGAAGGTGCCCACGAGGTCGGCGCGATCCAGCGCCGTGAACCGCACCTCCGGCGGCACCGCAGTCGGCGACGGCGGCCCGTGGACCGAATTGGCGTGGACCCCACCTGCCAGCCGCCGCCGGGCCGTCGCCAGGAACGCCCGCCTGTCCCCCGTCTCGGTCACGCCCGACCCGATCCCGTTCCGGGTACTCGCCGTGGACGAGGTCGACGGAGCCCTGCGCCCAAGACCGCCGGACCCGTTCTGGGCATCCCCACCCGCGCCCCACCGCGGACACCAGTGACCAGAACGACGGATGCAGTCACACCTCGCCTGCCTTCCAGCGGGTGTGGAAGGGGCGGCGGACAGGCTTCAAGGGGGTGCGGCCGGCGGACCAGCGGCGGGCCAGGGGGGACAGGGCGGCGCCCCACTTCCCTGCGGCGGTCGATGTCCGGTAGCCGCGAGGGCTGGACCACGCCGTCGCCCAGGCGGACCAGGCCGCCCACTCGCCGATGCCGGCGTCGGCAGCCCGGTCCCGGCGGAGCGCGAGGAGAAGGTCCTGGAGGGGGATCTGCACGGGACAGGCGTCCATGCAGGCACCGCAGAGGGTCGAGGCGCCGCTGAGGTCGTCGGCGCCGTGGGTCAGCAGCGGACTCAGGACCGCGCCCATCGGGCCGCTGTAGACCCAGCCGTAGGCGTGGCCGCCGGTCTGGCGGAAGACGGGGCAGACGTTCAGGCAGGCGCCACAGCGGATGCAGCCGAGCATCTCGTGGTAGTCGCCGGCCAGGAGGTCGCTGCGGCCGTTGTCGAGGATCACGACGTGGAGCTCCTCGGGCCCGTCAGCCTCACCCGGCCGCCGGGGACCGGTCGTGATGCTGGTGTAGGAGCTGAGGGGCTGGCCGCTGGCCGAGCGGGCCAGGAGGTTGATCATCAGGTCGAGCTGCGCCCAGTCGGCGACCAGGCGCTCCATCCCGAGCACGACGACCTGGACCCGGGGCCGCGCCGTGGCCAGGCGGCCGTTGCCCTCGTTGGTGACGAGGACGATCGAGCCGGTCTCGGCCACGGCGAAGTTGGCCCCGGTGATGCCGACGTCGGCGTCGAGGAAGCGGGGCCGGAGCGCTCCCCGGGCGTACGCCGCGATGGCCTCGGGGTCGGCGGCGAGCGCGGCTGGGTCGGCCCCCGCCTCGGCGATCAGCACGTCCCGGATCGTGTGCCGGTCCCGGTGCAGGGCCGGGATGATGATGTGGCTCGGGGTCTCCCCCGCGAGCTGGATGATCCACTCCCCGAGGTCCGTCTCGACCACCTCGCACCCGGCGGCGGCCAAGGCGTCGTTGAGGCCGATCTCCTCGGTGGCCATCGACTTGGACTTCACGACCTTCCCGCCGGCCCGGGACGCCACGTCGGTGACGTAGCGGGTGGCGTCGGCCGCCGTCGGGGCCCAGCAGACGTGACCCCCGTCGGCCAACACCCGGTCGGCGAACTGCTCCAGCAGATCGGGCAGCCGTTGGAGCACGTCGGCCTTCACCGCCCGGGCCGCTCGCCGCAGCCCGTCGGCATCCTCCAGCCCCGCCAGCCCTTCGGCCCGCTTGTGCACGAACCGATCGACCGCCGCGACGACCCGCCCGCGCAGCTCCGTGTCCACGACCGCCGCGGCCGACCGCTGCCGGAAGGTCCCCTCCACCTGGTGCCCGCTCACTCCGGTGATCCCGTTCTGGTTGCGCTCCCTTGTCCTCCAGCACCAGCCAGAGCAACCAGAACGGGCTGGGGCGGGTTCATGACGGGAGGGCGTCGTCGAGGAGTTGGGCGAGGTGGCGGGTGCGGACGGGGAGGCCGACGGACTCGCTGCGGGTGCGGAGCTGGGCCAGACAGGAGGTGTCGCAGCCGACGACGACGTCGGGCTCGGCCGCGGCCAGGTCGACCAGCTTCTCGTCGGCCATGGCGACGGAGAGCTCGGGCAGCTTCACCGAGAACAGACCGCCGAACCCGCAGCAGCGGTCGTCGCCTGCCCAGGTCACCCGTTCGGCGCCGTCGACCCGGTCGACCAGTCCCTCGGGCGCCGAGCGGACCCCCAGCTCCCGGAGCATGTGGCACGAATGGTGATAGGCGATCTGCTGACGGTCGCCGGTCAAGGCGGGCAGGGGCCGATCGGCCAGGAACTCCGAGAGCTCGAAGGTGACGGCGCCGACGGCCCGGGCCCGCTCGGCCGCATCGGCGTCACCGGCCAGGTCGAACATCTCCGGCCAGAACACCCGGACCATCGACGCGCAGGACCCACTGGGCACCACCACGGCCTCGGCCCCGTCGGCCAGCTCGGCCTCCAGGGCCACCAGCGTCGTCCGGGCCACCTTCGCCGCCTGCGGCAGGCGTGCCCGGCGTTCCAGGCCGGCTGGCCGCAGCAGGTCTGGTCGGCCGACACCGTGACCTCGCAGCCGGCCGCCCGCAGCACCCGCACCGTCGCCTCGGCGACCTCGGGCTCCACGAGGTCCACCACACAGGTGACCAGCAACGTGACCCGCACCCCGCCCAACCTACGCACCCGGCCCCGTCCGGTGGTTCTGGCGGCAGTACCGCGCGGCAGCGCGCGCACTACTGCCCCCGGAACCGACGGGGTCCTAGCCTGGTGGGTCGTGGCGGGGTGTGTGTTCTGTCAGATCGTCGCTGGGGACCTGCCGGCCCGCGTCGTGTGCGAGGACGACCACACGATGGGGTTCCTGGACGTGCGGCCGCTGTTCCCGGGGCACGTCCTCCTGGTGCCGAAGGTGCACGTGGAGACGCTGGCCGACCTGCCCGACGAACTGGTCGGGCCGCTGTTCACGGAGACCCGGCGGCTCTCCGCCGTCATGGAGTCGGCGCTCGACGCCGCGGGTTCGTTCGTGGCCATGAACAACAAGGTCAGCCAGAGCGTGCCCCACCTCCACGTCCACGTCGTCCCCCGCAACCGCAAGGACGGCCTCAAGGGCTTCTTCTGGCCCCGCACCGGCTACACCGACGACGCCCACGCCGACCAGATCGCCGCCACCCTCCGAGCGGCCGGGGGCTGACCGTCCGTTCCTCCGCCCGGGCGAACGACGCTCGGCCCTAGAAGACGTGGACGGCGTCGAGGAACCGATGGGCCGCGGCCTCGTCGCCGCTGACGGTCACGTCGAGGTCCCGCCAGCTCTGGCGGTGGGTGGCCCACAGCACCAGGTCGGCGATGGACGAGGTGACGGTGGCGACGGCGTCCCCGTCGGGGCCGATCCGGGCGGTGCGCCCGGCGGGTCCGGTCAGCACGAGGTCGATCGGGTCGGCCACAGCAGCGGGTGACATCTGGGGGATGCCGGCCAGGATCCACTCGGCGGTGGCGTCGAGGTGGTCCTCGGTGACCGGCGGGGCCGGACGGTCGACGGGCCCACCCGGCGCCAGGACGTCGACCCGGATGTGGGTGTAGTGGTCGAAGGCGAAGGCATTGGCGATCAGGTCCATCGGATGGGTGCCGAGGTCACCGAGGTCCATCGGGGCGTCGACGCCGACGAGGCCCTCCAGCCCGACCAGCGCCTGGCTCCCCAGGGTCTTGTAGTCGGCCAGCAACTCGTCGACGGGCTGGTCGGCCAGCGCCTCGACCCACCGGTCCTGGGTCCGCTCGGTCACCCCCGACGGGTCACCCGCCGGCAGCGACGCCGGGTCCACGACCTGCCGCCACAGCTGGGTCATGTGGGCGACGACGTCCCGCACCGCCCACCCCTCACAGGCGCTGGAGGCGGCCCACTCCTCGGCGGTGAAGGAGTCGGCCATCGCCGCCAACGCAGCGTGGTCAGCTCGGAGGGCGGCAACAGCAGATGCGGTCATGGCCCCGATCCTTGCTCACCGCGGCGCTCCAGGCGACCCTTCGCGGGACCACACGCTGTGGATCAGAACGCGTCAGGCGGGTTGGCTGAAGTCGGCGGCTCGGCGGAGTTGGTCGAGGGCGGCGGTGATGGCGGCAGCGTCGGCACGGTCGGCTTGGGCGCGGCCGAGGGCCTCCTGGGCCCGGGCGATGAGCTCCTCGGTGTCCTCGATCACCGTGAGGTCCTCCGCGGACAGGGCGGCGGGCTCGGCCGGGGCCGCTTCCTCGCCGAAGGGGTGGACCACCAAGGGCTCCCCTTCGAGCTCGGGGACGGTGGCGGCCAGCTCGGCCAAGGCGTCCTCGAGGAAGCCGGCCAGGACCCACGGGTCACCGAGCAGCTCGGGGTCGCCCTGCAGTCCGAAGTCGAGCTGTTCCCGGTAGCTCATCACGGTCATGTTCAGGCCGGCGCCGTCGAAGATCGGACCCATCGGGTAGTTGGCCACCAGGCGGGCGCCGGCCGAGTAGAGCGGGAACGGCGGGCCGGGCACGTTGGAGATGGTGACGTTGAACACCGGCCGGTGCATGTTGGCCAGGTGCATGCGGGAGTAGAGGCGGGCGGCCCGACCCAGCAGCGCCGGAGCGGCGAACTCGGCCCAGTCGGTCAGCGCGTCGGCGCCGATGGCGTGGCGCTCCTTGGCCTCCCGCGTGGCGTCGCCGATGACGTGCAAGCGCACAGCCGGGTCGCCGACCTCGGTGGCCAGGCTGACCAGCATCGAGGAGACCCGGTTGCCCATCGCCCCCTTCTCGCCCTCGGTCCGCACCGACACGGGGACCATGGCCACGAGCGGGCCGGACAGCTCCTCGCCCCGATCGTCGAACCACCGCCGGAGCGCGCCGGCACACAGGGCGAGGACGACGTCGTTCACCTTCACGTCGTGGTGGGCCTTGATGGCCTTCACCGCCGGCAGCGACAGCGAGGTCGTGGCGAACACCCGCTGCCGGGTCAGCGGACCGTTGATCGACGTGCGGGGGGCAGCGAACGGGGACGGCGGCGAGCTGGAGGCCGGCAACCCCCGCCGGCCGAGGGCGGCGTCGATCGTGCGCCGGGTGGCCTTGACCATCCGGATCGGCGACGACAGCAGGGACGCCGTGGCGTGGGCCAGCATCTCGGCGTCGGAGGGGATGCTGTCGGGCGTCCACTCCTCCTCGGGCGGCGGGACCTCGGAGCCCTCCGGGCGACAGGTCGAGGGTGGCCACGGTGATCTCGTTGCCCGACGCCCCGTCGATGGCGGCGTGGTGGACCTTGCTCAGCACGGCGACGTGGCCACCGGCGACCCCGTCGATGAGCCACATCTCCCACAGGGGCCGGCTGCGGTCGAGGGGGATGGCGTTCAGGTGGGCGGCCAGCTCGGCCAGCTCCCGGGGGCCGCCCGGGGCGGGCACCGCGACCCGGCGCAGGTGCCACTCGATGTCGAAGTCGGGGTCCTCGATCCACAGCGGGTGGTGGAGGCCGAAGGGGACCTCCTTCAGGCGCCGACGGAACGGCGGGGCCATGTGCAGTCGGGGCTCATAGACCTCCCGTAGGTGGTCCAGGTCGAAGGCGCCATCGACCTCGGACGGGTCGAACACGGCCAGGCCGGCGACGTGCATGGGGGCCGTGGGCGTCTCCATGGAGAGGAACCCGGCGTCGAGCCCCGTCAACCGCTGCATGCACACCCCCAGGTCGATGTGGGCCCGATCGTACGACGAGGACCGGCCCTGTGACCCTCAAGCTGTACCACCGGGTGACCTCTCCCGCCTCCAGATCTCGCTTCTGGCACCGGATGCTCGCCCTCTGGCCCGTAGATCCGGTGCCAGCACGAGTGGGTCAGGGGTGGTAGCCGAGCTCCGGGGTGACGATCTCCATGACGAGGCCCTTGGCGTCGTGGCGGCGCTCGCCGAGGCGGCGGGCCTTGCCCTCGAGCACGGCTTTGGCGGTGACGGCGACGACGGCCGCGTCGAGGACGTCGTCCGCCGCGGCGCCCGACGGTGGCTGGGCGACGAGATCGTCGATGCCCGGCAGGTGGGGGCGGAGGACGGCGAGGCGCTCGTCCCGGCCCGGCCGGCCCTTCTTGGGATGGGTCATGGGGACGCCGTGCAGGGCGGCGAAGGCCGCCTCGGGGTGGACCTCGAAGATGCGGCCCTGGCGGGTCGGGTCGAGCAGGCGATCGACCTCGGCGATCTTGGGCACCAGGTTCCAGGACTGCTTGGACAGACCCACGCCACCGGCCTCCCGGGACCGGACCAGCGCCGCCTCGTAGCTCCGGGCCCCCAACACCGGCCGGACCGGCGCGGGGAACACCGAGGACCGCCGGTCGCCCAACAAGGCCCGGGCGTCGATGTCGCACTTCCGGGGCGGCCCGTCGGACAGCCCGATGGGGATGTCGACCCCGACCGCGCCGAGCCGGCCCTGGGCCTGGCGGGTGGCGACCTTGGCCAGCCGGTCGACCACCTCGACGGTGGCGTCGCCCTCGACGGGCAGGGTCACCACGCACCACCCGCCCCGGCAGGCGTCGGCGCCGGCCACGGCCTGGGGCAGGCCGAACATGTCGAGGCAGTGCTCGAGGCCCTCGATGCGGATGTCCTTGCGGCGCTGACCCTCCCACGCCTCGCGGGTCATGCGGAACCGACGCAGCGGCTGGCCCTCCCCCCGCCGCAGGTCCATCTCCACGCCGTTGGGCTCGTAGCCGAGCCGCTCGGTCACCCCGAGGGACGACGCGTTGTCCTCCCAGGCGAAGGTCTCCATCCAGCGGGCCCCCAGGCCGGCGAAGGCGAGGTGCAGGACGGCGGCCCGCATCTCCTTGCCGATGCCCTTGCCCTGGTGGGCCAGGCCCAGCCACGAGCCGCTCTCGGCGACCCGGGTGGTGACGAAGTTCTTGGCGAAGACGTCCTGGACCCCGACGATGGTCGGTTCCGGGTCCTGGATCACCACGATCAGCCCGAGGGCCCAGCTCTCCGGCGAGAACTCGGCCCGCTGGCGCCAGTTCCACTGCAGGCTGTTGCGCTCGAGCTGGGGCGACGGGGCCTCGGTCCAGGGCGTGGAGAACGGCATCATCTCCGGCTCGTGGATCCCCCGCCGGACCAGGTCCACGATGCTCAGCAGGTCCTCGTCGGTCGGCGGCCGCAGCTCGAGGCGGGGCGTGCGCACCCGGAGGTCGAACAACGGCCAGTAGGGGTGCGCCACGGCGCCAGTCTCGCCCACCGGCTCCCGGCCGCCGAGGCATGGTTTCGGGCCTACAGTCCGGCCGTGCCCCGACTCATGGCTGCCTGGTATGACCGCACGATGGCCGAGACCGAGGCCGCCGGGCTCCGGGCCTGGCGGGCCGACCTCCTCGGCGGGTTGTCAGGCGAGGTGCTGGAGATCGGCGCCGGGACCGGCCTGAACCTGGAGCACTACCCCGACACCGTCACCCGGCTCGTGCTCTCCGAGCCCGACCGCCACATGCGGGCCAAGCTCGAGCCGAAGGTGGCGGCCCGGTCCGCACCGTTCCCCGTCGAGCTGACCGGTGCCGGCGTCGACCCCCTCCCCCACCCCGACGAGACCTTCGACGCTGTGGTGTCGACCCTCGTCCTCTGCTCGGTGCCCGACCACGAGGCCGCCCTGGTCGAGCTCCACCGCGTGCTGCGCCCGGGCGGCCGCCTCGTCTACCTGGAGCACGTGGCCGCCTACGAGAACCCCAAGCGCCACAAGTGGCAGCGCCGCATCGAGCCCCTGTGGAAGCGCTGGGCCGGCAACTGCCACCTCACCCGCACCACCGACCAGGCCATCCCCGCCGCCGGCTTCGAGCTGGTCGAAGCCCGCCGCGAGTCCATGCGCAAGTCCCCCGCCTTCGTCCGCGTCACCGTCCGCGGCCACGCGGTGAAGCCGGGCTGACCTCGGGCCAAACGAAACCGACGCAACCACGGGGGCCGGCTCCTCCTCGCCGACGCCTGCGGTGCCGTTCTGCCTCGTTTCGCCACCCTCCGTGGCCGAATGGCCGGGTTCAATGCACCCCTGGCTTTCTGGCGCCTGATCCTCCGGCTATGACCGGAGAATCAGGCGCCAGAACCAGAGGCGGCCACGACGAGTGGTATGTCGGCCCGAGACGGTTGCTTGGGCCCCCGACGGCCGGCGGCCCGACCCCACGCCCCGTTGGTCGCGTCGGTTTCGGTAGGGCTCAGGGCTCCAGACGCAGGTCCGGACGACCGTCGGTGACGGTCAGCGTGCCGGGGGTGCCGAGGCAGCAGGGCGGGCTCGCCCTGCAGGTTGGGCGAGGCCAGGTTCACGACCTCGCCCTTCTGCTCGCCGGCCAGGATCGTCAGCTCCAGGCGGATGACCGCCGGCTTCCTCCTCGGCGTCGACCACGAACACGTCATAGACCCCGTCCGGCAGCACGGGACACTTCTACTCTCCGGGCATGACCGTGCGCTACGAGACCGAGGGACCGGTGGCCATCGTCACCATCGACCGGCCCGAGGTGCGCAACGCCGTCGACGGGCCGACGGCCGGGCACCTGGCCGAGGCGTTCCGGCGCTTCGAGGCCGACGACGACGTGGCCGTCGCCGTGCTCACCGGGGCGGGCGGCACGTTCTGCGCCGGCGCCGACCTGAAGGCGGTGGCCGACGGGCGGGGCAACCGGGTCACCCTCGACGGCGACGGGCCGATGGGCCCGACCCGCATGCTGCTCGACAAGCCGGTGATCGCCGCCGTCGAGGGCCACGCCGTGGCCGGCGGCCTGGAGCTGGCGATCTGGTGCGACCTGCGGGTGGCGGCCACCGACGCCGTGTTCGGCGTCTACTGCCGGCGCTGGGGCGTGCCGCTCGTCGACGGCGGCACCATCCGCCTCCCCCGCCTGATCGGCCACAGCCACGCCCTCGACCTGATCCTCACCGGCCGGGGCGTGTCCGGCGACGAGGCCCTGCGCATGGGCCTGGCCAACCGGCTGGTCGAGCCCGGCACGGCGCTGACCGCGGCGCCGTCGACCTGGCCCAGGACATCGCCGCGCTTCCCGCAGCACTGCCTGCGCTCGGACCGGGAGTCGTCCTACGACCAGTGGTCGCTCGGCCTCGACGCCGCGCTCCTGCGGGAGACCGAGCTGGGCCTCGACGGTCATCGCCAGCGGCGAGACGAGAGAGGGCGCGGCCCGCTTCGCATCCGGCGAAGGCCGCCACGGCACCTTCGACTGACTCGTTCTGGCCGCGAACGATGCGCGGCCACCGCAACATCTCGCGGCCAGAACCGCTCCCTGATTCGGGAGCGGAAACGGCGGAAGCCCGTCCCACATCGTTGGGGGACGGGCTTCCGACAACCTTCAGCTGAGGGTGAGGTCAGCCGTAGTAGGCACCGCAGTGCGGCCAGGCGCCGAGGCCCTGACCCTGGGTGCGGACCCGGTCGGCGATGGTCGCCTGGTACCAGGCCGGCTGTTGGTGGGGCATGCCCCGGCCGCCGTAGGCCTGCCAGGTGCCCATGTTGAACTGCAGGCCGCCGTAGAACCCGTTGCCGGTGCTGATGGCCCAGTTCCCACCGGACTCGCAGCGGGCGACGCCGGACCAGCGGTCCACCAGCGCCCGCCGATGACGGGCGACGGCGACGGCGAAGACGAACGCCCGCACGCGGGCCGCCTCCTGGCGGAAGGCCGCCCAGGTCTCGCCGCGATGGCCGCGGACCCAGGTCGTGCCCCAGCGGAACCAGTGGCCGTCTCGCCACTGGCGGAGGCCTCGGGCCTGATGCGCCTTGGCGACGTGGCAGGCGGTGTAGCCGGGACCGCAGTTCCCGTACTCGACCAGCCGCGGGTCGGGGCCCCAGCGACGCCCGGGCTCCTCCTCGGTGGCGGGGTCGGTCCGGGGCTCGGTGGCGGAGTCGCCGGGGGCCACGGTCGTCGTGGTCGCCGACTCCGCCGCCGGTGCGGGTGCGGGTGCGGGTGCTGCCGTGGTCGGCGGCGCCTCGCTCGTCGTCGGGGCCGGGGCCACGGTCGTGGGCGGAACCGTCGACGGGGTGGTGTCCTCGTTGTCGGTCGCAAACGCTGCGCCGGCATCGATGGCACCGATGAGACTCAGAACGAGCGTCAGGCCGATGGCCGTCAGTCCGATCTTCTTGTTCATTGCTCGCACAGGGGGGTGTGCTCCTTGGGGGGGACGACCCCCACCGGTCTGTGGGCGCGCGGCGGTGCTCGGAGGTGAGGGGATCACCGGCCGGCCCGGAGGGCAGCGGCTCGAGCGGCCGTTCACCGGCCGACCCTCGAATTCGGGGTCGGCCAGAAGGCGCTTCTCTTGGTGGGGTGACGACAGGATCACCGTCTTCGTAACCGAACCGCAACATTCAGACGTGTGATTACTGTCACAGGCTGTATTTCCGATGTTTTCCTAACACTCGCGGATGACGATCCGATGACGCCGGATCGGTGTATCGGACCGCTCCCTACCCTGGTGATCCGTGAGCGATTCCTTCACCGTCACCGACAAGGCCCGCAAGCGGGTCCTCGCCCTGCGGGCCGACGAGCCGGAGCCCGACGGCCTGGCCCTCTGGGTCGAGGTGGTGGGGGCCAACGCCACCGAGTTCGTCTATGACATGTACTTCCAGGACCCGGCGCACGCCGATCCCGACGACCTCGTGCTGACCATCGAAGACCTGACCGTGGTCGTGCCCGACGGCAGCCGGGACTTCCTCGACGGCGCCAAGCTGGACATGGGCCGGGACCTGCTCAACCCGGGCATGGTCCTGGACAACCCGAATCGCCCCCCGGCGGGAGCAGTGAGCCCCGAGATGGCCCAGGACCTGGGCGAGCTGACCGGCACCGTCGCCGAACGGGTGCGCACCGTGCTGGACCGCCAGATCAACCCCGCAGTGGCCAGCCACGGCGGCCGGGCCGAACTGGTCTCGGTCACCGACGACGGCGTCGTCTCCCTCCGCCTGAGCGGCGGCTGCCAGGGCTGCGGCATGGCCGCCCAGACCCTCAGGAACGGCATCGAGGTGGCCCTCCGGGACAACATCCCCGAGATCACCGAGATCCACGACGTCACCGACCACGCCGCCGGCGAAAACCCCTACGTCACCAGCTGAGCCCCACCGGGCCGCAAACGACCCGAAACCACGCACGTAGGGCGATGGTGTCGCCAAGCCAGCCCTCCGCCCCACGCCGGCCCTGCCGCGCCCAACGAAACCACGCACGTAGGTGAGGTGGTCGCCGAACCAGCCCGTCGCCCCCTTCAGCCCGGCGCCCCACGACACCGAGGCATGTAGGTGAGGTGCTCGCCAAGCCAGCCCTCCGCCCCCTTCAGCCAAATTGCGCCGATTTGTCACGCCGGGCGTGACAAATCAGACGCAATTTCAGCCAGGGCCCGGCCAGAAGAGGCTGAACCTCAAGTAGAGGTCCAGCCCTACGACCCCCTCCCCAAAGGGCAGGTGGTGATCGTCGAGCGCGCCGCACAAGCGGGGAGGGGCGTCTCCTTCGGCGACGTTTCGTTCGTTGCGTAGGAGCCGAGGGAGGCTGCCCTCTCCCCGCTCCCCAGCCAGAAGACTCAGACCAGGCGCTCGAAGATCATCGCCATGCCCTGACCCCCTCCGACGCACATGGTCTCCAGACCGAAGGTCTTGTCGTGCTCGCGGAGGTTGTGGATCAGGGTGGCGGTGATACGGGCGCCGGTCATGCCGAAGGGGTGACCCAGGGCGATGGCGCCGCCGGCCACGTTCAGCTTGTCCCAATCGATGCCGAGCTCGTCGGCGGAGGGGATCACCTGGGCGGCGAAGGCCTCGTTGATCTCGACCAGGTCGATGTCGTCGATGGTCAGCCCGGCCCGGGCCATGGCCTGCTTGGAGGCCTCGATGGGGCCGAGGCCCATGATCTCGGGGTTCAGGCCGGACACGCCGGAGGCCACGATGCGGGCCAGCGGGGTCAGGCCGAGGGCCTTGGCCTTGGTGTCGCTCATGACCAGCACCGCGGCCGCCCCGTCGTTGAGGGGGCAGGCGTTGCCGGCGGTGATGGTGCCGTCGGGGCGGAAGACGGGCTTGAGCTCACCCAGCTTCTCGGCGGTGGTGCCGGCGCGTGGGCCGTCGTCCTTGCTGACCACCGTGCCGTCGGGCAGGGTGATCGGCGTGATCTCCCAGTCGAACCAGCCCTCTTCCTGGGACTTCACGGCCCGCTGCTGGGAGAGGGCGGCGAACTCGTCCATGCGGGACCGCTCGACCTGCCTGTACTCGGCCACGTTCTCGGCCGTCTCGCCCATGGCGATGTAGATGTCGGGCAGCCCCTCCGGCGGAGCCCAGGCGCCCTGGCCCCCCTGGCTGCGCTCGGCGGTGCGGGCGCGAGCAGCGTCGAACTTGGGGTTGGTGGTGCCGGGGGCGCCGTCGGACATGCCGCTCATGAAACGGCTGACGGTCTCCACGCCGGCGGAGATGAAGCAGTCGCCCTCGCCGGCCTTGATGGCGTGGGCGGCCATGCGGGTCGTCTGCAGCGACGACGAGCAATAACGGTTGACCGTGACGCCGGGGACGTCGGGCATCCCGGCCTCGACGGCCACGACGCGGCCGATGTTGTACCCGGACTCACCGGCGGGCTGGCCACAGCCCATGATGAGGTCCTCGACCTCGGTGGACTCCACGCCGGAACGCTCCATCAGGGAGGTGACGACCTGGGTGGCCAGGTCATCGGGGCGCATGTCGACCAGCGATCCCTTGTTGGCCCGGCCGATGGGGCTCCGGGTGGCGGCGACGACGACGGCTTCGGGCATTGGGGTTTCCTTCGTTGGACCGAATGCGAGCGAAATGACGCTACCGCCCGCCCGCCGATCCGCCCCAAGGCGCACCGGGGCCCCCTCGGCGAGGGCACCGCCCAAGGTGACGGTCCGCGGCGGGAGGCGTAGGGTCACGAGCAGTGCAGGTGCAGATCGGGCCGGTCCCGGCCGCGAGTGTCACGGCCTGGGTGGGCTACGCCCGCAAAGCCCTCGAAGGAGTCGTCGGTGAGCCCGGCTCCGACGGCGTCTGGCTCCCCGACGACACCGTCGACACGTTCGTGCGCTACCTGGACGACTGGGAGGCCGCGGCCACCGGCGTCGAGGAGATGCGCTGGGAGCACGAGGTCCCCGCGGACGAGGCCGAGTACCTGTCCCACGCCTTCTTCCGGGTCGCCAGCAACCTGGCCGCCCGGGCCGAGGAGCGGGGCTTCCCCGAGGCCCCACCCGAGAGCGAGGAGTTCTACCGGATGCTGGTCACGTCGTTCCTGCGGGCCCTGGAGGCCGAGGGCCAGGGCAGCCAGGAGTTCTCCGAACACCTGCGCTCGTTCTGGCCCGGGCTGGAGGACAACGGGTGAGCGGCGCAGCCGATCACGCACGCCGCACAGGCGTGCCACCGATGAGCCGTCAGGCGAAGAGGCATCAGCCATGAGCGTCCTCGGCGGCATCCACCATGTCTCCCTCAACGTCGACGATGCCGAAGCCGGCCGCGCCTTCTACGAGGACGTCCTGGGCCTGACCCGGCTCGAGCGACCCGACCTGGGCATCCCCGGCTTCTGGCTCGACGCCGGGGACTTCCAGATCCACCTCATCGAGATCCCCGGCCACCAGGCCCCGGCCGGCCAGCACTTCGCCTTCCGGGTGGACGACGCCGACGCCGCCCGGGCCCGCCTGCAGGCCCTCGGCGTCGAGGTCAGCGAGCCGTCGGTGATCGGTGCCGGCCGGCAGTGCTTCCTGCACGACCCGGCGGGCAACCTGATCGAGCTCAACCAGCCCGACGCCACCGGCGCCACGGCGTGAGCTTCGGTTCGACGCCGACCCGGGGCCGCCTCCTGGTGGCCGGCCCCCCACTCGAGGACCCCAACTTCCGGCGCACGGTCGTCTTCATGATCGAGCACAACGACGACGGCGCCCTCGGCGTGGTGCTCAACCGTCCCTCCCCCATCGACATCGCCGACGCCCTTCCCCAGTGGGTCGACCTGGCCGCCGCACCGCCCGCGGTCTTCATCGGCGGCCCGGTCGAACAGGGCGCGGTCCTCGGCCTCGGCCGCCTCGTCGACGACGCCGCCCCCGAGGGCCTCACCCCTGTCCACGCGGGCATCGGCGTGCTCGACCTCGAGGCCGATCCCGCCCGCCTGCTGGGTGACGTCGGCGGGGTGCGCCTCTTCACCGGCTACGCCGGATGGGGCCCCGGCCAGCTCGAGGCCGAGCTGGCCATGGGCGGATGGTTCGTGGTCGACGCCGAGCCCTCCGATGTCACCACGACCGCCCCCGACGACCTCTGGCGGGCCGTCCTGCGCCGCCAGCCCGACGAGGACCTCGCGCTCCTCGCCCTCTTCCCCGACGACCTGAGCGCCAACTGATCGCGTTCTCAACCGGATCCTGGTCGCCCGGGCAGCCAGGATCCGGGTAAGAACGCGGGATGGCGACGACGGTGGAGCTGCCGGGGGTGGAGCTGGCGTACGAGCTCGGGGGGACGGCCGGCGCGCCGCGGCTGCTGCTGGTCTCGGGCTCCGGATCGGATCTGCGCCGTCAGCCTCGGATGCACGACGACCGGACTCTCTCGGAGCGCTTCGAGATCCTGGCCTACGACCACCGGGGACTCGGTTCGTCCGCGCCCGACGACCCGCACCGGGAACCGACCATGGCCGACTACGCGGCGGACGCCGTCGGCCTCCTCGACCACGTCGGCTGGGACACCTGCCTCGTCCTGGGGGTGTCCTTCGGGGGGATGGTGGCCCAGGAGCTGGCCGTCACCGCCCCCGAGCGCATCGAGCGACTCTGCTTGGCCTGCACCTCACCGGGCGGGGCGGGCGGGTCGTCGTCACCGCTGCACACGCTGGCCGACCTCCCACCCGACGAGCGCCTGGCCCAGCAGGTGGCGTGGCTCGACACCCGCACCGTCGACGACCCCGAGCTGCGGGCCGTCTGGACCGACGCCATGGCCCGCCTCGCCGGCTACACCCCGACCGAGGGTGAGCGCCTGCAGCTGCAGGCCCGGTCCCACCATGACGTGTGGGACCGGCTCCCGCAGCTGGACCTACCGGTTCTGATCGCCGCCGGACGGTTCGACGGCATCGCCGCCCCCGCCAACCAGGAGGCGCTCCTCAGTCAGATCCAGGGCGCGGATCTCCGGTGGTTCGACGGGGGTCACGCCTTCTTCGTCCAGGACCCCACCGCGCTGCCCGCCATCGCCGACTGGCTGGCGGCCGACTGAGTCCGACCCCCGGGCGAGGTCGAAGGCGTCGGGTGGGGCCTCGTGGAGGCCGAAGCGCTGCTGGAGCCGCTTCAGGGGAGCCGGGGCCCACCAGTTGGCGTCGCCGGCCAGCTTCATGAAGGCGGGGACCAGGGTGGCCCGCACGATCGTGGCGTCCATGATCACCGCCAGCGCCAGCCCGAGGCCGAACAGCTTGATGAAGGTGATGCCCGAGGTGGCGAAGGCGAGGAAGGTCACCGACAGGAGCAGGGCGGCGGCGGTCACGATGCGGCCGGTGTGCTCGAGGCCGACGGCCACCGAGGCCTCGTTGTCCCCCGTGCGGTCGTACTCCTCCTTGATGCGGGAGAGCAGGAACACCTCGTAGTCCATCGACAGCCCGAAGGCGATGCAGAACATCAGGATCGGCGTCGTGGTGTCGGTCAGGCCCGTGGCCGTGAAGTCCAGGAGGCCGGCGCCGTGGCCCTCCTGGAAGATCCAGACCATGGCCCCGAAGGTGGCGGTCAGGCTCAGGATGTTGAGCACCAGCGCCTTCACCGGCACCAGGATCGAGCCGAACATGAGGAACAGCAGGACGAAGGTGGCCACGGCGATCCACAGCGGCGGCCCACGGGACCAGCTCGAAGATGGCCGCCTTCGACGTCGACCTGCTGAGCCGCCCATGCCGCCGACGACGACCTCGTCGACGGTGCTGTCGAGGCCTCGGATGTCCTCGACCAGGGCCTCACCCTCCTCGGAGACCGGCTCGACGGCGGGCACCACGCTGAACCACGTCGCCCCGTCGCCCTCGAACTGCGGCCATGGTGGCGTCGGGGCCGACCAGCAGCGCCCCGTCGACGTAGCGCCCGGTGCGGGCGTCGACCCGGGTCACCCCGGCCACGGTCGACAACGCGGCGGCGTAGGCCTCGACCTCGCCGTCGCCGAGCCGTCACCGATGGCGACCGACCGGGAAGGCGTCGGCCTCGTCGGACGCGAAGTCCTCTCGCAGCGACTCGGTAGCACCTCGCGGGCCGGGTTGCCCTCGGGCAGCACCCGGTGGTCGGGCGAGCCGAACCGGACGCTGAGGAAGGGCAGCCCGAGGAAGATCAGGAAGGCGACCACGGCCACGGTGACCACCAGCGGCCGACGCATCACCGTGGTGGCGACCCGGTGCCAGAAGCCCTCGCCGACCTCGGGCGGTGGCCCGGTGGCGGAAGACCCGCCAGCGTGTCGACCCGGGGCCCGAGCACCGCCAGCAGGGCGGGGAGCGTGACCAGCGAGGCCAGCATCGCCACCAGGATCACGCCGATGCCGGCGTAGGCGAACGAGCGCAGGAAGAACAGCGGGAAGACGAGCAGGGCCGACAGCGAGACGGCCACGGTCAGGGCGCTGAAGGCCACCGTGCGCCCGGCCGTCTCGACGGTGCGATCACGGCGTCGTCGACGCTGCGGCCGGCGTGGCAGCTCCTCCCGGAACCGGGAGACCACGAACAGGCGTGTAGTCGATGGCCAGGCCGAGGCCGAGCGCGGTGACCAGGTTGATGGAGAAGACCGACACGTCGGTGCACCGCCGTGACCAGCCAGAGCACGAAGAAGGTGCCGAGGACCGCCACGCATCCCGACGCCCACCGGCAGCAGGGCGGCCACCACGCCGCCGAACACGACGACGAGCAGGATCAGGGTGATGGGGACGGCGATGCCCTCGGCCCGGGCCAGGTCGCCCTCGATCGTCTCGCCGACCTGGTTGAAGATCTCCACCGAGCCGCCGACCTCGACGCTCACCGGGCCACGGTCCCCGGCGAAGGCCTCGTCCAGGCCCTCCCCCGCGACCTGCCACTCGTCCTGCTCGCCGGCCAGGCGCCCGACCACCAGGGCCGCCGAGCCGTCCTCGCTGCGCAGCGGGGGCGGCGAGCCGAGGGACCAGTAGGAGACCACGTCGTCGGCGTTGGGGTAGGCAGCCAGCTCCTCGGTCAGCTCCCGGCCGACCTCGGCCACCGCGGCGGCGTCGACGTCACCGTCCTCCGCGGTGACCAGCAGGACGACGTTGGGGGCGCCGGCCCCGAACTCCTGGTCCAGCAGGTCCGCCGCCCGGGCCGACTCGGAGTCCGGGTCCTCGAAGCCGCCGGTCGAGAGGCGATCGAACACGGCCCCGCCAAGGACACCCGCGAGGATGACCACGACGACGGTGAGCACGAGGACGAACCGGCGACGCCGGACGGTGAACTGGCCGATGCGGGTGAACATGTTGCGTGTTTACGCCTGTACATCTACACTCGTCAACGTGAAAGCGGTCACACGGGAACGCAACCCCCGGGGCCAGGGAGACCGGCTGCGGGTCGACCTGCTCGACGCCACCGTCGACCTGATCGCCGACGCCGGCTCGGTCGACGGGGTGAGCCTGCGGGCCGCCGCCAAGCGGGCCGGCGTCTCCCCCATGGCCGTCTACAACCACTTCGAGGACAAGGACGCCCTGCTCGAGGCCGCCGTCGAGCACTGCTGGCAGGAGTTCCAGGGCGCCCTCGCCGAGGCCATGGTCGACCCCGATCCGGTCGTCCGCCTGCGGGCCGCCGGCGCCGCCTACGTCCGCTTCGCCCTCGAACGGCCCGGTCAGTACGCCGTCATGTTCTCGGGGACGGCGAACCTCCCCGAGCGGCCCGAAGCCATCGGCATGAGCGCCTTCGACGACCTGGTCGCGATGGTGGCCGAGATCCTCGACGTGAACGAGGACGACCGGGACCCCACCTTCGTCGCCCTCCAGGTCCACACGTGGATCCACGGGATCGTCACCCTGGTCGCCTGCGCACCCGGCATGGCCTGGCCCCCCATGGCCGACCTCCTCGACGACCTGATGGTCCGCCTCGGCCTGCACAGCGCCTGACGGCGCTGAGCGGCGACGCAGTCGCTGCTATCCCATGTAGAGGACGAGCATCTGGTAGACGAGGCTGGGCTTCTCGGCGCCCACGACGTGGACGGCGATCTCGGACTTGATCAGGGTGCCGCTGCCCTTGGCCTCGGCACTGACCACCTTGCTGCGGGCGTGGACCTTGGAGCCGGCGGGCACCGGGGCCAGGAAGCGCAGGCCGTCGGCGCCGTAGTTCACCGCGTTCTGCACGCCGTCGAGGGCGAGGGTGTTGCCGGCGGTGAGGGCGGGCAGGAGGGACAGGGTCAGGAAGCCGTGGGCGATGGGGCCGCCGAAGGGACCGGCGTTGGCCCGCTCGATGTCCACGTGGATCCACTGGTGGTCACCGGTGAGCTCGGCGAACTGGTTGATCTTGTCCTGGGTGACCTCGATCTCAGGTCCCCAGTCCCCGTAGTCGCCGCCGGCCGAGGCGTTGATCCCGTCGATGTCGTCGAAGCGAAGTGCAGTCACGGCGCAGACGGTAGATCAGCTGGAGCGACCCAACTGCACCGCAACCAGATTCAGCTGGAGCGACGCAACTGCACCGGGGTGTCGTCGGCCTCGGGGAGGCCGAGCCGTCGGGACCCCGAACGCCGCGGTGACCATGCTCAACGCCCCCGAAGGCACGCCGTTGGAGACCCGATTGGCGGCGGCCGGGCCGTCAGCGGGGCCGGAGCCGGGCCAGGCTGTCGGCGAGGCCGCCGGGGCGGCTGCGGGCGTTCCAGCAGGCGGCCTGCTCCTCCCGGAGGACGTCGAGGTCCGCGGCGAGGGTGGCGTCGTCGGGGGCGGGCAGACCGTGGCGGGCAGCCAGGCGCTGCGCCCCGTGGCGGGCCAGAGCGACGGCCTGGCGCAGCTCCCGCTGGGTGATCGGCCCGTCGGCGTCGGTGAAGTCGACCCCGGCCAACGCGTCGTCGACCCCGACGAGGGTGGCCTCGACCCCGGCCAGGGCCTCGGCGGTGGGCGCCCCGAAGTCGCCCATGCCACCGCCCGCCACGGCGTCGTGCAGGGCTGACCCGTTGGGCTGGATGACCCCGGTGCGGCCGTAGACCTCCCCGGCCTCCAGCAGGGCGGCGCCCGCCCGACCGGCGGTGTCGGGGAGCACGAAGGCGTCGAGGGCGGCGGCCGTGTCCTGGTCCTCGTTGGTGGCCCGGCACCAGGCCACGGACGCCGCGTAGGTCAGCGCCGGGAACATGACCGTCGGCGGCTGCAGGTGGCCGTTGTCGCCCCACTCGGTCACCAGCATCCCGGTGGCCCCGAAGTCGGCGGCGGCGGTGACCGCGTCGAGGGCGTTGCCCCGGGCGTTGGACCAGCGGCCGACCAACGAGTTCCAGCCACTGGTGCCTGGACACACCCACCAGTCGATCCCCGCCCCGGCGAAGCGCTCGGCCCGCGGCCCGAACCCCAGGTAGGCCTGGCTGTCGATCCAGTCCTGGATGATGGCGTCGAACGGCGCCGGCAGCTCGAGGCTCCTCAGGAGGTCGGGGGTGTCGGCGGGCATCGGCGCCTCGTAGTGCCAGAGCAGGGCGGTGGCATCACCCACGATGTCGGCCGCGGCTGCCGGATCGCCATGGATCATGTCGGCCCAGAACCGGGGGTGGAGCCCGAGCGCCCGGGTCCCGTCCAGCAGGCGGCCGAGGTGCTCGACGAAGACCTCCTTCCGGCCGTGCAGCTCGAAGACCTCGTCACAGCCGATGTCGACGGTGCCTCCGGTGTGGTGGCCGGCCAGCTCGGCGACGAGGTCCAGCGCGAAGCGGGCGTTGTCTTCGGTGGGGGCCAGCGAACGGGGCTCGGCGGACGAAGGGTCGACGGCCCGGTCCCGGTACTGGGGCAGGCGCAGCCATCGTTCGAAGTGGCCGAAGGTGTTCTGGTTGGCCACCAGCGCGATGCCCCGGGCTGCGGCCTCGGCGTCGAGCCAGGCCACGTCGTCGGCGGTCATGGGCGAGGCGTCCCGCCAGACCGCCTCGTGGTCGGCGTAGGCGAAGGTGTGCTCGGTGTAGAGCTCGAGGTGGTTGATGCGCAGCCGGTCGAGGCGGTCCAGCAGGGCGAGCAGACAAGCCCGGTCCGGCACCCGGTCCCGACTGATGTCGAGCATGAACCCCCGTTGGGCCAGGTCCGGCCAGTCTCGGATGCGGCCCGCCACCAGGCCCTGTCGCCCCAACTGCGCCAGCGTCGACAGCCCGTAGCGCCGGCCGGCCTCGTCGGCGCGGGCGAGGGTGATGCCGTCGTCCGCCAGGGTCAGGTCGTACCCCTGAGCCGGCAGGTCGGCGTCGGTGACCTCGGTGACGGCCACGTCGTCGGGAAGCCGGCGGTCGGTGAGGTCGACCTCTCGGGGAGCGGGGACGATCAACGGCGCCATCGCCATGGGCTACCACGCGGCCCGTACGCTCGCCGGCGTGCGCATGCGGTCGTTGTTGTTCGCCCCGGGCAACCGGGCCGAGGTGCTGGCCAAGCTGCCGCGGTCGGGGCCGGACGGGGTCGTGCTCGACCTCGAGGACGCCGTGCCGGCCGAGGCCAAGGTCGAGGCCCGGGCGATCGTGGCCCGGGCGGCGGCGGAACTGCGGGACGGGCACCCCGGCCTGGCGGTGTACGTACGGGTCAACGCCGTGCCCAGCGACTGGTTCGCCGACGACATGGCCCAGGCCCTCATCCCGGGCATCGCCGGCGTCGTGGTGCCCAAGCTGGAGTCGGCCGAGCAGGTGACCGAGGTGGCCAACGCCCTCGATGAGCTCGGCCTCGACCACCTCGCGATCGTCGCCGGCCTGGAGACCGCCGCGGGGGTGGCCTGGGCCGAGGAGGTCTTGGCCGACTCCCGGGTCCACGTCGGTTACTTCGGGGCCGAGGACTACGTGGCCGACCTGGGCGGGGTGCGCACACCTGAGGGGACAGAGGTCCTCTACGCCCGGTCCCGGGTGGCCCTCGCCGCCCGCCTCACCGGCACCCTGGCCGTCGACCAGGTCGTCACCGACCTGACCGACGAGGCCCGGTTCCGAGCCGACGCCGCCGTCGGTCGCTCCCTGGGCTTCCGGGGCAAGCTCTGCATCCACCCCGCCCAGGTGGCCTGGTCCCACGAGGCGTTCACGCCGACGGCCGACGAGCTCGACCGGGCCCGGCGCCTCCTCGCGGCCTACGACGCCGCGGTCGCCGCGGGCTCCGCAGCCATCGCCTTCGAGGGCCAGATGGTCGACGAGCCCCTCGCCCGCCAGGCCCGCACCCTCCTCGACAGCGCCACCGACTGACCCTTCTGGCGCCCGATTGAGGCGCCAGTACGAGGGTCAGGTGGGGCGGCGGTGCATCAGGGCGGTGCGGGTGGCGCGACAGACCAGGGTCTCGTCCTGGTTGAAGGCCCGGTGCTCGAAGGTGACGATGCCGGCGTCGGGGCGGCTGCCGGAGTCCCGCACGGCCATGACCTCGGTCTCGGCGTGCACGGTGTCGCCGGGGAACAGCGGGGCCGGGAAGGCCACGGACCCGAACCCGAGGTTGGCCACCGTGGTGCCGTGGGTCGTCTCGTGCACCGAGATGCCCACGAGCAGGGCCAGGGTGAACATGGAGTTGACCAGGGGGCGGCCGAACTCGGTCTCGGCGGCGTACTGGCTGTCGAGGTGCAGCGGCGCCGGGTTGAGGGTGCTGAGGCTGAAGTTGATGTTGTCGGCCTCGGTGATCGTCCGGGTCAAGGCGTGGGGCACGACGAGCCCCACCTCGAGGTCCTCGAACCAACGCCCCAGAATCGGTCGCTCCCACGCCATGGCCTCACCCTATTGTCGCCACGGCATGGGCGATCTCGAGGTGGACACGAGGGTGACCGGTGGCGACGGGCACTACACGGCCGACCTCAGCGCGGCCTGGGAGATCTGGGGCCCCTGCGGGGGCTACGTCGCCGCCGTGCTCCTGCGCGCCGCAGGCGCCCACTCGGACTTCCCCCGGCCGGTCTCCCTCGCCGTGCAGTTCCTGGGTGTGGCCCGCTTCGCTCCGGTCGACCTCCACGTCGAGACGCTCCAAGCCGGTCGCCGCAGCCAGTGCCTGCGGGTGACCATGACCCAGGAGGGTCGCCCCATCAGCCATGCCGTGGTCTGGACCACCGTGGATCCTGACGGCCCCGCAGGCATCGAGTACGACTGGTCGGCCCGCCCCGATCGCCCCGGACCGCAGGGCCTGCCCGCCATCGAGGACCTGGCCACCGAGAACCGGACCACCTTCGCCTTCTGGGACAACCTCGAGTGCCGTCCCTTCGGCTGGCTCGACGAGCACGCATGGGCCAACGAGCGACCGCTCCCGCCGACGCTGACCAACTGGTATCGCTTCCGGCCCACACCGGTCTTCGAGGACCCGTTCGTCGAAGCGGCCCGGGTGGCGATGCTCTGTGACCTGATGGGCTGGCCCTCGGTCGTCCGGGCCCTGGAGCCGGGCCTCGAGGAGGCCTGGATGGCGCCCAACCTGGACGTGACCGTGACCTTCCACCAGGCGCCGGAGGGCAGTCCCTTCCTGCTCCTCGATGCCGAGTCGCCGGTTGCCGCCGGCGGGACGATCGGGTCCTGTGGCCGGGTCTGGTCCGAGGACGGCCGTCTGCTGGCCACCTCGATCCAGCAGATGCTGGCCCGCCCGGTTCCCCGGTCGAGCTGAGCGAGCTCAGGTCAGGAGGGCGAGGGCGAACCCGCCGGCGACCACCGCGAGGAGCGCGCACCCGATCCCCACGAAGCGCCAGTCACCCGATCGCCACCAGGCCGCGATGAGCCAGAGGACCCGCAACAGGGGCGAGGCGATGACCACGACCACGGCCGCGGCGGCCACCGCCACACCGGCCTCACCGGGCAGCGCCAGGCCGAGGACGGCCAGGCCCGCGGCGACCACCACCACCCAGAAGAGGGCCTTGACCAACTGGTCCATCGGCTCACGGGCCAGGTCGCCGGTGGTCATGCCGTGGTCACCAGCATCACGGCGACGAGGACGAGGATGAGGGCGATCACCCTGCGCACCACGGGGCCTCGGAGGTGGTTCTGCAGTCGGGCACCGGTGAGCCCGCCGACGACGCTGCCGATGATCACCGCGGCGGCCGGATGGGCCTCGATGCGGCCCTGGGCGGCGAAGACGAGGAGGCCCACGGCCGCAGTGATCCCGACGGTGAAGGTGCTGGTGGCCGCGGCCACCTTCACCGGGACGTACATGATCTCGCTCATCACCGGTGTCTTGATGAAGCCGCCCCCGACGCCGGAGATCCCCGACACGAGACCGGCGACCGACATGGCGGCCAGTCCCAGGGGCAGACGCCGGGGACGGTAGGGAGCGACGCCGCCGACGCGGGCCACCGCCCCGCCGACCATGCCCACCCGCTCGCCCACGTGCTCGGGACCGAACGCCGGGTGGGGGGCGTTGCGGATCCCTTTGCGGCTGCCGCCCGCGACGGCAGCCACGAGGGCCACCGCAGCGAGGGCGTAGACCAGCACGGTCTCGCTGACCACCCCCGAGAGCAGGGCGCCCACGACGGCGCCGGCGCTGGCCGCCACCTCGACGGTCACCCCGAGGCGGTGGTTGACCGACCGGTCCTCCAGGTGACGGGAGCCTCCGGCCAGCGACCCGGCGGCGACCAGCACCAGTCCGAGGGGGGCGGCCTCGGTCGCCGGGGTCCCGGTGGCCACCAGCAACGGGACCAGGAGCAGCGCCCCGCCCAGGCCGCCGACCGAGCCGACGGCCGCGCAGAAGCCGGCGGCGAGGACCAGCAGCGGAGTGGCCACGTCGGGAGCATCCCACGCCGACCCCGTCCCCTCGTCCATCCCGTTCTGGAGGCTCGGACGAGCGCGCAGGCGCGCGCTGGAGCCGCCAGAACGACCGGGGGCGCGAGAATCCGGTCATGGCCGACCTGATCCGCACCGAGCGACCCGCCGACGGTGTCGTCCTCGTCACCCTCGACCGTCCGGACCGTCGCAACGCGCTGTCGACGGCGCTGCGGGAGGAGGCCAACGCTCTCCTGGCCGCCCTGGCCGAGGACGAGTCGGTGCGCACGCTCGTGGTCACCGGCGCGGGCAGCGTGTTCTGTGCCGGCTTCGACCTCGGGGAGTTCGAGTCGGCGATGACCGACCCGCCGGCCATGGAGGCGCTGTGGGCCAGCAGCGACGAGTGGCACCGCCGCTGGCACGCCTTCCCCGTGCCGACCATCGCGGCCGTGAACGGGCCCGCCATAGCCGGGGGCTTCGACCTCGCCGTGCTCTGCGATCTCCGGGTCGCCGGTCCGACGGCCGCCTTCGCCCACCCCGAGATCCGCTTCGGGGACGTGGTCTATGGCCCCCTCCGAGACCTCGTCGGGGGCGCCGTGGCCCGGGACCTGTGCCTGACCACCCGGAAGATCGATGCGGCGGAGGCCTGGCGACTCGGCCTCGTCCGAGAGGTCGCCGAGGACCCCGTGGCCGCCGCACTGGTGCTGGCCGACGAGGTGGCGGCCAGCCCCCGGGACGTCCTCGTGCGCACCAAGGCCAAGATCGTGCGGATGTCGGGCGTCGCCGACGGCGGGACACTGGACCTGTAGGCGCAGGGCCTGACTACCCTCGCCCCCATGCGCCGAATCGGGGTGGTGGCCACGGCCCTGGCCTCGATCCTGGTGTTCACGGCGTTCCACCACCCGGACCCCACGACCGGCACGCCGCCCGGCCCGGCCGAGCCGGTGCTCGAGTTCCGCGCCCCCGCCTCCCGGGTGACCGCCGAGGACCTCGGCCGCTCCTGGCGGCCGGGCTGCCCTGTCCCCGTCTCCCGGCTGCGGGACCTCGCCGTGGCCTATTGGAGCTACGCCGGGACCCGGCGCATGGGGCACGTGATCGTGCACCAGGACGCCGTGACCGACGTCCGGGAGGCGTTCCGTCGCCTCTATGACCGGCGCTTCCAGATCCGCCAGATCATCCCGGTGGACCACTTCGGCGCGAGCGACAGCCGGTCGATGCGGGCCAACAACACCAGCGCCTTCAACTGCCGCTACGTGGCGGGCACCACGACCTGGTCCCAGCACTCCTACGGCCGGGCCATCGACGTCAACCCCGTCCAGAACCCCTACGTCGACGACGGCGTGGCCGACCCGCCGGGCGGCCAGCCCTGGGTCGACCGCAGCCACGGCGGCCCCGGCATGGCCCTCCCCCACAACGTCCTGCGGGAGGCCTTCCGGGCCCAGGGCTGGGGCTGGGGCGGTACCTGGACCTCAGCCCAGGACTACCAGCACTTCTCCGCCAACAACAGGTGAGTGGCCTCGCTGCGCTCGGCAACGCCGGCGCCGCCGATGCCGCTGGCCGTCGGCGCTGCTCCGCTCCATGACACTTGCGTGGCTTCGCTCCGCTCAGCAACGCCGGCACCGCCGAAGCTGCCCGTCCTCCACGCTGCTCCACTCCGTGACATCTGCGTGGCTTCGCTGCGCTCAGCAACGCCGGCGCCGCCGAAGCTGCCAGTCCTCGACGCTGCTCCACTCCGTTGCGCAGCCTCACCAGGCGAGCCGGGCCAGATCCTGACTACATCTCAGCGATCATGCGGTTGACGATCATGTCGATGTCGTAGCGGTCATCGGCGCCGGGGAGCTCCTCACGGTCGAAGGCGCCCAGCACCTCGTGGCAACGCTCGGCGGCGAACTTGCGGGAGTGGGCGTGGGTGACGATGACGAAGTCACCCCGCCGGATGCCGGCGACAGCCCGAGCGGCCAGCTCGTCGGCGGGCATGCCTTGGTCGAAGAGCTGCTTGGCCATGTCGTGGCCCATGGCGTTCACGCCGCCGGCGTCGGCGGGCTTGTTGCGGTCGGCCTCCCAGAGCCGGGTGCTGACCAGGCCCGGGCACAGGACGCTGACGCCGATGAAGTCCGGCACCTCCCGGCGCAACACGTCGGAGAAGGCCAGGACGGCGTGCTTGCTCGCGGTGTACGGGGCGCTCATGGCGTTGGGAACGCCGAGGCTGTGCTCGGAGCCGGTGGTCACGATCCGGCACGGCGTGCCTTGCGCGAGGAAGCGACGGCCGAACTCGACCATGCCGATGAAGGGTCCGACGGCGTTGACCTCCAGGACCCAGCGCATCTCCTCCAGCGGGGTGTCGAGGAGCATGTTCGTGCCCACGACCCCGGCGTTGTTCCAGATCAGGTCGATGCCGTCGAGCGCCGCCCACGCCGTGTCGGCCAGGGCCCGTACGTCGTCGGGATCAGTGACGTCGCAGCGGGCCGCCGCGCCCCGGGTGCCCTTGTCGCCCACCAGTGCCGCCGTCTCCTCGGCGGCGGCGAGGTCGATGTCGGCGGCCAGCACGTCCATGCCCGCGTCGGCCAACGCCAGGCAGAGGGCTCGGCCGATGCCACTGCCCCCGCCGGTCACCACCGCCGCCTTGCCCGTCAGATCACCCTGCAACCCGGCCATGCCACGCCCCTCTGAGTGCCCCGGCGGGGCTCGGGCGGTCAACGTAGTGGTCTGCCACGATGGGCGGGTGACCACGACCGTGCCCTACACCCGCGGCCTGCACGAGGTGGGCGACGGGGTCTTCGCCTGGCTCCAGCCCGACGGCGGCTGGGGGTGGAGCAATGCCGGCCTGCTGCGGGGCGACGGCGGCTCGCTGCTGGTCGACACCCTCTTCGACCTCGCCCTGACCCGGGCCATGCTCGACGCCATGGCCTCGATCACCGCGACGGCGCCCATCGCCACGCTGGTCAACACCCACGCCAACGGCGACCACTGCTACGGCAACCAGCTGGTCATCGGGGCCGAGGTCATCGCTTCGGCGGCCTCGGCGGCGGAGATGGAGCAGCTCCCGCCGTCGACGCTCGGGATGATGACCAGCCTCGACCTCGGCGATGCCACCAACCGGTACATCGCCATGGCCTTCGGGCCCTTCACCTTCGACGACATCGAGCCACCCCACCCGGACCGGACCTTCTCGGGCGCCCTGAGCCTGGAGGTCGGGGGCCAGCCGGTCGAACTGGTCGAGGTCGGCCCGGCGCACACCGCGGGCGACGTGATCGTGCACCTCCCCGACGCGGGGACGGTCTTCACCGGCGACATCCTCTTCCACGACGGAACGCCGCTGATCTGGGACGGGCCCGTGCAGAACTGGCTCGATGCCTGTGACCGGATCCTGGGCCTCGACTGCGCCGTGATCGTCCCCGGCCACGGGCCGCTGGCCGATGCCCAGGCCGTCCGGGACACCGCCGCCTACCTGACCTTCGTGCGGGACGAGGCGACCGCCCGCCACGGCGCCGGCCTGTCGGCCACCGAAGCGGCCTGGGACATCGACCTCGGCGCCTACGCCGACTGGGGTGAGTCCGAGCGCATCGCCCTCAACGTCGACGCCGTCTACCGCGAGATCGACCCCACCTACGACACCCCGGGCGTGCTCCCCCTCTTCACCCTCATGGCCGAGATCGCCGCCTCCCGCCCCTGACCCATCCGGTTCTGGTTGCGCGATCGTTCGCCGGTGCGCGCGATATCGCAACCAGAACGAGTAGGCGGGTGTCAGGGGATGGGGGCGTAGCGGCGGAGGTTGATGTTGCCGTTGGTGTTGCGGGCGGGCAGGTCGTTGGCCAGGCCGATCCAGCGGCCGGCGAGGGGCAGGACGGCCCGACCGAAGGTGATCTGCTGGTCCGGGCCGCCGGCGCCGAGGGTCCGGCGGAGGCGCCAGGTCGAGCCCCGGACCATCCCCGGATCGCTGCGGCCGTTGCCGTCCCAGTCCCCCACCACCGGGAGGTCATTGGGGTGCCCGAAGGTGAACGTCGTGAACGGTGTACCCGTCGAGTTGCGGTTGCGGACCCGCCAGACGTTGCCGTCGATCATCCCGGGGGTGTCGGTGCCGTCACCGTTCCAGTCGCCGACGACCGGACGCTGGTCGGGTGCCCCGAAGCGGAAGACGGCCACCGGCGGGCCGGCGCTGTTGCTGTTGCGCACCAGCCACTGGTTGCCCCGCACCACGCCCGGGGTCTCGGTGCCGTTGCCGTCCCAGTCCCCGCAGACGAAACGGTCACCGATGGCGCCGTCAGGTGAACCTCACGGCCGGGCCGCCCGAGCGCAGGTCGTTGCGGAGGCGCCACTCGTTGCCCCGCACGACCCCGGGGGTCTCGCGCCCGTCGCCGTTCCAGTCACAGGCCAGGACCTTGTCGCCGGCCTGACCGACGTCGGTGCGCAGCGTCTCGGGACCGGCGGACCGCACGCCGAGGCCGTGTCGGCTCCCCGCCGCCGAGCGCTCGCCGGGCACCGGCCAGGTGTTGTGACGGCAGCCGTTCAGGCCCTTGGACTGCTGCTGCATGACCGGGGCCGCCTGGCCCGTTCCGGGGCAACTGGCGTGGCCGAATCCCAGCCAGTGGCCCGTCTCGTGGTTGACGACGTAGTGCCGGTAGCTGTCGAGCGAGGCGCCGGCGGCCCGCCAGGAATCCGTGGCCTGTTGCCAGCGGGTCTGGTTGATGATGACGTTGCGCCCCACCCGGCAGGACCACATGCTGCTGCACGGGTACCCGAAGGAGGGCAGCGTGCCCGCCTCGGCCAGGTAGACGGTGAAGACACCGCCGCTGCTGACCTGGCGGAACTCGATGCCTCCGCCGAGCGACCAGCCCCGCGGGTCGTTCAGGGTCGGGCCGACGTGCAGGGCGAAGTACTGGGTGTCGGCGGTGATCGCGCCCGCGTGGCCAGCGAGTAGGTGTAGGTCCGGTCCTGGGTGGGGGCCTCGGCGCCAACGCTCTGCCGGGCGGTGCCGTCCGGGATCGGTGTCGGCCCGACGCTGGGGTCGGCGCCGGCCGGCACCACCGTCGTCCCCACAACGATCACGCCGACGAGGATCCCGAGCACCACCGCGGCCCGCCGCAGCGCGTGCGACGGTAGCCGTACCGAGGACGACCGGCCGATCGGCGAACACGTGCGCGTAGGTCGAAGGAATCACAAATAGTGGTTGACCCACCACGAACAGTGGCCCATAGTGGGCGGCGAAAGCACAGCAGGACGGCCAGGAACGCTACGCCCAGGTGGTCCCATCATGAACGAAACCGACAGGCTGGACCTGACGGTTGCCGCCGATCCCGCCGCCCCCGCCATCATCCACGCCGAGTTCCGCCGTTGGCTCGCACGGGTGGGGGTGCGAGGCTGGGTCGTCGACGACCTGTTGGTCGCCAGCGACGAGATCTGCTTCGAGACGATCCTCATGCCCACGGTCACGACGATCGAGGTGCATGCCTCGCTCCACGAGGGCGTGGTGCACCTGGACATCACCTCGGACCGCCGCCTGCGGCGGGAACTGCGGATGGTGCCCTGGGTCACCGGCCTCGAGGTGGTCGACGACCTCGGCCCCGAGCTCGGTCTCGCCTACCAGGTGGCTGACACCTTCGCCGTGCGCACCTCGCCCGACCACACCACCGTCGAGCTGACCAAGATCCTCGGGTAGTCCCACCCACCAGCAGCGACCGCGTCCCGGGCATCCCGCCCGGGGCGCGGCTCGCGGCGCGTCCTGGCTCTCCACCTTGAACAGGTCGAGGTCTGCCCGACGATCGACAGTGGCACGCTCCGACCCGTGCGGTACTCGACGTCGTCGTCCGCCACTCCGGCGGCGCGGGCGACGATCCCCTACCGTTGCTGTCAGCCAGACCGGGGAGGTCCTGATGTCGGTCAGTGAGAAGCTGCGCCCGAAGGCCGAGGCGATCATCGGTGTTCCTGTCCTCGCGGTGGCGATCGTCGTGCCGCCCGGGGCCACCCTGTACAGGTCCTACGCCCCGAAGGACAAGGCGATGGCACTGGGCGGGCCCATAGCCGCCGCGTTCGCCTCCAAGTTGGGCAAGCCGGAGGCCGATGTCGGCATGGCGGCGACGGTGCCCCGCCAACAGGGCTTCCTGGCCCTGACCGGTGACGAGCTGGTGTACCTCAAGAAGAAGGCGATCGGCGCCACGCCGGCATCGGTCCTGTACCGGTGGCCGAGAGGCGATGTCGAGTTGACCTTCGACGATGTCGGTGCCTGGTCCTACCCCGGCCTCGCTCTGGCCTTCAGCGACGGCACCTCCTGCATGGTGTTCGGCGAGAAGAAGTGGTGCCTCGACGTCCTCGCCGAAGCCGCGAACGCCTGAGCCCTGGGTCAACTTGCTCGGAGCCACCGTGCGAAGCTGGGCACCGTGAGCCGTGAGGACGAGCTCACCGGGCAACTGCGGCCGCTTCTGAACCCGGCGAGGTGATCAGCCACGCCGTAGTCGGCATGATCGACGTAGCCGTCCCGGCCACCGAAGCGACTCAAGGGGCCACCTCGACGCGGTCCCCGCCCCATTCCTTGGCCCGTTGCCCGGCGGCGAAGGCCCGCTCGATGAGCTCACCGGCCGTGTCGGCACCGACGGGTGCGGCGACACCGAACGACGCGCTGACGCCGGTGGGTACCGAGCGGAGGTGGAGTTGCCGCACAGTGGCCCGAGCCCGTTCGGCCCGCGTCGCACTCACGCCCAGGTCGGCGCCGAGCAGGACGAGGACGAACGCATCGCTGCCGCTCCACAGCACCAGGTCGAGCGGGCGGACCAGATCCCGAAGGCAGTGCCCCACCGCCCCAAGGGCCTCGTCGCCCGCAACGCGGCCGAAGTTCTCGTTGACCACGCCGAACTGATCCAGGTCCGCGAGGACCATCGACACCGGCAGCCCGACCGCCCCGAACTCGGCAATGACGGGATCCATGGCGTCGGCGTACCGGGCCGCGCGGAAGGCCGGCAGTCCGGTGAGCGGATGTCGGGGCAACCCCCGCCGCAGCCGCTCCGCGGCGCGCGCAGGATGAGGTCGTAGTGCTCGGTCCACCGCCCCTCGCTGTGACTCGCCTTCATGCCGCACCCGAGTGTGCCAGCCCGGCAAGCGGCGTGCGGGAGCTCGGCGTGTAAGCGAACCGGGGGCCGTCTCGTCAGGACGGTCGTGAACATCATCGTGCGATTCGACGGGAGCAAGCCGTGAACGCCGAGGAACGGCGACTCGCCCGACGCCAACGGCTGGCCCAACGACGCAAAGCGGGGGTGCCTTGGAAGGGTGGGACGTCTCCGGGTCCGATGGCCTCGAGGAATCGCGACGACCGGGATGGATCGTCGGGCGATCCACCGAAGAAGCGCACCTCAGAGCGACCGGCCGAGAACCGGCAGCCCAGCAAGCCTGCGTACGGGCCGGTCACCCGCAAGAGGGGGCGACGGGTGCTCACCGACGCGCAGGAGTCCGAGGTCGTCCGCCTGTCCCTGGAGGGGGAGACCGCGCCGGAGGTCGCCGCCAAGTTCGGGATCGGCCATCGCACCGTCTATGACGTCCTCAAGCGGAACGGTCACCCCGAGGACCGGCGGTCGACCCGCGGGCCGACCCCCGAGCGGGTCACGCGGGCCGAGCGGTACCAGATCATGCTGGGCCTCGGACTGACCAAGCCCGACATCATCCGCCTCGAGGATCCGACGGCCAAGCCGAACAGCGCCGCCTACGACCGCCTGTGGAAGCAGGTGACCAGGGCCGTCGACCTGCCCACCCGGTTCAAGGGCTGGCGCCGCCCGGCGGGCGACTGACGGGCCTGCGGGAGGGCACGGGTGTCCTCGGCCACGCGGTCGCCGCCACCGGACGGCAACCCAGCCATCTCGAGAATGGCAGCCCCAACGGGGTTCGAACCCGTTGCGGCCTTCGACATAGCCGGAGAAGCGGGGCCAGCGTCCGCCGTGGCGGGGGTGTTCTGGGGATGGAGTGCGGCGAACGTGCGGCGACCTAGGCCGTGCAGGTCTCGTAGGCGTCGCGGTAGCCGGGGTCGGCGGCGACGTCCGGGGTGGTGGAGGCCACGATCGGCTCGCCGGTGACACCCCACCGGGCCGGGTCATCAAGGGTGAAGAGGATCCGGCCGTCGCCACACTCCAAGTAGGAGCCGAGCTGGACATATCCGTCCGGCTGGACACAGCCAGCGGTGAAGTCCTCGGGGGATGTGTCACCGACACCGAAGTCGTCGACGCAGGAAGGCAGATCGCTGATGGCGGCCGGGCCGCCAGAAAACTCGTCAGGCGAATCGGCGGCGTCGTCCGAGCAGCCGGCGAGCACGACGGCGACAACTAGGAGGGCGGGGATGAGGCGGGGGCGCGTACCCCGATCATGCCACCGTTCGTCGAGGCGGCGCATGGCGTCAATCGGCTAGCCGACCCGATCGACCATGGTCTGGAGCAGCCGCTCAGCGACGACGGGGTCGGATCGGTCACCGAGAACGGTGACGTAGGTGAGGAGGATCACGACGTTGCCGGCCTGGGCGGTGATCTGGTCGAAGGAGACCGGAATCGGGCCGTCTTCGATAGTGGCCCGGAAGGCGATCGTGCGGTCACCGACCGGTTGAAGGAGAGCGGGGTGACCGTGGCCGTGCTGGCGGTGCCGTCGTCGGCCTGGAGCTCCATGGTGTTGTTGCGCTGGGCGATGGCGTCGATCAGGTAGTCGAGCTGTCCGGAGGCGGTCGCTGCATCCGGATAGGAGGCGGCCGCCAGCCGATGAACGGGCCGGTCTGGCCGGCGGAGAAGTCGGCGCCTGCTTCTTCGGTCGGTTCGACGTCGGTGGCCGGCACGCCTTCGCACAGCGGGTCGGGCTCGTCGAGGAGCTCGTTGAGCGTGCGGTGCTCGCTGGTGGCGTGCCGGCCGGGAAGCGACCGCGGCGACGAGCTTGGCCAAGGTTTTCGGCGTCGCGCCGTCCGGTCCGGTTATTGGGCCCGTAGACGGTCTTGTTGATGCGGTGCTGGCGGCCGTCGGGCCGGCGCCCCGCGTAGACGGTGAGCCGCCAGGCCTCGTCCTTGAAGCGGAGGCTGCCCTTCACCGGGCCATGGTCGCCGGGAGGTGTGACGGCCTCATGTGGCGGCGGATACCAGTCGGAGTGCGGAAAGCAGTGCGGCGACGCCCCGCCGGCCAAAGCGTTCGCCCTGGTCAGCGCCCAGGTTGGCGTGGCAGCCCCAACGGGGTTCGAACCCGTGTCTCCACCCATGAGCACGGTGTGGTGTCCTCGGCGACACAGTCGCCGCCCGGGCCCTCGCGCGCCAGACGGGAGGAAATCGGAGAGTGGCAGCCCCAACGGGGTTCGAACCCGTGTCTCCACCCATGAGCACGGTGTGGTGTCCTCGGCGACACAGTCGCCGCCCGGGCCCTCGCGCGCCAGACGGGAGGAAATCGGAGAGTGGCAGCCCCAACGGGGTTCGAACCCGTGTCTCCACCCATGAGCACGGTGTGGTGTCCTCGGCGACACAGTCGCCGCCCGGGCCCTCGCGCGCCAGACGGGAGGAAATCGGAGAGTGGCAGCCCCAACGGGGTTCGAACCCGTGTCTCCACCTTGAGAGGGTGGTGTCCTAGGCCACTAGACGATGGGGCCTCGTGGCGACAGCCCGGAGAGGCTACCGCCGGCGCTCGGGGGGAAGGACTCGAACCCTCAACGACTGGACCAGAACCAGCTGTGTTGCCAATTACACCACCCCCGATCGGTGGGACCGTCGAGGGTAGCGGCTGGACCGGGCCGGCCGTCAGCCGGTTGGGTTGTTGACCGTGTCGTCCAGGTTCATCAGGCGGCGGTAGCCCAGCACCCGCCCCACCGACACCGCGGCCGTCTCCCGCACCATCGCCCGCAACTCGGCGCCACCGGTCACGGGGCTGTCGGTGGTCGGCGACACGAAGGCCTCGAGGCCGACCTCGCTGGCGATCTCCTCCAGGCGCTTGGAGTGGAAGGGGTCCGACACGATCATCACGTCGTCGATCCCGTCGTCCTCGAGGAAGCGGGCGCTGGCCGCCAGCGACTCCCACGAGTTGCGGCCCTGGACCTCGAGGCGCAGGGCCTCCTCGGGCACACCGTGCTCCTCCAGCCAGAGCGCCCCGGCCTGGGCCTCGCTGAACTCGTCACCCTCCTGACGACCGCCGGTGACGACCACGACGTCGGACAGGCCCTGCTCGTAGAGCTCCCGACCGTGATCGAGGCGGGCCTCGAAGACCGGCGACGGCACGCCGTTGTACTGGGCCGCGCCCATGACCACGATGGCCCCGGCCTCCTGGGCCTGGTCGTCCCGGGAGGCCTGCCAGACCTGGACGAAGGTGCCCCCGACGTAGAGGGCGAGCACGACCAGCACCCCCAGAGCGATCTTCCAGCCGAGCCGGAACCAGCGGGTGCCGAACACGTCAGAGCCTCGCTCGTGCCGCCCGCAGCCGCCTCAGCGTCTCGTCCCGGCCCAGCAGGACCAGCCCCTCGAACAGGGGTGGGCCCACGGTCCGTCCCGTGACCGCCACCCGCACCGGCGCCTGGGCCTTGCCCAGCTTCAGCTCGAACCGCTCCTCGCCCAGGACCCGCAGCGTCTCCTTGAGGGTCTCGGCCTCCCAGTCGGCGCTCTCGTAGGCCTCGATGACGGCGTCGAGCAGGTCCGCGGCGGGGACCTTGCCGGCCATGGCCTTCGCCCAGGACTCGGCGTCCTCGGGGGGCTCGGCCAGGAACAGCCAGTCGATCTGCACCGGGATGTCCGACAGCAGCTTGAGCCGCTCCTGGACCAACGGGGCGACGTCACGCCAGACGGCCCCGTCGAAGCGGTCGGCGGGCCAGGGCACGTCGTCACCGGTAACCCACGGCTCGGCGGCGGCCAGGAACTCGTCGGTCGACAGGCGGCGGATCCACTCGCCGTTGACGTGCTCCAGCTTCTTCAGGTCGAAGAAGGCGGCGCCCTTGACCACGTCCTCCAGGCGGAACAGGTCGACGATCTCGGTCATCGGCCGGACCTCGACGCCGTCGGGCGGGCCCCAGCCGAGCAGGGCGAGGTAGTTGGCCATGGCCTGGGGCAGGTAGCCGCGGTGGACGTAGTCACCGACCGCGACGTCGTCCTTGCGCTTGGAGAGCTTCTGGCGCTGCTCGTTCACCAGCAGCGGCAGGTGGGCGTAGAGCGGGTCGTAGTCGATGCCGAGGAGCGTGCGGATGAGCATCACCCGAGGGGTCGAGCTGAGCAGGTCCTCGCCCCGCACGATGTGGGTGATCCCCAGATCGGGGTCGTCGACGGCGTTGGCCAGCAGGAAGCCGGGGGTGTCGTTGCTGCCCCGCCAGACGACGAAGTCCTCGATGTCGGCGTAGTCGAAGGTGACCTCGCCCCGGATGACGTCACGGATGACTGCCGTGCCCTCGGGGACACGGACCGAGACGCCGAGGCCCGGCTGCAGCGCCGAACCGGGCACCTCGTTCTTGTCCTGGTCGATCAGGTAGGCGGAGCCGTCGGCCAGCAGCTTCTCGCACGCCGTGGTGTAGAGCTCCCGGCGGTCGGACTGGAAGATGGGGCCCTCGTCCCAGTCGATGCCCAGCCAGGTCAGTGACTCGAGGATGGCCTCGATGAGCTCGGGCCGGCTGCGCTCCTGGTCGGTGTCCTCGATGCGCAGGACCACGGTGCCCCCGGCCTGGCGGGCGAAGAGCCAGTTGAACAGCGCCGACCGGGCCCCACCCACGTGCAGGTACCCCGTGGGGGCGGGCGCGAAGCGGACGCGGGGGCCAGAGGTCACTACCTCGAGGGTACCGGTGCCCGACCGACCCCTCCCCGTCGTCCCCGACCGCCGCCTGACGTTCACCGGCGGAGCCCGCCGACGCCAGCGCGACCGGAGCTACCAGGGCATGGCGACGCCGCCGTTGGGGCGGAGGATCTGGCCGGTCATGAACTTGCTGGCATCGGAGGCGAGGTAGAGCACGGCGTAGGCGATGTCGTCGGGCTCGCCCACTGTGCGCAGCGGGGTGCCCTTGGACATGCGGCCGGTGAAGGCCTCCTTGATCTCCGGGTCCTCGGTGCCGTCCTCAGCGATCCAGGCCTTGTTGGTCATCGGGGTGACGATGAACCCCGGCGCCACGGCGTTGGCCCGCACCCCGGTCGGCCCGAGCTCGACGGCGAGGACCTTGGTCAGCTGGACCAGGGCGGCCTTGGCCATGCCGTAACAGACGAGGCCGCCGGCCGGCTGGTCGACCGCCGCCGACGCCATGTTCACGATGCTGCCCGAGGCCTGCTCGGCCATGACCCGGCCGGCGGCCTGGCAGCCGAAGAACACGCCCTTCAGGTTGATGGCCAGGAGGCGGTCGAGGTCCGCCTCGGTGGTCTCCAGGACCGTCGACCGGTGCATGACGCCGGCCACGTTGGCCATGACGTCCAGGCGGCCGTGGCGGTCCACCGCGACATGGACCAGGGCCTCGACCTGCTCCCGATCGGTCACGTCGAGGGCCACGACGTCGGCCCGCCCACCGGCCCCGGTGATGTGCTCGGCGGTGATGGTGGCACCGTCCTCGTCCCGGTCGGCGCAGACCACCACCGCTCCGGCCTCGGCCATGCGCTCGGCGGAGGCCCGGCCGATGCCGCTGGCCGCTCCGGTGACGATGGCGACCCGGTCGGTGAGATCGAAGGCGTTCACGCCGCCGGACCGTAGTCACCCCCGCCCGACCCTCGTCCCGTTCTGGTACCTGGATGTGTCGCCCCACGCGATATTCAGGTACCAGAACGACGACCACCCCGTTCTGGTACCTGGATGTGTCGCCCCACGCGCATATTCAGTGACCAGAACGGGTCCGGTCAGGGGAGGAGGCGGGTGAGGGTGGTGAGGGCGTCGTGGACGTCGGTGAAGCGGGTGGTCAAGGGGGAGCACCCGAGGCGGATCAGGTCGGGTTGCCGGAAGTCGGTGACGACGCCCTCGGCCATCAGCTCGTCGACCAGGCGGCGGGCTTCGGGGTGGCGGACCGAGACGTGACCGCCCCGACGATCCGGGTCCCGGGGCGTGGGCGACTCGAGGCCGAGCTGGGCGCAGAGGTCGAGGGCGAGGCCGGTCAGGGCCATGGCCTTGGTCCGGATGGCTGCGATGCCGGCATCGGCCACGACGCCCGCCGCCGCGGTCACCGCGGCGATGCCGGCGATCCCCGGCGTGCCGATCAGCAGCCGGCCGATGTCCGGCCGCGGCTCGTAGAACGAGGGCATGGCGAACTGGTCGTCCCGGCCGAACCAACCCCAGACGGGCTGGTCGATCGACGGCTGGAGCGCCCGGGCCACGTAGGCGAACCCCGGCCCACCCGGGCCCGATCCCAGGAACTTGTACGTGCAGCCCACCGCCAGCTCCACGCCCGCGCCGTGCAGGTCCAGGTCCAGGACGCCCACGGCGTGGGACAGGTCCCAGATCACCAAGGCACCCGCCTCTTGGGCCCGAGCGGTCTCGCCGGCCACGTCGGCGATCTCGGCCGTCCGGTAGTCCACGACGGACCGCACCACCACGGCGACGTCGTCCAATCGGTCGAACCCATCGCGGACCTCGTGGCCCGTCCGGGCGGCGATGCCGGCAACCACATAGACATCGCTCGGGAAGTCGCCCGGCTCGACGGCGATGACCCGTCGTTCGCTCCGCAGCGCCAGGGCCGCATGGACGAGCTGGAACAGGTTCACCGAGGTCGAGTCGTGGACGACCACCTCGTCCCCGTCGGCGCCCAGCAGCCGGGCCAACGCCGCCCCCGCCTCGAACGGGACGTCGATCCAGTGGTCCCACGAACGGATGAGGCCGCCCGCCCACTCCTCGTCGATCACCCGTCGCATCGCCTCGACGGCTCGCCTCGACGGCCTGCCCAGCGAGTTGCCGTCCAGGTAGACCAGATCCGGGTCGGGGATGACGAACTCGTCCCGCCAGTCCGCCAGCGGATCCGTGGCGTCGAGGACCTCGGCGTCCTCGCGGGAGATCACCGGGGTCTACGCCGAGGCGCTGTCCCGGAAGGCCGCGGTCGCCGCCGCCGCCGTGTCGAAGTAGGCGTCCTCGCCGACCAGCTCGGTGATCCCGTACCGGTCGAGCAGAGCGCGGACCCCGGGAGCGATGTCGGCCACGGCGAAGTGCACGCCCCGGGCCTGGAGCTCGTTGATGACCTGCTTGACCGTCTCGCCGCCGCTGTAGTCGATGTCGGACATGGCGCCGGCCTCGACCACCAGCCAGCGCACGTCGGGCGCGCCGTCGCCGACGAGCTCCAGGATCTCCTCGTTGAAGCGGTTCGCATTGGCGTAGTAGAGGCTGGCCGCGAAGCGGAAGATCACCAAGCCGGGCTCGGTGGTCAGCCCCGCCGCCACCGGGGCAGTGACGAAGTGCCCGCTGTCGGTCGTGACCACGACCGTGTCGTTGGGGTGGTAGCTGCGGCGGAGGTGGTCGATGATCGACAGGACGATCGCGAGGACGATCGCCTGCTCGACACCCACCGCGACCACCACGACGGCGGTCAGGGTGGCGATGACGAACTCGTCTCGGCGGAGCCGCCAGATCTTGCTCATGCCGAGGCGGTCGATGAGCTCCAGGCCGATCAGGAAGACGACCGAAGACAGGACCGCCGTGGGCATGTACTGCAGCGGCTTGGTGAAGAACAGCAGCACGAGCAGGACGATCACCGACGTGGTCAGGCTCGCCACCTGGCTCCGTCCTCCCGCGCCGTCCACCATCTGGGTCTTGGTCGGGCTCCCGTTCACGACGAAGGTGCCTGACAGCCCGGCGGCGATGTTGGCCGCAGACAGCCCGTCGAGGTCGACGTTCTCGTCGAAGCCCTCCTCGTACTTGGCGGCGTACGCCCGGGATGTCGCCGCGCTCTGGGCCAGGATCACCACGAAGATCGCCCCGGCCGTGACCGAGCAGGGCCGTGAACTGGGACCAGGTCACATCGGGGATCCCGAAGGCGGGCAGGCCGCTCGGCACCTGGCCGAGCGTGGCCACGCCGTCCGCCGCCAGGTCCCACTGCCAGCTGACGAAGATGGCGCCGACCACCGCGATGAGCGCTCCGGGGATCCGGGGGTTGATCTTCTTGGCGCCGAGGATGACGACGATGACGGCCAGCGACACGTAGACCGTGGTGGCGTTGCTGTCGCCGATGTCGCCCAGCGTCTCGACGAACTTCTCGATCGTGCCCCCGCTCACGGTGTCGGTGATGCCGAGCATCCCGCCCACCTGACCCATCGCCACCTGGATGCCGACTCCGGTGAGGAACCCGATCAGGACACTGCGGGAGAGGAAGTCGGCGATGAAGCCGAGCTTGACCAACCGGGCGAGGATCAGGATCCCGCCGGTGATGATCGCCAGCATCCCCGCCAGTTGGACGTACTGCGGGGAGGCGATCGGGGCCATGCCCGCCAGGCCGGCGGCCATGATCGCCGCCGTCGCCGAGTCGGCCCCGACCACGAGGTGGCGGGACGAGCCCAGCAGGGCGAAGACGGCGATCGGGATGAGGATCGTGTACAGCCCGGTGATGACGGGCATCCCGGCGATCGATGTGTAACCCATCACCTCGGGGATGCCGAGCGCGGCCAGCGTCACGCCCGCCGCGATGTCGGCCGGTATCCGCTTCCGGTCCAGCGGCAGGATGCCCTGGAGCACAGGCAGGCGCCGACGCGGCGGGGAGGCGGCCACGTCGGCCGGGGGAGAATCCGGTGGGCTCATGGTGCAACACCTTCGTCCAAGGACCGGGTGAACCGAATCCCCCGGCAGGGGATGATTCGGCGTTTTCGCCGACCCGGGGGATCCGGCGCGAAGTCTGACCTACTCTCGGCGAGGGCGCGGGGGCGTGCGCCCCCGATCCCGCCGAGGAGAACCTGATGAAGGCGTCCGATCTGCTCGTCCGCTGCCTCGAGGCCGAAGGCATCCACTACGTCTTCGGCGTCCCCGGTGAGGAGAACGCGGACGTGATGATGTCGCTGGAGGGCTCCGACATCCGCTTCGTCCTCTGCCGCCACGAGCAGGGGGCGGCGTTCATGGCCGAAGTCCACGGCCGCCTCACCGGCGAGCCCGCCGGGGCGCTGGGCACCCTCGGCCCCGGCGCCACCAACCTGCTGACCGGCGTGGCCGACGCCAACATGGACCGCTCCCCCATGATCGTCCTCACCGGCCAGGGGGCCACGACCCGGCTCCACAAGGAGTCCCACCAGGTCATGGACGTGGTGGCCATGTACAAGCCGATCACCAAGTGGGCCCAGACGGTCCACCACGCCCGGAACATCCCCGAGATCGTCCGCAAGGCCGTGCGCATCGCCAAGACCGAGAAGCCGGGCGCCTGTCTCATCGAGCTGCCCGAGGACATCGCCGACCACGACGTCGACGCCGAGCCCATCGTGCCCCACCGCTTCCGTCGTCCGGTCGCCGACGACAAGATCGTCGACCAGGCCTGGGCCGCCATCCAGGCCGCCGAGCGCCCGATCATCCTGGCCGGCAACGGGACGATCCGCCGGCGGGCGTCGACCCAGCTGCGTCAGTTCGTCGAGCGCACCGGCATCGGCGTGGTCAGCACGTTCATGGCCAAGGGCTGTGTCGACATGGACGACGAGCGCTGCCTGTTCACCATCGGCCTGCAGGCCCGGGACCACCCGGTGCGGGCCATCGAGCAGTCCGACCTCGTCATCACCCTCGGCTACGACATGGTCGAGTACCACCCCCGGCTGTGGAACCCGGCGCACGAGAAGACGATCATCCACATGGACTTCCTGCCCGCCGAGGTCGACGAGTGCTACGACGTCGACGTCGAGGTGGTCGGCGACCTGGCCCACACGCTGTGGATGCTCAACGAGCGCTGCTGGCGGGGCAGCACCGAGGACAGCCACTGGGACCACAGCCACACCCGCGCCGCTCGGGCCGCGATGTTGGCCGACTTCGCCTCCTTCGCCGACGACGACGCCGAGGGCACGATCAAGCCGCAGAAGGCGCTGTGGGACGCCCGCCAGGTCCTCGGCCCCGACGACGTGCTGCTCTCCGACGTCGGCGCCCACAAGATGTGGGTGGCCCGCTACTACCAGTGCCACGAGCCCAACACCTGCCTGATCCCCAACGGGTTCTGCTCGATGGGCTTCGCCCTGCCCGGGGCCATCGCCGCCTCGATGCTCTACCCGGACCGGCGCATCCTGGCGGTCTGTGGCGACGGCGGGTTCCTGATGAACGTCCAGGAGATGGAGACCTGCACCCGCATCGGCGCCCACCCCGTGGTCATGGTCTGGGAGGACGGCGGCTACGGCCTCATCGCCTGGAAGCAGGAGAACGAGTTCGGCCGCCACACCGACCTGGCCTTCGGCAACCCCGACTGGGTGCAGCTGGCCGAGGCCTTCGGCTGGCGGGGCGTCCGGGTCGAGCGGTCGGCCGACCTGGCCGGTGCGTTGGAGGCCGGGTTCGCGTCCGGCCAGCCGACGCTGGTCGCCGTCCCGATCGACTACCGGGAGAACCTGCTCCTCACCGAGCGCCTCGGTCACATCGACGAGACCATCTGATCCCCGGCGCTTCGGCGCCGATCACCGACAGGAGACAGTGATGCCGAGGTTGCGCGAGGTCCCCCGGGACGAGGTCCACGACTTCGGGAAGGTCATCTACCAGATGCTGTTCGGTGACCGGGACCCGGTCGCCGAGCCGGGGACGGCCACCGGCTCACCGGGCAACTGGTGGACCGTGTTCGCCCAGTCCCCCGACGCCTTCGACCACGCCTGTGGCAGCTTCGCCTTCTACCGCAACCCCGACCGGGAGCTGGACCCGAAGCTGCGGGAGCTCGGCCAGATCCGCGCCGGCTGGGCGTGCGGCTCCCAGTTCGTCTTCAGCCAGCACTGCAAGGCCGCTCGCGACGCCGGCCTGACCGACGAGCAGGTCGACGCCATCCCCCATTGGCAGGTGGCCGACTGCTTCTCGCCCCTGGAGCGGGCCGTGCTGGCCTACACCGATGCCCTGGCGCTGCAGCACGGCCGGGTGCCGGACGGGGTGTTCGCCGTCCTCAAGGCCGAGCTGAGCGAGGTGGCCATCCTCGAGCTGACCTACATCACCGGCCTCTACGTGATGTGGGCCATCACCGGCCGGGCCCTCCGCCTCGAGTTCGACGACGTCGAGGACCCCTGCGTCGAGGTCCCCGACCCCGACGGCAACAAAGCCGGCTTCGACGTCATGGCCGTGGCTGACGTCGACCCCACCTGACCGCACCGGGGTCCAGCGGACCAGGCAGGTTCCGGATTCGACCGGTGCAGCAGCACCGAGGCGACGATCCGGGGAACCAGGACATCATCAGGCACGCCCGGACGCCCCCAGAGGCCTGGACCAGAAACGCCGTCAGCCCCCGCCCCGCCCTACCCGCCGCCATGCCGGTGCCGCCGAGTTTCAGCAGGCTCCTAGAAGTCCATGGGGTAGGGGAACTTGGCGCTGACGCCGCCGTCGACGACGAGGGTCTGGCCGTTCACGTAGCCGGACAGGTCGGTGACCATGAAGAGGAGGGCGGCGGCGATGTCCTCGGGGAGGGCGACCCGGCGGAGGGGGGTGTTCATCTCGTTGTTCTTGCGGCCCTCCTCGCCGACGTAGGCCGAGACCCGAGGGGTCCAGACCATGCCGGGGGCGACGGCGTTGACCCGCACACCCATGGGGCCGAGCTCGACCGCGGCCGTGCGCACGAGGGACATGAGGCCGGCCTTGAACACGCCGTAGGCCCCGTGCAGCGGGGCCGAGCTGATGCCGGAGACGGAGGCGACGAAGGCCATCACGCCGCCGCCGGAATCGGCCATGGCCTTGCCGCCGAGGGTCACGGCCAGGTGGGCGTGGCGCAGGACGATGTCGTGGTGCCACTGCCAGTTCTCGTCGTCGACCTCGAGCAGCGACTTGTACTGGGCCATGCCGACGATGTCGACGATGCCGTCGAGGCCGCCGAGGTCCTTGTGGGCGGCGTCGAACATGGCGGTGGCGCCGGCCCGGTCAGTGGCGTCGCCCGCCCAACCCACGCCGTCGACCTCGGCGGCGATGTCGTCGGCCCGGTCCTGCTCGACGTCCACGCAGAGGACCCGGGCGCCCTGCTGGGCGAGGGCGTGGGTGGCCTGGCGGCCGATGCCCTGGCCGGCGCCGATGACCACGAAGCGCTTGCCGTCCAGGCGGAGCAGGTCGGCGTAGTTCGGAACAGCGGAGTCATCAGCACGCGTCATGGCGCAGATCATGGCCGACGCGGACGCTGCGCTCCGACCCGACCGGGGGCAGACTCCGGCCATGAGGCTCGCGGGCAAGGTGGCGCTGATCAGTGGCGGCGGGACGGGCATCGGTGCGGCCACGGCGCGCCGGTTCGCCGCGGAGGGGGCCATGGTGGTCGTCACCGGCCGGCGGTCCGAGCCGCTCGCCGTCGTGGCCGACGAGGTCGGCGGCCGCGCCGTCCCCGGGGACACCAGCGATCCGGCCCATGCGGCCGAGGCGGTGGCCACGGCCGTCGACACCTTCGGCGGGCTGGACATCGTGGTCGCCAGTGCCGGCATCGACCTCGGAGGCGGGGTCAGCGGCTCGGCGGGCGACGTCGACGACGAGCGCTGGCAGCGCACCCTGGACGTGAACCTCACCGGGCCGCTGGTCCTGACCCGGGCCGCGCTGCCCGCCATGGTCGAGCGCGGGGCCGGGTCCATCGTGCTCGTGTCGAGTGTCAACGGGCTGGCGTCAGCGAAGCGGTCCGTCGCCTATGACACCTCGAAGGCCGGACTGATCGGCCTCACCCGCTCGCTGGCCGTCGACTACGGCCCCCGGGGGATCCGGGCCAACGCCGTGTGCCCAGGATGGGTCGTGACCCCGATGGGCGACGAGGACATGGACGGCCTGGCCGATGCCGCCGGGATCACCCGTGAAGCCGCCTACCGGCGGGCCACCGCCCAGGTCCCCCTCCAGCGGCCGGCGACCGCTGACGAGATCGCCGCGTGCTGCCTGTTCCTGGCCTCCGACGAGGCTGCCATCGTCACCGGCACCACCCTGGTCGCCGACGGCGGGGGCCTCGCCGTCGAGCCCGCCAGCACCGCCTTCGACCCGTGACAGCCGAGGCGGACCGGCGCCTGGGCGCCCTCGTCGTCGCGCTCGAGACCCGGGCCGACCCCGAGCGCGCCCCGGCCATGGCCGCCTACATGAAGGGACACTTCGCCTTCCTCGGGATCCCCTCCCCGGAGCGGCGGGCCGCTCAGAAGGAGGCGCTCGGCGACTGGAAGGCGCCCACGGCCGACGACCTCGACGCCTTCGCCCGGGCCTGCTGGGCTCGCGACGAGCGGGAGTACCAGTACGCCGCCTGCGACACGCTGGTCCGGCACGTGAAGCGCGTGGGGTCCGAGGTGCTCGTGCTGGCGGAGCACCTCATCACCACCAAGCCGTGGTGGGACACCGTCGACCCGCTCGCAGCCAGGGTCGTGGGTCCGCATCGCGGACCGCCCCACCATCGAGCGCTGGCTCGCCTCCGGTGACCTCTGGCTGGAGCGCACGGCGATCCTGCACCAGCTCGGCTACGGCGAGCGCACCGACGCCGACTTCCTGTTCCGGGCGTGCCTGATCCACGCCGCCTCGACGGAGTTCTTCCTCCGGAAGGCCATCGGCTGGGCCCTCCGTCAGTACGCCCGCACCGATCCCGAGGCCGTCCGAGCGTTCGTCGCCGCCCACGCCGACGAGCTCTCCGGCCTGTCGAAGCGCGAAGCCCTGAAGCACCTCTGACGCCGGCGCCTCCCGCGCCATCGGGTGACGGCCGGGACGCTCCGGACGGATCAGGAGGCAGCCGGCGTGGCGTCCTCGTCGTCGACCCGGCGGGTCAGCGCGACGCCCGCGGCCATGACCGTGCCGTAGACCGTGATGGCGAAGACGACCGACCCGATGATGAACAGCGTGAGCTCGCTCATCGGCTCGCACCCTCACGGCGGTTCGCCACGGGAACCAGGATCAGGTTGCCCAGCGAGTGGATGGACGGGACCCAGAGCCCGACGAAGATCCCCATCTCCTGGTTGTCGGCCACGAAGTAGAGCCAGACCGAGAGCAGGAACGAGGCGAAGGCGGCGAAGAGGAACGGGGCCTTCAACCGCAGGTCGTTGTCGTGGCGCACGGGCCACCTCCTTGTTGGGGGGATGCCCGTGCCAACCTATTTAGCGCTAATTACATTCCGGGTGAGGGACCGGGCTCCGGGAAGGCGGGGTCGGCCGGCGCGGAGGACGGGGGTCCAGAGGTAGTAGCCGTCGCTCTTGGCGCTCTCGATCCGCTCGACGGCGCCGTCGGGGACATCGCCCAACGCGTCGCCGGCCACAGACAGGACCTCACCCGTGTGGTCGATGGTCCCGGCGACGCCGTAGTGGTACACCATCGCCGCCCGCAGGGTGTCGGAGCCGTTGTCGACGGACCGGTGCATGAGGTGGCTGTCGAAGACGAGCACGTCACCGGGCTCCATGAGCACGCAGATCTCGCCGTCCATGTCGTGGTCGACGATCTCGACGTAGCCGAAGTTGGCCGACTCCCGGGTGTCGGGGACGTGGTCGTGGACCGCCTCCCGATGCGAGCCGGGCAGGACCCAGAGGGGTCCGTTGTCGGCGGTCGCCGCGGTGACGGCGATCCAGACGCCGACCTGGCGGTCGGGCTCGAACGGGAAGTAGAAGCTGTCCTGGTGCCAGGGCTGGCCGATGGCCCCCGGGTTCTTGAAGATGAACTGGCTGAGGAAGCAGTCGAGGTCGGCGCCGAGCAGGTCGGCCACCGCGGCCAGGATCCGGGGATCCCGGCTGACCGGTCCGAACACGGGGTCCCAGTGGTGCAGCAGGAACACCTTGGACACGAAGTCCTCGGGGTCGGTCGCCCCCGGCCAGGAGTTCTTCTCGGGAGCGATGAAGGAGCCCTTCGGCATCCGCTCTCCCGCCGCTTCCAGCCGGCAGAGCTCCACGGCCCGGTCGAGCTGGGCCTTCACCAGGGACGGGTCCAGCAGTCGGCGCAGGATGACGAACCCGTCCTCGTCCCACTGCTCGCGTTGCTCGGCGGTCAGCACCGCCGGGACAGTAGTGAGACAGTTGGTGGGTGAGCGCACGGGCGACCCGGCCGCAGTCGACGGAGTGCGCCGCTGCGGCCGACGAAGGGGACCGCCGAGGATGAGCTGGTTCCTGCGGCCCGACAAGTGGCCGATCACTCCCGGGGACTGGCTGAAGGTCGTGGACGACCTGGCCCGGGCCCCGACCCGGGTGCTCCTCGAGACGTTCGCGTCGGTGGCCGACGCCATGGTCGGCAAGGAGGTCGAGCTCCGGTCGGCCAACGGGACCATCACCGTCGACGTCGACTCGATCGTGGGCACCCACTCGGCGCCGCCCGTCGCGCTCGGTGCGCTGCGACCGGGCCTCGACCTCGAAGGCCTCGAAGCGGTCGACATCCAGGTCCACGACGTGCGCTGGGACGGCGGCCGCATCGACCGGCTGACCGTGCAGGCCACCAACGTCCACCTGGAGGGCGGGGTCGTGGCCAAGGTCGTGGCCGGACCGGTCGGCCTGGCCGGGGAGGTCGACCAGGTCACCCTCGACGAGTGGCTCGACGCGCAGGACGCGCCGGTCCAGGTCGTGCTGGACGGCACCGACCGGGCCACGGTCCACCAGGGCGGCCGCCTGTCCGCCGTCGTGTCCGCCGAGCTGGACGGCGACGAGGTCACCTTTCCGATCCACCAGGTCCGCTGGTGGGGCATCCCGCTGCCGTTCGTCCACCGCTTCCTGCCGGAGCGCCGGACGACGGTGCCCCCCCTCCCCCGGGGCCTGCGCCTGACCGGTGTGTCCTCCTCCCCCGGCGTCCTGCGGGCCACGGCCGTGGTCGACGACTTCCGGGAGCCGCTCGTCGTCGAGTCCGTCCTGCGCGCTGGCGTCCACCGTCGGCCAGCACGTCGTCCTCAACCGCGGCGCCCCCGCCCGCTGACCACCTCCCGATCGTCTGGTTGCGCTGGATTGTCCTCCACGACAAGGGAGGGCAACCAGAACCGGTCAGGCAGTACCGGTCGTCACCCGGACCTGGTGGGTGGCGTGGAGCCAGGCCAGCCAGCGGGCGACGCCGTTGACGACATGGGTCGAGCGCACGGTGTGGAAGGTGTCGAAGGCGTGCTGGGCGGCGGGCAGCTCGGCGTAGACGACGGGCTCGGAGCCCGCCGACCGCAGGGCCTCGACGAACACCCGGGCCTCGGTGACGTAGGCCATCGAGTCGAAGGTGCCGTGGAGCACGAAGAACGGCGGGGCGTGGGGGCCGACCTGAGCGATCGGTGACGCCGCGTCCCAGGCATCGGGGCACTCGGTCGGCGAGCACTTCATGATCGACCGGCGGAAGAAGCCCTCGAGGCTGTTGCGGCCTCGGGCCCGATGGCGGTCGAGGAAGTCGTAGATGCCGTAGTGGGGCACACAACCCTGGACCCGGGTCTCGGGGTCGAGGGCGGCCAGCGCGGCCAGGTGCCCGCCCGCCGAGCCGCCGGTCAGGACGATGAAGTCGGGATCGCAGCCGAGCTCCTCGGCGTGGTCGCGGACCCAGGCGACCGCGGCCTTCACGTCGTCGACGTGGTCGGGGAACGTGGCCTTCGGGCTCAGCCGGTAGTTGATCGACACGACGACCCACCCCTCCTGGGCCAGGTACCAGGTCAGCGGCTTGGCCTGCCGCTCCTTGCGCCCGTGCATCCAAGAGCCGCCGTGGACGTGGATGAGGGTCGGGGCCTGGCCCTTGTGGTCTCGACAGCGGTAGACGTCCAGCGTGTTGAGCTTTCCGTGGGGCCCGTAGGACAGATCCCGCAAGACCTCGACGTCGGGCCCCTCGTACCGGAAGGGGCGCAGCAGCAGGCCCTTCGGCACGCTGCGGCGCAGGGTCTCGGCCGTCTCGGCGGCGATGACCTCCCGGTAGCTGGGGCCGAGAGCATCGATGAGCGCGCCCTCGACGACGGGCTCGGCCTGCCGGGCCCGGTGGTGGGCCAGCAGGAGCCCGGCGGCGCTGACCCCCATGAGGGCCAATCCGACCTGGCCGATCGGCGTGACCGTCGCGCCCGTGGCCACGGCAATGGCCACCACGACGGCCTGCCAGGCCAGGTGGAACAGGGCGAACTCCCCGGTGAGCCAGCCGGCCAGGAACCACGCCATGGCGAACGGAGGCCGCCCCCGGAAGGTCGCCAGCAACGCATGCCCGGCGCACAGCGCGCCGATCAGGAAGAAGACCTCCGGGCTCATGGATGGATCATCGGCGCCACGACCCTGATTCCGAGGCCGCCCCCCGACCCGGATGCCCTTCTGGCGCCCGATGGCGGCGCCCCGACGCCTCGATGAGGCGCCAGAAGCGGCTGCTCAGCCGATGACGGCGTCGGCGACGCGGCGGCGGTGCCACCGGGCGTCGCCCCAGGCCGGGCTGAGGGCCCAGACCCGCTTCATCCAGAGGTGGAGGTCGGACTCGAACGTGTAGCCGATCGCGCCGTGGACCTGGAGGGCGACCCGAGCCGCCTGCTCGGCGGCGTCGCCAGCCATGGCCTTGGCCATCGACACGTCCCGGGGGACGGTCGGCTGGTCGGTCGCCAGCGACCAGGCGGCCCGGTACACCACCGGGGCAGCGAACTCGACCGCCAGCAGCGCCGAGGCCAGGTGGTGCTTCACGGCCTGGAAGCCGCCGATGGGCTGGCCGAACTGCTGGCGCTCCTTGGCGTACTCGACGGTGACCTCGATCAGGTGCCGGGCCACGCCCACGAGGGTGGCGGCCGTGCCGAAGGCCATCCGGTCGAACGGGTCCCCGGTCAGGGGGAACACACCGTCGCCATCGACGACGTCTTCCACCCGGAGGAGTCGGCGGGAACCGTCGACGGAGCGCTGCTCGTCGACCTCGTCGGGCGGGCCGTAGGCCCGGTCGCCGACCACGATGAAGTCCGCACCGATGGGTCCGATGACGTGGGTGGCGTCGGCCGGGGCCACGCCGAGGGCGATGAGGCCGGAGGCGATCGACTCCTGCCATTCGTCGGGGACGAGCGGGAGCAGGAGCGCCGTGTCGGCCAGCGGCTCGGGCAGGGCAGCCCGGCCGGCCTCCTCCAGGATGAGGACCAGGTCGACCTCGGTCATCCCGAGCCCGCCGGCGGCTTCCGGAGCCATCAGCCCGACGACGCCCATCTCCGCCAGCGCCGACCAGCGGTCCCGGTCCCAGGGATCGTCCGCGTCCCAGGCGGCCCGAACGGCCTCCGGCGGGCACGTCCCGGCCAACAGGTCCGCCACCGCGTCCCGGAACGCGTACTGGTCCTCCGAGAAGGCGAACTCCATCAGCCCCGCCCCCCCGAACGACCCGTTCTGGTTGCGCTGAACCGCGTCGCACCGCGGAGGAGCGCAACCAGAACCAGCGGTCGACTCGTTCTGGGGGGCGGCATGTCAGACCCTCGGCAGACCGAGGACGCGTTCGGCGACGACGTTGCGCTGGATCTCGTTGGTGCCCGCATAGATGGGGCCGGCCAAGGAGAACAGCCAGCCGTCGAGCCAGCGGCCCTCGTCGGGGGCGTCCTCGCTGTCCAGGCCGAGCTCGCCCTCGGGACCGACCAGGCGCTGGGCGGTCTCGTTCAGGTGGACGTCCAGCTCGGACCACCACAGCTTCATCAGGCTCGCTTCGGCGCCCATCGGCTGGCCGGTCTGCAGCATCCGGCTGATGGCCTGGAAGGTGAGGAGCCGGTAGGCCTCGGCGTTCATCCAGGCCTGGGCCACCTCGTCCCGCAGGTGCTCGTCGGGATACCGGTGGTAGAGGTCGATCAGCCGGTCGGCGGCGGCCATGAAGCGGCCGGGGCTGCGCAGGGTCAGGCCCCGCTCCGAGGACGCCGTGGCCATGGCCACCCGCCAGCCCTCGTGGACGCCGCCGAGCACGTTGGCCGAGGGCACCCGGACGTCTTCGAGGAACACCTCGGCGAAGGCGACGTCGTCGTGCAGGCCGCTGATGGGGCGGACGGTCACCCCGTCAGCGTCGAGGGGCACCAGGAAGTACGTCAGACCCTTGTGCTTGGCCGCATCGGGGTCCGAGCGGAACAGGCCGAACAGCCAGTCACAGAACACGCCCCGGGTCGACCAGGTCTTCTGACCGGTCAGCACCCAGTCGTCGCCGTCCGGCACGGCCCGGCTGCGCAGGCCGGCCAGGTCGGAGCCGGCGTCGGGCTCGGACCAGCCCTGAGCCCACAGCTCCTCCCCCGCCGCCATCTTGGGCAGGTAGCGGTCCTGCTGCTCCTTGGTCCCGTGCTCGAAGATGGTCGGCGCCAGCAGGAAGATCCCGTTCTGGGTGACCCGGCCGGGGCCGCCTGCGGCCCAGTACTCCTCTTCGAAGATCAGCCACTCGATGAGATCCGCGCCCCGCCCGCCGTACTCCTCGGGCCAGGACACGACCGCCCAGCGGGCGTCGAAGAGCTTGCGCTCCCAGTCCTTGTGCCGGGCGAAGCCGTCCGCCTTGTTCATCGACCCGAGGTCGGAGGGCACGTTGGCCCGCAACCACTCCCGCGCCTCGGCCCGGAAGGCCTCGTGCTGTGGCGAGAAGGTCAGGTCCATGCGGCGCAGAGCCTGACCCCCCGACTGATCAGCACGCAACCCGGGCCCGGGCGCGAGTCGACCCGGCCCCGAGGAGGCCGGGTCGACGCTTCTCGCGTCGTGTGGTCAGCAGGTGACCGTGACGGTGAAGCCGTCGTCCTGGGCGGTGTCGACGGTCGTGCCGGCGTCGTTGAAGACCCGCACCCGCAGGGTGTTCGCATCGGCGGCGGAGTTGCGCTCGACCGAGGCGTACAGGTTGGGCGCCACGCCCGCATCGTTGTCGTTCACCGTGGCGGTCCAGCCACAGGCCGTGATCGACTGGCTGAAGGTGACCAGGTACTGGCCGGCCGCCAGCCGGGAGGCGGTGGTGGCGCCGCGACCCCGGATCAGCGAGGTGGTGGTGCCACCGTCGACCTTGGCCCAGCGGGTGAGGGCCTGGGGCGACAGGTCAGCCGTCGAGACCGACCCGTCGGCGATGTCGCCACCACCGAGGGAGCCGTCGGCCACGTCGGCACCGGTGAGGGCGCCGTCGTGGACGTCGACGCTCGCCAGCGTGCCGTCCTTGATGTCGATGCTGCGGATCGAGTTGTTGACGATCTTGGCGCTCGTGACCGAGTTGCCGGGGACGTTGAAAGCCGACGCCACGCCGCCGCCGGCGAGGGTGACCGTGACCATGGCGGTGGCGACCACGAGGCCGACCTGACCGATCATGCGCTTGCTGCGGGATGGGTTCACTGCTCTTCTCCTTGTCGGGAGGGCACCGTTGCCCTGCTCGCAGGATGCGCCCCGGGGCCCCGGTCGGGCATGAGTACGTATTGCTCACCTCGGGTACTCACCGACGTCCGTTGCTCAGACCTGACGACCCGTCAGATGGGGCGAGTAGCCTGCCCGGCGTGACCTCCACGGAAGCGGCGGCGAAGCCGCGCGTGGCGGCGATCGAGGGGTGGTTCACCCTCGACGATCCGCCCCACCTGCTCGGCACGAAGTGCAGCACCTGCGGCACCTACTTCTTCCCGAAGGAGACCGGCTGGTGCCGGCGACCGGGCTGTGGCAGCACCGAGCTGGTCGAGGTCGAGCTGAGCCGGACCGGGAAGATCTGGTCCTACACCGACGCCCAGTACCAGCCGCCGGCGCCCTACGTCAGCCCTCACGAGGAGTTCCGGCCCTTCACCCAGGCCGCCGTCGAGTTGGCCGAGGAGCAGTTGATCGTCATGGGCCAGGTCGTGGAGGGCGTCGGCGTGGCCGACCTCACCACCGGCCAAGCGGTCGAGCTGGTCGTCGAGCCGCTGTACGAGGACGACGAAGCCGTCCACCTCGTCTGGAAGTGGAAGCCGGTGGCCTCATGAGGGACGTGGTCGTCGCCGGGGTCGGCATGCACCCCTGGGGCAAGTGGGGCAGGAACTTCGTCGAGTACGGGCGGGCCGCCGTGGCCGACGCCCTGGAGGACGGCGGCGTCGACTGGCAGGACGTCGAGTTCGTCTCCGGCGCCGACACCATCCGCAACGGCTACCCCGGCTTCATCGCCGGGGCCACCTTCGCCCAGGCCATGGGCTGGACGGGCGTCCCCGTGGCCAGCAGCTACGCCGCCTGCGCGTCCGGGGCCACGGCCATGAGCGTGGCCCGGGACCGCATCCGGGCCGGCGCCTGCGAGATCGCCCTGGTGGTCGGCGCCGACACCACCCCCAAGGGCTTCTTCAAGCCCGTCGAGGGGCCCGACCGGTTCACCGACCCGGACTGGCTGCGCTTCCGCCTCCTGGGCGCCACCAACCCGACCTACTTCGCCCTCTACGCCCGCCGCCGCATGGACCTGTACGGCGCCACCGACGAGGACTTCGCCCTGGTCAAGGTCAAGAACGCCAAGCACGGCCTGGCCAACCCCAAGGCCCGCTACCGCAAGGAGGTCACCGTCGAGGAGGTCCTGGCCTCCCCGATGGTCGCCGACCCGCTCCGCCTGCTCGAGATCTGCGCCACCTCCGACGGCGGCGCCGCCGTCATCCTCATGAGCCAGGACGAGGCCGAGCGCCGGGGCGTGGCCGACACGCTCAAGGTCGCCGCCATCTCCACGGTCACGCCGACCTACCCGAACACGGTGCTCGGACCTGCCCGAGTTCGCCACCGACTCCGCCGCCGGCGTCCGCCGCCCCCGAGCTGACCTACCGGGACGCCATCAGCGCCGCGGCCTACGAGGAGGCCGGCCTCGGCCCCGACGACATCGACCTGGCCGAGGTCTACGACCTGTCCACCGCCCTCGAGCTCGACTGGTACGAGAACCTCGGGCCTCTGCAAGGAGGGCGAGGCCGAGCAGCTCGTCCGCGACGGCGAGACCAGCATCGGCGGTCGCATCCCGGTCAACACCTCCGGCGGCCTGTCCTGCTTCGGCGAGGCCATCCCCGCCCAGGCCATCGCCCAGGTCTGCGAGCTCACCTGGCAGCTCCGGGGCCAGGCCGGTGACCGCCAGGTCGACGGCGCCCGGGTCGGCATCACCGCCAACCAGGGCCTCTTCGGCCACGGCTCGTCCGTCATCCTGACCACGTTAGATCCATTGGAGGCAATAGACCCCGGCTTCCGGGAGTTATTGCCTCCGACGAAGAGAAGGACACCACGCACATGGCTGAGGCCTACATCGTCGATGCGGTCCGGACGCCGGTGGGGCGCCGGGGCGGGGGCCTGGCCCACGTGCACCCCGCGGACCTCGGCGCCCACTCGCTCAACGCCCTCATCGACCGGACCGGCGTCGACCCGGCCGCCGTCGAGGACGTCATCTTCGGCTGCGTCGACACCATCGGCCCCCAGGCCGGCGACATCGCCCGCACCGCGTGGCTGGCCGCCGGGCCTGCCCGAGGAGGTCCCGGGCACGACCGTCGACCGCCAGTGCGGCTCGTCCCAGCAGGCCGTGCACTTCGCCGCCCAGGCCGTCATGAGCGGCACGACCGACCTGGTCGTGGCCGGCGGCGTGCAGAACATGAGCCTGATCCCGATCGCGCTCGGCGATGCTCGTGGCCGAGCACGTCGGCGTCACCGACCCCGACCCGTTCCGGGGCTCGAAGGGCTGGCAGGCCCGCTACGGCGACCAGGAGGTCAGCCAGTTCCGCGGCGCGGAGATGATCGCCGAGAAGTGGGACATCTCCCGCGAGGACATGGAGGCCTTCGCCTACGAGAGCCACCAGCGGGCCATCCGGGCCATCGACGAGGGCCGCTTCGAGGCCGAGATCGTGCCGCTCGACGGCGTGAACGACGACGAGGGCCCGCGCCGGGAGTCGACCCTGGAGAAGATGGCGACGCCTGCGCACCCTGGTCGAGGGCGGGCGCCTCACCGCCGCCGTCTCGTCGCCAGATCTCCGACGCCTCCGCCGCCCTGCTGATCGCCTCCGAGCAGGCGGTCAAGGACCACGGCCTGACGCCGCGGGCCCGCATCCACCACCTCTCCGTGCGGGGCGCCGACCCCGTCTGGATGCTGACCGCCCCGATCCCGGCCACCGAGTACGCCCTGGAGAAGGCGGGCATGACCCTCGACGACATCGACCTGGTCGAGATCAACGAGGCCTTCGCCTCGGTCGTGCTGGCCTGGCAGAAGGAGACCGGCGCCGACCTGGACAAGGTCAACGTCAACGGCGGCGCCATCGCCCTCGGCCACCCGCTCGGCGCCACCGGCGCCCGCCTGATGACCACGCTGCTCCACGAGCTCGAGCGCACCGGCGGCCGCTACGGCCTCCAGACCATGTGCGAGGGCGGCGGCCAGGCCAACGTCACCATCATCGAGCGGCTGTGACATTCGAGTTCGTTCACTGCGTTCACGAACTCCGGCGCCGCCGATCCCGCTGGCCTGTCTCGCGGCTCCGGCTGGCGCCTGCGCAGCGTCACTGACGGCCACCGGTCCCGCCCTGAGGGACCGCTCACGGCGCGTGTCAGACTCCCGACATGAACGGGAAGTGGACAGCGGGTGACGGCGCGGGTTCGACGATCGGCCGGCGGGGGTTCCTGGTCGGCTCCGGTGCCCTGCTCCTGGCCACCGCTTGTTCGGGCGACGACGGCGGGACGGCGTCGGCCACATCGACCCCCGGCACCACCCTGCACACGGCCCGACTGAGCGGCGATCCGTTCACGCTCGGCGTCGCCTCGGGTGACCCCGAGCCGGGCTCGGTGATCCTGTGGACCCGGCTCGCCCCCCAGCCCCTCGCCGCGGACAGCACCGGGGGCATGCCCGACGACCTGGTCGACGTGCGGTGGCAGATAGCCACCGACGATGCCTTCGCCACCGTCGTCAACGAAGGGGTGGCCACCGCCGACCCCGACGACGGACACAGCCTCCACGTCGAAGCCGGCGGGCTGGATCCGGCCGCCACCTACTTCTACCGGTTCACCGTGGGCGACTTCACCAGCGCCACCGGCCGGACCCGAACGCTGCCCGAGGAGGGCGCGTCGCTCGACCGCCTGACCCTCGCCGTGGCCAACTGCCAGTGGTACGAGTCGGGCACCTACGCCGCCTACCGCCACCTGGCCGAGGAGGACCTGGACCTCGTCGTGCACCTCGGCGACTACATCTACGAGTACGCCGCCGGCACCGGGGCCCGGCAGTCGGCGCCGGCCCACGAGATCGTCACCCTGCCCGACTACCGGCTGCGCTACGCGTCCTACAAGGTCGACCCCGACCTGCAGGCCGCCCACCACGCCCATCCCTTCGTCTGCACCTGGGACGACCACGAGGTGGCCAACAACTACCTGGGCGACACCGTCCCCGAGGGTGCTGTGCCGGTGGAGCAGTTCCCCGAGCGCAAGGCGGCGGCCTACCGGGCCTGGTGGGAGAACATCCCCACCCGCCTACCGGCGCCCGACAGTGACCAGCTCGATGTCTTCCAGGCCTTCACCTTCGGTGACCTGGCCCGCCTCGAGCTGCTCGACCAGCGCCAGTACGCCGACGTCGCCCCCTGTCGTGACGTGGTCGCCGACGACTACGGCGACTGTGCCGAGCGCACCGAGGAGGACCGGACCCGCCTCGGCGCCGACCAGGAGGCCTGGTTCGCCGAGACCGTCGGCCAGGGCGACGTCACCTGGGACCTCGTGGGCAACCCGGTCGTCCTGGCCGGGATCGACGCCGGCACCGGCGACGAGCCCGCCTTCTACCTGGACACCTGGGACGGCTACCCCGATGCCCGGGTTCGGTTCATCGCGGCGATGGCCGAGGCCGACAACCCCGTCGTGCTGACCGGCGACTACCACGCCGGCATGGTCCTCGACGTGAACGACCGACCCTTCGAGGCCGGTGCCAGCCTGGTGGCCCCCGAGTTCATGGCCCCGCCGATCAGCTCGGTCCTCTTCGACGCCGATGTGTCGGCCCGCACCCCCCAGCTCCGCCAGCAGCTCAACGCCCATGGCTACCTGACCGTCACCGCCGAACCCGACCGCCTGACCGCCACCTTCCGGGTCCTCGATGACGTCACCGACGCCCGCACCGCCATCACCACCGCCGCCACCTGGCAGGTCGACGCCGGCGACCCCACCCCGCGCGAGGTGTGAGGGCTGGGCCAGCCTCCGGCTCGGTTCACGGTCCCGCGGACCCCGTCGGTAGCGCGAAGCGTCGCCTGCGAGACGACCTCGGCATCACCGCTGAACTGGCGGAGGAGCGTGCCCGCCGGTGGGAGGATGACAACGGTCAACGTCAAGGCCTCGCCGGCCTCGACCGAGGGGAAAGCCAAGAGCCCGTCGCCACCGCTGACGTGACGTTGTTCATGGCCGGGAGGCGGCCCGATCCGCGGCCAGGCCGTTGACCTAGTATTCACTAGGTACTAGTTTCTCGGGCGTGGGTGGGGGCAGGGGGTTCCCGGGGAAGGGACGCACGGTCAACGGGCGGCGCTACCGGCTGGTGTTCGAGGAGATCGAGGGACGGCCCTCTGACCGACGCTTCGTCGTCCGGCGACGACCTCAGGCCGGTCCTCGGACGACGAGCTCGGCGAAGTCCCCGACCCGCAACGACTGACCCGGCTCGGTGGCCTGCGGTTCGCCGCCGTCGACGCTGACCGTCCACCTTCCGCCGTGGAGCACGACGGCCAGGTCGGTGTCGTCGACTGCGAACGCCTCCCGGTTGTGATCTCGCCGACGGTTCACGGTCCAGTCGCCGTCGAAGCTCCGGACCTGCAGGTGGTCCATCCGGGACGGCCCGTAGCCGTCACCGGCGTCCCGGTACCAGAACGCCGGGCCCCGCTCACCGGCCAGGCCCGCATCCGGCGGGTACGCGTGCAGCACGGCCTGACCGTCCTCGTCGGTCGGCAAGACCGAGCCCGCACGCACGTACACCGGGATGCGGTCGATGGTCACCGGAACGGTGAACGTCCCCTCGTAGCGCTCGTCGCCGTCGAGGGCGAACCAGCCGCCGGGCGGCAGCCGGATCTCCCGGCCGGTGGCGCCCGCGGCGAAGACCGGGGCCACGAGCACGTCCGGACCGCAGAGGAACTCGTCGTCGACGGCCAGGAGGTCGGGGTCGGTGCACGCCGCCCCCTCGACCGGCCACCACACCGGGAGGATCAGGCCTTCCACACCCGCGCTGACCTGAGCCGCCTGGGTGTAGAGGTACGGCAGCAGGCGGTAGCGCCGGGCCATGGCCTCCCGGATCGCATCGAGGTGGGGGCCGGCGGCCTTCCACGGCTCACGGGACGGCTGGGTGTCGATGGAGTGGGAGCGGAAGAACGGCAGCCACGCCGACATCTGGAACCAGCGGGTGTAGAGCTCGGGTGACGGGTCGCCCGAGAAGCCGCCGATGTCCGGGCCGGTGTAGGGAACACCCGACATCGTCAGGTTGAGCGTCGTGGCCAGGGTGCGGTGCAGCATCGTCCACGACGTCGCGACGTCGCCGGTCCAGGTCCACGCGTAGCGCTGGACGCCGGCCCAACCCGACCGGGTCAGCAGCCACGGTCGGCGGTCCGGGCGATGCCGCTGCAGCGCCTCGTGGCCCGACTGGGCCATGCCGAGGCCGTAGAGGTTGCGGCCCTCGACGTGGTCGCCGCCCCGGCCATCCATGTCGTGGCGGGTCTCGAGCGGAAGGGAAGCATCGACGCCGGCGGCGAACACGGCGGGCTCGCACATGTCGTGCCAGATGCCGGCCACACCCTGGTCGAGCAGCTCCGGGTACTGGTCGCCCCACCACTGGCGCACGGCGGGGTTCGAGAAGTCGGGGAAGCCGACCATCCCGGGCCAGACCATGGCGTTGGCCTCCGAGCCGTCGGCCAGGGTCAGGAAGTACCCCTTCTCGTGGCCCTCCCGGTACAGCGGGAAGTCGTCCTGCTTGGCCACCCCCGGGTCGATGATGGTCACGCCCTTGACCCCTGCGTCCTCCAGGTCGGCCAGTAGGCCGGTCAGGTCCGGGAACGACTCCTCGTTGACGGTGAAGACCCGGTACCGGTCCATGTAGTCGATGTCGAAGTGGATGACCGACAGCGGCAGGTCGTGCTCCCGGAACCCCGCCAGCACCGCCCGGATGTCGGCCTCGGTCCTGTATCCCCACCGGCACTGGTGGTACCCGAGCGCCCAACGGGGCGGCATCGGCGGCATCCCGGTGAGTCGTAGGAACTGACCGAGCGCCTGCGCTGGACGGCCGGCGGCGACGTAGGTCCGCAGGGCCCCGCCCTCGAACGTCGCCGTCATCTGCTCGCCGACGGTCACCTCACCCCGATGCGTGTTCTCCCAGAACCCCAGGTGGGACCGGCCCGGGCCGACGACCAGGTGCACCGGGATGGTGATGTAGAGCGGGTCGGCCTCGGGGCCGTAGCTCCCCGACTGCTCGGTGTTCCAGAGGCCGTAGGTGCCCGGCCGCAGGTTCAGCGGGGCGGCCCGCTCCCCCAGACCGTGGACCTGGTCGTCGGGCTCCAGCTCGACCGTGGCGGTCCACCGCTCCCCCACCCGCACCGGCGGCCGCTCGCGGCGGATCACCTTCCAGTCTTGGCTCAACGGGACGTCCTGGTTCTGACCGTCCCGGTGCGCGACCTCGATCGCCCCGTCGGCCCCGACGGTCACGCGAAGCGCGAAGGTGGTGAAGACGAGGGCGTCGCCGACCTCGTGAGCAAGTACGCCGTCCAGCAGGTCGCGGTCGACGACATCTGGATCCACCGCAGCCCGCACGGGCAGGGTGCCCGGCGTCCAGGTCAGCCTGACCATCTCGTCGTCGACGAAGGCCACCTCCAGCGTGAGGTCGCCGAAGGGGATCGTGGTCACGCCGTCCCCGGTGACGGCCTCGCCCCGAGGCCCCGGTCGCAGCTCGGGGCCGGTCGGGCGGTTGCGCAGGTAACGCCTGTCGAGGCGGGCCTTGCGGAGGCCGTAGGTGGCGGTCCGCAGGGCCCCCTTCCAGCCGACCAGGTGGATCCCCTGACGGGCCAGGGCGATCAGCCCCGGCTCCCGATCGCTCTCGTCCGCCACGCCCGGCGACCCTACTCACCTCTCCCTTCCCGTTTCGGTTGCGGATCGCGCGGCCCAGCGCGCGATATCGCAACCAGAACCGGCGACAACCCGGGCCCATCTCGTTCTGGTTGCGGGATCGCTCGGTTCAGCGCGCGATATCGCAACCAGAACGGGAATGGGGGGGAAGGGTCAGGTCGGGGGTGGGGCGGCCGACAGGGTCACCGTGGGTCCGAGCAAGCGGCTGTGCAAAGCGGCCAAGGGTGTCCTGTTGCCCGGCGAGGAGGCGGTCGTGGCCGTCGTCGCCCGCACGGACCGGGCCGGGTGGCCGGACCCGATGGTCCAGGCGTCACGGGTGCCCAAGGACATCGACGTGGTCCTCGTCGTGACCAGCCACCGCCTGCTCATCATGGAGACCCTGGGCCGGGGCCACGTGGGCGGGCCATACCTCGGGGTGGGGCCCCACAAGCTGCTGGCCCTCGAGGTGACCCACTTCAACCCGGCCCTGGCCAGCATCACGATCCAGTACCTGGACGGCTCGGTGACCGAGCTCACCACGCTCACCGTCAAAGCCATTCCCAGCCTGCGCAAGGCCTTCCACGCCCTGCTGCCGGCACTCGACGACTTGGCCCTCTAGCCCGAAGCCAGCCTCGTCAGCACGGCGTCGGCCTCGACCATGATCCGTTCGAGCAGCTCCTCGACGGTGGGCAGGTCGTCGATCACGCCGACCACCTGGCCGCCGGACATGACGCCGAGGTCGGGGCGGCCGTCGACCATGGCCGCCTTCAGCAGCATCGGGGTGTTGGCGGCCATCACGACCTGGCTCCAGGTCAGCTCCTGGCGTTGACGCATGGCCCGACCCTCCTTCAGCAGGTCGCCGAAGCTGATGCCGGAGATCTTCTTGAAGGCCAGGCCGTTGCGGATCGCCCTCGGCAGGCTCGACAGCGGCCGGCCTTCGTCGAGGGCCTCGATGAGCTCGGTGCGCAGGACCCGGTGGGGCACGCCGTCGACCTGGGTGGTGCGGATCGTGTCGTTGACGTCCTTGCTCAGGTAGACGTCCTTGACCGCGTCGGGCACCGGGGCGTCCGCGGTCAGCAGGAAGCGGGTGCCCATGGCGATGCCGCGCGGCCCCGTAGGCCAGCGCGGCGACCAGGCCGCGGCCGTCGAAGAAGCCGCCGGCGGCGATCACCGGGATGTCGACCGCGTCGACCACCTGGGGCAGCAGCAGCGCTGGTGGGCACCGCGCCGGTGTGGCCGCCGCCCTCGCCGCCCTGGACGATCACGGCGTCGACGCCCCACGCCGCCACCTTCTCGGCGTGGCGCTTGGCCCCGATCGACGGCACGACCACCACGCCGGCGTCCTTCAGCTTGGCGATCAGGTCCTGGCTTCGGGGCCAGGGCGAACGAGCCGACCTTGACGCCCTCGTCGATGAGCAGGTCGATGCGGTCGAGCGGCGTCGGGGGCGTCGGCCCGCAGGTTGACGCCGAACGGGGCGTCGGTGCGCCGCCTTGACCTCGTCGATGGCCGACGGCGAGCTGGTCGTAGTCCATGGTGGCGGCCGGCGAGGATGCCGAGACCGCCGGCGTTGGCCGTCGCCGACACCAGCCGCGCGCCGGCCACCCAGCCCATGCCGGTCTGCACGATCGGGTAGCGGACCCCGACGAGGTCGCACAGCGCGGTGTGGAGGGCGGGGTGCGGGCTCAGGACCGGACCTCGGCCTCCCGGAGGCCCTGGGGATCGATCACCTCGCGGATCAGCGCAGCTCCTCGTCGGTGGGCAGCCGGGATTCGGCCAGGTCGTCGGCGATGGCCAGCTCGAAGCCGGTGGCCGCGACTCGACCTCGTCGACGGTGACGCCGGGGTGCACCGAGCGCAGGCGCATCCGGTGGTCGGGGGTCTCGAAGTCGAACACGCCGAGGTTGGACGACCACCCGGCGGATCTCGTGGAAGCGACGCCGCGGTCGCCGAGCCCAGCGCCGGTCGTAGCCGACGCCGGTGACCACGTCGACGGGCCACGAAGACCTTGGGCGAGTGGTTGGGCACCCAGTAGCTGGTGGGGTGGTTGATCGTGTTGCCCGGGGCGCCCCGGAAGCCGAGGAGCTGCGCCTTCGGCTTGCGCGGGTCGCCGATGCAGGCGATGTTCTGGTTGCCGTACCGGTCGACCTGGGTGGCGCCCATCATCACGTGGCGCCGGCCGCCCCAGACCACGTCGAACATGCGTGCGGTACGGGTTCCAGGCCTCGACCTCCAGTTGACGGATCGCCGTCCGTGCCCACGGCGTGGACGTCGGCCGACGAGGCAGGCGTCGCCGTCGGTCATCACCAGGTCGGGCTCGAAGGTGGCCCGGGCCAGGCGGCCGCCGATCATGGGGATGGTGCCGATGGGGTTGGCCAGGATCTCGCCGTCGCCCCGGAAGCACTCGGCCACCGCCACGGCGCAGATCTCGGCCCGGGTGCGTCGTGCGCTCACGACGCTCCCCGTCAGGCCTGCGGCATGGTCGTCGGCAGCCAGGTCGGTCGGGCGAGGCGGTCGCGGACCTCCCGGCGACGCGTGGCGGCGTACGCCTTCTGGAACGCCTCGTCGCGCGCCGTAGTCGGGCGTGCACGAGGTGAAGTGCGGCGCCGCCCGGGCGCCTCGACCACGCCGTCGACCATGCAGGCGGTTGATGCGCAGCGTGTGGAACGGCGTCAGCCTCGGCGAGGTCGCGGTGCGACGATCTGCTCGCAGCGACACGAAGCGTCGTCTCGGCCGCCGACGCGAACAGGTCGTCGAAGTAGAGGTCGGGGCCGAGGAACTGGGCGTTGCCCCGCTCGTCGGCCCGGTTCAGGTGGAACAGGGCGACGTCGAGGTGGAGGGCGGGCATGGCGACCAGCTCCTCGCCCTCCGCCGTCGGCGGCCGGGTAGGGCGACCGCACGGTCTTCAGCCTCGGGTTGACCTTGCAACAGGTCCGAGCCGAGCCCGACCCGGGTGGGCAGGAACGGCACCCGCCACGCCGCGGCCTGCAGGCCGAGCAGGAACATGCCCTCGTCGAGCTCCGTCGACCTCGATGGCGCCGGCCTGGCGGGCGGCCCGGAAGTGCGGCTCGAGCGGGATCGAGTCGAGCGAGACGAAGGCGAAGACGACCTTGCGCGACCTTGCCCGGCGGCACAGAGGATCCCGACGTCGGGGCCGCCGTAGCTGACGACGGTGAGGTCGGTCGAGCGTCGGTGCGCAGGATCGCCCGGACGCAGGCGACATCGGCTTGCGCCGCGACCCCCAGCCGCCGATGCCGATGGTCATGCCGCTCGCGAAGCCGGCCACGACCTCGTCGGCGGTCATGGGCTTGTCCAGCGCCATCAGTCGCCCGCCTTGCTCGCTGAAGTCGGCGTTCTCGCCCTGGACACGAAGGCGTCGCGGTGCCTCGTCGGCCACGCCCGACGAGGTTGAGCTCGAAGGTGAAGCCCTGCTCGAAGCGGTAGCGCGCTTCACGTCCCACAGGTCGATGCCGTTGAGCGACTCCTTGGCCGCCCGGATGACCGTGGGGCTCTTGGCCGCGATCGTCTCGGCCACCTCGCGGGCGGCGTCGCGCAGCTCGTCGCTGGGGCACGACCCGCAGCACCGAGCCGAAGTGGTGCAGCTCGGCCGCGGTGGCCGTCGCCGACGTGTAGACCATCGCCCGCATCTTGTGCTGGGGCACGAGGCGGGCCAGGTGGGTGGCGGCGCCCAGAGCGCCCCGGTCGACCTCGGGCAGGCCGAAGGTGGCGTCGTCGGCGGCGACGATCACGTCGGCGTTGCCGACCAGGCCGATGCCGCCGCCGAGGCAGAACCCGTTGCACCGCGGCGATCACCGGCACCGCGCACTCGTAGACGGCGGCGAAGGCCGCGTAGCAGCCCCGGTTGGCGCCGATCAGGGCGTCGTAGCCCTCGGTGGCCTGCATCTCCTTGATGTCGACGCCGGCGTTGAAGCCCCGCCCCTCGGCGCGCAGGACCACCACCCGCACCGCCGGGTCCTCGCCGAGCGCGCGGACGCACGTCGGCCAGCTCGAACCAGCCCGCCACCGTCAGGGCGTTGACCGGCGGGTTGTCCATGACCACCTCGGCGATGCCGTGCTCGTCGATGTCTGACCGGATGGGCATGGCGCGGCGAACCTAAACGATCCGGCGGCCGTCGAGCGAACGAGCGGGCAGCCTCGATTCACCCCACCGGGGCCGCCGCCCTACGCTCGCCCGCGCCATGGACGCACCACAGGATCTCGACGGTCGGGTCGCCCTCGTCACCGACGGCGCCGACGGCATCGGGCGGGCGGTCACCGACCGGCTGCTCGCCGCCGGGGCCCAGGTGGCGGTGACCACCCGGCACCAGCCCGACGAGCTCCCGGCAGGGGCCCGCTGGTTCGGGGCCGACACCCGGGTGGCCGCGGAGGCCGACGACCTCGTCGCCGCCGTCATCGACCACTACGGTCGCCTCGACGTGCTGGTGAGCAACCCCGGCGGCTCCCCCGCCGGCGACGCGGCCACCGCCGATGACGCCTTCGTGATCGCCGTCGTCACCCTGAACCTCCTCGTCCCCCTCTGGGTGAGCCGGGCGGCCAACGCGGCCATGCAGGCCCAGGACGGACGGCGGGGCCATCGTCACCTTCGGCCGCTGGATGGGCTGGGGGCCTCCCCCGGCGCCGCCGCCTACGGCGCGGCCAAGGCCGGACTCGTGCACCTGACCCAGAGCCTGGCCGTCGAGTGGGCGCCGAAGGTCCGGGTCAACTGCGTGTCCGCCGACCACCTGGTCCCCGGGCCGGCCGACCTCCCCGACGGTGGCGCCGGCGCCGTCCCCCTCGGCCGTCTGGGCACCGGCGCCGACCTGGCCGAGGCCGTGGTCCACCTGGCATCGCCGGCGGCCGGGTACGTGACGGGCAGCAACCTCCTGGTCCACGGCGGCGACGACCGCCCGGCGTACCTGGGTGCCATCGCCGCCTCCTGACCGGGCCCGCGGCCGCCACCGTTTGGCGAGACCGACGCTCATGGCCTAACTTCGTAACCAATCCGCAAAGATTCCGTAATGAAACCCACGCGCGGTGGCCGGGGAAGCCCACTGAAGGGGGAGAGCAATGCGGAGAGTGTTCACATTCGCCGCTCAACGTCCGATCCTGTGATCGTGCGCCGAGCCATCATCACGCTGACCGCCGCCCTCCTCGGAGCCGGCGCCCTCGCCGTCGTGCCCGCCGGCATGCAGGCCGCCCAAGGTGAGGGCGACCCCACCCTGGCCGTCTCGGTGACCGAGGGCCGCACCGGCACCAGCATCCCCGTCACCGGCGAGGGCTGCTACCTGCCCGACGGCATCACCGGCGCCGACGGCCTCCTCTTCCAGCTCATCGCCCCCGACGGCAGCGCCGCCGCCTCCGCCACGCTCCCCGTCGAGCGCGACGGGTCCTGGTCCGCGCCGTTCGTGGTCCCCCACGGGACCCCCGCCGGCACGTACGCCATCAAGGGCACCTGCATCGCCCCCATGTACGAAGACCTCGGCATCCTCACCGCCGGCACCTTCACCGTCACCGGCGAGGGCCCGCGGGTCGCCACCACCGAGTCCGCCCCGATCGAATCGGCCAGCGACATCGAGCCGTACCCCGAGTACGACGGACAGAGCACCTGCAGCCCGGCCGCCAAGCCGGGCATGGTCTCCTACCGGGACATGGTGATGCGGGCCTACCCCGGCACCACCAGCTACGGCATCAGCCGCGACTGCGACATCGGTGGCACGAGCGAGCACAAGGAAGGTCGGGCCTGGGACTGGGCCAACGACGCCACGACCGCGGCGGGCCGGGCCCGGGTTGCGGGCTTCATGAACTGGCTGCTGCGCACCGACCAGTACGGCAACCGCCACGCCATGGCCCGTCGGCTCGGGGTCATGTACATCATCTGGAACCGCGAGATCTTCAAGATGTACCGGGCGAGCGACGGCTGGACGCCCTACACCGGCTCGAGCCCGCACACCGACCACGTCCACGTCAGCCTCACCCGGCGGGGCGGCGCCAGGCTCACCAGCTTCTGGTCCCTCGGCCTCCCCGGCCCGAACCAGACGCCGCCACCCGATCCGCCCGATCCACCCGATCCGCCCGACCCGCCCGACCCGCCGGACCCGCCCGTGCCGCCCGCCCAGCGCGGCCCCCGGGCCGAGTTCGAGCAGACCGAGCACAACATCCGGGACGCCTTCCAGCACGCCCAGGTCGGCGACTTCGACGGCGACAACCGCAACGACCTCCTCTGGTACGGCGAGGGCTCGGACCCCGAGCGCATCTGGTGGGGCCGCACCGGCCGTCGCTTCTCCGCCGGCGCCATCACCGCCAATGGTCGCTTCCGGCCGCTGGTCGGCGACTACAACGGCGACGGCCGCAGCGACATCCTCTGGTACACGCCCGGTCCCGGGCCCGACCACCTGTGGTTCGGTCGAGCCGACCGGACCTGGGACTCGCGACCGATCCGGATCAACACGTCGTTCCCCCATTCCGCAGTGGGTGACTACGACGGCGACGGCCGGTCCGACATCTTCTTCTCCGGCCCCGGCGCCGCCCCCGACAAGGTCTGGTACGGCAAGGCCGACGGCACCTTCGTGATGCGTTCGATCACCGTGAGCGGCAACCACCGCCCCGTGGCCGGCGACTTCGACGGCGACGGCCGGACCGACGTGCTGCTCTTCGGCCAGGGGACGGCGGCCGATGCCTTGTGGTTCGGGCGGGCCGACCGGACCTTCACCGAGACCGCCCGCGACATCGACCGGGCCCAGAGCCCCATCGTCGGTGACCTCAACGGCAACGGGCGCGACGACATCTTCTGGTACGCGCCGGGCGACACCGCCGACCGGGTGTGGTGGGGCCGGGCCGACCGGACCTTCGCCGTCGGCGCGGTGGCCAACGTCGCCGGGACCTACACCCCGCTGATCGCGGGCGAGCTCGACGAGGACGACCAGGACGACATCGTCTGGTACCGAGCCGGTGACGCCCTCGACTACATCTGGTGGTTCCAGTAGCTCGTTGACCGCGGCGGCTCCGGCGGCTCGTCGGACCCCCGCCTAACATCGCCGCTCATGGCCGACGACTTCGTCAAGCAGATCGCCACCGTCCCCCTGTTTGCCCGGTGTTCGTCGGGTGACCTCGCCAAGATCGCCCGGCTCACCGACGAGATCGAGGTCGAGCCCGGTCGTCAACTGGTCGTCGAGGGTGATGCCGGCCACGAGGCCTTCGTGGTCATCGACGGATCGGCCACGATCAGCCAGGGCGGCGTCGACGTGGCCGATGTCGGGCCGGGATCGGTGTTCGGCGAGATGGCCTTGATCGACCGGGTGCCCCGCAACGCCACGGTCACCGCCACGACGCCCATGCGGCTGTTGGTGATCGGTCAGCGGGAGTTCAGCGGCCTGCTCGACGAGGCCCCGGACTTCCGCAACAGCATCATGGCCGCGCTCGCCGACCGGGTCCGCCAGAAGGACCTCGAGCTCTACGGCTGACCGGCGCCCGCTCCGGTCCCGGTTCCGTTCTGGGGACTCGGGATCGTGACGGATCTCGACCCGCAGTACCCAGAACGGTTCAAGGGGTGAGGCCGTCGAGGGCGCGGAGGGCGGCTTGGGCCGTGGCCACCCCACCCGATTCGGCGCTGAGCGCCGAGCCGAGGGCGACGGCGTGGTCGCCGCCCTCCAGCAGCACCACGGCGGCGTGCTCGCCCTCGTGGGCCACCTCGCTGGCGTAGCGGAAGGTCACGCTGTGGCCGGCGGCGACCAGCACGGCCCGGGTGATGGCCTCGACCCGGGTGGCGGCCCGCCCGTGGCCGGGCCGGATCTGGTCCCCGATGCGGACCTGGACCTCGGCCAGCACGGAGTCCCGGGAGCGGTGGACCTCGACCTGGAGGGGTCGGGCGATGGTGTTGGCCGGCGCCGCGGCCCCGTCGAGCTGGTGCACGGCTCGGCCGAAGGAGCGGCAGAAGCGGGTGGCCACCTCCCGCTCCGGTGTGGTGATGTCGTCGGCCCGGGCCACCGCCCAGAGGCCCCGGGAGCCGGCGCCCACGGTGGCGACGACCACCCCCCGGAAGCCCGCCGCGGCGAAGTCGGGGTCCGAGTGGCCGGCCTCGAGGTCCACCCGCAGGGCGTCGAAGAGGGCGTAGGTCCGAGCCGGGCCGATGCCATCCAACGCAGGCGACTGCAGGAAGAGGTGGGGCTCCTCGCCGGGGCCCTGGTGGAGGTAGGCACACAGGTCGAGGGCCATCGTGTTGGCCAGCCCGTCGAGCAGGGCGCCCACCAGGTCGTCCCGCAGCTTGCGCACCGCAGAGGGGGCCGGGATGTGCATCGACTCCGGCTGGATGTCCGCTTCGACGAGCAGCTCGGCGACCGGCCCGATGGCCGCTTCGACCGTCGGCGCAGCCGTCGCGACCGGCTCGATGTCCGCTTCGACCGTCGGCTCGGCTGCCGCGAGCGTTGCGTCTGCAGGCGGGGCCGACGGCTCGACCTCGACGGTCGACACACCGACATCGGCACCCGGAGCCGGCTCGACCTCGACGGTCACACACCGACATCGGCACCCGGAGCCGGCTCGACCTCACGTCGACACACCGACATCGGCACCCGGCCGGCTCGACCTCGACGGTCGACACACCGACATCGGCACCCGGAGCCGGCTCGACCTCGACGGTCGACACACCGACATCGGCAGCCGGGAGCCGGAGGCGCAGCTGTGGTGGCGGCGGCGTCGACCGGCACCGGGGCGGCGGCCTCCCCCGGCGCCGCGGGGGCCTCGGCGGAGGTGCCCAGCAGGGCGGCCACGCCGCCCCGCCGCCGGCGACGACGCCCGGCCGGTGGGGGCCGGTCCAGGTCGGCGAGGGTGGGGATGATCGCGGCCAGCCCCCGGCCGAGGCCGCTCTGGACCTCCTCGTCGAGGTCCGGGAGGTCCTCGTCGTCGGACCCGACGCCGAAGCCGGGCAGCGTCTCTGCCACCCGCCTACGGTACGGACCGGGGCGCGGCAAGTGGGGGACCCGATGGCGAGTGATGCCGACGACGAGATGGTGGTCGTGGTGCCACCCGCGCACCAGGCCGGGGTGTGGGCCAACGACGCCACCATCAACGCCAGTGATCACGAGGTGACCGTCGACCTCCTGCGGGTCGACCACTCCGTCGAGCCCCCCGTCGGCACGGTGGTGGCCCGGGTCGCCATGTCGCCCAAGCTCCTGCGCCAGCTGATCGATGACATGACCGAGACGTGGGACGACTACGCCGGCGAGGTCACCCGCCGCCTCATCGACGACCCGCCCGCCGACTCCGACCCGGCGACCGAGTAGGACTGCTCACCGCGGCGACCCGCCGGCCGCGTAGCTTCGTGGCCCATGGAGCGGCCCGATCTCTTCGCCCGGCGCAACCGACTGCGCATCCTCGGCCTGCTCGTGATGGCCACGGTCGTCTACTGGATGGCCGTGTGTGCCGCCGCCGTGGCCACCGCCATCATCGGCCTGCTCTGGCTGTTCAGCGAGGCGGGGGTGCCCGACAGCTTCGAGCTCCTCAAGTGGACCGCGATCTTCGTCCTGGTGGTCCTGGCCCTGTCGATCGTGATCGGCACCTTCCTGTCCATCTTCCGCCTGCCGACCCTGCGGCGGAAGCTCGAGAAGCAGGTGCTGGCCGAGACCGGGGCCCACATCGCTGACCCCGACGAGTTCCCCGAGGTGCGCAACATCCTCGAGGGCCTGGCCCTGTCGGCGGACATCCCGGTCCCCCGCTTCGCCGTCATCCCGGACCCCGTGCCCAACTCGTTCGGGGTGGGCACCCGGCCCAGGAAGACCATCATCGGGATCACCTCGGGCCTGCCTGACGCTCTGACCCGCGACGAGCTCGAGGCCGCGCTGTCCTATGAGGTCAGCCGCATCGGCAGCTGGGACATCGCGCTGTCGAGTTGGGCCGTGGCCCTGACCTCCGGGGCCATCGCCACCGCCGAGGCCGACGACCTGAAGGCGATCGTGGGTTGGATCCCCGCCCGCATGGCCGAGTGGCTGCAGGCCTGGGCCCTGCGGGACCAGGGCGAGAACCGGGACCGGATCGCCATCCAGTTCACCCGGCATCCCGAGGCCCTCATCACCGCGCTGGAGAAGATGGACGCCGAGCAGGGCGAGGTCCGGCGGGTCAGCCGGGCCACCGCCCCGCTCTGGCTGGAGGTGCCCCAGGGCGTCTACGGCGGGGCGATGTCCAAACGCTCCAAGCGCCTCGGGACCTCGCTGCTGCTCCAGGAGCGCATCGGCCGCCTCGCCCACCTGGCCGGCCTCCCGCCCCGCCCCAAGGTCGCCCCGACCTGGAACGCCGCCCAGGCCCAGGGCCCCGCGGTGCCGCAGGGCGGCGCCCCGATCGTCGTCGGCCAGGTCCCCGGCACCATCCCCCCGCCACCGGGCGCCCCGCCGAGTGTCATCCCCCCGCCACCGGGTACGCCGCCCGCCCCGGCCCCTGTGCCCCCGCAGACCATCCCCGAGCCCCCCGGCGGCGGCAGCGGCGGCTTCCGCGTCACCTGAGCCGTCCGACCGCGCAGCCCACGTCGGTCGGCCGCAGCGACAGGCCGTCCACCCGGACGTCGCCGAACCCGGCGCGGACGAGACGCTCGGCGTTCTCCTCAGCCAGCCGCCGGGCGTCGGCATCGGTGGCGCCTTTGAACCGGGGCTGGATCGCCAGTGCCATCCGGCCGCCGGGGCCGAGACGCTCGACCACCTCGGCCAGCGTGGCGTCGACATCGGTCCAGAACTGAGGGGTGTTCACGGCGTAGGCCGCGGCAAAGGGCCCCTCGGGCAGGCTCTCGGCCGACCCGTCCAGGACCGCCACCCGCCCGTCGGCGATTGCCGCCGCGTTGCGGCGGGAAGCCATCGACCGCATCACCTCCGAGGGATCGACGGCGGTGACCCGGCAGCCGAGCCCCACCGCCTCGGCCACCGCCACCCCCGGCCCACAGCCGATCTCGAGGAGGTGCTCACCGGGCTGCGGGTCGAGCCGGTCGACAACCCACTGGTTCCGGCGGGCGTTCTGGATCGTCATGATCCAACCGGCGGCTCGGCCGCCGAGGCCGTGGGGGTGGGCGAACTGGTTCTTGAAGCTCATGACCCCCACCGAAACACTTCATGTACGCTTGAAGTCAAGTGTCGGACCTGATGACGATCGGTGCGGTGGCCGAGCAGGCGGGCGTGGCCACCTCCGCCCTGCGCTACTACGACGAGCTCGGCCTGCTGCCCCCCGCCACCCGGGTGTCGGGCCAGCGTCGGTACACGCCCGACGCGGTGGGTCGGGTCGGGGTGATCCTGCTGCTCACCGACGTCGGCTTCACCCTGGGCGAGGTCGGGACCCTGCTGGCCAGCCGAGCCGAGTCCCCCCAGGCCTGGCACTCCCTCGCCGAGGCGAAGATCGCCGAGCTCCGGCGGGCCGAGGCCAGCGCCCGCCTGGCCCGGACCGCCCTGGAGCACGCCATGGCGTGCCCGAAGGACGACATCGTGGACTGCCCCAGCTTCTGGACCCTGGTGGTCGACCGCCTGGCCGGCGTCTCGCTCCGGGAACCGGCTACGGCTAGGGGTGTTGGGAGCTGACCGCCACGACCTCACCGGTCATGTAGCTGGAGTAGTCGCTGGCCAGGAAGACGATGACGTTGGCCACCTCCCAGGGCGTGGCGCCCCGGCCGAAGGCCTCCTTGGCCTCGAGCTCCTCGAGCAGGCCGTCGGTCATGACCTTGGTCAGGAAGGGGTGGGTGGCCAGGCTGGGGGCCACGGCGTTGACCCGGACCCCGACGTCGGCGGCCTCGATGGCGGCGCAACGGGTGAGGGCCATGACCCCGGCCTTGGCCGCGGCGTAGTGGGCCTGACCCCGCTGGGCCCGCCAGCCGAGGACCGAGGCATTGTTGACGATGACGCCCTGGCCCCTCGCCAGCATGTGGCGGAGGGCGGCGCGGGTCGTGCGGAACGTCCCGTTGAGCGTGACGTCGAGGACGATCGACCACTGGTCGTCGGTCATGTCGACCAGGTCGACCTCGCCACCGAGGCCGGCGTTGTTGACCATCACGTCGATGCCCTCGAGGTGCGCGGCGGCCCCGGCGACGAGGGCCTGGACCGCGGCGTCATCAGTGACGTCACAGACGATGGTGTGGGGCCGCTCCCCCACCTCGGCGGCGATGGTGTCGGCCGCCTCGCCGAGCCGACGTTCGTGGTGGTCGGAGATGACGACCCGGGCGCCCTCCTCGGCACAGCGCTTGGCGGTGGCGAAGCCGATGCCGGTGCCGGCGGCGGCGGTCACCACGACGCCCTTGCCGGCCAGCAGGTCGTGGCTCACGGGGTACGGCGGGATCTCTCGGCTCACGGGGTCGGCCTCTCGGGTGGGTTCGTCACGGTCGGGGCTCGCGGGGCAGGCCGAGGACCTGCTCGCCGAGCACGTTGCGTTGGATCTGGTTCGAGCCGCCGTAGATGGTGTCGGCCCGGCTGAACAGGAAGAGGCCCTGGAGCTCGGAGAGCTGGTAGGCCCCGCCGCCGGGCATGGCCGCCTCGGGGGTGAGCACGGTGCCCTCGGCGCCGAGCACGTCCATGGCCAGCTCGCCCAGGCGCCGGTGGAAGGTGGCCCAGTAGAGCTTGTTGATCGACGTCTCCGGCCCGGGCTCGCCGGAGATGGTGCGCAGGGCGGTCACCCGCATGAGCTCCAGGCCGATCCAGGCGTCGGCCAGCCGCTGGCGGAGGATCGGGTCCTCGGCCTTGCCGTTGCGCCGGGCCGTCTCCAGCACCAGGTCGAACTCCTGGCTGAAGGCCATCTGCTGGCCGAGGGTCGAGCACGCCCCGCTCGAAGCCGAGGGTGCCCATGGCCACCCGCCAGCCCCCGTTGACCTCGCCCACCACGAGGTCGGACGCGGTGCGGGCGCCGTCGAGGAAGACCTCGTTGAACTCCGAGGTGCCGGTGACCTGGACGATCGGGCGCAGCTCGATGCCGGGCTGGTCCATCGGGCAGAGCAGGTAGGAGATGCCCCGGTGCTTGGGGTCGGCCTCGGGATCGGTGCGGCAGACGACGAACATCCACTGGGCCCAGGCGGCCAGGGAGGTCCACACCTTCTGGCCGCTGATGACCCACTCGTCGCCGTCGCGGTGGGCCTTGGTCTGCACGTTCGCCAGGTCAGAACCGGCGTTGGGCTCGGAGTAGCCCTGACACCAGAGCGTCTCGCCCGAGACGATGCCGGGCAGGAAGCGGGCCTTCTGCTCGTCGGTCCCGAAGGCGATGAGGGTCGGCCCGAGCAGCCCCTCCCCCACGATGCCGACCCGGCCGGGGGCGTGGGCCCGGGCGTACTCCTGGTGCCAGATGACCTGCTGGGTGACCGGGCAGGCCCTTGCCGCCGTGCTCCTTGGGCCAGCCCACGACGCTCCAGCCCTCGCGGCCGAGGAGCTTCTCCCACTCGAGGCGGCCCTCGAAGTCCTGGTGCTCCTTGCCCGGCCCGCCGAGGCCCCGGAGCGCGCCGAAGTCACCCGTCAGATGGGTCTCGAGGAAGTCCCGGGCCTCGGCCCGGAACGCCTCGTCCTCGTCGCTGAACCGGAGGTCCACGGCCCTTCATTACCATCGCCCCCCGTGCCCCGGACGAATCGCGTCGGTCCCGCGTGCGCAACGGCGACGACGAGGAGAGGGGTCCGATGAGGGGCGTACGGAACACCGAGGACGGGATCCGGGTGCTGGATCTGCCCGCGCCGGAGCCGACGGGCGACCAGGTGCGGGTGCGGGTGACCGCCGCGGGGATCTGCGGGTCGGACCTGCACCTCCTGAGCTGGGGGCCGATGCCGACCACCCTCGGCCACGAGATCGCCGGGCACCTCGACGACGGCACGCCGGTCGCCATCGAGCCGGTGCACCGCTGCGGCACCTGCGAGAGCTGCCTGCGCGGTGACACCCACCTGTGCAGGACGGCCCAGACCATCGGCATCGGCCTCGACGGCGGCATGGCCGACGAGCTCGTCGTGCCTCCTGAGTGCATCGTGCCGCTACCCGAAGGGCTGTCCGTCCACGATGCCGGCCTGGTCGAGCCGGTGGCCTGTGCGGTGCGGTCGCTGCACCGGGCTCGGGTCGAGTCCGGCCAGCGGGTGGCCGTCGTCGGTGGGGGGACACTCGGCATCGCCTCGGTCGCCGCCGCCGTGCACCTCGGTTGCGAGGTCGGCATCGCCGCCCGCCACCCCCACCAGGTCGCCGCCGCCGAAGCCGTCGGCGGGCAGCCGGTCGAGGGCCACTACGACGTCGTGGTCGAGGCCGCCGGCACCTCCTCCGCCTTCAACCAGGCCATCGAGCTCGCCCGGGTGCGGGGCACCATCGCCCTGCTCGGCACCTACTGGGGGGAGCTGACCCTGGCGGCGACGGCCATCGGCCTGAAGGAGCTCGATGTCGTCGGTTCCATGGCCTACGGCCACCAGCACGGCGTCCGCGAGGTCGACGACGCCGCCGCCCTGCTCGCCGCCGTCCCCGAACTGGCGCCGGCTGTCATAACCCACCGCTTCGGCCTGGACGACGCCTCCGAGGCCTTCCGCGTGGCCGCCGACCGCAGCGCCGGCGCCATCAAGGTCACCCTGGAGCCGTGACCACGGCCCGGCGGTGGCGGATCACGGCGAGGGTCCCCCCGGCGAGGAGCAGCAGACCGAGGCCGCCGAGCAGCAGCGGGATCCAGCGCTCCGCCCAGTCGAGCTTGCGCAGCTCGCCGCCGGTCAACGCCGCGATCTCGGCGACCGACTCCGGCGTCTGGCCGTAGTGGAGGTGGTACACGCGGGTGGGGTCCTCGGCCTCGATGTCGTCGAGGGCCCGGGCCATCCTCGCGGCGTCGGGATCGTCGCTCCGCTGGTCGAGCGCGGCCCGTAGATCCTCCAGCAGGGCGAGGTCGACCGTGGCGGAGATCCCCTCGTCGGACACGAGCAGGTCGACGATCGCCCCCGTCCGCGGCTCGACGAGGGCGTGGCCGTCGTTGTACCGGAAGAAGCGCAGCGGCAGCCGCTGGGCCCGGGCCGCAGCCACGGTTTCGCGGGCGGGGCCTCCGAGGGCGGCCAGCCCGCCTCGACGTCGACGCCGTCGGCCGCCAGGCGCGCCGACAGGGCGTCAAAGGTCAGTGACAGGGGCATCCCCTGCCGACGCAACTCTCCGCGGTAGGGCGCGGCGACCGGCACGTCCTCGAACACCTCGGCCAGCCCGATGAGCGACAGGCCGTGCCGGTGCACTCGCGGGTGCTCGGGATCACCCACCATGGCGAAGGCGTCGGCGGGCTCGTTCTCCCAGATCGGATAGCTGCGCTCGCCGTCCGTGCCGAGGGCCAGGTTCACCCGGTAGGTACCCGCCCGGTCGACGACGTTGGCCGGCGCATAGGCGTAGCTGCGGGGGTCGTCCTGGTTCTGCATCGACCGCCGGTCCATGACGTACTGGTGGATCTCTCGCTGGTCGGTGCCGGCCACGCGGAACAGGACGAGCTCCTGGACCACGACGGTTTCGGCTCCGCTCTGCTCGGGCACCGTCAGGATGCGGCGCTCGATCTCCAGGGGGAGGTGGATGGGTGCGGCCAGCGGCGCGCCGGTGGCCTGGTCGACGTAGAGGGTGAAGGTCCCCTCGTACCGAGTGGTCTGATCGAGGTCGACCGGGAACCGAACCAGCACCGGCACCGCCACGGCCCCCCAGACGAGGGCGGCGACCACGAGCACCGCTCCCAGGACCAAGGGGACTCGTCGCATCGCGTGTCTCGCTTCACCGTCTCCGTGGTGCCGGGGCGTCAGCCCCCGACTCCACGCGGCCATCGAACCACGCGCGGCGAAACGGGGGCAGGGGCGAAGGTCATGTCCGCCCGTCACCGCGACCCGCCCCGGACCACCTCGGACGGGACGTTGGCCTCTCCCGGGAGGGGCCGGTGAGGACGACGATCAGCGGATGACAGCGGTCCCGACGGCCCACGAGGAGCAGGTCCGGTCCTTCGACGGCACGGAACTGGCCGTTCAGGTGGCGGGCGAGGGCCCCCTCGTCGTGTTGGCCAACGGGCTCGGGGGCACTCGGCGGGCATGGGAGCCGTTCCTGGCCCGCTTCGGCACCGGCCACCGCGTCGTGTCGTGGGACTACCGAGGGCTCTACCGCTCTGGGCCGCCCCCCGAGCCGAACGCCGTGCGCCTCAGCGACCACTGCGGTGACCTCGCCGCAGTCCTCGACGCGGTCGGCGGCGGGCCTGCGGTGGTCATCGGCTGGAGCATGGGCGTCCAAGTCGGCGTCCAGTTCGCCCTCGATGAACCCGACCGGGTCAGGGGCCTCGTGCTGGTCAGCGGTGCCCCCGGCGACCCGCTCGCCGGCGTGGTCCATTCGGCGGTCGGCCACCACGTCGTGCCGCCCTTGACCCACGTGATCGAGGCGGGCGCCCTCCCCTTCGGCCTCGCTCTGCAGGGGTTGGTGGCGACTGGTCGGGCGCCGACGGTCCTCCGCGCCCTGGGCGTGGTCGCGCCCAGCTGTGACCTCCGGGTGTTCGGCGAGCTCGCCCACGACTTCGCCCGCCTCGACTGGCGGGTGTACATGCGCACCATGCGGGCGCTGGCCGCGCACGACGCCTGGCCGAAGCTCGTCGAGCTCCGGGTACCGACGCTCGTCGTCGGGGGCACCCACGACGCCTTCCTCCCGCAGCGGACGATCGAGGCGACCGCCGCCGCCATCGCCGGGGCCGAGCTGCTCCTCCTGACCGGCGCCACCCACTACCTCCCCGTCGAGTTCCCCGCCGAGCTCGCGGCCGAGACCCGCCGCTTCCTGGCCGATCGGGTGGAGTGACCTTCGCCCCTGGCCTCGCGGCCCGAACGGGTGGATGCTGACCCGATGACAGGGCACCACAGGCCCGACGGCAGGTTGGCGGCGAAGCCCCCGGGTACCGGCGGTTCATGCCGGCGCTCATGCCCAGCCGCAACGGATCAGCGGTGTTCTTCGAACAGCGCGTCCGGGTGGAAGGCGCCGAGCGGTTCGTGGCCGAGACCCGGGCCGCCAACCCCGACATCCACCCGACGGTGTTCCACGTGCTGCTGTGGGCCCTGGCCCACACGTTCGACCGCCACCCCAACATCAACCGCTTCGTCGCCGGCGGCCGGCTGTACGAGCGCGATGGGATCTGGATCTCGTTCACCGCCAAGACCGAGCTGACCGAGGCGGGCACCCTCCTGGAGGTCAAGCACCGCTTCGACCCGACCCAGTCCTTCGCCGATCTCGCCCGGGAGATCGAGGCCGCCGTCACCCGGGCCCGGGGCGGCGCCACCGGCCCGGCCGACCGGGAGCTCGAGGTCTTCCTGCACCTGCCGCCGGTGCTGCGCCGGGGCGTGGTCCGGGTGGCCGGCGCGGCCAACGCCCTCAACCTGCTGCCTCGCGCCTTCATCGACGGCGACCCCTTCTTCGCCAGCGCCTTCGTCTCCAACCTGGGCAGCGTGGGCCTCGACGCCGCCTTCCACCACCTGTACGAGTACGGCACCATCCCCATCTTCTGCGCGCTCGGCCGGATCCACGACGACGTCGTGGTCGACGACGGCCGGCCTTCGGTCGCTCGGGTCGCCACCGTCCGCTTCACCTACGACGAGCGGGTGGAGGACGGCCTCTACGCGGGCCACGCCCTCGACGACTTCCGGCGCCTGCTGGAGCACCCCGAAGACGGCCCCGGCTGAACCGACACCGACCCGTCCCGCCGCCTGATCGGGCGGTCACGAGGACCGGTTCAACCGCCCGGTCGGCGGATCGTTCGCTCCAGTTCGGACTGGAGGTCGTCTCGCACCTGCTGGCAGGTCGGGGCAGGTCTCGGGGTCGGCGACGAGGGTGATGACGAGGGTGCCGGCGTAGGAGAGGGCGGCGAAGGCGACGGTGACGTTGCCGGCGGTGCCGGAGACGGGGATGACCTCCCGGACCTCGGCGCCGAGGAACGTCAGGCGCTCGTCGGGGCCGCGGAGGTTGGTCACGAAGCCGTTGACCATGCGCTGGTGGTCGGTGAGCCAGTGCAGCAGCCGCAGCGCGGCCAGCAGCCGGAGCGCCGGGTCCATGACGACCGCCGTGTTCACCGGCGCCTCGTCCCGGGGCGGGCGGCGGCGGGCGGTCTCCTCGAGACGGTCGAGCGGGTCGCCGTCCGCGGGCACCGCGACCGGGCGGACGCTCACGTCGTTGCCGAGCTCGGTGGCGCCGGTGGCCCGCCGGCCCGACACCGGGACCGAGATCACGAACTCGGGCACCGCCACCTCCCCCCGACGGGCCAAGGTGGCCTGGAGAGCGCCGGCGACGGCCGTGAGCAGGACGTCGTTGACCGTGGCGGCATGGGCATGGGCAAGGTCGAGCACGGGGGCCAGGTCGACCCGGGCCACGGCCAGGGCCCGGCGGGGGCCGGTAGGTCTGTTGAGCGAGGTCCGGGCCGCTTTGGGCGTGTCGGCCCGGCGGAACTCGGCGATGGCTGCCCGGACCTGGCGAAGGCCTGCGGGTAGCCGGGTCATGGCCCGCAAGCGGGTCCGTGTCGCAGCGAAGAGGAGCCGGGTCCAGTGGGGCCGGGGTGACGGCGCCGGGACGGGGAGGTCCTCGGCGGCGCCGTCGACCAAGCCGGCGAGCACCGCCAGTCCGCCGATCCCGTCGGCCAGGACGTGGTGGAAGACCGTCACCAGGGCCGAACCGCCGTCGGCCAGGCCGGTCACGAGGGTGATGGACCACAGCGGCCGGTTCGCCGGCAGCCGCTCGATGAGCAGGTCGGACGCCACCGCGAGCAGGGCCACCTCGTCCCCCGGCGCCGGGCACACGACGGTGCGCACGTGGTGCTCGATGGCGAAGTCCTCGTCGTCGGTCCAGAACGGCCGCCCGCAGCCGAACGGCGCGTCGACCAGCACCTGCCGCAGCCGCGGGATGGCCCGACTCCGCCGCTCGACGGCATCGGTCATCGCCTCGGGGCTCAGCCGCTCGCTCGGCCCCAGCACCAGCACTGCGCCCACCTGCATCGGCGCGGGCCCGGCATCGGTCGCCCGCTCCATCAGGTCGTTCGCGCTGGCCCGCTCGATCGCCACCTTCACCCGCTGATCGTCCACCCGCCGGTCCGCCACCCGCCAGGGCCCAACGTCCGGATCTCCCCGTACTGGCGCCTGATTGCGGCGTCGCCGCGCCTCAATCGGGCGCCAGAACGGCTGCTACAGCGGCAGGTTGTCGTGGCGTCTCGGAGCGATGCGCTCGCGCTTGGTGCTGAGCACCTCCAACGCGGCGGCCAGTTCCCGGCGGGTGTCGGCGGGGTCGATGACGGCGTCTATGTAGCCGCGCTCGGCGGCGATCCAGGGGTTGAGGTACTGCTCCTCGTAGGCGGCGACCAGGCCGAGACGGTCGTCGGGATCGGCCCGCCGGTGGAGGATGCTGACCGCCCCCTCGGCCCCCATCACCGCGATCTCGGCGGTGGGCCAGGCCAGGTGGAGGTCACAGCCCATGGTCTTGGAGTCCATGACGATGTAGGCCCCGCCGTAGGACTTGCGCAGGGTGATGCCCACCCGGGGCACGGTGGCCCGGGCGTAGGCGAAGGCCAACTGGGCACCATGGCGGATCATCCCCCGCCACTCCATGTCCTTGCCCGGGTAGAAGCCCGACGTGTCGACCATCGTCACCAGCGGCAGGTTGAAGGCGTCACAGAACTGCACGAAGCGGGCGCCCTTGTGCGAGCAGTTGATGTCGAGGGTCCCGGCCAGCTGCTGGGGCTGGTTGGCGACGACGCCGACCGGGCGGCCGTCGACGGTGGCGAAGCCGGTGACGAGGTTGGGCGACCACAGCTCCCGGATCTCGAGGAACTCCCCGTCGTCCATGACCGAGCGGATGACCTCCCGCACGTCGTAGCCCGCCGATGCCCCGGCGGGGATGAGGTCCCCGGCCTCAGGCGTCGGGCGGTCGACCGGGTCGTCGGTGGGCCAGCGGGGCGGCTCGTCGTCGACGCTGTCGGGCAGGTGGGCGAGCAGGTCGGCCAAGGTGTCGTCGACGTCGTCGTCGGTGGCGACGACGCGGGCGGCGACACCGGTCGAGCGCTGGTGGGCGGCGACCCCGCCGAGCGCTTCGGAGGTGATGTGGGCACCGGTCATCTGCCGGACCATGCGGGGCCCGGAGACGTAGGCGTAGGACGAGGCCGTCATGACCACGAGGTCGGCCAGGCCCAACAGGAGCGCCGGACCGGAGACGGCCGGGCCGGTCAGGGCGGCGAGGACGGGGATGACCCCGGAGCTGGCCACCAGCTCCTTGGCGGCCCGGCCCCAGCCGACGAGGGCCTCGACCCCCTCGTGGACGTCGGCCCCACTGGAGGCGAGGACCAGGACGATCGGCAGGCCGGACTGGCGAGCGGTGCGCGTGGCGAGGGCGATGGTGTCGCCGTCGGCCGAGCCCAGCGCCCCGGCCCGCCGGTCGCTGACCGAGCGCACCACCATGGCGGGCCGGCCGTAGCGGTCATCGACCTTGGCCTCCAGGGTCCCGTCCACCGCCGCACGGAGGACGACGGCAGCGGGAGGCATCCCCCATTCGACCACGTCGCCGCCGTCCCGTTACCCCAGGCCCGTTCTGGGTGCAGCCCTGTGTCGCGCACCGCGGCCGACCAGAACGGATCAGGTCAGGGGTTTGGCGAACCAGTGGTGGGCGTGGACCTCGTCGTTGAAGGGGTCGACCTCGGTCGTAGCCGAGTGGACGCGGTAGAGGGCGATGGCCTCGACCAGGGACCGGTTGGTCTCGAGGCGCAGCAGCGTCGACGCCCGCGGGCCCGGGCCACCGGCTCCAGCTCGACCAGCAGCCGTCGGCCCAGGCCCGAGGCCCCGGGCCGATGGGTCGACCCACATGCGCTTCACGTCGGCGACGCCGTCGGGGAAGAAGTGCAGGGCCCCGCAGCCGATCGGGCGGCTCGTCGATGCGGGCCAGGAGCAGCAGCGCCCTCGGGCTCGACCATGTCGCCCGACGTCGAAGGGCTCGGCGCGCGTCGAAGTCGAACCCGTCGTCGAAGCGCTCGTCGATCTCGGCGAAGTAGGCGTCGCAGGCAGACGTCGGCGTCGGCGCTGGTCGGATCTCGGCGGCGATGGTCGACCTGGCCGAGGCGGAGCAGGCGGTCGACGGTCGGCCATGGCGTCGACCAGCGCCCGACGGTCGTCGGGCCAGCGGAGTCGAGCATCGACCAGGCCAGCTCGTCGCTCAGGCCCTCCATGACCAGGAACTCGGCCCGGCCGGCGTCGGTGTCGCCGCACCGTGCGCACCCGGCCGTCGGCCCGTCGGGGGTGACCGTCACCAGCCCCTCCTGCTCCAGCGACCGCAGCAGCCGGCTGAGGTAGCCGGAGTCCAGCCCGAGCCGGGCCCGCAGCGAGCGGACGTCGACGCCGCTCGTCGCCCACCTCCCAGAGGACCCGGGACGCCGCCAGGGAGCGGCCCCGGGCCGAGGTACTCGTCGTCGAGCACGCCGATGCGTTGGGTGACCGTGCGGTTGAAGCGTCGGACGCTGCCCACGGCCGCCTCGTCCATTCCTCTGACCTTAGTCAGAGATCAGCGGTCCGCGACCGGCCGTTAGCGTGCGCCCATGGGACTGCCCGACGACGCCCGTGAGCTCTGGCTCACCAACACCTCCAACGCCCGCGGGGCCCGGGCCCAGAAGCACATGCTGGTCGAGGAGGCCAAGAAGGTCGTCGAGCGGGTGGCCCTGCTCGACACCGACCGCGGTGGGCGACGACGGCTTCGCCGAGCTCATCGAGGCCACGGCCCACCTGGCCGAGGTCCTCGACCGGCCGCCGTCGGTGCGGGCCCGGGGCGGCCTGTCGGCCTCCGGGGGCGACGACTGCATCCTCACCGAGCGCTCGGGCATCAGCGGCCGCAGCAACCCGCTGGCCCCGCCGATGGAGTTCCTGCTCGACGGCGAGATCACCCGGGGCCACGCCATCTGGGGTGCGGCCTACGAGGGCCCGCAGGACTGCCTGCACGGCGGGTTCGTGGCCGCCGCCTTCGACGACCTCCTCGGCTGCGCCCAGATGGCCTCCGGCATCGCCGGCTTCACCGGGACCCTGACCGTGAAGATGATCAAGCCCACGCCCCTCTACCGGCGCATCGACTACGCGGCGGGCGTCGACCGCACCGAGGGTCGCAAGATCTTCTGCTGGGGCACCGCCCACGACGGCGACAAGCTCCTCGCCGAAGCCGAGTGCCTCTTCATCGCCCCCGCCCGACCCGGCGTCCACCGCCCCGAAGCCTGAGCCCTACTGGCGCCTCGATGAGGCGCCAGGGCGCCGCAATCGGGCGCCAGAACCGATCCTCAGGCGGGCTTCCAGAGGGGGATGTGGGCGCGGTCGCCGGCGTCGGCGAACCAGACCTGGACCTTGTCGCCGATGCGGACGGACTCGGCGTCGACGTCGGTGACGTTGCCCATCATGCGGACGCCCTCGTCGAGCTCGATCATGGCCACGACGTAGGGCAGCTCGTCCTTGAAGCCCGGGCCGCCGTACTGGCGGATCACGGTGAAGGTGTGGACCGTGCCCGTGCCGGCGGCGTCGACCAGCTCGGGCGTGAGGCCACAGGCCGTGCAGGCCGCCCGGGGATAGAACTGGCGATGGCCGCAACTGCACTCCTGGAAGGTCAGGCGACCCTCGAGGGTGGCGTCCCAGAAGGGCTTGCTCACCGCATCCACGAAGGGGATGGGCTTGACCCACTCGCCGGTGTCGGTGGCGTCGGTCATGCCGGTCGGTCCTTCCCCAGCAGCACCATGCCGATGCAGGACAGCCAGCCGCCCGAGCCGCGCGGCGAGCGCCACTTCGGCGTCGGGCACCTGGGCCTCGCCGCCCTGGCCCCGCAGCTGGCGGACAGCCTCGATCAGCAGGAAGATCCCTCGCATGCCCGGGTGGTTCGACGACAGGCCGCCACCGTCGGTGTTGAGCGGGAGCTTCCCGCCCCGCCGCAGATGACCCTCCTGGACGAAGGCGCCGGCCTCGCCCTTGGCGCAGAAGCCCATGTCCTCCAGCAGCACGGCGACGGTGATGGTGAAGCTGTCGTAGAACTGGATGGTGTCGACGTCGGCCGGGGTCAGGCCGGCCTGGGCGTAGACGTCGGCGCTGATGCGGGCCCCGGCGGAGGTCGTGAAGTCCGGGCACTGGGAGATGTTCCAGTGCGACTGCGCGCCACCCGCCCCCAGCACGTAGACCGGCGGCTGCTTCAGGTCCTTGGCCCGCTCCTCGGTCGTGAGCAGGACGGCCCCGCCGCCGTCGGTGATCACACAGCAGTCGAGCTTGTGCAGCGGGTCGGCGACCATGCGGGAGCCGACGACGTCCTCCACGGTCAGGTCGTCCCGGTAGCGGGCCAGGGGGTTGAGCTGGGCGTACTCGCGGACGCCGACCGCGATCTCGGCCAGCTGCTCCGACGTCGTGCCGAACTCGTGCATGTGGCGCTGGGCGACCATGGCGTAGGCCCCCACCAGCGAGTTGCCGAACGGCGCCTCGTACTGGGACGGCCCGGGGACGGCCCGGCTGCCGCCCTGGCGGAGCTGGCCGGTGCCCAGCGTCCGGCCCATGCGCGTCAGCTGGTCAGAGCCGTACGTGATCAGGATGGTCTCGGCCTGGCCGTCCCGGATGGCGGCGGCGGCGTGCTGGACGTGGAACTCGAAGCTGGACCCGCCGGTCATCGTCCCGTCGATCCACCGGTGGTCGATGCCGAGGTACTCCGACATGGTCACGGCGTCGTCGACCATGATCCCGCCGCCGCCCGCCGACACGTACCCGTCGATGTCGCCTTTGGCCACCCCGCTGTCCTCGAGGACCCGCTGCATGGCCAGCACGTGGTGCTGGACCCCGTCCAGCTCGGGCGCGATCGGGTAGTCCGACAGCGCGATCCCGGCGATCACCGGCGTCCGTTCAGGTCCCGAGCCCACGGCGGGCGAACCTAGTCGGGGTCATCGGCCATGCTTGACCGATGCGACAGATGACGGGGGTCGCGGTCGCCCTGGTGCTGCTGGCGGCCTGTGGCGATGACGGTGGCGACGGTGAACAGACCGTCGACGCCGGCGCCACGACGACCTCGACCCCGGCCGCGGGCACCAGCGGGCCGAGCCCGCTGGGGGCTGTCACCACCGAAGCGGTGGGCGCCGAGGTCTTCGCCGACCTCCCCCTGCCCCCGGTGAACATCAGCGGAGCGACCAGCCAACCGGCGTTCGCCGCCTGGGACGGCGGCGCCGTGTTCCTCGGGCCGGCCGGCGGCCTCGTCCGCTTCGGCCCCGAGTCCGGTGCCGAGCTGACCCCGACCGAGGGCATCGACACCGGCGAGGAGGGGACGACCGAGCGGGTGGTTGACGTGCTCGCCTCCGACGACGAGACGCTCCTGGCCATCGGCCACCAGGAGGAGCTCGTCGCCGACGTCATCCCGACGACGAGCACGCTGGTGTGGCGGTCCGACGACGGCGCCACCTGGGAGTCCGTCGACGTCGAAGGCTTCGCGTCCGGCAGCGACACCGTCACGGTCACCGCCGTCATCGCTGACCCGGAAGGCGGTTGGGTGGCCGGCGGCGAGATCGACGACGGCAGCCAGACCACCCTCACGCTCTGGCACTCCGACGACGGTGAGCGCTGGGAGGTGGTCGCCGTCGAGGGTCTCGACCACACCGACACCGAGGAGGACGGCGAGTCCATCGAGAGCCTCGCCGTCGTCGACGACATGATGCTCGTGGTGCGGGAGGCCACCGGCCTCGACGACTCCCGCCTCAGCCTGCTGCGGGGGACCCTGGGCCAGTTCGAGGAGCTGGAGCCCACCGGCCTCGACGCTCTGGACCTGCCCAACAGCGACGTCATCCCGGCCGTCACCGCCGTCGACGACCAGTTCGTCCTCTTCGCCTCGGTCCCCATCGAGGGCGGGGACGACTTCGGCGAGCGCATCCCGACCCTGTTCACCTCGCCCGACGGCGAGACCTGGGCGGCGAGCGAGCTGGACGGCCCGATGCTGCTCGACCCGTTCTCCCTGCAGGCCCTGACCGCGACGGACAACGGCGCGATCGGCCTGACCGAAGGCGACGAGGTGCTCGACGTGTGGAGGTTCACCGATGACTGACCAGGCCGACCTCCAGTACCCGGGGGCATGGGCGGCGAAGTCGCCGGACCACCCGGCGATCATCATGGGCGGCTCGGGCGAGGTGATGACCTACGCCGAGTTCCACGAGACGGCGTGCCGGCTGGCCAACCTGTTCGCCTCCCTCGGCCTGGTGCCCGGGGACCACGTGGCCCTCTGCCTGGAGAACCGGGTCGACTACCTGGCCCTGACCTGGGGCGCTCGCTACGCCGGGCTCTACTACACGGCCATCAGCTCCCGGCTCACGGCCGAGGAGCTCGGCTACATCGTCGAGGACTCCGGCAGTCGGGTCCTCATCACCTCGCCGGCGAAGGCCGATCAGGTCGCCGAGCTGATGGACCAGCTGGGTGGGCTCGACCTGCTGGCCTCGGTCGGTGGTCACGTCGACGGCTGCGAGCCGTCTGGAGGACCTCCTCGCCGCCCAGTCCCCCGAGGAGCCGGCCGACGCCGTCGAGGGCATGGCGATGCTCTACTCCTCGGGCACGACGGGCCGCCCCAAGGGGGTCAAGGGCACGCTGGCGGGCGACCGGCTCGGCACCGCCGAGTCGATGACGGCGCTGGTCAGCCTGGTGTTCGGGGCGACCGAGAGCTCGGTCTACCTCTCCCCCGCGCCGCTCTACCACGCCGCGCCCGCTGGCCTTCTGCATGAACTTCCTGCGCCTCGGCTCGACCATCGTGGTCATGGAGCACTTCGACGCCGCCGAGGCCCTCGCCCTCATCGAGCGGTACCAGGTGACCCACAGCCAGTGGGTCCCGACCATGTTCGTCCGGATGCTCAAGCTGCCGCCGAGAGGTCCGGAACGCCCACGACGTCAGCTCGATGCAGGTGGCCGTCCACGCCGCCGCCCCCTGCCCCATCCCGGTCAAGGAGCAGATGATCGAGTGGTGGGGGCCGGTGATCCACGAGTACTACGCCGGCACCGAGGGCAACGGCTTCTGCTACTGCAACAGCGAGGAGTGGCTGGCCCACAAGGGCACCGTCGGCCGTGGTCTCACCGCCCCGGTGCTCATCCTCGACGAGGACGGCCAGGAGGTGCCCGTCGGCGAGGAGGGGACGATCTACTTCGGCGCCACCGCCGCGGGCCGCATCTTCGAGTACCACAACGACCCCGACAAGACCGCGGGCAGCTACCGGGACGACGGGTCGAGCACCCTCGGCGACATCGGCAAGGTCGACGCCGACGGCTTCCTCTACCTGACCGACCGCAAGGCCAACATGATCATCACCGGCGGGGTGAACGTGTACCCGCAGGAGACCGAGAACGTCCTGATCGTGCACCCGGCCGTGGCCGACGCCGCGGTGATCGGCGTGCCCAACGAGGACTTCGGCGAGGAGGTCAAGGCCGTCGTCCAGCTCGGCCGATCCCGTCCGCCGCCGGGCCGGAGATGGAGCGGGCGCTGATCGCCCACTGCCGGGAGCACCTGGCCGACGTGAAGTGCCCCCGCTCGATCGACTTCCGCGCCGAGCTCCCCCGCCACCCCACCGGCAAGCTCTACAAGCGCCTCCTGAAGGACGAGTACTGGGCCGGCCACGAGAGCCGGATCGTCTGAGGTGGGGAACCGGGACCGGACCGGGCATCGTCGGAAGGGCATGCGCCGCCTCCTGGTCCTCACCGCCGCCCTGACCCTCCTGTTCGCCGCCTGCGGCGACGACAGCGGGGACGACGAGTCCTTCGACGACCCCGGCTCGTCCACGCACCGAGGTCGGTCGACGGCGACGACCTGCCCGACCAGGTCGTGGTCTTCACCCCCGACGACGCCGAGACCGACGCCAACGGCGAGCCGCTGACGTGGACCCCCGGCATCGAGGACGTCCTCAGCGCCGAGGCCGCCCTCGTCGAGCACATCGAGGCGAACGCCAGACCTCGGCGTCGACGCCCTCGACACCTACGCCCGCCAGTACGTCGGCATCGGCGAGGGCGAGGACGTCGTGTCGGTGAACGCCCTCTGCGCCGTCGACGACCTCGACTGGGAGGACCAGCTCGTCGTCGTCGCCGACGGCGGCAGCTGCTTCTGGCAGGCCACCGTCGACCTCCCCACCAGCGAGGTCCTCTCCTTCACCGTCAACGGCGAAGCCTGACCGGGCGCCGGGCACGGTCCGGCGCCGGGAGGACGAGGCGGCCTACGGTCGGCCGATGGCCGTGGATCGCAGTCGTCGGGCTCGAGCCTCGCGGCGTCGGCAGCGCCGGATGCGTCGCGTCGAACACGACCTCACCGACGTCCAGTGGGTCGCTCTGCAGGCGGCCTGGGTGGCTGCGCCTACTGCGGCGTGACCGACAAGTCCCTCCAACGCGACTGCGTGCTCGCCCTCTCCCGAGGTGGGCGGTACACCCTCGACAACATCGCTCCGGCGTGCGGGTCCTGCAATGCCAGCAAGGGCAACGAGGAGGTCACCGCCTGGCTGCGTCGAAAGCGCCTCGACGAGCGCAGCTTCCTCCTCCGCCACCTCGAGATCAGCCGAGCCCTCACCCGGCAGTTCCCCGCCGACGACACCGCCTGACTGGCTTCGACCGGTGGGTGGAACGTGTTCTAGTTTGTCGCTCGTGAGGGACACGGGGGCGCGGACGTTCAACCTGGCGGACCTGTTCGAGCAGGCGGTGGACGCCTTCCCGGACCGGGAGTACCTGGTGGTCGGCGACCAGCGTCGGACCTACGCCCAGATGGAGGAGCGGGCCAACCGGCTGGCCCACGACCTGGCCGCCCACGGCGTGGGCGCGGCGACCACGTCGGGATCTACGCCCACAACTCCGCCGAATGGGTCGAGACCCTGTGGGCCGTGTTCAAGATCCGGGCCACCTGGATCAACATCAACTACCGCTACGTCGAGGGCGAGCTCTCCTACCTCTTCGGCAACAGCGACCTGAAGGCCCTCGTCTACGAGCAGGGCTTCGGGCCCCGGGTCAAGCACTGCATCGACTCGTTGCCCGACCTGGTCCACGCCCTCGTCATCGACGACGACTCCGGCGCCGATGTCGGCCTGCCCGACGCCGTGCCCTACGAGGACGCCCTCGCCGCGGCCTCCCCCGAGCGGGACTTCGGGCCCCGCTCCCCCGACGACCGCTACATCCTCTACACCGGCGGGACCACGGGCATGCCCAAGGGCGTCGTCTGGCGCCACGAGGACGTCTTCATGGCCCTCGGCGGCGGCATCGACCCGATGACCAAGGTCAAGGCGACGTCCCCCGAGGAGATCATCGCCAAGGCCTACCCGGACCCGATCACCTTCTTCCCCATCGCCCCCCTCATGCACGGCGCCACCCAGTGGGGCCTGATGAGCCAGGCCGTGACCGGGAACCGGGTCGTCCTGGTCGCCAACTTCGACCCCGAGGAGTGCTGGGAGCTGATCCAGCGCGAGGGCATCAACTCGATGATGATCACCGGCGACGCCATGGCCCGGCCCCTCATCGAGACCCTCCAGGCCAACCGGGACCGCTTCGACGTGTCCTCGCTCTTCTCCCTCTCCAGCAGCGCGGCGGTCTTCTCCCCGTCGGTGAAGGACCAGTTCTTCGAGGTCTTCCCCGACCTGATCCTGACCGACGCCATCGGGGCCTCGGAGTCCGGCAACAACGGCATGGTCGTGGTCGGCAAGGGCAACACGGCCATGCAGGGCGGGCCGACCGTCACCGCCATGCCCGACTCGGTCGTGATCGACGACGACTTCAACATCGTCCAGCCCGGCTCCGGCGTCGTGGGCAAGGTGGCCCGCAAGGGCAACATCCCCCTCGGGTACTACAAGGACGAGAAGAAGACGGCCGAGACCTTCATCACCGGCCCCGACGGCACCCGCTACGCCGTTCCCGGCGACTTCGCCACCGTCGAGGAGGACGGCTCGATCACCCTGCTCGGCCGGGGCTCGGTCTCCATCAACTCCGGCGGCGAGAAGATCTACCCCGAGGAGGTCGAGGCTGCGGTCAAGTCCCACCCGGCGGTCTATGACGCCACGGTCATCGGGGTGAAGGACGAGCGCTGGGGCCAGCGGGTCGCCGCGGTGGTGCAGCTCCGGGACGAGAGCGGCCTCACCGACATCAAGGACCTCCAGGAGCACTGCCGGGGCGAGATCGCCGGCTACAAGGTCCCCCGTCAGGTCCACTTCGTCGCCGCGGTCACCCGCGCCCCCAGCGGCAAGCCGGACTACCGCTGGGCCGCCGAGCAGGCCGCCGGCGAGCCCGACCTGATCGACGAGGCCTTCGCCTGATCGGGGCGGCTGGACGATGACGACCGTCCTCTGCCAGCTCGGCCGCCGGATCACCGGCGAGATCGCGGCCGCCTTCCCGGACCTCGATGTCCGGTCCATCGGGTCAGGGGAGGGCCTGGAGGCCGACGCCGCGGGCGAGGTCCTCGTCACCTCGCACTGGTTCGCCGCCGACTTCCCCACCCTGTTCGACCGAGGCGTGCGGTGGGTCCACAACTTCGGCACCGGCGTCGACCAGTTCCCCCTGGAGCTCCTCGGGCCCGATCAGGTCCTGACCTGCTCCCGGGGCGCCGGCGCCGGCCCGATCTCGGAGTGGGTCATCACCCAGATGCTGGCCTTCGAGAAGCGCCTGCCCGGCTCGTGGATCACCGAGCCCCCGGAGCACTGGAACCTGGCTGACCTGGGGACCCTGAAGGACAGCCACGTCGGGATCATCGGCTACGGCGGGATCGGCCAGGCCGTCGCCCAGCGGGCCCTGCCCTTCGGCAGCGAGGTCCGGGCCCACCGCCGCCGGGCCATCCCGTCCGAGGACCCCGACGTCGAGATCGTCACCGACCTGCTCGCCCTGGCCGAGTGGTCCGACCACCTCGTCGTCACCGCGCCGGCCACGCCCGAGACCCGGCACCTGGTCGGCACCGCGGTACTCGACCGGCTCGGCCCGGGGCCCACGTGGTCAACATCGCCCGGGGTGCCCTCATCGACCAGGACGCCCTGCGCACCGCGCTCGACGACGGACGGGTCGCGCTGGCCTCCCTCGACACCGTGGAGCCCGAGCCCCTGCCTGAAGGCCACTGGCTCTACGGCCACCCCCAGGTCCACCTCAGCGCCCACATCTCCTGGAGCTCGCCCGAGCGCCACGACCGCATCCTCGGCATCTTCCTCGAGGAGCTGGCCCGCTGGGAGGCCGACGAGCCCCTGGTGAACGTCGTGGACCGCGAGGCCGGGTACTGACCTCCGGCGGACCGAGCGCTGATTAGCGCTAATCTAGGCGGGTGACGCTGACCCTGCAGGAGGCCGCCGACCGTCTCGACGTGCACTACATGACGGTGTACCGATGGGTCCGCACGGGGAGGCTGCCCGCCACCAAGCAGGGCACCAGTTGGTCGGTGCGGGAGTCCGACCTCGACGCACTGACCGCGCCCCCACCCCGGCCCCCAAGGGGAGGCGGGTCGACCACGTGGAGCGGCTGACCCGGCGCCTGATCGCCGGCGACGAGCCCGGCGCCATGGCGGTGGCCGAAGCGGCGCTGGCCGGGGGCATGGAGCCCGAAGCGCTCTACCTCGACGTCCTGGCCGGGGCGATGGTCGCGATCGGCGACGGCTGGCACGCAGGGACGGTGTCGGTCGCCGAGGAGCACCAAGCCACCGCGATCATGCAACGCCTCCTGGGTCGGCTGGCCCGGAACTTCACCCGTCGGGGACGCCGACGAGGGACCATCGTGGTCGGCGCGGCCGCAGGCGATCCCCACGGTCTCCCGGGGGCCTTCCTGGCCGATCCCCTCCGAGGCCGGGGCTTCACGGTGGTCGACCTCGGCCCGGACACGCCAGCCGAGGCCTTCGTCCACGCCGCCACCCACGCCGAGGGACTCGTCGCCGTGGGCATGACCCTGTCGGTCAGTCCCCCGACCCCGATCGCCGAGGCCATCGCCGCCCTGCGGGCCGCGTCGGTGGACGCCCCCGTCGTCGTCGGTGGGGCCGCGCTCCCCGATGCCGACGCCGCCGCCCGCCTGGGCGCCGACCGGTGGGCCGCCGACGGCTGGTCCGCCCTCGAGCACCTGACGGACGCCGCCTCCTGATTCCACGCTGAGGGTTGCCGAATGACTTAGTGCTAATTACAGTGCTTAGTGCTAATCAACCCCAAGGAGAGATCAACCATGTCCCGCCGTCTGCTCAAGCTGCTGTCGTTCGTCCTCGCCGGCGCCCTCGTCCTCGTCGCCTGCGGCGACGACGACGGCGATTCGGAGGATGCCGCCACCACCGAGGCCCCCGCCGAGACCACCGAGGCCCCCGAGGACACCGTGGCCGAGCCCACCATGGACATCGTCGAGACGGCCATCGGCCGCCGGCGACTTCACCACCCTCGTGGCCGCGGTCGAGGCCGCCGGACTGGTCGAGACCCTGCAGGGTGAGGGCCCGTACACCGTGTTCGCCCCCACCGACGAGGCCTTTGCGGCCGCCCTCGAGGACCTCGGCCTGACCGCCGAGGAGCTCCTGGCCGACACCGAGACCCTGACCTCGATCCTCACCTACCACGTGGTCGAGGGCGAGGTGCCCGCCGCTGACGTCGTCACCCTCGACGGCGAAGAGGTGCCGACGGTCAACGGGGCCACGGTGACCATCGGTGTCGACGGTGAGACCGTGACCGTCAACGACGCCACCGTCACCGCCACGGACATCTTCGCCACCAACGGCGTCATCCACGTGATCGACGGCGTCCTGCTCCCGCCGGCCTGATCGATCCCCTGATCGGGTAGGAGTGGAGGCGGGACCCGTTCCCCCCGCCCCGCCTCCACTCCCCCGGATCCCCCCAATGACCAGCAACCCCCTCCCCCACGCCGTCGACCTCCTGCTGGAGGCGACGGTCGCCGGGTCGTTCAGCCGCCTCGGCTACGAGGCCCGCCGGCGCCTCGACGACTGGGAGGACCCGCCGCCCGGTGCCCTGGCCGGGAAGCGCATCCTGCTCACCGGCGCCACCTCCGGCATCGGTCGGGCCGCCACCGGTCAGTTGCTCGACCTCGGCGCCGAGGTCCTCGTCGTCGGCCGGGACGAGCAGCGCACGATCCGAGCCGTGGCCGAGCTGGGCGTCGCCCATCCGCACGGCACCGTCTCGGCCCACATCGCCGACCTGGCCGACCTCGGTGCCGTCCGGAAGCTGGCCGACGAGCTCGTCGCCTTCGGTGAGCCCTTCGACGCCATCGTCCACAACGCCGGCGCCCTCCTGGCCGACAAGACCATGACCGCCGACGGCCTCGAGACCACCCTCGCCGTCCACGTCGTCGCCCCCCACCTGCTGACCGAGCGCCTGATGCCGCTCCTGCGCCCGCTCGCCCGGGTCGTGTGGGTCACTTCGGGGGGCATGTACAGCCAGGGCCTCGACGTCGACGACCTCGAGATGGACGAGGCCGATTACAAGGGCACCGCGGAGTACGCCCGGGCCAAGCGGGCCCAGGTCGAGCTCCTCGGCCTCTGGGCCGAGCGCCTCGCCCCCACCGCCGTCGTCCACGCCATGCACCCCGGCTGGGCCGACACCCCGGGGGTCGAGCAGAGCCTGCCGACCTTCCGCAAGCTCAGTGGCCCCGCCCTGCGCACCCCGGACCAGGGGGCCGACACCCTGGTCTGGCTCCTCTGGGCCGACGAGCCCGCCGAGGTCAGCGGCAAGCTCTGGCTCGACCGCCGACCGCGCTCCACCGTGCACCTCCCGGGCACGGGCACCACGGACCAGGAGCGCGCCCGCCTCTGGGAGTGGGTCGCCGCCGCCGCTCGCTGATCACTCCATGACCCGCAGGGTCGAGGGGATGTCCATGCGCCGCAGGCGCCGCAGCGTGAGGACCGGGGCCAGGGCCACCGCCACGACTCCGAAGAGGGCGGCGGTCACCAGGGTGCCCGCCGACAGGTCGACGATCATGCCGATGTCGGGGAAGGTCGACGGCAGGAGCACCCGCAGCAGCCACTCCAGCAGGAGTCGCCCGGCCACCACCCCCACGAGCGTCCCCAACACGCCGATGATCAGGCTCTCCACCACGCTGACCAGCAACACCCTGCCCACGGGTAGCCCGTAGGCGAACATGGTGGCGTTCTCCCGGGCCCGCTCGTCCATGTTGATGGCCGTGGCGTTGAAGGCGATCAGGAGGGCCAGCAGCAGCACCGCGGCCTCGACGACGTCGAAGATGCTCACGAACTCCTCGATCTGCTCCCGGATCGCCTCACCCGCCGCCGTCACCGGTTCCACCGACACCACCCCGGGCTCCGGGAACAGACCCCGTTGGACCTCCTCCGCGGACACCCCCGGCGCCGGGCTCACCCGCACCGTGTTGGTGATTCCCTCCAGGGCGAAGAGATCGGCGTGGCCGATGTCGACGTACACGAGGAACCGGTACGGGTTGGGGTGGATGGCCAGCACCGGCAACTCGGTGTCCACCAGCTGGTAGTCGACCAGGCCCTCGCGACGGGGGTGCCGGAGCACCACGGTGTCGCCCACGCCGACGCCCAGGTCATCGGCCGCCTTCTGGGCGATCACGACCCCGGCCCGCTCGGTCGCCAGCTCCCCCGCCTGCGCGGTCGGACGCCAGAGGCCGCTGCGGAAGTCGATCACCGAGACCAGCACCTCGATCTCGTCCTCCCCCGGGTCCAACAGCCCCCCGAACGCGAGGCCCGGCTCGGCCCCGTCCACGAGGCTCGACCCGGTCACGGCCCGGACCGCTTCGCTGTCGATCGGGGCGAAGTCGACCCCGACGGTCAGTTGGTCGGGGTGCTCGCCGACGAACTCCTCCTCGCCGACGGCGATCGTCGCGATGAACGAGTCGACCATCCCGATCACCCCGACGAGCACGGCGATGCTGGCGCCGATGCCCAGGGCGGTGAGGACGGTGCGGCGGGGGCCGCGCACGACGTTGCGCACCGGCAGCATGCCCACCGTCGAGCCGGGCAGCGGGAGACGGCGGACGAGCGGGGCCAGACCGCCCGACACGGCCCGGTGCGAGGTCTGGATGGCCTCGACCGGCGCCACCCGCACCGCCCGCCGCACGGGGAGCGCGGTCGCCGCCACCGGCAGCACCAGGCCGAGCACGGCCCCCCGGAGGAAGACGTCGGCCTGGAAGTCGAAGATCCACACCGGCATCGGGAAGAAGCCCCGCAGCAGGTCACCCATCAGGGCGTCGAGCACCAGGCCGACGCCGACGCCGAACACGACGCCGAGGGCCGCCACCTGCAACCCGACGAGGAGGGGGCGCAGGGCGAGCTGGGCGGGCGGCACCCCCAGGGCCATGCCGATGCCGATCTCGCGACGTTGGGCCTCCACGATCCGGACCATGAGGTTGAACGCGGCGAACGCCGCCCCCAGCAGGATCAGGACCGCGAAGACGTCATAGAAGCGCTGGTCGCCCTCGATGTCGTCATAGAGGAGGCGCAACACGCGGTCGTCCTGTTGGCGGGTGAGGGTGACCCCCACGTCGGGGAAGGCCTCGGCCATCGCCGCCGTCACCCGCTCCTCCACGGCACCGACGTCGGCGCCCGCCGTCAGGGTCATGGCGGCCTGGCTGGCGGCCCCGGGCTGGTCCGACAGCGCCTGGACGGTCTCGATCGGCGCGTAGAGCACGGCGAAGTCGCCGAAGAGCCCCCCCTGCTCGTCGACCATGAAGAACCGCTCGGCTGACACCGCCGTGCCCACGACCTGCAGCTCGCGGTCGCCGCTGATGCGGACGGTGCCCGTCGGGTCCAGGTCGTGGCGATCGGCGAAGTGCTCGTCCAGGACGACCACGTCGCCGGCGCTGGCATCGGCCGGGGTGGGGAGCCGGCCGCCGAAGGCGTACAGGCCGGCGACGTGCGGGCCGCCGTCGGCCACGTCGACGCCGACGAGCGTCCCGGGCACGAGGATCGTCTCGTCGTCGGTCGACGCGTCGACCTGGACCTCGGCCTCGAGCCGGACCTCGACCTCGTCGAGGTCCGGGCCCACCGCGTCGGTCAGCACCCGGTCGAGACGGGCCGCGGCCACGGTGGACCCGGCGGCCAGGTCGACCCGCAGGTCGTACATGTCCAAGGCGGCGTAGCTGGCGTCGTAGGACTCGTAGCGCCAGGCCGACACGCTGGTCAGCCCGGAGTAGGTGCCCGAGCCGATGGCGATGATCAGCGCGATCGCCGCCACCTGGAGCCACCGGGCCCGCAGGTCCCGCCACGTCCACCGCAGGAGGAGCACGGCGCTACCAGTGCAGCTCGTCGATGGCCACCTGGCCGCCCTCGGGCGGGCCGTCGCTGACGATCCTGCCGCTGCTCAGCTCGATCACCCGGTCCGCCACCCGGCTGATCTCCCGGTTGTGGGTGACGATGACGACGGTCACGCCGGTGTGGGCCTGCTCGTGGAGGAGGCTGAGGATGGCCACGCCGGTGCGGAAGTCCAGCTCGCCGGTCGGCTCGTCGGCCAGGAGCACCGGGTTGCCGGTGGCCAGGGCCCGGGCGATGGCCACCCGCTGCTGCTCGCCGCCGGACAGCTGGTGCGGGAAGTGGTCGAGTCGGTCGCCCAGGCCCGACCCGCTCGAGCACCTCCTCGGCCGTCGGCGCCTCGGGGCCGGGCTGGGCCACGTCGACGGCGAACTGGACGTTCTCCCGCGCCGTCAGCGCCGGGAAGAGGTTGAAGGTCTGGAACACGAAGCTCACCGAGCGCCGGCGCACCCGGAACAGCTCCTTGCGGGGCGCCCCGGTGATCGTGGCCCCGGCGACCCGGACATCGCCCTCGGTCGGCACGTCGAGCGCACCGATCATGTTCAGCAGCGTCGTCTTGCCGCTCCCCGACGGGCCCAACACGACGACGAACTCGCCCGCCTCCACGTCGAGGTCCACGCCCTCGAGGGCGGTGACCACCGAGTCGCCCACCTCGTACCGGCGGGCGACGCCCTTCATCTCGATGACCGCGATGACCCGACCTCCTCGTGTGCCTGGTCACAGCGTCGTCGCCGGACGAGCCTGTCGCCAGTGACCTATGGCCCCTCCGCGGAGGTCGGGGGACCCGATGGAGGCGCCGGCCTCAGCCCTCCAGGAACTGCTGGACCCGGGAGCGGACCGCGCCCCGGGCCTGGTCGGCCCGCCGGGCGGATCCCCGGATCAGGGCCCGCGCCAGGAGGAAGGCCACGAACAGCCCGAACAGCAGGAAGCCCTTCGCCGTCGTCGACCCCATCTCCTGGAGTCCGGTCCGGGCGCCGGCGCCCGCGGGGTTCACAGGCGCTCGAGGATGGTGCCCGTCGCCAGCGCGCCGCCACAGCACATCGAGATCAGGCCGAACTGGCCGTCGGTGCGCTCCAGCTCGTGCAGGATCGTGGTGATCAGTCGGGCCCCGGTCGAGCCCACCGGGTGGCCGATGGCGATGGCCCCGCCGTTGACGTTGACCTTGTCCCAGTCCGGCTCGTGGAGCTGGGCCCACGACATGGCGACCGACGCGAAGGCCTCGTTGACCTCGAACAGGTCGATGTCGGGGATCGTCATCCCGGCCTTCTCGAGGACCCGGGTGGTCGCGGCCCGGGGGCCGTCGAGGTGGTAGTAGGGGTCGTCGCCGACCAGGGCCTGGGCCACGATGCGGGCCCGCGGCTTCAGGCCGAGCTCCTTGGCCTTGTCCTCGTCCATCCAGAGCACCGCAGCCGCGCCGTCGGAGATCTGGGAGCTGTTGCCCGCGGTGTGGATGCCGTCGGGCATGACCGGCTTCAGCTTGCCCAGGCTCTCCTGGGTGGTCTCCCGCAGGCCCTGGTCCTTGCTGATGACCTGCTTCTCGCCGGTCGGCTGGCCGTCCTCGCCCAGCACCGGGACCTCGATCGGGGCGACCTCACGGTCGAAACGACCCTCGGCCCAGGCCTGCGCGGCCTTGCGCTGGGACTCCGCACCGAGCCAGTCGACGTCATCCCGGGTGATGCCCCGGTTCTGGGCGATGCGCTCGGCGGCGCCGAACTGGTCGGGCATGTCCCACGGGAAGTTGTCGGGCTTGGAGGAGCCGGGGCCGTTGTAGACGTTGGCCCCGAGGCCGACGCGGCTCATGGCCTCGACGCCGCAGGAGATGCCGGTGTCGATGGCGTCGACGGCGATGAGGTTCGAGATGAAGTGGCTGGCCTGCTGGGCCGAGCCGCACTGGCAGTCCACGGTGGTGGCCGCCGTCTCGTAGGGGAGGCCCGCGCTCAGCCAGGCGTTGCGGGTGACGTTGGACGCCTGCTCGCCCGCCTGGGTGACACAACCGCCCACCACCTGCTCCACCGCGCCCGGTTCGATGCCGGCCCGCTTGACCACCTCGACCTGGGCTGCGGCCAGCAGTTCGGCGGCGTGCAGGCCCGAGAGCCAGCCGTTTCGCTTGCCGATTGGCGTACGGACGGCTTCGACGATGACAGGCTGACCCACGTGCTTCTCCCGAGTTCGGTGACGGCGATCGATTCTAGAACCCGTTCTAGTGTGGGAGCCACGTGAAGGACCATCGCCGAGCCGGGATGCCCTCGCCGTACCCGGCCGCGCTCCCCGCCGGATCCTCACCGTCAGCATCGCCTGGGCCCTGTTCTTCGTGGCGATCGTGCTCGCCCCCCTGGCCGGGCTGCTCGCAGTGATCACAGACCTGGTCCTGCGCCGGCACGGCTGGCCGACGGTGCGCCTGGTCGCCTTCTTCGTGCTGGCGCTCTGGACCGAGGTGAGCTCCCACCCCGTCATCCTGTGGACCTGGTTGAGCCAGCCCGTCGCCCGCCGGACCTGGACCGAGCGCAACCACGGTCTCATGCACTGGTGGTGCGGTCGGCTGGTCCGGGGCGCCGAGCGGGTCGTGGGCGTCCGCTGGGACTTCGACCTCCCCGACGACCTCGGCCCCGGCCCGCTGCTGGCGTTCTCCCAGCACGTGTCCATCGTCGACGCCATCGCCCCCGTCTACATCCTGGGCAACCACCAGGGCTGGAACCTGCGCTACACCCTCACCCGTGGCCTCCGCTTCGACCCCTGCCTCGACATCGTGGGCCACCGCATCCCCAACCACTTCGTGGCCCGCGGCACCGGCGACAACACCGAAGAGCTGGGCCACCTACGCACGCTGGCCGCCGACATGGAGGACGACGAGTGCGCCGCCATCTTCCCGGGCGGGGGCCTCTACACCCCGTCCGGGCTGGCCCGGGCCGTCAGCAAGCTCGAGGAACGGGACTCGCCCCAGGCCGGGATGGCGGCCCGATTCCGTCACGTCATGCCGCCCCGACCGGGCGGGGTCAACGTGTTCTTCGACGGGTCGCCCGAGGCCAACGTGGTCATCGTGGGCCATGTCGGCTTCGAGCCGGTGGCGTCGCTCAAGAAGTTCTGGCACGTCGTCCCGCTCCGGGAACCAGTGGAGGTCAAGGTGTGGCGCTATGAACGCAGTGAGGTACCCGAGGACGAGGAGACCCGCATGGCCTGGCTCTACGAGAAGTGGCTCGTGATGGACGACTGGATCGTCGAGCGCCTGGCGGCTCGTTCGAGCTCGGGGGTGGCGGCGTGAACTACCTCGAGGTCTTCGGGGCCAGCGCCGCGGCCATCGCCGTGCTGATGATCGGCACCTGGGTGGTGTCGCTGCGCCTGCGCAACGCCTCCATCGTGGACATCGTCTGGGGGGCCGGCTTCGTGCTCGTGGCCTGGGTGTCCTACGCCCTCGGCGACGGCGTGGCCAGCCGGAAGATGCTGCTGGCGTGGATGGTCACCCTCTGGGGCGGTCGGCTGGCGATCTACCTCTTCATCCGCAACCACGGCAAGGGTGAGGACCCCCGTTACGTGGCCATGCGCAAGCGCCGGGGCGACAAGTTCGGGATGCAGAGCCTGTGGCTGGTGTTCGGCCTGCAGGGCGTCCTCATGTGGATCGTGAGCCTGCCCGTCCAGGTGGGCTCGGTCGCCGACCAGCCCGACTCGCTGGGTCCGGTGGAGATCGTCGGGGTGATCCTCTACACCATCGGCATCTACTTCGAGTCGACCGGCGACTTCCAGCTCTCGCAGTTCAAAGCGGACCCGGCCAACGCCGGCCTGGTGATGGACCAGGGCCTCTGGCGCTACACCCGGCACCCCAACTACTTCGGTGACTTCTGTGTCTGGTGGGGCATCTGGATCGTGGCCGCAGCCACCGGGGTCGGCCTCTACGCCATCGTCGGTCCCATCGTGATGACGTTCTTCCTGCTACGGGTCTCGGGCGTGGCCATGCTCGAGCGCTCCATCACCAAGCGCCGCCCCGGCTACGACGAGTACATGAGGAAGACCAACGCCTTCTTCCCCGGGCCGCCGCGACATTTGAGCTGACTCGCTGCCTCTGAGTGGCTTCGTTCGCGGTACACAGCAGCGAGGCCGCTGATCTGACTCAGCTCGGACGACGACCGGGTTTCGGTCGCTCACTCAGCAACTCCGGCGTCGCCGTCGTGGAACGTCGCCTTCGCTGCTCCGCAGCCACACTCGAGCAGACTCGGTCGCGGGCTGGGGCGACAGGCCGTCGAAGCCGGTCGGGCCTTTGCCTGCCGGCGGTTTCGGTCGCTCCCTCGCCGGCTCCGGCGTCGCCGTCGTGGAACGTCGCCCTCGCTGCTCCGCTCCGCTGCGCAGCCCTTACGGCCGGAGCCCTCCGGCCTACCTCGCCGGGGATGTTGGTGAAGTCGGGGGTGCGCTTCTCGAGGAAGGCGGTGAGGGCCTCGAGGTTGGCGGGGCTGCCGGTCATGGCCGCGAACTCGCGGTCCTCACGCTCCCGGGCCTCGGCTACGGCCTCGGTGTGGGCCGCCCGCAGGACCCGCTTGGTGCCGACCAGCGACGAGATGGGCCAGACGGCGATCTCGGCGGCCAGGGCGAGGGCCTCGGGGACGAGCTCGGCATCGGCCACCTTGCGCAGGGCCAGGCCGCTGGCCACGGCCTCGTCCGCGCTGATCCAACGGCTGGTGAGCAGGGCATGGTTGGCCGCCTGCCAACCCATCATCGCCGGCAGGGTGTAGCTGGCGGCGGCCTCGGGGACCACGCCGAGGGCGGTGAACGGCGGCCGGAAGCGGGCCGACTCGGCCACGAGGGTCAGGTCACAGTGACCGACCACGGTCAGGCCGAGGCCGACACCCAGGCCGTTGACGGCGGCGATCAGCGGCTTGGGGAAGCCGATGAGGGCATCCATGAACCGGGGGAAGCCGTGTCCGGCGCCGCCGCCCTCGTCCATCGAACCGGCCAGGTCGGCCATCTCGCCCAGGTCCTGGCCCGCGGAGAACGCGCGACCCTCCCCCGTCAGCACCACCACGGCGATGTCCCCGTCGGACGCGGCATCGTTCAGGGCGTGCGCCGCGGCGTCGTAGAGGGCCGTGTTGAAGGCGTTCAGGGCCTCGGGGCGGTCCAGGGTCAGGAGCCGAACCCGGCCGTGGTCGTCGGTGCGGAGCATCCCGCCGTCTTACCATCCCGGTCATGACCGCCCCGGACCCGGAGGCCCTTCCGGGGATCGCCCGAGCGCAGGTCGAGGGCTGGCTGACCGAGGCCCTGCCTGGCAGCCGGGCGCCCTACGCCTTCAGCCTGGTGGCGGCCGGCGGTTCGAACCTGACGTTCCTGCTCACCGACGCCGACGGCCGCCGGTGGGCCCTGCGCCGACCTCCGGTGGGCCGGGCCCTGGCCACCGCCCACGACGTCCTCCGGGAGTGGCGGGTGCTCACCGCGCTCCACGACCACGACACCGGCGTCGCCGTGCCGAAACCGGTGGCCCTCTGCGAGGACGAGGCCGTCACCGGCGCGCCCTTCTACGTGATGGGGTTCGCCGACGGGACGATCCTGAGGATCGCCTCGGACGCCGAGCGCCTGGACCCCGGCGTCCTGCGGGCCGCCGCCGAGTCGCTGCTCACCACCCAGATCGCCCTGCACGCCGTCGACGCCGACGCCGTGGGCCTGGCCGACCTGGGGCCGCCCACGGGGTACGTGGAGCGCCAGTTGGAGCGGTGGCGGCGCCAGTACGACGACGGGCGGGTCCGCCGCGTCCACCTCATCGAAGAGCTGCACCACCGGCTCGCCCGCACCGTGCCGCCGGAGCGCGATCGGTCCGGACTCCTGCACGGCGACTACCGCTTCGACAACGTCGTCATCGACGAGACCGGCCTCGTGGTGGCCGTGCTCGACTGGGAGCTCTGCACCCGGGGGGATCCCGTGGCCGATGCCTGCTGGTCCCTGCAGTACTGGGCCGATCCTGACGACGAGGCGACGTTCCTGACCTCGTCTCCGACCACGGCCGCGGCGCTCCCCCGCCGCCGCGAGATGCTCGGGCGCTACGCCGCCCTCAGCGGTCGACCCCTCGACCAGTGGCCGTGGTTCGAGGTCTTCGGTTGGTGGAAGATGGCCTGCATCGTGGAAGGCGTCCACGCCCGCCGCAGCAAGGGCCAGGGCGCCGGCGCCCGGTCGGGATCACTGGAATCGATCGCCGCCCGAGCCGATGCCTTCCTGCGCGTGGCCGAGCAGAAGGCCCAGGCGCTCGGCCTCTGATGGCGGAGGCCTGGTGGTCGACCACCGAAGACGGCATCACGCTCTTGGTCCGGGCCACCCCTGGCGCGAAGCGATCCGAGGTCGTCGGTGTCGTGGAGGGCCGCCTGCGGCTGCGGATCCACGCCCCCGCCGTCGAGGGCAAGGCCAACGCCGAGCTGATCCGCTTCCTGGCGGCCTGGACCGGCCTGCGCGGCTCGGCGGTGACCATCGTCCGGGGCGAACACGCGCGGGAGAAGACGGTGCACCTGCGCGGGCTCGACGCTCCGCCCGCCGTCGCCTGATCAGTCCTGAGGGTTCCGGGGTACGCCGCGGCGCTCGAGGGCGGCGATGAGGCCCTCGCAGTCGGCGACGGTGACGGTGCAGCCGGGGTGCTTCATCAGGTTGCCCGGGACCAGCGCCGCCACCGGCTCGGCGAAGAGGACGCAGACGCCCCGTTCGGTCGAGGTGCCGAAGGTGACGCCCTTGTCCTTGAACGAGCCGCGGGCGCCGATGGCCTTGAACCAGCGGTAGCCGGTCGTCAGGCACGTGCCCGTGCAGTTCTCGAGCGGGGTCGACAGCTTCCAGCCGCCGAACCGGACCCGGTACTCGTCGTCGGTCACCGTGACCAGGGTGGTCTCCGGGGTGATCCCGCCGAGCCGGAGCAGCCGGTCGTAGCGGGGGGCGAAGGCGAACTCGAAGGTGTCGATGGGGTTCGCCATGGCCTGAACCTATTCGTCCGACTCGGGGTAGGTGACGGCGAAGCGGTTGATGCGGGGCCGGTCGCCCTCGCTCACCGTCAGATAGCCCTCCTCGGTGAACGTGATGGCCTCCCCCTGGACCTCCAGGCGGGTCGGCGCGTCGCACGGCTCGTTCTCGACCAGGGCCTCGGCCAACGACTGGTCCTCGTCGCGGGGAAACACGAGGACGGCGGCGTAGGTGCGCAGGGCCACGACCTGGCCGTCGGCCCCCACGTCGCCGGCCGTCGTGGCGTCCAGGGGCGTGTCGCCGACGTCGACGATGCCGATGCGCTCCAGCTCGGCCTCGCCGTCGGCCCAGTCGGCCTCGGGGGCCTGGTACACCTCGGACGCGCCGCCGAAGCGCTTGTGGACGATGACGATGTCCCGGGTCGCCGGGTCGACGAGGAGGGTCTCGGCATCCCGGGGGCCGTCCGGATACCGGAGGGTGATGGTCTGGATGTCGCCGGCTGGGATCGTGACCTCGCCGACCGGCGGCGGCTCCGGAACGGCGAAGCGGAGGACGGTGACCTCGTTGCGGATGCCCTCGTTGTCGCCGATGTCGCCGACGAAGAGCTCGCCGGCAGCCGGCCCGGCACCGGTCATGTCCTCCCAGTCGAAGGCCTGGACCCCCTCCAGGCGGACCACGGCCTGGGTCGCCCCCGCCTCGTCGAGGCGGAACACCCTCGCCTCGTCGCCGCTGTCGTTGTGGGCCCAGAGGCCCGAGTCGAGGGCCACGATGCCGGAGAGCTCGTTCAGCTCCGGCTCGGCCAACCGTTGTCGCCCCGGCACCGGTCGCGCCGCGCACACGGCCGCCGCCATCTCCTCGGCCGACGGTGCCGGCACCGTCGTGGTCGTCACCACCGACGTCGTGGTGTCCGCGGTGGACGACCCCCCGTCGTCGCCTGAGCAACCGGCGAACACGAGACCCGCGGCGGCCAACCACAACCCGACTGTTCCCGCTCTCCGCACGACCTCCATCCTGGCCGGTGCGATACTCGGGCGTGGACTTCGCCTTGACCGACGAGCAGCAGGACCTCCGGGCCGAGCTGCGCCAGTACTTCCAGGACCTGCTCACCCCCGAGATGCAGGCGCAGCTCTGGGCCGACGAGATGGGGGGTCCCGTCTGGAAGCAGGCCGTGAAGCAGATCGCCGCCGACGGTTGGCTGGGCATCGGTTGGCCCAAGGAGTACGGCGGTCAGGACCGCTCCCCGATCGAGCAGCTCATCTTCTTCGACGAGGCCCAGCGGGCCGAGGCCCCCGTGCCGATGCTGTCGATCAACACCGTCGGCCCGACGATCATGCGCTTCGGCACCGAGGACCAGAAGAACCGGTTCCTGCCCGGGATCCTGGCCGGTGACCTCAACTTCGCCATCGGCTACACCGAGCCGGGCTCGGGCACCGACCTGGCCTCGCTGAAGACCAAGGCCGTCCGCGACGGCGACGAGTACGTCGTCAACGGCCAGAAGATCTACACGTCGCTGGCCATGGCGGCCGACTACGTCTGGCTGGCCGCCCGCACCGACCCCGATGCCCCCCGCCACAAGGGCATCTCCATCTTCCTGATGCCGACCGACACGCCGGGCTTCACCGTCCAGCCCCTCAACATCATGGGCGGGGCCGACACCACGGCCACCTTCTACGAGGACGTGCGCATCCCGGTGGCCAACCGGGTCGGCGAGGAGAACGCGGGCTGGGGCCTCATCACCAGCCAGCTCAACTACGAGCGGGTGGCCATCTGCAACGCCGGCCTGATCTGGCGCTACCTCGAGGAGGTCACCCACTGGGCGAAGGCCACCCAGACAGCCGACGGGGACCACGTCATCGACGAGCAGTGGGTCCAACTCGGTCTCGCCCGGGTCCGGGCCAAGGCCGAGGTGCTCCAGCTCATGAACTGGAAGGTGGCCTACGGCCTGACGGTGGGCGACCTCAGCCCGGCCGACGCCTCGGCCACCAAGGTCTTCGGCACCCACAGCTACATCGAGTGCCTCGGGATCCTGATGGAGATCATGGGCCCGATCTCGTACCTGAAGGCCGGGTCCACCGACGTGCTGCTGCGGGGCCGCATCGAGCGCAGCTACCAGGGGATCCTGGTGCTGACCTTCGGTGGCGGGACCAACGAGATCCAGCGCGACATCATCGCCATGCTCGGCCTGGGCATGCCCCGGGCCCCGCGCTAGGTCGTCCGATGGGCCTCCCTTCCGCTCTGGACTTCAGCGGCAAGCGGGTCGTGGTCACCGGCGCGGCCTCCGGCATCGGGGCGGCGACCGCCGCCCTGTTCGGCGAGCTCGGGGCCGACGTGGTCGGCCTGGACGTGGCTGACGGCTCGCTCGACCTGCGCTCGCCCGAGGGCATCGATGCCGCGGTGACCGCGCTGGCGGGAACGCCCATCTGGGCCCTGGTCAACTGCGCCGGGGTGCCGCAGACGGCGGGTGGAAGCACGGTGATGACCGTCAACTTCCTCGGCACCCGCTACCTGACCGAAGCCCTCGTCCCCCAGATCCTGGCGGGCGGCGCGGTCGCGACAGTGGCCTCGCTGGCCGGACAGGGCTGGCCCGAGCACCTCGACCAGCTCGGCGAGCTGGTGGGCACCCAGACCTTCGACGACGGCTTGGCGTGGGTCCTGGCCAATGTCGGGGCCATGGACGACCCGTACTTCTTCTCGAAGGAGGCGGTGATCCTCTGGACCCGCCGTCGCGCCCGAGCCCTGCGCCACGAGCACGGGATCCGCATGTCCACGGTGAGCCCCGGCCCGGTCGAGTCGCCGATGATGCCGGCGTTCCGAGAGGCGATGGACGAGAACATCCTGGAGTGGACCGCCCAGCAGTCGATCGGCCGGATGGCCCGTCCCGACGAGATGGCGCTGCCCCTGGTCTTCCTGTGTGCGCCGGGCGCGTCGTACGTTTCGGGCATCGACCTCGTCGCCGACGCCGGCTTCAAGTGTGACCTCGACGAGGGTCTGGTCGACTTCTCCGGCCTCGGGATGTGAGCGAGCACGGCGTCGCGCTGGTCACCGGCGCCAGCCGGGGCATCGGGAAGGCCTCCGCCCTCGCGTTGGCCGAGAAGGGCTTCGATGTCGCCCTCGGGGCCCGGACGGTCCATGCCGGCGAGGGCCGCGACGACGCCCGCCCCGACGCCGACCCCCTCCCCGGATCGTTGGAGGAGACCGCGGCCGAGGTCGAGGCTCACGGCGTGCGGGCCCTCCCCGTCCGGATGGACCTGCACGACCGGGAGTCGCTGACCTCAGGGGCGACGACCGTGCTCGACACCTGGGGCCGCATCGACGTCCTGGTCAACAACGCCGTGGACACCGGGCCGGGGTCGATGACCACCGTGGCCGACACGACCATGGACGACTACCAGCGGAAGCTGGAGGGCAACTTCCTGGCCCAGCTCGTCCTCATCCACGCCGTGCTCCCTCACCTGCTCGAGCGGGGGTCGGGCACGATCATCGACATCACCTCGGCGGCGGGCATCACCGACCCGCCCGCGCCGGCCGGCGAGGGCGGCTGGGGCCTGGCCTACGCCGCCTCCAAAGCCGCCTTCCACCGCGTCGCCGCCCACCTGGCCGTCGAGTTCGGCCCCCGAGGCATCCGAGCGTTCAACGTCGAGCCCGGCATGGTCATGACCGAGAAGATGGCGATGAACCAGAAGGCCATGGGCCTCGAGAACAAGTTCCCGGTCGCCCCGCCGTCCGTGCCGGCGTCGGTGGTGGCCTGGCTGGCCACCGACCCCGAAGCCACCGATCACAACGGCGAGACCTTCACCGCCCAGAAGTTCGCCAAGGACCGAGGCCTCCACCAGCCCTGGTGGTGAGCCGTCGGCCGCGCTCGTCGGGCTGGGGGAACCGATGGCAACCACGGGGGCGTGGGGTCCGGCCGCCGGCCGTCGGGGGCGGAAACGCCCCGAATCTCACCGGGCGTGGCCGCTTCTCGTTCTGGCGCCTGATTGTGGGGTCATGGCACCACAATCAGGCGCCAGTACGGGGGAGGTCGGGGAATCGGGCCCCAACGGTCACGGAGTGTGGGATTCGCCTTCGTTACCGCCCTCGAGACGGCCCGGCTCGAGCCCACGCCCCCATCTTTGCCATCGGTTGGCCCAGCCCGACCAGCGGAACCCTGAATCAGCCGGCGGTGCCGCGGTCGTCGAGGACGCCGCCGTCGGCGGTGGCGAAGAGCACGTCGTTCATGGACTGCCGGGGGCCGACGTAGTCGAAGGCGTGGTCCTGGACGAAGGTGGCATAGAGGGCCCGGCGACCGCCCTCACCAGTCGGTGAACCGGCCCGGTGCAGGACGTGGCCGTAGTGGATGGTCACGTCACCGGGCTCGGTGTCCACGGCGACGACGGGACGGCCGTCCACCCGGTGGGGGTCCTCGGGCCACCAGCCCGAGGCGTGGGAGCCGGGCAGGAACTCGAGGTGGCCGGTCTCGGCCGTCGCCGCCTCCAGTTGGATGCCCACGTTGAACTCGGGGCACATCACCGAATGGCCGCCGAGGCCGCAGTCCCGGTGCCAGGGCAGGTCGGCCAGCCCTTCGACGATGCCGGGCGGTTTCATGACCACGCTGAGGCCGTCGAGTCGGTCGACGGCGATCCGGACGGTCTCGCCCGTGGGCGCGAGGAGCGCAGCGAGTCGGTCGTCGCCGGTCACCACCTCGGGGATCGCGTCGGAGCGCTCGTCGGTGTAGAGCAGCCGACAGCACACCTCGTCGCCCGCCCCGGTACGAGCCCACCACGAGCGTTGGTCATCGGGGGAGGCCATCGCGGTCAAGCGGGTGACCTCGGCCCGCAGGACGGCGACCTCGTCGGAGCTGAAAACGGCCGGCACCCGGGCGAAGCCATTGACCCGCAGCTGTTCGGCCAGGGGTGCGTCGTCGCCCACCGGCTCGGCCTCGGGCGGGGCCGGGTCGAGACCGGTCCACACCGCCCGCAGCGTCGCCTCCCAGCGGGACAGCCCGTCGAGGCGCCCGACGACGCACTCGGCGGCCGACGCGAACGCCAGCCCGAAGGCCGAGCGCCGCTCGTGCACGAAGTCGGTCCACATCTCCGGCGACAGGACGACGTGGGTCCGGGGCGCTTGTACCCCCTCCACCACCTCCACCCCGTCGGGCGCGACCCGGTAGGTGACGGCCTCGTCGCCCACCTGCAGGGTGAGCGGGGCCAGGTCGTCAGGCCGGTGGCCCACCACGGCAGCGTGGGCCTCCAGCAGGCCCGGCACCACGTCGGCGTGGAACGCGGCGAAGTCCACCGGTGCGAACGGCGGCCGCCCCACGACGGTCACGCTGGCGTCCAGGTGCGGGCGGAGGCGTCGAGGCGGCCGGCCGAGGAGCCGCCGAAGTGGGTGCCGAGGATCAGGGTCTCGCCGTCGCCGTAGCGGTCGACGAAGCCGCGGCGGGTCGCCGTGGCCTGCGCCCCGTCGACGTCCACCGCCATGACCCACTGCGGTGCGAGGAACTCGATCGGGTGGTGCGCGAGGTCCCCGGTGATGATGGCGTCCCGGCCCCCCGAGCTGATCTCGACCGAGACGTGCCCCGGCGTGTGCCCGGGGGTGGGTACGAGCCGCACCTCGTCGGTCAGTCCGTGATCAGGGTCGACCAGGTCCACCAGTCCCGCTTCCATCAGCGGCCGCACACTGGCGTCGGCCGAGGCGTACTGGTCATCGGACTCATTCGTCGACCAGTAGCCCCACTCGTCACCGGCGATGACGTAGCGAGCCGACGGGAACGCGGCGTCGCCGCCGGCCAGGTTGCCGCCCACGTGGTCGAAGTGCAGATGGGTGCAGACGACGGTGTCGATGTCCTCCGGCGCCCAGCCCGCCGCCTCGACCGCGGCGCGTGCGTCGTGATGGTGGTGATCGATCGTCCCGACGCTGCTGACCAGCCCGAGGATGCGGTCCGCGGCTTCGTCGTGACCCGCACAGGTGTCCACGAGGATCCGCCGGTCACCGGACTCGACCACCAGCCCGTGCAGCGACACCTCCACCCCGGCATCCTCCCCGACCCACCCGGGGGCGACCTCCGCACAGGCCGGGCCCGTGGCTTCGGGGACCAAGCCCCAGAGCGGGATGTGCCAAGTCATCTGGGGGACCTTCGTGATGCGGACGTCCCCCACCATCCATGTCGTCACGTCGGGGTTGTCCAGGTGTGGCGCAGGTGGTGCCCGAAGAAGCCCCCTTTGGGTCGGGCGTGGGCGTGGTAGTGGTCCGGGATGTTGCGCATGTTGTCATCGACGTAGAACTCGCCGATCGTGCTGAGGGCCACCCGGCCCAGCTCGTCATGCATGTGGCCCTTGACGTCGGGCGCCGGGTCGATGCCGTGGTCCTTCCACACCACCATCGGGGTCGAGCAGAGCTCGCACTCGGCGATCCAGCACACGTCGTCCTCGTGGAACCAGTGGGTGATCTTCGCTGCCTCGCAGAGGTCGCAGTCCGGGTCCTTGGCCATATCGGCCAGACCCTACGCTGCCGCCCATGACCGACTGGGCCCGGGACCGCATCGAGATCGACGACCTGCTCGTTCGCTACTCGACAGCCATCGACACCAAGGACTTCGACCTCCTCGACGAGGTGTTCACCCCCGATGCCGACTGCGACTACGAGGTCGTCGGCGCCTTCCGGGGCGACCGCGCCGCCTTCAAGGCATGGCTCACCGAGGTCATGGCCATGTTCGAGTTCCACATGCACTACGTGACCAATCGGACCGTTGAGCTGGACGGCGACGCGGCCACCGCCGTCAGCTACCTCTACAACCCATGTGTGTTGAAGGACGGCGACGGCCAGGTGCTCGACGAGGGCGGCCGCTACCACGACACGCTCGTGCGCACCCCCGATGGCTGGCGCATCGCCGCCCGCCGCGAGGAGCCCGTCTGGAACCGCTGGCCCCCCGGCTGGCGGCCGTGACAACGCCCGGTTCGATGCCGAAGACGAAGGGGCGGCCGCCGACGGGACCGCGGTGACGAACACCCTGGCCCCCGGCCCCCAAACTGAAACACGTTCTAGTTCCTTGCTAGCGTCGCCGGCATGGAGTTCGGCATCTTCAACAGCCTGTACTGCCCCCAGTCAGCGGTCGACGCCGGTCCCGAACCCGACCTCGTCGAACACACCCGTCTGATGGACGAAGTCGCCTGGACCCGGGCCGCCGACCGGTCGGGCTTCAAGTACACGTGGGCCACCGAGCACCACTTCCTCGAGGAGTACTCCCACCTCTCGGCCAACGAGTCGTTCCTGGCCTACCTCGCCGGGGTCACCGACAACATCCACCTCGGCAGCGGGATCATCAACATCACCCCACCGGTCAACCACCCGGCCCGGGTCGCCGAGCGGGTGGCGATGATCGACCACCTGTCGGGCGGCCGCTTCGAGTTCGGCACCGGACGGGGCTCCTCCACCACCGAGCAGGCCGGCTTCGGCATCACCGACCCCGACCTGACCAAGCCATGTGGGCCGAGGCCCTGCCCCAGATCGTGCGCATGTGGGCCGAGACCGACTACTCGTACGAGGGCGAGTTCTTCTCGATGCCGAGCCGCAACGTGCTGCCCAAGCCGCTGACCAGGCCGCACCCGCCCCTGTGGGTCGCCGCGGGCAACCCGGGCACCTTCGAGACGGCGGCCCGCATGGGTCTGGGCGTCCTCTGCTTCGGCATCTCCGACCCCGAGGCGCTGAAGCCGCTGATCGACATCTACAAGAGCAACATCGGCGACGCGGAGCCGGTCGGCGGCTACGTGAACGACAACGTCATGGTGACCACCCAGATGCTCTGCCTCGAGGACGGACCGCGGGCCAAGGACATCGCCACGAGGATGACCACCGGCTACCACACCTCGAACCTGTTCCGGTACCTCGACACGTTCCCCCGCCCCGACGGCATCCCGGCGTGGCCGGCGCTGATCCCCGAACCGACCCTGGACCAGGTCGAGCAGGCCGTCGCCCACGGTCTCATGGCCATCGGGAGCCCGGAGGAGGTCGAGCGGTGCGTGGCCAAGTACGAGGCCACCGGCGCCGACCAGCTCGTGTTCGGGATGCTGTCGACCACCATGCCCGCGGAGGTCGCCATCGAGGCCGTGGAGACCTTCGGCCGCCACCTCATCCCGGCCTTCGACAAGGACCCGGTGCACCGCACCACCCGCCAGCGCGAGGAGCAGGTGGGCGGCGGGGACGCCTGAAGGCGGCCCGCCGCCCGATACTGGGGCCATGGCCAACTTCGCTGACCTGCTCGCGGCGCGGGCCGACGACACCCACGATGCGATCCGCTTCCGCGAGTCGCGCGACGAGTCGACGCAGACCTGGTCCTGGGCCGAGTACGTCGTGGCGTGCCGGGCCCGGGCGGCGCTGCTCGAGGACCTGCGGGTCGACGGCGCGCCGTTCCACGTGGGCGTCCTGCTCGACAACGTGCCCGAGTTCCCCATGTGGCTCGGCGCCGCGGCCCTGGCCGGGGCCACCCTGGTCGGCATCAACCCGACGCGCCGCGGCGAGGAGCTGGCGCGCGACATCCGCCACACGGACTGCGGCCTCATCGTCACCGAGCCCGCCCACCAGCCCCTGTTGGAGGGCCTCGACCTCGGTCTGCCCGACGACCGCATCCTCGACGTCGAGTCCGACGGGTTCGCCATGGTCGTGGCCGAACACCGGGGCGCACCATCGGTCGGCCTTGCGACAGACGACGACACCCAGTTCCTGCTGCTCTTCACCTCCGGGACGACCGGGGCGCCCAAGGCCTGCATCTGCTCCCAGGGTCGCCTGGCCCGTGCCGGGGTCGGCCTGGCCGGAGGCTTCGGACTCGGCGCCGAGGACTGCGCGTACCTGGCCATGCCGTTGTTCCACTCCAACGCGTTGTTCGCCGGATGGGCCCCCGCCGTCGTCGGTGGCATGACGATGGCTCTGCGCCGCAAGTTCTCCGCCTCCGGCTTCATCGAGGACGTGCGCGACTTCGGGGTCACCTACTTCAACTACGTGGGCAAGCCCTTGGCCTACGTGCTGGCCACCCCGGAACAGCCCGACGACAGCGACAACCCGCTGAAGTTCGTCTTCGGCAACGAGGCCGCCGAGCGCGACGTCGCAGCGCTTCGCCGAGCGCTTCGGGACCTTCGTGGTCGACAACTACGGCTCGACCGAGGGCGGCGCCGTGGTCACCCGCGATCCCGACCAGCCCCCGGGCTCTCTGGGCCGGGCCGGCGAGGGCATCGAGGTCCGTGACCCCGAGACCGGCGAGGCGTGTCCGACCGCCCGCTTCGATGCCGACGGGGTGCTCCTCAACCCCGACGAGGCCATCGGCGAGATGGTCAGCACCACCGGGGCGTCGGGCTTCGAGGGCTACTACGCCAACGACGAGGCCAACCGGGAGCGGGTGCGCGACGGGGTGTACTGGACCGGCGACCTCGCCTACATCGATGCGGACGGCTTCGTGTACTTCGCCGGCCGGGGCTTCGAGTGGCTCCGGGTGGACGGCGAGAACTTCGCCGCCGCGCCGGTCGAGCGGATCCTGGCCCGCCACCCCGACATCGGCGAGGTGGCTGTGTACGCGGTGCCCGACGAGGTGGTCGGCGACCAGGTGATGGCGGCCGTCGTGGCCGGCCCCGGCGGCTTCGACGGGGGCGGCTTGGCGGCCTTCCTCGACGACCAGGCGGACCTGGGCACCAAGTGGGCGCCCCGCTACGTCCGGGTCACCGATGCCCTCCCCGCGACCTCCACGAACAAGGTCCTCAAGCGCCAGCTCCGCGACGAGGGCTGGGACATCACCGACCCCGTCTGGTGGCGCGAGGGCCGCAGCGGTGACTATGCGCTGATGACCGCCGCCGACGCCGAGGCCCTCCGGGCCCGGTTCGCCGGGCGCTGACCCGTCGGTGCCCGTCGATCCCCTCGATCTCGCCGCCGCCCTGGCCGACGCCCTGGAGGCGCCGCTGCCCGGCATCGGTCTGCCGGCCCACCTGTGGCTGCTCGGCACCGGGAGCCATCACGACGCCGCCGAGTTGGTCACCCACCTCTTCGCCGGGACCGGACGCTCGTGTCGGGCGATCGGCACCGACGGCCACGCCCAACTCCCCGGCCTCATCGGACCGGCGGACACCGTCGTGCTGGTGGGCCCCGACGACGAGTTCCTCGAGTTCGGTCAGCGGGTGGCGGCCGGGGCCGGCGCCTTGGTGGTCGAGCTGCCCGAGATGGCCGTCGAAGACGACAGCACGACCCGGCACCTGACCGCGGCGATGCGCCTGGCCCGCATCGCCCTGGCGGGCGGCGCCGTGGGGGCCACCCTGGCCGACCTCCAGCGGATCCCCGGCGCCGTGGCGGCCATGGCCGTCGACCCCCGACTGCCGGACCTCGATCCGCCGAAGCGGGCGCTGCTGGTCACCGGCGGTGGCCCCGCCGCGGTCACCGCCCGCCACGCCGCCGTCGCCTTCCGGGCCGCCGGGCTGCCCGCCGAGGGGGTCGACGCCGCCGATCTGCTCGGCGGCCTGGTCACCGACCTCGGCGCCGAGGACACCCTCATCGTCCTCGACCCCAGCCGGGACGTCGAGAGCCCGGCGGCCTCCCTCAGCCGGCTCGCCGGGGCCCTCGGCACGACCGTCCACAAGCTCGACGGCCCCCTCGACCTCCCCCCGGTCTGCGCCCAGTTCCCGCTGACCGTCCGCCTGAACCTGCTCGCCCGTTGACCTACCGTCTGATCCGAACCACAGAGGAGCACTGATCACCCATGGCCCAGAACGTCCCGTCGTTCGAGTTCACCGAGGACGCCAAGCGGGTCCGCGAGTTCGTCTTCCGGTTCTGGACCGAAGAGCGCAGGCCCCCCAGCCTGCGCGACGTCAGCCAGGCTCTCGACCTCACCCGGCAGCAGATCATCGAGGCCTACAAGGCCATGGACCTGGGGATCATCTTCACGGTCGACCTCGAGACCCAGAACGCCAACCTGCTCAAGGCCCCGCCGTTCAGCAGCTACCCGAGTCAGGTGGCGGTGTTCATCGACGACGAGTTCCACAGCTACGCCGGATGTGCCTCCGAGTCGATCGCCATGTCCCACATGCCCGGCTTCGAGGACAAGCTGCTGCGGCTGGAGAGCTGGTGTGCCTGCTGCATGGAGCCGATCACGATCACATCGAGGAACTTCGAAGTCCAGTCGACCAGCCACGACGGCATCCACATGCACATCTCGATGAGCCCCCACGACTGGAACGCCGTGGACATGGTGAAGATGTGTGACTCGATGAACTTCGTGCTCGGCGCCGATCACGCCGAGCGCTACGAGCGCCAGGTCTGCCGGCGGGGCGTGCTGGTGGACCTCGACCAGGTCAAGAAGTTCGTGACCTACACCGCCAACGCGCGGGCTCACGACTACCACTGGCCGCCCCAGACGATGATGCCCGACCTGGTGATCCAGATGTTCGACCACTACGGGGTGGACACCACCAACTGGAAGGGCTGACATGGCTGACCGTTCGGGGAACTGGATCGAGGTGGTCGTCGAGATCCCCAAGGGCTCCCGCAACAAGTACGAGATCGACCATGACTCCGGCGCCGTGTGGCTGGACCGGAACCTGTTCACCGCCACCCAGTACCCGGCGGACTACGGCTTCATCCCGAACACGCTGGCGGGCGACGGCGACCCGCTCGACGTGCTGGTGCTGCTGGACGAGTCGACGTTCCCGGGCTGTCACATCCGGGCCCGCCCGATCGGCGTGTTCTGGATGAAAGACGAGGCGGGACCCGACGCCAAGGTGCTCTGCGTGCCTGCTGGTGACCCCCGCTGGGACACCTACAACGACCTGCCCGACGTCCCCGAGCACCTGCTCGAGGAGATCCACCACTTCTTCGAGGTCTACAAGGCGCTGGAGCCCCACAAGGACGCCGACGTGAGGGGTTGGGACGACCGTGACGCCGCGCTCGACGCCATCGACGAGGCCCGTCGGAGCTACACCGAGACCCACCCCGATCCCGCTGGGGAGTAGGGCCTTAACGCGTCCTTAACGCGGGGTCGAAGGGGTTGGGAGCCGGCCCTAGCGTCCACGCGGTGAGCATGTACTCGACGGTCAAGCGGGTCGTCGTCGGCAGCCCGCTGGAGAGCCACCTCGAAGGCGAGCAGCGCCTGGGCAAGCCCACCGCGCTGGCGGTGTTCGCCTCCGACGCGATCTCCTCGACCGCCTACGCGACCCAGGAGATCCTGGTCGTCCTGGTGCCCCTGGCCGGCATGGCCGCCCTGAACTACCTCGTCCCGCTCTCGTTGGTCGTCATCGTCCTGTTGGTGATCGTGGTCACCAGCTACCACCAGACGATCCACGCCTACCCCGGCGGCGGCGGCTCCTACGTGGTGGCGCGTGAGAACCTCGGGGTCAACCCGTCGTTGGTCGCGGGGGCCTCCCTGCTCGTCGACTACACGCTGACCGTGGCGGTGTCGATCTCGGCCGGCGTCGCCGCCATCACCTCCGCCGTGCCGTCGCTCCGCGGTGACGAGGTGCTGATCTGCGTGGCGCTCATCGTCATCCTCACCCTCGGCAACCTCCGTGGCGTCAAGGAGTCCGGACGGCTCTTCGCCTTCCCGACCTACGGGTACATCCTCACGCTCTCGGCCCTCATCCTCTTCGGCCTGTACCGGTCCTACACCGGCGACCTGCCCCCGTTGCCGGTCAACCAGGAGCAGCTCGACGCCGTCACCGACGGTGGTGCGTTGTTGAGCGGGATCACCCTCTTCGCCCTCCTCCGGGCCTTCTCGTCCGGGGCGGTGGCCCTGACCGGCGTCGAGGCCATCTCCAACGGCGTCAGCGCCTTCAAGGCCCCCGAGAGCCGCAACGCCGGGCGGACCCTGACCTGGATGGGGGTCATCCTGGGGACGGCCTTCCTGGGTATCTCGGTCCTGGCCCACCGCCTCCAGCCGACGCTCTCGGAGGACCAGACCGTCCTGTCGATCATGGGCCGGGCGGTGTTCGGCGGCAGCAGCATCATCTACTTCGCCCTCCAGGCCTTCACCGCGGCGATCCTGATCCTGGCGGCCAACACGGCCTACGCCGACTTCCCCCGCCTGGCCTCCCTGATGGCCGGCGACCGGTTCCTGCCCCGTCAGCTGGCCAACCGGGGCGACCGGCTGGTGTTCAGCAACGGGATCCTGGTGCTGGCGGGTGGTGCCCTGGTCCTGATCGTCGCGTTCGGCGGCGACACCAGCGCCCTGATCCCGCTCTACGCCGTCGGCGTGTTCACCGCCTTCACCCTGTCCCAGTCCGGCATGGTCGTGCACCACTGGCGCCTGCGGGACCCGGGGTGGAAGTCCGGTGTCGCCATCAACGGGACCGGCGCGGTCTCCACCTTCATCGTGCTGCTGGTGGTCCTGATCTCGAAGTTCACGATCGGAGCCTGGATCCCGGCCATCGTGATCCCGGTGATCATGGTCGCCCTCAAGGCGGTCAACCGGCACTACGCCAAGGTCGCCGCCGCCCTGCGCTCCACGCCGGAGTGGAGCGCACCGATCCGGTCCCACACCGCCGTCGTCCTCGTGGCCGGCGTGCACCGGGGCTCGCTGATGGCCCTGGACTACGCCAAGCGCCTGCACCCCGAGCACCTGCTGGCGGTGAGCATCGCCCCCGACCAAGCGGCGGAGGACAGCCTGCGAGAGCAGTGGCGCCAGTACGGCCTGACGCTCCCCCTCGAGGTGGTCGAAGCCCCCTACCGGGACCTCGTACCTCCCGTCCTGTCGTTCCTCGACGAGCTCGATGCCCGCAACGGCGAGGACCACGTCACCACCGTGATCCTGCCCGAGTTCGTCGTGAACCACTGGTACGAACAGATCTTCCACAACCAGAACGCATTGGCCCTCAAAGCTCGTCTGCTGTTCCGACCGCGCACGGTGGTCACCTCGGTGCCCTTCCACGTCGGGGTCGATGACCAGCCGGACCCGGACCATCGTCCGCCGGCGGCGATGAAGCAGAAGAAGGGCGCGACGGTTGAACCCGATGCTCGGGCCGACGACCGCATGGGCGCCGCGGCCGCCGCCGCCGTCATGGCGGCCGAGCGGGAGGCCGGCGAGCAGTAGGGTCCGCGCTCGTGACCTCGACCGAGCCGAGCACGCACCAAGGCCTCCTCTCGCGCTGGAAGGAGGTGCTGACCACCACCAACCCACCCGCGTCAGGGGAAATGGATCTCGTCAGCAAGTGGCTGTTCCTGACGCGGGCGGCCGTGCTGCCCATGACGCTGACCGCAGGACTCGTCGCCGGCCTGCTCGCCGTCCACGCCGATGACTTCGACGCCGGCCTCTTCGCTCTTGCGTTCCTGGGCATCCTGCTGGCCCACACCGCCAACAACCTGATGAACGACCTGTTCGACAGCACGACCGGGCTGGACAAGGCCGACTACCCGCGAGCCATGTACTCGCCCCATCCCATCCTCGAGGGCTACATCACCAAGCGGGGACTGGCCACGGCGGCGATCGTGGTGAACCTGGTCGACGCCGGTGTGGGCGTCGTGCTCTTCATGGCCCGGGGCTGGCCGGTCATCGCCTTCGCACTGGCGGGGTTCCTGCTGTCGGCGGCCTACACCGCCCCGCCGCTCCGGCTGAAGAAGCGGGGGCTGGGCGAGCCCGACGTCTTCGTCGTCTGGGGCCCCCTGATGGTCGGGGGCGTCTACTTCTCCGCCGTCGGCTCGATCCCCTGGGAGGTGTATGCGGCCTCGGTCCCCTACGGCCTGCTGTGCACCACCGTCCTCATGGGCAAGCACGTCGACAAAGCCCCCTGGGACGAGAAGGAGGGCATCCGCACCCTTCCCGTGATCCTCGGCGACACCCGGGCCCTGGCCCTCACCCGGGGGATGATGGCCGGCTTCTACGTCACGACCGCGGCGTGCGTCGCCCTCGGCGCCCTCCCGTGGCCCACCCTCGTCGTCGCCGCCGGCCTGCCCACGCTGGTCAAGGCCTGGGGTCCGCTCACCCAGCCGAAGCCGGCCGAACCGCCCAAGGGCTTCCCGATCTGGCCGCTCTGGTACGCGGCCATCGCCTTCCTCCACACCCGGAGGGCCGGCCTGTTCCTCGTCGTCGGCCTCGTCGTCGCCGCCGTCGCCGGGATCGAGCCGGGCTTCCTGTCCTGACCGCCGGCCCTCGCGGGATCTGACGCTCCGTCAGGCCCCGTCCTAAGCTCACCGGCCGCTCACCAGCCACAGGAGAACGCAGACATGGGAACGCTCGACGGGAAGGTCGCCATCATCACCGGCGCCGGACAGGGGCTGGGCGCCGCCCACGCCAAGCTCTTCGCCGCCGAGGGGGCACGCCTGGTCCTCAACGACCTCGGGGACGGCGTCGAGGACGTCGTGGCCGAGATCACCGCCGCCGGCGGCGAGGCCGTGGCCAACCGCACGAGCGTGTCGGACTGGAACGCTTCCAAGGAGATGATCGACCAGGCCGTCGACACCTATGGGGACCTCCACATCCTGGTCAACAACGCCGGGATCCTCCGGGACAAGATGTCCTTCAACATGGAGGAAGACGAGTGGGACGCGGTCATCAACGTCCACCTCAAGGGCCACTTCTGCCCGTCCCGCCACGCCGGGACCTACTGGCGGTCCCGGTCCAAGGCGGGCCACGACGCGCCGCGGCGGATCATCAACACCTCCAGCGAGGCCGGGCTGTTCGGCAACGCCGGCCAGGCCAACTACGCGGCGGCCAAGTCCGGCATCGCCACCCTGGCCATCGTGTTCGGCCGGGAGCTGGCGGCCTACGGGGTCACCGGCAACGCCATCGCCCCCCGGGCCCGCACCGCCATGACCGACTCGATGGACTTCTTCAGCGCCCCCGAGGACGAGGCCCAGTTCGATCGCTTCCTGCCCGAGAACATCTCGCCGCTGGTGGCCTGGCTGGCCTCGGACGGCGCGGGCGACGTCAACGGCCAGGTCTTCGTGGTCATCGGGGGCGACGTCTGGGTCATGAACGGCTGGAGCATCGCCGGGCACGTGCACAAGGACGGCCCCTGGACCCCCGAAGAGCTGGCGGCCAAGAAGGACGAGCTCTTCGCCGACCAGGACCGCACCCTGCCCCAGATGGCCGTCCCCAGCTGGTAGATCCGTTCTGACGGCCCCAGCGCGCGCTCCAGCGCGCTCCCGAGCCGCCAGAAGCGCATCACATGGGCATGGACTCGTAGACGTCCACGCTGCCACCGCTGCTCAGGATCGGACAGCCCGCCGCGAGGTCGGTGGCCTCGGCGAGGCTGCCGGCGCTGAGGATCGAGTAGCCGGTGAGCTCGGAGGGGGCGCCGTCCGCGGGGCTGCCGTCACCGGACCGGGTCATCGACGGGCCGAACGGGGCGCCGCCGTCGACCACCGCGTCGCCCAGCGAGCCGAACCAGCCCATCCAGGCCTCCATCACCGCCTGCTGATCGGCCTCGGTCTCCGGGACGCTGCCGCCCCGGTACGCCAGCACGAAGTTCGCCATCACTGCTCTCCTTGGCTTGTGATTCGGTTGAGACCAAATTAGATCACAGCCGAAATAGATCGTCCAGTCGACTAGGGTGACCAGGGTGAGCGAGGAGCCGCAGCGGCTGCTGGACGCCCTGTCGTCGCCCATCCGGCGGGAGATCCTGTGGATGGTCTGGGACCGTGAGCTGGCGGTGGGCGACATCGCCGGTGCCTTCGACATCACCGCCCCCACCATCTCCCAGCACCTGTCGGTGCTGCGGGGCGCCGGCCTCGTGACCCTGCGGGCCGAAGGCAACTTCCGCCGCTACCGGGCCCGCCAGGATGCGTTCCGCGGCTTCGAGGCGTTGCTCTCCCACACGGGGCGCTGGGCCCCCGCCGATCGCCCGGCCCTCGATCAGGTGGCCACCACCGAGAGCGGCGTCGTCGCGCTGAGCATCGAGGTCGACCATGCCCCCGAGGCGGCCTTCTCGGCCTTCGTCGACCCCGACCTGTACTCCCGGTGGCTCGGTGTCCCGGTGACGATCACCGATGGGCGTTTCGCCTGCGAGACCGAACGGGGCATCCGGGTCCGGGGCATCTATGACGTCGTCGCCCCACCGACCCTGTTGGCGATGCGCTGGGACTTCGATGCCCAGGACGTCCCCGTTCCCGCCGACCTGCGCACCGCCTACCTGCGGGTCCTGCCCACCGCCACCGGGAGCCGGGTCGACGTCCACCAGTTCGTCGCCGACCCCGACGAGGCCCGCGACACCCGCAACGCCTGGTCCGCCGTGCTCACCCGCTACCGCGACCACCTCACCGAAGCCCTCACTCCCCGCTGAGCCCGGTCCGGGCCACGAACCATGCGTTCTGGCCGCGAAAGGTTGCGCTCACCGCGCACATCCCGCGGCCAGAACGAGGGGGGCCGGCGGGTCGGCCATGCTGGGGCGGTGCTGGACGGCCTGCGGGTGCTCGATGCGTCGACGGAGGTGGCGGGGCCCTATGCCACCAAGCTGCTGGCCGACGCCGGGGCCGACGTGGTCAAGGTCGAAGGCCTCGACGGCGACCCGCTGCGGCGGTGGACGGCGGCGGGCGTCGCCCTGGCCGACGGCGAGGACTCCGCCCTCTTCCGGTTCCTGAACACCTCCAAGCGATCGGTCGTCGGCGCGGTCGGTGACCTCGCCGCCGGCGCCGACATCGTGGTGGGCGGCCTCGACCTGGACGTCGACGGCCTGCGCCGGGACCACCCGCACCTGGTGGTCGTGTCGATCACCCCGTTCGGCCTGACCGGACCGTGGTCCGAGCGGGCCGCGACGGAGTTCACGCTGCAGGCGGCGTGCGGGTCGACCGGGTCCCGGGGGCGCCGTGACCGTCCACCACTCGCGGTGGGGGGCCGCTTCGGCGAGTACCTGGCTGGGGTCGACGCCGCCGTGGCGGCCGTCGCCGCCTGGCGGGCCGGGCGGACGACCGGCACCGGCGAGCACGTCGACCTGTCGGTCCTGGAGGCCATGACCCTCGGCATGAACACCTACGGGCCGCTGTTCGCCGAGCTCTACGGCGTCGAAGCCCCCGGGGAGCCGTCGTTCCGTCACATCGACCACCCGTCCATCGAGCCGACGGCAGACGGCTGGGTCGGCTTCGCCACCATCGCCAACCAGCAGTTCAAGGACTTCCTCGTGCTCATCGAGCGAGGCGACCTCCTGGCCGACGAGGCCCTCGTCGACATCAACGTCCGCACCAAGCGGGCCGAGGAGTTCGAGGCCGCCGTCCAGGCCTGGACCACCCGCCACCCGACCGACGAGATCATCCGACGGGCCTCCGAGCTCCGGGTGCCCGTCGCCCCGATCGGCGACGGGGCCAGCGTGGTGGACCACGAGCAGTTCGTGGCCCGGGGCGTGTTCGTGGACGGCCCCCACGGTCGCCAACCGCGGATCCCCTACCGGCTGGGCGACCATCCGGGCACGACGTTCGGGCCGGCCCCGAAGCACGGCGAGCACACCGGGACCGTCGACTGGGACCCCCGGCCGCCCTCCACGGCGGCGGCCCCCGACGCCCTGCCCCTCGCCGGGGTCCGCATCGTCGACCTCACCTGCTTCTGGGCCGGGCCCTCGGCCAGTGTGACCCTCGCCGCCCTCGGCGCCGATGTGGTGAAGGTCGAGGCCGTGCAGCGCCCGGACGGCATGCGCTTCACCAGCACCCGCCCGCCCGGCACCGAGCAGTGGTGGGAGTGGGCGCCGGTGTTCTGCGGCACCAACGCCGGCAAGCGGGACGTCACCCTGGACCTCGGCGACGCAGAGGGCCGGGCCCTCCTGCTGCGACTCGTCGAGACCGCCGACGCCGTGCTGGAGAACTTCTCGCCCCGGGTCATGGAGCAGTTCGACCTCGACTGGCCGGTCATCCGCGACGCCAACCCCCGCACGGTCATGGTGCGCATGCCGGGTTTCGGTCTGGACGGTCCGTGGCGGGACCGCACCGGCTACGCCCCGACGATGGAGCAGCTCACCGGCCTGGCCTGGATCACCGGCTGGGACGACCTGCCCCCCATCGTGCCCCGGGGCCCCTGTGACCCTCTCGCCGGTCAACACGCGGCCTTCGCGCTGCTCGTCGCCCTCGAGGAGAGGGACCGCACCGGTGCCGGACTGCTGCTCGAGGTCCCGATGGTGGAATCGGCGCTGGCCACCGCCACCGGGCCGGTCGTCGAGGCCGCGGCCTACGGCGTGGTCCAGGGCCGGGACGGCAACCGAGGCCCCGTCGCCGCGCCTCAGGGGGTCTACGCGTGCGCCGACCCGGACCGGTGGGTGGCCGTGGCCGTGGCCACCGACCAGCAGTGGTCGGCCTTGTGCACCGTGCTGGACCGCGCCGATCTCGCCGCGGACCCTGCCCTGGCCGACCACGGCACCCGCCGGTCCGCCGGCGACCACGTCGACGAGGCCCTCGCCCCCTGGATCGCGGCGCGGGCCGCCGCCGACGTCGTGGCCGCCCTGGTCGAGGCCGGTGTCCCCGCCGCGGAGGTCGTCTCCCCGGGTGCGGTCGACCGGAACCCACAGCTGGTCGCCCGCGGCTTCTTCGAGTCGATCGACCGGGCGGTCGTGGGGGTCCATCGGGTCCCGTCCCTGCCATACCGCTTCGCCTCCCGAGGCGACGCCCCGTGGCACCGCACCCCGGCGCCGCTCATCGGCGAGCACAACGACGAGGTCCTCGGCGGCGAGCTGGGGTTGGGCGCCGAGGACCTGGCGCGGCTACGCAACCGCGCGGTGATCGGCGAACGGCCCCTGCACGCGTGACCCCCGACGACGACTGGGGCACCAACGTCCCCCTCGACGACGTGGCCGGCCGGGTGGCCATCGTCGGCGTGGGCGAGTCCGAGCACAGTCGGGCGTCCGGGCGCACCCCGACCGAGATCGCGGCCACGGCCGTAGCCGCCGCCCTGGCCGATGCCGGCCTGCGGCCCGAGGACGTGGACGGGATCATGCTCGGCCCCGGTGTGCCCGACCAGCTCGACGCGGCGGCGTTCCACGCCCACTTCGGGACGAGCCACGACCTGTGGGAGTCGACGGCGGGCGGGGGCATGCGCTGGGCCGCCACTGCACCCGTGGTCGCCGCCGAGGCCCTGGCCGCCGGCGAGGCCTCGGTGATCGTCAACGCCTTCGCCGTGGCCTGGGCGACCCAGCGCAGCTCGATGACGGGCGGACCCGGCCAGACCCACGCCGAGGAGCGGTTCAAGGGCAACCTCGAGGTGCCCTTCGGCTGGTTCCCCCAGCCCGTCTACTTCGCCACGATCGCCCGCCGGCACATGCATCGGTACGGCACGACCGAGGCCCAGCTGGGAGCGATCGCCGTGGCCTGCCGCGAGCACGCCAACGCCACGCCCGCCGCGGTCATGCACGGCCGACCGCTGACCCTGGAGGACTACCTGGCCTCGCCCTACCTGGCCGACCCGTTCCGCAAGGAGGACTGCTGCCTGATCTCCGACGGAGGGGCGGCCTACGTCATGACCACCCCGGAGCGGGCCCGGGACCTGGACCGTCCCGCCGTCGAGGTCGCCGGGGTCGGGCTCGGTCGCTCCCACACCGGCACCCACTGGGCCCAGCAAGGCGACTTCACCAGCACGCCCCAGGTCTTCGCCGGCCCGGCGGCCTTCGCCATGGCGGGGATCGAGCCCGCCGACGTCGACGTGGCCACCGCGTACGACCCGTTCACCATCGTCAGCCTGATGCAGATCGAGGACCTCGGCTTCTGCCCCAAGGGCGAGGGCGGCGCCTTCGTCGAGGCCGGCGAGCTCCGCGTGGACGGTGGCTCGCTGCCCTACAACCCCCACGGCGGGATGCTCTCCCACGCCTACGTGCTGGGGATCGCCCACGTGGTCGAGGTGGTCCGCCAACTGCGGGGCGAGGCCGCGAACCAGGTGGCCGGGGCCGAGGTCGGCATCTACGGCGGCTACACCGGCCCCGAGGCCGCCACCCTGGTCCTGCGCCGGAGCGGATCGTGACTGCCCCGCAGTTCCCCCTGCCCGACACCGACTGGGCGCCGGTGGCGCCGTTCTGGGCGGCGGCCGCCGACGGCCGGCTGTCGCTCCCCCGCTGCGACGGGTGTCAGCGCCTGGTGTGGTACCCGGCCGACACCTGCCGGCGCTGCGGGGGGCAGAGCCGGACCTGGGTGGACCTGTCCGGACGGGGGACGTTGTTCTCCTGGGTCGTGGTCCACCAGCAGTTCCTCCCCCAGTACGAGCCCCCCTACGTCACCGCCCTGGTCGCCGTCGACGAGGACCCCACCGTCCGCCTGGCGACCCGGCTGGTCGGCGTGGACCCCCTCGCCCCCGGCCTCGTCATCGACCAACCGATGGCCGTCGAGTTCGGCGTGCTGGCGTTCCCCGGCGTGGACGGTGAGGTCACCGCCCCGTTCTGGCGCCCGATTTCGGGGTCATAGGCCCGAAAGCGGGCGCCAGAAGGCAGGCTGAGCGGGTGCGGTGGCTGCGACGGCTGGGGACCTTGGTCGCGTTCGTGCTGGTCGTCGGCCTGGTGGCCAGCTGGGACGGCCTCACCGGCGACACCGAGGACCCCGTTCCCACCACGACCACCGCCCCGCCCGGGCGGGTCGCGAGCCCGGTCGCCGGCGGGGCCGAGGACCCCCGCATCGCCTGTGCCCGTGCCCTGCCGCCCCGCCAACAGTTCGGCCAGCTCCTCGCCGTCTCCGTCGACGGCCAGGCCGTCGACCTCGAGGCCCCGCGCATCGCCGAGCTCGGCGTCGGCACCGTCCTGCTCCAGAGCCTGGGGGGCGAGCGACCCGCCGCCCGCATCCAGGCCCTCAAGGACGCCTCGGTCATCCCACCCCTCGTCGCGGTGGACGAGGAAGGGGGGGCGGTCCAGGACCTGCGCGACGTGCTCGGCCCCCTCCCGTCCGCCGCCCGCATGGCCGCCACCACCGACCCCGCCGGCGCCCACGAGCAGGTGCTCGCTCACGCCCAGTCGATGGCCACCCTCGGCATCGACGTCGTGTTCGCCCCGGTGGTCGACGTCCTGCCGACGGACGGCACCGACCCGCTCGGTGACGATCGGTCCTTCAGCTCGGACCCCGCGGTGGTCACCCAGTACGGGCAGGCCTACGTCGAGGCCTTCGTCGAGGCCGGGATCCTGCCCACGTTGAAGCACTTCCCCGGCCACGGCGCGGCGACCGGCGACAGCCACGACGGGGTGGTCACCGTCCCTCCGCTGGCCCAGTTGCGGGCGCGGGACCTGATCCCCTACGACTCCCTCCTGGAGGAGGACGTCGCGGTCATGGTGGGGCACCTGGTCGTGCCCGACGTGACCATCTTCGGGCCCTCCAGCCTGTCCCGCGGGATCATCACCGACCTGCTGCGGACCGAGTACGGCTTCGACGGCCTGATCGTCACCGACTCGCTCTCCATGGGCGGCGTCACCGGCCAGGGCCCACCCGAGGCGGTCGCCTTCGCAGCCCTGCGGGCCGGCGCCGACGTGGCCCTCTTCGCCAGCCTCCCCGACCCCGGCGCGGTGCTGTCCCGCCTGGAGCGGGGCCTCGCGGCGGGCAACCTGGACGCCGACCAGATCGCCATCTCGGTGGTGCGGGTGCTCGACGTGAAGGGCATCGATCCCTGCTCGCTGTGACGCCCCGCCTCACCGAGGTGAGGGCACCGAAGACCGGTTGCCCGAGACCCCCACCCCCTCAGTGCCTCGGTTCTGCTGCCACCGGACGATGCCGCGGAATCGCCGATCAGTCCGAAGGAGGGCCGGCCTCGATCTCGTCGACGAGGCCCCAGACCAGGGCCGTCTGGACGTCGATCGCCGTGCCCGAGAGGGCCAACCACGCCGTCCGCGCCGCGCCGATGCGGCGGGGGAGGCTGACGGTGCCGCCCTGGCCGGGGACGAGGCCCATGGCGACCTCCGGAAGGCGGAAGGTGGTGGCGGGGGCGGCGATCACCCGGTGGCAGATGGCGGCCAACTCCGCTCCGGCACCGACGCAGTAGCCGTGGACCCGGGCGGTGAGCCGGTCGGCCACGGTCGCCAGCGCTCGGGCGGGAAGTCGCTCCACGCGGACCGCATGAGCCGTCGCCGGGTCGGGGGACGTGCCGAACTCCCGGAGATCCCCACCGCTGCAGAAGGATGGGCCGTCCCCCTGGAGCGTGGCGGTCAGAGTCGGGTCGGCCGCGACCAGTGCGAAGGCCTCCACGAGGGCGTCCCGCATCGCCACGTCCACGGCGTTGTGGCACTGGGGGCGTTGGAGGGTGATCGTGAGCTCGTCACCCGAACGCTCCAGCCGGACCGGGTCGAGCGACGGCACTGGTGTGGCCAGGCCCCGCTCGGCCAGCCAGGCGGCGAACTCCGGGCCGGATTGGAGGTCGGCGTAGACCAGTGATTCGGCGACCAGTCCGTCCTCGATCGATGCCGCCGGAGCGGCCAGCAGCCCCACGACCGCCGCGCTCGACTGCGGGTACCTGGCCACGGCGGCAGCCACGTCGTCGTCCCACAGGTCCCCGAGCAGCGCCCGGGCCCGGTCGGCGACGTCGGTCATCCGAGGGACTCGCCGATGATCTTCTCGGCGCGGAGAGCTGCCAGTTCGTCGGTGGACAGGCCGAGTCGGCCACCGAGGACCTCGTCGTTGTCCTGGCCGAGCGTCGGCGTCACCCAGCGGTGGTGGGCGGGGACGCCGGCGGAGAAGGACATGGGCCAACCGGGATACGGCACCTCCCCCACCAGCGGGTGGGTCAGGGGCTGGTAGTACCCCCGGCTGACCAGCTGGGGCTCGGTCAGCATCCCCGGCACCGTGAGCACGACCGAGGCGGGGACCCCTGCCGCCAGCACCGCGTCGGCGGCTTCGGCCGCCGGTCGCTCGGCGATCCAGCCGGCCAGGGTCTCCTCGTCGGTGGGACCGAGGACCCGATCCAGGGAGGCCTGGTCCTCGGCGTCGCGCACCGAGACGGCGACCCAGCCGTCCTCGGCCTCGTAGACGCCCTCGAAGACGGCCTCGTCGGACTGGTTGCCCGTGCGGCCCGGCACGGTGCCGGTCGCGGCCGCCTGGATCACCTGCTCGGCCGTGATGGCGGCCATGACCTCGACCTGGGCCACCTCGATCAGCTGGCCCTCACCCGTGCGGTCCCGGTGGGCCAGGGCCGCCTGGAGGGCGACGGCGGCGTGCATGCCCACGACGGGGTCGGCGAAGCCACCGGGGTTGAGGGGCGGGCCGTCGGCGGAACCCGTGACCTGGGCCAGCCCGCACGCCTGCTCGTAGACCATGGCCCAGCCCACGTGATCCCGCCACGGCCCGACCAGCCCGAAGCCGGGCATGCGCAGGTAGACGAGTCCAGGATGGCGCTCGCGCACGGCCGCCTCGGACAAGCCGAAGGCCTCGACCACCCGGGGCGAGTAGTTCTCGATCAGGACGTCGGCCCCGTCGAGCAGCCGCCACAGCAGCTCCTGGCCCTCGGGCCGGGTGAGGTCCAGGGTGATGTCCTTCTTGGACAGGTTGGTGGCCTGCCAGACCAGGGACCGCTCGTACCAGTCCTCGCCCAGTTCGGGGAACGTGGCCGAGTAGCGGAAGCCGTCGGGGCGCTGGACGGACTCGACCTTGACCACGTCGGCCCCCAGCGAGCCCAGGTACATGGACAGGTAGGGCGCCGACCAGAAGATGCTCAGGTCGACGACCTTCAGCCCGGCGAACGGCAGCCCGGCGGGACCCGCCGGGAGCTCGGCGACCGGCGGCAGGTCACCTGGCGTCGGCGGCGGGCCGGGGCCGGCGGGCGTGGTCGACAGCCGGTACGGGGCGACCGGGGCGACGACGTCGGTCCCCGGGAGAGCGGCGTAGAAGCCCCGCTCGGCGAACTGGGACAGCGAGGGCAGGTTGGCCCCGTCGCCGATGGGGGCGGCGGGGATGCGCAGGGCCTGGCAGATGGCGACGATCTCCTCGGCGCTCTGGCCGTCGAGCCACGACCGGGCGTCGGCCAGGAAGTCGGCGTAGGCCGTGTCCTCCACGACCTCCCGCTGGCGGTCCCCCCAGTCGGGCAGGCCGAGGAGGGCACACAGGTCCAGCCAGTGCTGGCCGGTGAGGCAGTTGATCCCCACGTGGCCGTCGCCGCAGGGCACGATCCCCGGCACGACGTAGCGACGGGTGCTGAACGTCTGGCCCAGTTCGTCCAGCGTGCGCTGGTAGAGCATCGGGTAGGCCAGGGTCCCGATGAGACAGGCCTGGAGGGACAGGTCGACCACCACCGGCGCCCCGGTGGCGACCGCCGTTCGGTGCGCGGTGAGCGCGGCCGTCGCGGCGAAGGCCCCCGCCACGTACGCGGGGGCCCGACCCCCGACCCGGAGCGGATCGAGTCCGGGGATGCCCCGGTTCGACACCCAGCCCCCGGACGCCTGCACCGTGAGGTCGCTGGCGGGCTGCTCGGCCCGAGGACCGGTCTGGCCGAAGGGCGAGATGCGCACGACGGCACCCGTCGGGTGCAGGCCGGTCGCCTCGAGGCCACCCGGGCCGAGGTCCTCCACGACGACGGCCGCGTCGACCGGGCCGTCGAGCAGGACCTTGCCGGCGTCGAGGTAGGCACCGAGGCCGTCACCCCGCTGTGGCGCGGCCTTGCCCACCGTGGCCCCGAGGTCGGCCAGCAGCTTGGTGGCGTAGGCCGCGGGGATCCCGCCTCCCAACTCGACCACGGTCAGACCCTCGAGTGCCCCCACGGCGACGAGAGTACGTGGGAGCCTTCGGGACCGTGGACGCCGACCGAATCATCGAGCACCTCGGCCTCGAGCCGCACCCCGAGGGGGGCTACTACCGCGAGACGTGGCGCCACGACCCCGGCGACGGCAGCCGCGGCGCGGGCACCGCGGTGTACTTCCTGCTGAAGCCGGGCCAGCGGTCGCACTGGCACCGGGTCGACGCCGACGAGCTCTGGCTGTTCCACCTGGGTGCCCCGGTGACCCTGCGGATCAAGGACGGCGACGGTCCCGTCGTCGACCACGTCCTCGGTGCCGACCTGGCGTCGGGCCACGAGCCGCAGGTCCTGGTCCCCGCCGATGCCTGGCAGACCGCCGAGGCCCCCGACGGCGTCACCCTCGTCACCTGCACCGTCAGCCCCGCCTTCCGGTTCGAGGGCTTCGAGCTCGCCCCACCCGACTGGCAGCCCTGACCCACCCCCCTGGGTAGCCTCCCCGCCTTGCAGTTCATCTTCCTCTGTACCGGGAACGCGGCGCGGTCGGTGATGGCGGGGACGATGTTCGCCGCCCGCCGACCCGAGACCACCGTCATCACCGCCGGCACCCATGTGGTCGACGGGCATCCCGTCAGCTGGCGGACCCGGGAGGCCCTCGACTCGCTGGGCTATGACGCCCGCACCCACCGCAGCGCCCAGCTCCGGGCCCACGACCTGCCCGAGACCGACGTCGTGGTGGCCTTGGCCAACGAGCACGTCGAGTGGATGCGACGTACGCACCCCGAGGCCGCCGACCGCACGATCACCCTCCACCGCCTGGTCCGTGACCTGGCGCCGCCGGGCGAGCCCCTCCCCGGTCGCCTGAAGCTCCTCCAGCCCGCGACCATCCACCTCGAGCCGTGGGAAGAGGTGGCCGACCCGGCCGGGGGTGAGCTCCCCGAGTACCTGGCGTGCGTTCAGGAGGTCGACGGGCTCATCGCCCGCTTCGCCGACCTGGCCTGAACCCGGGGGATCAGGTCCTCCCACGGCAGCAGGACGACGATCACCGCCGCCACCCAGCTGAAGTAGTCCAAGCCGAGGGTCAGGTAGATCCCGACGTGGAACGACGTGATCACCGCGGCGAACCAGGGACGAACGCGGGGCCGGAAGAGGATCAACAGGAAGCCCAGCTCGACGGCCAGGGTCGCGAAGGCCAGGCCGTTGGCGAGCACGTCGTGGTCGACGATGAACTGGGCGATGGCGTCGGTCGGCGGCTTGGTGCTGCGCACGCCAGCGGCCAGTGACCACTTCAGGTTGTCCGACGTCGCCCACGACAGGCCCGCCTCACGGAGCTTGCCCAGGCCGGTGAAGAAGTAGCCGAAGGCCACCACGACCAACGCCGCCCGGTGCGGCCAGCCCATCGCCGGGTCATCGTGCCGGTCCCGCCAGGACTCCGCCACCGGGGCGGCCAGCATCGGGAACGAGGCCAGGATCAACAGCACCTCGTTGTGACTGATCTTCACCCGGCTGCCCACCAGGCCCTCGAGGAACACGAAGCACAGCCAGGCCCCGGCGAAGGTCCAGCGGGGCTTCCAGGACAGGACGGCGAGGACGGCCAGGACCGTTCCGAGCACCTGCAACCCAGTGAGCACCTCGACCGACGGCATCTGGTCGAGGGCCCGCCAGAACGACGGTGGATGGAACAGGGCGGCGGGTTGCCCGGCGAGGCCCCGGTACTCGCCGAGCGCCAGACGGAGGGCGAACACGGCCGCGAACCCGGTGCGCAGGCCCCACACCCGGCTCCCCGGCCCCGGTGCGAACAACCAGGCATCGACCGAACGGAGGAGGCGACTCACGGGGTCCCGCAGCGGTAGAGCTCTCCGACCCGTTCGGGACGGCGATCCGGATCGCTCAGGTGGGTCACGTACTCGTCGACCCGGACCCCGACGACCGCCACCCCGTCGTCCCGGAGGGGCTGGACCCAGGCGTCGCAGATCTCGTCCCGCTCGGCCCGGCTCATCTCGGGGAAGTCCGACAGCAGGCGGTTGGTCGAGTGGTAGCCGAACGGGAGGTCGACGAACACCACCTCCCGGGAGCCACCATCGGCCAGGAGCGCGATCACCCGGGTGGAGGTCCGCTCCTCGGTCCGGATCTCGGTGTAGAGCCGGAAGCCGGTGAGCGGCCAGTGCTCGATCTCCAGGGCGCCGCACAGCAGGAACAGCGCCAGGAACGCGTAGACGAAGGTCCGCACCCGGGTCGAGGGCGGGCGCCGGACGGGATCGGCGGTCGTCTCGATGGCTCTAGTGTCGCCGATCATGGGGGAGAACAGCTCGATGGATGAGAAGCGGTTGGCGGGGACCACGGCGCTGGTCACCGGGGCGTCGGCAGGGATCGGCGCCGCGCTGGCCGAGGGCCTAGCCGAGCAGGGTGCCGTCGTCGGGATCTGCGCCCGGCGGCAGGACCGGCTGGCCGAGGTCCTGGAGCGGTGTCGCGCCCATCAGCCCGACTGTCGGTCCTGGGTCGTGGACCTGGCCGACCTCGACGGTGTGGCCGCCTTCGCCGAGCAGGCCGACGACGAGCTGGGCGGCATCGACCTGCTCGTCAACAACGCCGGGATGCCCAAGCGGCGCACCGTGGCGGAGTTGAGCATCGCGGAGATCGACGAGGTCATGGCCCTCAACTACTCGTCGCCGATGCGCCTGATCATGGCCCTGCTCCCCCGCATGCAGGCCCGCGGGACCGAGGCGCACATCGTCAACATCTCCTCGGTCGCCGCCCGCCTCTGCCCCGCCGGTGAGGCCGCCTACGCCGCCTCCAAGGCCGCCGTCACCGCCTTCAGCGAGTGCCTGGCCATCGAGGTCTGGGACAGCCCCGTCACGGTCCACGTCGTCAACCCCGGCGTGATCGACACCGAGCTGTTCACGCTGCCCGGCAACGACCCCCTGAAGGCCGACATCGCCCCCGAGGATCCGCAGATCGTGGTCGACGCCGTGCTGGAGCAGCTGCACACGGGCACCTTCGAGATCTACGTCCCCGGGTACTTCGAGGACTTCGCCACCGGCAAGGCCACCAACCTCCAGGAGTTCCTGGGCGGCTCCGCCGAGTACTGGCAGAGCCTGCAGGCGCAGCCGTGAAGCTGGATGGGGCGTCGGTGCTGCTCACCGGGGCGTCCTCGGGCATCGGGGCGGCACTGGCCCCGCGGCTGGCCGAGGCCGGCGCCCGGGTCGCGCTCGTCGCCCGCCGGGAGGACCGCCTGCTCGAGGTGCTGGAGCAGTGCCAGCCCCACTCCCCCGCCTCCCAGATCTGGGTCTGTGACCTGGACGACCCGCAAGCCGCCGAGGAGAGCGCGCTGGAGGTCGAGGGGGCCTTCGGCGCCGTCGACGTCCTGATCAACAACGCCGCCATCCCGATGCGCCGCGGGGTCACCGACCTGACGGTGGCCGACTTCCAGAGGACGATGCGGGTGAACCTGGAGTCGCCGGTGCGGATGACCCTCGCCCTCCTGCCCGGGATGCTCGAGCGACAGCGGGGAACGATCGTCAACGTGGCGTCGATGGGTGGCCGCCTGGGCATCACCCACGAGGCGGCCTACTGCGCCGCCAAGTTCGGCCTGAGTGGTTGGAGCGAGGCCATGGCCCTCGACCTGTGGGACACCCCGCTCGAGGTCCGACTGATCCAGCCGGGCCCGATCGACACCGAGATCTGGGACCAGCCGGACAACGACCAGGCCCTCTACGACGGCCCCCTCGAACCACCCTCGGTCGTGGCCGAGGGCATCGTGGCCGCCATCGAGGGCGAGGGCTTCGAGCACTACCTCCCCGACCTCAAGGCCGTCGTCGAGTTCAAGACCAGCGACATCGACACCTTCCTGGCCGGCTCGGCCGAGGCGATGAGCGGCGAACGCCGATCGGCGGGCCGGAGTGAGGCCCGCAAGGCGATGAGCGGCAGCGAAGAGCCCTCGGCACAGCGCAAGCCGGGCCTGGAGGCCGAGGCATGAAGGCGCTCGTGTTCGGGGTCACGCCGGAGGCCGTCGACCCACCGGCACCGGACGCGCCCCGCCTCCTGCAGAACCTGGCCACGACCCCCATGGCCCTCCAGGACGTCGACCCCCCGAAGCTCTTCGGGCCGGACTGGACCGTGCTGCGGACCCGGATGACCGGCATCTGCGGCTCGGACGCCAAGCAGGCCCTGCTCGACTTCGACTCGGACGCGGGCGACAACCCGATGAGCGCCTTCATCTCGTTCCCCCAGGTCATGGGCCACGAGGTCGTGGCCACCGTCGACGCGGCCGGTCCCGAGTCGGGCCTGGAGCCCGGTCAACGGGTGGTGCTCAACCCCTGGCTTTCTTGTGCGCCCCGAGGGATCACGCCGGAGTGCCCGGCGTGCGAGGACGGTGACTACAACCTCTGCTGGAACTTCAACGACGGCCGCCTCACCGCCGGCATCCACACCGGCAACTCGTCGGACGCCTCGGGCGGCTTCGCCGATCTGCTCCCCGCCCACAAGCTGATGGCCATCCCGGTGCCCGACGACGTCAGCGACGAGGTCGCCGTCCTGGCGGACCCCTTCGCCGTCTCCCTGCACGCCATCACCCGCAACCCGCCCCCGGAGGGTGGCCGGGTCCTCGTCTACGGTGCCGGCGCCCTCGGCACGACGGCGGGCGCGATCCTGGCCGTCCTGTATCCCTCGGTGGAGGTCGGTGTCGTGGCCCGCTTCCCCCAGCAGACGGCCCTGGCCGAGCAGCGGGGCCTGACCGTGTTCACCCCCGAGCCCCGCCTGGACCTCATCGAGGCGGTGGCCGACTGGTCCGGCGGCGTCCTGCGCACGCCCTGGGACGGCCTGCCCACCTGCCACCCGGGTGGGATCGACGTGATCTACGACACCGTCGGGTCCCCCGAGACCGTCGAGGTCGGCATCCGGGTCCTGCGGGAGCGAGGCACGCTCGTGCAGATGGGGGTGTCCTCCCCGGCCCGCTTCGAGTGGACGCCCTGGTACTTCAAGGAGCTCCGCCTCGTCGGCTCCAACGCCTTCGGGATAGAAGAGGTCGAGGGGGTGCGGAAGCACGGCATCGCCCACTACCTCGACCTGGTGCAGGCCGGCCGCATCGACCTCACCGGGATGCTGACCCACACCTTCCGCCTCGAGCAGTGGCGCGATGCCCTCGCCGCCTGTGCCGACCAGGCCACGTCGGGGGCTGTGAAGGTCGCCTTCGACTTCCGCGGGTAGACACCGGCCATGAGCCCGAGCATCGCCACCAACACCGAGGTCGACCGGGAGGGGCTGGTCGAGTTCGTCCGGCCTCGGCACCGGATGGTCCTGAGCACCCGGCGGCGGGACGGGTCACCCCAGCTCTCGCCGGTCACCGGTGGGGTCGACGACCAAGGGCGGATCGTGATCGCCACCTATCCGGAGCGGGCCAAGACGGCCAACGTCCGGCGGGACCCGGCGGTGTCGGTCATGGTGCAGTCCGACGAGTGGAACGGCCCGTGGGTCCAGGTCGACGGCACCGCCGAGGTGCTCGACGTTCCCGACGCCGTCGAGCCGCTGGTCGAGTACTTCCGGTCGATCGCCGGCGAGCACTCGGACTGGGACGAGTACCGGGCGGCCATGGTCAAGCAGGGCAAGTCCCTGCTGCGCATCACCCCCGAGCGGTGGGGTCCCGTGGCCACCGGCGGCTTCCCGCCCGACCGCGCCCCCTGACCGCGCCTCCTGAGCCTGGGCCTAGCGTCGGCAACGTGTCCACCTGTCCCGTCTGCGGTTTCCCGGAGCTGAACGACCCGCCGTGGTCGGACGGGGTCGGGTCCCAGGAGACCTGCCCGTCCTGCGGCACGCAGTTCGGTGTGGACGACCGGGCCGACGGGATCGACGAGGCCCGGGACGTCCTCCACGAGGCGCTCCGGCTGGGGTGGATCACCGGCGGCATGGCGTGGCAGTCGACCCGGCCGAAGCCGGAGGGCTGGGACCCGGTCCGCCAGGTCGACGCCCTGCGCTTCGATCGGCCCGATGGGATGGCACTGGTCGACCTCGGCCGCTCGGGGCTGCGGGTGACCCCCATCGGACTGGGCACGGCCTCGATCGGGCGGCCGGCCTACATCAACCTCGGCCACGGCGAGGACCTCGGGGCCGACCGGTCCGTCGCCGCGGTGCAGGCGCAGGCCGTCGACGTGCTCGACACGGCCTGGGAGCACGGGGTGCGCCACGTCGACACTGCCCGCTCCTACGGGCGGGCCGAGGAGTTCGTGGCCCGCTGGATGGAAAACCGGGAGCTGGGGCGGGAGGACCTGATGGTCAGCTCGAAGTGGGGCTACGAGTACACCGCCGACTGGCAGGTCGACCCGCCCGGTCCCCACGAGACCAAGGAGCACTCCGTCGGCCACCTGCGCCACCAGTGGGCCGAGAGCCGGGGGCTGCTCGGTGACCGGCTGGCGCTCTACCAGATCCATTCCGCCACCTTCGACAGCGGCGTGCTCGACGACCGCCAGGTCCACGACGAGCTGGCGGCCATCCGGGAGCAGGGCGTGGTCATCGGCATCACCTTCAGCGGGACCGCCCAGAAGGACCTGGTCCGCCGGTCGATGGAGATCGAGTACGACGGCCGCTTCCTGTTCGAGACGGTCCAGGCCACGTGGAACCTGCTGGAGACCTCCGCCGGGGAGGCGCTGGCCGAAGCGGCCTACGAGGGCATCGGGGTGATCGTGAAGGAGGCCGTGGCCAACGGCCGGCTGACCGAACGCAACCGTCTCGACGGCGACCAGGAGATGGTCGAAGCCCTGGGTGACGCCGCCGACGCGCTGGGCGTCGGCCTGGACGCCGCGGCCATCTCCGCCGCCCTGGCCCAACCCTGGAGCCACGTCGTGCTCAGCGGCGCCGCCACCCCCGACCAACTCAAGTCCAACCTGCGCGCGCCGTCGGGGTAGCCGGCGACTGGACCGACCGCATGACCAAGGTCTTCGAGAACTTCCGGGAGGACCCCAAGGACTATTGGCGCACGCGATCCTTCCTCCCCTGGACGTGACATGAACCTGCGGCCGACGTTCGTCCACCCGCGGAGCGACGAGTGGGCCGCGCCCGGGGGGCCGTGGGACCAGCCGCCGTTGGACGAGCTCCTGGGGCCGCACGAGGGCGTGGCCGCGCTGACCGGGGGGCTGCACGGGATGGGTGTGGGGCGGGGCGACGTCGTGGCCTGGCAGCGGCCCAACGGGCCGGAGGTCATCAGCCTCTACCGGGCGTGCTGGCGGCTGGGCGCCGTGGCCGCGCCGATCCACCACCTGGCCGGTGACGCCGAGGTGGCCCGGCTGCTGGCCCGCCTCGACCCGAACGTGTTCTTTGCGGCGGGGGACGAGCTGCCCGAAGGCCCACCGGCCGCCGCCACCGGACAGGCGAGCGACGTGGCCTGCGTGCTCTGGACGGCAGGGTCGTCGGGACAGCCCAAGGGTGTGCTCCACACCCAGCGGGCGCTGGCCTACAAGGCCCGGACGATGGTCGAGGTCCACGGCCTGACCGCCGACGACGTCGTCCTCATGCCCGCTCCTCTGGCCCACATCAGCGGCCTGCTCAACGCCGTCCTCGTCGCCGAGGTGGCCGGCATGCGGGCCGTGCTCATGGCCAAATGGGACCCGGAGCACGCCCTGGACCTCATCGCGGCCGAGGGCGTCACCTACATGGTCGGCCCGCCGACCTTCTTCATCGGGCTCATGGCGGCGCCCGGGTTCTCGCCGGAGCGGGTGGCCTCACTGCGCCTCATCTCCTCCGGTGGCGCCGGCGTCACGCCGGCGTTCATCGACGAGGCCACCGAGCGGCTGGGCGCCGTCGTGAAGCGGGCCTACGGCTCGACCGAGGCCCCCACCGTCTCGACCACCCACCAGGGCGACCCGCCCGAGCGGGCCCGGGACACAGACGGTCGTCCGACCGGGGTCGTCGAGGTCCGGCTGGGCGACGACGACGAACTGCTGGTCAGCGGGCCCGAGCTCTTCGTGGGCTATGACGACCCCGATGCCACGGCGGCGGCCGTCACCGACGGCTGGTTCCACACGGGTGACCGGGCCGCCATCGACGCCGACGGCTGGATCACCATCACCGGCCGGCTCAAGGACGTGATCATCCGGGGCGGCGAGAACGTGTCGGTCTCCGCCGTCGAAGCCACCCTCGAGGCCCACCCGTCGGTGCGCCACGCCGTCGTCGTCGGCGAGCCCGACGAGCGCCTGGGCGAACGGGTCGTCGCCGTGGTCGAAGCCGACGGGTCCTTCGATCTCGAGTCCTGCCAGCAGTGGTTCGCCGAGCAGGGCGCAACGAAGTTCACCTGGCCCGAACGGGTGGTCCGGGTCGACGCCATCCCCACCCTGCCCGCCGGCAAGCCCGACCGCGACGCCGTCCGCCGCCTGATCGCCTGATCTAAGGAGCGGACCGGCCCCGGCCGATGGTCTGCCATGCGGTGTCCACGCGGTCAAGCCGGCGTCCTCGCCCTGTTCGCCGGCTACCTCGTCCCCGGCGCCATCCTCGGCGCCCTCCTGCTCGCGGCCCCGGCGTCGGATCTGGTCTGGGCCATCGCTTCACCCCTGCCCGGACCAGCCGCGATCAGCGACGGCGCCTTCATCGTCCTCTACACAGCCGTCATGGGCGTCACCGTCCTCGGCCTCTGGGCCCTCGCCCGCCGCTCCATGCGCCGCTCCCTCCGCCTCGCCACCTCGGTCCGCAGGGGCGCCCGCCACCCGACGCCCCTGTCGGCCTGACGGCTAGAGCAGGGGCTGGCCGGCTTCGATCTTGGATCGGAGCAGCTGGCCGAGGCGGTCGCGGTGCCAGGTGGCGTCGCCGAAGGAGATGCCGTCGAGTTGGGCCCGCTTCACGAAGAGGTGGAGGTCGTGCTCCCAGGTGAAGCCGATGCCACCGTGGACCTGGAGGCCGGAGGCCATCACCCGGCGGGAGGCGTCGGAGCACCAGGTCTTGGCCGTGGAAGCCGCGACCGAGCGGTCGGGGTCGCCGGCGCCCAGGGCCCAGGCGGCGTGGTAGACGGCGGAGCGCATGCCCTCGACGTCCACGAGCATGTCGGCGCAGCGGTGCTTGATGGCTTGGAACGAGCCGATGGGGCGACCGAACTGGACCCGCTCCTTGGCGTACTCCACGGACAGGTCGAGGACCCGGGCCGAAGCGCCCAGGAGCTCCGCCGAGTGGCCCAGGGCGCCGAGGTCGATGAAGCGCTCGACAGCATCGGCTCCACCGATGCGCACGGCCGGGGCCCCGTCCAACGAGACCCAACCGAGGGATCGGGTCCGGTCCATGGCGGGCTCCGCCGTCGAGGTGACCCCGTCGACGGCGAACAGCTCGTCCTCGGTGCGCACGATCAGGACCCGGGCCAGCGGGGCGTGGATCACGGGCTCGGGGCGACCCGTCACGGTGGCACCGTCGGAGGTCACCGGCTTGAACGCCACCGTGCCGATCGCCTCACCCGACGTGAGGGCATCGATCAGCTCGATCGGGCCGTCCCCGGTCACCAGCGCGTCGAGAGCCAGGGCCTGCTGGAGCACGGGGGCGGGCGCGACGTGGCCACCGACCTCCTCCAGCAGCAGCGCCAGCTCGACGATGCCGAGACCCAGACCGCCCTTGTCCTCGGGCACGGCGAGGGCCGTCCAGCCCTGTTCGACCATGGCCGACCAGAGGCCATCGTCGATCCCACCACCGGCGTCGACGACCGCTCGGACCTGCGTCGGCGTGCTCCGACCGTCCAGCAGGGAGCGGGCGCCGTCCCGCAGAGCGACCTGATCGTCCGAGAGCTCGAAATCCACGTGCGTACCATGGCACCTGCGTGGACCTGACCCCAACGAGTGACCAGGAGGCGTTCCGCGCCGAACTACGGGCATGGCTGGCCGACCACTCCCCCGACGAGTCCCTCCGCGCCCACTCCGAGGACCTGACCGCCGAGGTCGTCGCCCTCCGCCGCTGGCAGGCGAAGCTGGCCGGCGGCCGCTGGATCGGGGTGACCTGGCCCGAGGAGTACGGCGGCCGGGGCGCCGGGGCGCTGCGACCACTTCATCGTCCAGGAGGAGCTGGCCCGGGCCCGGGCCCCCGAGCTGGTCGGCCGCATCGGCATCAACCTGGTCGGCCCCACCCTGCTGGCCCACGGCACCCCCGACCAGAAGGCCCGCTGGCTGCCGCGGATCCTCGGCCGCCGACGAGCTGTGGTGCCAGCTCTTCAGCGAGCCCGGCGCCGGTAGCGACCTGGCCGCGGTAGCGACGAAGGCGGACGCGGGTCGACGGCGGTTGGTCGCTCAACGGTCAGAAGGTCTGGACCAGCTACGCCCAGTTCGCCGACTGGGGCCTCTGCCTGGCCCGCACCGACCCCGACGCCCCGAAGAACCGGGGCATCTCGGCCTTCGCCGTCGACATGCGGGCCCCGGGCGTCGAGGTCCGGCCGCTCGTCCAGATCACCGGCGAGGCCGAGTTCAACGAGGTCTTCTTCGACGACGTCTTCGTGCCCGACGACCGGCTCATCGGCGCCGAGAACAACGGCTGGCAGGTGTCCAGCTCGACCCTGACCCACGAGCGGGGCACCAACCCCCGCCAGCTCGTGATCCACTGCCCAGCTGCTCGAGGAGCTGCTCCGCCTGGCCCTCGAGTCGGGCCGCTACGACGACCCCCGCCTGCAGCGGAAGCTGGCCGAGGCCTTCGTCGAGGTCCGCCTCTTCCAGCTGCACAACTGGCGGTCGCTGTCCCGCCTGGCCGCCGGCAAGGAGCTGGGCCCCGAGGGCAGCACGCTCAAGCTCTACTGGAGCGAGATGAGCAAGCGCCTGCACGAGACGGTCATGGCCGTGCTCGGGCGACGCCGCCCCGCTCTGGCGCGGCGCCGACGGACAACCCGGGCGACGGCGAGTGGCAGCGCTCGTGGCTCTACTACCACGCGGCATCGATGTTCGGCCGGGACGAACGAGATCCAGCACAACATCATCGGGGAGCGGGTCCTGGGCCTGCCCCGGGAGCCCCGCCCGGCATGAGCGGACCGCTGGCGGGCCTGCGGGTCCTCGACCTCGGCACCCGCATCGCGGCGCCGTTCTGTGCCGGCCTGCTCGGCGAGCAGGGGGCCGAGGTCATCAAGATCGAGCAGCCCGGGTCGGGCGACTTCATGCGGGAGATCGGGCCGTTCGCTGACGACCGACGACGGTGCCTACTCGCTGTTCTGGGCCGTGGAGGGCCGGGGCCGCAAGAGCGTCACCCTGGACCTGCGGCAGGCCGAGGGCCAGGACCTGCTCCGCCGCCTGGCCGAGACCGCCGACGTGCTGGTCGAGAACTTCCGACCCGGGACCCTCGAGAAGTGGAACATCGCACCCGACGCCCTGCCCGACCGGCTGGTCACCGTCCGCATCAGCAGCTTCGGCCAGGACGGCCCCAACGCCAAGCGCCCCGGCCTGGACCGGGTCGGCATCGGCTTCGGCGGCCTCCTGCACCTCACCGGCTACCCCGACCGTCCACCGGTCCGGGTCGGGGTGACCATCTCGGACTACCTGACCGGGGTGTTCACCGCCCAGGCCGCGACCGCGGCCCTCTACGAGCGGGACGCCAAGGGGACGGGGAAGGGGACGGTGATCGACGCCGCCCTCTACGGCGCCACCCTCCGCATCCTCGAGTGGACCCTGCCCGCCTACGACCGCCTCGGGGTGGTCCGCTCCCGGGAGGGCAACCGCCTCGCCAACTCAGCGCCGCTGGACAACTACCCGACGGGTGACGGCAAGTTCGTCTGCATCGTGGCCGGCAGCGACGCCAACTTCCTCCGGCTCTGCTCGGCCATGGAGCGGCCCGACCTGCCCACCGACCCCCGCTACGACACCCTGCCCAAGCGGGCCGGCCTGAGCGACGAGATCAACGGCGTGGTCGCCGAGTGGACCATCGACCCTCACCGCCGACGAGGTGGTCGAGCGCTGCGTGGCCGCCGACGTCCCCGTGGCCACCGCCTTCACCGCGGCCGACATCTTCGCCGACCCCCACGTCGCGGCCCGCGGCGACCTGGTCACCGTCGACGACCCGGTCGCCGGCCCGATGCGCCAACAGGCCCCGTACCCCCGCCGCGTCGGCGAGACCTCCGCCGTGCCGTCGGGGGCCCCGACGTCTGGGGGCGCACACGACGAGGTCCTGACCGAGCTCGGCCTCGACGATGCCGAGTTGGCCCGCCTCGCCGAGCAGGGTGTCGTGTGATGCGGCCGGTCGCCGAGGGGTTGTTCGAGCTCGACGGGGACGGGTCGATCGACGCTGGTCGGCGGTTTCTCCCACATCTCGCGGGCACCACCACTTCCCGCTCGGGCCGGTGCCTGCCCCTACACCGGGGCCGACGACGTGGAGCAGGTCCTCCTGCCCCGGGACGGCCACCTGTGGGCGTGGACCGCGGTCACCCATCCGCCGCCGGGCTACGACGGGCCGATCCCCTACGGCTTCGGCGTGGTCGAGCTGGACCGCATCGGCCTGCGGGTGGTCACCCGCCTGACCGAGTCCGACCCGTCCCGCCTCCACCGGGCCAGCGCATGCCCTGCGTCGCCGACCACGCTCGGCGACCGACGACGACGGCACCGCTGGGACACCTCGCGTCGCGGTCCGCCGGACCAGGAGGCGACGCCGGTGATGGACGTTCGAGATCGACCGGGGTGGGGATGCACCCGTTCGGGCGGTTCGACGACCTCGGGCTGGTCGACCTCGGGGTGACCGCCGTCCGCCAGGCGATGGCCGAGGCGGGGCTCGGGCCGGGCGGCTTCCAGGCCGCGTTCTGCGGGACGGCCTACGGCGGCGTGGCGACCGGCCACCAGGTGCTCGGCGCGCTCGGCCCTGACCGGCACACCGATCATCGACGTCGAGGCGGGCTGTGCCAGCGGCGGCGCGGCCCTCCAACTCGGTGCCCAGGCCATCGCCAACGGCCAGTACGACACCGTGCTCGTGTTCGGGATCGAGAAGATGCCGAAGGGGATCATCCGCTCGTCGTTCTTCGAGCCGTGGCAGGAACAGGCCGGCCTCTCCGCCACTCCCGCCTACTTCGCCCTCCGGGCCCAGCGCCTGATGGCCGACACCGGGCCTCACCAAGGACCACCTGGCCGCGGTCTGCGTGAAGAACCGGGCCAACGGCGTCAACAACCCCAACGCCATGTGGCAGGAGCCGATGACCGCCGAGGACGTGCTGGCCAGTCGTGTCGTGTGCGAGCCGCTGCACCTGCTGGATGCTGTGCTCGCCCAACGAGGGGCCGCGGCCGTGGTGCTGCGCCGGGCGGCGGGTGACGGTGTGCGGGTGCGGGTCGCGTGCAGCCTCCGGTCCCACCTGCCCGGCGGCGTCCTGTCCGAGGCCACGCCGATGTCGGGCCTGACCGACGACGAGATCCCGGGGGCCAGCGCCCTCGCCGCCGAGGACGCCTACGCCGCTGCCGGCATCGGACCGGCCGAGGTCGACGTCGTGGAATGTCAGGACACCGACGCCGCCCGGGAGCTGCTGTCCTGGCAGGAGCTCGGACTCTGCGCGCCGGGTGAGCAGGCCCGGATCCTGGCCGACGGCGACGCCCACATCAGCGGCGCCCGCCCGATCAACCCGTCCGGCGGCCTGCTGTCCAAAGGCGAGCCCCTCGGAGCCTCCGCCCTCGGCCAGGTCGTCGAGCTGGTCCACCAGCTCCGCGGCACCGCCGGCCCCCGCCAGGTCGACGGGGCGAGGGTCGCCCTCGCCCACGTCGTCGGCCGCGGCGCCAACGCCTGCGTCACCATCCTCAGCACCTGAGGAGGGTGACGCCAGGTCAGGCGATGCTGTGTCGGCGTCCGTTACCGCTGGCCACGCGCTCGCCGATCACGATGAGGACGACGGCGGAGATGATGGCGACCACGGCACCCAGGACGTTCAGCTCCCAGATGTCCCCGGTGCCCAGGGCGTTGGCCACCACGCCACCGATGACCGAACCGACGATGCCGAGCAGCAGCGTGGCGATGATGCCGAGGTTCTGGCGGCCGGGCACCAGCAGGCGGGCGATGATCCCGACGACGAGGCCGAACACGAGGAATCCGAGCATGTGCGTGTCTCCCTTGTCGTGGCCGGCCGGAGCAGCCGGCGCACTCCCTTCCTCCTACCCACCGCGGGCCGATCTGTGCCGGTGGGCCACTCGGACATCTGATTCCGGCCATTGCCCTGCGATCATGGGGCGCCATGGCGGAACTCGGCGGGGACTTCGAGTCACCGGCGCCGCACGTCGCCCAACCGGGGGCGGACTATGTGTGGCCGGCAGTGGTGGTGCGGGGCCTGGTCAAGACCTTCGGGCCGAAGGTGGCGGTCGACGGGTTGAACCTCGACGTGCCCAAAGGCAGCTTCTACGGGCTGGTCGGACCCAACGGGGCGGGCAAGACCACGACGATCAGGATGATGACGGCGCTTCTCCGGCCCGACCGGGGCCAGGTCTGGATCGAGTCCCGGGACGTGTGGGCCGACCCGATCGGGGTGAAGGAGCACATCGGCGTCCTCCCCGACGAGTTCCGCCTGTTCGACCGCCTCACCGGCGCCGAGCTCCTCAACTACTGCGGGCTCCTGCGGGGCCTACCGGCCGATGTCGTGACCGCCAGGACGGCCGAGTTGCTCGAGGTCCTGGACCTCACCGACGCCGCGGACACCCTGGTCGTGGACTACAGCACCGGCATGCGCAAGAAGGTGGCCCTGGCCGCCGCGCTCCTGCACGGACCCACCGTGCTGTTCCTCGACGAGCCCTTCGAGGCCGTCGACCCGGTGTCGACGCGCATCATCCGAGGCGTGCTCGAGCGGTTCACGGGGGCCGGCGGCACCGTGGTGTTCTCCAGCCACGTGATGGAGGTCGTCGAGCGGCTCTGTGACCGGGTGGCCGTCGTCCACCAGGGTCGGATCATCGCCGAAGGACCCGTGGACGAGCTGCGGGCCGGACGTCGACTCGAGGACGTGTTCGTCGACCTGGTCGGGGCCGAGGACGCCGACTCGGGGGTGTTGGGCTGGCTGGGAGGCAGCGCCGGGGAGCCCACCGGTCCGTGAGCCGTGCCCAACCGGGGGTGCCCCGGCTCCTCGTCCGGCTGAAGGTCCGGCTCCTGCGCAACCGGGCCCGGGCCCAGCGCTACGGGACCGTGTTCCTCGTCGGCTCCGTCGTCGCCGCGCTCGTCTTCGGGCTCTACGGCGCGGTCGCGGTCGCCACGCTCGTGACCGCCGACGACGCCTTCGTCGGGCGCGGCACCCTGGTCATCGGCGCCACCCTGTTCACGCTGGCGTGGACGGTGCTGCCCCTCATCACCTTCGGCGCCGACGAGTCGCTCGACCCGGCGCGACTCACCCTGCTCCCCCTCCACCGCGACCCCCTGATGCGGGGCCTGCTGCTCGCCTCACTGGTCGGCCCCGCGCCCGCCTTCGCCCTGCTGGTCCTGCTCGGCGCGGTCATCGGCTTCGCCGGGACGTCCCTCGCCGTCGTGCCCGTCGTGGTGCTGCTCGTGCTCTTCACCGTCGCCCTGGCCCGCACGGTCAGCACCCTGCTGGCGGCGACGCTGGCCTCCCGCAAGGCCCGTGACGCCGTCGTCATCATCCTCCCGCTCTTCTTCCTGTCCCTCCAGGCCCTCCGCTTCGTGAACCTGACGTTCCTCGGCGAGGAAGAGGTCAACCGGATCAGCGACGTGCTGGCGTGGCTGCCCCCTGGGATGCTCGGCCAGGCCGTCTACGACGCCGGGGGCGGGGACCACGTCCAGGCCCTCCTCCGGCTCCTACCGGCCATGGCGTTGCTGCCGGCGCTGGTCTGGGTCTGGGGAAAGGCCCTCGACCGGACCCTCACCACGGTGTCGACCGGCGAGACCTCCTCCCGGAGGCGGCGACCCGGCGGCGACCTCCCGCTGCTGTTCCCCCGACTGGGCTTCATCCGGCCGACCCCGTGGGGCGCGGTCGCGGCCCGGGAGCTGCGCTATGTCCTGCGGGAGCCCCGGCACAAGGTCAACCTGGTCAACACGATCCTGCTCGGGGCGGGCCTCCCCCTGTTCTTCGCCATCCGCTCCGGCGGGGACCTGTCGGACTCGTCGGTCCTGTTGGCGACGGTCGCCGGGTACCTGGCCATCCTCAGCGCCAACAACCAGTTCGGCTTGGACGGCGGGGCCCTGTGGCTCGACATCGTGGCGGGCGACACCATCCGATCGGTGCTGATCGGCAAGAACCTGGCGGTCCTGGTCCAGGTGCTGCCGACCATCACCGTGGTGGGGGTGGTGATGGCCGCGATCACGGGCGGCTGGGCCTTCCTCCCGGGGGCACTGGTGCTCGGGGTCGCCGCCCTCGGCTCGGGCCTGGCCACGGCCGACGTCATCTCGATTCGATTCCCGCTCCCGGTGGCCGACACGCGGAACCCCTTCGGCGGGGCCGGCGGCGGTCAGGGCTGCGCGACGGGACTGATCCTCCTCGTCTGCACCCTCGTGCAGGCCATCCTCGTGATCCCCGTGGGCATCGCGGCGATCGTCGGCATCGTCGCCGGCCCCGCCTGGCTCGTCCTCGCCGCCGTCGCGTCCGCCGCATACGGCGTCGGGCTTTGGTTCCTCGGCCTCCGGCTGGCTGCCGACCACGCCCGGTCCCACGAGCCCGAACGCCTCCGCGCCGTCGACCCCGCCCGCTCCTCCTGACCAGAGGCCGAGGATCTCGTTGGCCCTCGGGGGGTCGGGCGGGCAGGCTGCAGCGGTCATGACCGTCGCCGAGCCCCACGCCACTGTCGTCCAGCGGCCGATGGCGGGGGTGCTGGCGGCCACGACCGGGGTGGTGCTCTGGGGCTGCCTGGTTCCGTTGGCCAAGTCCGCCGAGGACGTCAACGGGATCGTGCTGGGGTTCCACCGGTTGTGGATCGGTGGCCTGGCCGTGCTGATCGTCTTCTACGCCACCGGCGGACGGCTCAGCCGCCAGACCCTGCGCACGGCGTTCTGGGGCGGGGTCCTGTTCGGCCTGGACATCATCTTCTTCTTCTCGGCCATCAAGCTCACCACTGTCGCGAACGCGACAATCGTCGGGGCGCTGCAGCCGGCGCTATTGCTCTACGTCGGGGCGCGGTGGTTCGGCGAGCAGGTGAACACCGCCCTGATCGGCCTGACCGTCATCGCCATCACCGGGGCCGGGATCGTCGCCATCGGCTCGGCGTCGGGCGGCAGCGAGGACTGGAGCCTGGTCGGCGACCTCTGCGCACTGGCCGCTCTGGCCTCCTGGACCGGCTACTTCATCGCCTCCAAGCGGGCCCGGGAGAGCCTGAGCTCCCTCGAGTACCTGGCGGCGTTCCTCGTGATCGCCACCCTGGTCGTGGCCCCGGTCGCCGTGGTCGCCCCCGGTCCGTTCGACCCCGGCGCGGAGGGCTGGGTGATCGTGTTCATCGTGGCCGTGCTGTCGGGCGGGGTGGGCCACTTCCTGATGAACTTCGCCCACCCCCACATCCCGCTCTACCTGGCCAGCCTGCTGACCCTGGCCGTGCCGGTGATGTCGACGACGGTCGCCCTGCTCTTCCTGGACGAGCCCCTCAACGGCATCCAGGTCCTCGGCATGGCGGTCGTGCTCGTCGCGGTCGGCCTCGTCGTGCTGCGCACCGAGCGGGGCAAGGCCGCCGAAGCCGCCCTCCTGCTCGAGGCCGAGCCCCCCGCCTGAGCTCGTGGGCGTACGCTCGGGGGCATGGTGCTGCCCGAGGGACTGACCGAGGACGAGCTCACCGCTCAGGCCCTGGCGGCGGATCCCGACGGGGCACTCAGCCCGCTCGCCGTGCCGTTCCGGACCGAGCCGACCAAGGGTGCGGACCTGCTGCCCGACTGGTACATGCCGGCGGTGGTCCCCGGTCGGTCGACGCCCGCCCGCCGGGCCGTCGCCCTCGCCGTGGTCGTGGCCGCCGTGGTCATCAACGGCCTCGGTCTCTGCATCACCTACGGCACCCTGTCCGCCGGCTGACGCCGAGCGGCGACCTTCAGTCGACCGCGACCACCAGGCGATAGCCCAGGTCGACGCTGTCGGAATCGAGCACGTCACCGTAGCGACGATGCCAGGCCCCGGAGCGGAGGTCGGCCTGCAGGCGGTCGAGGCCGTCGCGGTAGTGCTCCACCTCGGCCAGGGCGAAGGCGGAGATGGCGCTGCGCACCCGGTGGTCCAGGTAGAGCGACGGGCGTCGCCAGTAGGCGCCGAAGAACCCGTCGGTGCAATCGTGGGGGATGGGCACGGGCACGATCACGTCGGCACCGATGATCTCGGCGATGTGCTCGACGGGCACCGCCAGCGAGCGTTGGCGCCGACCCATCTCCGGCAGGTAGTCCCGCAGCAGCCAGAACTCCGACTCGATGACCCGTTGGTCCCAGGTGAGCACGATCCGACGGTCGACCGCGACCCGGTTCATCTCGGCCAGGCCGGCGCCGAGCCGTTTCCAGTGGTGGACGGTGAGGATGGCCATCGCGGCGTCGAAGCTGTCGTCGGGGAACGGCAGCGCCTCGGCCGAGGCCTGCACGCACGGCGCCATGGTCTCGACCCGTTGGGCGATCATGGCCCGCGACGGCTCCACGGCGACCACGTCCCGGTCGGCGGGCTCGTAGGAGCCGGCCCCGGCGCCGACGTTGAGCACCTTGCGGCAGGGCCCGAGGGCCTCCTTCAGCCCCGAGGCGATGCGCCGGTCCGGTTTGCGCCACGCCGAGTACCCCGCGCCGATGACGTCATAGGCCACAGCACCGCGTCCCCCCTCCGAACCAACCATCACCCAGAGCGTACGCCCCGACCACCCTCCGTGCGGAACTAGCTACGACAATCCGTTCTGGTACCTGGATATGCCAGCCCACGCGCATGTCCAGGCACCAGAACGGGCTAGGCGGTCAGCACGAGGTCGGCGAGCTTCTGGCGGTGCCAGCCGCCGGAGCCGAGGAGCAGGTCGTCCTGCTTGGCCCGGCGGTAGAAGAGGTGGGCGTCGCAGTCCCAGGTGAAGCCGACGCCACCGTGGATCTGGATGGACTCGCCGCACACGGCGTTCGCCGACTCGGAGGCGAAGCCCATGGCCATGGCCACGGCCTCGGCCCGGTCCGGCTCCTCGGTGTCGGAGGTCCAGGCCGCGTAGTGGGTGCCGACCCGGGTCAGCTCGATGGCGTGGAGCATGTCCACCGCCTTGTGCTTGATGACCTGGAACGTGGCGATCGGCCGGTCGAACTGGACCCGGACCTTGGCGTACTCCACCGCCAGGTGGTGGGCCTGTTCCATGACGCCGAGGAGGTCACAGCACAGGGCCACGTTGGCGTCGTCGACGATGCGGCGCCAGTGCGCGGTGTGGTCACCGTCGGGACCGACCCGCTCGGCGACCCGGCCGTCGAGGTCGAGGCGAGCGACCCGTCGGGTGTGGTCCCAGGTCGGGACGGGCTCACCCTGCGGGGCTTCGATCAGGAACGTGCCGATGCCCTCCTGGGTCCGGGCCGGCACCAGCACCCAGTCGGCGCCGGCCCCGTCGAGGACCACCGGCTTCAGGCCGTGCAGGCGCCACTGGCCGCCCTTGCGCTTGGCTCGGGTCCGCACCCGGTCGACCGGGTCGCCGTGGCCCAGCTCATCGACCGCGATGGTGCCCTCGCGTTGCCCCTGAGGCCAGCGAGCGGAGCTGGTCGTCGAGGCCGAGCTGCCGGGCGGCGAGGGTGGCGAACACGGCCGAGGACAGGAACGGTCCCGGGAACGGCACCCGACCCATCTCCTCGAGCACCACGGCCAGGTCGACCAAGCCCATGCCCAGGCCACCGTGGTCCTCGGGCACCAGCAGGCCGGTCCATCCCAGCTCGACCAGCTGGGTCCAGACGTGGTCGGTGATCCCGACCTCGTCCTCCAGCATCGCCCGCACGTACTCGCCCGGGCTCTCCTTGGCCAGGAAGGCCCGGACGGTCTCCCGCAGGGCGTCCTGGTCGTCGCTGAACGTGAACTCCATCATCCCCCCAGAGCTGACACGGGCGTCAGGTACGGACAGTAGTGTTCGCAGCCGTGGACTTCGCCTACACGCCCGAGGACGAGGCCTTCCGCACCGAGCTGCGGGGCTGGCTGGACGAGCACCTGCCCAAGTTCCTCGCCGAGTGGAGCGACGAGGACCCCCAGACCGAGGACACCACCGGCAGCCACGACTACGGCGGCCTCCTGCGCTCCATGGAGCGCCGCAAGGCCTGGCAGCGGACCCTGAACGAGGGCCGGTGGGCGGCCATCAACTGGCCGACCGAGTGGGGCGGCCGCGACGCCACGGTGATGCAGAGCGTCATCTACTCCGAGGAGATGGCCAAGGCCCGCACCCCGGGCATCTACAACGCCAACGGCCTCTGGCAGATCGGCCCCATGATCATCCGCTGGGGCACCGACGAGCAGAAGGACCGCTGGGTCCCGAACATCCTCAACGCGGACGACCACTGGTGCCAGGGCTTCACCGAGCCCGAGGCGGGCAGCGACCTCGCCAACCTGCGCACCACCGCCGTGCTCGACGGCGACGACTACGTCCTCAACGGCCAGAAGATCTGGATCTCCACCGCCCACATCGCCAAGTGGGGCCTGTTCCTGGTCCGCACCGACCCCGACGCCATCGGCGAGGGACGCAAGCACGAGGGCATCACCGCCCTCATCGTGGACATGGAGGCCGACGGCATCGAGTGCCGCCCCCTGCGGGACATCACCGGCGAGGAGATGTTCAACGAGGTCTGGTTCACCGACGCCCACGTGCCCGCCGCCTACCGCCTCGGCGGCGAGGGCGAGGGCTGGCAGGTGGCCATGGGCACCCTCGGCCACGAGCGGGTCGGCACCGCCGGCCTGGCCATCACCATGAAGGCCGACCTCGAGGCCATGGTCAACCTGACCCGGGCCGAGAACCCCGAGGCCCTCGAAGACCCCGAGCTGCGGGAGCGCATCGCCCGGGCCCACACCCAGATCGAGTTCACCCGCCTGCTCAACTACCGGGCGCTGTCCAAGATCCTCAAGGGCGAGAAGACCTGGCCCGAGGTCCCGCTGGCGAAGCTGCAGTGGAGCCACCTGGCCCAGACCCTGGCCGAGCTCGCCGTCGACCTGCTCGGCCCCGCCGGGATGCTCGAGAAGGGCGGCCCCGACGCGGTCGACGACGGTTCCTGGAACCGGCTGTACGTGTTCCAGCGCTACACCTCGATCGGCGCCGGCACCACCGAGGTCCAGAAGAACATCCTGGCCGACCGCTCCATCCGGATGCCCAAGAAGTAACCCCCCGGGTCGCCCGCCCCGCCAGCGCTACCGTCGGCGGCGTGGAGCACGAAGGTCGGATAACGCGGATCGACCGCGGGCGCGCCCTGGTGGCGGTCGGCGAGGAGATCCACTCGATCATCGACACCGGCGCCCACGACCTGACCGTCGGTGACCGCGTCCGCTTCGACGGCGAGACCCTGGTCGAGCTCCTCCCCCGCACCTCGTTGCTCACCCGCCTCGGCCACGACGGCAACGAGCAGGCCATCGCCGCCAACGTCGACCTGGTGGTCCTGGTCGCCGGCCTGGACCGACCGGTGAAGCCCGGTCGTCTCCTGCGGGCCACCACCCAGGCCTGGGAGGCCGGCTCGACCCCGCTCATCGTGCTGACCAAGGCTGACCTGGCCGACCCGGCGGCGACGATCGCCGACCTCGCCGCCCAGGTCGTCGGCGTCGACGTGCTCGTGGTCAGCTCCGTCACCGGCGACGGCATCGCCGACCTGCTCGAGCGGCTGGCGGGTCAGACCGCGGTGATGTTGGGCGAGTCGGGCGCGGGCAAGTCCAGCCTGGTCAACGCCCTGACCGGCGGCGACGAACTGGTCGGCGAGGTCCGGGAGGGCGACGCCAAGGGTCGCCACACGACCACGTGGCGCCAGCTCGTGGAGCTCCCGGGCGGCGGGTCGCTGATCGACACGCCCGGTGTCCGCTCCCTCGGGATCTGGACCGACCCCGAGACGGTCCAGGCCAGCTTCACCGACATCGCCGACCTGGCCGAGCACTGCCGGTTCCGGGACTGCGGCCACGACGCCGAGCCCGGCTGTGCCGTCCGGGCCGCGGTCGAGGACGGGACCCTGCCCGAGGAGCGCTTCGACCAGTACCACTCGCTGCACCGGGAGGCCGCGGCCCTGGAGCGCCGCAACGACCCGGTGGCCCAGAAGCGCTCCGGCAAGCAGTTCGGAAAGATGATCAGAGAGGCCAACGCCGCCCGGCGCGACAAGGGCGACACCCGCTGAGGCCGGGTCGGAACGGACCGGCCGGGGTTCAGCCCCGGGTCGTCAGCCGGACACCCCGGCGCCCACCCGCGACCGCGAGGTCGGCCAGGCCCGCCTGGGGCTGATCGCCGACGGTGGAGAGCAGGAAGGCGAGGACCGCGTCCCGCACGGCGGGGTAGGCGGGGTTCTCCGCGTCCAGGTAGCCCCCGTGGTCACCCCGTTCGACCGTCAGCAGGTAGGCCGAGGTGCCGACCTCCTGGAACGCTTCACCGCTGCCCGAGTAGGCCACGGTGTCGTCGTTGCGGCCGTGGACGAGCAGGACCGGGACACTGCCGCTGGTCCAGGCCCCGTCCGGGAAGCTGGCCAACTGGCCGGCGATCGCCACCACCGCGTCGACCCGCTGATCCACACAGCACGTGTTGAAGGCCGTGGCCAGAGCGGTCATCGCTCCGAGGCTGTGGCCGGCCACGACGATGCGCTCGGGGTCGGCGATGGGAATGGCCTCTCGGCCCTCGGTCACGGCGTCGATCACCTGGTGGACCCGCCCGGGCTGGAAGGGCAAGGCCAGCAGCGAACCGGCCCCGGCGTCGTCCACGCTGCCCGGCATCGCCGGTGCTACCACGACGTTGCCCTCGCCGGCGAGGTCGGTGAGCAGGTCCTCGTAGTACTCGGGCGGCGGCGCCGGCGCCATGGACGAAGAGGATCAGCGGGTAGGGCCCGCCGCCGCGAGGCTGCACCACCAGGGTGCGCAGGCCGGCGACGGTCCGCTCGTCGCTCCGTGTCCGGGCGCCGGTGTCGGCCACCGGTGCGACCGACTGGGCCTGCGCCTCGCCGGCATCGTCACCGCCACCCCCGCAGGCCACGGGCGCGACCGCCAGCAAGACCGTCGCCCCGACCGCCACCGCCCGCCGTCCCATGGCGCTAGGTCACCCGTTCGATCACCGTGGCGTTGGCCTGGCCCCCGCCCTCACACATCGTCTGGAAGCCGTACCGCCCGCCCGTGGCCTCGAGGTCGTTGAGCAGCGTGGTCATCAGGCGCACGCCGCTGGCGCCGAGGGGATGGCCGATGGCGATGGCTCCACCCCGGGGGTTGTAGCGCGTCATGTCGGGCTGGAACTCGCGGGCCCACATCAGGGCGATGGCCGCGAAGGCCTCGTTGCACTCCACCGCGTCGAACTGGTCCACCGTCATGCCCGACCGCTCGAGCAGCTTCTTGGTGGCCGGTACGGGCGCGGACAGCACCAACCAGGGGTCCTCGGCGGCGACGGCGAAGTGGCGGATGACGGCGCGGTAGGGCAGCCCGAGGGCGTCGGCGGTGGCCCGCTCGGCGATGAGCATGGCCGAGGCGCCGTCGGAGGTCTGCGAGGCGTTGCCGGCGGTGATGTCGGGGGCGATCGACGGGTCCCACGACGCTGCGCTCGGGAGCTTGGCCAGCGACTCGACGGTGCTCTCGGGCCGGATGCCCTGGTCCCGGTCGAACAGTTCGCCGGTCTCGGCCCCCTCCTCGTCCTTCACCGGGACGGGCACCGTCTCCTTGGCGAAGTGGCCGTTGTCCCAGTTCTCCTGGGCCCGGCGGTGGGACTCGGCCGCGTAGGCGTCCATGTCCTCGCGGGTTATGCCGTAGCGCTCGGCCAGGATCTGGCTGACCTCGAACTGGGTGGGGTGGAACCGGCCCCCGACAGCCTCGATCCACTGGCCGGAGAACGGCCCGGTGCCGCCGGCGGCGTTGGAGCCCATCGGGGTACGGGTCATGGACTCGACACCGCAGGCGATGCCCAGGTCGTAGGCCCCGGCGATGACGCCCTGGGCGACGAAGTGCACAGCCTGCTGGGAGGAGCCGCACTGCCGGTCCACCGAGGTGGCGGGCACGTGCCACGGCAGGCCACCGGCGATCCAGGCGTTGCGAGCGACGTTGTTGGACTGCTCCCCCACCTGGCTGACACAGCCCCCGACCACGTCGTCGACCCGCCCGGGATCGACCCCCGTGCGGTCGACCAGTGCGCTGAGCGTGAAGCCCAGCAGGTCCGTCGGGTGCCAGCCGGACAACGCCCCCTTGCGCTTGCCGATCGGCGTGCGGACGGTGTCGACGATGACGGCTTCGCGTGGGGCCACGGCGAAACGCTACTCAGCGGTCCGGCCAGAGGTGACGGGGGCGTCAGGTACTGTCGGCCGCCGTGGCCCCTGGCGTGTCGGTGGACGTGACGGGGCGCCCCACCGCACTGCGGGACCTCGACCTGGGCAGGTTCTTCTCGCCCCGGACGGTGGCCCTGATCGGGGCGTCGGACAACCCGAAGCGGCCGAATGCAGCCATGACCCGGAAGCTGCTGGCCTGGGCCGACGAGCACGGCGTCGAGGTCTTCCTGGTCAACCCCAACCGGGACACGATCGGCGGACGGCCCTGCCTGGCCTCAGTCGACGACCTGCCCGACGGCATCGACCTGGCCGTGATCCTGGTGGGTGACGCCGTGGACGCCTTCGAGGCCGTCGTCGCCAAGGCGCCCCGCTTCGCCGTGATCTTCGCGGCCGGCTTCGCCGAGACCGGGGCGGCCGGGGCCCGGCTCCAGGCGCAGCTGGAGCGCCTGGTGGCCACCGGCGAGACCCGCCTGCTCGGGCCCAACACCAACCTGAACGCCTTCGAGTCCTTCACCGAGGGCAACCCGGGCCGGGCCGTCGCCCTCATCACCCAGAGCGGCCACCAGGGCCGGCCGATCTTCCAGGCCCAGGACCTCGGCCTGCGCCTGTCGGAGTGGGCGCCGACGGGCAACGAGGTCGACCTCGAGTTCGCCGACTTCGCCCGGTGCTTCGCCGACCAGCCCGAGGTGGGCGTCATCGCCGCGTACATCGAGGGCTTCAAGGACGGGCGCACGCTGATGCTCGCCGCCGACCACGCCGCCCAGCGGGGCGTGCCGATGGTCGTGGTGAAGGTGGGCAAGACCGACGAGGGCGCGTCGATGGCCCAGTCCCACACCGGCCACCTCACCGGGTCCGACGCCGTGACCTCGGCCGTGTTCCGCCAGTTCGGCGTCATCCGGGTCGACGGCCTCGACGAGCTCCAGGACACCGCCACGCTGCTGTCCCGCGCCGCGCCCCCGACGACGGACGGCGTCTGCATCTACGCCATCTCCGGCGGCACCGGGGCCCACCTGGCCGACCTGGCCTCGGCGGGCGGGCTGCAGATCCCGGACCTGACCCGCGCCACCCAGGACGCGCTGCGCGAGTGGATCCCCGGCTACCTGCGGGTGTCCAACCCGGTCGACAACGGCGGGGCGCCCTCCGCGGACTGGCGGGGGCGCAAGATCCTCGACGCCCTCGTGGCCGACCCCCGGGTCGGCGTCCTGATCTGCCCGATCACCGGCGCCCTGCCGACCATGAGCCGACCCCTGGCCGAGGACCTCGTGGCCGTGGCCCAGACCACCGACAAGCCCATCGTGGTCATCTGGGGCTCACCGCTGACCGACGACCCGGCCTACACCGAGGTCCTGGTCCCTTCGGGCCTCCCGGTGTTCCGCACCTTCGGGAACTGCGTGGGCGCGGTGAAGGCCTACCTCGACCACCACGCCTTCCTCGCGAGGTACCGGAGCCCGTTCACCAAGCCCGTCACCCGCCGCTCCCCCGCCGCCAAGACCGTCGACCCCCTCCTCACGACCCGTTCTGGTTGCGAGATCGCGCGCCCACTCCCACGAAAGCGCAACCAGAACGAGGTCTCGAGGGGGTTGTCGGAGCTCGAGGGGAAATCGGTGCTGGCGGCGTATGGGATTCCGGTGACGGCCGACACGCTGTGTCACTCGCCGGCCGAGGCGGTGAAGGCCGCAGCGGCGGCCGGGCTGCCGGTGGTGATGAAGGCGTGCTCGCCGGACCTGCTGCACAAGAGCGACCTGGGACTGGTCCGCATCGGCGTCGGCTCGGCCGCGGAGGTACGACGGACGTACGCGGAGCTGGTCGACCGTTCGCCGGTCGAGCTCGACGGGGTGCTGGTGTGCCCCACCGCAACCCCTGGGGTCGAGTGCGTGGTGGGCGTGTCCCAGGACCCGCTCTTCGGGCCGGTGATCATGTTCGGGCTCGGCGGGGTCCTGGTGGAGGTCCTCGGGGACGTGACGTTCCGGGTGCCACCGTTCGACCGGGCCGAGGCCCACCGCATGATCCGGGAGGTGCAGGGCTTCCCGCTCCTGACCGGCGTGCGGGGGCGACCGAAGGCGGACCGGAAGGCGCTGGTCGACGTGATCATGAAGGTCCAGCGCCTGGCCGTCGACCACAGCGACACCATCGCCGAGCTCGACATCAACCCCCTGGTCGTCCACCCGGTCGGGGCCACTGCCCTCGACGCCCTGGTGGTGCTCCGGCGACGTTCCAGGGTGGAAGTCACCTGACTATCTGACACAATCGTCATATCGTGAACTCCGAAGCCGATCTCAGCCGGCCGCTGGCGCACGTGAAGGCCGACCTGTTCAAGGCGCTGGCCCACCCCGCCCGGGTCCGGGCGCTGGAGGTCCTGGCCGACGGCGAGCGCAACGTCAGCGATCTGCAGGTCGAGGTGGGCATCGAGTCGTCCCACCTGTCCCAGCAACTCGGCGTCCTGCGCCGGGCCGGCCTGGTGACCACCCGCCGCGAGGGATCCTCGGTGTACTACGCCATCAAGGACCCGCTGGTGGTCGACCTCCTCGCCACCGCCAAGGCCCTGTTGCTGACCTCCCTCCGCGAGACCCAGGACCTCCTCGCCGGCCTCGCCGACGACACCCGGTGAAGCGCCTCCTGCCCCGGCGGTCCGACTACCGGGGCCTCTCCCGATCCTGGAAGGACGACGTCGTCGCCGGCCTGACCGTCGCCGTCGTCGCCCTGCCCCTGGCGCTGGCCTTCGGCATCACCACCGGGCTCGGCGCGGCCGCCGGGCTGACCACCGCGATCGTGGCCGGCCTGGTGGCCGGCTTCCTGGGGGGCTCGGACGTACAGGTCTCCGGGCCGACCGGGGCCATGACCGTGGTGCTCGTCCCGCTCGTCGCCCGGCACGGCGCCGACGCCGTCGTGATCGTCGGCGTGCTGGCCGGGGTGATGGTCCTCGCCGCCGGGGTGTTCCGGCTCGGTCGCTACCTCGCCTACATGCCGTGGCCGGTCATCGAGGGCTTCACCCTCGGCATCGCCGTGATCATCTTCCTGCAGCAGGTGCCCGCCGCCCTCGGCGTCGAGCGTCCGGAGGGGGAGAACACCGCCGTCGTCGCCTTCCGCGCCCTGGGTGACGCGTTCACCGGCGGAGACCGCGGCGGCCCTCGGCCTCGTGCTGTTGGTCGCCGCCGTGATGGTGATCACCCCCCGCCTGCACCGCTCGCTGCCGGCCTCGTTGCTCGCGGTCGTCGCCGCGACCGTGGTCGCCGAGCTCGCGGGCCTCGACGTGGCGACCATCGGGACCCTGCCGTCCGCCCTGCCCGCCCTGGTCCTCCCCTCGGTGGACTTCGGCGCCGTCCAGGGCTACTTCGGTGCGGCCTTCGCCGTCGCCGCCCTCGCCGCGATCGAGAGCCTCCTGTCGGCGAAGGTGGCCGACGGCATGGCCGACGGACGCCAGCACGACCCCGACCGCGAGCTGTTCGGCCAGGGCCTGGCCAACATCGTCTCGCCGCTCTTCGGCGGCATGCCGGCCACCGGGGCCATCGCCCGCACCGCGGTCAACGTCCGGGCCGGGGCCCGCACCCGCGTGGCGGCCATCGTCCACTCGGTCGCCCTCGTGCTCGTCGTGGTCGCCGGCGCCGGCCTCGTCGCCCGCATCCCGCTGGCCGCCCTGGCCGGCGTGCTCATGGTGACCGCGGTGCGCATGGTCGAGGTCCGCAACGTCCGGGCCGTGCTCGCGCTCCACCCGCTCCGACGCCGTCGTCCTCGTCCTCACCGCGCTGGCCACCGTCGTCTTCGACCTCATCGTCGCCGTGGAGATCGGGGTCGTGGCCGCGGCCTTCCTGGCGCTGCGCAACGTGGCCCGCACGACGGGGGCGACCGTCGCTCCCATCGATGCCGAGGTCGACACCGACGAGGAGCGCGACCTGCTGCGGGAGCACATCGTCGCCTACCGCATCGACGGCGCCCTGTTCTTCGGGGCCGCCCAGCGGTTCCTGACCGACTTCACCCAGGTGGCCGACGTCGAGGTGGTGATCCTCCGCCTGCCCGACCTCCAGGTGCTCGACGCCACCGGTGCCCAGGCCCTCGGCGCCATCATCGAGGACCTCGAGCACCGCCACATCACCGTCCTGCTGAAGGGGCCGAGGCCCGAGCACGAGAAGCTGCTGCGCACCGTCGGCGCGCTCGACCGCCTGGCCCACGAGAACCACCTGTTCACGGACCTCGACGCGGCCGTCGCCCACGCCCGCACCCACGTCACCCGGCGCCGCGACGCCGACCTGGCCGAGCTCACCGGTTCTGGCGCCTGATCGAGGCGCCCCGGCGCTGCAATCGGGCGCCAGAACGACGAGTCAGTCCTGACTGACGTGGGCGCCGGCGGCGTTGATGATGTCGAGGATGGTGATGGGGCCCTCGCTGGGGTCCCGGGGGGCCTTGCCGGAGCCGTGCTGGGACACGTCGTGGCCCGCCGCTTCGGCCCGCAGCGCACCGACGGTGGCCTGCTCACGCGGGCGATGGGCGAAGGGGTCGTACTGGAAGAAGCGCATGGCGTTCTCGTGGGTCATCAGGTTGACCTCGTCGTCGGGGATGCCGTGGAGGGACTTGTCCAGCAGCTCCGGTGAGGTGGGCCAGGTCGAATCGGAGTGGGGGTAGTCGCACTCCCAGCAGATGCGGTCCACGCCGATGTGGTGCCGGTTCTCCAGCCCGAAGGCGTCGTCGATGAAGCAGAAGATGGCCTTCTCGAGGAACACCTGGCTGGGGAGCTGACCGCCGAAGTCGGTGCCGGTCCACTCGCGGTGGTGCTGGTAGACGTAGTCGGCCCGCTCCAGGAAGTACGGGATCCAGCCGATGCCGCCCTCGGACAGGGCGAAGCGCACGTCCGGGAACTTCTTGAAGACCCGGGACCACAGCAGGTCCGACGCCGCCTGCACGAGGTTCACCGGCTGCAGGGTGATCATCACGTTGATGGGGGCGTCGGCCGCCGTCATGATCATCTGGGACGAGGACCCGATGTGCATGCAGACCACGGTGGCCGTGTCCGAGCAGGCGGCCCAGAAGGGGTCCCAGTGGTCGCTGTGCAGCGACGGCCAGCCCAGCCGTTCGGGGTTCTCCGAGAAGGTGATGGCGTGGCAGCCCTTCTCCGCGACCCGCCGGACCTCGGCCGCCATGACCTCGGGGTCCCAGATGGCCGGGATGGCCAGGGGGATGAACCGGCCGGGCTCGTACCCGCACCACTCGTCGATGTGCCAGTCGTTGTAGGCCCGGACCATGGCCAGGGCCACGTCCTTGTCCTCGGTGCGGCTGAAGAGCTGGCCGCAGAACTGCGGGAAGGACGGGAAGCACATCGAGCCGAGCACGCCGTTGGCGTTCATGTCGGCGATGCGGGCCCCGATGTCGTAGCAACCGTCCCGCATCTCGGCGTAGGAGGTCGGGTCGATCCCGTACTCGGCCGGAGGGCGTCCGGCCACGGCGTTGAGGCCGATGTTGGGCAGCTCCTGGCCCTCGTAGAACCAGACGTCGTTGCCCGCCGCGTTCTGGATGGCCTTGGGCGCCAGGTCCTTGTACTTCGCCGGCAGGTGCTGGTCGAACATCCCCGGTGGCTCCACGACGTGGTCGTCCACGCTGACCAGGATCAGGTCCTCGACGTTCATGATGTCCCCCTCGGTGCCGGTGGGCCCGATCCCCGCGGCTCGTCGCGGAATCGTACCTGACGTCCGTGTCAGGTTTCCCCGGCCCGGCGGGGCGGTGCCACCATGATCCGATGCTGGAGGGGATCCGCGTCGTCGACCTGACCGGGGAGTCGGGTGCGCTCGCGGCCCGGGTCCTCGCCGACCTCGGCGCCTCGGTCACCCGCCCGGAGCCTCTCGACGGCGGTCACTTCAGCCGCCAGCCCCACCGCCACGCCGCGTGGACGGCCCGCTCCGAGGTGCGCCGCATGGCCCCCGAGGACCCCGCGCTCGATGCCCTGCTCACCGAGGCGGACATCGTCCTGGCCACCCGCGGCCACGGCGTCGACGTCAACCGGGCGCCCGCCGCCGTGTGGGTCCACCTCTCCCCCTTCGGCCTGACCGGGCCCCGGGCGGGGTGGCGAGCGGGCGACCTGGGGATCCTGGCCTCGACGGGCAACCTCTTCGCCACCGGCGACCCCGACCGGCCGCCCGTGCGCTGTGCCGAGCCCGTCGCCTTCGCCCACGCCGGACCCGAGGCCGCGTTCGCCGCGCTGACCGGCCTGTTCACCGGTCGGCCCCAGCAGATCGACGTGTCGATCCAGGAGACCGTGATGGTGGCGTCCATGGGCGGCGCCGGACGCTTCGCCCGGGACCCCGACCGCGGCCGGCGGCGGGGCGCCAACATCGGCCGCACGCGGGAGATCTGGCCGTGCGCCGACGGGTGGGTGAGCTTCGGGCTCCGGGGCGGCACGGCCCGCGCCCCCAGCCTCGAGGCGCTGAGCGCCCAGATCGGCCATCGGGTCCTCACCGAGCGGGACTGGACGACCTTCAGCCCGACCACCACCTCTGACGAGGACCTGGCCGCCATCGAGGAGGCCGTCGGGACGTGGTTCGCCACCAAGACCATGGGCGAGCTGGATGCGCTGGCCGGCGAGACGAACCTGATGCTGGCCCCTGTGAACTCGCCCCCTCAGGTGCTGGCTTCCGAGCAATTGCGGGCCCGAGGGTTGTTCGGTCCGCTGGCCGGGGTGGGCGCCGCGCCCTTGGGCTTCGTGCACATCCACGACGGACCGGCGCCGGTCGGGCCGCCGCCGGCGCCGGACCCGACCGCGACCCATCAGACCTTCGGGGGGTCCGTCGGGGCCTGGACCGGCACCCGGATCCTCGAGTTCGGCGCCGGGGCCTCCGGGCCCATCGCCACCCGGTACTTCGCCGAGCACGGTGCGGACGTGATCCGCATCGAGAGCCGAAGCCGTCCCGACCTCCTGCGGGGCTACGGCGTCGTCGACCCCGACGACCCGGACCGGCTCGAGCGCTCGCCCCTGTTCGACGCCCTCAACCCCGACAAGCGCAGCGTCGCCATCGACCTCACGCACCCCGAGGGCCGCGCCCTGGCCATCGAGCTGGTGAAGACGGCCGACGCCGTGGCCGAGACCTTCGCCCCGCGGGCCATGGCGGGCCTCGGCCTCGCCTACGCCGACCTGGTGGAGCACAAGCCGGACCTGGTGATGATCTCGGCCTGCCTCAACGGCCAGACCGGCCCCCACCGGGACCACCCCGGCTTCGGCGGCCAGGGCGCGGCGCTCGCCGGCTTCGACCAGCTGACCGGCTGGCCCGACCGTGGACCCGTCGGGCCGTACGGGATGATCACCGACTCATTGGCCCCCCGGTTCTGCGCCGCCGCGCTGGCCGCGGCCCTGCTCCGGCGCCGGCGCACCGGCCAGGGCACCTACCTGGACCTGAGCCAGGTCGAGGCCGGGGTCTACGCCCTGTCGCCCTGGCTGGTCGAGTACCAGGTCACCGGCGAGGCCCGGGGCCGGATGGGCAACCGGGCCGACCGCTATGCCCCCCACGGAGTGTTCCCGTGTGCCGGCGACGACCGCTGGATCGCCCTCGCCGTCTACACCGAGCCCGAGTGGGCCCACCTGGCGGCCGAGGCCGGCCTGGCCCGATCCGAATGGGCCACGATGGCGGGCCGACTGGCCGACGTCGACGCCCTCGAGGCGGCCGTGGCGACCTGGACGGCGGGCTTCGACGCCCTCACCCTGGCCGAGCGCCTCCAGGGCCTCGGCATCGAGGCGGTCCCGGTCGCCGACTTCGCCGACGCCAGCGCCGATCCCCAACTCCGGGCCCGGGGCCACTACGTCGCCCTGGCCCATCCCGTGCTCGGACCCGGTGAGTACGAGCGCAACGGGATCCGGCTCAGCGGCGCCCCCTGCGGCTACCTCGCCCCCAGCCCGACCCTCGGCCAGCACACCGACGAGGTGCTGGCCGACGTGCTCGGCCTCGACGACCGCGAGATCACCCGCCTCCGCGACGGCCGGCGCCATCCAGTAGCGCCCCATCCCGTTCTGGCCGCCGCAGGTCGCGGCCCACCGCGACATCCGACCACGAGAACGGGAGGGGTCAGGCGTCGAGGAGGGTGACGAGCCGGTTCTGGGCGTCGCGACAGGTGTCGTCGGCGTCCATGGCCTGCTCGACGCCCGGCGGGGTGGCGTCGCCGAAGTCGAGGTCGGCCGCGGCGAAGGCCTCGGGGAACTCGCCGAAGGCCTGGGCCCCGCCGAAGAGCTCCTCGACGGTCGTGTCCCCGTCCAGCGCCTCCGCGGCGTCGGCGGCCTCGCCGAAGGTCTCCGCGGCGGTGTTCAGGTCGGCCAGCAGCTCCTCCCGGAAGGCGGCGCCGTCCGCCGTGTCGGGCGCCGGCGTGTCCTCGATGACCGTGCGGTACCGCTCGACGTACTCGGGTAGGGCGGTGAAGGCATCGCGCAGGGCGTCGGCGTGGTCGCCCAGCGGGGCGTCGGCCTCGACCTCGGCCGGGAGCTCGTTGATCACCGCGAGGGCGGCCCCCAGGTCGACGGCCGCGTCGGCCACCTCGCCACAGACGGCTGCGACCCAGGCCGCGGGGGCCACGACCTCCTCGCTGCCGGCATCGTCACCGCCGCACGAGGGCAGGGCGACGACCGCCAACAGCACCCCGATCCACGCCCATCGCACGGCGCCGGACGCTACCGCCGTGGGCCTTCGGGTCGACCACCACCTCGGGCGCCGCCGACCCAGGGGAGGCGAATCCGCCCGCGATGACTTGACGGGGACCCGATGTTCGGGTTACCTAACGCATGTGGATAAGGCTTCACGCACCAGCGGGTTCGGCCTGCGTCGCATCAGCTGGGTCCGCATCGACCTGACCGGCGCCGCGCCGCGAGCCGAAGTGGCAGGCGTGGGCCAACACCGTCCCGTCACCCGGACCATCCCGCTCAGCGTGGCCAACGAGCTGACCGCCGCGGGGGTCCCGACCTATGTGCGTCGCCCCGTCGAGGCCCCACCAGCCCCCGACCTGGTCGAGGTCGGCTGATGTACGTCTGTGGCTGTCGCGCCGTCACCGACCACGAGGTCCACGACGCCGTCCAGGCCGGCGCCCGCAGCGCGGCCGAGGTCGCCGTCCGGTGTGGCGCGGGAAGCCGGTGCGGCAACTGCGTCGACCTCGTGTTGGCGGTGATCGAGGCGTCCCGACCGGTGTCGGAGGCACGGGTCGGGCTGCCCGTCCTCGCCCCCACCGCCTGAGCCTGGAACACTGACCGCGGTGCAAGGCGATCCCGACTACCAGGCCCAACCCCTCCACAGCGACGACTGATCCCTCGTTCGGGTCAGGTCATCGCGGCGGTGAAGGTCGGGCGGGCCGACCCCCACCAGCGTCGGCGGCGGTCGTAGCGCTCCATGCCCCCCATCGCGTCCCACATGGCGATGAAGTTCGGATCGCCGGCCTCGACGTGCCGGAGGACGAACTGGCCGCCGGACGCGATGACCTCGTCGAGCACCAGCAGCAGCTCCCGACGCCCATCGACGTCCAACCCGTAGGTGTCGGCGACGAGGCGGAGGCGGGCAGGTTGGTCCAGCGGGCCCCAACCGAGACGGCCGGCGCTCAACTCGTCGTCGATCGGGCCGCACATGCGGGCCATCGCCGCCAGGTCGTAGACCGGACGGCCCGGCGCCGCGAAGTCGAAGTCCAGGAGCCCAACGGCCACGCCGTCCCGGAAGACGACGTTCTCGGGGCACACGTCGGCGTGGACCACGATCGGCCCGCCGACCGGGTCGGCCAGTTCGTCGCTCCACGTCTCGCCCGTCGGGTCGAACGCCCGAGACGCCTCGTGGAACCGGCGCAGCAGGTCGGCGATCGAGGCCAGCACCGCGTCCGACTGGAACCACGCCGGGTACGGCGGCACAGCCACCTCGCCCGGGATGAACACCAGTCGCTCTCGGCCGTCAGGATCCACGCCGACCGGCTCGGACGCCCCGTCGAATCCGGCCGCCCGCAGCGCGGTCAGGAAGCGGTGGATCGACGGCGTGTGCGGGTTCGACGGCCGGAGCACGTGCTCGCCCTGGCGCACCACTGCCCCGGCGTTGGCCACCCCACCCGCCAGCACCTCGTCACGCACCGGCCCAGTGTGGCCCGAGCGACGGGTCCATCAGGCCGTGGCCAGGAAGCCTCGTTCGATGAGGGTGGCCACCGAGCGGAGGGCGTCGCGGTCGGCTGCCAGGTCTCGGGAGATCGTGAAGTAGGCGTACCGCTCGAGCAGCGCCATGAGGGCGACGGGACCCAGTGGGCCGAGCGCGGCCGTGTCCACCCGGCGGCCGAGGTCCTCCACGACCCGGGCGAAGGACGCGTCGGCCAGCTCCCGCAGGCCGCGGTCCCGGGCGTGGTCCTCCATCCAGGCCCGGATGACCGCGCCGTGACGGCGGTAGCCCTCGACGAAGTCGGCCAGCCAGTCGACCAGCCCCTCCCCCGTCGGGGGCGAGCCCTCGCCCAGGCTCGCCACCCGCCCCACCATGTCCTCGGCCGCCTCGGTCGCCAGGATGCGGAACAGGTCCTGCTTGTCGTCGAAGTAGAGGTAGAACGCCCCGTGCGAGACCCCGGCCTGGCGCACGATGTCGTCGACCCGGGTGGCGTGGAAGCCACGGTCGTCGATTGCTTCGAGGGCGCCGTCCAGCAGCTTGCGCCGGGTGCGGGCCGAGCGGGAGGTCACCGCAGGGTCGGGCTCGATGGGATCGGAATCGGTCGTGGTCATGCCGGGAAAGGCGAGCTGATGCTCGACCGAACCCTACGAGGCGCCGCCGAGCGGCGGGGACCGACACCGGCGTCAGGTCCCCGGGCGGCCCGGGGCTAGCTTCGCTGCGTGCATCTGGCGTTCACCGAGGAGCAGGACGAGCTGCGGGCGGCCATCCGGTCGGTCCTGGCCAAGGAGTGCCCCGCCTCCCTGCCCCGGTCGATCGTCGAGAGCACGGGGGACGCCGACGGGCTGTGGGCGAAGATGGTCGAGCTGGACTGGCCGGCGTTGACGGTGCCCGAGGCCGACGGCGGCATCGGCTACGGGTTCGTGGAGCTGGCCGTCCTGGCCGAGGAGCTGGGCCGGGTGATCGCCCCGGGTCCGCTGTTCGCCACCGTCACCCAGTTCGTGCCCTTCGTGCGCCACAGCGGGACGCCGGAGCAGCGAGCCGCCCTGCTGGGCCCCGTCGCCACCGGCGCGATGACCGGCACCGTCGCCGTGGCCGAGCGCCCCACGGGCTGGGACCTCGATGGCGTGCAGGCGACGCTCCGGCCCGACGGCGAAGGCTGGGTCCTCGACGGCACCAAGAACCACGTCCTGTCCCCGGACACCGACCAGGTCGCGGTCGTGGCCCGCCTCGAGCGTGGCGACCTCGCCGTGGCCGTCGTCGCCTCGTCCGCCGCCACCGTCGAGACGATCGACCCCCTCGACAAGACCCGGCCGATCGCCCACCTGACCTTCCGCGAGGTGACCGTCCCGGCGGACCGGGTCCTGCTCGGCGGCACCGAGGCCGTGACCAAGGCGCTCGAGGAGGCCACGGTGGCGATGGCCCTCGAGACCCTCGGCACCTGCCAGGCCATCTTCGACGTCACCCTCCAGTACGCCAAGGACCGCGAGCAGTTCGGTGTGCCCATCGGCAGCTTCCAGGCCGTGAAGCACCGCCTGGCCGACTGCTACATCCAGCTCGAGCGGGCCCGGGCCCTCTGCTACTTCGCCACCGCCTGCCTGGCCGAGGACGATGCCCGCCGAGCCGAGGCCACCGCCATGGCCAAGGCCGCCACCGGGGACTGCCAGCGCTTCGTGGCCGCCGAGGGCATCCAGCTCCTCGGGGGCATCGCCTTCACCTGGGAGCACGACCAGCACATCTGGGTGAAGCGGGCCATGACCGGCGACCTCCTCTTCGGCCGGAGCCGCGAGCAGCGCACCCGTCTGGCCCAGATCCTCCAGCCCGCCGGGTAGGCGGGCCGGTCACCTACCGTCGGCCCATGGCGGACGACCCGACCGGGGACGACACCTCGGACCTGGACCTTCCCGGACGTCACGGCCTCACCCCCGGCTGGGGCCGGGAGCGACTCATGGCCACGGCCCCCGGGCAGGTGGCCGAGGTCGGCTTCGAGCACGCACCGGCCCTGTTCCGCTCCGACCGGTTGCCCGAAGAGGTCCGGGAGGCGTTTGCCGACCTGTGGGACGCCACGGCGGCCGAGGTGGTCGACTTCGTCAACGTCCACGGCGTCGAGCGGCTGCGGACCCGAGCCGGCCGGCGGGCGCTCTGGAGGCGCCTCGAGGTCCTCTTGGCCCGGGCCCAACGTCTCGCCATCGGCCTCGGCCACGCCTATCCCCTCGACATGGGGCGCTGGGGGCACCGCACCGTCGGCGTGGTCGGCTCCAGCGGGGTGGCCGCCGGCGAGCAGGTCATCGCCGGAGCGAGCGTCTTCACCGGGCCGACCAGCGCCCTGATCATCACCTTCGTCGGGGCGGCCATGACCGAGCTGCTCGAGGTCTACGTCGCCACCTCCGCCAGGGTCGAGCGCTATCGGTTCGCCGCCCGCTCCCCCAGCGTGCAGACCATCGCCGCCGACATGGGTGCCGTCTACGGCGCCAGTGGCCTCGGCTCCCGACCGGCTGACCGTCGGGTCATCGAGGAGGCCATGCGGGTCATGCTCACCCGGGTCATCCGCCGGGCGCAGTGGCGCTTCGGCGACGCGCTCGTCCCCGTGGTCGGCCCCGTCATCGCCGGCGCCATGACCGGCTCCGCAGTGACCAGGACCCAGTCCCCCGCCCTCCGTGAACCCGACGAGCTCGAGCGCGGCCGCTCGGACTGATCAGACCTCGGGGCCGCTGGGGTCGGTGGAGGCGGTGTCGGGCAGGAGGGGGTTGCGGCGGGGGACGAGCATGGAGCTGAAGTCGCCGGTGGCGATGATCTTGTCGGCCTCGTCGAGGACACGGGTCTCGACCACGACCAGCATGCGGCCGGCCCGCACCACCCGGGCCTCGGCCCGCACCGCGTCACCGCCGCCGGGCCGACCCAGGTAGCGGATGTGGAGGTCGGCGGTGACCAGGCTGTGGGTCTCGAAGTCGAACGGGTTCGCCCGGCTGGCCGCCAGCGCCGAGGTCACGTCGATCAGGGTGGCCAAGGCCCCGCCGTGGAGGTTGCCGGTGCCCCCGAAGGCGTCCGGAGCGATGGGCATCTCGAGGATGGCCACTTCCTCGTCGATGCGGACCGCGCGGAAGCCGAGGAAGCGGTGCAGCGGTGAGAGCTGCAGGCGCTCGGTGATCTCGTCGGCGTCGAAGGAATCGGGCTGCGGGTCGTCCACCCCGACAGCCTGCCCGATCCCGAGGGTCAGCCGAAGACGACAGGGAGGGCCGGTGGGGCCCGGAAGATCATGCCGGTGATGTAGGGGGCCTCGGCGTCGGGGTCCATGCGCAGGTCGGGCAGGCGGTCGAGGACGGCGTTCATCACGACCATCGTCTCCATGCGGGCCAAGTGGATGCCGAGGCACATGTGCACGCCGCTGGCGAAGGCGATGTGCGGCACCTGGGGCCGGAAGATGTCGAAGGACTCGGCGTCGTCCCACCGGGTCTCGTCGTGGTTGGCACCGCCGATGTTGACGATCACGGTGTCGCCGGGGTGAAGGGTCTGGCCCACCAATTCGACGTCCTCGGCCGCGGTGCGCAGGATCGTCAGCAACGGCGGCTCCCAGCGCAGGGCCTCCTCGATGGCCTGGGGCAGCAGCGACCGGTCGTCCCGCACCGCGGCCAGTTGGTCGGGGTGGGTGAGCAGGCCGAAGAGCAGGTTGCTCGAGGACCGGTAGGTCGTCTCGGCCCCGGCCGACAGGAGCAGGCGCAGGAAGGCGATGATCTCGTCATCGGTCAGCTGCTGACCGTCGAGCTCGGCGCCGGCGAGCACGCTGACCAGGTCCTGGGCCGGCTCGGCCCGACGCTCGGCGATGATCCTCGAGAAGTACTCGTGCAGCGCCGCCGAGGCGGCCAGCGCCCGGTCCATGTCGACCTGGACGCTGATCAGCTCGGTGGCCATCCGGTGGAAGCGACGCTTGTCGTCCTCGGGCAGGGCGAGCTGGTCGGCGATGACCTCGAACGGGAAGGGGAACGTGAGCTGGCGGACCAGGTCGGCCTTGCCGTCGGCGACGAAGTCGTCGATCAGGGCGTTGACCCGGGGGCCGATGACGTCGGTCTCCCAGCGCTCCATCGCCTTGCGGGTGAACGCCTGCTGGATGAGACCCCGGTAGGTGTGGTGCTCGGGCTCGTCCATCTCCAGGATCGAGTGGCCGAAGACCGCCCCCATGACCTCCTCGTAGCCCTTCGAGGAGAAGGCGTTGCCGTCCCGCAGCACCGACTGGACCGCCTCGAAGGTGTTGGCGGTCCACACCCGGTTCGGCGGGACCTCGTCGTCGGCCAGGCCGAACATCTCCCGGAGGTCCATCTCGGCCAACGGCGTGTCCCGGCGGAGGGCGACGAAGTCCGGGTACGGGTTCTCCACCGTCCCGGCCCCGTTGGCCTCGTTGAACGCCAGGAACGGGTCGTAGTCGTCGTCCGAGGTGGCGTCGACATCGGTGGCGGTCATGAACGAGTCCCCCTCGGGCTACCTGACACGGGCGTCAGTTCCGCAGGCTAGTGCCGGTTTCCGCTGAGACTGCCCAGACGGCGAAGAGGGGGTCGACGCCGCGCCCGGGTGGGACCCGGACGTCGACGGTGGCCGGCTCGAAGGCGCCGCTGGCCTCGAAGTAGGCGGCGACGATCCGGCAGTGGGCCTCGTCGTCGTTCGCCAACCAGCCCCGGATGGCCTTGGTCGGGAAGCACCGGTTCGAGAACGTGGTGACGAAGCGGCCGCCCGGGCGCAGGACCCGGGCCACCTCGGCGAACACCTCGACGGGCCGGGTGAGGTAGTCGACGGAGACGCAGCACACGGCGTCGTCGAAGCTCTCGTCGGCGAAGGGCAGGGTCGGGTCCGCGTTGAGGTCGTGGACGACCCGCTCGGCCGCCATGGCGTTGCCGTCCAGCTCCCGCCGGTTCATCCCCAGCACCGTGAGGTGCTCAGGCGGGTCGTCGAAGTGCGACACCCACGACGACATGAGGTCCAGCACCCGACCGGTGATCCCCAGGTCGGCATAGAGGGTCCCGACCGCGGCAATCGCCCCGTCATCGATGTGGGTGACGAACCTGTCCGGCCCGTAGAAGGCGGTGTCGGACCCCTCGTCCTGCCGCTCGAAGAACCCCGGGGGGAAGTCGGTGGTCACCGGCGCTGCCCGAGGCGGGTGATGAGCTCGGGGATCACGTCCTCCCACGGGGCGACGAGGCCGACGTCGACCCAGTCGAAGATGGGGGCGGTGGGGTCGGGGTTGACGGCGACGATGGTGCCGCTGGCCCGGACGCCGACGGTGTGGTTGAACTTCCCGCCGAGGCCGAGGCCGATGTAGAGGCGGGGCGAGATGCTGTGGCCGGTGATGCCGATCTGGCGGGCCCGGGGTAGCCAGTTCTTGTCGGTGACCTTGCGGGTCGCCCCCAGCTCGGCACCCAGCAGGTCGAGGAGGGGCTGCAGGTCGTCGTAGCGGTCAGGAGCCACGCCCTGGCCGACCCCGACGACGGCATCGGCGTTGGCCATGAGGTCGGCGTCGTCCTCTCGGGTCCGGCCGTGGATCGTGACCCGACCGCGGCAGTCGACCAGGACCTGCTCCTCTCGGACCGTGACCGGATCCCGGGGCGACGGCATCGGCAACATGCCGGCCCGGACGGTGGCCATCTGCACCGGTGAGTCGGCGGTGATCACCGCCGCGAGGCGGCCGCCGAACGCCGGCTTGAGGGCCTCGAGGCGGCCGTCCTCGATGGTCAGGGCCACGGCGTCGCCCGTGAGCCCGGCGCCGATGGCGGCGGCGACCCGGGAAGCGACCTCCCGACCCCAGGCCGTGCCCGGGGCCAGGATCGCCCACGGCCGCGCCGCGCTCGCCCAGCGGGAGATGCCCGCGGCCACGTCCTCCTCCACCAGCGCGCGCTGGGCGCCGACGGTCCACGATCCGCCGCCGGTGGGGTCCTCGGCCGGTTCGGCGTGGCCGATGTCGACGACCGTCTCGGCGCCCCAGGTCCCGAGGGCCTCGGCTGCCGGGAGGTCGGCACCGACGGCGACCACCCGACCGGGCAGCCGGTCGGCCAGACGGGCGGCGGCCCCCAGCAGCTCGCGGGTCAGGCGCTCCCGGTCGGGCTCGACGACCACGGCGATCAGCGGGCCGTCCGCACCCGACGGGGCCGCAACCGGGGCGACCTCGTCCACGGGGGGTGCCGGGTCGAGGACCCCCCGGTCCTCCAGCACCTCGACGAGGCGCTCGACCTGGCGCCAGACAGGGCCGTCGAGGATCTCGCCCACCCGCTGCACCTCCAAGAGGCGAACGTCACCGACGGAGGTCGGGCTGGCCGCACTCCCCCATGGCCCGGGGCCGAGGTCCGCGGCCGAGAGGGTCCGCAGGCGCTCGGCGGGCACCGCAGCCCGAGCCTCCGGCGGCTGCTTGCACGGGTCGATGAGCCGCTCGGCACAGGACAGGACCGCCGGCAGCGCGACCGTGGCGTCGACCCATTCGTCGTCGTGCTCGAGCCGGACCCGGACCTCGCCCTCGGCCAGCGCGAGCTCCCGCACACCGGTGGCGAACGGCAGGTCGAGGAGTTGGGCCATCTGCGGGCCGACCTGTCCGGTGTCGGCATCGACGGAGTTGCGCCCGACCAGCACGAGGTCGAACGGGCCTTCTCGGGTGAGCGCCGCCACCAGGGCCCTGGCCGTGGCCAGGGTGTCGGAACCGGCGAAGGCGGGGTCGCTGACCAGGACGCCGTCGACGGTGAGCCCGTTGGCCGACCCCCACGCGATGGCCTCCCGGAGCACGTCCTCGGCCGCCGGAGGGCCGAGGGTCAAGACAGTCATCGATCCGCCGGTCGCGCCCGCCAGCTCACAGCCGAGGGCCACGGCCCGGCGGCAGTAGGCATTCATCTCGAGGGCCAAGCCCTCTCGGACGAGCCGGCCGTCAGGGCCCAGTTCCATCGCCTCGAAGGCCGGGATCTGCTTCACCAGCACGGCGATCCGCAGGGGCGTCACGGCTGGGCACCTTACGGGTCGAGGCCAGGGCCGCCGCCGGCCCGCGACCGCTGGACCGGCGACGAGAACTGCCGTACCCTCACCCAACGTGGCGGGGAAGCTCACGATGAGCGCAAAGATGACCCTGCCGCGCCTGCTCACGGCCGTGGTCGTCCTCCTCACCCTGGCCGTGCCGGCCCTGCCCGACGCCGGGGCGGCGACAGCGACGATCGCCGCGCGGGGCCCCGCCCGCGCCGTCAGCTACGCGTCGGAGTCGACCCGGACCCTCACCCTCTCGCTGCCCTCGGGGGCCACGACCGGCGACGTGCTGGTGGCGTCGCTCGGCTTCGGTCGCAGCGGCGCCTCCACCCAGCCGGCCCTCACCCCACCCCCGGGGTGGACCCTGGTGCGGCGCACCAACCAGGGCGCCGTCGGCGCCCTGGCGGTGTACTGGCACGTGCTGGCGGCGGGTGAGTCCAGCTTCACCTGGTCCACGGACGTGACGGTCGGGGGTGCGGCCTTCCTGGCCGCGTTCACCGGGGTCGACCCGGCCGCCCCCGTCGAGGTGTCCGCCGGCCGGACCTCGACGACCCGGTCCTCGAGCCTGGCCACACCTTCGGTGACCACGACGGCGGCCGGCGACGCGTTGGTGGCGAGCTACTACGCCTACAACGGCGGGGGCCGGCGCACCACCTGGTCACCACCGAGCGGCATGTCCGAACTGGGTGATGCCAGCAACGGGTCCAGCCGATCCGGGGCCCTCGACCTTGCCGGACCGGTCGCGGCGGGCGCGACCGGGGCGAAGACGGCCACGGCATCCACGGCGCAGGACTACGGCGTCGCCGTGCTCACCGCCCTCCGCCCGGCGAGCACCACGACCACGAGCACCACGACCACGAGCACCACGACCACGACGAGCACGACGACCACCACCACGACCGTCCCCCCGCCGAGTGGGGCGGTCCCGGTGATCGTGGACACCGACATCTTCAGCGACGCCGACGACGTCGGGGCGCTGGCCACCGCGTTCGCGCTGCAGCTCCGGGGCGAGGCCCGGGTGCTCGCCATCGGGGTCAACACCCGGACGAGCCGACCCTCGGTGGCCACCAACTCCTGGAGGTGCGCGGCCGCGGTGGCCCAGTTCTACGGCGCCGGCAGCACCCCGATCGGCACCCACAAGCCCGACAACGGCACCCAGACCAACACCGACGAGTTCGTGGGACCCTGCGCCTCCCGGGCCGCATCGACCACCCCCACCCCCGACACCGCGGTGCGGGTCTTCCGGCGGGCGCTGGCTGCGGCGGCGGACGGCAGCGTCGTCATGATCGAGGCCGGGTACTCGGGCAACCTGTCGGATCTCCTGAGCTCCCCCGCCGACGACCTCAGCGCCCTGACCGGCCGGGACCTCGTGGCCCGCAAGGTGAGCCGCCTGGTGATCATGGCCGGCGGCTACCCGAGTCGGAGCGGCGAGAACAACCTGATCGGCGACATCGAGGCGGCCCAGGACGTGGCCGACCACTGGCCCACCCGCATCGTCTGGTCCGGCTACGAGGTGGGCGACGAGATCCACACGGGCGACACCATCACCGGCGTCCATCCGTCGACCTCGCCGGTCCGGATCGCCTACGAGGCCTTCGTCGGACCGAACAAGTGGATCTACTCCTATGACCTGACCGCCGTGTACCACGCCATCCGCCCGGGCGACGCCAGCCTCTCGACGGTGGGTCCGGGGACCAACGTCGTGACCGACAGCGGGGGCAACCGCTTCACGACCGGGGCCGGCAACCAGTACTACCTCCGGCTCAACAGCAGCTCGGCCCTCGAAGACCGGATCGAGACGCTGCTCGACGTCCTCCCCGGCTCCTCCCCGCCCCCGCCCCCACCACCCTCGACCGGACCGACCGACAGCTTCGACACCAACACCATCGACCCGAGCCGCTGGACCACGACCTCGAGCGGGTCGACGGTGACGGCGGTGAACCAGGAGCTGGCCATCACCCACCCCGCGGGTTCCTGGACGAGCGGCGCGCTGGAGAGCGCCGCCGCGCACGACCAACGGGGCCAGGCCGTCCGGGTGCGGGTCCTGCGGGCCGCCAACAACGGCCTCGGCGGCTCCACGTTCGGCGAGACCTCGGTCCTGCTGCGAGCCGACGCCACCCACTACGCCGAGTTCTTCATCGCCAGCGGCCGCCTGACGGCTTGGGTCAACAGTGGGTCCGGCGCGGTCAACCTCACCCCGTCCTGGCCGGCCTACAGCTCCACCACCATGCAGTGGCTCCGCTTCCGGGAGACCGGTGGGACGCTCTACTGGGAGTACGCGTCGGGCACGACCGAGCCGGGGACCTGGACCGTGCTGGCGTCGAGGGCCAACCCCTTCACCCTGAGCGCCGTCCGCCTCCGCATCGTGGCCGGAGCGAACCTGGCCACGAGCGACACCGCTCGCTTCGACAGCATCGCCACCACCGCGGCCTGACCACCGCAGCCGGCCCGTCCGCCGGTGCCGGCTCCACTCCTGGCCTAGCTTCCTGGCGGTGATCCTCGACCAGTTCGCCCTGACCGACCGTGTGGCCGTGGTGACCGGTGCCGGCAAGGGCATCGGCGCCGGCACCGCACAGGCTCTCGCGGAGGCGGGCGCCGACGTGGTGGTCGCGGCCCGGACGCCGGAGGACCTGGATCGGACGGTGGCCACCGTCGAGGCCGCCGGGCGACGGGCGCTCGCCGTGCCCACCGATGTGTTGGAGCGCGAGCAGCTCGAGCACCTGGTGGCGACCGCCGTCGAGGCCTTCGGGCGCATCGACATCCTGGTCAACAACGCCGGCGGCTGGCCGCCCCAGCCGGCGATGCGCACCGGTGAGGCGGCCTTCGAGCAGGCGCTCCGCTTCAACGTCGTGTCGCCGTTCCTGCTCACCCGCTTCGTCGTGCCGGTGATGGTCGAGACCGCCGGCGGCGGCGCCATCGTCAACATCAGCTCACGGGCCGCCTCCATGGTCCAGCCCAACTTCACCGCCTACGGCACGGCGAAGGCCGCCCTCAGCTTCATGACCCGGCAGATGGCCACCGAGCTGGCCCCCAAGGTCCGCATCAACGCCATCGAGGTCGGCGGCGTGGAGACCGACGCCCTCGCCTCGGTCCTCACCGACGACACCATCCGCGCCCAGATGGAGCAGAACACCCCCATGGGCCGGGTCGGTCAGCCCGCCGACGTCGCCGCCTGCGTCGTCTACCTCACCAGCCCCGCCAGCTCCTGGGTCACCGGCAAGGTCTTCGAAGTCGACGGCGGCGCCGAACACCCCGCCTTCACCATCCCGGTCCAGCCCCTCTAGTCGGTCACGTTCGCGGCGTCACCGCACGGGCGTAGTGTCCGGGGCCGTGGGTCGACCCAAGGCACTGGTGACCGCTCCGTTCCGGGGCGAGGGCATGGCCACCCTCGAAGGGGTGGCCGAGGTGGTCTATGACCCCTGGATCGAGCACACCCCGCTCCAGCTCATGAACGAGGAGGCCCTGGCCGCTCGCATCGCGGCGGAGGGCGCCGACATCGTCGTGTGCGAGGCCGACAGCTGCAAGGGCCCGGTGCTCGATGCCGGTCTGCGGGTCATCGGCTCGACCCGGGGTGACCCCACCAACGTCGACGTCGCCGGCGCCACCGAGCGCGGCATCCCCGTCCTGCACGCCCCCGGCCGCAACGCGGACGGCGTGGCCGAACTGGCCGTCGGTCTGCTCCTGGCCGCCACCCGGGGCATCGTCCCCGCCGACCGGGACGTCCGCGCCGGCACCGTGTACCGCGGCGGGACCATCCCCTACCAGCGCTACCGGGCCTGGCAGATCGCCGGCCAGACCGTCGGGATCGTCGGCTTGGGCTCGGTCGGGCGGGCCGCGGCCTGGCGCTTCGAGGGCCTCGGCATGCGGGTCATCAGCTTCGACCCCTTCAACGACGCCGCCACCCACGACCTCGATGACCTGCTGGCCGAGGCCGACGTCGTGTCGATGCACGCCATGGTCACCCCCGACAGCATCGGGCTGATGGGCACCGACCAGTTCGCCCGGATGAAGCCCGGCTCGGTCTACGTGAACACCGCCCGAGCCGCCCTGCACGACATCGACGCCCTCACCGCCACCCTCACCTCCGGGCACCTGGGGGCGGCCGGGCTCGACCACTTCGAGGGCGAGAACCTGCCGACCGACCACCCACTGCAGGCCATGGACAACGTGGTCCTGACCCCCCACATCGGCGGCGCCACCTACGACACCGAGGCCAACCACTCTGCCCTGGTGGCCGACGACATCGCCCGCCTCCTGGCCGGTGAGCGCCCCGTCCACTGCGCCAACCCGGAGGTCCTCTCGTGAGCTCACCCACCCACGAAGCCGTGCTGCAGGCCACCCAGGACATGGTCGCCCGCGGCCTCGTGTCGGGCACGGCCGGCAACGTGTCGGGGCGCATGCCCGACGGCAACGTCGTGATGACCCCGTCCTCGGTGGCCTACGAGACCATGACGGTCGAGGACCTGGTGGTGGTCGACCTCGACGGCAAGGTCGTCGACGGCGAACGGGGCCCCACCAGCGAGAAGGCCCTCCACCTGGCCTGCTACCGGAGCTACGACGAGGTCGGGGGCGTCCTGCACTGCCACGCCACCTACGCCTCGATGTTCGCCCTGGTGCGCAAGCCCATCCCCGCGGTCATCGAGGAGTTCGTGGTCTACGTCGGCGGCGACGTGCCCATCGCCGCCTACCAGCCGACCGGCAGCGACGAGCTGGCCGAGGAGATCGCCACCCACGTCGGTGATCGTTCCGTCGCCCTGATGGCCAACCACGGGATGCTCGCCGTCGGCCGGGACGCGGGCGACGCCTTGCACACCGCCCTCTGCGTCGAGCACAACGCCCGCATCATCTGGGGCGCCCGGGCCCTCGGCGAGCCCGTGCCCATCCCGGACAAGAACACCCAGGACTTCACCGGCGTCTACGAGTACGTCCGCGGCAACACCTGGGGCACCTGGAAGGCCTGACGCCGGGCGGCCCGGGACCGCAATCGGGCCTGGCTAGCGTCGGCGTCCATGGCGCCCACCACCACCCGCCGCCCGAAGCCGCCGATCGTGCTCGACCGCGTGGTGCGCCGACGGTGAGGTCATCCGGGACATGGCCCGGGCCAACGGTCCCTACTGGCAGCCGGGCCGGATGCTCACCAGCTCGGGGGCACCCCGGGACGCGGCCGACACCGACGATCCCGACCTGGAGGTCGACCCCCGTCTGGTCGGTCCGGTGTTCCGGGGCGACTGGGCGTTCGGTGAGGCCCTGGTCGACGGGGCCGACGCCCTGCTGGCCCACGAGGGGTTCATCGCGGCGGCCGGTGCGATGTTCCAGACCGAGGTCGTCGTCCCCGAACAGGTCTACGTCAACCTGACCACGCCGTTGCCCCGGACCGGCTTCTCCCACACCGACATCCCCGAGTTCCGGGGCCTCGACCGGCGCAACGCCCCGGCCTGGCTGCTGTCCGCGATGGGCGTCAGTGGGCTCTTCGAGGCCGAGCGCGTCCACATCGTCACCGCCGTGGCCTGGTTCTACCGGGGCGAGGCGGGTGGGCTGCGCTACTGGCCCGACGGCCCCGACGGGCCCTCGGTGCTCCAGGACGACACGTGGAACACCGCCGTCGTCGGCGACAACGACGTCATGCCCCACGAGGTCCAGCGGGTCGGCCCCCGGGGCTCCGCACCCCCCGACGGGATGACCATCCGCAGCGAGCTGGTCTGGGATGCCGACCGTTGGCACATCGTCGACGGTGGGGCGGTCCTGGCGACCTACGACGACGACCAGGTGCGTCTCTCGCTCTCGTGGAAGGCCAAGGTCTACGCCGACGAGGACGAGCGAGCCCGCGCCGAGGAAGGGCGCGACGGCGTCACCGTCGACGAGGCCCTGACCCGGACTCGAGGCCGACCTCGCCGCCTCGGCCAGCCCCGAGCCCCTCGCCGGCCACGCCACCGACAGCACGGCGCTGCGCGACCAGCTCAACCGCCGCTACTCGACCTACACCCCCACACCGGCCCCGACCTGACCGGTTGGCGCTGGGCGGTCAAGCCCGGATGCGGGTGCCGTCGGGGTCATAGACCGGGTCCTTGACCACCTCGGCGGCGATCCACTCCCCGAAGACCTCGACCTCGACCCGACGCCCGAGCTCGGCCCGGTCCGCCGGCAGGTAGGCGAAGGCGATCGAGCGACCGACGCGGAAGCCCTGGTTGCCGCTCGTCACCCGACCGACGATCTCGCCGTCGACGCGCACGGGCTCGGAGCCGAGGGCGACGGCGAGCGGATCGGTCGAGCACGAGGCAGCGCAGCCGCCGGTCGGGCCCGGCCGCCTTCACCGCGGCCAGCGCGTCCCGGCCCGACGAAGCCGCGCGGGCTTGTCGAGGCGTCACGGCGAAGCCGAGGCCCGGCCTCGTACGGGTTCTCCTCGGGCGTGATGTCGCACGCCCCACACCCGGTAGCCCTTCTCGACCCGCAGCGCGTCGATCGCCCGGTAGCCGCCGGCGACCAGGCCGTGGCCCTGCCCCGCCGTCCCACAGCAGCGTCCCACAGCGTGGCGCCGTACTCGGTCGGGCAGTAGAGCTCCCAGCCGAGCTCGCCCACGTAGGTGACCCGGACGGCGAGCACCGGCACCGCGCCCGAGCGACAGGCGCTGGGCCGTGAGGTACGGGAAGGCCTCGTTGGCCGAGCGTCGTCGCGGGTGAGCGGCTGCGAGGACCGTCCCGGGCCGCGCGGCCCCCAGAGCCCGAAGCACGCCCACGCCGACGGTGACGTCGCGGGCCTCGGCACCCGTCGGCCTCGGGCAGCCGGTCGCTGCCTGCTTGCGGATCCAGGCCGAGGTCGTGGTTGCCGAACGCCGTGCCGGTCACGAGCAGGTAGCGGTCGGCGGTCGAGGCGGGTGGCGGTGAGGTCGCACTCGATGCCGCCGCGGTCGTTGCAGCAGCTGGGTGTAGGTCACCGAGCCGACGGGCCGGTCGACCTCGTTGGCGCAGACCTGGTTCGAGGAACGTCGCGGCGCCCGGGCCGGTCGACCTCCATCTTCGAGAAGCTGGTCTCGTCGAAGAGGGCCACGGCGTCCCGGCACGCGAGCGCCTCGGCGTCGATGGCCGGGCTCCAGTGCTGGCCCGCCCAGCCCACGCGGCCGGTGCGCCGGCGTCGCCGGCCGCCTCGTTGGGCGCGAACCAGTTGGGGCGCTCCCAGCCCGCTCTTCTCGCCGAACGCGCAACCGAGGTCGGCGAGCGCCCGTAGGCCGGGGAGCGGCGCAGCGGCCGGCCGGCCTGACGCTCCTCGTTCGGGTAGTGGATGTCGTAGTAGGTCGCGTACACCTCGACGGTGCGGGCCAGGGCATGGTCCCGGCTGCGGTACTGCGGGCCGAACCGGCGGATGTCCATCTTCCAGGTGTCGAAGCTCGGACTCCCCGTCGAGGATCCACTCGGCCATCACCCGGCCCGACGCCGCCGGCGCCGGCGATGCCGTGCGCGCAGAAGCCGGCGGCCACGAAGAAGCCCGCGCACCTCGCTCTCGCCGAGCACGAACTCGTTGTCGGGGGTGAAGCCCTCGGGGCCGTTGACCAGCTGGACGATGTCGGCCTCCTCGACCTGCGGGCACCCGGCGCACGCCGTCCTCCATCAGCGGCGCGAAGCGGTCCCAGTCCTCGGCCAGCAGCCGGTTGTTGAAGTCGGCGGGCACGCCGTCGACGGACCACGGCGCCGGATCCCGCTCGTAGCCGCCGAGGACGAGGCCGGACCCCTCCCGCCGGAAGTAGACGAGGTTGTCGGGGTCCCGCAGCTGGGGCAGGTCGTCGGTGACGCCGTCGATGCGTCTTGGTGATCAGGTACTGGTGGGCCATCGGGACGATCGGGACCGTCACCCCGGCCAGGGCCGCGACCTCGGGGGTGTACATGCCGCACGCGGCCACGACGGTCTCGGCGCGTCGATCGTCGCCGTGGTCGGTCACGACCCGACGGATGCGCCCACCCTCGCACGACCAGGTCGGTGACCCGGACGCTGCGTCTCGACGCTCGACGCCCCGGGCCTTGGCCGCGCCGAGCAGGGCGTAGGTGAGGCCGCTGGGGTCGAGGTAGCCGTCGGTCGGCAGCCAGGCCGCGCCGAGCACCCCGGTCGGGTCCATCAGCGGGAAGCAGGTCGTGCGCCTCGCCGGGGCGAGACCAGCTCCATGGGCAGGCCGAAGGTCTTGGCCCAGCCGTGCTGGCGGCGGAGCTCCTCGAGGCGCTCCGGCGTCGCGGCGAGGCGCAGCGAGCCGACCTCGCGCCACGCCGGGCGAGCGACCGGTCTCGGCCGACTCGGCCTCGAGGCGCCGGTAGACGTCGACGCTGTGCATCATCATCCGGGTCAGCGGCAGGCGAGCCGCGCAGCTGGCCGACGAGCCCGGCGGAGTGGAACGTGCTGCCGCTGGTCGGCTCGCGCCCGGTCGAGCACGCAGCGACGTCGGTGCAGCCCGGCTTCGGCGAGGTGGTAGGCGATGCGACGCGCCACCGACCCCGCCGCCGATGACGACGACCTGGGCGTGATCACGCATCGGCCGCACCGCCGGCGTCCTCGCAGCAGGCGGTCGAAGCCGCGTGTCGGCCGGCGTTGTCGCAGCAGTCGGTCGAAGTGCTCCTCGGCGTAGTCGACGAAGTCGACGTCGAGCGTGCTGACGCCGGCCTGGACGACGCCCCACATCGCCTCCCGCAGGTCGCTGATGACCTTCATGAGCCGGAGGCGGGCCAGGCGCCGGGGCGTGACCGACGCCGAAGTAGGCCTCGACGAGGGCGACCTCGCCGTCGGCGTCCAGCTCGTTGTTCACCGCGAAGTTCCCCAGGTCGAAGTACCGGTCGTTCATGCCGGCGTACTCCCAGTCCAGCAGGCAGAGGCCGCCGTCGGGCAACGCGCAGGAAGTTGGCGGGGAGCAGGTCGTTGTGGCAGGGGCAGACGCGGCTCCGGGGCCGCGGCGAACGCGACCCGCACCCGCTCGGCCACCGCCATCGCCTCGTCGTAGGCGGTCGGCACCGCCGACCCCGTGGTCGCGCGCCGTGGCCGCGTAGTCGACCGGCACCCGGTACCAGTCGAACACCGGGGTGATCGGCGCCGACTGCATGGAAGCGGCGCAGGAGGCCCGCGGCCGCCGCCAGTTGCGGCGGCCGGTCGAGCGCCTCGGCGGGACCACCCTCGACGTACCGGGTGATGAGCGAGCCGTCGGGCTCGACGAACGCCACCACCGGCGGGCCGATCTCCAGGTCGGCCGCCCGCTGCGCCGCCTCCAGCTCGTGGTCCCGGTCGATGCCCAGCAGGTCGGTGTCCTGGCCCGGGGCCCGGGCCACGAAGCTCTCGCCGTCGAGGTCCACCCGGTAGTTGCGGTTGGTGATGCCGCCCTCGAGCGGGGTCACCGTCCTCGGCCGCCCGGACCACCCCGGCACCCGGTCGAGCAGTTCGTCGATGTCCGACCATCCCGTGTCCCTCCCCCTTGAGGGCACGTCTGTAGCAGGTCCCCGCGCGCGGCCGCTGACCGGTCTTGTCGGCACGCCTCCCGATCCCCTGACATACTTCGCGCCGCCCGACCAGGGGGGACGGGCAGGGGAGGTAGGCAATGACGGCGACGTCAACCGATGCCGATCGCACCCGGCTGAACGAACTGGGCTACGCCCAGGAGCTCGACCGGAAGATGAGTTGGTTCTCCAACTTCGCGATCAGCTTCTCGATCATCTCGATCCTGGCGGGCGGTACGACCACGTACTTCCTGGCCGGCCTGGCCGGCGGTCCGAGGATGATCGTCCTCGGCTGGGTCATCGTCGGGTTCTTCGCCCTCATGGTCGGCATGGCCATGGCGGAGATCGTGTCCGTCTACCCGACGGCCGGTGGCCTCTACTACTGGTCCGGGAAGCTGGCCAAGAAGAACGGGCCCATGTGGTCCTGGTTCACCGGCTGGTTCAACCTCATCGGCCAGATCGGCGTCATCGCCTCGGTCGACTACGCCCTGGCGCTGTTCACCGCCTACCTGATCGGGCTGTTCGACAACGACTTCGTCCTCGACAAGTGGAACGTCTTCATCATCTTCGTGATCATGTTGACGCTCCACGGCGCTCATCAACTCCTTCGGCGTGAGCCTGGTCAAGCTCCTGGGCGACATCAGCGTCTGGTGGCACGTGATCGGCGTGGCGATCATCTTCGTCGTGCTGATGGTCGCCCCCGACGAGCGCGAGGGCTTCGACTTCATCTTCGAGTCGAAGAACCTCACCGGCTGGACCAGCACGGGCATCATCGCCGGGCTCTACGCCTCGTTGATCGGCTTGCTGCTGGCGCAGTACACGATCACCGGCTTCGACGCCTCGGCCCACGTCTCGCGAGGAGACCGACGACGCCGGCCGCAGCGCCTCGCTCGCCATCGTGCGCTCCATCTACGTCTCGGCGATCGCCGCCCTGATCCTCAACATCGCGATGCTCCAGGCCACCCCGAAGGGGACCTTCGACACCCTGATCCTCGGTCGGGACGGCTTCCTGGCCACGGGTGGGGCGAACGCTCTGGCCGCCCCGGTGGGCGGCGTGGGCGCCAAGCTCCTGATCGCCATCTGCGTGGTCGGCCAGTTCTTCTGCGGCATGGCGTCGGTCACGGCCAACTCCCGGATGATCTACGCGTTCTCCCGGGACGGGGCCATCCCCGGCCACAAGTTCTGGCACCGGATCAACCCGAAGACCCGGACGCCCACGAACTCGGTCTGGCTCGGCGTGGTGCTGTCGGGCATCGTCGGCGCGCTGTCGCTCTACCAGGCCAACGACTACTCGGTCGCGTTCTTCGCCATGACCGGCATGTGCGTGGTCGGTCTCTACATCGCCTACGTGATCCCGATCTTCCTGCGCCTGCGCAACCCGGACTTCGTGCAGGGGGACTGGAACCTGGGCAAGTGGAGCGGGCTGGTCGGCTGGACGGCGGTGGCGTGGGTCGCCTTCATCACGATCCTGTTCTTCGCCCCGCCGTTCTGGCCGTTCTGGCCGCCCGGAGGCAGCACGACCTTTGGCTGAGGGCGCCGAGGCGTTCACGGTGTTCCACCTGAGCAACTTCAACTTCACCGGGCCGATCATCATCAGCCTGTTCCTCATCGTCGCCATCTGGTGGGCCGTGTCGGCCAAGAACTGGTTCCTCGGTCCACAGGTCCAGGGCACGCCCGAGGAGCTGCGAGCCATCGAGATCGCCCTCGAGACCGGCGACGTCGGCCACCTTCAAGAAGCTCGAGGACGAGGAGGACGAGCGGGTCACCGAGCACCAGGACGGGCACTGACCCGAGGATCCTGCATGTTCTGCCTCGGAGGGGCGCAGCGCCGGCTGCGCCCCTCCGGCGCGTCTGGGACGATGACGCCGTGACCCACCTCGCCGTCGACCAGGGGACCTCGGGCACCAAGGCCGCGGTCATCGGCGACGACGGGGAGGTGGTCGCCCTCGCCGAGGTGCCCGTCGCCGTCGACGCTCGCGGCGACGGGGCGGTGGAGACCGACCCCGAAGCGCTCTGGCGCTCGGTCCTCGACGCCGGGGCCACCGCTCTGGCCGAGGCGGGCGACCCGGTCATCGCCGCCGTCGCGCTGGCCAACCAGGGCGAGACGGTCCTGGCCTGGGACCCCGCCTCCACGGCCCCGCTCACGCCGGCGATCGTCTGGCAGGACCGCCGCTCGCAGCCGGTGTGTGACCGGCTGGCCGACCACGGCGACCGGTTGACCGAGATCACCGGCCTCGAGCTGGACCCCTACTTCGTCGCCCCGAAGCTGGCCTGGCTGCGCGACGCCCTGACCACCGACGGGGTCGTGGGCACGACCGACACCTGGCTCCTGCAGCGCCTGACCGGGGCCTTCGTCACCGACGTGGCCACGGCGTCGCGGACCCTGCTGCTGGACCTGGACGCGGTGGCCTGGAGCGACGAGGCGTTCAGCCTCTTCGGCCTCGACGGCGAACGTCGGGCGGACCTCGTGGCCAACGACGCCGTGATCGGCGGCACCACCGCCTTCGGCCCTGAGGTACCGGTACAGGGCACCTGCGTCGACCAGCAGGCTGCGCTCTTCGCCGAGGACTGCCGGGGCCCGGGCGAGGCCAAGTGCACCTACGGGACCGGCGCCTTCCTGCTGGCCAACACGGGCCGGGCATCCCGCCGCTCCCGAGGCCGGGCTCGTGGCCTGCGTGGCGTGGCAGCGGGAGGACACGGTCGACTACTGCCTGGACGGTCAGGTCTACACCGTCGGTTCGGCCGTCTCCTGGCTGCAGCAGGTGGGGCTGATCGCCGGCCCCGAGGAGATGGACCCCCTCGTGGCCGAGGTGGCCGACACCGGGGGGGCCGTCTTCGTCCCCGGCCTGGCCGGCCTGGCCGCCCCGTTCTGGGCGCCCGAGGCCAAGGGGGCCTGGGTCGGGCTTTCGCTGGCCACCGACCGGGCCCACCTGGTGCGGGCCACCCTCGAGGGGGTCGCCGCCGCGGTCGCCTGGCTGGCTCGGCGGGGTGGCCGATGACCTCGGGGCGCCGCTGGCCCGCCTCCGGGTCGACGGCGGGCTGACCCGGTCCACCGCCCTGATGCAGCTGCAGGCCGACCTGGCCCAGACTCCCCGTGGAGGTCTACCCGTCGCCTCACGCCACCGCCCTCGGCGTGGCCCAACTGGGCGGCGCCCCCGTTCCGGCCTGGCAGCCCGTGGCCGTCTACGAGCCCACCGTCGGCACCGACGAAGCCGAGACCCGCCTCACCCGTTGGCGCGACGCCGCCGACGCCACCCTCGCCCTGTGACACCGATCGCCGTCCCCGCGTCGTTCTGGCGCCCGATTTCGGGCCTATGACCGGGAAATCAGGCGCCAGAACGGGTGGGGTGGTGGATGTCGCGGTGGTGGGGGCGGGGGTGGTGGGGACGGCGATCGCCCGGGCAATCGCTCTCGCGGGGGCGTCGGTCGTCCTCGTCGACTCGGCGACCGACGTCGGGGCCGGGACCAGCAAAGCCAACACCGCGATCCTCCACACCGGCTTCGACGCCAAGCCGGGGACGCTCGAAGCCGGGCTGGTGGCACGCGGCTACGACCTGCTCACCGCCTACGCCACCGCCGCCGGCATTGCCGTGGAGCGGACCGGGGCCCTGCTCGTGGCCTGGGACGACGAGCAGGCCGACGCGGCTGCCGGCGATCGCCGAACAGGCCCAGACGAACGGCTACCTCGAGGCCCGGCCGATCGACCTCGACGAGCTCGCCGGCGCGAGCCCTACCTCGGACCCGGCGCGGTCGCCGCACTCGAGGTGCCGGGCGAGGCCATCGTCGACCCCTGGTCCCCGGCGATCGCCTTCGCCACCGAAGCGGTCGGCGCCGGGGCGGTCCTGCACCTCGCCACCGAGGTGACCGATGCGACCGTCGGTCAGGAGACCACCGTGCTCGCCACGGCCACAGGCCCCGTCGAGGCCCGGGTCGTCGTGAACGCCGCCGGCCTCGGGGCCGACCTCCTCGACCGGGCGTTCGGCCACGAGGACTTCACGGTCACGCCCCGACGGGGCGAGCTGCTCGTGTTCGACAAGCTGGCCCGAGGACTGGTCAACCACGTCCTGCTCCCCGTGCCCACGGCCACGACCAAGGGCGTCCTGGTCTCGCCCACCGTGTTCGGCAACGTCCTGCTGGGCCCGACGGCCGAGGACCTGGAGGACCGCACCGACACCTCGTCGTCCCGGGCCGGCATCGATGCCCTCCTGGCCCACGGGCGCCGGATCCTGCCCGCCCTGGCCGACCACGAGGTCACCGCGGTCTACGCCGGGCTGCGAGCGGCCACTGAGCACAGGGACTACCAGATCCGCTCTCACCCCGAACAGCGCTACCTCACCGTCGGCGGCATCCGCTCCACGGGCCTCACCGCCTCGCTGGCGATCGCCGAGCACGTCCTCGGCCTTCTCGTCGACCTCGGCCTCGACGCTCTTGACCCCGAGCGGGCCGCCGCGCCCGGTCGGCCGCCGGCCATGCCGATGCTGGGCGAGGCGTTCCTCCGTCCCCACGCCGACGCCGCCGCCATCGCCGGCGACGCCGAGTACGGGCGGGTCCTCTGCCACTGCGAACGCGTCACTGCGGGCGAGCTGCGCGACGCCGTGGTCGCCCCCGTGCCCGCCACCGACCTCGACGGCCTGCGCCGTCGGACCCGAGCCGGCACCGGGCGCTGCCAGCAGTTCTTCTGCGCCGGGGCACTTTCGGTCACGCTCCGAGACCGCCGGCCACCGACGCTCCGGCGACGGCCGGATCACCGCCCACCGCCGGACGCCGAGGTGGCGATCGTCGGCGGCGGGTCCCGCGGGGCTGGCCCTGGCCGAGGCGCTGGCCAAGCGGGGCGTCGACGTCGTCGTCCTCGACCGCGAGGCCGAAGCCGGTGGCATCCCGCGGACCTCCCACCACCGCAGCTTCGGCCTCGAGCTCCACCGCCTGCTGCGGGGACCCGACTACGCCCGACGGCGGGTCGAGCGGGCCCTCGACGCCGGCGCCGTGATCCACACCGGCGTCAGCGTGATCGGTTGGGAGGGCGACGCCCTTGCCTTCACGGCGCCCGACCGGACCCGGGTCCATCACCGCGAAGGCGGTGGTGCTGGCCACGGGCTGCCGCGAGCGGCCGCGCAGCGCCCGCCTCGTGCCGGGCGACCGGCCGGCCGGCGTGCTGACGACCGGCCAGCTCCAGCAGCTGGTCGCCGTCGGGGCACCCGTCGGTCGCCGGGCCGTGGTCGTCGGCGCCGAGCACGTCAGCTACTCGGCCGCGCTCACGCTGCGAGCGGCCGGGCGTCCGCGTCCTCATGATCACGCCGGAGCCGCGACACGACACCTTCGCGGCCTTTGCGCTCGGCCATGCGTGCCCTTCGGGTGCCCCTCCGGCGAGGCGCCGAGGTCGTGGGCGTCGTGGGCCGGGCCCGGGTCGAGGCCGTCGAACTGGCCGACGGGTCCCTGGTCGAGTGCGACACCGTGGTGTTCACCGGCGACTGGGTCGCCGACGACGAACTGGCCCGAGCGGCAGGACCGGACCTCGGCCCGGACGCCGCCCCAACCGTCCGGGGGTCTTCGCCGTCGGCAACGTCCGTCTGCTCGGCAAGCGGGCCGACCAGTGCGTCCGGGACGCCTTGGCCGTCGTCGACGAGGTCACCGACCGAGTGCTCGACGGGTGACCTCTGACGGCGCGCCCCCGTCGGCCGTGCGCCGGCCATCGGGCTGATCCACCCCAAGGGCATCGTCGACGGTCGTGGTCGCGTCGCCCGGTGGATCTGTCCGACCGCGGTGTCACGCGGACCTACGCTGCCTGCGGTCACACCACACCGGGAGGCACTGTGAGCGGCGACGGCCAGGACGAGGACCTCGAGCGGGTCCAGGCCCGTTACGACCTCGAGCGCGATCGGCGCCTGGTCCCGGGCCGGTCCGACATCGTCGACGTCCGCCACGACGAGCGCTTCACCCGCTACCTCGCCGACCCCTTCACCCCGATGGCCGAGCGGGAGCCGGTCGAGGACGATCCCGACGTCGTCGTCGTCGGCGGCGGCATCGCCGGCGTCGTCGCCGCGGCCCGCGCTGCGGGAGGTCGGGGTCGAGCGGATCCGCATCCTCGACCAGGCCGGCGGCGTCGGCGGGACCTGGTACTGGAACCGGTACCCCGGGATCATGTGCGACGTCGAGTCCTACATCTACCTGCCGATGCTCGAGGAGCTCGGCTACGTGCCTCGGGACCGGTACGCCTCCGGCGGCGAGATCCTCGCCCACCTCCAGGCGATCGCCGAGAAGTACGACCTCACCCGCGAGGCGCTGTTCCACACCGGCGTCGAGACGGCGACCTGGGACGACCGCGACGGTCGCTGGCTGGTGGAGACCGACCGGGGAGACCGCCTCCGCAGCCGGTACTACGTGCTGGCGACCGGGATCCTGAACCTGCTCAAGCTCCCCGTCATCGAGGGCATGGACACCTTCGCCGGCCGGTCGTTCCACGCCGCCCGGTGGGACTACGGGTACACCGGCGGCGGGCCCACCGAGCCGATGACCGAGCTCCACGACAAGACGGTGGCCGTCATCGGCACCGGGGCCACCGGCGTCCAGTGCGTCCCCCCTCTGGGACGCGACGCCGAGACGGTGTACGTGTTCCAGCGGACGCCCTCGGCGGTCGGCGTGCGGGGCAACCGGCCCACCGACCCCGACTTCGCCGACGACCTGCGCCCGGGCTGGCAGGAGGCCCGGTGGGACAACTTCCAGGCCGTGGTGCTGGGCCACCCCGTCGACGAGGACCTCGTGGACGACGGCTGGACCCACGACTACGCCGCGGTGTTCAACGCCCGCAGCCGCGGCGGGGACATCGACTTCCAGGTGATGGAAGAGCACCGGCACCGGGTCGAAGAGATCGTCGAGGACCCCGCCACGGCGGAGGCACTGAAGCCCTGGTACCGCTACGCCTGTCGGCGACCCTGCTTCCACGACGAGTACCTGGCCGCGTTCAACCGCCCCAACGTGCACCACGTCGCCTGCCCGACCGGCATCGATCGGATCAGCGAGCGCGGGCCCGTGGTGGACGGGGTCGAGTACCCGGTCGACTGCATCGTCTACGCCACCGGGTTCGAGCCGGAGCTCACCCCGCTGCCCCGACGGGTCGGCCAGGAGGTGATCGGCCGGGGCGGCATCACCCTGGCCGAGAAGTGGGCGGACGGCGCCAACGGCATCTTCGGCATGCTGACCCGCGGCTTCCCCAACCTGTTCATCATGCCCGCCCCCGGCCAGCAGGCCGTGGTGACGGTCAACTACACCCAGCTGGCCTGTCTCGGCGCGGAGCTGGTCGCCGGAGCGGTCGATGTCCTCCGCCGCCGGGGCGTGACGGTCTTCGACGTCGACGCCGACGCGGAGAACGGCATGGGGCGACCACGTCCTCGCCACCCACGTCGACGCCACCTCCTTCCTCGCGACCTGCACGCCGTCACGGCTCAACAACGAAGGCCATCCCGAGCTGATGAACCCCCGGAACACCAACTACGGCTACGGCTTCGGGGACTGGTTCGCCTACCGGAGCTGGTGCGCAACTGGATCGCGGCGGGTGACCTCGAGTGGCTCGAGGTCGACGAGGGCGAGCGGGCCCCGTGAGCCGGCGCGCGGTCGTGGTGGTCACCGGTGGTGGCCGCGGCATCGGCGCGGCGATCGCCGAGGAGCTCGGCCGGACCGGCGCCGTCGTGGTCACCGTGGACCCGCTGGTCGCCATCGACGGTTCGGCGGAGGCGGCCGTGGCCGAGGAACCCACGACCGCCGAACGGATCGTGGCCGCCGGGGGCTCGGCCCGGGCCTCGGCGGTGTCGGTGACCGACGCCGCCGCCGTCGACGGTCTGTTCGCCGACCTGGTGGCGGAGTTCGGGGCCGTGGACGCGGTCGTGAACGTGGCCGGGATCTCGCGGCCGACCGGCTTCGCCGCCGGTGACGAAGCTGACTGGCGGGCGGTGATCGAGGTCCACCTCGGTGGCTACCTGAACGTCCTGCGGTCGGCGCTGCCCCGGATGGCGGTGGCGGGCCACGGTCGGGTCGTCGGCGTCACCTCCGGATCCGGCTGGCGGGCCGCCAACGCCGGCGCCTACGGCGTGGCCAAACGCGCCATCGCCGCCCTCACCTGGCAACTCGGCCGCCAGGCCCCGCCGGGCGTGACCGTCAACGCGCTGTCGCCCATCGCCCTCACCCGGATGGCCCTCGAAGCCATCGCCCGGGCCGGGGCCGGCCGCTCCGGCGCCAGTGGCGGTCTGGCCCTGACCACGGGCATGCCCGAGCCCGAGGCCATCGGCCCCTTCGGTGCCCATCTGACCGGCCCCGGGCTCGAGTGGTGCACCGGCCAGGTGCTCTTCGGCGGGGGCACGGAGTTGGCCGTCGTCGAGCCCCCTCGCCTGCTCGAGGTGGTGCAGGCCGACGAGGTCACCGCCAGGACCGTCGTCGCCACCGCCCTGTCCGCCGTGCTGGGCCCCGCCGAGGCCACCCAGCGCAGTGCGGGGGGCGGCAATCCACGCCTGACGGGGGCGAACGACGGTGCGCTCGACGCCGGTGGCCTCGCCTGTGGGGTGATCGTGCCCGACCCCGCCCTCGCCGCCGCGGTGGGTGATGCGCTGCGCGCCAGCGGGGCCCGGGTGCTCCCCCTCGACCCCGCGACGGTCACGCCGGGCTTCGCCGGTGCCACTGCGGCCGTGCGCTCCCTGGCGGACCAGGCCGGACACCTCGACGCCCTCGTGGTGGCCGCCCCCGGCGAGCCCGAGGGTGCACCGTCCAGCGATGCCGACTGGGACCGAGTGCTCGACCGCCCACGAGGGGCTCGTCGCCGGCCTGGTGGACGACGCCGCGTGGGCCCGAGCGGCCGCCGATCACACCGCCGAGACGACGCGGCCCCTCCGCCTGGTCATGCTGACCGACGCCTCGACCCCGGGCGCGGCGAGCCGGGCCCAGGCGGTGACCCAGCTGACCCGGGCGGCCCGGGGGGCGACCGAGGACCGGGTGGGCGCCTACGCCGTGACCCTCACCCCCGACGCCACGCCGGTCGTGGCCGGCGAGCTCGTGGCCCAGCTCGTCGTCGACCCCGACGCCGCCGGCCTGTCGGGGGCCGAGCTGGCGGTGGGTCCCGGATGGTTCGGCCTGTCCGCCCATCCGCGACCCGGCACCAGCGTGGCCCTCGCCGGGACGGCGGTGCCGGACTGGTTCGACGACGTCCTCCGGTCGGCCGTGGCCGCCGACGGCCTCGGCCCGGAGGCCCGGCGATGACCGACCGCCCCGCCCGGCTGGTCGACGCCCACGTCCACCTGTGGGATCCGGCCCGCACCGACTGGTACCCGTACCTGTCGGGGGCGACCGACGTGGGGCTGGGGGACGTGACCGGCATGGCCCGGCGCTTCGACGAAGCCACCTACCGGGCCGAGGCGCCGGGCTGGAACGTCGACAAGCTGGTCAACGTCGCGGCCGCAACCGGCGCCCAGTCCGTCGAAGAGACCCTCGTCATCGACGCCCAGGCTGCGGCGACCGGCCAACCCGCGGCGATCGTGGGTGGCATCACGCCGTCGGCCCCGATCGCCGAGGTGATGGCCCAGATCGACCGTCAGATGGCGGCCCCCCGGTTCCGAGGGGTCCGCCCCATGGGCGTGGCCGACCACCCGGTGCCCGCGCCCGAGGTGCTCGTGGCCCTCCGGGAGCGGGACCTGGTCTTCGACCTCATGGCCCACACCGACCGGCTGCGCGACGCCGCCGACGCCCTCACCGCCGTCGACGGGCTGGCCGTCGTGGTGGAGCACACCGGCTGGCCCCGCTCGGACACGCCCGAGGAGTTCGCCCTGTGGCGGGAAGGCCTCACCGCCCTCGCCGACCTCGGCGAACGGGTGACCTGCAAGCTCTCCGGCCTGGCGATGCCCCTCGGGGCGATGGACGCCGCCGCCTTCGCCCCGTGGATCGAGTTCGCCGTCGAGGCCTTCGGCGTCGACCGGTGCCTGTTCGCCAGCAACTTCCCCGTCGACGGGCTCCACGGCACCCTGGACCAGCTCTGGTCCGCCTACGACACCGTCACCTCCGGCCTCGACGCCGCCGACCGGACCAAGCTCTTCGCCACCAACGCCGAGCGCGTCTACCGCTGCTGAGACCCGCACCTGTCGGACTCGGCCGATGGCATCAGCCAACCGCTCACCGGCCACACGACCGGCCGACTCGTGCCTAAGGTGACGGTCGCGTCAGGCTCGTCGGGGGGCGGACATGGCGCCAGGGGGGATCATGGGTCATCGTCCGCGACGACACACCCGCATCGGGGGGGTGCTCCTGGTGCTGACCTTCGCCGCCGCGTGCGGCGGGGGTGGCTCGAGTGGTGGTTCGGGGTCTGGTGACGCCGTGCGCTACGGCTTCGACTTCGAGCTCAACCTGTCGGACACCTTCGACCCCCGGCAGAGCCTGTCGACCTGTGACCGCCTGGCCCTCGAGTGGATCTACGGGACGCTCACCACCCTCGACGAGTCGGGGGCTCCGCAGCCCGGCCTGGCCGAGAGCTGGGAGATCGACGACGCCGCCGGGACGATGACCCTGACGCTGCGGGAGGGCCTCGAGTTCTCCGACGGCACCCCCTTCGACGCCGAGGCCGTCGCCGCCGGACTCGAGTACCTGAAGACCGGCGAGCAGGTGAGCGAGGGCCTGACCGCGATGGCCTCGGCCGAGGCCGTCGACCCCACCACCGTGCAGATCAACCTGGCGGGCCCGGGTTTCAGCCTCCCCTACAACCTCGCCGGGCGCGAGGGCATGATCCCGGCGCCGTCGACCTACGACATCGACGACCCCGACGCCGGCACCGCCGACACGGACCCCATCGGTGCCGGGCCGTTCGCCTTCGTCGAGTTCTCCCCCGGGGAGCGCATCGTGCTCGAGCGCAACGAGAGCTACGGGGGCCCCGAGTCCTATGACTTCGACACCCTGCAGCTCACCCAGGTCGGGGTGGGCAACCCGGCGGTGACCGCCCTGGCGGCCGGTGAGCTGGATGTGATCGGCTACGAGGCCGAGTCGCAGTCGGTCATCGACGACGACAGCTCGCTCAGCTCCAACAGCCGGCTGGGCGAGGTGTACGCCCAGCTGCAGTTGCGGCTGGACGAGCCCTTCGACGACGTCCGCATCCGCCAGGCCCTGAACTACGCGGTCGACCGCGAGGAGTACATCGACGTCGTCCAGAACGGGGTGGGCGAGGTGGCGTGGATGCCCTATCCGGAGGCCTCGCCGAACTTCAACCCCGAGGCGGCCGGCGTCTACGAGTACGACCCCGATCGGGCCCGGGAGCTGCTGGCCGAGGCCGGGGTGCCCGACGGCTTCGAGTTCGACATGGCCATACCCGGAGGGGTGACCGGCCAGGAGCGTCAGGGCGAGCTGTTGCAGGCCCAGCTCGCGGAGGTGGGCATCACCGCCAACATCGTCCCGCTCGGCACCGACATCGCTACCGAGTACTACCTGCAGCGGGGGGCCGACGCCTTCTCGGCCGCCCGGCCGGCCAGCCCCAACCCGGTCGGCCAGGTCAACGACCAGTGGGCCGAGTTCGCCTTCGTCGCCATCCACAACGACGCCGAGCGCCCCGACCTCACCGACCTCGTCCACCAGGCCGAGGCCGCGGCCACCGACGAGGAGCGGGCCGAGATCATGCAACAGGCCATGGCGATCATCGTCGAGGACGCCCTCGAGGTCCCGATCGCCTTCACGCCGCGGAACGTCGCGTGGAGCAACGAACGGATCGAGGGCGAGATCGGGGCGCCGGCGGAGATCTGCGACCCCGTCGACCTCCAGGGCATCAGCCTCCGCTAGCCGGCCCGGGCCGTCGACACCATGGGCGCCTACATCGCCCGCCGGCTGCTGGGGTTGATCCCCCTGCTGTTGCTGATCAGCTTCGCCGTGTTCGCCCTCGTGCTGGCGGTCCCCGGTGACCCCGCCCGAACGATCGCCGGTGGGCTCGACGCCTCCGAGGACCGCGTGGAGGAGATCCGCGAGGAGCTGGGCCTCGACGACCCGGTCGTCGAGCAGTACCTGCGGTGGCTCGGCGACGTCGTCTCCGGGGACCTCGGCACCTCCCTGTTCAACGGTCGGACGGTCGCCAGCGAGCTCGCGGCCCGCTTCCCCGTGACCCTCAGCCTGGCCCTCGGCGCCGTGGTCTTCGCCGCCGCGGTCGGCATCCCGCTCGGCATCCTCGCCGGGACGAGGCCGGGGTCCCTGCTCGACCGCGTCCTGAGCATCGGCACCAGCCTCGGGATCGCGCTGCCCGACTTCTTCCTGGCCACCGCCATGGTCGTGTTGTTCGCGGTGAACCGAGACCTGCTGCCCGCCATCGGCTACGTCGACCTCGCGGAGGACCCGGCCGGGTGGGCCGAGCACCTCCTCATGCCCTGGGTCGCCCTCGGCGTGGCCTCGGCCGCGTCCCTGGCCCGCCAGGTCCGCGGCTCGATGATCGAGGTGCTCGACGCCGACTACATCCGCACGGCCGCGGGCCAAGGGCCTGCCGCGAGCGTCGGGTGCTCGGCCGCCACGCCCTCAAGAACGCCCTGACCCCGGCCATGACGGTGCTCGGCCTGCAGTTCGCCTACCTGCTGGGCGGCACCTTCATCATCGAGTCGATCTTCGCCCTGCCCGGCATCGGCACCTACATGCTCGCCGCGATCACCAGCCGCGACCTGCCGGTGATCCAGGGCGTGGTCCTGCTCGTCGCCGTCCTCTTCGTGTTCACCAACCTGCTGGTGGACATCCTCTACGGCGTCCTCAACCCCAAGGTCCGGGTCACGTGACGGCGATCCTCAACGAGGCCGAGCGCATCGGCGAGGTGAACGCCGGGGCGTCGGCCACCAGCTCCTGGCGGCTCCTGGCCCGTCGGTTCCGCCGCCATCGTCCGGGGATGGTCGGGCTCGGCATCCTCCTGGCGATCATCACCATGGCCGTGTTCGCGCCCCTGCTCGCGCCCTACCCGCCCGACCAGCAGTCCGACCTGATCAACACGCCGCCCTCCAGCGAACACTGGCTCGGCACCGACGACGTCGGCCGCGACCTCCTCAGCCGGGTGATCTTCGGGGCCCGGAACTCCCTCGTCGCCTCGGCGGGGATCGTGGCCCTCGCGGTGGCCGTCGCCCTCCCCGTGGCGCTCCTCGCCGGCTACCGGGGCGGCCGGACCGACACCGTGATCATGCGGATGACCGATGCCGCCTTCGCGTTCCCGCCCCTGGTGGTCGCGCTGGCCATCATCTCCCTCCGCGGCACCAGCATGCTCAACCTGATCCTGGCGGTGGGCCTGGTCTTCATCCCCAGCCTGATCCGACTCATCCGCGGTCAGGTCCTGGCGGTGCGGGAGGAGACCTACATCGAGGCCGCCCGGTCGGTGGGCACGCCCTCGGCCCGCATCGCCGTGCGCCACGTGCTGCCCAACGTGGCCTCGCCGCTCATCATCCAGATCGCGGTCAGCCTGGGCTTCGCCCTCCTGGCCGAGGCCGGCCTGAGCTTCCTCGGGGCCGGGGCCCCACCGCCCACCCCGACCTGGGGCGGGATGCTGAAGCGCTCGTTCGACTTCGTGCTCGAGGTCCCATGGCAGATCTTCGTGTCGGGCGGGGCCATCACCCTGACCGTGCTGGCCTACAACCTCATCGGCGACGGCCTGCGGGACGCCCTCGGCCGCGCCGGACCCGCCCCCCGCCGACCCGACGCCGGCCCCCGTCCCGTCTCACCGACCGAGGACCGGGGCCTGGTCGAGGTCCGCGACCTGGGGATCGAGTTCGCCCGGGGCGACGGGTGGGTGCGGGTGGTCGACGGGGTGGACCTGACCCTGCCCGCGGGTCGGACGCTGGCCCTCGTCGGCGAGAGCGGCTGCGGCAAGACGGTCACCGCCCTGGCCCTGATGGGGCTGCTGCCCCGCCGCACCGGTCGGGTGGCCACCGGCTCCATCCGCTTCGACGGCCAGGAGCTGGTCGACCTGCCGCCGGGGGCAGCTGCGGGCCGTGCGGGGCCGGGACATGGCGATGATCTTCCAGGAGCCGGACACGAGCCTGAACCCCGCGTTCACCGTGGGGGACCAGATCGCGGAGATGGTCCGGGTGCACCAGGGGGCGGGGCGGCGGGCGGCCATGCTCGCCGCGGTCGAGGCCCTCGACGCGTCGACATCCCCGACCCGGCCGCCCGGGCCCGCAGCTACCCCCACGAGCTCTCGGGCGGCATGCGCCAGCGGGCCATGATCGCCATGGCCCTGGCCTGCTCGCCCCGAGTCCTGCTCGCCGACGAGCCGACCACCGCCCTCGACGTCACCATCCAGGCCCAGGTCCTCGACCTGCTCGCCTCGACTCCGCGCGCGAGCTCGGCATGGCGATGCTGTTCGTCACCCACGACCTGGGCGTCGTGGCCGAGATCGCCGACGACGTGGCGGTCATGTACGCCGGCCAGATCGTGGAGCAGGCCACGGTCGACGAGCTGTTCGCCCGCCCGAGCACCCCTACACCGAGGCGCTCATCCGAGCCTTGCCGCAGTCGGCCACACCGGGCGAGCGCCTCGCCACCATCCCCGGCCAGGTCCCGGACCCCGCCGCCTGGCCCGCGGGTTGCCGCTTCGCCGACCGTTGCGCCCACGCCGAGGACCGCTGTCGCTCCGGCCCCGTCGAGCTGGCCGGCGGCGTCCGCTGCGTGCGGGCCGCCGAGCTGCACCTCGAGGGGACGATGTGACCGCCGAGCCGTTGCTCGCCGTGCCGCGGCCTCGCGAAGCACTTCCCCGTCCGCAGCGGCGTCCTCCGCCGGGTCGTGGGCCACGTGCGGGCGGTGGACGGCGTGGACCTCGAGGTCGCTCGGGGCCAGACCCTCGGCCTGGTCGGTGAGAGCGGGTCGGGGAAGTCGACCACGGGCCCGCCTCGTCACCCGGCTCATCGAACCCACCGCATGGTGAGGTGGTCTTCGGGGGGCGGGACCTGGCCACCCTGTCCGGCGCCGAGCTCCGGGCGGCCCGCCGCCAGGTGCAGATGGTCTTCCAGGACCCGTACGCCTCGCTCAGCCCGCGCCTGACCGTGGCCCAGATCGTGGCCGAGCCACTGCGGGTCCACCGGCTGGACGACGGGGTCGACGCTCACCGCCCGGGTCGTCGAGTTGCTCGACCAGGTCGGCCTCGACGGCACGGTGCTGGACCGCTACCCCCACGAGTTCTCCGGCGGCCAGCGCCAGCGCATCGCGGTCGCCCGCGCCCTGGCCCTGCGTCCCGACGCTGGTGGTGTGCGACGAGCCGGTCAGCGCCCTGGACGTGTCGGTGCAGTCCCAGGTCATCAACCTGCTGGCCGACCTGCAGGCCGAACAGGGCCTGGCCTACCTGTTCATCTCCCACGACCTGTCTGTGGTGCGCCACGTGAGCAACCGGATCGCGGTGATGTACCTCGGCCGGGTGGTCGAGGAGGGCCCCGCCACCGCCGTCCACGACGCGCCGACGCATCCCTACACCGAGGCCCTCGTGTCGGCGGTCCCCGTGCCGGACCCGGTGCGGCAGCGGGCCCGGCGCCGCATCGTGCTCCGGGGCGACGTGCCCAGCCCCCTCGACCCACCGACGGGCTGCCACTTCCACCCCCGGTGCCCCCACGCCATGGACATCTGCCGGGCGGTGGACCCGCCGGTCTTCGTCCTGCCCGACGGTGGCCGGGTCCACTGCCACCTGCACACCGAGGGCCCCCGCCTCGCCGGGGCCCCGGTCCGAGATCTCGACGCGCGACGACAACGGGAGGTAGCGCAGTGAGAGCACATGAACAGGGACCACGATGGGGCCGCTGGCTGCTGGGGGTGGCCGTCGTGGCCCTCCTGGCCGCGGGCTGTAGCGACGACGGGGGTGACGACACCGCCGCCGAGGACACCGAGGCGCCGGCCGAGACGACCACGTCGGTGGCCGACACGACCACGACGACGGTGGCCGCGCTCGCCCCCGGCGAGGCCGAGTGCGGTGAGACCGTCCCCGACTGCACGGGGTCGGCCACCCCCGCCGAGGGTCTGGCCGACGGGGACGAGGTGACCATCGAGGCCACCGGCTTCACGCCGAACCTGGACCTCGGCATCACCCAGTGCGTCGCGGAGGGCGACCCCGACAACGGGGTGGAGACCACCGGGGCCGAGCACTGCAACCTGCGGGCCATCGCCACGGTGACCAGCGATGCCGACGGCAACGTGTCGGCCACCTACGCCGTCTCGGCGGGCCAGACGATGATCGACAACACCGAGGGCGGGGTCACCTGCGACGCCACCCACGACTGTGTCGTGTCCGTCGGTGAGCTGGTGCCCGATCCCGACGCCCAGCGGGTGACCTTCCTGCTGACGTTCGCGTAGCCCGATTCCCGTCCCGGCACCCGCGAGGGTGCCGGGACGACGGGGTTACCCTCCGCCCGGTGATCCGGCGGCTGGTGGTGCTCGCTCTGGCCGCGGGCCTCATGACCTCCTGTGCGGGAGCCGGACGGCCGACCCTGAGCGACGACACCGTGCCCGAGGGGCGCTGCTCGGCCGACGGCATGCAGATCGACCCCCTGGACAGCGACGGCATCCCGTCCGCGGTGGCCGCCCGGCGCCAGGAGCTGATCGATGCGGCCGTGGCCTGTGACTACCGGGCGCTCCAGCGGCTGGCCCGGGAGAACGGCGTCGACCTGCGCTACGAGGGCGACCCGATGCCCGTGTCCCAGTGGCGCGAGCGGGAACACGACGGCCAGCCCATCCTGCGGCCCCTGGCGGGCCTGCTGAGCCTGGCCCACACCCGGGACGAGGTCGACGGCGCCGAGCGCTTCACCTGGCCGACCGCGGTCGACTGGCCCTTCGCGGACGTGGCCGACGCCCAGGAGCGGGCCGCCCTGGCCGAGGTCGTCGGCGAGGCCGGCATCTTCGGCTGGGCCGAGGCCGGGGGGTACGTCGGTTGGCGCACCTCCATCACCGCCGACGGCACCTGGACCCGCCTCTGGTACGGCCCCACCGACGACGAATACCGGTAGCCCTGGTCCCGATGGACCGCCCGTCTCGTCCTGGCGCCTGATTCGGCGGCCAGGGCGACCGAATCAGGCGCCAGTACGGAGCGGTTCCCGGCTCAGACCGGCCGCTCGGATGCCGATGGAGAGGGGATGCCGCCGAAGCACCGTGTCAGCCCCTGGGTGGGAGCCTTGGCCCTCGTCGCCCTGCTGGCCGTGGCCGGCGTCACCTTCTGGCCATCGTCGGACCCCGAGCCCACCCCTCCCGCCGCGGCACCCACCCCCGCCGGAGCCGAGGCCCGGCGGAGCATCCCGGCCCCAGAGGTACCCCGGAGCCGGTGCGGCGTGGTGACCTACACCCCCCGCACCGCCTCCCAGCCCCACCAGGCCGATCTCTGCCGGCCGACCGGGCCCTCCCCCGCGGTGCCGTCATCCTCGTCCACGGCGGCGGCGGCTACAGCGGCGACCGGTCGACGATGGCGGAGTGGTCGGACTGGTACCGGGAGCAGGGGTTCGTGACCCTCTCCATCGACTACACGCTGCTGGGTGACGGCTCCCCCGAGCCGGTCTATCCCCGCCCCGAACAGGACATGAAGGCCGCCATCCAGTGGACCCGCCTGCAGGCCGGCGCCCTCGGCTATGACCCGCAGCGGATCCTGCTCCACGGCAGCTCCGCCGGGGCCCGTCTCGCCGCCCAGGCCTACGTCACCCCCGGCGACCCTTGGTTCGCCGGCGACGACCTGTGGGCCGGGGTGACCGACGACGTGGCCGGCCTTCATCGGCTTCTACGGCTACTACGACGGCGACACCTTGGAGGCCGAGCGCTACTACGGCGGCCTCCCCGACTCCCGCGATCCGGCGGTCGTCGAGGCCTGGGAGCACGCCGACTCCGTCGCCCAGGCCGCCAACGCCCCCGGCCCGGCGCTGCTCTTCCACGGCGACGTCGACGGCCTCATCACCGTGGCCCAGACCGAGCGCTTCGGCGCCGCTCTGGCCGAGGTCGGCACCGACGTCACCGCCTTCATCGTCACCGACGGCGACCACGCCTTCGACGGCCGCTTCGGCGACCTCACCACCGACACCGGCGCCGACGCCGCCGCCGAGATCGAAGCCTGGCTGGCGGCCCGGTTCCCGGCCTAGGGCCCAACGACAACCACGCAACCACGGGGGCTGGGTCGTCCCGGCGACCGTCGGCGGTGCCCTTCCGACGCCGATTCTCACCCTCCGTGGCCCGTTCGGCGGTCTCGAGCCCGCATCGATCGAGCTCGAGGCAATACCTTGCCGATTCCGCAAGGTATTGCCTCGAGACCTGCCTGATCCGGCGCCGCCGACCACGCACCGTGGGATTCGGCGCCCGAGTGCCGCCGACGACCGGCGGCCCGACCCCACGCCCCCATCCCTGCCTCGGTGTCGGTGACCAGCCCGACGACCCACGGGCACCACCGACTCAGGCGCAGTCCACCCCGCCCCCATCCCTGCGGTCGGTGGCGGTATCGGTCCCCAGCCCGACGACCCACGGGCACCACCGGCTCGGGCGAGGTCCACCCGCCCGACCAGCCCGACGGTGGTCAGCCTCGCGGCAGCCCCAGGAGGCGTTCGGCGAGGATGGTCTTCTGGACCTCGCTGGTGCCGCCGGCGATGGAGGCCGCCTGCGACCAGAGCCACTGCTGGGGCCAGGGGCCATCGTCGAGGGGGGCGGCCTCGCCGACCACCCGCAGGGCCACGGTCGAGAGGTGCTGGGTCATGTCGGTCCAGGCCAGCTTCACCAGGCTGGACTCCGGGCCGGGGGCGATGCCGCGGCCGAGGCGGGACAGGGTCTGCCAGTTGTGCAGGCGGAGCAGGCGGAGCAGGACGAACGCCTGGGCCAGGCCGTCGGCCACCTCGATGTCGTCGAGGCGGCCGGTGCGGAGAGCCAGGTCGTAGAGCTCGGCCAGATAGGTCTCGTGGACGACCTGCTCCTTGAACGGGAAGGCTGTGCCCCGTTCGTGGGCCAGGGTCGTGTTGGCCACCGCCCAGCCCTGGTGCAAGCCTCCGACCAGGTGGTCGCGGGGCACGAAGACCTCGTCGAGGAAGACCTCGTTGAACTCCGCCGCCCCCGTGATCTGGACCAGCGGGCGGATCTCGATCCCGTCCGCCTCCATGTCGACCACGAGGTAGGAGATGCCCCGGTGGCGGGGGGCGTCGGGATCGGTGCGGACCAGGGCGATGCCCCAGCGGGCGAACCCGGCGTAGGAGGTCCAGACCTTCTGGCCGCTGACCAGCCAGCCGTCGTCGACCGGCACACCCCGCGTCGTCAGCGAAGCCAGGTCCGAACCGGCGTCGGGCTCGCTGAAGAGCTGGCACCAGAGCTCGCTGGCGTCGAGGATCGACGGCAGCCAGCGGGCCTTCTGCTCGTCGGACCCGTGGGCCAGCAGGGTCGGGCCCGCCAGGTTGATCCCCACCCGGTTGACCGGCTGGGGCGCCCGGGCCCGGGCGTACTCCATGTTGAACAGGGCCACCTCGACCGGCGTGGCGTCCCGGCCGCCGTAGGCCGAGGGCCACTGGATCCCCACCCAGCGATCGGCGGCCAGCTGCGCCTGCCACGCCCGCCCCCAGGCGATCTCCTCATCGGCGTCGGCGAAGGCGGGCGGCGCCTCCAGATGGTCGGCCAACCACGCCCGCACCTCGGCGGCGAACGCCTGCTCGGCATCGGTGAAGGCGAGGTCCATCGGCTCAGAGGTCCCAGAAACGTTGGCGGCCGGCGGTGGTGAGGGCGTCCAGGAGGGCGGCCTCGTCGTCGGGGGTGAAGGGACGGTAGGCGACCTCGCCGCGGTCTCGGTGCCAGACGACGTCGCCACCGATCCGGTCGGCGCGGAACTTCTGCACGGCCAGGTCTCGCTTGAGGATCTTGTTGGTCCCGGTCGTCGGGATGTCGGCGGCCAGGCGGATGTAGCGGGGGCGCCACTTCGGGCCGAGGTCGGCCTGGGCGTCGATCCAGGCGCCGAAGGCGACGGGATCGAGGCTCGCCTCCTCCCGGACCACGACGGTGGCCATCACCTGGTCGCCGGCGGTCACGTCGGGGACGCCGTAGACCGCGGCCACCACCACGTCGGGATGCCGGCTCAGAGCGGCCTCGACGGGGCCGGCGGGGAAGTTCTCGCCGTCGACCCGGATCCAGTCGGCGTTGCGGCCGGCGAAGTAGAGGAAGCGGTCCTCGTCCAGGTAGCCGAGGTCGCCGCTCCAGTACCAGCCGTTGCGGGTGGTGCGCTCGTTGGCCTCGTCGTTGTTGTAGTAGCCCTCGAAGGGACCCGTACCGGCGGTGTTCACGATCTCGCCGACGCACTCCTCGGGGTTGAGCAGGCGGCCGTCGGCGTCGAGGCGGGCGACCGGCTTGGAGTGGCCGTCCTCATCGACGACCTGCACCGCCTCGCCGGCCCGGCCGAGCGCGGCGGCGGGCATGCCGTCCTCCCGGTTGACCGCCACCCCACCCTCGGTCGCCCCGAAGGAGTCGATGACCCGGACGCCGAAGCGCCGGGAGAAGCGGTCGACGATGTCCGGGGCCCCTTCGTTGCCGAAGGCCACCCGCAGCGGGTTGTCGGCGTCGTCGGGCTGCTCGGGCGAGGCCACGAGGTAGCTCAGGGGCTTGCCCGTGTAGTTGAACCAGGTGGCGCCGTAGCGGCGGACGTCGGGGAGCCACTGGCTCGACGCTGAACTTGCGGGCCAGGCCGACCGAGGCGCCGCGCCACCGAGGCTCGGGGCCCAACCGACCATGACCGCGTTGGAGTGGAACAGCGGCATGCACACGTAGCCGACGTCGTCCGGTCCGACGTCCATCAGCATCCGCATCCGGTTGCCGGTCACCAGGAGGCGGCGCTGGGTGCAGATGACCGCCTTGGGGGCCGCGGAGGTTCCCGACGTGAAGATCAGCGCCCACTGGGTGTCGGGCCCGGGCTCCCGGCCCGCGTCCTCGGCATCGGCGGGCAGGGCCGCCTCCAGCTCATCACCGGCCCGCAGCACCGGCACCCCGAGGCCACCCCTGATCGGGTCGAGATCGGCGTCGTGGGCCGTCTCGCTGATGAGCAGGCCCACGTCGGCGTGGTGGATGTCCCGCAGCAGGTGCTCGCCCTGCCGGGTCGGGTTCAGCCCGACGACGGTCGCCCCGACCAGTGCGGCACCGGCGAAGGTGAAGAGGTACTCCGGGATGTTGTCGGCCAACACCCCGACGTGCGGCGGCCGGCCCGCCGGAAGCGTGTCGGCAAAGAGGGCGGCATACCGCCGCGCCTCGGCGTACACGTCGCCATGGGTCCACGTCCGCTCGCGGGTGTGCACGGCCGGCCGCGAGGCGATCTCGGGATCGGTCCCGTTGCGCCGGATCAGCTCCGCCGCGTCGGCGGCCACCAGAGGCGCCTCCCCCGGCGCCGGCACTCCCATGGCCCAGGACCGTACGCGGTCGGCCCCGCCCAACGCGTACGGTCGGCGGACGTGGACGTGGTCGGGGGGCCCGGACGGCCGGTGGAGGAGCGGGAGCTGCGGGCGCGCGGGGTGGAGACCATGCACCGGTTGCTGCGGGCCGGGGTGACGGTGTTCGGCGAGCAGGGGCTGCACGCCGCCCGGGTGGACGACATCGTCGAGGCGGCCGAGACCTCCCACGGGACCTTCTACCGGTACTTCGCCAGCAAAGAGGACCTCTTCCGGGCGCTCACCACCGACGTGGCCGACCGGCTCGGGGACCTGGCCGACTCGCTGGGCCCGATCGGACCCGGCCCCGAGGGCGCGGCCGAACTGCGGGCGTGGGTAGCCCGCTTCCGGGAGGTCTACGACCAGTACGGCACCGTCATCCAGACCTGGACCGAGGCCGAGCAGGACACCAGCCCCGAGGGCCGCCTCGGCACCGACGTCCTCACCCAGTTCGTGGCCCGCCTGGCCGTGCGCATCCGGGCGGCGGGTATCGACGGCGTCGACCCCGACGTCGCCGCCGTGGCCCTCGTGGCCATGATCGAGCGCCTCACCTACTTCGCGGCCACGGGCATGGTGCCCGCGTCCGACGACGAGGTCACCGACGTGTTGGCCAAGGCCGCCCAACGCAGCCTGTTCGGCCCTACCTGACACGCGCGTCAGCGCGATCCCACGGGGTGTAAGGTCCCGCCGCACGCAAGGTTCGATCCGGGGGGACAACAACCGTGAACCGTCGACGCTTCGCCGCCTGCCTGGCCCTGCTGACGCTCCTCGCGGGGGCCTGCAGCAACGCCTCCGATGACGCGGAGGAGTCCTCCAGCGACGCCACCACCGGCACCGCCGACGACGGCGGGCCCCTGACCTATGCCGAGGTCCTCGAGCTGCCGATCGACGAGAACGTGCCCGTCGATGCCCCCGGCGTGGACGACAGCACCATCCGGGTGGGGGGCGTGGCCTCGACGACCAACCCCATCGGCGGCAAGGAGGGCGAGTCCTTCGAGGGCGTCCACGCCTACTTCGAGTACATGAACTCCCAGGGCGGCGTCTACGGCCGGGATCTCGAGCTGGTGGCCGAGGAGGACGACAACACCGGCTTCGAGAACACCCAGGACGTCCAGAGCCTGCTGACCCAGGACCTCTTCGCGGTGCTGCCCGTGGCCACCCTCGACTTCTCCGGCGCCGAGCTGCTGGTCGACGCCAACATGCCCACCTTCGGCTGGAACATCAACGAGGAGTACGCCCTCGGCGACAACCTCTTCGGCATCCGGGGTTACCTCTGCTTCACCTGCGCCCAGCCCCTCCTGCCCTGGCTGGCCCGGGAGACCGGCTCCACCACCATCGGCGTCCTGGCCTACGACGTGCCCCAGTCCGCCACCTGCGCCGAGGGCATCCAGGCCAGCTTCGACACCTACCCCACCGCCGAGGTCGGGTTCCTCGACGCCAGCCTCCCCTACGGCATCCCCGACCTCAGCGCGCAGGTCCGGGACATGAAGGCCGCGGGGGTCGACATGATCGCGACCTGCATGGACTTCAACGGCGCCATCACCGTGCAGCAGGAGGCGCGGCGCCAGGAGCTGGACGCCATCCAGTACATGCCCAACGCCTACGACTACGACTTCCTCGAGGAGAACGGTGACCTCTTCGAGGGCTCCTACGTCCTCACCCAGTTCGTGCCCTTCGAGGCCGAGGACCCGCCGCCGTCGATGGACACCTACCTCGAGTGGATCGACGAAGTGGGCGGCACGGTGGGCGAGCTCAGCCTGTCGGGTTGGATCGCGGCCGACATGTTCGTGACGGGCCTGCGGGCCGCCGGTCCCGAGTTCAGCCAGCAGGGCGTCATCGACGGCCTGAACCAGCTGACCGACTACAACGCCGAGGGTCTCATCCCGCCGCTGGACTGGACCGTCGAGCACACCGGTGACTCCGGGCGGGCCTGCTCGGCCCTGTCGATCATCGAGGACGGCGCCTTCGTGCCCCAGTTCGGGGAGCCGGGCGCGCCGTTCATCTGCTTCGACACCGAGGCCGCCGAGCTGCCCGAGGAACCCGAGGTGTCCGCCTGAGCCCGATCCGCTGCGGATCGCCGGTCGCCCGCCCGTGACCGACGTCCTCAACGCCGTCATCGGTGGCGCGCCCATCGGGTGCGTGTTCGCCCTGCTGGCGGTGGGCTTGGTCCTCACCTACCGGACAGCCGGCGTCTTCAACCTCGCCTTCGGGGCCCAGGCCTTCGTCTCCGCCGCCGTCTACTACGACACCCGGGTCCGCCACGAGTGGCCGATCTGGGCCGCCCTCGTGTTGGCGGTCTTCGTGGCCGCTCCACTGCTCGGCTACGTCCTGGACCGGGCGCTCTTCCGCCACCTGCGGACCGCGAGCTCCATCGCCAAGCTGGTCACCACCCTCGGCCTGCTGGTGGCCATCCCCGAGATCACCAAGCTCTGGTTCGGGGGCGGAGCGTCGTTCGGGGTGAAGGGCATCTGGCCCACCACCGACGAGATCGGCAGCCCCACCATCTACCGCTGGGGCGACTACGCCATCGACGGCAACCAGGTGGCGACGGTGCTGGTCACCCTGGCTGCGGTGGCGGCGCTGACCGCGATGTTCCGCTGGTCCCAGCTGGGCCTGCGCATGCGGGCCACCGTGGAGAGCCCCCGGATGACCGAGCTGGCGGGCATCAACGCCGACCGCATCAGCACCCTCGCCTGGATGCTCTCCAGCCTGTTCGCGGGCATGGCCGGGGTCCTCCTGGCCCCCCTCTTCAGCCAGGTCAACAACGAGAACTTCCTCTTCCTGCTCATCGCGGCGATGGCCGCCGCCGCCTTCGGCAGCCTGCAGTCGATCCCGATGACCCTCCTCGGGGGCATCGCCCTCGGGGTGGGCTACCAGCTGCTCTACACGTGGCTGCCGGCCGGCAGCATCCTGTCCCAGGGGCTGCGCCCGGCCCTGCCGTTCGGGGCCCTGTTCCTCCTGCTGCTCTTCTGGCCCGGGCTGCGCAACCGTCGGGAGGCCGCCGATCCCCTCGCCGGGGTGGACCCCCCACCTCCGGCGCCCGCCAGCACCTTGCGGACGCGGGCCATGACCATCAGCACGCGGGTGCTGGGGGTCGGGGTCTTCGTGTTCATCAGCGCCGGGGTGGCGTGGTTCTTCGACGACTTCTGGGTGCTGCTCTTCGTGACCGGCATCGTCTACGCCGTCATCTTCTGCTCGCTGACCGTCATCACCGGCATGGCCGGCCTGCTCTCGCTGTCCCAGGCGGCCTTCGCCGGCATCGGCGCCTTCACCACCGCGCAACTGGTCGACCGCTTCGACATGCAGGTCCTGGTGGCCGTGCTCATCGGCGCGGCCCTGGCCGCACTGGTGGGCGGGATCTTCGCGCTCCCCGTGCTGCGCCTCGAGGGCCTCTACCTCGCGCTGGCGACATTGGCCTTCGCAGCCGCCTTCCAGTTCGTGATCCTCCCGCAGGACTGGGCGGGGGGCCAGAACCTCCAGATCCCCCGGCCGGTGATCGGGCCCATCGACTTCTCCAGCACGCGGGCCTACTACTTCCTCTGTCTGGCCTTCCTCGGGCTGGTCAGTGGCGCGGTGCTGCTCATCAAGCGGGGCACGGTGGGGCGCTACCTCGACGCTCTCAGGGGCAGCGAGATGGCCGCCGTCTCCATCGGCATCGACCCCCGTCGGGCCCGGGTGACCGCCTTCGGCCTCTCCGCCGGGATCGCCGGTCTCGGCGGTGGCCTGCTGGCCGTGCTCGACGGCCGGCTCAACCTCCTCAACTACAACTTCATCCAGGGCCTGGTGTGGGTGGTGCTGGTCGTGACCCTCGGGCCCCGGGCCATCCAGGCCGCCATCACCGCCGGGATCATGTTCAAGCTCTTCCCGGAGATCATCTCCCGGGTCGACCTCAGCTTCCTGCCCGACACGTTCAACCCGGCCCAGAACCCCCAGGCCCTCGCGTTCGCCCTCTTCGGCCTCGGCGCGCTGACCTACGCCAAGCACCCCGAGGGCATCATCGAGTACCAGACCGCGAAGTCCCTGGCCTTCGTCAACCGGCGGATCCTGCGCCGGACCGACGACGACGAGGACGACGGGCCCGACGACGCTTCCGACGGGGCCCCCGTGGCGGCGGAGGCCGCGCCATGAGCACCCTGCTCGAGGCCGAGGGCATCACCAAGCGCTTCGCCGGCATCACCGCCCTCAGCGAGGCCTCCCTCCAGGTGGGCGACGGGGAGATCGTCGGCCTGATCGGGCCCAACGGGGCGGGCAAGACCACCCTGTTCGACTGCATCTACGGCTACCTGCGCCCGGACGCCGGCCGGGTCACCTTCTGTGGGGAGGACCTGATCGGGCGTCGGGTCCACACCCGGGCCCGCCTCGGGATCGGTCGCACCTTCCAGCGCATCGAGCTCTTCACCGGCACGACCGTCCGTGACCACCTGTTGGTGGCCGAGCGGGCCCGCCAGGGCACCGGCGGCCTGTGGCGGGACCTGCGGGGCAAGGGGGGCCCGACGTCCGACGAGCAGGAGCGGGTCGACGCCATCCTCGACCTGCTCGAGCTGTCGGCCCTGGCCGAGCGGCCGGTCGAGGCCCTCAGCCTGGGTCGGGCCCGGCTCGTCGAGCTCGGCCGGGCCCTCATGATCGAGCCCCGCCTCCTGCTGCTGGACGAACCGTCCAGCGGGCTCGACGGTGACGAGACCGCGGCGATGGGAGACGTCCTCACCCGGGTCAGCCAGGAGCGGGAGGTCGCCGTCCTGCTGGTGGAACACGACGTCGAGCTGGTCCGGTCCGTCACCACCCGCCTGTACGTCCTCGACTTCGGCACCCTCATCGCCCAGGGCACCACCGAGGACGTCCTCGGTGACGAAGCCGTGCGCAAGGCCTACCTGGGGAGCACCTGATGACCGAGGCGACGGGCCCCGTCCCCCTCCTGGAGCTCGACGGCGTGGACGCCGCCTACGGCCCGTTCCGCGCCCTCTTCGCCGTGTCGCTCGACGGTGCCCGACGGTGGGGCCGTGGCCCTGCTCGGGCCCAACGGCTCGGGCAAGACGACCGTGGCCCGGGTCGCCTCCGGGCTGCTGGCCCCGACCCGGGGCGCCCTGCGGGTCGCCGGCGAGGACCTCTCCGGCGCCGCCACCCACGTCGTGGCCCAACGGGGCGTGCTGCACGCCCCCGAGGGGCGGTCGGTGTTCGGCACCCTCACCGTCGAGGAGAACCTGGTCCTCGGCCTCGGTGGCGTCGGCCCGAAGGACGAGATCGGCCCGGGACTGGACCGGGCCTTCGAGCTCTTCCCCCGCCTGGGCGAACGTCGGGCCCAGCAGGCGGGAACGCTCTCCGGCGGCGAGCAGCGGATGCTCTCCCTCGCCCGAGTCATGGCCCGGCCGCCGCGCCTGCTGATCGTGGACGAGTTGTCCCTCGGTCTGGCCCCGATCGTGGTCGAGGAGGTCTACGAGACCCTGCACCGCATCAAGGCCGCCGGCACCGCGCTGCTGATCATCGAACAGCACGTCCACCACGCCCTCGAGATCGCCGACGACGCGGCGATCCTGCACCAGGGCCGCATCGCCTTCCACGGCCCCGCCCAGGGCCTGTCGGACCGGGCCGACCTCCTCAGCGGCGGCCTCGACGGCTGAGGTTCAGGCGGCTGAGGCCTGCTCGCGGGCCCGGCGCTTCAGCGCCTTGTGGATCCGGCGCCGCTCCCGCCGGGTGAGCGGGGCGGGTCCGACCTCGGCCTTCAGGCCTCCGGTGATCGTGGAGAGCAGGTTGAAGACCTCGGCGAACACGACCGACAGCAGGCTGGCGGCCACCACGAGGATCCCGCCGCCGATCAGCGCGGCCCGCAGCATCGCCGGACCGTCGAAGGTCACATCGACCCAGCCCAGGTCCTCGGCCAGGCTCTCCAGGTTCTCGACCACACCGAGGGTGCTGATGGTGATCCAGATCAGGACACCTGCGCCGACGACCACGATCACGGCGCAGAGCGAGAAGCCGAACGCCATCCGCAACACCGAGCCCAGGCGAAGCCGACGGATGACCACCTCGCCGTCGGCGCCGGCGATCGTCGTGCTCGCCATCCGGTCGGTGCGCTCGGCCGGCTCGGCGCGGATGGGGGCCACGACCGCGGCGGTGAGTGACGATCGGGCGACCGCGGTGTCGGTGGGCGGCGGCGCGACGACCGGGCCGGCCCCGGTGCGCCCCCGGTAGCGGCCGAGATCGATCACCCCGGCCGGTCGCGGCGGCGGAGGCGCCTCCCGGCCCTCGACGGTCAGGGGTTCGGCGCTCACGAACCGACCGCGGTGAGCGGGCGGGCGGTGACGCGCTGGCTCAGCCTCGAGAGGATCTCCCGGGTGACCTCCCAGTAGTCCGATGCGAGACCGGCGGCGTTGCGGGCGAAACCCTCCTCGCCCGGCGGGTTGTCGTACCAGGGGGCGGCCTCCTGAGAGGCGAGGAAGTACTCCGAGGCCACCACACCGTGGGCCCGCATGTGGCGGGCCGCCTTGCGGGCCTCCCGGATGGGCGTCGGGAAGACCGGCGCCACCCCGTCCAGCAGGTACTCGAGCTGTCGGCGGGAATCGCGCAACAGCCGCCTCTCGGCGGCCCCGAAGCCGAAGAGGACGACGCCGAGCAGCTCCAGACCGGTGTTGAGGCCCTGATCGGCCAGGGCCCGACGCCGGCCGTCGACCCGGCCCAAGCCGTCGATGCTGGCCTGGTCGAAGCGCACGGGACAGCACAAGAAGCGGGACGAGGCCAAGGCGAGGTCCAGGAGGGCGGCGGTCGACGGCGGCGTGTCGAAGACGACCAGGTCATAGCCCTCCGCCGCGCGCACCAGCGTGTCACGGGGCTCGGTGAGCCCGTCGGGACCGGCGGCGTGGACCCGTCGGGTCAGCCCGTCGGCCAGCCGGTCGGTCCACGGCCCGGCGGCCAGGACGTCGAGGCCCTCCCGGACACCGGCGACCGGCGTCAGCGGCGCTCCCTCGAGAAGGGCGCGGTAGACCGATTCCCCGCCGTCGCCGAGACCGGCCTGCTGGTAGCCGAGGTCCTGGCCCAGGTTGCCCTGACCGTCCAGGTCGACGGCGAGGCAGCGCCAGCCCATGGCCGCGGCCGTGGCCGCCAGCCCCGCGGCCAACGAGGACTTGCCCACGCCACCCTTGCCGTTGCACACCACCACACCCCGGTCGAGGGTCATGGGGCGTCCACCCCCGGCCGGAGCCCACCCCCACCGTTCGCCTTCCCGTGCCTTCGCCTCACGCCCACGCCTGTTCCCGTCCGCCGACCCGTCTTTGGTGACGCAGCGTCACCAGATCGACCACAGATGGTCGCACGCGGGGGAAACGGAGGCAAACGCGCCGTCAGCCGGTGGCCACCGCCCGCAACTCGATCCGGCCCTCCTCGGGGTGGACGGCGACCAGCTCCACCTCAGCCTCCTGCCCGGCGGCCAGGCCATCGCCGCGGGCCCGGGCCAGGACCGCCGGATCGCGGAACTGCACCCGCAGGTCCGCCTTGTCCACCTCGGTGACCACGACCGAGAACCGCTGACCGACGCGGTCCCGGAGCACCATCGCCTCGGTGAAGTCGACACAGGCCCGATCCAGGGCCGACTGCTGTCGGGCCCCGTCCTCCAAGGTCGCCGGCAGCAGGTCCAGGGCCTCGACCGCCCATCCCGCGGGCGGGCGACCGGCATGGGCCGACAGAGCCAGTTCGGTGGCGAAGCGGTCACCGAGTCGACGCAGGGGGGCCGTGACGTGGGCGTAGGGCGAACCGATGGCGGCCTGCTCGGTGAGCTCGGGGCGCTCCCCCGCGAACCCCACGTACCCCGCGCCCCGGAAGAGGCGGGCCGACTGGGTGATGAGCGCGGCGTGATCTGATCGGGACGGATCGAGGCCGGCCAGGATCGACGCGTAGTCCTCGGCCTTCTTCGGCCAGTCGACACCGAGACCGCGGGCGCATCGGCCCAGAGCCCGCACGACGAAGTCCGGCGGCGGGGGCAGGGTGCGCAGCAGTCCGGTCCCGGCGTCGAGCATGAGCTCGGCCGCGACCATCCCGGTGAGGAGCGAGATCTGCTCGTTCCACTGTTCGATGCGCAGTGGGGCCTCGAAGACGACGTCATAGCCCCCGTCGGCCTCGACCACCTCCTGGTTCGGCAGGTGCAGGCTGATGCCCCCCCGTTCGGTCTGCAGGGCGATCCGGCGCTCACCCACCGTGGGCAGTGCCCCCAGGGCCGGGTGCCCGCCGGCGTCGGTCAGTCGCTGAGCCTCCTGGTACCCGAGCTGGGCCCGACTCCGCACGACGGCCCGCTCGACCCGCCGGTCGGCCACCTCGCCGCGGTGGTCGAGGTCGATGGTCCACAGGACCGCCGGACGATCGCCGTCCGCCAGGAGGCTGCCGGCGGCCTCACTCAGCGGCGCCGGGTGCAACGGCGCCCGATGGTCCGGGCTGTACAGGGTGACGACCCGGCGCCACGCCTCCTGGTCGATCAGGTCGCCCGGGTCCACGAAGGCGGCGACGTCGGCGATGGCGTAGCTGACCCGGTGGCCGTCACCGCGCGTCTCGATGTGCAGGGCCTGGTCGAGGTCGCGGCTGCCCACGGGGTCGATCGTCACCAGCTCGAGGTCCCGCCGGTCCACGCGGTCCGCCGACCAGGCCCGGCGGGCCGCCTCCCGCCCGGCGGCCTCGACCGCCTCCGGCATCGACTCGGGGACGCCGAGGCGCTCCCGGATCGCGGCGAACCCCGCTCGGAACTCCTCGGTGGCGGGCACACGGACCCGGGGCAGCGGCACGGGGAGCGACCGTAGCCAACCCGCTCCTCCCTCCTCACCGGCATCCGGGTCTCCTCGGCGAGACCACCTCGAGCCGCGTGATCCGCAGCCGCTGACGCCCGTGTCAGGGATCTCGTAGGCTCGGCCCCGTATGGGGGAACGGACCTGGCGGACGGGCATGGCCAAGAGTGAGGCCCACGGTCTGCTCCCCGACCCCGACCCCCGGGAGATCCGCCACACGGTGATCTCGGTCGATGACCACCTGGTCGAACCCCCCGGCATGTTCGAGGGACGCCTTCCGGCCGCGCTCCAGGACCGGGCTCCGAAGGTGGTGGAGACCGAGGAGGGCCACGAGGTCTGGGAGTTCGACGGGCAGATCTTCCTGCAGGTGGGCCTGAACGCCGTGGTGGGTCGGCCCCGGGAGGACTGGAGGATCGAGCCCACCCGCTTCGAGGACATGCGCCCGGGTTGCTGGGACATCGACGCCCGGGTGAAGGACATGGACATCAACGGGGTGTGGGCCGCCCTCAACTTCCCGTCCCAGATCACCGGCTTCTGCGGTCGGGTCTTCAGCCAGTGCTCGGACCCCGACCTGGGGCTGGCGGTGACCCGGGCCTGGAACGACTGGTTCCACGACGAGTGGTGGCAGCCCCACCCCGAGCGCAACATCCCGATGGGCATCACCTTCCTGGCCGACGCCGAGGCCGGGGCGAACGAGATCCGGCGCAACGCCGACCGGGGGTTCCGGGCCGTCACCCTGCCCGAGCAGCCCCACCGCATCGGCCTGCCCCCGATCTTCGACCGGCACTGGGACCCGATCATCGAGGCCTGCGCCGACACCGGCACCGTCGTGTGCCTGCACGTGGCCTCCTGCGGCATCGTCGACATGCCCAAGGGGGCGCCGGCGATCCAGCTGGGAGCCACCCTGTTCGGCCAACTGGCCCTCGGGGCCTGCGCGGAGTGGCTGTGGTCCGGCTATCCGGTGCGCTTCCCGGACCTGCAGATCGCCATGTCCGAGGGCGGCATCGGCTGGGTGGCCATGCTCATCGACCGGCTGGACAACATGGTCGAGCGCTCGGGCTACGGCCGGGACTTCGAGGGGTCGTTCGGGATGCCCGGCGACCTCCGCCCCAGCGACGTGCTGCGCCGGAACTTCACGTTCTGCACCATCGACGACCCGGGGACCATCAGCACCCGCGACGTCATCGGCGTCGAGAACATCTGCTTCGAGACCGACTACCCGCACGGTGACGGCACCTGGCCCGACACCCAAGCCGTCATCGAGAAGGCCTACGGCGGGATCCTGACCGACGCCGAGATCGCGGCCATCACCCACGAGAACGCGGCCCGGGTGTTCCGCCACCCCCTGCCGCCGCCGGAGAGCCCCCACGCCGCCGGCCTGCGGAGCGCCTGATGCGCGAGCACCGCTACACGATCGACATGCCCCACTCGGCCGCCCGGCTGTGGGCCCTGTTCCAGGACTACGACCGATGGACCGACTACGCGCCGATGGTGCTCGAGGTCCAGGTCGTGCACCCCGGCGACCAACACGGCAACGGCCTGCTGCGGCGGGTGATCTACCAGATGCCGATGGGCCGCAAGGGCGCAGCCCTGGAGCTGGTCACCGACGTGGCCAAGGACCGGGGCTACACGTTCACGATGCTGAGCTCGACGCCCGGCAACGACCAGACCGGGAAGGTCCGCCTGGAGCCGCTCGGCCCGAACCAGACCCGGTTCCACTTCGAGGAGCGGTACCACCTGACCAAGGCCCCCTGGAAGTGGTTCGAGGGCCGGATCTACGGCTTCATCAACAAGAAGAACGAGGAGACCATGCGGGCCGCGTCGCAGTGGCTCACCGACCACCCCGAGTACCGCCCGGACCTGGTGGGCCGATGACGGCCGTCGAGCTGCCGGCCACGATGCCCGCGGCGGTCTACCGCGAGAAGGGGGTGCTGGAGGTCGTCGACGTCGACCGGCCGAGCGTCGGGCCCCACGACGTGCTGCTCGAGGTCTCCCACTGCGGTGTGTGCGGCAGCGACCTGCACATGGTGATCGAGGGTTGGGGCACCCCGGGCACCATCGAGGGCCACGAGTACACCGGCACCGTGGCCGCCGTCGGCGAGGCCGTGACCCGCTGGCAGGTCGGCCAGCCGGTGGTGGCGGGGCCGTCCCGGCGCTGTGGCGAGTGCGAGGCCTGCCGAGCCGGACGGCCGTCGGTCTGCCTGAACCGCGAAGAGGTCGGCTCGGCCGGCCACCAGGGGGCCTACGCCCGCTACTCGTTGACCCACGAGGACGAGATCCTGGCGCTGCCCGACGGCCTGAGCCTCCGGGCGGCGGCGTTGGCCGAGCCCCTCGCCGTCGCTCTGCACGGGCATCACCCAGGCCCGCGTCGAGGACCACCACCGGGTGATCGTCTTCGGCGCCGGACCCATCGGCGCCCTGACCACCGCCGCGCTGGTGGACCGGGGCGTGGCCCACGTGACCGTGGTCGAGCCCGCGCCCGCCCGTCAGGCCCTGGCCCGGGCCTTGGGCGCGACCGAGGTCATGGCCCCCGACGAGGTGCCGGCGCCGGACTGGCACCCGGGCCACGTCCTCGATCGGCCCTACGACCGGGCCATCGAGTGCTCCGGGCACCGCGCCGCCATGGAGCAGGCCCTCGGCCAACTCGGCCGGATGGGCCGCCTCGTGCTGGTGGGCGCCGGCATCGACCCGCCCCGCTTCGACCCCAACCGCATCACCCTCAACGAACTGGAGATCACCGGCGCCTTCGTCTACGACGCCCACGGCTTCGAGGACGCCCTGGCCCTGCTCCCCCGCCTCCCCGTGGACGTACTGATCGAACCCGTCGACGTGACCCTGCCCGGCCTGCTCACCGCCATGGAACGCCTGGCGGCCGGTGAGCTGGCCGGCAAGGTCATGGTCACCCCCGGAGGAGCCCCGTGACCCGTACCCCCCGCTTCAACCACGTCGCCATGAGCGTGCCCGCCGACCTGCTCGACGAGTCCGGCCGGGCCGAGATCCTGGCCTTCTGGGGCGGGGTCTTCGGCTTCGAGGAACTGCCGTCGGAGACCAAGGACCGAGAGGTCCTCGTGCTGTCGGCCTACGACTGGGAGCAGTTCCTGTTCCTCATCGCCGACGACGAGCCGATGGCCTGTCCCCGCCTCGACCACTTCGGGATGTCGGTCGGCTCGCTCGAGGAGCTGGAGGGGTTCCTGGCCAAAGCCAAGGCGTTCGCCGAGACCGACGACCGGGTCGACATCATCGATCACCACGCCGATGTGCACGGCGACGCCCTCACGCTGCACAGTTTCTACGTGCGCTACCTCCTGCCGATGATGATCGAGATCCAGTTCTTCGACTGGGACCCCGCGGTGGCCGCCCTGAACCCGGCCAACGCGTGAGCCCGGCTGCGCCCCATCCGACCCGGTTCGGGGCCTTCGTGCCCCAGGGCTGGAAGCTGGAGTACGCCGGCTGGGAGCCCCAACGGGCCTGGTCCCGGGCCAAGGAGGTCGCCCTGGCCGCCGAGCTGGCGGGCTATGACCACCTCTGGGTGTACGACCACGTCGAGACCGTCCCCCGCCGGGAGCCGGAGCCGATGTTCGAGGCCTGGACGATGATGGCGGCCCTGGCCGAGGTCACCCATCGGGCCCGCCTCGGCCAGATGGTGACCTGCGCCGGCTACCGGAACCCGGCGTTGCTGGCCAAGCAGGCCGCCACCGTCGACGTCATGTCCGGCGGCCGGGTCATCTTCGGCATCGGCGCCGGCTGGTTCGACGAGGAGTACCACTCCCACGGCTGGACCTACCCGCCCGACCGGCCAGCGCCTCGAGCTGCTGGAGGAGACCATCCAGATCGCCAAGGCGCTCTGGACCGAGCCCTCCGCATCGGTCCACGGCCACCACGCCTGGGTGGAGGACGCCATCTCCTTCCCCAAGCCGGTCCAGTCCCCCCTGCCCATCTGGATCGGGGGCGGCGGCGAGAAGGTCACGCTGCGCATCGCCGCCGAGCACGCCCACGCCACCAACTGGCAGGTCGGCCTGGACGAGTTCGTCCACAAGTCCGAGGTCCTGCGGGGCCACTGCGACGCCATCGGCCGGGACGTCGACGAGATCGTCCGCACCCTCGCCCCCGACTGCCGGCTCTTCGACACCGAGGCCGACTTGGCCCGCTGGCTGGCCGACCCCGCCGGCGGCGACCTCTGGGGCAACGACGACCCCGAGGACTACGTCCGCGACAACTTCATCGGCACCGACGAGCAGGTGGCCGAGAAGGTCCAGGCCTTCATCGACGCCGGGTGCAGCGAGTTCGTCCTCTGGTTCCGCGACTACCCCGACGTCGACTCCATGGAACGCTTCATGGCCGACGTCGTCCCCCGCCTGCGCCATCGGACCTGAGCCCGGACGCGAAACGGCGCCCCGCCGAGGCGGGGCGCCGTGTTCAGATCAGTTGTAGAGCTCTACCTCAGACGACCCGGACGTTCTGGGCCTCTTCACCCTTGCGACCAGGGGCGACGTCGAACTCGACGGTCTGACCCTCGTCGAGGGACCGGTAGCCCGAGCCCTGGATGTTGGAGTAGTGGACGAACACGTCGTCCGCACCCTCACGCGAGATGAAGCCATAGCCCTTCTCGGCATTGAAAAACTTGACGGTTCCTGTAGCCAACGCTGTTCTCTCTCTCATCAGCGAGGTGGCCTGAACGACCGCCTCGAACTTGCAGGCAGGGTATGCGGGCCTGACCGAACACCAACCCCGCGGGCTCGCGGGTCGGTTTTCGGCGCTGTCGGCTGCAGCCGGCTTCAGGCGGTGCGGAGCTCGCTGAAGGGGGTGGACTTGTCCGGGCCGGGCTCCTTGGGGAGGCCCAGGACCCGCTCGCCGATGATGTTGCGCTGGACCTCGTCGGTGCCGCCGTAGATCGACGGGGCCGGGCTGAACAGGGCCAGTTCCTGGATCATGCCGCCGCCCGGGGTGTCCGGGCCCATGACCGTGCCGGCCGGGCCGATGATGCGCAGGCCGAGGTCCCGGGACAGGCGGGTCATGTGGCTCATCATCAGCTTGGCCAGGTTGGGCAGGGCCGGCGAGGCCTGGCCCGCCTTGGCCCGCTGCACGCCCCAGCCGCTGATCTGGTCCATCGAGTACAGCCGCATCAGGTCCTGGCGGATGAGCGGGTCGTCAGCCTTGCCCAACTCGGCCACGAGGCTCTGGAGCAGCTTGGCGCTGCGCCCGGCCAGGATCGTGGCGGTGCCGCCGCGACCGGTCTTGACGAAGTCACCGGCGCGGCGCTCGAGGTGACCGGCCACGGTGCCGGGTAGTGCGAGGGAGGTGGCCGACGAGCCGCCGCCACCACCGAGGCTGGCCCGCTCGTTCATGAGCGTCGTGTTGGCCACGGCCCAGCCGTTGCCGAGGCCACCGATGAGGTCGGCGTCGGCCACCCGGGCGTCGTCGAGGAAGACCTCGTTGAAGAGGGCCCGACCCGTCATCTCGACCAGCGGTCGGACGTCGATGCCGGGCTGGTGCATGCGGATGCCGAAGTAGCTGATGCCGGCGTGCTTGGGGGCGTCGGGGTCGGTGCGGGCGATGAGCATGCCGAGGTCGGCGTGCTGGCCCCCGCTGGTCCAGACCTTCTGGCCGTTGACGATCCACTCGTCGCCGTCCTTCACGGCCTTGGCCTGCAGGCCGGCGAGGTCCGAGCCGGCACCGGGCTCGCTGAAGAGCTGGCACCACGCCTCCTGGCCGTTGGCGATCTTGGGCAGGAAGCGCTGCTTCTGCTCGTCGGTGCCGTGGGTGATGATCGTGGGGGCGGCCAACATCGTGCCGAGGCCTCCCGGCGGGCCGAGCGCACCGGCTTCGCCGATCTCGGCGCTGACGGCGTTGGCCTCGGGACGGGCCAGGCCTCGGCCCGAGTGCTCCTCGGGCCAGGTCGGCATCGCCCAGCCGGAGTCAGCCAGGCGCTGCCACCAGTCGGCGACCGTGAGGTCGGGGTCCCAGTTGTCGTCCAGCCAGGCGCGGACCTCGGTCCGCACGTCTTCGGTCACAGCCATGGCCCGAGCTTACGTACCGTGTACGGCGTGGCCCGAACCGATGTGCCTACTGACCTGCCCACCCCGTCCCTCGACGAGATCGACCTGACCGATCCCGACGCCTACGTCGACCGGGTGCCCCACGAGCAGTTCGCCACGCTCCGGCGGGAGGCGCCGGTGTTCTGGCACGAGGACGTCGAGGGCGGCTTCTGGTGCGTCACCCGCCACGCCGACATCGTGACGGTCAACCGGGACTGGGAGACCTACTCCTCCTACAAGGGCGCGGTCTTCCTCTGGACCCCCGACGACCTCGAGATGTCCCGCCTGATGATGCTGAACATGGACCCGCCCGAGCACGCCAAGCTGCGCAAGCTGGTGAACCGGGGCTTCACCCCCCGCCGCATCCGGGAGCTGCAGGAGGTGCTGGCCCGCCGGGCGACGACCATCGTCGACGACGTCATCGACCAGGGGCGGTGCGACATGGTCGAGGCCGTGGCCGCCGAGCTGCCGCTGCAGGCCATCGCCGAGTTCCTCGGGGTGCCCCAGGAGGACCGCCACCTGGTCTTCAAGTGGAGCAACACGATGATCGGCTCCGATGACCCCGAGTACGCGTCGGAGAAGGACGCCTCGGGCCAGACGGCGGAGACCATGGCCGCCTCCGCCGAGCTCTACGCCTACGCCCAGGCCCTGGCCGAGGACCGGCGGGCCAACCCCCGCGACGACATCGTCTCGGACCTGGTCCACGCCGAGGTCGACGGGGACTCGCTCAGCGACACCGACTTCAACCTGTTCTTCCTGCTGCTGGCCGTGGCCGGCAACGAGACGACCCGCAACGCCATCTCCCACTCCGTGCTGGCCCTGGCCGAGAACCCCGACCAGCGGGCCTGGCTGCGCGAGGACCCGGAGCGGTGGGACAGCGCCCTCGAGGAGTTCCTGCGCTGGTCGACGCCGGTGATGCACTTCCGCCGCACCGCCACCCGTGACACCGAGCTGGGTGGCCAGGCCATCGCCGAGGGCGACCGGGTCGTGATCTGGCACATCTCGGGCAACCGGGACGAGGCCGTGTTCGAGGACCCCTACACCCTCGACCTGGGGCGGACGCCCAACGACCACCTCGCCGGCGCCGTGTCGTCGAACCACGTGGCGTTCGGCGGGGGCGGTCCGCACTTCTGCCTCGGGGCCAACCTGGCCCGGGCCGAGATGCGGGTGATGCTCCAGGAGGTGGTCGGCCGCCTGGGCGACTTCGAGGTGGACGGGCCCGTCCAACGCCTACGGTCCAACTTCATCAACGGCATCAAACACCTGCCCGTCGCCTGGAGCACCCCGTGACCAAACCCGACCTCGGCCCGGTGGGCCTGTGGACCTTCACCCTCGACCTGCGTCCCGCGGCCGAGGTCCGGGACCTCGTGCCCGAGATCGAGTCGATGGGCTGGGGCTGTGTCTGGGTCCCCGAGGCCGTGAACCGGGACGCCATGGTCAACTCGGCCCTGCTGCTGTCGTCGTCGACCACGCTGAAGATCGGGACGGGCATCGCCTCCATCTGGGGTCGGGACGCCATGACCACGGCGGCCGCCCTGCACTCGCTGTCGGAGGCCTGGCCCGGGCGCTTCGTGCTCGGCCTCGGCGTCAGCCACCAGCCGATGGTCGACGGCCTCCGGGGCCAGGACTACACCAAGCCCTTCTCCAAGATGCGGGACTACCTGGCCGCCATGGAGGGCGCGCTCTACATGTCGCCCCGGATCGAGGACGAGACCGTCGTGCTGGCCGCCCTCGGCCCCAAGATGCTGGAGCTGTCCGCGTCCGCCGCCGACGGCGCCCACCCCTACTTCGTCCCCGTCGAGCACACCGCCTTCGCCCGGGAGCACCTCGGTCCAGACGCGCTACTGGCCCCCGAGCAGGCCTGCGTGCTGTCGACCGACCCCGAGGAGGCCCGCCGCGTCGCCCGCGGGCACATGGCCACCTACCTGGGCCTGCCCAACTACACGAACAACCTGCGCCGCTTCGGCTGGGGCGACGACGACCTGGCCGACGGCGGCAGCGACACCCTCGTCGACGCCATCGTCGCGTGGGGCGACGAGCAGGCGATCCTGGACCGGGTGGCGGCCCACCACGAGCGCGGCGCCGACCACGTCGCCCTCCAGGTCCTGCCGATCGACGGCATGTCGGTCCCCATGGACCACTGGCACCGCCTGGCCGACGCCCTCGCCCTGGGCTGAGCCCGTCCGGGTCCAGCTGATCGGGCTGGGGGAACGAAACCGATGGCAACCACGGGGGCCTGGCGCCTCGAGCCGGGCTCGGCAGTGCCCACGAGCCCTCCTGATCCCTGCTCGCCGGTCGATCGGCCTTCTGGCACCGGATCTACGGCCCCTGACCCGTAAATCCGGTGCCGGAACGATCGGGTCGGGCTTCTGGCACCGGATCCTCGGCCTGTGACCCGCAAATCCGGTGCCAGAACGGGACATGGCCACGGCGGGTGGGATCCAAGGCCCGAAGAAGGGCCAGCGTGCCCCCGACGGCTGGCGGCCCGTCCCCACGCCCCAATCCCTGCCTTCGGTTTCAGTCCCCCAGCCCGACGAGCCGGTCAGTCGGGCCGGAGCTCCCGGAGCAGCACCTTGCCGACCTCGTTGCGGGGCAGCTCCGCCAGCGAGGTCCAGCCCGCGGGGACCTTGTAGGGGGCCAGGTGCTCCCGGGCGTGGGCCTCGAGCTCCATCGGATCGAACTCGCCCCACCACCAACGCCCACGGCACCTCGCCGAGGCGGTCGTCGGGGACGCCGGCGACGGCGACGTCGGTGACCGACGGCGTGGAGGCGGAGGACCTCCTCGACCTCGGCGGGGAAGACCTTCAGGCCGCCCCGGTTGACCATGTCGGAGACGCGGCCCTCGATCCAGACGAAGCCCTCGTCGTCGACCCGGCCGACGTCGCCGGTGCGGAACCAGCCGTCGGCGGCTGAGGCGGTCGGCCAGATCGCCCCGTCGGCGTAGCCGGCGCTCAGGGCGGGGGTGACGACCTCGCCGAGCTCGCCGGTCGTCCGTCGTCGACCCGGACCTCGACGCCCTCGTGGGGGCGGCCGACCGGCGCCGAGCTTGTCCTCGCCGAACTGCGCGGGAGTCCGCGGCGTTCCAGCCGACGATCTCGCCGCCGATCTCGGTCTGGCCGTAGCTGTTGAGCACGGCGATGCCGAAGCGGTCCTTGAACCGGCGGGCCTGCAGCGGCGACAGCGGGGCGGTGATGCTGCGCACGAACCGGAGCGGGGTCAGGTCGGTGATGGTCTCGTCGTCGGCCAGCATCGTCATCGCCGCCGGCGGCAGCACCGTGGACCGGAGGCCGAAGCGCGTCACGGCCTCGGCGAAGCGCCGTGGTGTCGAAGCGGTCTGAGGATGACGACGGCGGCGCCGACCCGGAAGGCGAAGAGCACGTTGTAGAGGCCGGCCCACAGCGAGAGCGACACCGGGATGCAGGTTGGGCATCGGGGTCTTGGGCGGGGTCGTCCGGCCCGGTCCAGCCCATCTTGGCCAGCACCCCGTCGAGCAGCGTGAGCACCCCCGAGTGGCGCAGCAGCACCGGCTTGGGTCGGCCGGTGGTGCCCGAGGTGAACGAGATGAGCGCGACGTCGGGGTCGTGGCGGCGACGTCGCGTGGCCGCGAGCGGTCACCCCGTCGACCGGTCGACGACGGCGGCGCGGGCTCGACCGACGGCCAGCGACGTGCGTCGACCTCGTCGGCGGTCGAGCCGCGGGTTGAGCGGCACGTAGACCGCGCCGGCCCACCACACCCCGAACAGCGTGGCGACGAGGTCGACGCCGTCGGGCAGCTGCACGCCGACGGCCTGACCCGGCCTCGACCCCGGCCGCGGCGAGCCGGGCCGCCACGGCGTCGGCCTTGGCCCGGACCTCGGCCCGGGTCCAGGACTCGTCGCCCAGGTGGACCAGCGCCTCGTCGCCCGGCCCCTCGAGCAGGTCCCCGGCTCGTCATCCGCAGCTCGCAGAGCAGGCTGAACGGTTCTGAGGCGCCTCGGCGTCGCCGGCGACACGCTCGGTGGATCAGAACGCGTCATGCTGCCAGTTCGGGTCGCGCTTCTCGGCGAAGGCGAGCGGGCCCTCGGTCTGGTCGGGGTGGCCCCACATGCCGACCAGCTCGTCGGCGCCGGCCTTGCAGGCGTCGGTGAGGCCGTGCTCCAGCGCACCCCACAGCGCCCGCTTGGTGGCGGCCATGGCGGCCGGCGAGTTCTTGGCGATCTTCTCGGCCAGCGCCTGGGCCTCGTCGCGGAGCTGCTCGGGCGGGTCGACGATCTGGCTGATCATGCCCAGCTCGTAGGCCCGCTCGGCGGTCATCCGCTCGTAGCGGCCGACGAACGCCATGCGCATCACGGCCTCGGCCGGCATCTTGCGGATGAGGCCGATGGCCTCGATCGACACGACCTGGCCGACCGACACGTGCGGGTCGAAGAACTGCGCGTCGGACGCGGCGATCACGATGTCGGCGTCGGCGACCCAGTGGAACGCCGCCGCCGGCGCAGATGCCGTTGACCGCGGTGATCACCGGCTTCCACACCTGCTGGTGCCACGACGGTGAAGTGCAGGTCGAAGTCCTCCACCGACTCGCGGTAGCGCTCCATGCCGACGCCGTCGCTGGCGATCTCGCTGCACGTCGACGCCGGTCTGGAAGGCCCGGCCCTCGCCGGTGTGCACGATGACCCGCACCTCGGGGTCGGCGTCGAGCTCCAGCCAGGCGATCGGCGAACTCGTCGCGCATGCGGTTGTTCATCGCGTTGAGCTGGTCGGGCCGGTTGTTGATCAACCAGCCGACCGGCCCGTGGCGCTCGACGATTCAGGACACTCGTAGTCGCGTAGTCATGTCGCGTCCTCGGTGCTCGGTGGTCTCGCGGCGGTCGGTGAGCGGCGCCCACTGCGGCTCGCGCTTCTCGGCGAAGGCGAGCGGGCCTTCGGTCTGGTCGGGGTGGCCCCACATGGCCATCAGCTCGGCCGCCCCCGCCCGGCAGGCGTCGGTGAGGCCGGTCTCGAGCGCGCCCCACAGGGCCTTCTTGGTGGCGGCCATCGCGGCCGGCGAGTTCTTCGCGATCTTCTCGGCGAGCTCCTGGGCCGCGTCGCGGAGGTCGCTCGGGCGGGTCGACGACCTCGCTGAGGATGCCGAGCTGGCGGGCCCGTTCGGCGGTCGATGCGCTCGTGGCGGCCGATGAACGCCATGCGCAGGATCGGCTCCATCGGCGACTTGCGGGCCAGGGCGATGGTCTCGTACGCGGTCACCTGGCCGACCGACACGTGCGGGTCGAGGAACGTGGCCGCTCGACGCGGCGATGACGATGTCGGCGTCGGCCACGAAGTGCAGGCCGCCGCCGGCGCACATGCCGTTGACCGCGGCGATCACCGGCTTCCACACCTGGTTGTGCCAGGCGGTGAGCTTGAGCGTCGGCGTCGCGGGTGCGGCGGGACTGCTCGCGCAGGCGCTCGCTGGTCGCGGCTCAGCTGCACCACGTCGAGCCCGGTCTGGAACGCCGGCCCGTTGCCGGTGTTGACGATCACCCGGACCTCGGGGTCGGCGTCGAGCTCGAGCCAGGCCTGCTCGAGCTCGGCGAGCATGGTGGCGTCCATGGCGTTGGCCGACCTCGGGCCGGTCGAAGACCAGCCAGCCGACGGGCCCCGGCGCTCGACGATGCCAGCGTCTCGTAGCCCGAGTACGTGCGCGGCGTCGCTCACCGGGGGACCTCGCGCCAGGCGGCGTCGTGCCAGGGGTCGGGCTCGCGGGGCAGGCCGAGCACCCGCTCGCCGACGATGTTCTTGTTGACCTCGGTGGTGCCGCCCTCGATGGTGTTGGCCCGGCTGCGCAGCATGCCCCTGACCTCGTAGGGCAGAGCGCTCGGCCCAGGACCCGTCGGCCGCGAGTGCCGGTCCCACGCCGTGGCGCCGGCGCCGAGCAGGTCGGTGGCGAGGAGCTGGATGCGCTGGTTGAGCGCGCCCTGGTGGACCTTGCCGATCGAGCTCTCGGGGCCGGGCGAGCGGCCCGCCTTGAGGCCGGCGCGGACCCGCTGGTTGGTCCAGGCCCGGATGCGCTCCTCGCGTCCAGGCCTGCACGATGCTGCCTGACGCTGCGGTCGGCGTCGGCCCCGCGCTCGGCCGCCGGCGCGACGAGTCGCTCGGCGCCCGACCCGCCGATGCGGTCGACGCCGCCCGAGCCCGAGCCCGACACCATCTGGCGCTCGCCCGACAGGGTGGCGTTGGCCACCCGCCAGCCGTCGCCCACCGCGCCGACCCGCTGGGTGTCGGGGACCCGGGCGCCGTCGAGGAACACCTCGTTGAAGTCGATCTCGCCGCTGATGTGGCGCAGCGGCCGCACCTCGACGCCGGGCTGGTGGCAGGTCGACGAGGAAGTAGGTGATGCCCTTGCGCTTGGGGCGTCGCGGATCGGTGCGGGCCAGCAGCACCCCGAAGTCGGACACGTGGGCCCAGGTGGTCCACACCTTCTGGCCGGTGACGACCCACTCGTCACCGTCCCGCTCGGCCCGGGTGGCCAGCGAGGCGAGGTCGGAGCCGGCGCCGGGCTCGCTGAAGAGCTGGCACCAGCGCCTCCTCGTTGCGCACGATCGGCGGCAGGAAGCGCAGGCGCTGCTCCTCGGTGCCGTGGGCGAACAGGGCGGGGGCGGCCAGGTTGAGCCCGAGCGGGTTGAGGCGGCCCGAGGTTGTAGGGCGCGAGCACGGCCTCGACGGCCCGGGCCACCGAGCGGCTGAGGTCGAGGCCGCCGTAGGCGACCGGCCAGGTGGGCGCGACCAGGCCCGAGGCGCCGAAGATCGGGTACCAGGCCTCGTAGTCGGCCCGGGAGCGGACCTCCCGGATGGCGGCGGACCCGCCCCGGGCGGCCGCCTCCCGCCAGGCGACGGGGACGTGCTCGTCGACCCAGGCCTCGGACGATCGTCGACGGCGTCGGCCTCGCGCGTGGTCGGGCGCCGATCGGCGGAGGACGTCGTCGTCACCGGCTACCGCCCGGAACTCGGGGGGCCGCTTGTCGACGAAGGCCGTCATGCCCTCGCGGAAGTCCTCGCTGCGCGACGACAGCTCGAGGGCGAAGGCCTCGTTCTGGAGCTGGGCCTCCAGCGTCTCGGTCTGGCCCGCGGCCAGGAGCCACTTGGTCAGCCCGAGGGCGACCGTCGGCCCCGAGGCCAGCTGCGCCGACGACCTCGTCGACGGCGGCGTCGAGCTCGGCGCCGGGGACGGCCCGGTGGATCAGGCCCCACTCGGCGGCCTCGGTGCCGTCGAGGTCCCGACCGAGCAGCAGCAGCTCGCGGGCCCGCACGATGCCGACCAGGCGGGGCAGCAGCCAGGTCGCCCCGCTGTCGGGGGTGAAGCCCCGCTCGGTGAAGGGCTCCCAGAAGCGGGCGTCGGCCGCGGCCACGGTGAAGTCGGCGGCGGCGGCCAGCTGGAAGCCGATGCCGGCCGCCCAGCCCTGAACCCGGCAGACGATCGGGGTCTGGGTCTGCACGACCAGGGGCATGAGGCGGTGCGCCGTGGAGCGGACCCGGCGCTGGATGCTCCCCGCCCGGGGGCGCTCCGCCGCCCGGCGGCGTTGCGAGCCACGATGTCGGCCCCGCCGCAGAAGTGGTCGCCGTTGCCGGCGAGCACGATGACCCGCACGGCCTCGTCCCGACCCGCGGTGTCGATGGCGTCGGCCAGCGCCACCATGATCGTGTCGTCGACGGCGTTGCGCTTCTCGGGCCGGTCGAGGGTCAGCGCGCAGGACGGCGTCGTCGAGCGTGATCTCCAGGCCGTCGACGGATGCGTAGCTCATGCCGAACTCCCCATCGCTGGTACCCGGACCTTCGGATCAGTCGTCACACGGGTCCCCGTTCGGCGAACTGCTCGGCGATGGCGGCGATGCCCGCCTCGAGGTCGGTGGCGCCCCCGGGCGGATCGGGCAGGCGGACCGGACCGTGCTCCCGGCTGGGGAGCAGGACCGTGGCGTGGCCCGGCGTGGTGAGCTCGCCCCGCTGGTTCTCGGCCACCAGGTCGATGTCGACCGCGGGCCGGTCGCCCTCGGCCAGGTACCGGCGGGTGACGGTGCCCCGCAGCCACTGGGTGTCGCCCACGTAGTTGAAGCGGCGGAACTCACAGTCGAGCTTCCAGAGCCAGGCGTCGTCGCCCATCCAGTCGGTGCAGAGGTGGATGAGCCAGGTCTCGCGCATGCGGCCGTAGTCGAAGGTCGTCGGGTTGCCCGAGCGGCGGGCGAACTCCGGGTCCCAGTGCACCCGCTGCATGACGTCGGGGATGTTGAGGGGGTCCCGGTGGAAGAAGCGGGGCACCCGCTGCCGGTTCTGGGCGCCGAGGCGCAGCGGGGCCACGCCGTAGAGGCCCATGCCCATGCCGACGTGCCAGCAGACGATGTCGGTGACGGTCAGCGGGCCCTTGACCATGGGGCCGACCATGTCGCCCTCGGCGACGTCCTCCCACCAGCGGGGCTCGGCGCCCCGGCAGGACCTCGGCCAGCGTACTGGGCCTCGATCTCGTCGATCTGGGCGTCGGTGTAGGGCTCGATCTCGACCGCGTCGTACTTCTTCTTCTCCCGGGCCTTGGACCGCTCGGTGCGGATCATCAGCCGGTACTGGGCCGACAGCAGCGGCCCGTCGTCCTCCCGGAAGACCTGGCCGGTCCACTCGTGCACGGCCCGCTCGGCGAACTCGGTGGGCTTGTCGTGCACGCCGACGAGGGCGTTGCGGCGGGCGATGCGCGCGGTCCGGGCCGCAGCGGCGCCCACCACTCGCGGGCGCTGGCCGAGTAGAAGGCGTGCACGCCCCGCAGCGGGTCGCCCTTCATGAGGTCCCGGTGCTCGGCGGGGACCTCGGTGACCTCGTCCTCGCCGATCAGCGTGTCGCCGCCGACCAGGACCGGCGGACGCGATCGGGCCGCCCCACCGGGTGGCGGCGCCGTGGTCGGGGTCGCACCACAGCGGGTTGTCGTCGCCGTAGGCGTGAGCGACGTGGCGGAAGGCGTCGAGGCCGGGGCGGACGTAGTGGGGCGGCTGGGGATGGGGCTCGGGCACGCCGATGCGGGCGCGCAGGCGTTCCACCGCCTCGTCGGTGATCCCCGCTGTCCCCCCGGCTCGGCCATCGTCAAGGGGCCCTGAAGGCCTGCTCGACGATGGCGTGGAGGTCGGCCAGCGGCAGCCGCTCGGCGTCGGGATCATCGGCGACGACGGCGGGATCGGTCGACTGGAAGGCGGCGACCAGGCCGCTGAACAGCCGACCGAGGACGTGGGGGTCGCCGTCGCGCAGGACCCCGGCGGCCTGGCCCCGCCGGAACACGCCGGCCTGGACCTCCATGGCCCGCTCGAAGTTGTCCGCCGTCGTCTTCGACAGTGGCAGCTCGACCCCGGGCAGCGTGGAGGAGGAGCTGCGCAGGTAGAGCCGGCCGAAGTGGGGGTGGCGCCGGAAGAACCCGACCTCGTAGTCGACCAGGGCGTGGAGCTGAGCGAGCGGGTCGTCACCCGCCGTCGCCGCGTCCTCCATCCCCGGCATGAACTCGGTCCCGCGCCGGGCGAAGACGTTGAGGAAGAGGTCGTCCTTGTTCTCGAAGAACGAGTAGACGGAGCCGACCGAGAACTCGGCCAGCTCGGCGATCTCCTTCAGGGTCGTGTCGTGGAAGCCCTTGGCGCCGAAGACCTCCTCGGCCGCGTCCAGCAGCTGGGCCCGGCTCAGGTCCTGGTGGAGCTGACGGCGCTGCTCGCGACGGCTCTCGGTCGTGCTCAGCGACCCGCTCCTGGCTGCGCCGGGCCGCTCGGGCCCCGCCTCGTCCCTCGTGCTCACCCCCGCAGGCTAGATCGCCCGGTTCAGTGGAGTGAAGCCAGGTTCTGGATGATGAACCCGGGCGCTACAGCTGGTCCAGGGGGAGGCGGTCCTCGACCTGGGGCTGGCGGCCGGTGCGGAGGGGGCTGAGGGGGGCGTCGACCAGGAGCTGGCGGCGCCAGTCGGCGCCGAGGCCGAGGGTCGTCGAGCGCCACTCGCCCAGCGGGCCATCCGGATCGAGCCAGGCCTGCTCGAGCTCGGCCCACGTGGCCCAGACGGCAGGGCCCACAGCAGGATGGCCTCCGAGTCGTTGACGCCGGTGACCCGCCACGCCCCCACGTTCTCGACCCCGATGCCGAGCGCCTCATGGGCGGCCACCCCCTGCTCGTGGACGGCGGCCAGGAACTCCCCCACCGTGCCGGCGGGCACGGTGACCAGCTCGTGGGCGTAGACCTCGCCCCGGACGCCGGCCTCGGTCAGCTCGGTGACGGGCCGGGTCCACGGCTCGGGGACGACGATGCGGTCGACGCCGCCCCGGCGGAACTGCGCCGCGGTGGCCCACCACTCCACCAGGGACGGGTCCTGCAGGCCGGGGTGGTTCAGCTCGTGGTCGAAGTTGGCGACCAGGCCGTCCCAGCCGTCGAGCTCCCACAGGTTCACGACCTCGGGCCACCGGCCGGTCGAGCCGACGGTTCCCCACACGCCGAAGCAGAGCTGGTCCCGCTCCTGGCGAGCGACCGGGCACCAGTTGGCCGTCATGTGGTGCATGTACTTGGCCCGGTTGGGCCCGATGATGTCGATGAACTCGTGGATGTAGAGCTTGTCGTTCGGCGTCATCGAGTTCGCCGCCACGTCGCTCACACCGGTCAGTCTGACGAGTTCGAGGGCCACTCGGGGCGGTGGTAGCCGTCGAACGCGCAGCTCGCCGTCGCGGAGCTCGCGGATGGTGAGGAAGTCGCCCTTGTAGCCCTTGCGGTCGTAGGGGCCGAACTGGATGTAGGTGCCGGGGCCGCCGTTGGTGGCCGGCATCCAGCGGATGCGCTCCATGCCCTCCTTCACCCAGCGGGGCTCGGGGATGGCGGCGTTGGCGATGCCGTGGATGGCCACCCGGGCGGTGTCGTAGGCCAGGGCGACGACGACGTTGCGGCTGACCCGGCCGAAGCGCTTCTCGAAGCGGTCGATCATGGCGTTGTAGTTGGGGTTGGCGCCGTCCTCGCCGAGCTGGTCGACGCCGTGCCAGCCCTCGAGGCCCTCGGCCCACGCGTTGGAGTTCGAATAGAACATGAACGCGGTGCCCATGACCCGGGGCGGGTCCCAGTCGAGCGCCTTGAAGGCGCTCGGCGAAGTGGAACGTGGCGTAGCCGTAGCCGCCGTAGTAGATGGCCTCGGTCCCGATCTCCCGCATCGCGGCGAGGTCGTCCTGCAGCCCGACGGGGTTGGGCTCGAGCTTCACCTCCCGGGTGATGGTCGAGCCCGAGCTGCAGCGCGGTGTCCCGGAAGTAGTCGGCGTAGTCCTTGCCCGACGATGCCCTGCTCCCAGAACAGGCCGACCTTCTCGTGGCCCTGCTGCTTGAGCCAGTGGGCGCACATCACGCCCTCGGTGGGGATGTCGCCGTTGGCGACCGTGAAGCAGTACTCGGAGGCGAACTTGTGGGCGCCGGTCCAGCCGATGCACGGCACCTGCAGCTCGTTGACGGTGTCCTGGAGGACGAGGCAGTTGTCCGAGATCATCGGCCCGAGCACCACGACACAGCCCTGGTCGACCAGCCACGGTAGCCGTCGATGACCTTGCGGTAGTTCTCCCGGGGCAGGCCCGGGCGTCGGCGATCGACCAGCTCGATCGGGCTCCGGCGCCAGATCCCCTCGTTCATGGCGTCCTCGATGGCGAGGATCGTCGGATCGATCCAGTCGGCCAGGAGCTGGTTGAGGTCCATGTCGATGAGGATGCCGATCTTCACCGGCTCGAACGGGTCGCCCTGGGTCTTGCATGCCCCGCGTCGGCGGATAGATGGTGATGCCCTTGCACCGCCTGGTCGCCGATCGGCGCCGCCGCCCTCGTACCAGTTGGTGGCCTCGCCGCCGGCGCCCTCCAGATGGGCCCGGGTCCCGGCGGGGACGTTGGTCACGGCCCGGTCGTCCTCGGCGATGCCCAGGTCGACGGGCTCGGGGAACATGCGCTCTACGTACTCCGGCATGGCGCGACCATAGTTGACCTCCGAGATGTGCGGTTCAGACCACTGAACTAGAGTTCAGACATGCGAGCCGAAGACCTCATCCTCGTCAGCGTCGACGACCACCTCGTCGAGCCGCCGACGCTGTTCGACGACCGCATCCCCGCGAAGTACGCGCGACCGGGCGCCCCGGGTCGAGCGCACCGACGAAGGGCGACGACGTGTGGATGTTCGACGGCGCGGTGATCCCCAACATCGGCCTCAACGCCGTCGCCGGGCGGCCCAAGGAGGAGTACGGCATCGAGCCGACGGCCTTCGACGAGATGCGCCCCGGCTGCTGGGACGTCCACGAGCGCATCAAGGACATGAACGCCGGCGGCGTGCTCGGCTCGATGTGCTTCCCGTCGTTCCCCGGCTTCTCCGGCCGGCTGTTCGCCGCCGTCGACGACAAGGACCTCGCCCTCGCCGTCGTCCGGGCCTACAACGACTGGCACGTCGACGAGTGGTGCGGCGCCTACCCCGGCCGCTTCATCCCGATGGGCCTCCCCGTCCTGTGGGACCCCGAGCTCGCCGCCGACGAGGTCCGGCGCCTCGTCGGCCAAGGGCGTGCCACTCGCTCACCTTCACCGAGAACCCCGCACACCCTCGGCTACCCCAGCTTCCACAGCGACCACTGGGACCCGCTCTGGAAGGCGCTCAGTCGACACCGACACCGTGCTGTCGATCCACCTCGGCTCGTCGGGCCAGCTGGCGGTCACCGCCCCCGACGCGCCGGTCGACGTGATGATCACGCTGCAGCCGATGAACATCTGCCAGGCGGCCGCCGACCTGCTGTGGTCGCGGGTCCTCAAGCAGTTCCCCGACCTCGCGCATCGCCCTCTCCGAGGGCGGCACCGGCTGGATCCCGTACTTCCTCGACCGCCTCGACCGCACCTACGACATGCACCACCTCTGGACCGGCCAGGACTTCGGCGACAAGCTGCCCGAGCGAGGTCTTCCGCGAGCACTTCCTCACCTGCTTCATCGCCGACCCGGTCGGCATCGAGCTGCGCGACCACATCGGCATCGACAACATCGCCTGGGAGTGCGACTACCCGCACTCCGACTCGTCGTGGCCCGAGGCCCCCGAGGAGCTGGCGACGGTGGCGGCCGGCGTGTCCGACGACGACCTGGACAAGATCGGCTACGAGAACGCCTGCGCTGGTACTCCTTCGACCCGTTCGCCCACCGGGCCAAGGAGCACTGCACGGTCGGCGCGCTGCGGGCCGAGGCCGGCGACCACGACGTGGCCATCCGCTCGTTCGACAAGGGCCGCTACGAGCGTCGCAAGGGCATCGAGATCGGCAAGCTGGCCGCCAAGGCCACTGCATAGTCTTCTACGGCAAGGTCCTCCACATGCTCCGCCGCGATCGGTCCTGACCCGTTGACCGGCCGCCGGACCGGCCGCTTCACCGGCTCAGCCGGTGAAGGGCGGAGCGCCGGGGACGGGACCGGTGGCCGGGGGCACGAAGGTCCGGGCCTCGACGGCGCCGATGTCGCAGTCGGCCTCGACCACGTACGGCTCCCCGCCGTAGCTGTAGATCCGCGATTCGCCGTCGCCGTCCTTGGGCCGCTCGAGGCCCCGCTGGTCGAACCCGTCCAGTAGGAGGAACCGGTCACAGCCACCGGCGATCGGCGGCCACCCGTACTCGGCGTCGATGGCGTCGATGAGCGGGCTCCCGGGGAGGGGTTCGCGGGTCAGGGTCCGGCCGCCGTTGTCGCCCAACGGCCCGAGCTCGGCGGGGCCGGGGGCCGCGGGACCGTCACAGCTGCCGTCGTCGGCGTGGACCTCGTTGAACTGGTTCGGCCCGACGAGGGCGCAGTTCTGCCCCCCACCGCCAGGGTCCCCGATCACCGAGAAGAAGATGTAGAGCTCGCGTCCGGCCAGGTCGATGTTGGCCCCCTGCGGCGCGGCGTTGCCGGTCATCGTCAGGTAGAGGCCGGCCGCGATGTTGCGGCCCTCGGCCCGGATCCCCCCACCGGAGACCGTCGCCCTGTTGTCGACGATCGTGCTGTTCGTGATCGTTCCGCCGCTGGCGAGCACCAGCGCGCCGCCGCGTTGCGCCCGGTTGCCGATGAAGGTCGATCGTTGGATGCCGCCCTCGTTCGAGGGGGAGCCCGAACCCGTGGCGCTGACCGCGCCGCCGTCACCGGCGGGCGCCCGGTTCTCGACGAACTGGGACTCCTGGATCACGAAGTCGCCGCCGGCCGACGCGGCGTCCAGCGCACCTCCGTCCCCTGTCACCGCGACGTTGCGGAGTGAAGTCCGAGCGCACCACCGAGGCGACTTCCGGGACCGCCATCGCCCCACCGCTGCCGGAGGCCTCGTTGCCCTCGAACCGGGTGTCGACCACCTCCACCGTCGAGGCGTTGGCGACGAGGACCCCGCCGCCGTCGCCGACCCCACGGCCGTTCCGCACGGTCACGTCGGTCATGGAGAGGCTGGCATCGGTCGGCGAGTCCATGACCAGCAGCCGGCTGGTGCCGGCGGCATCGAGGGCGAAGCCCTGGCCGTCGACGGTCAGGTCCCGGGCGCCGGTGTAGGTCGGGTCGGTCCCGTCGTCGACGGTGATGTCGGCGGTCAGGACGATGGCGTGCAGGCCCGTGGGGGCGGCGGACAAGGTCGCCAGCGCGGCTCGGTATGCCGCCTCGGTGCCGACGCTGATCGTGGCTTCGGTCGGTGGCGGGGCCGTGGGGGTGATCGGCGGCGCGGTCGTGGGCGGGGCCACGGTGGTGCCGGGGGGCACGGTCGTGGGGGGCGTCGTCGCCGGCGGGGCCGTGGTGACCGGCGCTTCGGCCGCGACAACCCCCGGAACCACGAGCGCACCGACCACCAGCACGGCAGCAGCCGACGCTCGGCGGAGGGTCACTGGGCCAACCTAAGCGAGTCCGGTGTCCGGCGCCCGGACCGAAGGTCCCGACTACCGTCCGCAGCGCGTGAACATCCTGCTCATCACCCTCGACCAGTTCCGGGGTGACTGCCTCTCCTCGGCCGGGCACCCGCTGGTGCAGACGCCGAACCTGGACGCGCTCGCCACCGAGGGCGTCCGCTTGGCCCGGCACTACAGCCAGGCCACCCCGTGCGGGCCGGGGCGGGCCTGCCTCTACACGGGCACCTACCAGATGAACAACCGGGTGGTGACCAACGGGACGCCGCTGGACGCCCGCTTCGACAACGTGGCCCACGCCGGCCGCCGGGCGGGCTACGTCCCCACCCTGTTCGGCTACACGGACCAGGCCATCGATCCCCGGCGGGCGACCGGGCCCGACGACCCCCGCCTGTCGGACTACGAGGAGATCCTCCCCGGCTTCGAGGCCGAGCTCGACCTGCGGGGCGACATGACACCGTGGGTGGACTGGCTACGGGGCCACGGCCATGAGATCACCGGCTCCATCGGCCGCACCCTGATGACCGAGTCCCGACGGCCGGCCGAGCACAGCCATGCCGCCTTCATGACCGAGCGGGCCATCGACTGGCTGGAGCGCCAGGACGGCGCGGCCGGACCCTGGTTCGCCCACCTCTCCTATCTGCGGCCCCATCCCCCCTACGCCGCCGCCGGAGCCTGGGCCGAGCGCTACGACCCGGCGGAGGTCGACCTGCCGATCCCGGCGCTTTCGCCACCGCTGCATCCCCTCCACGAGCGGGCCGTGGCCACGGTCCCGGCCCCCGAGGACGAGGCCGGCGTGCGCCGGATGCGGGCGCAGTACTACGGCATGATCAGCGAGGTCGACGACCAGCTCGGTCGGCTCTGGGCCGCGCTGCGCGACGCCGGCGCCTGGGAGGACACCTTCATCGTGGTCACCGCCGACCACGGCGACCAGCTCGGCGACCACGGTCTCATCGAGAAGATGGGCTGGTTCGAGGAGAGCCACCACATCGTCGGCGTCGTGCGGGACCCCCGACGGCCCGAGGCCCACGGCACGGCCGTGGACCACTTCACCGAGAACGTGGACGTGTTCCCGACGCTGTGCGAGGCCATGGGCATCGAGATCCCGGCCCAGGCCGACGGCCTGCCGCTCACCCCCTTCCTCGCCGGCGAGGACCCCCCGTGGTGGCGGGAGGCCGCGCACTGGGAGTACGACTGGCGAGACCGTTTCGTCGGCCATGTCCCGGTGGCGGACTGGCCGTGGGACCGCCGCCTCGAGCGCCACCACCTCGTCGTGCTCCGCACCGAGACCCACGGCTACGTGCAGTTCGGCAACGGCTCCTGGCTCTGCTTCGACCTGGTGGCCGATCCCACGTGGCGCACGACCACCGAGGACCCGGCCGTGGTGCTCCCCTTGGCCCAGGCCATGTTGACCTGGCGCTCCGAGCACAGCGAACGGACCATGACCGGCATCGTCCTCCGCGAGGGCGGCGTCGGCCGCTGGCCCGCCCCCCACCCCCTCGACCAGGTCAGTCCGGCGCGAGCCAGCACATCGCGGCGGTGATCATGGCCTCGATGCCCGTGGACAGGGTGGGCTCCTGGACGGGGGCGTAGTAGGGCGAGTGGTTGGAGGGGATGTCCTCGGCCAGTCGGCCGGCGGCAAAGGCCTGGCCCCACGCCTCGGCGTCGGCCCCGCCGACGAACCAGAAGGTCGACGGGAACCCGCCCCGGGCGGCGAACCGACCGAAGTCCTCGCTGGCGGGGACCAGGGGCGCCTCGACGGTCCGCTCCGGACCGAAGTGGGCCAGGAAGGCGGCGGCCACGGTGGCGGTGGTCTCGGCATCGTTGTGCAGCGCGGGGAAGCTGGCCGTGGTCTCGATCTCCGGCTCCCGGGGTGCGCCGGCGGTGTGGGCCTCGCCGTGGACGATGCGCTCCACCGCGGCCAGCACCTTCTCCCGCACGGCCGGGTCGAAGGTGCGGATGCTCAGGCCGAGCTCGGCCCGATCCGGGATGATGTTCTCCTTGGTGCCGGCGTGCATCGTGCCCACCGTGACCACGGCGACGTCGGTGGCCGGCGACGTTCGCGGGACACCACGGTCTGCAGCTTCATGACCGTCGACGCGGCGAGGACCACGGGGTCCACGGTGGTCTCGGGCGCGGAGCCGTGGCCCCCCTGCCCGTGCAGGGTGACCTTCAGGGCGTCGGCGCCGGCCATGATCGGCCCGGATCGGTAGAGGACCCAGCCCGCCGGGGCCGGGCCGACGTGCTGGCCGAGGCCCACGTCGGGGGTCCCGAAGCGCTCGAAGAGACCGTCGTCGACCATGGCGTCGGCCCCGGCCGCCAGCTCCTCGGCGGGCTGGATGACGATCATCACCCGGCCCTGCCAGGCGTCGCGGTGATCGGCCAGCAGCGTGGCCACGCCGATCATCCAGGCCGCGTGCATGTCGTGACCGCAGGCGTGGGCAACGGGCACCTCCTGGCCGCCGATGTCGGTCGAGCGCACGGTGCTCGCGTACGGCAGCCCGGTGGCCTCCTCGACAGGCAGGGCGTCGATGTCGGCTCGCAGCAGCACCGTCGGGCCGTCACCGTTGGCGAGGATGGCCACGACACCGGTCACGCCGACCTCCCGGGTCACGTCGTAGCCCAGGGCCTCCAGCCGGTCGGCCAGCACGCCGGCGGTCCGCACCTCGAGGAACGACAGCTCGGGGTGGGCATGGAGGTCCTCGTAGAGGGCGGTCAGGTCAGGCAGCAGTTCCGGGATGGTGTCCAGCACCTGGTCATTCTGACCCTGCCGCTCCTCCGCCGACCGGTGCCGGATCGTGGGCGAGACTGTCGCCCATGGCGAACGCAGACCTGGCCCAACTCGAGCGGGGACGGCTGTGTGACCTCTTCCTGGAGGTCGGCCCCGACAGCCCCACCCTGTGCGAGGGATGGACCACCGCCGACCTCGCCGCCCACCTCGTCATCCGGGAGCGCAAGCCCCTGGCGGCGCCCGGCATCGTGGCCGGTGGTCGGCTCGGCGAGTACAGCGAGAAGGTCCGCCTCGCCACCCGGGACGGAGCGAGCTTCACCGACCTCGTCGAGCCCGGGTGCGCAGCGGGCCGCCCGCCCTGCTGCGGCCGCTGGACGGAGCCATCAACCTGTCGGAGTACTTCATCCACCTCGAGGACGTGCGCCGGGTGCGACGGGACGGGCGAGCCCCGACCGGCGGAGGACGAGGTGGCCGACGTCGAGGCGGCGCTCTGGGCCATGCAGGGTCGGCGCACCAAGTTCCTGACCCGCACCCTCGACGACATCGACCTGACCCTCGCCCTCCCCGACGGGGAGACCAAGCCCATCGGCGGTGGTTCCGCGCCCGGTCACCGCGACCGGCCGCGCCGGCGAGCTCACGCTGTTCCTGGCCGGACGACGCGAGGCGGCCCAGGTCGAGCTGAAGGGTGAGACCGAGGCCGTCGACGAGGTCCGGACGGGCAAGCTGGGGATCTGACTCGGGCGCGGACGGACGCCACGGTTCAGCAGAGGTCGGGGGGTCTTGCTCGGCGGGCGCCGGTGTCGCGTTTGGTGGTGCGGGGTGGGTCGTGTTTGTGTCTGGTCTTCCAGCGGTTGTGGAAGCCGCAGAGGCATTGGCCATTCGCGCAGTCGGTGGGGCCGCCGTCTTCGTGTTCTTGGATGTGGTCGGCTTGGAGGAACCGTCCGGTGCGGTCGCAGCCCCAGGGGTGGGCGCAGCGCCGGTACTTGGCCCGTAGGGCGCCGTATTGGGGTGGGGTGTAGCCGCGGCGGGCTCTGCCGTAGTTGATGATCTCGTCGTCTGGGCCGTAGACGATGCGCCGGAAGTTGGCGATCGAGGCGAGGTACACCGCCGCGATGGGGGAGATGACGGTGCCGTCGTCGAGCTCGCAGAACCCGTCGGGATCCCGCGGTGGCTTCGGGGTCGCCGAGGTCGCGGGCGACGCCGGCTTCGTACTGGTCCTGGGTCATGTGGATCACGACCTCGGCCGCCGCGGCCACGGCGCCGCCGGCGAGGGTCTTGGACCGCTGGGCCATCACCCGCACGGCATCGGCGGAGCGTTGGGTGGGGGTGCGCGTGATCTGGGCGAGTTCGAGGGGGTCGGGGTCCCGGCCCAGGACCTCGCGGGCGATGGCGAGGTCGTTCTGGTACTCGATGGCCGACGAGGCGGTCGTGTTCGGCGGCGAAGATGGCATAGGTGATCGGATCGAACCAGCCCTGGAGGTGCCCGAAGCCGTCCATGGAGATCGCCTTGGTGAAGGACCGGCCCTCGACCTGTTCTTGGAACCGGTCATCGGCATCCTTGGGGGAGAGCTGGTCAGCGAAGCGTTGGACGGCCCGGGCGACATCCTCGAACCGGGCCTCGGAGGCGTAGTCCACCAACAGCGGGTACGCCTCGGTCCAGGCCTCCGCGAAGCGTTCCCGGTGGGCATCGGTGAACAGGTCGAGGTGGTCCATGCTGATCCGCCCCTCGACCATCGCCGCCTCGAGCACGGGCTGGTGGTCCAGGAACCGGGACAGCCGGGCGATCCGCAACGCCTCACGCTTCTTCAAACCACAGGCGTGCTGCAGGTAGGCCGCCACGTTCACGTGCCCGTCCACCCGGTGTTCGCCCCGGGCCGAGAACGACCGCACCGCCAACAACAGCCCGGCGTCGGTCCTGTTCCGGGAACGGTGCATCGGCCTCGATGGCCTCGCCCACCACGACGGCGGGCTCGTCACCCCAGGCGACCTTGGCCACCATGGCGCTGGCCTGTTCGAGATCGTCGACTTCAGCGAGCACGGTCCCTCCCTCACAGGCAGGATCCGGCGTGTTGAGGTAGCCGTCTCCTGCCCCGAGAACGGGACCCAGTCGACTACGAACTGGTGTACTGAACTCTAGTGTGTTCTTCGTCTACATGCAAATGTTTCACCGCCATTTCTCGCTTCAGCGAGCCACCGTGACATGGTCTACGCCTACGGCTTCGCAACAGCGTTCGATGCCGGGGCCGACGTTGCGGGACGAGACCAAGACCCTTGCATCGAGAGTGAGGGCAGAGGCCACGGCCTCAGCACCCAGCGACGACAACCCGCCATGGGCCGCGAATCGAGCTCACCCATCTGCCAGGCGAGCTGCCGCATCGGCACCACAGTCACCCAGTCAGGCAGCGCTACCAGTCTGGCGACGAGTGCTTGCCGCTCACGATCGGGCCAGTTGGCCAGCTCGGCGTGGCGCCGAGCGGCCATGCCCTTGCAGAGGCGCACGTACCAGAGGTTCGTCGTGGCCACCGCTCCCCCGCCGATCGCATGCTGCAGCGCTTCGTCCGCCCCGCCGAGCCAGTCCCGGAGGAGGTGGTCGTCGAGGAGCACCGTCACGTCGTCTGCAGATCAGGGTCGTCGTCCTGTTCGACAAAGGCGTAGTGGGCGTCAGCGGGATACACGAGGTCGAGCAGGTGGCCGGCCCCACCCTCCGGGAGCACCAGGACACCGAAGTCGAGGTCGAGCACGTCGACGGGCCCGCCACGCTCGAGGTTCCACCGTCGCCGCGCCGCAGCCGGGAGGCTCATCTGCCCCGACGTCGACACCCGGAAGCGCTCGAAGTTCGGCATCGGATCCTCACTTGGTAGACCGTCCAGTTCACCAAGTGTAGAAGCCACCGGCTCAGACCTCGCCGAAGTCGCCGACGAGCCGGTAGGGCTCGTTCGGATGCTCGAGGGCCCACATCGACCACCACCGGTTGGAGCTGTCGAAGATGACGCAGTCGACGACGTTGACCCCGATGCGGGCCATCTCCTCGCGCACGACGCCGAACGCCCGAGCGTCCTGCTCGGTCGGCGCCACCGGGTCATAGAGGTAGTCCTGCCGGGACTCGATGATCAGCCAGTTCGGCGCGCACCCGTCACCGCCTGCTGTCCGGCGTAGTGCGAGATGTAGAGGTGCTCCGCGTCCTCGCACCACCGTCGGATCCCGTCGCCGGACGACGCCCTGAAGTAGCAGTGGAAGACGCCGTCCTGGTCGAGGTGCCAGACCTCGGGCCAGGTCTTCCACGTGACGAGGGAGTCCCGACGGCCCCACTCGAGGACGTCGTCGGGTGAACGGAAGGTGTGATCGGTGATGTCGAGGTCATCGACACCCGGCTGATCCCAGAGCGGGACGTAGATCCCCATGGCGCGGCTCCTGAAGGTGAGCTCGTTTCGTCGTGGGGGAAGCGACGGTCGAGCGCCCGGGAGCGCCGAGGAGTGAAGCCTAGAGAGGGCCAGTGACAGCTACGCCTGGATCTGCGAACTCAGCGGAGCCACTCGCGGACGAGACCTCTCAGGCGGTCGATGCCGGTGCCCTTGGCGGCGCTGACCCAGACGATGTCGGCGGGCTGGAGCATGCAGGCCTCGGCCAGCTCCTTCTTGCGCTTGTCCCGCTTGGACGCCTTGACCTTGTCGTGCTTGGTGGCGATGACGGCGTGCGGGAGGACCTCGGCCCGGAGCCAGTCCAGCATCTGCAGGTCGAGCTTGGTCGGGCCGATCTCGCCGTCGACCAGGACCAGGATCATGAGCAGCTGCTCCCGGGTGAGCAGGTAGTCCTCCATCATCCGCTGCCACCGGGCCCGCTCCTTGGCCGGCACCGACGCGTAGCCGTAGCCGGGGCAGTCGATGACCGCGGTGCCGTCCCCCAGCGAGAAGCAGTTCAGGAGCTGGGTGCGCCCCGGCGTCTTGGAGACGAGGGCGAGCGCCTTCCGATTGGCCAGCGCGTTGAGCAGCGAGGACTTGCCCACATTGGAACGTCCCACGATGGCCACCTCGGCCTCGTTGTCCGGCAACTGGCCGACCTTCGCGGCCGACAGCACGAACTCGAGGGGAAGAGGTCCGTGCGCCACGCCCCCGATCATGCCGCGGTCCGCCCGGTGACCGGCCGCCGGTGCGACACTGGGTCGGTTGTCCGCCGCCGTCCTCCTGCTCTCCTGCCCCGACCAGCCGGGACTGGTCGCCGCCGTGTCGAACTTCCTGCTCCGCCAGGGCGGCAACATCCTCCGGGCCCAGCAGCACATCGACCCCGAGGTCGACGTGTTCTTCCAGCGGGTCGAGTTCAGCCTCGACGGGTTCGCCCTCGACCGTGACGAGATCGGCCCGGCCTTCGCCGAGGTCGCCGGGCCCTTCGCCATGGACGTCGACCTGCGGTTCACCGACACCGCCTCCCGGGTCGCCGTGCTCCTGTCCAAGGAGGCCCACTGCCTCGACGACCTGCTCAGTCGCCACCGCATGGGCGACCTCGGCCCCGCCACCATCCCCCTCGTCATCAGCAACCACCCGGACCACGCCGAGGCCGTCGCCTTCGCCGGGCCGACCTACGTGCACCTCCCCGTGACGCCGGAGACCAAGCCCGACCAGGAGGCCGCCATCGACGCCCTCCTGGTCGAGCACGAGATCGACCTGGTGGTGCTGGCCCGGTACATGCAGATCCTCAGCGACACGTTCGTCGAGCGCCACCGGAACCGGATCATCAACATCCACCACTCGTTCCTGCCCGCCTTCCTCGGCGCCCGGCCCTACCACCAGGCCCACGAACGGGGCGTCAAGCTCATCGGCGCCACCGCCCACTACGCCAGCGAGGTCCTCGACGACGGCCCCATCATCGAACAGGACGTCCTGCGGGTGTCCCACCGGGACTCCGTCGAGGACCTCGTCCGCTCCGGTCGCGACCTCGAGCGCATCGTCCTGGCCCGGGCGGTCCGGGCCCACCTCGAGCACCGGGTGCTCACCTACGGCCGCCGAACCGTGGTCTTCGACTAGCAGGCCCGGGGTGGGCAGCCGGACCGACGACCGGGTAGGGCACCGCCCATGAGCCCCCAGACGCCCGTGCCCACGGGCACCGACGACAGCCACTACGACCTCATCCTCGTCCTGCAGCAGGCCCTCGAGGACTGTGTCCGGTACCAGTGCTTCGCCGAGGACAGCCGCGAGTCCGGCGACGACGAGCTCGCCGACTGGTTCACCGAACTGGCCGAGTCGGACCGGGAGATCGCCGAGAAGGCCAAGTCGATGCTGGTCGCCCGCCTGACCTGAGCCGGTCAGGCCTCGGCGGTGGCCTCCAGCTCGACCATGAGCTCGGGGAAGGCCAGCCGCTGCACGCCGAGCAAGGTCCCGCACTGCTCGAGGCCGGAGGTGGCCAGCCGCTCCCCCACCTCGAACATCGCCCCCATGAAGGCGTCGACGTCGGTGGTGTACATGTTCAGCTTCACGACGTCGGCCAGCGTCATGCCGGCGCCGGCCAGAACGGCCTCGAGGTTGTCCAGCGCCCGGTTGACCTGGGCAACCATGTCGCCGGCGTGGATCGGAGTGCCCTCCGCGTCCACGGAGGTCTGGCCGGAGCAGTGCAACGTTCGCCGCTCGCCGCTCACCTCGACGGCCTGCTGGAAGCCCATCTCCACGGACCACGGCCACGGGTTGATCGCTCGTCGTTCCATGGCCGAACAGTAGGTGCTCCAGGAACGCTCCGTCCCGGGTGCCCGACTGCCTACCGTTGCCCCGTGGGGGACTACGCGGATCCGCCGGAGACGTTGGTCGCGAAGCTCCGGCCGATCTGCCTCGCCCTCCCCGAGGCCTACGAGGAGAAGGCGTGGGCCGGCACCCGGTGGATGGTGCGCAAGAAGACCTTCGCCCACGTGCTCGCCGTCGACCGCGAGTCGCCGCCGGTCCTGGCCAAGGCCCACGAGCTGACCGGGGCCGCCAACGTCGTCACGTTCCGCTCGGAGGGGCCGGAGCTGGAGATGTTGCGCCACGCCGGCCACCCCTACTTCTACGCGGGGTGGGGTCGGGACGTCGTCGGGCTGGTGCTCGACGACGACACCGACTGGGACGAGGTCACCGAGCTCCTGACCGAGAGCTACTGCGTGATGGCCCCTCAGAAGCTGGTCGCCCTCCTCGACCGCCCCCCGCCGGTCGACTGACCCTCGGGCGTTCCCGCCGGCACCGGATCCTGCGAAACTCGACACCACGCCGCAGCGAGGGGGAACACGATGATCGAGCAGACCGAGACGGTGGAGACGGCCGACGGGCCGATGGGCGTCCACATCGTGCGGCCGGACGGCGACGGGCCGTTCCCGGTCGTCGTCTACTTCCACCACGGCCCCGGTCTCGACGCCGGCTCGAAGGAGTCGATGGGCTGGATAGCCGACTGGGGCTATTACGTCATCAGCCACGACCGGTACCACCGGGAAGAGCCCTGGTACCACCTGGCCCGCCGTGACGACCCCGACGAGATGAACCGTTTCTGGGGCGTGCTCATGGGCACCACCGACGCCATGGTGGCGACCGACCTCGAGGCCCTCCTGGCCTTCGTCGACGCCGACCCCGCCGCCCGGGAGGCCCCGATGGGCACGATCGGCTTCTGCATCGGCGCCCGCTCGGTCCTGGTGTCGATGGCCGCCGACAACGTCCGCTTCAAGGCCGGCGTCGGCATGCACCCGTCCTTCACCGTGACCGAGGACGACGACTCGCCCCACCTCGCCGTGCCCGGCCTCGACGGCTCGATCTACCTCGGCTACGGCGCCGACGACACCATGCAGTCCCCCGAGTCCCAGCAGGCCCTCATCGACATGGTCCGGGCCCACCCCGGCGGCGAGGTCGAGATCCATGACCACGCCAACCACGGCTACACCGTCCCCGGCCCGGCCTACGCCAAGGAGGCCGCCGACCGCTCCTACGCCAAGGCCCGGGAGGCCTTCGCCCGAGAGCTGAGCTGAGCCAGGAGCCCCCCACACCCTTGACCTCCAGGGCCCGCGGGAGGACGCTGGACGCGCGAGATCAGCCACACGAAGGGGGAAGGCGATGTTCGCTCAGGTCATCGAAGGCAAGGCCGTCAGCCCGGAGGCCATGGCGCAGGCCGGGGCCGCATGGGAGGCCCAGGTCCGGCCGGTCGCCGTGGGCTTCCTCGGCAGCACCGGCGGCGTGGCCGCCGACGGGACGGCGTTCCTCGTCGCCCGGTTCGCCGACCGGGCTGCGGCCGAGGCCAACAACGCCCGCCCCGAGCAGACGGCCTGGTTCGAGGCCCACGGGGCCACCATGTTCGACGGCCCGCCGACCTTCACCGAGAGCGAGGACGTCGACGAGTTCATGGGCGGGGGGTCCGACGACGCCGGTTTCGTCCAGGTCACCCAGGGCCGGATCGCCGACCGCGCCGCCATGGCGGACTTCGAGGCCCGCACCCTCGACCAGCTCCAAGCCGCCCGGCCCGACCTCCTCGGCGGCCTCCGCATCTGGCACGACGGCGGGCGCTTCACCGAGGTGAACTACTTCACCTCCGAGGCCGAGGCCCGGGCCAACGAGGCCACGATGGGCGAGACCATGGGCGAGGAGCTCGCCGAGTACATGGACCTCGTCCAGGTCGACCGCTGGATCGACCTGACCGACCCCGTCCTGCAATGACCGGTTCCGTCAGCCGCGGTCGGGGATCTCCTGGACGGCCCAGCCGTTCCCGTCGGGGTCCGTGAACCACACGAAGCGGCCCCAGGGGAAGTCCTCGATGCCCCGGACCTCGACCCCGCGGCCCTCCAGGTCGGCCTTCGCCGCCTCGATGTCCTCGACCACGACCTGCAGGCCCTCGACCGAGCCCGGCTCCTTCTCGGTGAGGCCCTTCCCGAACGCGATCGAGCACGCCGATCCCGTCGGCGTCACCTGCACGAACCGCAGGTCACCCACCACGTTGTCCTGGTCCATGTTCCAGCCCAGCTGGTCGTAGAAGGCCTTGGCCCGGTCCACGTCGCTCACCGGGAGGATCACCAGCTCCAGTCGGAAGTCCATCGTCTGCTCCTGTCGTCGTTCGGCCCGCCGATCGGGCCCCACCGACACCTTCGCCCCCATTCCGGACAGATCCTGTCCGGAAGGTCCACACTGGGGCGAGCCGTGATGCAGGGGTGTGGCCGGACAGGCGCTACAACCGCTGACCATGGCGAGCAATCCGGAACCGGCTCTGCAGGTGCCCTCCACCAAGGGGGTCACGGTGGCGGTGCACGACCTCGGCGGGGAAGGCGACCCGCTCCTGATCGCCCACGCGAACGGGTTCTGCGGCGGGGCCTACGGCCCGCTGGCCCGTGAGCTGGTCGAGGACCGTCACGTCTGGGCGCTGGACTTCCGCGGGCAGGGCCAGTCCACCCCACCCGACGACCTGGACTTCGACTGGGACGGCCTCGCCGACGACGTCCTCGCCGTCATCGACGGCCTCGGTGGCGGCCCGATCGACGTGGTCGGCCACTCGATGGGCGGTGCCGGCCTCCTGCGGGCCGAGGTGCGCTCGCCGGGCACGATCCGCCGGGCCTACCTCTACGAGCCCATCGTGTTGCCGACCGGGCTGGCCGACCTCACCACCGGGGGCAACGTGATGGCCGAGGGCGCCCGGCGGCGACGGGAGACGTTCTCCTCCCGGGCCGAGGCCCTCTGGTCCTACGGTCGGCGCCCGCCGCTCGGGTACCTGCGGGCCGACAGCCTCGCCGCCTACGTCGAGCACGGCTTCGAGGAGTTGGAGGACGGCTCGGCCCGCCTGCGCTGTCGGGGCGAGCACGAGGCCCGCATGTTCGAGGCCAGCGGCACCATCACCACCGAGGACGCCGCGGCCGTGACCGTCCCGGTCACCGTGGCCGTGGGTGCCCTCGAGGAGGGGTGGGGCGGCCCGGCCCGCTTTGCGCCGGCCATCGCCGAGGCGTTGCCGGACGGCCGCCTCAGCGAACACCCGCTGCTCGGCCACTTCGGCCCGCTGGAGAACCCGCCCCAGATCGCAGCCGACATCCGCGCCACCCTCGAGCCCGCGTAGGCGGAACGTTCAGTCCTCGACGGCCCACTGCCAGTCGCGGACCTCGGGCAGGTCCTCGCCGTGCGTGGTGACGTAGTGGCGGTGCTCCAGCAGCTTGTCCCGCAGGCGGTCAGCCAGGTCGCCGGTCCTGTCGATCAGGTCGGGCACGCGCTCGAGCACGTCGAGGGCCAGGTGGAACCGGTCGATGCCGTTGACCACCGCCATGTCGAACGGCGTGGTCGTCGTCCCCTCCTCGATGTAGCCCCGGACGTGGAGGTTGGTGTGGTTCTCCCGGCGGTACGCCAGGCGGTGGATCAGGAAGGGGTACCCGTGGTAGGCGAAGATCACCGGCCGGTCCGTGGTGAACAGGCTGTTGAAGTGCCGGTCGCTGATGCCGTGGGGGTGCTCCTCGGCGGGTTGCAGCGTCATCAGGTCGACCACGTTGACCACCCGTATGGCCAGGTCCGGCAACTCGGCCCGGAGGAGGCTGACCGCGGCCAGCGTCTCGACGGTGGGCACGTCGCCGGCGCAGGCCATGACGACGTCGGGCTCCCGGTCGTCGTGGCTGGAGGCCCAGTTCCAGATCCCCAGGCCCTTGGTGCAGTGGGTGACCGCGGCATCGATGTCGAGCCACTGCCACTCGGGCTGCTTGCCGGCGACGACGACGTTCACGTTCTGGCGACTGCGCAGGCACCGGTCGGCCACGGCGAGGAGGCAGTTGGCGTCGGGCGGCAGGTAGACCCGCACGACGTCGCCCTTCTTGGCCACCACGTGGTCGATGAAACCCGGGTCCTGGTGGCTGAAGCCGTTGTGGTCCTGGCGCCACACATGGGACGAGCAGGAGGTAGTTGAGGGAGGCGATGGGGCGGCGCCAACCGATGCGGTCGGTGACCTTCAGCCACTTGGCGTGCTGGTTGAACATCGAGTCGACGATGTGGGTGAAGGCCTCGTAGCAGGAGAACCAGCCGTGGCGCCCGGTCAGCAGGTAGCCCTCCAGCCACCCCTGGCAGTTGTGCTCGGAGAGCATCTCCAGCACCCGACCGTCGGTCGCCAGGTCCAGGTCGTCAGGGGTGGTCTCGGCCATCCAGGCCTTGCCGGTCGCCTCGTAGACGGCGTCGAGCCGGTTGGACGCCGTCTCGTCGGGCCCGACCAACCGGAAGTTCCGCTGCTCGGCGTTGGCGGTGAACACGTCCCGGAGGAACCGGCCCATGGCCCGGGTGGCCTCAGCCCGCACCTGTCCCGGCGCAGGCACGTCCACGGCGTGGTCGCGGAAGTCGGGCAGGCGCAGGTCCGTGAGCAGCAGGCCGCCGTTGGCGTGCGGGTTGGCCCCCATCCGACGGTCTCCCACCGGGACGAGCGCCGCCAACTCGGGGACGAGGCGCCCGTCGTCGTCGAAGAGCTCCTCGGGGCGGTAGCTGCGCAGCCACGACTCGAGCTGGTCCCGGTGGCCCGCATCCGTGCGGACCGCGGTCAACGGGACCTGGTGGGAGCGCCACGTGCCCTCGACCCGGAGGCCGTCGACCTCTCGCGGGCCGGTCCAGCCCTTGGGCGTGCGCAGGACGATCATCGGCCAGCGGGGCCGATCGACCACGCCGTCCTCCCGGGCCCGGGCCTGGATCGTCGGCGATCTCGTCGAGCACCTCGTCGAGGGTGGCCGCCATGGCCCGGTGGACGGTCGGCGGGGTCGTCGCCGGTCGACGAACCGAGGGGACCAGCCGTAGCCGACGAGCAGGCGACTCGAGCTCGGCGTCGGGGATGCGGGCCAGCACGGTGGGGTTGGCGATCTTGTAGCCGTTGAGGTGCAGGATCGGCAGCACCGCCCCGTCGCCGACCGGGTTCAGGAACTTGTTGGAGTGCCACGCCGTGGCCAGCGGCGCCGGTCTCGGCCTCGCCGTCGCCGACGACGCAGGCCACGACGAGGTCGGGGTTGTCGAAGGCCGCGCCGAAGGCGTGGGACAGCGAGTAGCCGAGCTCGCCGCCCTCGTGGATCGAGCCCGGCGTCTCGCGGCGCGACGTGGCTCGGGATGCCGCCCGGGAAGGAGAACTGCCTGAAGAGCCGGCTGCATGCCCTCGGCGTCCTGGCGTGACGTCGGGGTAGACGCTCGCTGTAGGTGCCCTCGAGGTAGACGTTGGCCACCATCGCCGGCCCGCCGTGGCCCGGTCCGGTGACGAAGAGCATGTCGAGGTCGCGCTCGACGGATGACCCGGTTGAGGTGCGCGTAGACGAAGGTTCAGCCCGGGCGTGGTGCCCCAGTGGCCGAGCAGGCGCGGCTTGATGTGCTCGGCGGTCAGCGGCTCGCGGAGCAGCGGGTTGTCCAGCAGGTAGATCTGGCCCACCGACAGGTAGTTCGCCGCCCGCCAGTAGGCGTCGATCAGGTCGACCTCGGCTTCGTCCATCGCCGTCTCCTACCCTCGTCCCGGTGGCTGTACTCGTCGCCAACCCCGGCTCGAGCTCGCTCAAGCTGAGCATCGTCGATGACGACGACGCCGTCCAGGAACGCGACGACGGGCCCTCGCAGGATGCCAGCCCATCGGCTCGACTGGCCGGCCTGATCGAGCGGCACCCGGATGTCCGGGCGGTCGGGGTCCGGGTCGTGCACGGTGGGAGGCGGTTCACCGAGGCCACCGTGGTCGACACCGACGTGGCGGCGGCCCTCGCCGCGCTCGACGACCTGGCCCCCCTCCACAACCCACCGGCCCGGTCCCTGATCGACGGCCTGCGTCGGGAGCACCCCGAGCTGACGGTCGTGGCCTGCTTCGACACCGCCTTCCACACGACCCTCCCGGCGGCGGCCCACACCTACGCCCTGCCCCGGGCGTGGCGCGAGGACCTCGGCGTCCGGCGCTACGGCTTCCACGGCCTCAGCCACCGGTGGGCCTCCCGTCGGGCCGCCGCGCTCGTCGGCCGCCCGGTCGAGGAGCTGCGAACCGTGACCTGCCACCTCGGCGCCGGGGCCTCTCTGTGCGCGGTGTCCGGCGGGCGCTCGGTCGACACCACGATGGGGTTCACCCCGCTCGAGGGCCTGGTCATGGCGACCCGGTCCGGCTCGGTCGACCCGGGCGCCCTGCTGTGGCTCCAGTCCACGGCCGGCCTCTCCGTGGACGAGGTCGCCCACGGGCTCGAGCACGAGGCGGGCCTCCTCGGGCTCTCCGGCACCTCGGGCGACCTGCGCGAGGTGCTGGCCGCCCGCGATGACGGCGACGACCGGGCCCGACTCGCGGTCGACGTCCTCGTCCACCGCCTCCGAGCGGGGGTCGCGGCCATGGTCGCCGCCCTCGACGGCGTGGACGTCCTGGTCTTCACGGGCGGGATCGGCGAGCACCTCCCCGCGATCCGGGAAGGCGCCGCCGCAGGCCTCGCCCACCTCGGCGTGGCCGTCGACCCGTCCGCGAACCAGGCGGCCGTCGGCGTCGAGGGCGACATCAGCCGCGGCGGGGGCGACGGTCCGCACCCTGGTGGTCACCGCCCGCGAGGACCTGGAGATCGCCCGGCAGGTCCGGGCCACCCTGCCCGACCAGGGGTAGCGTTCGCTCGGTGGCGAACCTCGGGCTCCCGGAGACCATCGCGGGCTGCCTCTTCGACCTCGACGGTGTCCTGACCCACACCGCATCGACCGCACGCCGCGGCCTGGAAGCAGACCTTCGACGAGTTCCTGCAGCGACCGGGCCGACCGCACCGGGGAGGCCTTCGTGCCCTTCGATCTCGCGTCGGACTACCAGCAGCTACGTCGACGGCAGGCCTCGCGCCGACGGGGTGCGCGACGTTCCTGGCCTCCCGGGGGATCGACCTGCCCGAGGGCGAACCGACGGACGCCCCGGGCGACGGGACGGTGCACGGCCTCGGCAACCGCAAGAACGAACTGCTCCTCGCCCGGATCCGGACCACGGGCGTCGAGGTCTTCCCGGGTTCGGTGCGCTACCTGGAGGCCGTGCCGGGACCGGGCTCGCCGGTGGCCGTGGTCTCCGCCAGCGCGAACGCCGAGGACGTGCTCCGGGTCGCCGGCCTGGAGCGGTTCGTCGACATCCGGGTCGACGGGGTCGTGGCCGCGGCCGAGGGCCTGGCCGGGCAAGCCGGCCCCGGACACCTTCCTGGCGGCCGCCGCCCGCCTCGGGCGTCGCCCCGACGACGCCGCGGTGTTCGAGGACGCGTCTGGCCGGTGTCGGCGCCGGGCGGGCCGGTGGGTTCGGCTTCGTGGTCGGTGTCGACCGGGTCGGTCACGCCGAGGCCCTGGTCGCGGCCGGGGCCGATCTCGTGGTCAACGACCTCGACGAGCTCCTGGCGCCGTGAACGAGGCCGCGTTCAGCGTCGAGCCGTGGTGCCTGCGGGAGACCGGCCTCGACCTGGACCGGGCTGGCCCAGACCGAGTCGGTGTTCGCCCTCGCCAACGGCCACATCGGCCTGCGCGGCAACCTCGACGAGGGCGAGCCGTTCGGCTCGCCCGGGCACCTACCTCAACTCGTTCTACGAGCTACGGCCGCTGCCGTACGCCGAGGCCGGCTACGGCTACCCGGAGTCGGGCCAGACCCTGATCAACGTGACCAACGGCAAGCTCATCCGGCTGCTGGTCGACGACGAGCCCTTCGACGTCCGCTACGGCGACGCTGGTCGCCCACGAGCGGGTGCTCGACCTGCGCGCGGGCACGCTGACCCGGGAGGTCGAGTGGTGTCGCCCGCCGGCCAGGGCATCCGCGTGCGCAGCACCCGGCTGGTCTCCCTCACCCACCGGGCCGTCGCCGCGATCCACTACGAGGTCGAGCCGGTGGGCAAGGACGGCCCGGATCATCGTGCAGTCCGAGCTGGTGGCCAACGAGCCGGTGCCCGAGGTGGACCGCGGCGACCCCCGGGTGGCCGCGGCCCTCGAGGCCCCCCTGGTGGCCGAGGCCCACGACGGCGACGGCGACGGCTCGCGGCGGTGCTCGTCCACCGCACCGAGCGCAGCGAGCTCCTGGTGGCCGCGGCGATGGACCACGAGGTCGACGGGCCGGACTCGACCCGGGTCGAGCCAGCGACACCGCCGCGGACTCGCCCGCATCACGGTCACCGCCGTGCTCGCCCCGGGCGAGCGCCTGCGCCTCGTCAAGTACCTCGGCTACGGCTGGTCGCGCGGCGATCGCCGCCCGGCCCTGCGCGACCAGGTCGCCGCGCGCCTCGCCGCGGCCCGCCACACCGGCTGGGACGGGCTGCTGGCCGATCAGCGGCAGTACCTCGACGAGTTCTGGGACCGGGCCGACGTGGAGGTCGACGGCGACCCCGAGATCCAGCAGGCGGTGCGCTTCGGCACTGTTCCACGTCCTCCAGGCCGGCGCGCGGGCCGAGCGGCCGGCCCATCTCCGCCAAGGGGCTCACCGGCCCGGGCTACGACGGCCACGCGTTCTGGGACACCGAGATCTTCGTGCTGCCGGTCCTGACCTACACCGTCCCCCGGGCCGCCGCCGACGCCCTGCACTGGCGCCACTCCACCCTGCCGGCGGCGCGGGACCGGGCCGCGGACCTCGGCCTCGCCGGGGCGGCCTTCCCGTGGCGGACCATCACCGGCGAGGAGTGCTCCGGCTACTGGCCGGCCGGCACGGCCGCCTTCCACGTCAACGCCGACGTCGCCGACGCGGTCCTGCGCTACCACGACACCACCGGGGACGACGAGTTCATGGAGCGCCGACGGCGTGGAGCTCCTGGTCGAGACGGCCCGGCTGTGGCGCTCGACCTCGGTCACCACGACGCCGCCGGCGCCTTCCGCATCGACGGCGTGACCGGCCCCGACGAGTACAGCGCCATCGCCGACAACAACGTCTACACGAACCTCATGGCCCAGCGGAACCTGCGCGCGGCCGCCGACGCCGTCGGGCGCCACCCCGACCGCGCCGCCGCGCTCGCCGTGGCCGACGTCGAGGATGCAGCGCGTGGGCGACGCGGCCGCGGACCGATGCACATCCCCTACGACGAGCGCCTGGGCGTGCACCCGCAGGCCGAGGGCTTCACCGACCACCAGGCGTGGGACTTCGACGCCATGACCGGCGCCGACTACCCGCTGCTGCTGCACTTCCCGTACTTCGACCTCTACCGCAAGCAGGTGGTCAAGCAGGCCGACCTCGTGCTGGCGATGCACCTGCGGGGCGACGCGTTCACCGACGAGCAGAAGCTGCGCAACTTCGACTACTACGAGCAGCTACACGGTCCGGGACTCGTCCCTGTCGGCCTGCACGTCCAGGCGGTGATCGCCGCCGAGGTGGGCCACGCTCGAACTGGCCTACGACTACCTCGCCGAGGCGGCGCTGCTCGACCTCCAGGACCGCCACAACAACAGTGCGAGCGGCCTGCACCTCGCCGCGTTGGCCGGCGGCTGGACGGGCCTGGTCCGGGGCCTCGCGGGCCTGCGCACCGGCGACGGACGGCTGCGCTTCGCCCCCCGCCTCCCCCACGACCTGACCCGGCTCGTGGTGAACCTCGTCTACCGCGGTCGGGCGCTGCGGGTGACCATCGTGCCCGGGGCCGCCACCTACGAGCTGCGGGCCGGCGAACCGCTCACCGTCGTACACCACGGCGAAGAGGTGGTGGTCGACGGCGATCCCGTCGAACGGCCCATCCCCCCCTGGGTCGCCCGCCCCCGCCCCCGACAGCCGACCGGCCGCGCCCCCGCCCGCGACACGGACAGCACGGACAGCACCGACAGCACGGACAGCACGGACCCACCTGAGTTTTCCTTTACACGTGTCTAGATCTGTGATGCACTCCCCGCGATGGGGGAGGCCGAGGAGATCCAGTCGTACCGGATCAGCACCGACGACGAGCAGGTGCGGCTCGAGCAGGAGCGGCTGCTGACCCTGGCCCGGGTCATCGACCCGACGACGCGGGCGACGCTCGCCGGCCTCGTGCAGCCGGGCTGGCGCTGCTGTGACGTGGGCTCCGGCGCCGGCACCGTGGTGGCCTGGCTGGCCGACCACGTCGGGGCCGAGGGCCGGGTCGTCTCCATCGACGTCGACTGCCGGTTCCAGCCGCCGTCGTCGGGCACCGTCGAGGTCCGGCAGGCCGACGTCACCGTCGACGCGATCGGCGAGGCCGAGTTCGACCTCGTCCACGCCCGGGGGGTCCTCCAGCACCTCGCCCAACGGGAGGAGGTCCTGACCGCGATGGTGGCGGCGACCCGACCGGGGGGCTGGGTGGTGGTGACCGACGTGGACTGGATCCAGTTCGACACCCAGGCGATCCCCGAGCCCTTCGCCACCCTGTCGGCCACGATGCGGGGCTTCTCGGTCCAGCAGCACGGCTACGACGGCGAGTGGGGACGGCGCCTGATCACGGCGTTCACCGCGGCCGGGCTCACCCACGTGGACGCCACCGGCCACGCCTGGACGATGCACGGCGGCACGGACTCCGCCGAGTGGTACGTCGGCGCCCTCGACCGGGCCCTGGCCCTGATCCCGAGGGAGATCTTCCCCGAGGGCTTCGACCCCGAGGCGGCCATCGCCCAGGCCCGGGAGCCGGACTTCGCCATCCTCTCGCCGACCTCGGTGACCTGCATCGGCCAGAAGGCCGTCGGGCCATGAACGACGCCGCGGTCATCGTCCGCCCCCTCTCCCCCACCCAGGCCGCAACCCGCCGGAAGCTGCTCGACGCGGCGCGGGGGCTGGCCACCGCCGACGGGTACGACGCGGTGACCATCCGCACGGTGGCCGCCGCGGCCGGCGTCTCGGCCCCGACCGCCTACCAGTACTTCACCTCCAAGGACCACCTGCTGGTCGACGTGCTCGTCGACCTGGTCGGCGCACACGACCGGCTCGCTGGCCGACCACCCCGTGGCGGGCAAGACCCGCGCCGACCGGGCCGCGGCCACACTGCGCCGCGCCGTCGCCCAGGTCGAGCGGGCCCCCGATCTCTACGTCGCCCTCACCCGGGCCTACCTCTCGGGTGGCCCGGACGTGGCCCACGCCCGCACCGCCATGGAGGGCTCCACCCGACGATGGATCGAGTTGGCCCTGGCCGGCACCGATCCGGACCCCGCCCTCCAGGACGTGCTGGAGAGCCTGCTCTTCGCCCACATGGTCGGCCTCGTCACCGGCCGCCGCACCCCCGCCACCATCGCCGACGACCTCGAACGCGCCGTCAGGACGGTCCTGCGATGACCCACCGACTCGTTCTGGGTACACCCCTGTGCCGTCAGCAACACAGCGGTGTACCCAGAACGGAGAGGGGGCGGGGATGAGCACGGACTTCAGCACGTCGGCGGGGGCGAAGATCCGGGAGTTCGAGGGGGAGACGCCGCTGCAGGTGATGGCCCGGCAGGGGGATCACCCGCCGACGGCGATGACCGCCATCGAACGCTTCCCCTACTACGACACCTTCCCGTTCGCCTGGTACTGGGCCGCGTACAGCGACGACCTGGCCCCGGGCGAGGTTCGTCCGCTGCGCTACCTCGCTCGGGACCTCGTCCTGTGGCGGGACGAGGAGGGCACCGCTCACGTCATGGACGCCTACTGCCCCCACCTCGGGGCCAACCTGGCCCTCGGGGGCCGGGTCGACGGCTGCCACCTGGTCTGCCCCTACCACTGGTGGGAATGGGACGGCGACGGGCGCAACGCCCACATCCCCTACAGCGAGCGCACCAACAAGAAGGCCAGGGTCCACACCTATCCCACCGTCGAGCGCAACGGCTTCGTCCTGTTCTGGTACCACCCCGATCCAGACCAGGCGCCGCTCTGGGAGGTGCCCCAGCTCGACGAGTACGCCACCGACGACTGGACCGGGTACTTCCCGACCGAGTGGCGGGTGCGCTGCCCGTGGCAGGAGCTGGCCGAGAACGGGCCCGACTTCATCCACCTCAAGACGGTGCACGGCGCAGCCACCGTGCCCGAGGTGGAGGAGATCGCCTACGAGGGCTGGACGGGCCGCATCCGGGCCAAGGTCGACTTCGCCACCCCCCGTGGGCCCCAACCCGGGCGCATCGACACCGACTCGTGGGGCCCCGGCGTCGGCCTGGCCCGCTTCACCGGGATCATCGACACCGTCTTCTTCGCCGGCACCACGCCGATCGACTGGGAGTGGACGCTGTCGGTGAAGGCCTACAAGGTGCGCAAGCTCGGCCCCGACGCCGAGGCCCTGGCCAAGACCCAGCGGGTGGGCGACGCCCTCATCGCCGACCTGCGCAAGCAGATGGCCGAGGACAACATCATCTTCGACAACAAGGTGCACCACCCCACCCCGGCCCTCATCGACACCGACGGCCCGATCCTGCCCTTCCGTCGCTGGGCCGAACGCTTCTATGACAGAGGTCGGCCTGCGGCCTCCGGGCTCCGCCCATCGCCGGAGCGCTGAGCGCGACTTCGCTCCGCTCCGTCGCGTGACGAGACCGCTCGGACGCCCGGAGGGTTCAGCCGGTCAGCTCGGCCATCAGCTCGAGGGTGGGGGCGTCGGCGCCGCCGATGATCAGGGTGGTGACCGGGCTGGCCTGCCAGGCCTCGAGGCGCTCGGCGATGCGCTCCCGGGGACCGCACAGGCTGATCTCGTCGGCGAAGTCGTCGGGAACGGCCGCGATGGCCTCGTCCCGCTTGCCGTCCAGGAACAGGTCCTGGATGCGGAACGCGGCCTCCTCGTGACCCATCCGGGCCATGAGCTCGGTGTGGAAGTTGCGGCCCTTGGCCCCCATGCCCCCGATGTAGAAGCCCAGCGTGGCCTTGACCGGCCAGAGGGCGGTGGCCACGTCGTCGTGGACGTTGACCGACACGTTCACCGCGATCTCGAAGCCCTCGGGCACCGGCGGCAGGTCATAGAGGTCCGGCCGGGACGGCGGGAAGTAGAGGGGCAGCCAGCCATCGGCGATCTCGAAGGCCAGGGCGACGTTCTTCGGCCCCTCGGCCCCGAGGAAGATCGGGACGCGCTCCCGTAGCGGGTGGGTGATCAGCTTCAGGGGCTTGCCCAGCCCGACCGACCCCTCGCCGTCGTAGGGCAGCGGGTAGTGCGGGCCGTCGCTGGTGACCGGGGTCTCCCGGGCCACGGTCCGGCGCACGATGTCGACGTACTCCCGGGTGCGGGCCAGCGGCTGGGCGAAGGGCCGGCCGTACCAGCCCTCGGCCACCTGCGGGCCGCCGACACCCAGGCCGAGGACCGCCCGTCCTCCGGAGAGGCCGTCCAGGGTGATGGCGTGCATCGCCGCCGTGGTCGGCGGTCGGGCCCCGATCTGGGCGATCCCGGTGCAGAGCGTCACCCGTTCGGTCGCCCCGGCGACGGCCGCCAGCGGCGAGAAGGCGTCGCTGGACCACGACTCCCCTGTCCACAGTGAGTCGTAGCCGAGGGCTTCGGCCCGCTGGGCCGCGGCGATGAGCTCCGACGCCGGACGGGGCTCCGCCGTCCAGTACCCGTACTGGTAGCCGAGCTTCAGGTTGCTCACGGGAAGAGGACGTAGACCTTGCGCAGCGTCTCGTGGATCTCCCAGGTGCCGGCCCAGCCCTTGGGGAACAGCGCGGTGGACCCGGCGGACAGCTCGACCTCGGAGCCGTCGTCGTGGCGGCAGGTCATCCGCCCCGAGATGACGTGGATGAACTCGCCCTCCTCGAGGTCCCAGCGGGACAAGCCGGGCTCGCACTGCCAGACACCGGCCGAGACCGACTCGTCGTCGGCCACCCACAGGTCCAGGCCGTAGGTCGGCATCGGCTCGCCGAGGGCGGTGGCCAGCGGTGGCTCCAAGGTCCCCCAGTCCTCGAGGTCGTCGGTGGACAGCTCGTCGGCGCGGACGTTGGGCGTGGTCACGCCCGGGACCGTAGTCAGGGCAGGCCGAGGGCCAGGACCTGGGGTGGGGCGCTGTTGCCGACGGGGACGAAGACCTGGTCGCCGGCGACCGACAGCCAGCCGTTGACCCCGCCGCCGGCGTCGAAGGTGGCCAGACCACCGCCCCGTCGGCCCGGTCGAGGGCCAGGATCGTGCCGTCGAGCAGCACCGTGAACACGAGGTCGTTCGACCACGGTGGTCGCCCCCAGGGGGTCGCCGGGCACGTCGACCGCCCACAGCGACCTCGCCGGTCGCGGCGTCGACGGCCGACGACCTCGCCGTCCTCGGTGCCGAGCGGGGCGCCGAAGTAGGCGGTCTCGTCGGGCGCGCAGCTCGGTGGCGGCGTCGACCGTGGCGGCGTAGACGATGCCGTCGGCGGTCGACGGCGGCGTGAGGATCCCCCCGTAGGTGCCGGGGTACACGAGGGTCGGCCCGTCGAGTGCCTCCAGGTCGTCGTTGTCGTGGACACCGACCTCGGTCCGCCACAGGACGGTGCCGTCGTCGGGGTCGAGGCCGACGAACACGCCGGACTTGCCGGCGCTCACGACCACGTCGGTGCCGTCCTCCAGGGTCGCCATCAGGGTGTGGACCTGGTCCCGGTCGAAGATGTCGTGGGGCGTGACCTGGTGGAACCAGGCCAGTGCGCCGGTGTCGAGGTCGAGGGCCACGATCGAGTTCGTGTAGAGGTTGTCGCCCGGCCGGCTGGTGCCGTTGGGGAACTCGGCGGTGCCGGGGAACGGGGCCGGGTTGGCCACCCCGACGTAGACCAGCCGGCGCTCCAGGTCGACCACCGGCGGGTACCAGGCGCCGCCGCCGGAGTTGACCTCGGGATGGCCCCAGAGGTCGCCGTCGACGGTGTCGAAGGTCCAGCTGCACCTCCCCGGTGGCGGCGTCGAGCGCGCTGCACCACGCCCCGGTCGCCGGGGGCGTAGATCCCGCTGATGCTGACCGGGACCGAACTGGCGATCACCAGGCCGTCGGCGACGACCGGCTGGATGTCCGCGCCCGTCGTGTCGGTGGCGGTGATGTCGGTGGCCCACAGGGGGGCACCGTCGGCGAGGTCGAGGGCGGCGACACCGGTCGAGCCGTCCATGCCGTAGACCCGGCCGTCACCCACGGCCACCCCGAAGGGCCCGATGTTGAACCCCATCGGCTCGCTGACCCAGAGCTCCTCGCCCGTCGCGCGGTCGAGGGCGACGACCTGGCCCGAGCCCCCCTGGAGGTACACGGTGTCGCCCAGCACGAGCGGCGCGGTGCTGAGCGCCCCGGCATCGGCGAGGTCGGCCCGCCAGAGCTCCTCGAGGCCGACCACGTTGGCCGCGGTGATCGACGAGTCGGCCGCGGCCCGGGTGTTGTCGTGGTCCTGGCCGGCGGTGGGCCAGTCGTCGGCGAACTCGACCACCTCGGCAGGGAGCCCCTCGGCTGAGGGCGGCGGTGTGGTCGCCACCGCCGCCGGTGCTCGTCGACGGCGACGCCGTGTCGGCATCGTCCCCGCTGCACGCCGCGGCCGCGATCAGGACCGTGAGCGCGACGAGGATCCCGACCTTCCGGGAGGACGGCATCACCGCTTCTCGAAGGTGATGGCGCTGGCCTCGACGTCCCAGGTGGCGGCGGTGACGCCCTCGTCGCGCAGCTCCCGCTTGAGGACCCGGCCCACCGGGCTGCGGGGCAGCTCGGCCCGGAACTCGATGTAGCGGGGCAGGGCGAAGTACGGCAGCTCGTCGACCGCCCAGCGGAACAGCTCCTCCTCGGTCAGCTCGGCTCCTGCGTCGAGGGTGGCGGTGACCTTGAGGTCGTCCTCGCTCATCTCGCTGAGCACGGCGTGGACCGCCACGTCGGCCAGCGCGCCGTGACCCATGAAGATCCGCTCCACCTCGAAGGAGGAGATGTTCTCGCCCCGCCGGCGGAGGTAGTCGGCCTTGCGGTCCACGAAGAAGAGGTAGCCGTCCGTCGTCGATCCGGCCGATGTCACCGGTGTGGTACCACCAGTTGCGGCTGGTCTCGACGGTGGCCTCCGGCCTGCCCCAGTAGCCCTCGAACATGACCTGGGGCCGCTTGGGCCGGATGACGATCTCGCCGTCGGTGTCCCGGGGAAGCTCCCGGTCGTCGTCGTCGAAGATGCGGACGTCGAAGTACTCGTCGTTGACGACCCCCGCGGCGTTCGGCTTGTTGCGCACCCCCGGGGGCTGCCACGAGATGAGGCTGGCCTCGGTCACCCCGTAGGCCCCGCTGAAGGTCTCGATGCCGAAGCGGGACCGGATCAGGTCGTCGATCTCCACCGGGAGGGGCGCGGCCCCGAGCAGGCGCAGCGAGGTGTTGGCCTCCGGCGCCCCCGACCCGGGCATCTCGGGCCGGTCGACGTCGTGGGCCAGGAGGTAGGCCATGGTGCCGAGGGTCGAGGTGATGGTCGCTCCAGTCCGGTTCATCTCCGACCAGAAGTTGGAGACCGAGAAGCGCCGGTAGATGGCCGCCCGGCCGCCGTAGACCAGCGGGCCGAGCACGGCGGTGACGATGGCGTTGAAGTGGAACAGCGGCAGCGGCGTCCAGACCACGTCGTCGGCGGTGCGCCCCCAGCAGATGCCGATCTGGCGGGCCAGGGCCTCGTGGTAGTTGTGGCTGAGCATGCAGCCCTTGGACGGGCCGGTCGTCCCCCCGGTGTAGATGAAGGTGGCCAGATCCGAGGGCCGCACGCTGACGCTGGGGGCCGTGGCGTCGGCCGCCAGGAGGTCGGCCCACGTGTGGTTGGCCACCCCCGGCACCGACCGGCGCTCGTCGCCCAGGACCACCACGTGCTCGAGGGACTCGACCTGATCGGCGATGCGCTCGACCCGTTCGGCCAGATCGGCCTCGACGACCAGGACCCGGGCGCCGGAGTCGGCCAACTGGTGGCGCAGGTACTCCCCCTTGTAGGCGGTGTTGATCGGGACGGCCACCGCGCCGGCGGACACCGCACCCCACCAGGCGTACATGGCCTCGACCGAGTTCTCGATGAGCGTGGCCACGCGCTCACCCGCCTGGACCCCGAGCGCGCCGTACGCGTTGGCCAAGCGGCCGGCCACCGACGCCACCTCGGCCGCCGTGGCGGTGTCCCCGCACACGTCGAGGTACGGGGCATCGGGGTCCGAACTCGAGTCGACGCGCGAGCAGCTCGAGGACGGTGTGCTCCTCGCCGCTGGTCCACACCGTCACCGACTCACCCCCACAGGGCACCGATCCGCTCGGCCTCCACCCGCCCCTGGGCCAGCCCCGCGGCACCGACCGCCGACACCACATCCCGTGAGAAAGCGAGGAGGTTGCCCCCGCCGGCGGCCACGCTGGCGTCGTCGAACTCGACCAGCTCGACGGTGGCGCCCTCGGCCTCCAGCGCCTCGATCTCGGCCAGCAGCGGCACCCGGAGGAACTCCGCCGCACCGGGGAACGGCGTTGGACATGACCGACACGACCAGCACCCGGTCGTGGCCGGCGGCCAGCGGGCAGTTGGTGCCGGAGATGACCCCACCGTCCATGTACCGCCGACCGGCGATGGTGATCGGCGGGAAGAGCCCGGGGACCGCACAGCTCGAGGCCACGGCCCGGTCGAGCGGCGCCCCTGCCGCCTCGTCCCAGACGGTGAAGGACCCGGACTCGGCGTCGTAGGCCGTGCACGCGAAGCCGTGGCCGGGCCACTCGGGGCCGAGGCCCGCCCCCGGCATGGCCACGAAGGCCTCCTCGTCGATCGTCTCGGCCCCCAGGGCCAGCGCGCCGATGTCCTTGACGATCTCGGCGTGGGGACGGGCACCGGTCAGGGCCTCGAAGATGGCCATGCCGAGGGTCGCCATCGACGTCGGGTCGACCGCGGGGACCACCACGTCCTCGGGCGGGGCCACGACGTTGCGGTCCGGCTCGCGCATCAGCGTGGCGAGGCTGTCGCCCCGAGCCAGGTGGGCTCCGACGACCGAGCCCGCGGACGTGCCCACGATCCGGTCGGCGTCGCCGACATCGACGCCGGCCTCGGCCAGGCCGGCCAGCAGGCCGGTCTCCCAGGCCACCCCGACCGGGCCGCCGCCGCCCAACACCAGTGCGCGTGACATGGCCCCTGCCTACCAGCCCGGCGTCACCACGGATGACGCTCGACCAGCTCCACCTGGTAGCCGTCGGGGTCGGCCACGAAGCCGATGGTCACGGGCCAGCGGTCCATGCGGGTCGGCTCCATCACCGAGGCATGGCCGGCGGCCACGGCGGCGGCGTGGACCCCGGCGATGTCGTCGGTGTTCACGTACAGCTTCCAGAACGCGCCGCCCATGTCGATGGGGCCGTCCTGGTCGTCCTGCTGGGCCAACTGGACCTTCCCCCCCTTGTCGGGGTGCTCGAGGATGGCCTCCTTGGCCCCGGGGATCTCCGTACGGCTCGTGCACTCGAGGCCGAGGGTCTCGTAGAACGCGACCGTGGTGTCCAGGTCGGTGACGTTGATGCAGTACTGGCCCAGCCATGACGGTGTGGTGTCGTCGCCGTCCAGCCAGGGATGGCGCTGGACGAGCTCGACCAGGTAGCCGTCGCGGTCCTTGACGAAGCTGATGCTGGTCGGCCACTGCTCCATGCGCATGGGGGCCATGACCTCGGTGGCCCCGGTCCCGAGGGCGGCGGCGTGGGTGGCCGCGATGTCGTTGGTGTTCACGTAGAGCTTCCAGAAGGCGTTGCCCGGGTCGATGGCGTCGGTCTGCTCCTTCTGCTGGGCCAGCTGCAGCTTCCCGCCCTTGCCCGGGTGCTCGATGATCGCCTCGCCCGCGGTGTCGATCTCGGTGCGACTGGTGCACTCGAGGCCGAGCGCCTCGTAGAAGGCCACCGTCGCGTCGAGGTCGGTGACGTTGATGCAGTACTGCCCGATCCAGCTCTCCATAGTTTCCTAACCTAGTTCAGAAACTGACCGAGGAGATCGGCGAACTCGTCGGGACGGGTGACCGGCGGGATGTGGCCGCAGTCCCAGTCCAGGACGGTCGGTGCGCCGGGGAGCCGGGCGATCATGTCGTCCTGCAGGCTCGGCGGGACCGCCGTGTCCCGGGCCGCCCGGACATAGGTGATGGGCACGGCGACCTCGGCCCACGACACCGGGTCGAAGTACACGTTGAAGGAGTCCTCGACCAGGCGCTCGAACACGAAGGCCAGCGTCTCGTCGTCGAGGCGCTCCCCGTAGGCCTCCCGCAACGCCTCGGGGTCCTCGGGCACGGGGGTGACCAGTCGCTCCCCCTCCGCTCGGGCCCACGCCACACCGGCCACCATCCGCTCGCGGTGGCTGGGCTTCATGCAGTCCAGCCCGGAGCCTCCGTCGGGCGGCACCGACGCCGAGGACAGCACCACTGCGGTGACGCGGTCGCCCAGCGCGGCGACGACCCGCGGCACGATCAGGCCTCCCGACGAATGGGCCACGATCACCACGGGCCCGTCCGGGGCCGCGGCCCGGAGGTCGGTGACCACCGAGGCCGCGTGCTGGTCCAGGCTCACCGTCATGAGGTCGGCGGGCCGGTCGCCTCGGCCCGGCAGGTCGACGGCCACCGACGGCGCCGCGAGCCGCGCGACGACCCGGTCCCAGAACCGGCCCGTGCAGTTGCCGCCGTGGATGAGCAGGAAGGTCGTCACGCCCTCAGGGCAGCAGGTTCGGGTCGGCCCGGAGCTCGCGGCGGGCCGCGGCCTCCCAGAAGCCGAGGAAGCCCTCGCCGTCGCCCCGCTCGAAGAACCCGATGACGGCGGGCGGCAGCTCCTCGCCGCCGCCGCCGACCTCGGTCAGCCAGGCCGTCCGGCACCGGGACTCGAAGGCCACGCAGCGCTGGTGGGCGGCGCGGATGGAGCCGCCGAGGACGAAGACGCCGTGGTGGGCCAGGACCGCCAGCTCGGCGTCGCCCATGGCGGCGATGGCCTTGGCCGCGGTCGACGGATCGTTGACCGCCCCGCCGTACTCGTCGACCAGCGCGGCGGTGCCGCCGCCCAGGACCGAGCTCTGGTCGAAGCGGCCGGGTAGCCGGCCGAGGTCGGCCCAGACCGTGCCCCAGCGGGGATGGTGGTGGACGGCCACCTGCACGTCAGGGCGGGCCCGATGCAGCTCGAGGTGCAGGGGGATGCCGAGGGGCACCGGCCAGTCCCCCTCGACCACGTTGCCCTCGAGGTCGATGCGGATGACGTCCTGGGGCCGGAACTCCTCCCAGGTCAGCAGCCAGGGGTTGCACAGCAGGGTGCCGTCGCCTTGGTTGACCGTGATGTGGCCGGCCAGGTGGTCGTCGTAGCCCTCCCGCCAGAGCGTCCGGGCCAACACCACCATCTCGGTGCGGATGTCCAGGTCGGGCAGGAGCCGGTCGGCGGTCGGTTCGAAATCCATGTCAGTCCGTTGAGTCTAGATTCACGGCCGATGGGGGATCGTCTGCAGGACAAGGTCGCGCGTGATCACGGGAGCCGCCCGCGGCCAAGGCGAGGCCGAGGCCCGGCTCTTCGTCGCCGAGGGAGCCAAGGTCGTCCTCACCGACGTGCTCACCGCCGAGGTGGAGGCCGTGGCCGCCGACCTGGGCGACGCCGCCGTCGCCGTGACCCACGACGTGAGCGACGTCGAGGCCTGGGCCGAGGTGGTGACCACGGCCGTGGACCGCTTCGGCGGGATCGACGTCCTGGTCAACAACGCCGGCATCCACTGGATCCGCGCCTTGGTCGACGAAGACCCCGTCGCCCTCGAACGCCTGCTGCGGGTCAACCTGGTCGGGCCCTACGTCGGCATGCAGGCCGTGGTCCCCGCGATGGAGACCCGCGGCGGCGGATCGATCGTCAACATCTCGTCCTTCGCCGGCCTGTCCGGGGCCTGGGGCCACAGTGCCTACGGCGCCTCGAAGTGGGGGCTGCGGGGCATCACCAAGACCGCGGCCATCGAGCTGGGGCCGCTGGGGATCCGGGTCAACTCCGTGCACCCCGGCCCCATCGACACCGCCATGCTGCCGGTGCCCGCCGACGCCCCGATGTTCACCGCCTACCCCCTGGGCCGGGCCGGCACCGCCGGTGAGGTGGCCGAGGCCGTGCTCTTCCTCGCCTCCGACGCGTCGTCCTACCTGACCGGCGCCGAGTTGGCCGTCGACGGCGGCCTGGCCGCCGGGACCTTGCCTAGAGTCGCCCGCTGATGCCTCCCTCCGAGACCGTCCAGCTGTTCATCGACGCCCTCGCCGGCACCTTCCCCGACGTCGGCGGCGACTGCATCGACCCGGTCGAGGCCCGCCGCATCCTCGCCGAGCGCCCCGAGATCCCGCTGCCGCCCATCGAGGTGGCCTCGGTCGAGGACACGCACCATCCCCGGCCCGGCGGGCGAGGTCCCGGTCCGGATCTACACGCCCGACGGCGTGACCGCCGAGCCCGCGGTGATCGTCTTCTCCCACGGCGGCGGCTGGGCCCTCTGCGGGCTCGACACCCATGACCGCACCACCCGTCGGTTGGCCGCGGAGCTCGGTGCGGTCGTCGTGTCGGTCGACTACCGCCTCGCCCCGGAGGCCCGCTGCCCGGCGGCCGCCGAGGACGCGTACGCCGCCACCGTCTGGGCCCAGGCGCACTACCGCCCCCGGAAGCTGGTCGTCGCCGGGGACTCGGCGGGCGGGAACCTGTCCGCGGTCGTGGCCCTCATGGCCCGGGACCGGTCCGGACCGGCCATCGACCACCAGCTCCTCGTGTACCCGGTCACCGACCACGCCATGGACAGCCCGTCCTACACCGAGAACGCCACCGGGTACTTCCTGACCGGTGCCCACATGGCCTGGTACTGGGAGCAGTACCTCGGCCCCGACGGCGACGGGAGCCATCCCTACGCCAGCCCGATCCGGGCCGACGACCTGTCCGGCCTGCCCCCGGCCACCGTCCTCACCGCCGAGCTGGACCCGCTGCGGGACGAGGGCGAGGCCTACGCCGCGGCCTGGCCGCCGCCGGCACCCCGACCGAGGCCCTGCGGGCCGACGGGCTCTTCCACGGGTTCTTCGGCCTCGACGAGTTCCTGCCCGAGGCGGCCGCCCCGATGGCCTGGACCCTCACCCGCCTCCGGGAGGCACTGACGTGACGATGACCGACCTCTACTGGGACCCCTTCGACACCGAGATCGACGCGCAACCCGTACGGCATCTGGAAGCGGATGCGCGACGAGGCGCCCGCTCTACCGCAACGACACCTACGACTTCTGGGCCCTGTCCCGCTACGACGACGTCGAGGCCGTCCACCGCGACCCCACGACCTACAGCTCGGCCCACGGCACGGTGCTCGAGCTGATGGGCTCGACCGCGACGATGCCCCGGCATGATCATCTTCATGGACCCGCCCGACGCACACGCCGACTGCGGACGCTCGTGTCGCGGGCGTTCACCCCCCGCCGCATCGACGACCTCGAGCCCCACATCCGGGAGCTCTGCGCCCGAGCTGCTCGACCCGCACGTCGGCGGCGACGGCTTCGACTACGTCCAGGACTTCGGCGCCCACCTGCCGTCGATGGTCATCTCCGACGCTGCTCGGCGTGCCCGACGAGGACCGGGAGCAGGTGCGCCATGTCATCGACGACACCTTCCACATCGAGCCGGGCGTCGGGCATGATCAACGACGTCTCGCTGCGCGGCCCGCATCCGCCTCACGGAGTACCTCCAGGCCATCATCGACGAGCGCCGGGCCCACCCCCGCGACGACATGATCACCGACCTCGTCCAGGCCGAGATCACCGAGGCGGACGGGACCACCCGCCGCCTGACCGACGAGGAGTGCTCCGGCTTCGTGAACCTCCTGGTCAGCGCCGGTACCGAGACCGTCGCCCGCCTCCTCGGGTGGGCCGCGATCCTGCTCGACCAGCACCCCGACCAGCGGGCCGAGCTGGCTGCCGACCCCAGCCTGCTGCCCAACGCGGTCGAGGAGCTGCTGCGCTACGAAGCGCCGTCCCCGGTTCAGGGCCGCTGGACCACCCGCGAGGTCGAGCTGCACGGCACCACCATCCCGAAGGACAGCCGGGTCCTCCTGCTCACCGGCTCCGCCGGGCGGGACGAGCGCCACTACCCCGAAGGCCGAGCGTTTCGACATCCACCGGACCTTCGACAACCACGTCTCGTTCGGTTACGGCATCCACTTCTGCATCGGGGCCGCTCTGGCCCGCATGGAGGGCCGCATCGCCCTCGAGGAGGTCCTGGCCCGGTTCCCCGACTGGCGGGTCGACCACGACGCCGCGACGCGCCTGCACACCAGCACCGTGCGGGGCTGGGTCAACGTCCCCGTCAGCGTCTGAGTCGGACCAGGCGCGACCGGGCTCTCGCCGCCGCACAGTTTCCGAACTACTATCGGAAACTTCACCAGTCTCCGGGGGGAAACGATGGCTCGTCACCGATGGATCGTTGTGCTGTGCGCGCTGACCCTGCTGGTGGGGGCGTGCAGCAGCCAGGCCGCCGACGAGGAGGACGGGTCGGGTGACGACGGTGGCGGCAGCGACACGGGCGGTACCGCGATCGACGGCATCACCGACGACACGATCAACATCTCCTTCATCGGGGCGGACTTCGCCGCCCTGGCCGAGGCCGGTCTCGCGCCCGACCTCGGCGACATGGAGATCACCATCCCCGCCCTGGTCGACGACATCAACGAGAACGGCGGCATCGGCGGTCGGCAGATCAACCTCACCGTCGACCTGGTCGACGGCACCGGGGGCCCCGACGTCGGTCGGGCCGCCTGCATCAAGGCCACCGAGGAGGACGATGCCGCGGTCGTCGTCGTCTCCCCCGCCATCAGCCGGGACCTCGTCCGCTGCACCGCGGTCCAGCAGCGCACCATCACCATCGGCATGCCGGGGTGGGACGAGCCCCTCTACGACGAGGCCGAGGGGCGGCTCTTCAGCGTGGGCTCCCAGACCTCGATGGGCACCTACCGCAACACCGAGGTCTGGGCCGACGTGCTGGACCAGGCGGGCGAGCTGGAGGGCAAGACCATCGGGGTGGTGACCAGCGACGACTTCGGCGCCCTGTCCGCCGGGACCGAGAACGCCCTCGTCCCCCATCTCGAGGAGCTCGGCTACGAGGTGGCCGCGTTCGCCGCCATCCCCTGCCCCGAAGGCGACAACGACTGCGAGCAGCACGAGCCCACGATGCAGACCTTCAAGGACGCCGGCGTCGACCTGGTGTTCATGAACGCCGGCCCCCTCGCCGGGCCGGCCCTGTTCGCCGCCGCGACCAGCCTCGACTACGAGCCGCAGTGGGTCACGTGCTGCAACAGCATCACCGACACCGTCGTCCAGTTCGCCGCCGGCTCCTTCGACCAGCTCGACGGCACCCTCGGCGTCAGCACGACCTTCTCGGAGCGCTCCGAGGAAGCCGAGACCTGCAACCAGACCGTGCGGGACCGGACCGACGAGGACTACGACACGCCGTCGGACGCCTACGGCTTCACCGGGGTCAACTGCATCGCCCTGCTCGCCCTCCGCGACGCCATGGACAGCATCGACGGGACGGTCACCGAGGCGGCGCTCATCGAGGCCATCGAGAACCTCGGCGAGGTCCCGTCCCTCGAGGCCGGCGTGACCGGCTCGCTCGGGCCCGACAAGCACGACGCCGGCAACTACGTGTTCCTGGCCCAGTTCACGACCGAGGCCGGCGAATACCTGCCGGTCGACGGCGAGGAGCCGATCGAGGCCCCGGCCTGACCGGAGCACCGGCCGTGGCGGGTGAGGACGAAGGCAGGGACGAGGGCGGGCCCGGCCTGGCCGCAGCCGTCCTCGAGGGAGAGGCCCAGCGGGAGGCCACCCGCGCCCCGACGCCCGCCGTCGTGCTCCCCGACGACCTCCTGCCCGGGGTCGGCGAGGGCGAGGCCATGCCGCTGCGCGAGGCCCTGCACGTCGGGGGCTGGGCGACGGTCGTCACCATCGGGCTGGCGGGGGCCATCGCCGGCTTCGACAACACCGCGCTCGCCGTGCTCAGCCCGGACATCCAGGACACCCTGGGGGCCAGCGACGCCGTCATGGGCGCCATCGCCGGCGCCAGCGGCGTCCTCTTCCTCCTCGGCTCCGTGCCCATCAGCAGCCTGGCCGACCGCCTGCCACGGACGCGGATCGCCGCGGCCTGCGTCGCGGTCTGGTCCGTGCTGATCGCGGTGACCGGCCTGGTCCAGAACGCCTTCTCCCTGTTCCTCACCCGAGTCGGGGCCGGCCTCGCCCAGTCCTACGAGCTGCCGGTGAACGGCCCCGTGCTGGTCGACGCGTATCCCATCGAAGCCCGCGGCCGGGTCTTCGGCCTGTCCTTCTCCTTCCAGCTGGGCGGGTTCATCCTCGCTCCCCTCCTGGCCGGCGGGATCGCCGCCCTGGTCGGTGGACCCGAGGCCTGGCGCTGGGCCTTCTTCGTCATCGCCGCCCTCGCCGTGCCCCTCGCCCTCGCGCTGGCCCGCCTGCCCGAGCCCCGTCGGGGCCGCGGCGAGATGCAGGCCGTCCTGGGCGAGGAGCTCGACGACCGGGACGAGCTGCCCATCTCCCTGAGCGTGGCCTTCGAGCGACTGCGGACCATCAAGTCGTTCCACTTCTTCCTGCTCGGCATGGCCAGCCTCGGCCTGGCCCTGTTCAGCCTCCCCCTGCTTCCTCAACCTCTTCCTGGAGGACGAGCTGGGCCTCGATGCCCTCGAGCGCGGCATCTTCACCTCGTTGACCTACGTCCCGGCCATCGCCGCCATCACCGTCGCCGCCCGCTACAGCGACCGGCTCTTCCGCCGCAGCCCACCGGGGGCCGTGATGCTGATGGGCGGCCTGGTCGCCGGGTTCGGGGTCTTCGTCGCCCTCGCCCTGCTCATGCCCAACGTGGTCCTGGTCGGGATCGTCCTGTCCATCGGGATCGCCATGGCCCGCGCCGCGTTCACCGTCGTCTTCGCCACGACGGCGGCGGTGCTGCCGTACCGCCTGCGCTCGCGGGGCACGGCGATGGTCGGCGTCTACCTGTTCTGCTTCGGCGGGTTCTTCGGCGCCGTGCTCACCGGTGTGCTGAGCGACGCCATCGGCCGCCAGGCCGCGGTCATCGTGGTCGTGCTCCCCTCCAGCCTGATCGGCGGGGCCCTGATGGCCTACGGCGCCCGCTACATCCGCGGGGACATCTCCCGCTGTGTCGAGGAGCTCCAGGAGGAGCAGGAGGAGCTGGCCCGCCGCCGGGGCGTCGACGGCGAGCCGCCCGTGGTGCAGGTCCGCAACCTGGACTTCGCCTACGGCACCGTGCAGGTCCTCTTCGACGTCGCCGTCGACGTCCACCGGGGAGAGACCGTCGCCCTGTTGGGTACGAACGGCGCCGGGAAGTCGACCCTCCTGCGGGTCATCAGCGGGCTGGGCGTCCCCCGCCGCGGCGTGGTCCGGCTCAACGGGCGCACCGTCACCTACGCCGACCCGGAGGTCCGGGTGAAGATCGGCATCGTCCAGCTGATGGGCGGCAAGGCCACCTTCCCCTCCCTCAGCGTGCGGGACAACCTGCGCACCGCCGCCTACCTCTACCGGGGCGACGACCTGGAGCGCCGGGTCGATGCCGCCCTCGCCCGCTTCCCGGCGCTGGCCGATCGGGGACGGACCCGCGCCGGTGACCTGTCCGGCGGTCAGCAGCAGATGCTGGCCCTGGCCATGGCGCTGGTCCACGAGCCCGAAGTGCTGGTCATCGACGAGCTCTCCCTGGGTCTGGCCCCGATCGTGGTGGCCGACCTCCTCGACACCGTGCGAGGCCTCAAGGACCAGGGCCAGACGATGATCATCGTCGAGCAGTCCCTGAACATGGCCCGGGCCCTGGCCGACCGGGCCCTGTTCATGGAGAAGGGCGAGGTCCGCTTCGACGGCCCGATCGCCGACCTGGTCGACCGGGACGACCTGGCCCGGGCCGTGTTCCTCGGCGGCACCGAGGCATGACCCCCGCCGTCCTGGCCTTCGACGTGTCGGCCCAGGTCGTCTTCAGCGGCGCCATGCGGGGCCTCGTCCTGGGTGTCCTGGCCGTGGCCGTCATCCTCATCTACCGGTCGTCGAGGGTCATCAACTTCGCCATCGGCGAGCTGGGCGCCCTCGGCGCCGCCCTCCTGGTCCGCCTCGTCGTCAACTGGAACTGGAACTGGTACCTGGCCTTCGCGGTGACCGTCGCGGTCGGCGCCCTGCTGGGCGCCGTGCTCGAGCTCGGCGTGGTCCGACGCCTCTTCCGCGCGCCGCGGGTCGTGCTCTTCGTCGCCACCCTCGGCGCCGCGCAGCTCTTCCTCTTCCTGCAGTTCGTGCTCCCGGACGTCGACGAGTACGGCGCGTACCCGACGCCCTTCGACACCACCTGGGACGTGGGCGGGGTGATCGTGCGCAGCGAGCACGTGCTGGCCCTGGTGGTCATCCCCCTGGTCGTGGCCTCCCTGGCCTGGTTCCTGAACCGCACCCGGCACGGGCTCGCGGTGCAGGCGTCAGCCGACAACCCCGATGCGGCCCGACTGGCCGGCATCAGCGTGAAGGCCATGTCCACCGTGGTGTGGACCCTCGCCGGAGCCCTGGCGACCCTGACCATCGTCCTGGCCGCGCCGATGAGCAACGCCACGACGGCGGCCACCATCGGCCTCGGCCCCGGGCTCCTGTTGCGGACCCTGACCGCCGCCCTCATCGCCCGGATGCGGTCGTTCCGGATCGCCATCGTGGCCGGGGTGGGCATCGGGGTGTTCGAGGCCGTGCTCTTCGTCAACCACCCTGAGGACCCCGGCCTGTTGGACGCAGCGCTGCTGGTCATCGTGCTGGTCACCGTCCTGATCCAGAGCTTCGGGCGAAGCCCGTCCGCAGAGCGGGAGTCGTGGTCCTTCGCCCCGCGGGTGCGGCCGGTGCCCCGCTCCGTGGAGGGCCTCTGGTGGGTCCGACACCTCCCGGCGCTGGGCTCGGGCGCCGCCCTCCTCGTCGCCGTGATCCTCCCCCTGGTCGTCACCGAGGCGTCCCGTCACTTCCTGTACAGCCGGGTGCTGATCTTCGCCCTCCTCGCCCTCTCGCTCACCGTCCTGACCGGCTGGACCGGGCAGCTGTCCCTCGGTCAGGTGGCCTTCCTCGGCCTGGGGGCGATGACGACCTACACCCTCGTGGTCGAGGTGGGTCTCGCCTTCCCGACCTCGCTGCTGCTGGCCGCCGGGGTCACAGCCCTCATCGCCATGCTGGTGGGTACCCCGGCGTTGCGGATGACGGGCCTGTTCCTGGCCGTGACCACCCTGGCCTTGGCGGTGGCGGCACCGTGGTTGTTGTCGCGCCCGGTCTTCGCCGACGACCCGTCCCTGATCCTGCTCCCCCGCCAACAGTGGCTGGGGATCTCCCTGGCCTCCCAGCGGGCCTACTACTACGTGTGCCTCGGGGTGCTGGCCCTCACCATCGTGGCCGTGGCCCGCATCCGGCGCAGCGGGCTCGGCCGGACCATGTTGGCGGTGCGGGACAACGAGCAGTCCGCTGCCGCCCTCGGCCTGTCCCCCGTGCGCACCAAGCTCGTGGCGTTCGGCATCAGCGGCTTCCTGGCCGGCCTGGCCGGCGGCCTCTTCGGGGGGCTCCTCGTCTCCTACGAGCCCGGACGGTTCCTCGTCACCGATTCCCTGTCGGTGGTGGCCATCGCCGTGGTCGGCGGCCTCGCGTCGATCACCGGCACCGTGCTCGGCGCCCTGCTGATCATCGGCTTCCCCGCCTTCTTCCCCGACAACCCCGAGGTCGGCCCTGCTCACCAGCGGGGCGGGGATCCTCCTGCTGCTCATGTACCTGCCCGGCGGACTGGTCCAGATCCTCTACGGCGTCCGGGACCTCGTCCTGGGTTGGGTCGCCGCCCGCCGACCGGAGCCGGAGGCGGCCCCGAAGGTGCTGCCCACCGGTGCCGGCCATCTCCCGGAGCGGCCCCTGCCTCCCGAGGGCGCCGCCGGCCTGGTCGTCGTCGGGGTGCGGGTCCGCTTCGGCGCCCGCGCCGTGGTCGACGACGTGGACCTGCGGGTCGAGCGCGGGGAGGTCGTCGGCCTCATCGGGGCGAACGGGGCCGGCAAGTCGACCCTCATGAACGCCATCGGCGGCTTCGTGCCCGCCGACGGTCGCTTCGAGGTCCTCGGCACCGACGTCACCGGGCGGGCGCCCCACCGACGGGCCGCCGCCGGGTTGGGCCGCTCGTTCCAGGGCGCCGAGCTGTTCGGCGACCTGACCGTCGGCGAGACGGTGGCCGTCGCCCTCGAGTCCCGGGCCCACGCCGGCCTGCTCAGCGTGACCCTCGGCCTGCCCAAGGCCCGGCGCATGGACCGGGCGGTGCGGGCCCAGACCGACGAGATCCTGACCTTCCTCGGCCTCGGCCCCTACCGCGAGCGGTTCATCAGCGAGCTGTCGACCGGCACCCGCCGCATCGTGGAGCTGGCCTGCCTCCTGGCCGCCGAGGCCCGCCTGCTCTGCCTCGACGAGCCCACCGCCGGCATCGCCCAGCGCGAGAGCGAGGCCTTCGGGCCCCTGCTCCTCCGCCTCCGGGAGGAGCTGTCAGCCAGCCTGCTCGTCATCGAGCACGACATGCCCCTGGTCATGGCCATCAGCGACCGCATCTACTGCCTGGAAGCGGGCCGACTGATCGCCGAAGGCACCCCCGACGAGGTCCGCAACGACCCCCACGTGATCGCGTCCTACCTCGGGACCGACGAGGAGGCGATCGCCCGCAGCGGCACCACCGACTGAGCGCACGCGACCCCCTCGCCAGAAACCCGGGACTCGTGGCCCACCGGCTCGGTCCTCATCCCGTTCAGCGAAGACGGGGTGAGCTGACGTCGGGGCGGTGAGCCGGGTCCGGAACCCCGGGTCTCAGAGCCGTCCGATGACGGCGACGACGAGGACGGCCAGGCCGGCGACCACACTCACCAGGTACAGGCCATCCGCCGCTCGGGCCTCCCGGCTGCGCCGGCCGTGACCGACGGCGCGCCAGACCCGGGACGAGAACCGCTCGGTGCGGCGGAACGACAGGAACTGCACGACCGCGATGGCGGCGGCCAGGGCCACGCCCGCCCAGGTGCCCCAGAACAGGGCGGCGGCGATCACCGGGGCGGCGAGCAGCAACCAGGGCGTCAGCATTCGGCGATCGCCTGGTCGCTCACGAGGCGGGTCCGGAGTAGACGACCACGTCGTCGGCCAGGAACTCGTCCAAGCCGCCCGGCAGGGCGGCCCGCAGGTGCTCGTGCCACCTGGCCACGGTCTCCTCGATCACCTGCGCCTCCTCGTCCGGACCCGCAGTCTGGCGGATGCCACCGGGCATCACGGTCAGCGGGGAAGTGGGTTCGGGCCGGTTGCCGTCACCAACCCCTGAGGCACCCAGTCCTCCACGTGCTCGATGCCGTCGAACGGGGTGCCCTGGCTCTCGACCGCGGCGCGCAGGGAGGCCCGGTAGAACTTCACGTGGGTGAAGTCCTTGAAGAGGACGTACACGGGGTCCGGGTCGCTGTTGGGACCCTGGAACTGCTGGCCCGTCAGTACGGGCTTGTGGGCGTCGACGAACGCATCGAACGTGTCCCCGACCACGACCCCGAGGTGCTCCAGGCCCATCTTGTAGACGCGCTGATGGACCGGCGGGATGAGCTCGATCAGCGGGACCTCCTTGCCGTCGAGGACCTCGGGGGGCTCGGCAGGAACGATCAAGGAGATCGGCCGGCCGTTCCAGCGGTTCTCGCGGTTCGCGCTCGCATGGCGCTCCAGGAGCGTCCGGACGTGGACGTACTGGTCCCACTCGGGCACCCGGAACGCCAGGTGGCTGAGCTCGTAGGGAGCGATGTCGATGCCGAGGGCATGGAGCCGGTCGCGTTGCTGGGCGGCGAACGCCCGGTAGTCGCCGATGATGTCCGCGATCGGGTCGGTCATGACCTCGCCCCCTGCTGATCACCGTAATCGCGAGAGTGCGACGCGTGGCCCGGCGGCGAGTATCAAGGGGGGCAGAACGGCGCCGATCCGAGGAAGTGCGATGACCCAACCGACCAAGCCCGTGCGTGAGCTCCCGAAGGACCCGGGTGGCGTCGTCGCCCTGCGCATCGCCAAGGTCCTGACCTGGCTGGTCTACGCCTACTTCATGCTGGCCGTGATCATCCTGACCCTGGCGTTCTTCCTGTTGCTGTTCAACGCCAGCGAGACTGCGGCGTTCACGGAGTGGGTGTACCGCTCGGCCGATCGGGCGATGCAGCCGTTCCGCGGGATCTTCCCGGCCGCCGAAGGCGAGAACGGATCGGTCCTGGACTTCGCCGTCCTCTTCGCCATCATCGTCTACGGCATCGTGGCCATGCTCCTCAGCGCCGCCATCAGCTGGATCGACCGCAAGATCCACGAGGAACGGGCCAAGGCCCGCTGGCTCGCCGGCCAGGACACCGCCCCGGTCTGAGACAGGCGACCTTTTGTCGCCCCGTGGCCTCGGTCGTCAGGGCAGACGCAGGACGCGACCGTCGACCTCGGACTCGATGGTGCCCTCGATGCCCGTCGGGGCGATGGTGGCCTGGGCCCGGAGGTAGCCGTCGTGGTCACCTGACAGGGTCAACTCCGCGGTGTACCGACTGCTGCCGGCGAGGCCCGTCTCGAAGGCGGCCCGCTCGGTGCCGTCGACCACCCAACCCCCGTCGTCGGAGTAGTCCTCGTAGGTGACTTCGATGGTGCCACCTGAGGATCCGCCGGGGGCGGGCGTGAACTCGACCGTGACCCGGCCGGAGACCTCCCCGTCGCGGGACCGGGCGACGGGAAGTGCGTCGGGCAGGTAGCCCGCCAGCTCCGGCGCCCACGTCGGCCGCGGCGACGGGTCGGGCGACGGGGCCGGCGTCGGGTCACGCTCGGTCAGGTGCACCACCACGATGCGGGTGCCGTCGGCGGTCGGCGCGTCGAACGGGTCGCCCCGGTCCTCCCAGAAGAGGAGCCGGTCCCCGTCAGGGTGCCAGCCCACGAGGGTCCGGGCGTCCCAGCCCTCATCGAGCGAACCCGGGTTGAGGAGCTGGCCGAGCCGCCCCTCCTGTTCGGCGCCGGTGGGGACAAGCCAAGGCTCGAGCAACTCACGTCGGTGGCTGACGAACAGAGAGCTGAACAGGGCATCGAGGCCCGGCCCGATGTCGTTGGGCCGGCGCACCTGGGACACCGTCTCGAACAGGCCGGCGCCGCGGCCGCTGAACACCGCGTACGACTCGCCGTCGGGGGCGAAGGCGATGTCCTCGTCGTAGTCCCCGTTGTCGGTGACCTCCGTCTGCTCCCCGGTTGCGAGGTCGATACGCACGATGTCGGGGTCGGCGGCGCGGTCGGGCAGCGAGGTGAAAGCCGAGATGAGCACCGCCGCACCGTCCGGGGTGAAGTTCTTCAGCTCGCCGAGGCGGCTGACCGCCCGGGCGCCGTCGATCTCGTAGCGGTCACCGGCCCGCCGTAGGGTGCCGACCGCCGCCACGAACGCCGTCCCGCCTTCGGCATCGGTCCGCACCTGGGAGAACCCCACCATCGAGCCGTCGGGGCTCAGTCGTAGCTCGCGCTCGGGTTGCTGGACGGCGGCATCGTCGGTGCTCGGGACCTCGATCGGCACGATGGCGGCGTCGGCGCAGTCAGCGACGCTCGGGGTGCACTCCACCACCGCGTGGGTGCCGTTGACCAACGGTGTCTGCTCTCCGATCCGCACGAGGACCCGCTCTCCGTCCGGGAAGGCGAGGGCCTTGAGCAGCGGCTCGTCGCTCGTCCGCTCCACGTCACAGGTGAGGCAGGCCAGCCCGGTGCCGTCCTCGTCCACCCTCAGCAACTCGACGGTGTCACGGCCTTCCGGGATGCCGGAGAACAAAACGGCGTCACCCTCGGCGGTCCATGCCGGGTAGCGAGCACCCCGCACACCGGCCGGCAGGGGGACGACCTCGAGCCGGGTCGCCTCGTCACCTGCATCCTGGGCGCCCGCCCCGTCCTCGGCCACGGTCGTCGTCGCGGGCTCGGACCTCTCGCCGCGACCACTGTCCGAGCCGCTGCAGCCCGCGACGAGGACGACAGTCAGCAGGGTGGTGACGGCGCGACGGCCGGAGCGGCGCCGATCGGCGGAGGTGGGCGTCGTCATGGCTGGATCTCCTGAGGGACGGCGGGGTCGGTCGGGGGGGCGACGATTCGGGTGATCGCGGCCAAGAGCTGTCGGGTGAACTCCTCGCGCCCGATTCCGGCGTCCCGGCTGTGCTCGGCCTCGAGGCGGGCGCGCTGGGCGAGGGCGCTGACCGCGGTGAGCTCGCCGAGGTCGGCCAGGAACGCGGTGACCGGCGGCCGACCGTCGGGGCGGCCCTCGAGGCGCAGCAACCGCTGGACCACGGGACGGGGGGTCCGGCCGATCGGGCGTGGCCGCAGCACCCGTTGGGCCTGGATGGAGAGGAAGGCTCGTCCCCTCCGGTCGTCGAGCAGCTCGACCATCGGCAGGACCAGGCTGCGCACCAGCAGCTCGGGGGTCGGGCCGGCGCCGGCCTCCATCTCGTCGAGCAGCTCCTCGCGGCGAACATCCAGCCGGCCGCGGTGCTCCGCCACGATCTCGGCGAGTAGCTCCTCACGCCCGCCGAAGTGGTGGTGCACCGCGCCCGTGTTGCGCGAGCCCGCCGCCTTGGTGATCTCGGCCAGCGACACGCCATCGATCCCCCGCTCCGCGAAGAGGCGCTCCGCGGCGTCCACCAGGCGCTCACGAGTGGGACGGGTTGCGGTCGTCGTCACAGGCACACCGGGTCCCTCCGGGCAACGGACTCGACTAAGTGTTCTCTTACCAATGTAAGAGTCCTCTTTACTGGACGCAAGCCCACCCAGCGTGACCGGCCGGCGCCATCCGAAGGGGTGCCGCGCGAACCGAGTGGGCGATACTGGTTTCGAACCAGTGGCCTCTGCCGTGTGACGGCAGCACTCAGGCCAGGGCCCGGGTCCTGCCGGTCAGTCCTCCATGACCTCGGCTTCGCCGGTGGGGTCGTAGTCGCTGTAGAACTGGCGGCTCCAGCGGCGGTGCTCGAGGATGTCCTTCTCGCTCTTGGTGAGCACCGGGCGGGGTCGGTAGATCTTGTTCTCCCAGATGGGGATGTCCTGGCTGACGCCGCCGCAGAAGGCGTCGGCCGCCTCCTTCACGGACTGCTCACCGTTGGCCTTCGGGGCGGTGAAGACCCAGCGCACGAGCACGTTCTCCTCGTCGATCGGCGTGGTCGAGGACAGGAACGTGACCCAACCCTTGATGCGGAGCACGCCGAGGCCGAGGCCGTAGCCCTCCCGCACGAAGTTGCCGTCGTTGCCGATCGTGCGCTTGTAGGTGCCGTCGACGAAGAACTCGTCCTCGGGGATGGCGTCGGTGCCGTGCACGTAGCGGAAGTGGGCGAAGTCGACGTTGTTCTCGGCCATCTCCTGACAGGCGATGGCGATCTCGAACTCCCGACAGTCGATGTCGGTCCACTCGGGATCGGAGAACTCCTCGACCTCGGGCACGTCGTAGAAGGGCTCGGCCTCCTCGGCGTGGTGCCAGGCCCAGATCATCTTGTTGCGCTCGATGGTGGGTACGACCGGGCGTGGGCCTTGGAGGGGATGTGGTCGCTGTCGGAGTACGGGATGTCGACGCACTGGCCGTCGGGACCGAAGGACCATCCGTGGAACGGGCAGCGCAGGCACTCGCCCTCGACCTTCCCGCCGACCCCGAGGTGCGCACCCAGGTGGGGGCAGTGGGCATCGACCAGGCGGGGCTCGCCGGAGGCGGTGCGGTAGAGGACCAGGTCCTTGGCGAAGAGGTAGAGCGCCCGGGTCTCGCCCGGGGCCAGGTCGTCGGCCTGGGCCACGATGAACCAGCCGTTGGGCACCGGGAACGGGAAGCGGCGACCCCGCTGGCGGGTGACCTTCAGCCGGCGCGAGGCGTCGGTCACCAGCTCGGGGTCACGGGGCATCGGCAGGCCCACCAGCGTCTCCGCCGTCGCCGCCTCGCGGGCGGTGCGGGGCGGTGGGGCCTTGAGCAGATCGGTCACGTCGGGGCTGGTCATCGGTCCTCGGGGACCTCCTGTAGAGGGGTCTCGCCGTGGATGTCCTCGACGAGGGGGCCGATGCGCTCGACCAGCGGGGCCAGCGCTGCGGCATCGATGTCGTAGAGGCCCACCGCATTGTGGCCGAGGATCGCCCGGCACTCGTCCCGGGGCACGTCCTTGAAGCGGCGCCGCACCAGCTCGCGGGTGTAGGGGAAGGTGCCCTCCGGGTGCGGGAAGTCGTTGCCCCAGAGCAGGTTGCCGATGCCGACCTCGTGCCGGCGGGCGATGTCCTCGACGCCGGGGGTCGACGCCGCGAAGAAGCAGTTGCGGTCGATGTACTCGCTGGGCTTCATCGTCAGCTGTTCGCGGAAGGCGTCGCCCATCTTCTTGGTGTTGTGGCCGCCGAGGTACTTCTCGTCCATCTTGGTGACCAGGTCCGGCACCCACCAGGCGCCGTTCTCGGCGATGACGTAGCGCAGGTCGGGGTGGCGCTCGAACACCCCGGCCCAGAGCAGGACCCAGAGCGGCCGGGCCGCCCACCAGTAGGCCTCGGTGGCGTAGATGGCCATGAAGCCGGGACCGAGCTCGTAGTCGGCGGGGCCGGCGCCCGAATGGGTGTGCAGGACCAGACCCCGTTCGGCGACCGCCGCCCAGACCGGTTCGTAGACCGGCTCGTGGTAGGCGGGCGAGTCGAACCAGCGGGTCGGGATCATCACCCCGCGCAGGCCGCGGTCGGCCGCCTCGTGGATCTCGGTCACCGCCGCGTCCACGTCGACCACGATCGGCACCACGGCCACGCCGATGCGGCGATGGGGCTCTTTGGCGCAGAAGTCGGCCAGCCAGCGGTTGTGGGCCCGGGCCCCGGCGAAGACCAGCTCGGGGTCACAGCCGGTGGGGTTGCCCAGGCCGGAGCCGAACGGCGAGCTGGCCACCCGACCGGTGCCGAGCACGTCGGCGTCGGGGAACAGGACCTCGGCGGCCACGCCCTCACCGTCGAGGCGTTCGTTGCGGGCGTCGGAGTCGTAGGCGGCGTGCAGGCCGCCGTCGCCGGTCTTGGCCTCCCACTCCTTGCGGAAGTCCTGGTTCATGGACTGCTGGAACTCGCGGATCACCCCGAGCTCGGCCTGGTGGGCGTCGAACTGGGGGTGGTAGGCCTCGTCCAGGTACTCCCGGTAGTGCTCGGCCGGCGGGCCGGTGTGGCCGTCGGAGGAGATCAGCAGGTAGCGGTCATCAGTGGGCACGGTGCTCACAACAGTCCCTTCTCGTGGACGGGCAGCCGGCCGTCGGCGAAGGCCTCGCCCCGCGTCCGCATCGTCTCGGCGATCTTCTCCCGGCCGATCATGGTGATGAAGTCGCCGTCCTTGATCCCGGCGATCAACACCCGAGCCAGCTCGTTCGAGGTCCTGCCACGGCAGCTCGTAGCCGCCCTGCTCGGCCATGGCCTCGAGCTTCTCGACGGTCATCGGCTCGGTGGTGCGGGGACGCTCGCGGGCGAGGTCGTCGGGTCGGGTCTTGTCCGACTCCCAGAGGCCGGTGCGCAGCAGGCCACCCGAGGGGTAGAAGATCGACGCCCGCAGGTTCGTGCCCTCGCTCTCGAGCTGGCTGGCCAGGCACTCGGTGAAGATGGTCACCGCGGCCTTGCTGGCGGCGTAGACCGAGGCCGTCGGCAGGGGCTCGATGCCGCCGTCGCCCGAGGACGTGTTGACGACGTGGCCCTCCTCCCCCGCCTCGATCATCCGGGGCACGAAGGCCAGCACCCCGTTGACCACGCCCATCACGTTCACCCCGTGCACCCAACGCCAGTCGTTGACCGTCGTCTCCCAGGGGGTGGACGACGGCGCCCCGACCCCGGCGTTGTTGACCAGCAGGTGGCAGGCGCCGAAGCGCTCGTAGGTGGCGTCGGCCAGGGCCTCGACCGAGGCCGGGTCGGTCACGTCGGTGACGACCCCGAGGGCCTCGCCCCGCTCGCTGAGGGCGGCGGCCGTGGCGGCCACGAGGTCGGCCTGCACGTCGGCCACGACGACCTTCATGCCCTCGGCCACGAGCTCTTCGGCCAGGGCCCGGCCGATGCCGCCCGCGCCGCCGGTGATGACGGCGACGCGTCCTGTCAGGTCCTGCATCCTGGCTGGTCCCCCATTTTCCGAACCTCTATCGAAAACCCCAGAACCGCCGCCCTGTCAAGCCGTCGTACGCTCTCGGCGTGGCAAAGGTGGGGAGGCCGGCGCGGATCAGCCGGGAGGCGATCGCCGAGGCGGCCTACGAGATCGGCCTGTCGGACCTCACGCTCAAAGCCGTGGCCGACCGGCTCGGGGTGAGCATCGCCAGCCTCTACCACCACGTCGACGGCAAGGACGACCTGCTGCGCCTGGCCGCCGAGTACGGGGCGGCCCGCCGACAGGTCCCCCGCGACGAGGGCCAGCACTGGGCCGTCTGGCTCCTGGAGTGGTCGATCCACAACCGGGACTCCTTCGTGGCCGAGCCCGCCCTTCTCGGCCAGTACCTCGACGGCGCCATCACCGCGGAGGTGATCGTCGACAACACCGACGCCATGCTCGCCCCGATGGTGGCCCAGGGCTTCGGCGTGAGCGAGGCCCAGGCCGCCTACCAGTTGGTGACCTCGTGTGCGCTCGGCTCGGCCGTGCACGCCATCCGGGAACGACGAGCGGTGGCCGCGGGGCACCCGGCGGTCGAGGAGTTCGAGCGGATCCTGGCCGACCGGGACCCCGCGTCGCTCCCCCACCTCCGCGCCCTGCTGGCCGAAGCCGCCGTCACCCCCCTCGAGTCCTTCGAGTCCCGCATCACCACGGTGCTGGCGGGCATCGCCGCCCGCCGCGGCGACGACTGGTCCGCCATCACCCAGAAGGTCGACCGCCTCCTCACCGCCCACGGCTGAGCGCTCCGGATTCCGCCTGGTCGGATTCCAACCGGTCGGAAGTTGCACGACCGGCGGGCGATCGACCACCATGGGCAGCATGGAGTTCGGCATGTTCCTGCAGGGGTACGTCCCCGGTCCCGCGGCCCACACGACCGAGGGCGAGCACACCGCCCTGATGAACGAGCTCGACCTCGTCGCCACGGCCGACAAGCACAACTGGAAGTACGTGTGGGTCAGCGAGCACCACGCCCTGGCCGAGTACTCCCACACCTCCTCCAGCGAGGTCTTCCTCGGCTACTGCGCGGCCACCACCGAGCAGATCCACCTGGGCTCGGGCATCTTCGGGCTCAGCCCGCGGGCCAACCACCCGGTGCGCAACGCCGAGCGGGTCACCATGCTCGACCACCTCTCCAACGGCCGCTTCGAGTTCGGCACCGGGCGCGGCGCCGGCAGCCACGAGGTCGCCACCTTCAACATCCACGACACGTCCTCGACCCGGGTCGAGTGGGACGAGGTCATCCGGGAGATCCCGCGGATGTGGGAGCGCAAGGACTACACGTTCCAGGGCGAGCACTTCGCCCTCGACACCCCCCACAACATCCTGCCCAAGCCCTACGGCGTGGGCCATCCGCCGATCTGGGTGGCCTGCGGCTCGCCCGCCACCTTCGGCAAGGCCGGCTCGCTGGGCATCGGGGCCCTCGGCTTCAACTTCAGCCCGATCGGCGACATGCGGCCCCAGATCGAGGCCTACAAGGCCGGCATCGCCGACTGCACCGACCCCGTCGGCCAGTTCGTCAACGACAACGTGATGATCACCAACGCCGTGGTCTGCATGGAGGACGGCGACAAGGCCCGGGAGGTCATGACCCGGGCGGCCAGCGGCTACCTCTACTCCCTGGTCTGCCTGTACCACGACACCTTCCCGGTGCCCGACGGGCGCCATCGTCTGGCCCGAACCCGCCCCGTCAGCTCGACCGGGCGACCGTCGACCTGGCCATCGAGTACGGCGGCGTGCTCTGCGGCACCCCCGACGAGGTGAACGAGCAGCTCGGCTCGCTACGACGAGGTCGGCGTCGACCAGCTGGTGTTCGGGATGCCGAACAACCTGCACCCACGACGAGGCCACCGAGTGCATCGAGCTCTTCGGCGACAAGGTCATCCCCAACTGGGACACCGACCCGGTCCACCGCACCACCCGCATGCGCCAGACCGCCAAGCCCAAGTTCGGCCCGTTCGAGAACGAGCCCCCCGCCATCGAGACCATCTTCACCCGCCAGGGCTGACGGGGGCCGAGGCGGTCAGGGCTCCAGGCGCTCCCTGGCCCGTTCCCGCAGGTCGGTCTTGAGGACCTTGTTGCTGGCGTTCACCGGCAGGGCGTCGACGATCTCCACGTAGCGGGGGGCCTTGTAGTTGGCCATGGCGCTCGCGGGCCCAGGCCACGATCGTCGGCCTCGTCGGGCCGGCTGCCGGTCGTGGGCACGACGAAGGCCATGCCCACCTCGCCCAGGCGCTCGTCGGGGACGCCGATGACCGCCACCTGGGCGATGTCGGGGTGGGCGAGGAGCAGGCTCTCGATCTCGGCCGGGTAGGCGTTGAACCCGCCGTGGATGAACATGTCCTTCTTGCGGTCGGTGATGTCGATGTAGCCCCGCTCGTCCATCACCCCGATGTCCCCGGTGTGCAGCCAGCCGTCGGCGTCGATGGTCTCGGCGGTCTGCTCGGGGTCCTCGAAGTAGCCGCTCATCACGTTGTAGCCCCGGATGACGACCTCGCCCGGCTCGCCCCGGGGCACCTCGTTGCCGTCGTCGTCGACCACCAGCACCTCGACGTCGGGGATGGCCCGGCCGGCGGTGTTGGCGATGGTCTCGGGGTCGTCGTCGTGGCGGCACATGGTGGCGATGCCGTGGACCTCGGTGAGGCCGTAGCCGGTGACGACGGTCTCGAACCCGAGCGTGTCGTACATCCGGTTGACCATCTCGACGGGGATGGGCGCGGCCCCGGTGACCGCCAGCCGCAGCGAGCTCATGTCGAAGCGGTCGAGGTCGGGGTGGTTGAGGATGGTCTGGTAGATCGTCGGCGGGCCGGGGAGCATGGTGATCCGGTCCCGGGGCACCCGCTCCATCACGGTCGGGCACGTCGAACACGGGCTGGGGCAGGATCGTGGCCCCCTTGATGAGGGCGGCCAGGATCCCCGCCTTGAAGCCGAAGGCGTGGAAGAACGGGTTGATGATCAGGTAGCGGTCGCCCTCCCGCAGGCCGACGACCGTCGACCAGGCGTCGTAGGCCCGGATGCCGGCGGCGTGGCGCAGCATCACGCCCTTCGGGTGCCCCGTGGTGCCCGAGGTGAAGAGGATGTCGCTGGTGTCCTCGCCGTCGATGCCGGCGGCCCGTTCGACCGCGGCCTCGGCGGACACCTGGTCGGCTCGGGCCATGAAGTCGTCCCAGGCGGTGGTCCCGTCGGCCACCGCGCCCCGCAGGACGACGATCTCCTCGAGGGTGTCGAGGCCCTCGACGCCCGCCAGCAGGGCGACGTAGTCGGTGTCGAGGAAGTCGGTGACGGTGAAGAGCATCCGGGCCCGGGCCTTGCCGATGATGAAGGCCGCCTCGTTGCCCTTGAACCGGGTGTTGAGGGGCACCAGGACGGCGCCGGCGGTGTGCAGGCCGAGCTGGGCGACCGCCCACTCGAGGCAGTTCGGGCCCCAGATGGCGACCCGGTCACCGGGCTCGATCCCCGAGGCGATGAAGGCCCGGGCCGCCCGCTCGACCTCGGCGGCCAGCTCCACGATAGGTCAGCGACACGTCGCCGTCCACGAAGGCCTCGGCGTCACCGAACCGCTCGGCGGCCCGGGTCACGACCGCGCCGATCGTCTGGGGGAGTTCGTCGCTCACGGCCGGCGATGGTAGGTCCACCCCGTTCCGGTGCCCGATTTCCTCCGGGAAGGTGGTGGCAGAACTGGAACCGGAGTCGCGCTCGCGGCGACGAGACGAGCGCAAGGATTCCCTGCAAGGGTTGTGTTGACATTGAAAGACCTAGTAGAGTTACGTACAGATGTTCGTTACCGGCAGGATCCCGGGGCGAGAGGCCCGATGAGCGGACGGTTCGCTTCGGTGCGGTCGGCGCGGCTCGGGTGCACGCCATTCCTCAAAGGGCTCGAGCCGGACCGGTACACCGGCGCCGAAGCAGCCGAAGGCATCAAGGAGATCGCCAAGTTCGAAGCGCCTGCTGGCCGGCGCCCGCATCCGGCTGGCGAAGCGGATCGACGACTCCGTGTCCGGCGCCGAGGGCGAGGACGGCCCGGAGAGCTGGCTGGCCAAGCAGACCGGTCAGAGCCCCAAGGACGCGGCCAAGGACATCGACACCTCCAAGTCCCTCGACGACCTCGACGCCACCGACGAGGCGCTGGCCAACGGCGACCTCTCCCCCACCCAGGCCCACGAGGTCTCCTCCGCGGCCTCCGCCGACCCTCGGCCGAGCAAGGGCTGCTCGACACGGCGAAGAACTCATCGGTGCCCGAGCTCCGGCGCAAGGCCAAGAAGGTCCGGGCCGCAGCCACCAACAACGAGGACAAGGCCCGACAGGCCCACGAGAACCGGGACCTCTACTCCGGCGTCGACGAGGAGACCGGCGAAGGCTGGTTCCACGGCAAAGGCCCCGCCGACCGGGTCGCGCAGATCCTCGCCCACCTCGAACCGTGGATACAGGCCGAGTTCGCCAAAGCCCGACGCGAAGGCCGCTACGAACGACGCGGCGCCTACGCCTTCGACGCCCTGGCCGAGGCCCTCGCCTTCGCCGCCGAGTGCCGGACCGGACGGCAGGGAGCCGACCCGGCCCGGGCCAGAGTCGGGTCGGACCGCCGGCCACGATCCTCGTCCGGGCCGACCTCTCCGCCATCCGCCGCGGGCACACCATCCCCGGCGAGACCTGCGAGATCGACGGCCTCGGCCCGATCCCCATCGAGACGCTGCGGGAGTTCCTCCCCCAGGCCGCCATCGACCTGATCCTCACCGACGGCATCGACGTCTTCAACGTCACCCACTTCGGCCGACGAGCCAACGCCCGACAGCAGATCGTCCTCGACTGGTTCGGCGGCGCAGTGCTCCCGCCGGGGCTGCACCGCCACCCGCCACCTCCAAGTCGACCACCGCATCGACTGGGCCACCATCAAGATCACCGAGCTCCGCAACCTCGACTGGCTCTGCGTGGACTGCCACCGCCGCAAGACCCACGAAGGCTGGGCCCTCGTCCACGGCAAGGGCAAACGCCGCATGGTGCCCCCCGACGACCCCGCCCACCCCAAGAACAGCAACGCCCCACCCGGCCAGCCAGTCCGAAGCCGCCTGAGTCGACCATTGGATCGCAGCCGTGCTGCGCCCTCGGCCATCTAACCATCTAGACTTGGTCACCATGGTCATTACCATGAACGTGGCCGAGGCCAAGGCCAAGCTGTCCCAGCTCCTCGACGCCGCCACTGCCGGCGACGAGGTGGTCATCGCCCGATCCGGGAAGGCCGTGGCCCGGCTGGTGCCCGTCGACGCACCACCCCCTCGGCGCCTGGGCTTCCTCAGCCTCGACCTCGACGACGCCCTGTTCGCCCCGCTCGACGACGACGAGCTCGCCCGCTGGGAATGAGCACCCTCCTGCTCGACACCCACGCCCTGGCCTGGGCCGTCGGCCGGCCCGACCGCCTCAGTGACCGGGCCCGATCCGCCGTCGCCGACCCGGCGAACCACCTCATCGTGTCCGCCGCCTCGGCGTGGGAGCTGTCGACGAAGCTGCGGCTCGGCCGCTTCCCCGAGGCCGAGCCGCTCGTCGCCCAGTTCCCTTCGCTCGTCGCCGAGCTCGGCGCCGAGCCGCTCCCCATCACGGACCGCCACGCGCTGCGGGCCGGCGGCCTGGGCTGGGACCACCGGGACCCCTTCGACCGCATGCTCGCCGCCCAGGCCCTGCTGGAGCACGCCACCCTCGTCACCCGCGACGACGCCTTCGCCGCCCTGGGGGGCCTCGACACCCTCTGGTGACGCCGGCTCCACCCTCGCCGGCCTGACCGGATCCCTTGGTTCCCGGGCCGGTCCGGCCGATGAGAGGGACCAGAAGAAGGTTCTCCTCCCCATGCCACTGCTCCGGACCGCCGCCGCCACCGTGCTCGTCGCCGCCCTCCTCGTGGGCGTCGGTGCCGTCGCGTCGGGTCAGAGCGACACCCTCGCCGTCGACGTCTCGGTCGACGAGGCCGCCGCCGCCCTGTCGGCCGCGGAGGCCGGCGTCGAGGACCTGCGGGGCCAGCTCGCCGTGCTCCAGCTCGAGCGGGCGGAGTACAGCCGCCGCCTCGCCCAGCGCGACGCCCGCCGGGAGCAGGCGGCTCGCGACCTCCGCACGGCCCGCACCTCGGCCCAGCAGCTGGCCGTCCAGGCCTACATGGGCGCCGGGAGCGCCCCGACCCCCGAGACCGTCGTCTTCGGCGACGGCGACATCCTCGACTACACGTTCCGCAGCACGCTGGTCCAGGACTCGACCGAGGCCCGCTACCGAGCCGCCACCTACTACCTGGAGCTGCGGGAGCAGGCCAGCGACGCCGTGGCCACCACCGTCGAGCACCTCGACGCCCTGGACGACGCCATCGCCCTGACCCAGCTGTCCCTCGGCGAGGCCGAGGACGCCCAGCGCACGGCGGCCATCATCCTGGCCGAGGCCGAGGAGGCCGAACGGGCCGCCCGCCAGGCCGCTGCAGTCCCCGTCGGCTACGGGATCCCCGCCGCCCGGACGGTGGCTACGTCCCCCTCGGAGAGTGGCCGGGAGGACCTTCGTACGCGCAGTGGTCGGCCCTGCGCCAGTGCGAGTCCAGCGGCAACTACCAGGCCGTCAGCCCCTCCGGTCTCTACCGGGGCGCCTACCAGTTCGACCTCGGCACCTGGGCCACCGTCGGCGGTTCCGGCGACCCCGCCCTCGCCTCCCCCGCCGAACAGGACCACCGGGCCCAGGTCCTCTGGTCCCAGCGCGGGCCCAGCCCCTGGCCCGTCTGCGGCCGCTACCTGTACTGAGGCGCACGCTGATTCCCGGCGCCACCGGGTTCCCTACTAAGAATCCGTCCATGACCGACCGTCCTCCCCTGCTCGCGGGTGTCCGCGTCATCGAGAGCTCCCTGCTCGGCCCCGGCCTGATCGCCACCTTCCTGTCGGACCTGGGCGCCGAGGTCATCAAGGTGGAACCGCCCCAAGGTGACTACATCCGCCAGATGACCTGGCCGATCGTCGAGGGCGTCTCCCTGCTGCACCTCCACACCCACCGGGGCAAGAAGTCCATCACCCTCGACCTGAAGACCGAGGAGGGCGTGGCCGTCTACAAGGAGTTGGTGGCGGGCGCCGACGCGGTGGTCGAGGCCATGCGTCCCGGGGCCATGGCCAAGCGGGGCCTCGGCTACGAGGACCTCAAGGCCGTCAACCCCAAGATCGTCTTCTGCACCCTGTCGGGCTACGGGGCCTCGGGCCCCTACCGGGACCTGCCCAGCCACGGGATCGCGTACGACACCTGGGCCGGCCTCATCCCGCCCGAGGTGGACGACGACGGGTTCACCCGCATCCCCGAGATGCCCAACATCGGCATCAACGTGGGCCCGATGCTGGGCGCGGTCGGCCTCCTGGCGGGGATCATCCGGGCCCGGGAGACCGGCGAGGGTTGTCAGATGGAGCTGGCCCAGTCCGACGCCGCCGCCTACCTGGACTGGTACCGCATCGAGACCTGGTTGGCCTACAACCGGCCCGAGGACGAGGTCACCGGCAACGCCGCCGACGACTACGAGCGCCGGGCCCCCGGCCTGGCCGGCATGCGGGAGGGCGTGCGCTACCAGATGTACGAGTCCGCCGACGGCCACGTCCTCTTCATGGCCTCCGAGCAGGCCTTCTGGAAGAACTTCTGTGAGGGCATCGGCCGCGCCGAGCTCTTCGAACGGTGGCCCGGCTCGAAGTACGCCGACCACGCCAAGGGCAACCTCGAGCTGCAGGCCATCCTCAAGGAGGTCTTCGTCACGAAGACCTCGGCCGAGTGGCTGGCGTTCGCCGATGACCACAACGTCCCCCTCGCCCCGGTCAACACGGCCAAGACGATCGTGGACGACCCCCAGTTCCAACACCGGTTCCCGCTCTACAGCGTCGAACAGGTCGGGGCCGAGCAGATGCCGCTGCCCCTCAAGGTCGCCGGCGAGGAGCTCCCCGTGCCGACCAAGGCCCCCACCGTCGGCCAGGACACCGACCAGGTCCTGCGCGACGTCCTCGGCTACGACGAGGCCCGCCTGGCCGACCTCCGGGCCGCCGGCACCTTCGGTTCCCCCTCCTGAGCAGGATCAACTAGAACAGGTTCTATGTCTTCTGTGCTCACCGAGCGTGACGGGCACACGTTCATCGTCACGCTGAACCGTCCGCATCGCATGAACGCCATGACCATGACGATGTTCGCCAAGCTCGACGACGCCTGGCACGAGGCGGCCGATGACCCTGACATCCGCACGATCATCCTCACCGGGGCCGAGGGCAACTTCTCCTCGGGCATGGACCTGCGCTCCCTGGCAGGTGATTCCGACGAGGAGGACGCCCTCCCCGAGGACGTGCTGGCCGACAAGCTGGCGAACGACGTCGACTTCATCTACCGAGGGCTGCTCAAGACCTATCAGCCGCCCAAGCCGGTGATCGCCGCCGTCGAGGGCAACGCCATCGCCGGCGGGACCGAGATCCTCCAGGGCACCGACATCCGGGTGGCGGGTGACACGGCCACCTTCGGCGTGTCCGAGGCCAAGTGGTCCCTCTACCCCGCCGGTGGCTCTGCGGTCCGCCTCCGCCGCCAGATCCCGTACACGATCGCGGCCGAGATCCTGCTGACCGGCAAGCACCTGACCGCCCAGGAGACCAAGGACATCGGCCTCATCGGCCACGTCGTCCCGGCGGGCGAGGCGCTGACCAAGGCCCGCGAGATCGCCGAGGTCATCAACTTCAACGGGCCCCTCGCCGTCGAGGCCATCCTGCGCACCCTGCGGGAGACCGAGACGCTGTCGGAGGAGGAGGCCTTCGCCCACGAGATGACCTACGGCATGGCCGTCATGGGCTCGGAGGACGCTAAGGAGGGCCCGCGGGCCTTCAAGGAGAAGCGGAAGCCGAACTTCCAGCGCAAGTAGCTCGCGACCACGGGGGGACCGGGGACCATGCCAGGCACGCACGAACCGCTGACCGATCCGCTGGTGGTTCCGGGGCTGCACGCCCGGGACCCGTGGTCGGTCTACGCCCGGCTCCGGGCCGAGGCCCCCGTGGCCTGGAACGACACCGTCGGCTTCTGGGCCCTGAGCCGCTACGCCGAGGTCCACGAGGTCTCCTGTGACCCGGAACGGTTCAGCTCCAAGGGCGGGATCCTCACCATGGAGATCGGCATCGAGTACCCCACGCCGCCGACGATGATGCACACCGACCCGCCGGACCACACCGCCTACCGCAAGCTGGTGCAGCCCGGCTTCAAGCCCTCGCTCATGACCGCGCTGGAGCCGGTGGCCCGGGAGCGCCTGCTGACCCTGCTGGCGAACGTGGAGGCCGACGAGCCCGTCGACTTCGTGCCCGCCGTGTCGGTCCCGTTCCCGCTGCGCATCATCGGCGACCTCCTCGGTCTCCCGGATTCGGACTGGGAGACGTTCTTCTACTGGTCCGAGGCGACCATCCCCGGCGCCCTGGAGATCGACGCCGAGGAGCGGGCCCGGATCCAGGCCGACATGCGGGACTACTTCCTCGGGGTGATCGCCGAACGTCGAGCCGAGCCCCGCGAGGACCTGATCTCGGTGCTGGTCGCCGAGGACCTGAACGACGACGAGCTCTACATGTTCCTGAACCAGCTGCTGGTCGCCGGCAACGAGACCACCCGCAACACGATCTCGGGTGGCCTGTGGGCCCTGGCCGAACACCCGGCCCAGTGGCAGCGGCTCGTCGATGACCCGTCGCTGGTCCCCAGCGCGGTGGAGGAGATCCTCCGCTGGACCACGGCGGTGATCAGCTTCATGCGCACCGCCACCGAGGACACCACCCTCGGCGACCAGGCCATCGCCGCCGGCGACCCGGTGCTGATGCTCTACGCCTCCGCCAACCGGGACGAGGCCCAGTTCGGCCCGACCGCCGACCAGTTCGACGTGGGCCGGAACCCGAACCACCACCTGGCCTTCGGGTTCGGCGCCCACTACTGCATCGGGGCCGCCCTGGCCCGCCTCGAGGTGCGGCTCGTCCTCGAGGAGCTCCTGGCCCGCTACCGGACCATGACGCCCGCCGGCCCCGTCGCCCACTCCCCCTCCGACATCATCGCGGGGGTCACCTCGGCCCCCCTCCTGTTCACCTCATAGGAGCCCCACATGAAGGATCGAGAGGCTGCGCAGGCGCCAGCCGGAGCAGCAAGGACGATGATCCACGATCGGCGGCGCCGGACCGCCGGAGGCGGTCGAGTGTGATGGACCAGTTCGAAGGCAAGACCGCGCTCGTCACCGGGGCGGCCAGCGGCATCGGCCGGGCCATGGCCGAGCGGTTCGCGGCCGAGGGCATGGCGCTGGTCCTGGTCGACGTCGACGAGCCCGGGCTCGAGCGGGCCGCCGCCGACCTCGGGGGTGAGGCCCACGTCGTCGACGTCACCGACACCGAGGCGCTGGAGGCGCTGGCCCGCAACGTGCCCACGGTGCACGTCCTCTGTCCGAACGCCGGCGTCGCCCCCGTCGGTCCCGTCCTGGACATGGACAAGGCGACCTGGGATTGGCTGATCGGGGTCAACCTCCAGCAGGTCGTGCACCTCACCCGCCTGTACGGGCCCCGGATGGTCGAGCAGGGCGAGGGCCACATCGTCTACACCGCGTCCGGCGCCGGGATCCTGGCCGTGCCCACCCTCGGCCCGTACTGCGTGACCAAGCACGGCGTCGTCGCCCTGGCCGAGACCCTCTTCCTCGAGCTCCAGGGCACCGGTGTGGGCGTCAGCGTCCTCTGCCCGGGCCTGGTCAAGACCGGCATCTTCGAGTCCGAGCGCAACCGGCCCGAGCGCTTCGGCGGGGCCGAGCACGAGGCCGACGAGATCCAGCAGTTCCACCAGGCCATGCTCAGCGGCACCGGCATCGACGCGTCGGTCGTGGCCGATCAGGTCATGGCGGCCGTCCGGGAGGGGGTGTTCTGGATCCTCCCCCACGACGAGCTGAAGCCGATGGTGACCGCCCGGGCCGAGTCGATCGTGAACGGGACCAACCCCGGCGGGATGAGCTTCGGCTGATGCCCGCCTTCGACCTCACGGGCCGCCGGGCCCTCGTCACCGGAGGCGGTCAGGGCGTCGGCGAGGGCATCGTGCGGGCGCTGGCCGCGCACGGCGCCGCCGTGGCCGTGAACGACCTCCACGCCGACCGCGCCGCCGCCGTGGCCGACACCGTGCCGGGGGCGACCGTCGCCGCCTTCGACGTGACCGACGGCGAGGCCGTGGCCGAAGGGGTCGCCGCCGTCGGGCCCGTCGACATCCTGGTCAACAACGCCGGCGTCCCCGAGGGCATGGGGGTCGGGCCCTTCGCCGACATGGACCCCGGCGAGTGGGCCAAGTACGTCGACCTGAACCTCTACGGGGTCCTGCACTGCTGCCATGCCGTGCTCGGCGGGATGCGGGACCGGGCGCTGGGGCCGCATCGTCACCATCTCCTCGGGCGCGGGCGTGACCGGCATCAACCTCGGCGTCTCGCTCTACGGGGCGGGCAAGGGCGGGGCCATCGCCTTCATGCGCCACCTGGCCGTCGAGAACGCCCGAGCGGGCATCACCGCCAACTGCCTGGCGCTGGGCCTGATGGACAACAAGGCGAACCGCGAGGTCACCGAGCACCTGGCCCGCTCCGTCCCGGTGGGCCGCCTCGGCCAGCCCGACGATGTCGGTGCCGCCGTCGTCTACCTGGCCTCGGACGAAGCCGCCTGGCTCACCGCCCAGACCATCAACCTCGACGGCGGCTCCCTCCCTTCCTGATCGCTCCCACCACCCGTTCTGGGCACACCCCTGTTCTCCTGGGAACACGGGGGCGTACCCAGAATGCCCAGTCGGCACATGGAGGCGATCTGGCGCGGATGGTGACCGACGACCGTTCTCGCCGGAACGTCCACGGGGCAGATAGCGCTCGTGCGTGACTGCCCCCCGTCTCTCCCTACGCCTCGTGGAGCTCTGTCCGAGGCGCTGTTCCATCGCCTCCTCGGCGAGCCGGGGCCTCTGGGCCCCCTGCCCCGTCCCGACGACGACCCGCTCGTGGGTGACGACATGCACCTCGCCCTCTACGTCGCCTACGAGCTCCACTACCGCGGCGTGGCCGGGGTGGACGAGGCCTGGGAATGGCAGCCGGACCTGCTGCGGGCGGTCGCTGATCTCGAGGACCGCTACGAGGCCGCCCTCCGCGCCGACGTCGGGGCCGTCCCCGCCACTGCGCCCTCCGCGGTCGCCACGACGCTCCGCGGCCTGCTCGACGCCGCGGGCGGCCGGTCGCTGTCCGCGCACATCGAGGAGCAGGGCACCCTCGAGCACGTACGGGAGTTCGCGACGCACCGGTCGCCCTACCAGCGCAAGGAAGCGGACCCCCACACCTGGGCCATCCCCCGCCTCAGCGGCCGGGCGAAGGCCGCGATCGTCGAGATCCAATCCGACGAGTACGGCAACGGCCGTCCCGGCGAGGCCCACGCCGATCTCTTCGCCGACACCATGGTCGCCCTCGGCCTCGACCCGACCTATGGCGCCTATGTCGACCAGCTCCCCGGCGTCACCCTGGCCACGGTCAACCTGGTGACGTTCCTCGGCCTCCATCGCCGGCTCCGGGGTGCCCTCGTGGGCCACCTGGCCGCCTTCGAGATGACCTCGATCGGCCCGATGGCCCGCTACGCCCGGACGCTGCGCCGCCTCGGCCGGGGCGGCCACGAGTTCTACGACGTCCACGTCGAAGCCGACGCTCACCACGAGGTCGTCGCCGCCCACGACCTGGCCCAGGGCCTCGCCCTCGACGAGCCCGCCCTGGTCGACGACATCCTCTTCGGCGCCCTCGCGGTCACCAACGCCGAGCGCCGCCTGGCCGACCACCTCCTCGCCTCGTGGGCGGATGGTCGGAGCTCGCTGCGCACCGCGCTCGAGCCCCTCGCCACCGCGGGAGTCGCCTGAACGCCTCGTCGACGAGCCCCTTCAGCCGAGGGCCCGGCTCAGAAGCGGACCGTGCCCGGCGGCGGGCCGTCCCAGGCGTTGGGGAGCCCGGCCAGCCGGTAGAGGGCCCGCACGAACTGCGCCCGGGTCACCACGGTCGAGGCGGCAAAGGTCGGCGCGACGACGTCCGGGAACAGCCCGAAGTCCTGAGCCCAGGCCGCGGCCATCTCGTGGGGGGCTCCGGCCACGTCCGTGTAGCCCGACGGGAGCGTCACCGTGGGCGAGCCCGCCGCCTCCCACAGCCAGGTCACCGCGGTGGCCCGGTCGAGGTCGTGGCCGCTCGGCGCGGCGCCGGACGGGCCACCCGGCGGACGGTCGAGGAAGCGCCACACCCAGCCGGCGGCCTGGCCGCGGGTCACGGCGTCAGCCGGGCGGAAGGTGTGGTCCGGGAAGCCCCCGGCGATGACGTGCGCCCGGGCCCAGTCCACGGCCCGACGGGCCACGTGGCCGCGGCCGACGTCCTCGAACGGTCGCAGGTGGTGGAGGAACGCGGCCGCGGTGACGCGGAGCACGACGGCGGACGGCCGGAAGCCGGCGCCGGTGACCAGATCCGACGCCGAGGCCCAGTCGAGGGACTCCCGAGCCCCTGCGTCGGTGAAGTGGTGGTCGACGGCCACTTCCGGCGACCCGACCCAGCGCCAGAGGAGGTCCACGAACTCCTGTCGGGTCGAGTCCTCGCCCGGCCCGAACCGTGTGGCGGTCACGCCCCGGACGATGCCCGCGCCGCTGGCCCACTGCAGGGCTTCCTCGTAGGGCGCGCCTTCCGGGACATCGGTGAAGGGGTGGCTGGCTCCCGACGGGCGGCCCGCGAGGCGCCAGACCCACACCACCGTGTCGGCCCGGCTGGCCGGCCGACGGGGCCGGAACGTGAGGTCCTCGAACCCGGGGATGATCTCCTCGTCGGCCGCCCAGTCCACCGCCCGGGCGTCCGAGTCGGTCCACGGCACGTCGTAGAAGGGGCCGGACGGCGGGTTGCCCTCGATGGCGATGCGTTCGATCGTCGGCACCTGGGCCAACAGGGCGGCCCCCGGGCACGACGTCTGGCCGATCTCTCTGTGGGCCACGACGTTGGCTCGGGTCGGGCGCAGGCCGTGCTTGCGGAGCTTCCACCCCAGCAGGCGGCCCATCGCCCGGATCGACGCCGAGGGTGCGGCCTGGCTGCTGCCGTCGCCGAGGAAGGCCACGGTCACGGTGTCCTCGGTGGTGCCCGACGAGGCCGAAACCCGGGTCAGCCGGTCATAGCTCCGGGCTCGCGCCTCCCAGATGGTGCCGAAGCGGTCGACGATGAAGTTGTAGGCGATGTCGGGCCAGTTCCGGGCGCTGCCTTGGTGATAGGCCTGGATCGAGCGCAGCATGCCCGGCACCTGGTCGGCCGAGTACCCGTTCGTGTTGACCGTGTGGTGCACGACGCCCCGGGTGACCCGGTCGTTGTAGCGGATGGTGCCCCGGTAGGGCGCCGCCCCCCAGGCGGAACGGCGCTGCACCGGTGGGGCGGCGTTGGCCGCCTCGGTGGCGGCGTCCGGGGTGCGAGTCAGCTCGACGGCCTCACCGGTCGGCCGCACGAGGTGGACCACGACGCCGACGGCGTCGGCCGGGAGCCGGACCTCGTAGCCGTCCGCCGCGTCACCGACCCACACCGGATCGGTCGAGGCCCCGCCCTCGTGACCATGGTGGAGCGCGAACCATGGGGTCCAGCCCGAGGGCAGGTGGGCCCGCACCCGGGCTTCGCCGCCAGCCGACGAGGTGAACGAAGCGCCGATCGTGGTGAACGGGTCGACGCGCGACGGATCGAGCGACCAACCGGCCACCGGGCAAGGACCTCAGCTGGGGGTCGACGTCGTCGACCCGGTACGCATGCTCGGTGGGGCCGGAGGACGCCGGAGCCTGGGCGGCCGCGGGCGGCACCGACGGATGGACCAGCACACCCGCGAGGAGCGTGACACCGAGCAGGGTCCGGACGAGCCGGCGGGGAACGGCCTTCACCACTCCGTGATGGTACGACCACGATCGGTGACGGCCACGGCGCCGACGCTCGGGGCTCAGAAGCGGACGGTGCCCGGCGGCGTGACCGAGTCGCTCCAGGCGGCAGCTCGGTTCGCCAGGCGGAAGATCGCTCGCACCAGCTGGGACCTCGTTACCGGCGTCGAGGCCGCGAAGACCGGTCCGGGGAAGTCCGGGAAGAGGCCGTAGTCCTGGGACCACGCCGCGGCCATGTCCTGCGGTTGGCCCGCCAAGTCCGTGTAGTCCGACGGCAGGGCCACGGTGGGCGAACCGGCGGCCCGCCAGAGCCACGTGACCGCGGTCGGCCGATCGAGCGGGTCTGCCACCCGGGGTCGAGTCGACCGGGCCGGACCGGGGGCGGTCGAGGAAGCGCCAGAGCCAGTCCGCCGCCTCCCGGCGGGTGAGGACGGCGCCGGGTCGGAACGTGTGGTCGGGGAACCCGCTGACCACGACGTGGGCCCGGGCCCAGTCGACGGCGGCTCGGGCCACGTGGAGGCGGCCCACGTCCACGAGCGGTCGGATCTCATGGAGCGTCTGAGCCCCGAGGTCTCTGGTCAGCGGGTCCTCACCCCGGAACGTCGAACCGCCGATCAGGCCCGAGGCCGACACCCAGGACAGCGCCGGTCGGGGGCCCTCGTCGGTGAAGCGGTCGGTGACGGCCACAGCCGGCTCGTCCAGGTGCCGCCACAGCAGCTCGACCCAGTCCGAGCGGGACATCGGCCGACCGGCGCCGAACCGGGTGGCCGAGACACCCCGGGCGATGCCCTGGTCCGAAGCCCACTCCACCGCCTCCCGGTAGGGCGCGTTGGCGGGGATGTCGGTGAACGGATGGTCCGAGCCCGATGGCGAGCCCCGCAGCCGCCACAACCAGGTGTACCCGTCGGCGCGCGTGGCCACCCCGCCCGGGCGGTACCGGCCGTCGTCGTAACCCGGGATGACACCGTTCTCGGCGGCCCATTCGATGGCGTCGGCGTCGGTCCGGTTCCCGGCCACGTCGAAGAACGGTCCGGCCGGCGGGTTGCCCCGTATGGCCACCCGTTCGACCGCCGGCAGCTGTCGGTAGAGGACGTCGCCGGGACAGGCGGTCCGGCCGACGTCCCGGTGACCCATGATGTTGGCCGGGGTCGGACCCGGGCCGTGCCTCCGCATCTTCCACCCCAGCGTCATCCCGATCGACCGCAGGATCGTGGACGGGACGAAGGCGGTCGAGGCGTCGCCCAGGAACGCAACGGCCAGCGTCTGCTCGTTGCGGCCTGAGGACGCAGCGCTGACCACCGCCGACTCGAAGCTGTGGTCCCGCGCCTCCCAGACCCGCCCGAAGCGGTCGACGATGAAGTTGTAGGCGATGTCGGACCACCCCCGGCCGTTCTGGTGGTAGGCCTGGATCGAGCGCAGGATCGACGGGACCTCGTCGGCGGTGTACTCGTTGCTGGTCACGGTGTGGTGCACCACGCCCCGGACCAGCCGTCGGTTGAACTCAGGTCGGCCCCGGAAGGCCTGTGCCCCCCACACCTCCCGCCGCAGGATCCGGGGCCGGGCCCCGGGGACGGACTCGGTGGATGCGGCCGGTACGGCCGCTTCGGCGTGGGGGGCGGCCTCCCCCGTCGGCCGCACCAGGAGGACGCTGACGCCGGTGGCGTCCACGGGCAACGACACCTCGAAGCCGTCGGCCTCACCGACCCACACCGGGTCGCTGGCGGTCCGGGCCGTCGTCGCCTCCCGGCTGCCCGGGTCGGGGCCGTGGTCCCCACCCGTGGCGTCGTGGAGCTGATACCAGCGGCCCCAGCCCGCTTCGGTGTGGACCCGGACCCGCCCCTCGACGACGGAGGCCGACGAGTACCTGGCCCCGATCGTGGTGAACGGCGCGATGGCCGAGGCCCGGCCGATCAGCGAGGGCGCCGATTCCGTGGGGGTCCCGGGACGGCGCTCGAGGCGGGGACGGACCGTGTCCACGGCGTAGGTCGACGCGGTGGGGGGCGGCTCCGCCAGGCTGGCCTGGGCTGCGGCGGATGCGGGGGTGGCCGGCACCGAGCCGACGCTGACGCCCACGCTGACGATGAGGCTGCCCAGCAGGATCCCGACCAGAAGGACACCGGCCGGACGGGCGCGTTCCGTCTTCACTGGACAGTGATCCTACGACCACGAAGGGTGGTGAAGCCATCACCCGTTCGGGTGGGCCCGCTCCGTGAGCCAGAATCGCCGCAACCTCAGAAGAGGTTGCGGACGGGGTCGGTCATGCCGTCCCAGGTGTCGGCCGCCTGGCGGACGTGGTCCATGAGGCCCCTCGTCATGTCGTTGAGCTCCATGACCTCGAGGCAGGTGGCCGCCTCGGTGGGGGCGTCGATGTAGAGGAACCGGGTGGTGCCGCCGCCGTCGCCCGACAGGACCACCTCCCGCCCCGCGTCGGCCACCCCCGCCTCGACGGCGTCGAAGTCCTCGGCCCACCAGGCCAGGTGGTGGAACCCCTCGCGGCCACTGTCCAGGAACTCCTTGTACGCAGTGGGTGCATCACCGGTCTGGTGGATCAGCTCGATCTGGAGGTCCCCGGAGTTGGCGAAGGCCAGGGTGATGGTGCAGGTGGTGGGCTCACCCCGGAAGACCATCCCCTGCTCCATGGGGCCGAGGGTGATCCACGGGCCGATGCCCAGGGCCAGCCACTGGGCGATGGCGGTGTCGAGGTCGGTGACGACGTAGCCGTTCTGGCGGATGGGGCCCGGGAGGGCGCTCGTGAGATCGGTGGTCACCACACGCCGTACGGTACGCAACCGTGAGGGGACGGGCGTGACGAGCGTGAGCTTCGACTTCGACGGGGCCCAGGTGCTGGTCACCGGGGGGTCCAACGGGATCGGCCTCGGCGTGGCCCGCGCCTTCGCCGACGCCGGTGCCCGGGTGACCATCACCGGTACCCGGGAGGCCGCCGCCGACTACGACCACGACCTGTCCCCCTTCACCTACCGGCGGTGCCGCATGACCGAGGGAACCGAGATCCAGGCCCTGGCCGACGGCCTCGACACCCTGGACGTCCTGGTCAACAACGCCGGCCAGAACCTGCCGGGCGGCCGGGACGAGTGGGGCGAGGGGGTCTTCGAGGAGGTCCTGGCGGTGAACCTGGTCGCCCCGTTCCGGCTGGCCCAGCTGTGCCACGACCACTTGGCGGCCAGCCCGGTCGACGGGGGTGGCAGCGTGGTCAACGTCGGGTCGATGGCCAGCTTCTTCGGCATGGAGATGGTGCCGGGTTACGGCGCCGCCAAGGGTGGCGTCGTGCAGATGACCAAGACCCTGGCCGTGAGCTGGGCCCGGGACGGGATCCGGGTCAACGCCGTGGCTCCGGGGGTGATCGAGTCGAACATGACCGCCCCGATGCTGGGTTACGAGCCGATCACCGGCCCACTGCTGGCCCGCACCCCGATGGGGCGCTTCGGCACCCCCGACGACATCGCCCCCGCGGTGCTGTTCCTGGCCAGTCCCGCCGCCCGCTACATCACCGGCCAGACCCTGCCGGTCGACGGCGGCTTCTCCGTCCTCGGCTGATGGGCGGGCGCATCCGGATCGACGACCTCGCCCAGCCGGTCCTCAGCGGGCTGCGAGACCAGATCACCGGCCTCAGGGAGCTCACAGGACGCTCACGGGCGGGGCCGAGGTCCAGGGTGGATACTGCCTCCATGTCCGAGCGAGACGCCCGAGATCTCCACCCCGCAGGTTCTGGCCTCCCCTCGCCTGCGGGCGGGGCGACCCAGCGCCTGAGCCGCCGACGGGCGCTGGGCCTGGCCGGAGCCGGCGTGGCGGCGATGACGGCCCAGCCGTTGTTCCGCCTCGCCGGCGCCGGCGCCGCACAGCGGACGGGATCCGGGGCATCCGCCACCACCGAGGCGGCCTGCATGCTCACCCCCGAGCTGACCGAGGGCCCGTACTACCTCGACCACGCCCGGGTCCGCCGCAACATCACCGAGGGTCGCCCCGGCCGTCCCCTCCGCCTCCGGTTGCGGGTGGTCGATGCCACCGGCTGTGACCCGATCGAGAACGCCGCGGTCGACATCTGGCACACCGACGCCCAAGGCCGCTACTCGCACTTCAACGCCGCCAACGACACGTTTCTGCGCGGCGTCCAGCGGACGGGCCCGAACGGCTGGGTGACCTTCCAGTCCCTCTATCCCGGCTGGTACCCGGGTCGGGCCACCCACATCCACGTCAAGGTGCACATCGGCGGCGACACCGTCCACACCGGCCAGCTCTTCTTCCCCGAAGCGGTGACCACGGCGGTCTACCGCGGGGCGGCCTACCAGAAGCCCGGTGCCCGGACCCGCAACGCCCAGGACGGCATCTACCAGCAGGGCGGCGCGTCGACCATCCTCGCCCTGACCCCCGTCGGCTCCGGCTACAAGGGGACGTTGACGATGGGCGTCCAGACCTGACCACGGGGCCTGCGCCGCGGCGCTGACGGCGGCGACGAAGCGCCGCACCGCCGCCCGCGGTCGCCCAGCGGCCAGACTGTCCGGCTGTGACGACTCGATGGGGCATCGCCGGGACCGGAGGGATCGCGGCGCGGTTCGTCCAGGCCCTCCAGCAGACGCCGGACGCCGAGCTGGTGGCCGTCGGCTCCCGCACCGACCGCCGGGCCGACGCCTTCGCCGACGAGTGGGACATCCCGCACCGCCACGGCGACTACGACGACCTGGCCCGCGACGACGACGTCGACGTGGTGTACGTGGCCACACCCCAGTCCCGCCACGCCGATGACGCCTGCCGCTACCTCGACGCCGGCAAGCACGTGCTGTGCGAGAAGCCGATGGCCATGACCGAGGCCGAGGTGCTGCGGATGACGGCCAGCGCCCACCTGGCCGAACGGTTCCTCATGGAGGCCATCTGGAGCCGCTTCCTGCCCGCCTACGTCCGGCTGTGGGAGCTCCTGCTGCACGGCCGCATCGGTGAGGCCCTCTTCGTCGAAGCCGACTTCGGTTTCGCCATGCCCGTGGACCCCGCCCACCGTCTGTTCGACCCGGCCCGGGGCGGCGGCGCGCTGCTCGACCTGGGCGTCTACCCGTTGCAGCTGGCGTCCCTCGTGCTGGGCCCGCCCGACCGGGTCGTGGCCAGCGGCCACATGGGCGAGACCGACGTGGACGAGACCGTCGTGGCCGCCCTGCACCACCCCGGCGGCAAGCTGGCCGTGATCAAGGCGTCGATCCGCCTGAACCTCGCCTGCACGGCCCGCATCGTGGGGACCGAGGGCAGCATCGAGCTCCCCGCCTTCATGCACTGCCCGGAGTCGTTGACCGTGCGGGACGCCTTCGGTCAGGCCGAGGTCATCGAGGCCCCCATCGAGGGCGAGGGCCTGCGCTACCAGGTCGACGAGGTCCACCGCTGCCTGGCCGAGGGCGTGGGCGAGAGCCGGGTCATGACCCTCCATGAGTCCGCCCAGATCGCCGCCACCATGGACACCATCCGCGACCAGATCGACCGCTGAAGCCATCGTTCTGGTACCTGGATGTGCGCGTCCAGCGGCATATCCAGGCACCAGAACGGATGCTGCCGGGTCAGAGGAGGTCGGTCTGCTCTCCACTGAAGTGCTGGAGGCCGCGGTCCTCCTGGCGGAAGCGGCGGTGGACATCGCGCTGGGTGGCCCGGAGCATGACCAGGTGGGCCACGAAGGGCAGGGCCAGGGTGGCGGTGGCCAACGGCTCGGCCAGGTCAGCCGTCCGATCGAGCTGGAGGTAGGCCCCCAACCCCTCGGCCCGGGTCTGGCCGAGGGTGGCCACGACCCGGTCGCTCGTGTCCCACATCCACGCACCGTCGAAGCGGTGCGGGTCATTGGCCAACCGGACCTGGTACTTGCCGATGGCCTGCTGGGCCCACCACACCGTGGATCCCTGGAGCGCCCCCACGGGCTGGCCGTCCGGGCCGATCAGCACCTCGTCCTTCTCGGCGTAGCCCACGACGGGGGTACCTGTCGTGTCGCTCAGCCAGTAGGTCGCGGCCTGGAGGAGGCCCGACGTCGTGAACCGAGCGGCCCCCACGGGTGCGCCGGTCGGCCCGGCCACGGACCAGTTGGCGTCGGTCTGCTGCTCGAAGATCCCCGGGTTCGGCCCGTCGAGGCGGTACCAGTACGCCAGCGATGTCTCGGTCTTCACGGGTTCCTCCCGTCGTGGTTCAGAGCAGATCGGTGGTGTCCCGACCGGTGTGACCGGGACGGTCGCCTTGTTGGTCCTGGACCTCCCGAGCCCGGAGCTGGTGGTAGACGGCCAACGGGAACGCCAGCGTGGACCAGGCCAGCAGCTCGGGCAGGCCAGGCTCCCGCTTCAGCCGGAGGTGGGAGCCGACCGCCGGGTCCCGTACCTGGGTGACCTCGGCCACCGGTCGGTCCGTCGGATCCCACATCCAGGCGCCACCGAAGGTCCCGATCCGTTGCTCGATGTCGAGCTGGACCTGCCACTTGCCGACGGCCTGCTGGCCCCACCAGACCTCGGGCTCCTTGAAGGCGCCGACGGTGGACCCGTCGGGCCAGACGATCCGGGGCTCGGGTGCGCTGAACCAGCCACCGGGGCGGACACTGATCAGTCCGATGACCGGCACCCCGGCCTCGTCCCGCAGCCAGAGTCGGGGGGCCTCGATGAGGCTGGCGTCGAAGGCCACCGACCCCACCGCGACGCCGTGCTCGTCGGCGACGGGCCACACCCGGTCGAACGCGCTCCAGGACGCATGGTCGACCCCCTCCCGGAAGTACCAGAAGGTCAGGTCGGTGCGCTGCGCGAGCGGGGTCACCCGTCGGCCCGTTCGATGAGGTCCCACCGGTTGCCGTAGAGGTCCTCGAACACGCCCACGGTGCCGTAGGCCTCGGTGCGGGGGCCCTCGACGAAGCGGACCCCGGCGGCCGTCATCTGCTCGTGGTCGCCGGCGAAGTCGGTCGTGTGGAGGAAGAAGCCGACCCGGCCGCCGGTCTGGTCCCCCACCCGGTCGGTCTGCTGCTCGTTGCCCGCCCGGGCCAGGAGGATCCCGGCGTCGGTGGGCCCCGACCCCGGCGGGGCGACCACGACCCACCGCTTGCCACCCCCGAGGTCGGTGTCCTCCCGCAGCTCGAACCCGAGGGCCCCGATGTAGAAGGCGATGGCCTCGTCGTAGTCCCGGACCACGATCGCCGCCAACGCGAGGCGACTGGTCACAGGGGGCCCCAGGTGGGCGTGCGGCCCTCGCGGAAGGCGGCGAAAGCCTCGGCCAGCTCGCCGGTGCCGGTGCACATGATCTGGGTGCGGTTCTCGAGGTCCAGGGCGTGACGCAGGCTGGGCGAGTCGACCGTCTGCCACATGGTCTCCTTGGTCATCCAGACGGCGAGGGGCCCGTTCTCAGCGATCTCCCGGGCGGTGATGAGCGCCCGGTCGATGACCTGGCCGTCGGGAACCACGTCGAGCACCAGACCCATGGCCAGGGCCTCGGCGGCGTCGAAGGTGCGGCCGGTGAGGAGGAGCTCGGCCGACCGGGACGCCCCGACCAGTCGGGGCAGGTGGTACCAGGTCCCCATGTCGCAGGCCGACACGCCCCGCTTGATGAACACCGCGCCGAAGGTGGCCGACTCGGCGGCGTAGCGGACGTCGCAGGCCAGGGCCAGGGCGAAGCCGCCGCCAACCGCGGCCCCGTTCACGGCGGCGATGACCGGCTGGCGCAGCCGGTGGATCTTCTCGAAGAGCCCGGCCATGAACTCCTGGCTGGCGAAGGTCCGCACCACGGCGTTCTGGGCCTGCTCGACGATGGCGCCGGTCGGCGTACCCCCGAGGCCCTGCATCTCCTCGGCCCCGCCCTTCATGTCGGCCCCGGCGGAGAAGCCCGCC
>CAVZRY010000001.1:0-165006 GCA_963777805.1 uncultured Microthrixaceae bacterium | reverse complement strand
GTGTGACGACCGCCTCGTCGGCCAGCACGTAGTACAGCCACTCCCCCGCCGCCGGGGCCACCGCGGCCTGCAGCGACGCCCGCCCGGGCACCGAGATCGGCGTGGGCGGCAGGCCGGCCACCTCACGGAGGTTGTAGGGCGAGTCGGTGGCCAGATCGCTCTCGGTCGTCGCGGGATGGCCCAGCGCGTAGTTGAGGGAGGCGTCGATGCCGAGCGGGATGCCCTGGGCCAGGCGGTTGTAGATGACCCGGGCCATCTTGGCCCGCTCCTCAGGGACGGCGGCCTCCCGCTCGATGAGGGAGGCGACGATGACCGCCTGATACGGCGTGATCTGGACAGCGCCGCCCGTGGCCTGGTTGATCCGGCCGGTGGCGTCGCCGATGCCGGCCTCGGTGGCGATCTGGTCGAAGCGCTGGACCATCTGGTTGACGATCGCCGGCGCCCCCTCGTCCTCCTCGAGGCGGTAGGTGTCGGGGAACAGGAACCCCTCGAGGTTGTTCACCCCCTGGGGCTGGAACTGGGAGCGAACGGTGCCGCCGAGGAGCAGCTCCATGATCCGCTGCTGGTTGAGGCGGGGGATGCCGTTGTCGGGGTCGACGAGGCGCTGGACGACGGTCCCGGGAGCGGGCAGGCCCGCGTTGGCGAACACGGTGTAGCCCTCGGGCACCGTCACCTGGTCATAGGGGATCTCCCCCGGACCGGCGTCGAGGACGGCGATGGCCTCGTCGAAGGACGAGTTCTCCCGCAGCAGGTAGCGCCCGGCCAGCCAGTTCCCGTCGCCGGTGACCTTCAGGTAGGCGGTGAAGATGCGGGCGTCGGTGATGACCCCGGCGGCCGCGAGCTGATCGGCGATCGCCTGGGTGCCGGTCCCCTCGGGGATGATGACCTCGACCTCGGCGCCGGCCTCACCGGGGGGGTCGATCTGCCGGGAGACGTAGAACCCCGCAGCCCCGATCCCGACGACCGCGAGCAGGGCGAAGGAGGCCAGCACCGCAGGCCAGCGGCGGTGGCGGGGACCGGCCAGGGCCCGGGCCTCCCGACGGGTGAGGGGCTCGTCCCACCGCGGGGGCGCCTCGTCAACCGGCGCGGCCGTGGTCGGCTCGTCCTGGGCGTACGCCGGCGGCGGGGAGTCGTCAGTGGTGTCCGTCATCGTCCTCGAGAGGGGCGCTGGAGCGGGCGTCGAGCCAGGCTTGGAGGAGGACGGAGGCGGCCACCTGGTCCACGACCTGGCGGCGGCGACGCCCCGTCACCCCCTGCTCGCGCAGCACCCGCTCGGCGGTCACGGTGGTGAGGCGCTCATCGTAGGTCTCCACCGGCACCGGGAGCACGGCGCGCAGGCGCTCGGTCTCGGCCAGGGCCTTCTCGGCCGCCGGGCCGATCGAGCCGTCGAGGGACAGCGGGAGGCCGACGACCACGCACTCGGCCTCGGCCTCCTCGACCAGCGCGGCGATGCGCCGGTGGTCCTGAGGCTCGTCACCGCAACGGTCCACCTTCGTCCAGGGCGTGGCCACCGTCCCGCCGCTGTCGGAGAGGGCGATGCCGATCCGGGCGTCGCCCAGGTCGACGCCGACGGCCCTCAAGCGAGGCCGGCGGCGGCCCGGGCCTGGTCGAGGGCCTCGTCGATCTTGGACGGGTCCCGACCCCCGGCCACGGCGAGATCGGGGGACTTGCCGCCCCCGCCGCCGACGGTCTTCGCCGCGTCGGCGATGAGCTCGCCGGCGTTCAGCTCGCTGTCCGGGCTGACGGTCGCGACCAGGCCCACGCCCCCGCCCTCGGGCTCGCCGATGACCACGACGGCGCGGACGCCGTCGGCGTCGCGCACGGCCACCGCGAGGTCCCGGAGGTCGTCGCGGTCCAGGCCGTCGACCCGGGCCACCACGACGCCGTCCACGGCCGTCCCGGCCAGCGAGCCGGCCTGGCCGGTCGCGGTCTGGCGCTTGAGGGCCTTGACCTCGTCACGGAGGGCCTTGAGCTCCTCCAGGCGCTTGTCGATGCCGTCCACGACCTCCTCGGGGGCGACCCCGAGACGATCCGCGGCCCCGGCCAGCAGCGCCTCGTCCCGACGCAGGCGGGCCACCGTGTTGAACCCGGTCACCGCCTCGATCCGGCGCAGGTTGGAGCCGATCGAGCCCTCGGTCACGATCTTGATCGGGCCGATGTCGCCGAGGGCGTGCACGTGGGTGCCGCCGCAGAGCTCGATCGAGTGCTGGCCGGCCTCGAGCACCCGGACGAGGTCGCCGTACTTGTCGCCGAAGAACGCGATGGCGCCGAGTTCCTCGGCCTCGGCCTTGGTGGTCTCGTAGTGGCGCACGGGCGCGTTGGCCAGGATCTCGGCGTTGGCCAGGTCCTCGATGCGCGGCGATCTGCTCGGCGGTCACCGCCTCGAAGTGGCTGAAGTCGAAGCGCAGGCGGTCGGGCGCCACCAGTGAGCCCGGCTGCTTCACGTGGTCGCCGAGCACCTCGCGCAGCGCCCAGTGCAGGACGTGGGTGGCGGTGTGGTTGCGGCGGATGGCGTCGCGGCGGTCGCCGTCGATGGCGGCCCGGGCCTCCTGGCCCGCGGTGATCTCGCCCTCGACGACGCGGGCCCGGTGGCGGTGCGACCCGGGCAGCCCGTAGTCGGTGTCGAGCACCTCGGCCCGGCCGGTCTCGGTCTCGATGGTGCCGGTGTCGCCCACCTGGCCGCCGGACTCGGCGTAGAAGGGCGTGCGGTCGAGCACGATGGCGACCTCCGTCGGTGCCCTCGATGGCCAGGACCGCCAGCACCGTTCCGGTGGTCTCGTTCTCGTGCCGGCCGGTGAAGTCGGTCGGGCCGTGGGCCTCGAGCACCTCCTGGAAGCCGGTGAGGTCGCGTCGCCGCCCCGACCTTGCGCTGGGCGTCCTTGGCCCGCGTGCGCTGCTCGGCCATGGCCGCGTCGAAGCCGGCGTGGTCGACCTCGACGCCCTGCTCGGCCACGATCTCCTGGGTGACCTCGAGCGGGAAGCCGTAGGTGTCGTGGAGCTGGAAGGCGACGTCGCCGGCCAGCGCTTGACCGGGCTCGAGCTTGTCCAGGGCCGTGTCGAGGATGGCCGAGCCCGTGCGCAGGGTCTGGCGGAAGCGGTCCTCCTCGCGCTCGATGGTCTGGCGCACGACCGTGTGGCTCTCGGTGCAGCTCCGGGTAGTCGTCGCCCATGAGGACCACGACCTCGTCGACCAGCGCCGGGGTGACGACGTCCTCGACCCCGAGCAGGTAGGCGTGGCGCACGGCGCGGCGGATGATGCGGCGCAGCACGTAGCCCCGCTCCTCGTTGGAGGGGACGACGCCGTCGGTGACGAGGAACGTCATCGTCCGGGCGTGCTCGGCGAGGATCCGCAGCGACACGTCGGTGCGCTCGTCGGCCCCGTAGGCGACGCCGGTCAGCTCCGCCGCCTTGGCGATGAGCCGACGGAACTCGTCGATGTCGAAGACCGAGTCGACGCCCTGGAGCACCGCGAGGATGCGCTCGAGGCCGGCGCCGGTGTCGATGCTGGGCTTGGGCAGCGGCACGCGGCGAGCCGTCGCTCGTGCTGCTCGTACTGCATGAACACGAGGTTCCAGATCTCGACGAAGCGCTCCTCGCCGCCGTGGGCCGGGCCGCCGTCCTCGCCGAACTCGGCGCCGAGGTCCCAGAAGATCTCCGAGCACGGGCCGCAGGGGCCGGTGTCGGCCATCCGCCAGAAGTTGTCCTCGTCGAGGCGCTGGATGCGCTCGGCGGGCACGCCGACGACGTCGCGCCAGATGGCCTCGGCCTCGTCGTCGGTGGTGTGGACGGTGACCCAGAGCCGGTCGGGGTCGAGCCCGAGCACCTCGGTGACGAACTCCCAGGCCAGCGGGATGGCCCGCTCCTTGAAGTAGTCGCCGAAGCTGAAGTTGCCCAGCATCTCGAAGAACGTGAGGTGGCGGTTGGTGCGACCGACCTCGTCGAGGTCGTTGTGCTTGCCGCCCGCCCGGACGCACTTCTGGACGGTGACGGCCCGGGGCCACGGGGCGGGCTCCTCGCCGACGAAGTAGGGCTTGAACGGGACCATGCCCGCGACGGTGAACAGCAGCGGTCTTGTCGTGCGGGATCAGGCTGGCCGACGGCACGACCGTGTGGTCGCGTTCGGCGAAGAACCCGGTGAAGGCCTTGCGCAGCTCGTTGGCGTCCATGGTCCGCCCCAGCCTACGGGGGGTCCACGGTCGCGACGGTCAGGGTTCGGCGCCGGTCCGGACGTCCAGCTGCTCCCGCAGCTCGGCCTCCCGCCCGGCCATCGCCGTGCGCCCCTCCTCCATCGCCTTGCGCAGGTCGGTCCCGAGGTCCCGGAGGGCCTGGGCCAGGTCCGAGGCGATCCGCTCCGGCTTCAGCCGCGTGCCCCGCTCCCGGAGAGAGCGCTGGGTGCGCAGGACGATGGTCACCCCGACGGCGAAGCCGATCAGCAGCCAGACGAGGCGCTTGATCATCGGGAGGCCCTCCGGACGCCCCGGAAGCGGCGGTAGGCCTGGTTGGCCCCGGTGGCCGCGGCGCAGGCCCTTCACCACCGGGCTGCCCATGGTCAGGTAGGCCAGACGGGACGCGGAGTCCAGGGTGTCGGTGACCGACTCGGCCGCGTGCGAGGACGTTGTCGATCCGCTCCAGCTCGGCGTTGGTGCCCCGGACCGCCTCGTGCAGCTCCTCGACCACGGCCTGGGTCTCGACCCGCAGCTCGGTCGACGGTGACCCGCAGCTCCCGCACGGCTCCCACGAGGAGGACCACGACGGCCAGCAGGCCGACGAGGGCGAGCGGTGGCGGCGACGGCCACGACCAGGGCAGCGACCTCGTCTACCGCTCATCGGCGTCCTCTTCGGTCGGGCGTGCGGTGCGTTCGGCCATCCGCTCGGCCACCCGGCGCTCGGCACCGTGGGTCGAGGGTTCGTAGTAGCGCCGACCCGCGAGCCCGGGTGGTCGGTACTCCTGGTCCACCCAACCCCGGGGGTCGTCGTGAGGGTAGTCGTAGCCCTCCCCGTGGCCGAGGGATGCCGCGCCCCGGTAGCCGCGTCCCCGCAGGTGGAGCGGGCACCTCGCCCCGGGGCTGGTCCTGGACGTCGGCCAGGGCCTTGCCCAGCGCCGCGTACGAGCGGTTCGACTTCGGGGCCGTCGCCAGGTACACGGTGGCGTGGGCCAGGTCGATGCGGGCCTCGGGGAAGCCCACGAACTCCACCGCCTGCGCCGCGGCGTCGGCCACCAGCAGCGCCCATCGAGTCGGCCAGGCCGATGTCCTCGGAGGCGGAGATGACCAGGCGGCGGGCGATGAAGCGGGCGTCCTCGCCCGACTCGAGCATCAGGGCCAGCCAGTAGAGGGCGGCGTCGGGGTCCGAGCCCCGGATGCTCTTGATGAAGGCGCTGATGACGTCGTAGTGCTCGTCGCTCGCCGTAGCGGAGGGCCTTGGCGTTCGAGCGCCGCCTCGACGTGGGCCAGTGCGACGTGCGGGGCGCCGACGCCGGTCGTCGGCCAGGGCGACGGCGACCTCGAGGGCGGTGAGGACCTGGCGGCCGTCGCCGCCGACCTGGGCCACGAGGTGATCGCACGGCATCGTCGTCCGCCGTCGCCCCCTCCTCGTCCAGACCGCGCTCGATCAGGGTCCGGACGGCCTCGGCGCTCGAGGGGCTCGAGGCGGAACAACGTCGAGCGCGAGAGGAGCGGGGCGTTGACCTCGAAGTACGGGTTCTCGGTGGTGGCCCCGATGAGGACGAGCAGCCCGTCCTCGACACCGGGCAGCAGGGCGTCCTGCTGGGCCTTGTTGAAGCGGTGGACCTCGTCGAGGAAGAGGATCGTGCCGCTGGTCCCGCTCCCCGAGGCGCTGCCGGGCCTTGGCCAGCACCTCCCGGACGTCCTTCACGCTCGCCGACACCGCGGAGAGGGCTTCGAAGGCCGACGTGGTCGTGCCCGCGATCAGCCGGGCCAGGGTGGTCTTGCCCGTGCCGGGCGGCCCCCAGAGGATGACCGAGCTGAGTCGATCGGCCTCGATGAGGGTGCGCAGCGGCATCCCCGGGCCGAGCAGGTGCTCCTGGCCGACCACGTCGTCGAGGCGGCTGGGCCGCATCCGGGCCGCCAACGGCGCCCGCCGCGCCAAGCGTTCGTCGGCCGCGGAGGCGAAGAGGTCGTCGGCCATGGAGCCGAGGCTAGGGCCGCGACCGGCTGTCGGAGGGTGGGTGACGCTGCGCAGCGGAGCGCAGCAGCCCCTGGAGGCTCACCGCATCGGCGGAGCCGGCGGAGCGGAGGCGGAGCAATGCCTCAGCGGTTGACGAGGAAGGCCATGTTGGCGAACTGGGCCCGGGTGATGGGGGCGTTCTGCTGGAAGGAGCCGTTGATGCCGGTGGCGTGGCCCTCCGCCACCATCCAGCGCACGGCGGCGTCGATCCAGGCCCCGACGTCGGCGAGCCCATGGGGCTCGTAGGGCGGTCCGGGCGGTTCGCCCTCGAGGCGGAACAGCAGGCGGGCGATCTGGCCCCGGCTGATCGTGGCGTTGGCCCGGAAGGTCGCGTCCGGGTAGCCGGTCACGTACTCGTGCTCGTCGGCCCAGTCCACCGCGTCCTCGATCCAGGTCGGGACGTCGGTGAACTCGTGCTCGTGGTCGGTGGCCGGGCTGCCCTCGATGTGCCACAGCGCCCGCAGCGCCTGGCCCCGGGTGATGTCGAGGTCGCTGCCGAAGGACCCGTCGGGCAGGCCGGTCATGTACCGCGGGTCGTTGCACGGATCCACCAGCCAGGCGACGGCGGCGTTGATCCAGGCCGGCGCCCCCGTAGACCGTGGGGGGCCGGGGGCTCCTCGTCCAGCTCCATGTCGACGACGTCGGTCCCTCCCGCCGTCGGGACCTCGGCCTGCTCCTCCCGGCCCCACCAGGCGCACGGGACCGGGTCGACAGCGACAGTGAGGGGACCCGGAGCCAGGTCGGTGATCTCGTAGCTGCCGTCGGCCTCGGTCAGCACCGGCTCGCCCGCGGCCTCCGCCGGCGTCGAGGGATCGGCCGCGACCGCGATGCCCTCCAGCGGGCCGTCGGGACCGCTCACCGTCCCGCTGATCGACCCCGGGGTGAGCGCCAGCGTGGCGTCGACCGTGCTGGTCTGGGACTTCGTGACGGCGACCGCATCGGCCGAGGCCTGGGTGGCTCGGTCGCTGGTGCCACTCGCCGACGTGGACACCGGCGGGGTCGACGAACTCGACGTCGTGGTCGCCCGGCACCACCAGCGGGGAAGGCGTCGGACCCGTCGACCCCCGTCGTCGCCGTGGCCAGCACCCCGGGGACACCGTGGGCGTGGAGGTTGACCTCGATGCCCGCCACGGGGCCGTCGAGATCGCTCACCGTGCCGTCGACCGCGCCCGGGGTCAGGGCGAGGGCGATGTCGGCGGTGGCCGAGCCGCCGCCGGGCGGGTCGACCGACGTGGCCGTGGCGTGCGTGGACGCGCCGTCGAACCAGCACGTCGAGGTGCGTCCCGGACGGATCGTGGGCCAGGACCTTCACGTCCGCCGAGGCCAGGAGGTCCTCGAAGGCATAGGTCCCGCTCGGGCCGGTGGTCACCGTGGCCAGCGCCCCCTGCGCCCCGGTCGAGCGTGCAGCGACACCTCGACACCGCCGAGGGGACCCGACGGGCCGGCGATCGTGCCGGTCACGTCGCCGAACTGGCTGGGGTCGACGGTGACGGTCAGGGTGGTCGAGGCGCTCAGGTTCCCGTTGGTGTCGAGGGAGCGGACCTGGACGTGGGTCGTGCCCGTGGCAGCTGACCGTGACCGGCGGCGCCGTGCCCGAGGTGCTGCTGCCAGGCGCCCGGGGCCTGGCCGTCGGGGACGACCCGGACCTCCTGGCCCCGCACGCCGCTGGTGTCGGTCCCGCCGAAGCTGATCTGGACCGGCGCGGCGTACACCCCGGCCCCGTCCGGCGCCCGATCGGGCGTGGCGGTGGCGGAGCGCGCCAGTGGCGTCGGCCTGGAACTGGTACGAGGCCTCGTGCCCGGTCGAGCGCGAGCTTAGCCGCTGGCCCGGCGAGCGACGGGATGGAAGTGATCGCCACAGACTCGTCGCTACGCTAAGGATCCTCGGCGCCGGGCACAGGAAGTCCCCAGAACCCCGTCGTTGTGGCTGATGTTCAGCGATTGCGTGAACCACCACGAGGCATCGCGGCCGTCAGCGGGCCGTTCGGTGGAGCTCTGTCGATTCGAGCGAGCGGTTGAAGAGCAGCGTCGTCGTCGTAACCTGACAGCGCAGGACCGCGCCGCACTCATCCTCCAGGATCTGGTTGAAGGCGAGGTTGCGCGTCCCGCGCCGACAGACGGCGGTTCTCGTCGGCGGCTCGACGTGCTCGTCGGGTTCGCCAGGAGCGACTGGCAGGGGATGACGTCGATCGAGTCCGGTTGTCCCAGTACAGGCGGGCCTGAGACTGCCTGGTCGGGGACGTCATCCGACGTACGGGATTGACCGATTCGACGGCGCACCGCGCAGGAACCACAGGTTGTAGATATCGGGCATCGATGGCGACGAAGACAGAGAGCGTTGGGGGCGCGACTGGCGCCACTGCGTGCGAGGCCCGCCCGGAACTGCGCCCGATAGCTCGCCTCCGCTCGTCATCTCCGCGACGCTCGAGTCGACAGAGGTCGTTGACGCCGGCAGACTCGACGACGACGTATTGCGCCGTCGACGGCAGCTGGTTCACCTGGTCGTCGAAGTCCTGCATGCGGCGACCGTTCGAGGCCAGGTTCACCGCGTTGGAGGTGCTGATGCCGAGGCGGTGACGCATCGACTGCACCGTGCGAGTGCGTACCCGTGACCCAGGAGTTCGCGGGCCACTCACTCGGCCCGGCTGCCTTGGTGCCCGTCGCGGTCGTGATCGAGTCGCCGATGGCGTAGATGTTGGCGGGGACGCCGGTCCGGGCCGTCGTGTCGGCCGGCCAGCGGCCGCGGCGGGCGGCGCCAGGGACACCTCGGCCGCGAGGGGCACCACCGTGGCCGAGGCGAGCAAGCCACCGTCAGAAGTCCCCGTCGCCCCCAGGCATCCACGCTCACGGTAGAGGCCCGGGCTGCCGACAAGAAGATCATGCCGCCCGTTCTGGCTGTCCTCTTCTGGGCCTGGGTCCTGGTGTCGATCGTCGTCTTCCTGCGCCGCCGCGCCGCCCGGCGCGCCGCGGCCCGGATGGCAGGCGATCGGTGAGCACCTGCGGACCCCCTCGACCAACGGCGAGGAGGTGATCCCGCGCCGACGTCGACGATGCGGCCGAGCACGCTCCCGTCCACGCCACGGCGGGCCGCGGCTGCCCCGCCGGCCCCGACCCCGCCGGCCCGCCGCCGGGCTTCGACGACCCGATCGCCCCGATCGTCGACCGGCCCACCGCCGCAGCGCGCCGGCCGCCGGCGTCGCCGACGCCCTCGTGGGCATCCGGCATGCCCTGTGACCTGGTGCCCCTGGTGCTGGACCGGCTGGCCACCGACCACATCACCCTGTCCACGACCGGCCACGACGCCGCCGACGTCGGGCACCGCACTGGCCGACGAGGTCGAGCGGCTCGGTTACGTCGTGCACCCCATCAGCGACCACGAGGTCCTGGCCACCCGCGGCGCCACCGGGCTGCGGCTGACGATCCGCCCGCCGGGCCCGGACGGCAAGCACCTCACCCACCCCACCGCCCGCGACGAGAGCGTGGTGGTCGAGATCTCCCTGGGCTGAGCCCGAGGCGGGGGATCAGGCCTTGGGCGGGCAGCATCCGCAGGCCGAGCTCGGTGAGGTGGCGGTCGGCGATGGCCGACGGGGCGCCCGTGAGCGGGTCGGCGCCGGACTGGGTCTTGGGGAAGGCGATGACCTCGCGGATGTTCTCCTCGCCCGCGAGGATCGCGACGAGCCGGTCGATGCCGAAGGCGAAGCCGGCGTGTGGCGGCGCCCCGTAGCGGAAGGCGTCCAGCAGGAAGCCGAAGCGCTCGTTGGCGGTCGCCTCGTCGATGCCGAGCAGCTCGAAGATCCGGCGCTGCACATCGGGCTGGTGGATCCGGACGCTGCCCGAGCCGAGCTCCCAGCCGTTGAGCGTCAGGTCGTAGGCCTGGGACCGCACGTCGAGCAGGGCCTCGCCCCCGACGTCGAGCAGGCGCAGGTCGTCGGGGTGGGGCATCGTGAACGGGTGGTGGGCCGGGATCGGCAGCCCGTCGTCGTCGAGGGCCTCGAACAGCGGGAAGTCGACGACCCACAGGAAGTGCAGGCCGCCCTCGTTGACCGGGCGGGCCGCCCGAGGTCGGGTGCGCAGGATCCCGAGGACGTGACGGACCTGCGCGGCGCTCGTCGGCCACGAGCAGCAGGAGGTCGCCGGCCTCGCCGTCGAGGGCGCCGACGATCCCGGCTGATCTCGGTCTCGCTCAGGAACTTGGCCACCGGTGAGGTGACCGCGCGCCGGCCCGTCGACCTTCATCCACACGAGGCCCTTGGCGCCGAGCTGACTGGCGCCAGTCGACGAGGGCGTCGAGCTCCCGCCGGGTCCGCTCGGCGCCTGCCCGGGACCCGGATGCCCTTCACGCACGCGGCCTGGAAGGCCTTGAACTCGGTGGCCGCGAACACCTCGGTCAGGTCGACGAGCTCGAGGCCGAAGCGGAGGTCGGGCTTGTCGGTGCCGTAGCGCTCCATCGCCTCGTGCCAGGTGATGCGAGCCGAAGGTCAGCGGACGGCTCGCCGGTGACGGCCTCGACCGCGGCGGCCACCGCCGCCTCGGTGAAGCGCCCGGACGTCGTCGTCGCCGGCGAAGCTCATCTCGAGCGTCGAGCTGCATGAACTCGAACTGGCGGTCGGCGCGCAGGTCCTCGTCCCGCAGGCAGCGGGCGATCTGGAAGTAGCGGTCGAGCCCGCCGACCATGCAGCAGCTGCTTGAACAGCTGCGGGCTCTGGGGCAGGGCGTAGAACTCGCCCGGCTGCAGGCGGCGACGGCACGACGAAGTCGCGGGCGCCTTCGGGCGTCGACGCGATGAGCATCGGCGTCTCGATCTCGACGAAGCCCTGGCCGGCCATGGCGTTGCGGATCGCGCGGTTCACCTTGGCCCGGACGCCGAGGTTGCGTCTGCAGGCGCGTCGCGGCGCAGGTCGAGGTAGCGGTGGCGCAGGCGCAGCGATCTCGTCGGCGTCGATGCGGTCGCTGATCGGGAACGGCGGCGGCTCCGGCGGTCGCCAGCACCTCGACGGTGCAGTCCCCCACCTCGACCTCGCCCGTGGCCAGGTCGGGGTTCGTCGTGCCCTCGGGCCGGGCGCGCACCGTGCCGGTGACCTGCACGCACGTACTCGCTGCGGAGGCCGTGCACGTCGGCGCCCGGACCACCGCGTCGGTCGACGACCACCTGCACGACGCCCGCGGTGTCGCGGCAGGTCGACGAACGCCAGGCGCCCGCCGTGGCTCGCGGCGCGGTGGCGCACCCACCCGCAGCAGCTCGACCTCCCGGCCCACGTGCTCGGGTCGGACGCTCGCCCGGCACCGGTCGCGTGCGCATCGCCTGACGTGCGTCCTGACGCTCATCAGTCTGTTCTCGTTCGTCAGTCGTCGAATGCGTCGTCGGCCAGGTCGCGCCGTGGCACCTCGATCCTGGGTGCGGTCCGAGCGCAGGTCCCGGAGCGTGACCGCGCCCGTGCCGCGGCCTCGTCCTCGCCCACGATGACGGCGAAGCGGGCCCCGCTGCGGTCGGCGGCCTTCCTCTGGGCCTTCACGGAGCGACCGTCGAAGGCCCGGTCGGCCGCGAGACCGGCCGCGCGCAGCTCGACGGTCAGGTCCCGGGCGACGTCGCCCCCGGTGACGTCGACCACGAAGACGTCGACCCGGGAGGCCGGCTCGGGCCAGACCCCTTCGGCATCCGCGGCCGATCAGCACGCGCTCGATGCCCATGCCGAAGCCGATGCCCGGGGTGGGCGGGCCGCCCAGGTCCTCGGCGAGGCCGTCGTAGCGGCCGCCGCCGCCGACGGCGTTCTGCGCGGCGTCGAGCGCGTCGCCTGCAACTCGAACGTGGTCCGGGTGTAGTAGTCGAAGCCGCGGACCAGGCGGGGCTCGAGCGCGAACGGGATGCCGAGCGGCGTCGAGCCCGGCCTGGACCCGCTCGAAGTGGGCGGTGGCCCCGTCGGAGAGGTGCTCGGTGGGCTGGGGCGCCGGCCGACGACGGCCTGCCGTGGCCGGCCGCTTCGAGTCGAGGACCCGCAGCGGGTGGTGGTCGACCTTCTCGCGGTCCTCGTCGGCGATGTCGCCCAGGTGCTCCCGGAAGAAGGCCTGGAGCACGCCGGCGTAGCGGACCCGGTCCTCGGGCTCACCCATGGAGTTGAGCAGCAGGTCGACCCGCCGCAGGCCGATCTCGGTCAGGAAGTCCCAGGCCAGGGCGATGACCTCGACGTCGACGTCGGGGTCGTCGACCCCGAGGACCTCGACGCCGAGCTGCCAGTGCTGGCGGTACCGGCCGGTCTGGGGGCGCTCGTAGCGGAACGTGGGCGCGACGTACCAGACCTTCCAGGGGTCGGTCGGGTGGTGCTGGACGTAGGCCCGCACCACCGGGGCCGTGCCCTCGGGGCGCAGGGCGATGCGCCGGCCGCCCTTGTCCTCGAAGTCGTACATCTCCTTGCGTGACGACGTCGGTGGCCTCGCCCGACCCGCTGGAACACCTCGAGGTGCTCGAAGATCGGGGCGACTGGCAGGAGGCCGTAGCCGGCGCGGCCGGCGGCTCGGCGAAGGCGGCGACGCAGCGCCTCCCAGCGGTCGGGACTCGGGCGGCAGGACGCGTCGTCCCGCGGGGCGTGGCACCGTGGGGGCCTTGAAGCGTCGGCAGCCATGGTCCGGCTACTTGGCGGAGCCGGGCAGGACCCGGTAGGCGTCGTACACGGAGTCGACGCGCTTGAGGCGTGCTGACCAGCGACTCGAGGTGGGCGGGTCGACCAGCTCGAAGTCGAACCGCATGCGGCACATCCGGTCGCCGCCGGTGCGGGTCTCGGAGTCGAGGATGTTGACGTGGTGGTCGGAGAGCGCGCGGACGACGTCGCGCAGGAGCCGTTCGACGGTCGAGCGCCTCGACCTCGACCGAGACCACGAAGGTGCCCGGCTGTCGTCGTCCCACTCGACCTCGATGACCCGGTCGGTCTGCTCCCGGACGAGGGCGACGGCGTTGGCGCAGTCGGTGCGGTGCACCGGCACGCCCCGGCCCCGGGTGACGAAGCCCATGATCTCGTCGCCGGGCACCGGGGTGCAGCAGCGCGACAGGCGGACCATGACGTCGTCGAGGCCCTCGACGTGGACGCCGGGCGCGGCTGGCTGGCCGAGCGCCGGGGGCGCCGGGGCGTGGTCGACCGGTGGAGAGCTGCTCCTCGCGCTCGGGGTCGTCGCCCGAGCAGCATGCGGGCGATGCGCGTGGCGACCGACTGGGCCGAGACGTGGCGCTCGCCGATCGCGGCGTACAGCGCGTCGAGGTCGGTGTAGTTCAGGTCCTCGGCCACCGCCCTCGCAGCGACGTCGCGAGCCTGCACGGGCAGGCCGTCGTGGCGCATGGCCTTGATGAGCTCGTCGCGCCCGGTCTCGATCGCGTCGTCCCGCCGCTCCCGGGAGAACCACTGGCGGATCTCGGTTCTGGGCGCGGGGCGTGGACGATCTGCAGCCAGTCCCGGCTAGGGCCCGGCGTCCTCGACCTTGGAGGTGAAGATCTCGACCGTGTCCCCGACTTCAGGGCCGAGTCGAGCGGCACGAGGCGGCCGTTGACGCGGGCGCCGATGCAGCGCGTGGCCGACCTCGGTGTGGATCGCGTAGGCGAAGTCGACCGGCGTGGCGCCCGTCGGGCAGGGTGATCACCTTGCCCTTGGGCGTGAAGACGAAGACCTCGTCCTGCTCGAGGTCGACCTTCAGGGTCTCCATGAACTCGGTCGGGTCGCGAGGTCTCGTGCTGCCAGTCGACGATGCGTGTTGAGCCAGACGAGGTCGTCGGCGGGCGACTTCTCCTTGTAGGCCCAGTGGGCGGCGACGCCCCACTCGGCCCGCTGGTGCATCTCCTGGGTGCGGATCTGGACCTCGACCGGCCTTGCCCTGCGGGCCCACCACCGTGGTGTGCAGCGACTGGTAGAGGTTGAACTTGGGCATCGCGATGTAGTCCTTGAACCGGCCCTGCACCGGCTGCCACATGCGCGTGGATGCGAGCCGAGCGCGGCGTAGCAGTCCTTCACCGAGTCGACGATCACCCGGACGCCGACGAGGTCGTGGATGTCGTCGAACTCCTGGCCCCGCACGACCATCTTCTCGTAGATGCTCCAGAGGTGCTTCGGGCGGCCGGTGACCTCGGCCTTCGACCCGCACCTCGGCCAGCCGCTCGGTGACCTCGCCCTCGACCTGGGTCAGGTAGAGGTCCCGCTCGGGGGCCCGGGCGTCGACCAGGTGGTCGATCTCGGCGTAGCGCTTCGGGTGCAGGGCGGCGAAGGCGAGGTCCTCCAGCTGCTGCTTGACCTCCTGCGACGCCGAGGCGGTGGGCCAGCGGGGCGTAGATGTCGAGGGTCTCCTGGGCGATGCGCACCTGCTTCTCGTTCGGCATCGCCGCCATCGTGCGCATGTTGTGCAGGCGATCGGCCAGCTTGATCATGAGGACCCGCAGGTCCTTGGCCATGGCCACCAGCATCTTGCGCATGGTCGCCGCCTGCTGGGCCTCGCGGGACTCGAACTCGAGCCGCTCCAGCTTGGTGACGCCGTCGACGATGGCCGCCACCTCGGCGCCGAACTCCTCCTCGAGGTCCTCGAGGGCCACTCGGGTGTCCTCGACGGCGTCGTGGAGCAGGGCGGCGGCGATGGTCGTGTCGTCCAGCCCCAGGTCCGCGGTGACCTTGGCCACGGCGACGGGGTGGGAGATGTAGGGGTCACCGGACTTGCGCTGTCTGGCCCTCGTGGGCCTCCGCCGCGCACGCCGGTAGGCCCGGACCACGAGGTCGCCGCTGGCCCGCGGGTGGTGCTCCCGGAAGGCGTCCACGACATGGGCCACCTCCTCGTCGGGGGTGAGGTCGGCCCGCCGCCAGGGCAGGACACGGTCGACGGTGGAGGCCATGGGTCAGTAGTGGATGAGGGAGTGGACGTGGTCGTCGCCGAGCCGGCTACGGCCTTCGAGGCCGTCGAGCTCGATGAGGAAGCTGTATCCGGCGAGGCGTCCGCCGAGCATCTCGACGAGGCGGCCGGTGGCCGACGCCGTGCCGCCGGTGGCCAGGACGTCGTCGACGACCAGGCAGGACTCGCCGTGGCTCATGGCGTCGGTGTGCAGCTCGAGGGCGTCGTCGCCGTACTCCAGCTGGTAGCTCTCGCTGTGGGTGTCGTGGGGCAGCTTGCCGGCCTTGCGCACGGGGACGAGCCCGGCGCCCAGCCGGTAGGCGATGGGGGCCGCCAGGAGGAACCCGCGGGCCTCGATGCCCAGCACCCGGTCGATGGTCTCCCCCGCGAACTCGTCGGCCAGGGCGTCGACCACGAAGCGGAAGGCGTCGACGTCCCCCAGCAGCGGGGTGATGTCGCGGAACATGATCCCCGGCTCGGGGAAGTCGGGGATGTCACGCACCAGCTCGGTGAGCCACGCGGCATCGGTCATCTGTCGAATCTACCGCCACGCACCTCCCCTTCGGGAAGGGCTTCCAGGAGCGCCGGACGGCGCGCTGACCCCCGGTTTCCGGCGAACCCGGTCCTCGCCGCGCTGCGGCGGTTCGCCGGGCTAGTTGCGCTTCTTGGACTTCCGGGGACGGGGCGGGATGGCGCCGGCCGGTGTGGGGGCCGGTGCCACGGGGCCGCCGACGGCGGTGCGCCGGGCCGCCCGGGGAAGGATCGGATGGCTGCGGGCGTCGGCCGGGAGCCCGGCCTCGCCGGTGTAGGCCCACTTGGGCTCCCGCTCCTTGAGCCAGCTCACGATCGGGGCGGCGACGAAGAGCGAGGAGTAGGCACCGGAGGTGAGGCCGATCAACAGGGCCAGGGCGAACTGCTCGAGGGTCTCGGCCCCGAGCGCCAATGCCCCGACCAGCAGCATCGAGATGATCGGCAGGATCGTGGCGATGGTGGTGTTCACCGAGCGCATCAGGGTCTGGTTGAGCGTCCGGTTCATGATGACCCGGTACGGCACCTTGCTCACCTGACGCGCGCTCGTTCTCCAAGGCGCGGTCGAACACGACGATCGTGTCGTACAGCGAGTAGCCGAGGATGGTGAGGAAGGAGATCACCGTCGCCGGCGTGACCTCGATCTGGAACACCGAGTACACCCCGACGCTCAGGAGCAGGTCGTGGGCCATCGACACGATGGCCCCGATGGCCATCTTCCACTCCAGCCGGATGCTGATGTACAGCATGATGGCGATGAAGAAGTAGACGAGCGCCTGGCGGGCCTGGTTGGTGATCTCCTCGCCCCAGGACGGTCCGACCGTGGTGACGCTGACGTCCTCGGTGGTCACCCCGCCGAACTCGGCCAGCGCCTGGGTCACCGCCCGGCTCTCGCTGTCGACGGTGATGTCGGCCTGGATGCGCAGGACCTCGGTCCCGTCCGCGTTGGTGACGAGCTGGATCTTGGCGTTGCCGGCGTCCAGCTCGGTCATCACGACCCGGGCGTCCTCGACCGACGCCCCGTCGCTGGGCACCTCCCAGACGCTGCCGCCCTCGAAGTCGATGCCGAGGTTGAGCCCGTTGGCGAACAGGCTGATGATCGAGATCACCGACACCAGCAGGGCGATGAGCAGGCCCCAGCGGAAGGTCTTGACGAAGTTGAAGTCGTTGGTGCTCTGGTAGACGGCCCGGAGGTTGCGGCGGATGGCGCCGTGCTGATCGGCCACGGGCTCGACCGCCTCGTCGATGTCGCTCATCGTTGATGCCTCTTCGCCTGACGGCTCATCGGCTTGCGGGCCTGTTCGGCCCGCCGATCGGCTCCGCCGCTCATTGCGCGTCCTCCATGTGGGGCATGCCGAAGACCGCGTTCCGGGCCCGCAAGCGGGGGCTGCGGGCCAGGATCAGGACGGCGGGGCGGATGAAGAACCACGAGGCGATGATGTCGACGACCGTGGAGATCCCGAGGAGGAGGGCGAAGCCGCGGACCGGGCCCGACCGAGAGGTAGTAGAGGAGGACGGCGCCGATGAGGGAGGCGACGTCGGCCTTGATGATCGTGGAGAACGACGAGTCGAAGGAACGGTCCACCGTGCTGCGGAAGGTGCGGCCGTTGCGGACGTCCTCCTTGAGGTGCTCGTAGAACACCACGTTGGAGTCCACCGAGATGCCGATGGAGACGATGAGGCCCGTGACCCCGGCCAAGGTCAGGGCCAAGCCCCGGGACTCGCCGAGATAGGAGATGAGCGCCCAGACCAGGGCGAACTCCAGGACGAGGCTGGCGATGGCCACGACGCCCAGCAGGCGGTAGTAGCCGATCATGAAGATGACGGTCAGGAACAGCCCGATGAGGCCCGAGATCAGGCCCGCTCGCAGTGAGTCCTCGCCCAGGGTGGCCGACACCGTCTGGGTCTGCTGGGGTTCCAGCTCGACCGGCAGGGCGCCGTACTCGAGGACGAGGGCCAGGTTCTTGGCCGAGGACTCGTCGAAGTCCCCGCTGATCACGATCTGGTCGCGCTCGAAGCTGGGCTGCTGGATCGTCGGGGCCGAGATGACCTCGCTGTCCAGGACGATCGCCAGCTGGGTGGTGGGGCAGGTCTCCGCCCCGGCCACGCACTCGGCGGCCACGCGGTTGAACTGGTCGATCCCGTCGGCCCCCGCCTTGAACACGGGGTTGACCTGCCAGGCGATGCCGGACTGGTCGAGGCCGGCCGACGCCCCGGCGAGGGTGTCACCGGTGAGCTCGGTGGGCCCGAGCAGGAAGCGGCTGACGATCACGCCGTCCTCGTCCCGCTCGGCCAGCACCACGGTGTTGCAGGCCTCGTCGAGGGGACGGGGGGTGAGGCCCTCGCGCGTTCAGGCGGACGGGGAGCCCGTCCTCGCCGAGCCGGGTGGTGTCCTCGACCCCCTCACAGGGGCCGGCGATGGCGGCGTCGGGGGCGGTCGTGGTCGGCGTGCCGGCCGCACCGGTCGTGGTGGTCACGGCGTCGGCGCCCGTGGTCGGCGTGGCCTCACCGGCGGTCGTGGTGGTCTGCCGGCCGGCGGCGTTCTCGCCCGGCACCAGCCCGCCGAGCGCACCGAGGCCCTGCTCGCCGGCGCCGGCCGCGGTGGTCGTGGTCGGTGCCGCGGTGGTCGGCGGGGCGGTCGTGGTCCCACCCGGGGCCGTGGTCGTGGTGGTGTCACCGGCCGTCGTGGTCGGGATCTCCTCGCCGACCGGCGGCAGGGTCTGGAGCACCGGCCGGAACCGCAGTTCCGCCGTCTGGCCCACCAACTCGAGGGCCCGGTCCTGGTCACGGACGCCGGGGAGCTGGACCAGGATCGTGTCGCCCTGGCGGGTGATGTCGGGCTCGGCCACGCCCAGCGCGTCGATCCGGTTGCGGATGATCTCCACCGCCTGGTCGACGGTGTCGGCGTTCTCGATGTCGCCACTGGGCTGGAGGACGACGGACACGCCACCCTGCAGGTCGAGGCCGAGGACGGGCGAGTTGTTCGCCACGACCGTGTAGATCAGGGACGCGAAGGTGAACGCGACGAACAGGATGAGGGGGATGACCCCCTTGCGGCGCACGAGGGGTTACTGGTCCTCGTCGTCGTCGGCGCCGGTGTCCCACTCGATGAGCTCGGCCACCGCCGCCCGCTGGATGCGCACCACCACGCCGTCGGCGATCTCCATCTCCGCGATCTGGCCGTCGATGGTCGTGATCGTGCCGTAGAGCCCGCCGTTGGTGAGCACGTCGTCCCCCGGCTCGATCGAACGGACCAGCTCCGCGTGCTCCTTGACCCGCTTCTGCTGCGGGCGGATGAGCAGGAAGTAGAAGACCGCGAAGAAGAGAGGAAGGAGGATGAGTTGACCCATACGAGGTGCTCCGAGAGATCCAGGGGAATCGGCGTGCGACTCTAGCGGGGGGTGGTGCCAGTGGCTCGGTCAGGCGCCATCACATCTGACTGGCTTCGCTGCGCTCACCAAGTCCGGCGTCGCCGTCGTGGACCGCCGGCGGCGCTGCTCCGCTCCGACTGCGCAGCCTCACTCCTGGCCGGCGCCTCGCCAGTGCTGAGCAACTTCGTTTCGTAGATCGGCCAGCGCTCCCTGGCGGACGGCGTCGCCCGCTCGGTGCACCAGGTCCAGCAGCCAGGCCAGGTTGTGGATCGTGAGCAGGCGGGGCCCGGTCGGCTCGTCGGTCTTCAGCAGGTGGCGCAGGTAGGCCCGCGAATGGCGGGCACAGACCTCGCAGCCGCAGTCCGGGTCCAGTGGGCCGTCGTCGGTGCCGAAGCGCTGGTTGCGCAGGTTGAGGCGCCCGGTCCCGGTGAGCACCGTCCCGTGGCGACCCAGGCGGGAGGGCAGGACGCAGTCGAACATGTCGACCCCGCGGGCGATGCCCTCGAGGATCCCCACCGGGTCCCCGACGCCCATGAGGTAGCGGGGCTGGTCGACGGGCAGCAGCGCAGTCGTCGCCTCGAGGGCGGGCAGCATCTCGGCCAGGGACTCCCCCACCGACAGCCCACCGATGCCGTAGCCGTCGAAGTCGAGGGCCACGGTCCGCTCGGCGCTCTCGGCCCGCAGGTCGACGTCCACGCCGCCCTGCACGATGCCGAACAGGCACTGGTCCTCGACGCCGGGTGTGGGCCGCCCGGGCCCGGGCCGCCCACGTCGCGGTGCGCTCGACCGCGGCTCGGATGACCCGGGGCTCGGAGGGCAGCGGCGGGCACACGTCCAGCACCATCTGGATGTCGGCGCCGAGGGCCTCCTGGACGGCGACGGCGGACTCGGGCGTGAACCGGACGAGATCACCGTCGTAGGTCGAGCGGAAGGTGGCGCCGTCGTCGTCGACCTTCGGCTCCAGGGAGAAGATCTGGTAGCCGCCGGAGTCGGTGAGGACGTGGCCGGACCAGTCCATGAAGCCGTGGAGCCCGCCCAGGGCCGCCACCGTCTCGTGCGCCGGGACGCAACACAGGTGGTAGGTGTTGGCCAGCACCACCTCGAAGCCAAGGCGCTCCAGGTCGACCGCCGACAGGTGCCGCACCGCGCCCCGGGTGGCCACGGGCATGAAGCACGGCGTGCGAAACGGGCCCCGGGCGGTCGTGACCATCCCGGCCCGCGCCGCCCCGTCGGTCGCCTCGACGGCGATGGTCGCCTTCAGGGCGCCCGCTCGCAGGAGCATGGCGTCGCCGAAGGAGAGGAATCGGTAACCGCGGTCCAGGGCCGTGGCGTAGAGATCCCGCCAGCGGTCGCCGACAAAGGCGTCGACCAGCACGAGCAGGCTGGATCGGGGCACGTGGAAGTTGGTGAGCAGGACGTCCACCCGCGCGAACTCGTGGCCCCGCCGGATGAACAGGTCGGTGGTGCCCGCGGGGGCGCCGGTCGCCGACCAGGACTCGAGGGCCCGGACCACCGTCGTGCCGACGGCGATGACGCGCTCGGCCCGCTCGATGGCGTGCACCGTCGTCTCGGGGATGACGTAGCGCTCGGTGTGGACCGTGTGGTCCTCCACCCGTTCGGCCCGGATCGGGGCGAAGGTGCCGAGACCGACTTCCAGGTCGACCTCCGCCACCGTCGCCCCGGCGGCGACGCAACGGTCGAGCACGTTCGGGGTGAGGTGCAGGCCGGCGGTGGGGGCGGCGGCGGAGCCCGGACGGCGGGCGAACACCGTCTGGTAGCGCTCCGGGTCGTCGAGGGCGGTGGTGATGTAGGGCGGCAGGGGCAGCGTGCCCAGGCGGTGCACCAGCGCCAGCGGCTCCTCGTCACCCAGCAGCTGCACGGACCGTTCGCCGTCGCCGACGGTGTCGCCGACCAGGAGGACCTCGTCGCCGTCGCGCTCGAGCACCGTGCCCGGCGGCACCCGGCGGGACGGCCGCACCAGCGCGGTCCACTCCCGGTCCCCCGTGCGTTCGGCCAGGAGCACCTCGACGGCGCCGCCGGTCGACTTGGCCAGGCGGAGGCGGGCCGGGATGACCCGGGTGTCGTTCACCACCAGCAGGTCACCGGGCCGCACCAGGGACGGGAGGTCCGCCACCGTGTGGTCCTCCGGGGCCTCGTCGGGCCCTCGGTCCACCAGGAGCCGGGCGGCGTCCCGGGGCTCGACCGGCGTCTGGGCGATGGCGGCCTCCGGCAGGTCGTACGCGAAGTCCTCGGTGCGCACGGCCCTCAGATCCGGTTCTGGCCCCGGATCTGCGGGGTCGGACCCGCAGGTCCGGTGCCGGAAGCGACGGGAGGGGCCGCGGTGCACACCCGTCAGTCGCTGTAGGCGTCGAGGGCCTCGAGGGCGGTGTGCACCAGGAGGCGCACCCCGGCGGGGATGGCCCCTTCGTCGACGTCGAAGCCGCCGGCGTGGAGGTCGGCCCACCGGGGCGCGCCGACCGGGCGCACGCCGAGACGGCCATAGGCCCCGGGCACCCGCTCGAGCAGCCAGGAGAAGTCCTCGTTGCCGACGCTCTGCTGGGTGGGCACGCCGGCGTCGGGCCCGAGGGCGGCGTGGGTGGCGGCTCGCAGGACGGCCACGGCCTGGGCGTCGTTGTCGACCGGCGGGGAGCCTCGCTGGTAGACGAGTTCGCAGGTGGCCCCGAACGGGGCGACGACGGCAGCCACCAGGCCCTCGACCAGTTCCTGCGCGGCGTCCCAGCTGACGCGGCCCCGCACCCGCAGGGTCCCGGCCAGCTCCGCCTGGGTCGGGATGACGTTGGCGGCGTGACCGGCGTGGACCTGCCCGAAGACCATGGTCACCGCGTCGCGGCTGTCGGTCAGCTTGGCCAGACCGGCCGGCACGTCGGTGATCAGCTTGCCCAAGATGTGCACCAGGTCGGCGGTGAGGTGGGGGCGGGCGGTGTGGCCTCCGGGGCCGCTGAGGCGGATGACGACCCGGTCGGCGGCGGAGGTGATCGGTCCGGCGCGCAGGCCGACCTGGCCCACCTCCAGGCCCGGGTCGCAGTGCAGGGCGTAGGCCACGTCCACGTCATCGAGCACGGCCGTTCGGTGGAGCAGCTCCGCCCCGCCCGGCATGGACTCCTCGGCCGGCTGGAAGAGCAGGCGCACCCGCCCGGGGTGGTCGGGACCGAGCAGGTCGTGGAGGGCGAGTCCCGCGCCGAGGAGGATCGTGGTGTGCACGTCGTGACCGCAGGCGTGGCACACCCCGGGCACCGTCGAGCGGTACGGCACCTCCTTCTCGTCCTCGAGGGGCAGGGCGTCGATGTCGGCTCGCAGGAGGACCGTCGGACCGTCGCCCTCGCCGAGGTCGACCTGCAGGCCGGTGTCGGTGGCCAGGGCCGTCACCGCGATCCCCGCCACATCCAGCCGGGCGGCGACGGCTGCGGTGGTCTCGTGCTCCACCCAGGACAGCTCCGGGTGGGCGTGCAGACGGCGCCGGAAGGCGATCAGCTCCTCGCCGTGGGCGTCGAGGAAGGCATCGAGGGCGTCGGCGGTGGGCGTGGTCACCGGGGGTCGGCCATGTCGTCCACCAGTTGGGCCACCACGGCCCGCAGGTCGCCGCCGGACTCGACCAGCCGTCGCTGGCGCAGGTAGCTGGGACCCTCGTCGAGGATCGTGAGCACGCCCTCGAGCTCGCCGGCGCAACCGAGCTGCGCGGCGACGGGCCGCACGGAGTCGACGAGGTCCGCCACGGTGTCGGGCAGCGGGCGGGTGGTGCCCTCCTCGTCCACGATGAGCTCGGCGTCGATGCCGTAGCGGGCCGCCCGCCACTTGTTCTGGCGCAGGACCCAGTCCGACGGCGGCTGGAGGTCCTCGCCGGCCTCGGCCCGTTGGTCCAACCAGGTGACGAGGCTCTGGCTGAGGGCGGCGAGGGCGGTCACCTCCCGCAGGGTGGGGAGGCCGTCGCACATCCGCAACTCGATCGTGCCGAAATCCGGGTGCGGACGGATGTCCCACCAGACCTCACGGATGGTCGAGAGGGCGCCGGCGGAGATGAGCGTGGTCATGAAGCGCTCGAACTCGGCCCAGTCCTTCAGGGACTCGGGCAGCCCGGCGGTGGGCAGGGCCTCGAAGACCTTGCTCCGGCTGGAGGCCAGGCCGGTGTCCAACGTCTCCCAGTAGGGGCTGGACGCCGAGAGGGCGAGCAGGTGCGGGATGTAGCCGGCCAGGCCGTTGCTGATGGCCAGCACCCGCTCGCCGTGCCTGACGCCGACGTGGAAGTGGACGCCGAAGATCTGCAGGCGCTGGGCGGGCCAGCCCATGGCCTCGAGGAGCTGGTGGTAGCGGGGGTCGTCGCTGACCTCCTGGTCGCCCCAGCTCGAGAAGGGGTGGGTGCCCGAGCAGAGCAGGTCGATCCCCCGTCGGTCGGCTGCCTCCCGGACCTCGGCCAGCGTGCCCGCCAGGTCGGCCCGAGCCTCGGCCACCGTGGTGCAGATGCCCGTGATGATCTCGATCGTGCAGGCGAACAGCTCGGGCTTGGCCTTCGGGTGTCCGGCCTCGCCGTGGCCCTCCCCCAGCTCGGCCAGGATCTCGGGCGCGGCGCTGACCAGCTCACCGGTCTCCCGGTCGACCAGCTCCAGCTCGACCTCGACCCCGAGGGTCGGCGCCGGCGAGCCGTTGAACTCGATGTGCACCCGCTCAGGGTAGGGGCCGGGGCCTACTCGAACAGTGAGGCGGTGCCCTGGGGGGTGCTGGGTGGGGCCAGGCCGAGGTGGGACCAGGCGGCAGGGGTGGCGACGCGACCCCGCGGGGTGCGCATGAGCAGGCCCTGCTGGATGAGGAACGGCTCGTACACGTCCTCGACGGTCTCCGGTGGCTCGCTGACCGCGATGGCCAGGGTCTTGAGGCCGACCGGACCGCCCCCGAAGCTCTGACACAGGGCCCCCAGGATGGAGCGGTCGACCTTGTCGAGGCCCCGCTCGTCGACCCCGAAGGCGGCCAGTCCGTCCGAGGCGGCCTCCTGGTCGATGTGGCCGCCGGCGCGGACCTCAGCGAAGTCCCGCACCCGGCGCAGGAGGCGGTTGGCGATGCGGGGGGTGCCCCGGGCCCGTCCCGCGATCTCGGCGCTGCCGAGGGCGTCGATGTCGATGCCGAGGATCCCGGCCGTACGGACCACGATCGACTCGAGGTCGGCGGGCTCGTAGAACTCGAGGCGGGCCACGAGCCCGAACCGGTCCCGCAACGGGCCGGTGATGAGGCCGGTGCGGGTGGTGGCCCCGACGAGGGTGAACGGCGGCAGCTCCAGGCGAATCGACCGGGCGGCCGGGCCCTTGCCCAGCACGATGTCCAGCTCGAAGTCCTCCATCGCGGGATAGAGGACCTCCTCGATGGCCCGGGGCAGCCGGTGGATCTCGTCGATGAAGAGGACGTCCCCGGCCTCGAGCCGGGTGAGGATGGCCGCCAGGTCGCCGGCCCGTTCGAGGGCAGGGCCCGACGTGATCTGGATGCCGACCCCCATCTCGTGGGCGACGATGCCGGCCAACGTGGTCTTGCCGAGGCCCGGCGGCCCAGCCAGGAGGAGGTGGTCGGCGGGCTGGCCCCGGAGGGTCGCGGCCTCCAGGACGATGGAGAGGTGCTCCTTGATCTCGGCCTGACCGACGAACTCCTCCAGCGAGCGGGGGCGCAGGCCCGGGTCGTCGTCGGTGACCTCGTCCACGACGTCGGCCACGGTCTCCTGCGGGAGCAGGATCTCCTCGCGGACGGCGCCCGTCGGCTCGTCGGCCATGCGGTCAGGCTACGGCGAGGCGGCGCAGCGCTTCGCGGAGCAGGTCGGCGGGCTCACCTTCGGCGGGCAGGTCGTCGACCACCCGACGGACCTCGTCGGCGCCGTAGCCCAGGCCGGCCAGGGCCTCGGTGACGTCGCGGCGGACCGAGCCGACGGGTACGGCGCCCGGCGTCGGCGTGAGGTCGATGTCGGGCAGGTCGAGGCGGGACTGGAGCTCCACCAGGAGGCGGGCCGCGGTCTTGTTGCCCACGCCCGGGACCAGGCAGAGGGCACTCACGTCCTGGGTGGCGATGACCTCCCGCAGGGCACCGGGACCGTGCACGGACAGGATGGCCAGCGCCAGAGCGGGGCCGACGCCGTGGGCGCCGAGCAGGGCCTCGAAGCACACCCGCTCCTCGCGAGCGGCGAAGCCGTAGAGGGTCTGGGCGTCCTCCCGGATGTGGTGGTGGATCCAGAGGAAGACGTCGTCGCCGATCTCGCCCACCGCGGGCGAGGCCGTCGGGGCCACGATCACCCGGTACCCGACCCCGGCCACCTCGATGAGGACGTCGCCGTCCAGGGAACGGTCCAGCAGGGTGCCCCGCAGCGAGCCGATCACCGGGCCCCGACCTTCGCCCGCATGGGGGCGTGGGCCAGGTGGCACAGGGCCAAGGCGGCGGCGTCGGCCGCATCGGCGGGCTTGGGCGGGGCCGCGAGCCCCAGCAGCGTCTGCACCATCTGTCCCACCTGTTCCTTGTCGGCGTTGCCGTGGCCGGCCACGGCTTCCTTCACCTGGTTCGGGGTGTACATCTCCACCGCACAGCCCGCGGCGTGGGCCTCGGCCATGACGATCCCGCTGGCCTGGCCCACCGCCATGGCGGTGCGCACGTTGACCTGGAAGAACACCCGCTCCACGGCCACGACCGACGGCTTCAGGTCGGCGATCAGCGAGCGGATGCCCAGCTGCAGGTCCGCCAGGCGCTTGGGCAACGGATCGTCCTTGTCGGTCCGCAACACCCCGAGCGCCACCGCCCGCGGCGACCGCCCCGCCTGTTCGACACACCCGTACCCACAACGGGTCAACCCCGGGTCCACACCGAGCACGAACATCTGTACGAGGTTAGGTCCGTCGCCTCACGCTGACGCGGATGCTCACAGCGCTGGTGGGACCTGCCGATGGGCGGGTGTGGATGCTCCAGTCGTAGACGCACGCGGGCTCGGCCGTCGCTTCGGCGAGGTCGATGCCCTGTCGGATCTGAACCTGTCGGTGCCGGAAGGCGAGATCACCGTCCTGTTGGGCCCGAACGGGGCCGGCAAGACCACGGCCATCCGGATGATCACCGGCGCCCTGAACCCCGACCGGGGTGAGGTGCGCACGTTCGGGGTCGATCCCGGCGACGAGGGCGAGGACGTCCGGCGCCGCTGTGGTGTCGTGTCCGCCAAGCCGGCGCTCTATGACCGCCTCAACGGCTGGGACAACCTGGCGTACGCCGCTGAGCTCTACGGCCTGAAGGACTACGAGGGCCGCCTGCGGGAGGCCGCCGCCCGCTTCGGCATCGAGGCCGCGCTGACCAAGATGGTCGGGGGCTACTCCACGGGCATGAAGACCCGTCTGGCCCTGGCCCGCTCGATCATGCACGACCCGGATCTCCTGCTCTACGACGAGCCCACCTCCGGCCTGGACCCCGAGTCCTCCCACGCCGTGTTGGAGCTGATCCGGTCCATGACCGAGGACGGCCACACGGTGGTCATGTGCACCCACCTCCTGCTGGAGGCCGAAGGCCTGGCCGACCAGGTCGTCGTCCTCGAAGCCGGCCAGGACCTGATCTCGGGCACGCCCCAGGCCCTGACCGACCAGTACTGGCCCGGCGTCGTGGTCCACATGGACGCCGAGCAGCCCGACATGCTCGACCGTCTCGCCACCGCCGAGGGCGTCATCGCCTACCACCGCAACGGCGTCGCGGAGCTGCAGATCGACAGCATCGAGCGGGTCCCCGACCTGATCGCCACGCTGGCCGCCGGCGGCGTCCGCCTCACCCGGGTCGAGCCCCGCATCCCCACCCTCGAGGACCTGTACTTCGCCGTGCGCGAGGGTCGCTCGGCCTTCGCCGAGGGCAACAGCCTCGGTGGCTCCGATGTCGCCGGCCGCTTCGAGCGCAGGCGCACCGCCCCGTCCATGAACGACGTCGCTGGGGTGGCCCGATGAACTGGGGCCGCATCTGGACGGTGACCCGCACCGACCTCAAGCAACTCATCCAGGCCAAGGACTTCTGGATCCCCATGCTCATCCTGGGCGGGATCTTCTTCCTCTTCGTGCCGACGATCCTCCTGCTGTCGATCACCGCCATCGGCGACGTGCAGGCGGTGGCGCAGATCAGCCAGGCCCTCGAGGTGCTCCCCCAACAGGCCCAGGAGGCCGTTCGGGGCGACACCGACGCCGGCCGGGCCTCCTACGCCCTCGCCGTCTACCTGTTCGCCCCCGTCGCGGTGGTCGTCCCGCTGACGATCTCCACCGCCGTCGGCGCCTCGACCATCGTCGGCGAGCGCGAGCGCGGCACCGGCGAGTTCCTGGCCCACTCCCCCGCGGCGGTGAAGGAGATCTACCTCGGCAAGCTCCTGGCCAGCCTCATCCCCGGCTACGCCACGACCCTGCTGGGCTTCGGGATCTACTCCCTGGTGGTCAACCTGATCGTCGGCCCCGAGGTCGGCGGCTGGTTCTTCCCCACCAAGGAGTGGTGGGTCCTGATGCTGTGGGTCGTCCCGCCGTTCCTCGCCCTGACCCTCTCCATCGTCCTGCGCCTCTCGGCCCGGGTGAAGTCGACCGCCGCCGCCCAGCAGGCCTCCGGCCTGGTGACCCTGCCTCTCATCCTGGTCGCCTACTCCCAGTCCACCGGCGCCCTCTTCGGTGCCGGTGCCGCCTCCATCTGGATCGGCGCCATCGCCTGGGTCATCGCCATCGCCGGCCTCAACCGCGGCATGCGCGTCGTCACCCGGGCCCGCCTCCTCGGCGTCGCCGACGGCATCTAGACCCGGAGCCGGCTCGTCGGGCTGGAGTTCGGCCCTGCCCCTCGCACCCGCCTGCTGAACAGAACCGACGCAATCACGGGGGCGTGGGATCGCGCCGCTGGCCTCCGGGGGCGAAACCGACTCGTTTCGCCACCCGGCGTGACCACTCCCCGTTCTGGCGCCTGATTTCGGGCCTATGGGCGGGAAATCGGGCGCCAGAACCGAACACTCCTCCCGGAATCACGCAAACGGCCACGGACCGTGACAATCCGAGCGGCCGAGCGCCCCGACGACCCGCAGGCCGACCCCCCGCCCCCATCCCTGCCATCGGTTTCGGTCCCCCGGCCCGACGAGCCGGCCGTTCACCCCACGGGGCGGATCGAGACCTCCGTGATGACCCTCGGGCGACCGGGGCCGCTGTTGCTGCAGGCCAGCAGGCGGGGTTCGTCGGCCTGACCGACGTCGACCACGACCTCGTGCTCGGTCCCACCGACGGTGAAGCCCACGACGTGACGGGGTCCGTCGTGCTCGTGGCTCGTCAGCGTCAGGGCCTCGACGCCCCAGTCACCAAGCTCGCGGCGAAGGAGGATCTCCGCCTGCTGCACGGCCGGTGGCCAAGCGGCGCGGCCCCGGAAGCCGGCGGGATGGATGCGACCGTCGGCATAGGCGTGCACCAGCGGTAGCGCCGACGCCGGGGTGACCCGGCCGTGGAACAGGCCGTGGGGGAAGGACACGACGTTGGCCGCGAACCGGTCCCCGCCGACGTGGGAGCACTCCCAGACGTCGACCCCGGCCTGGCGGAGGCGGCGGGCCACCGGACGGCCGTTGTCGGCACAACAGCGGTCGTGACGGCCGTGGGTGCAGACGGCGACGAGCGGCTCGGGGCCGGCATCGGACAATGGCACCTCACCCGACGCCAGGCCGTGGAGGTCCAGGTCGAGCAGCTCGGCCGGATCCGAGAACCCGCCGCCCCCCAAGACCGGTTCAGTGGCCGTGGCCCGCACGAAGATCCACCGCCGCCGCTCGGCCACCTCAGTCCCCGGGCCGCGGCGGATGAGCAGCACCCGGACGCCGGCCGCCTGCCGTCGCTCGTCGAGCACCCTCGCCACCGTCGGCGGGCAGCTTGGACTCCAGCAGCGCGTTGCGCCCCCACGCCCCGGGCTGCTCGATCAGCAGCCAGCACCGCTGCCGTGACGCCGTGCCTCCCGGATCCTCGTCGAAGCCGAGCGAGCACGACGAGCAGGTGTCGTCCTCAGCCATCCCGATCCGTTCTGGCGCCTGATCCTCCGGTCATAGCCGGAGGATCAGGCGCCAGTTCGACGCGGCGGAGCACACCCTCCCGCAGGAGGCGACGGGTGAACACGACCCGGCTCGGCTGGTCGAGGTGCGGGGCCAGCTCACCGAGCGAGAACGGCCGCGCCGCGGCGAGCACGGCGTCCAGCGCGGGCGGGCGGCCGGATGGGAAGCGGACGGTCCGGTCGGTCAGCACCAGGGCCACCCGACCGTCGTCGTCGTCCTCGATCGCGCACCGGGCCGGGTCGACGGTCCAGCACGGTGGTGTCGTCGAGCGGCCCGGGGGCCACGACCTCGGTCAGCGTCCCCTCGTGGGTGCCGGCGTACTGGGCCCAGGCGCCGCCGCCCAGGGTCGCCACCCGCTCGGCGAGGTCGACCGAGCCGAGCAGCTCCTTCACCTGGCGCTCCAGGACGGCGGGATCGGCCGCCTCACGGCCGTCGAGGACCGCGGAGGGGAGCGCCTGCCGCAGGACCGGGTCCTCGGCGGCGGCCGCCAGCAGGTCGGCCAGGACGTGGTGCCAGGTCTGGACGTGGATGCCCACGGTCACGTGCAGGGACGCCTCGTCCTCGCTCACCACCCGGTGCACCATGCCCCGGGGCAGGTAGAGGCAGTCGCCGGGACCGAGGACGGTCTCCAGGACCGGCGTCAGGTCACCGTCGTCGAGGTCCTCGCCGCCACCGACCTCGGACCAGTGCTGGCTCCCGAGGGGGGACTCGAACCGGGGGGCGAAGATCTCCCACCGCTTGTGGCCCGCGGTCTGGAGGACGACGACGTCGTGGGTGTCGTAGTGCAGGCCCAGGCCCCGCTCGGCCGCCGGGGTCAGGTAGGCGTTGGCCTGGGTCGGATGGCCGAGGGCGGCGTGCAGGTCGGCACAGAAGCGGCCCAGGGGGACCCAGTAGGTGTGCAGGGCTTGGAGGACCAGGGTGGCCCCGTCGGCCAGCGCGGCCACGGTGCGGGCGGGGTCGATCACCCCCTCGTAACGGGTGGCCCCCCAGCGCCGAGCGGAGGTGAACCCTGAGCGGGGCAGGGTGTCGCCGGCCCGGACCAGGCGGAAGGCCGGGTGCCGAAGCGCCCGGGTGGTGATCAGCTCGTCGACCGCACCCACGTCGAGCACGTCGGCGAACGCCGCCCCCGATCGGTCGTGACCGACCAGGGGCGCGCGCTGCCAGGCCCGCTCGAAGGGTTGGGGATCGTCGCCGAAGCAGCGACCGAGGGCCGAGGGGTCGGCCTCAGGCGTCGGCGCCACCGTCGTCGTCGCCACCACCGGCATCGCCGTCGTCATCGGTGCCACCGGTGTCGCCGTCGTCGTCGTGGGACGCCGTGGCCGCGGCCACGAACTCGGTGTCGATCTCTTCGTCGGTCAGGGTCGCAGGGGTCATGGACGCAACCTACCCGCGACGGCCATCCCCAGTCGTCAGCCCGCGGCGGCCTGGAGGACGTCGTCGGGGATGTCGAAGTTGGCGTACACGTCCTGGACGTCGTCGTGGTCGTCGAGGTCGTCGATCAGGCGGAGGACGGCCTTGGCCTTCTCCGCGGAGTCCAGCGGCACCGCGGCGGTGGGCAGCATGGTGACGTCGGCCGACTCGACGGGGATGCCCGCCTCCTCCAGGGCCGCCCGCAGGCCGGGGACGTCGGTGGGGGCCGCGGTGAGCCGCCAGGTGTCGCCCTCGTCGGTGAGGTCCTCCAGACCGGCGTCGAGGCCGACGGTCATCACGTCGTCCTCCTCGGCGGACTTGGGCACGATGACGATGCCCTTGCGCTCGAACTGCCAGGCCACCGCGCCGGGCTCGGCCAGGGAGCCACCGCCGCGGGTGAACAGCGAGCGGATCTCGGAGCCGGCCCGGTTGCGGTTGTCGGTGAGGACCTCGACGAGGACGGCGACGCCGTTGGGGGCGTACCCCTCGTAGGTGACCTGCTCGTAGGTCACGCCCTCGAGCTCGCCGGTCCCCCGCTTGATGGCCCGCTCGATGGTGTCCAGGGGCACCGAGCTGTCCCGGGCCTTCTGGTACATGGTCCGCAGCGTGGGGTTCATCTCCGGGTCCCCACCGCCCTCCCGGGCGGCGACCTCGACCTGGCGGATCAGCTTGCCGAACAGCTTGCCCCGCTTGATGTCGGCGGCACCCTTCTTGTGCTTGATCGTGGCCCACTTCGAATGGCCGCTCATGTCGATACCTCTCGTCGGTCGAACGAATCCAGGAACATCTCGTGCAGGCGCAGGTCGTCGGTCAGCTCAGGATGGAACGCCGAGACCATGATCGCACCTTGGCGGCAGAGCACCGGCCGGCCGTCCACCTCGGCCAGGACCTCCACGCCCGGCCCCGCCGACTCCACCCCCGGGGCGCGGATGAACACGGCGTGGAACGGCGCCTCCAGGCCTCGTACCGCCAGGTCCGCCTCGAAGGAGTCGACGCTGGCGCCCGAAGGCGTTGCGGCGCACGGCGAGGTCGATCACGCCGAAGGACTGCTGATCGGGGCGACCGTCGAGGACGTCGGTGGCCAACAGGATCATCCCCGCACAGGTGCCGAAGGCCGGCATCCCCGCCGCCAGCCGAGTGGCGAGCGGCTCCCGCAGCCCGCTGCTGTCGAGCAGGAACGAGATGGTGGTGGACTCACCACCGGGCAGCACCAAGCCGTCGATCCCCTCCAGGTCGGAGGGACAGCTTGACCGTGACGGCGTCAGCGCCGAGCCGGCTCAGGGCCTCCGTGTGGGCGGCCGTCGCCCCCTGCAGGGCGAGCACCCCGATGCGCAGCGCGGGCTGCACCTGGGGGCTCCATCACCAGCCCCGGTCGCCGTACCGGGTCTCCAGGGAGTCGATCTCGAGGCCGGGCATGGCGTCGCCGAGGCCCCGGCTCACCTTGGCCAGGATGTCGGCGTCGCGGAAGTTCGTGGTCGCCTCGACGATGGCCTTGGCCACCAGCGGCGGGTTGGAGCTCTTGAAGATGCCCGAGCCGACGAACACGGCCTCGGCCCCGAGCTGCATGACCAGCGCGGCGTCCGACGGCGTGGCGATGCCACCGGCGCAGAACATGGGCACCGGGAGCCGGCCGGTCTCGGCGATCTCCTGGACCAGCGGCAGGGGCGACTGGAGCTGCTTGGCCCAGTCGAACAGCTCGGCGGAGTCCGCCTGGGTGATCTTGCGGATGTCGCCCAGGATCGAGCGGAGGTGGCGCACGGCCTCGACGATGTTGCCGGTGCCGGCCTCGCCCTTGGAGCGGATGAGGGCCGCGCCCTCCGAGATCCGGCGCAGGGCCTCACCGAGGTTCGTGGCCCCGCAGACGAAGGGGATGTCGAAGGCCCACTTGTCGATGTGGTGGGCCTCGTCGGCAGGGGTGAGGACCTCGCTCTCGTCGACGTAGTCCACGCCGAGGGCCTGCAGCACCTGGGCCTCGACGAAGTGCCCGATGCGGGCCTTGGCCATCACCGGGATGGTCACGACGGCCTTGATGCCCTCGATCATCTCCGGGTCGCTCATCCGGGCCACGCCGCCGTCCTTGCGGATGTCGGAGGGGACCCGCTCGAGGGCCATCACCGCGATGGCGCCGGCGTCCTCGGCCATCTTGGCCTGCTCGGGATCGACGACGTCCATGATCACGCCGCCGGCCAGCATCTCGGCCAGGCCCCGCTTGACGCGGAACGTGCCCGTCTGACGTTCGGTGGAGTCAGCCATGACCGGAGTGTACGAGAGGGGCTTCAGCCGACGGCAGGGATCAGGGAGGCCAGTTGGTCCGCCTGGGCCTGGTCCAGTCGGGTCACCCCGGACTCGGGGAGTCCGACCCAGGTCCGGCCCGGGGGCAGGACGAGGGGCTGGCCGGTGGCATCGTCGACCAAGGTGTACGGGTCGGTGGCGGTGGGCCGGCTCCAGGTGGCGTCCACGGCGTTGCCCCCGATGAGCACGGTCGCGTCGCCGGAGCCGGTCGTGAGGGCGATCGGCGAGTTCGGGTCCGACGGCGCTGTGCCGTAGGGCGTGAGCAGCAGCACCACGTTGGTCGGCGCCAGCACCGCGCCACTGGCCACCACGTGGGGGGTGCCGTCCTGGATGCGGGCCCAGCCCAGGCGCTCGGCGTCCCACGACGAAGTCGGCCTGGGTGCCGCCGTAGTCGACCGAGACGGCCGGGGTCGGGATGCCCGGAAGCGTCGACGCCGGGGCACTGGTGGGCGGCGCCACGGTCGTGGACGGGATCGTCGTCGTCGTCGGTCCCCGTGGGCTCGCCCGCGGCGTTGCCGACCGGGATCGGCGGAATCGCCGGCGAGGCGTCACCGGCCTTGGCCCAGAACGCGTCGGTGGAGTCGATGAACAGGTTGTCGGGCGCCACCCGAGCCTCATCGCGGTACTTGTCCTCCGCGGCGTCGGGGTCCACGTTGAAGCTCACGACGTTGGCTCCCTCGACCCGGGCGGCCACCCCCTCGTTGGCCCCACCCCAGACGAACACCGGTCGACCCAGGGCGCCCAGCAGGTCGATGTCGCTGTCCCGGGCCGATCGGATGGGCCCGACGGGCGCAGACGGGGTCGAGTGGAAGATGGCGATCAGACGGGTGATGCCCTCGACCCGCTCCTCGATGACGATGTCGGCTACGTCGAGGCCGACCTGGGGTCGGGCATCCGGGGAGTTCGAGACCTTGACCGCGATCGCGGGTCGGTCCACCGGCGCACCGTCCGGCGCCGGCAGGCCGGTCAGCGGCCACACCGTCACGGGGACCGTCGTGGTGGGGACCGTGGCCTCGGTCGTCGGCGGCGGGGCGTCGTCGCCACGGGTCACGGCGAAGAGGACGCCGCCCAGCACCGGGATGGCGATGCCCAGCGCGACAAGGGCCTTGCGGCGGGGATCCACGGTCGCAGGCGGGGGGTCGGCTCAGAGCTCGCGGAGCGCGGCGATGCGCTCCTCGAGCGGGGGGTGGGTGTCGAAGAGGTTGTTGAGGCGGGCGAAGGAGCCCTCCTCCTTCTTGCGGGCCATCGGCTGCTCGATCCAGAGGTGAGCCGTGGCCCGGGACCCGGACGCCACCACCGTCTGGTCGTCCCGGAGCTTCTCCAGCGCCGACGACCATGCCGGGCGGGTACCGGGTCATCTCCACCGCCGAGAAGTCCGCCAGGCTCTCCCGCCGGCGGCTGACCGCCAGCTGCATGACCTTGGCCACGATCGGGGCGAGGACCAGGAACACCAGGGCCGACGATGAAGAGGATGCTGCCCGCCCCGCCGCTGTCGTTGTCCCGGCGGCGCCCCCCGAACAGCATCGAGCGGACGCCGATGTCGGCCAGCAGGGCCACGGCCCCCACCATCGTGACCGCCAGGGTCGAGACGAGGATGTCGTAGTTCTTGACGTGGCTGAGCTCGTGGGCGAGCACGCCCTCGAGCTCGACGCGGTTCATCTTCTCCAGCAGGCCGGTGGTCACCGCGATGGCGGCGTGCTTGGGGTTGCGGCCCGTGGCGAAGGCGTTGGGGGCGTCGTCGTCGACGATGTAGAGCCGGGGCTTGGGCAGGCCGCCGGCGATGCAGAGCCCCTCCACGAGGTTGTGGAAGCGGGCGTACTCCTCCACCGACGGCGGGCTGGGCCCGGCTCATCGTCAGGGCGATCTGGTCGGACTTCCAGTAGCTGCCGACCGCCAGGGCGGCGGCGACCACCACGGCGATCACCACGCCCACCGGTCCGTAACCGATGACCACGTTGAAGGCGAGCCCCACGGCGATCACCACCAGCACGAAGCCGATGATCAGCAGGGCGGAGCGACGCTTGTTCGGACTTGACCTGGTCGTACAGCGGTCGGGCCCCGTGGGCGCGGACGCGAGTCAGAACTGCGACGGTCGACGGGGCCCGCGGGCCTCGCCGTCGGCCTCGAAGTACTCGCGGGCGGTGAAGCTGAACATCCCGGCGATCACCACCGCCGGGAAGGTCTGGATCTTGGTGTTGTAGCTGTACGACGGTGTCGTTGTAGAACTGCCGCGCGTAGGCGATCTGGTCCTCGGTGCCGGTCAGCTCCTCCTGCAGGGTCAGGAAGTTCTGGTTCGCCTTGAGGTCCGGGTAGGCCTCGCGACACGGCGAACAGCGACTTCAGGGCCCCGGTGAGCATGTTCTCGGCCTGCGGCCTGGTCGCCCGGGCCCTGGCGCGCTGACCGCCATGTTGCGGGCCTGGATGACCGCCTCGAGCGTCTCGCGCTCGTGGGCTGGCGTAGCCCTTGACCGTCTCGACCAGGTTGGGGATCAGGTCGTAGCGCCGCTTGAGCTGGACGTCGATCTGCGCCCAGGCGTTCTCGATGCGGTTCCGGAGCTTGACGAGGCCGTTGTAGAGGACGACGCAGGACGAGCCGACGATCACGACGACGATGATCACGACGAGGACGATGCACGCGACAGCTTACGGCCGTCGACCGGAGCGCAGCCAGCCCGTCTGCGGAGCAGGCATGCGACCCGCTCGTAGAGTCGCAGGTAGCGGTCGGCCAGCCGGTCCATCGAGAACGCCTCGGCCCGCTCCGTCCCGGAGGCGACCAGGCGGCCGCCGGAGCCCGGCGTCGCCGAGGACCCGGGCCAGCGCAGCCGGCCAGCGCCGCGGGGTCGCCGGGCGGGACCAGCACGGCGTCGAGGTCGGCCCGGGCGACGTTGGCGTACCCCGGCAGGTCGGAGGCCACGATCGGCGGTCTCGGCCGCCATCGCCTCGATGCAGCACCACACCGAAGGACTCGCCCCGCAAGCGACGGGGCGCAGAAGACGTCGGCCCCCCGCAGCCGGGCCACCTTCTCCTCGTCGGACAACCGCCCCAGCCACTCGATCCGGGGGTCGCCGGCCCAGCGGGCCCGGAGCGCGGCGGTCTCCGGGCCCGTCGCTGCCGACCCAGAGCCGGACGTCGCCGGGCAGGTCGGCCATGGCCTCGAGCAGCACCGCGAGGCCCTTGCGGGGCTCGTGGCGCCCGCAGAAGAAGATCGTCGGCCCGTCGGTCGGCCACGGCTCGCCGACGCGGTAGCGGTCGAGCTCGACCCCGTTGAAGAGGAGGCGTGAACTCGCCCGCCGCCGCGCTCGAGGCCAGTTGGCGGGCGTCCTCGGACACCGCACACCGCAGGTCGAGCCGTCGGTTGAGGAAACGGGTGCCTGCCCCCATGTGCTTGTAGGCGAAGCTCTCGCCGGCGGCGTGGAAGGTGCCGACGATCGGCGCGGGCTTGATGACCAGGGCGGTCATGCAGGGGCCGGGGGCGAAGGGCTCGTGCAGGTGCAGGACGTCGAAGTCCTCGTCCCACAGCGCCCGCATCGTCCGGAGCTGGGCCGCGGGGTCCGGGGCGAGAGGGGCCACCGAACCGTTGGCCGCGGCCGGGACGCTCTTGCCGAGCGGGGTCACGAAGGGAGCCGGCGGCGGGCCGTCACAGGGCCCGAGGACCCGCGCCTCGTGGCCCCGGGACCGCAGGGTGCGGGCCAGGCCGAGGACCTGGCCCTGGACCCCACCGGGGATCGAGAGGCTGTACGGGCACAGCAGGCCGACGCGCACGGCGGGAACCTAGGCCCGCGACGACGCGAGGACGGGCGGGAAGGCGAGCAGTGGCCACCGACGCTCCACGGGCGCGCCTAGGCCCGCATCGCCGCGAGGGCGGCGTGGTCGCTGGGCCAGTTGGGCTGCAGGACGTGCCACTGCTCGGGCTCGACCCGGATCAGCGCCTCCAGCTCGTGGGCCAGGGCCTGGGTCACCCGCATCACGTCCTGGCGCAGCGGGCCGCGACGATCGGTCGGGATCGGCTCGCGGATCGTGGCGTGGTGCCCCTTGCCGCGGTAGTAGACCGCGGCCGGCAGCAGCGGGGCACCGGTCCGCAGGGCCAGGGTGGCGGGTCCGGCCGGCAGGGTCGTGCGCTCGCCGAAGAACTCGACCTCGACCCCCTGGCCGTTGAGGTCCCGGTCACACACCAGACAGATGACATGCCCCGCCTTGATGGCGTTGGTCACCGCCGTCCCCGCGCCCGGGCCGAGGGGCACCACGTGCATCCCGAAGGACTGCCGCAGCGCCACGAACCATTCGAAGAGCTCCGGCGGCTCGAGGGCCTCGACCACGACGGTGAGCTCGTGGCCGTAGGTCGATGCCAGCCAGAGGCCGCCCCATTCCCAGCCGCCGAGGTGGGGCAGGGCCAGGATCGGACCGGTCCCCCGGTCCACGGCGTTCTCGATGTGCTGGATGCCGTCGAAGGACATCCCGGCGTCGAGCACGTCCGAGGAGGTCCCTGGGAGGCGGAAGGACTCGACCCAGTAGCGGGCGTAGTGCTCCAGGCAACGCTGCACGGAGCGGCGCAGGGCGAGGCCCCCGTAGTCCGGGCCGTAGACCCGGCGCAGGTTCCGTTCGATCATCAGGCGCTGCTCGGGCAGGAGGGCCGACGCGCCGAACGCGCCACCTCGGCCGAGGAGGTTCGCCAAGGGGCCGGGGAGGCCTCGGGAGACGGTCGCGGCCGCCTTGTAGGCGGCGACGGTGCGGTTCAGGGCTTCAGCGGGTCAGGGCCGCCGGCTGCGCATCCGCTCGCGCCAGGCGACCCGTCGGTCGGCCATGGAGAGGGTCGTGCCGGTGCGGCGGCGTCGGGTGCGGGCGGGCGGGCGGACCGGCGTCGGCGGACGGTCGGCCTGCCGCCAGACCTTCACGAACCGGTAGAGGGCGGTCCCGGCGGTGGCGACCAACATGACCCAGAGCACGCCGATGAGCAGCTCGCTGAACAGGAGGCCGAGGCCGAGGAGGATGAACCGCTCGGCCCGCTCCATGAGGCCTCCACGGGCGTCGTAGCCGAGGGCGTCGGCCTTGGCCCGGATGTAGGAGACCAGGGCCGCCGCGGCGAACACGGCGTAGGGCAGCAGGGCGATGCGCCCGCCGTTGGTGGTCTGCAGATACCACGCCACGCCGCCGAAGAGCAGGGCGTCACTGAGCCGATCCGACACCGAGTCGAAGAAGGCCCCCCGGGTCGAGGCGGTGCCGGAGGCCTTGGCCACGGCGCCGTCGAGCAGGTCGGGCACACCGGCGAGCACCAGCAGGAGCAGGCCGGCCCGCAGGTAGCCCGCGCCGATGGTGAGGGCGGCCGCGGTGGCCATGCCGATGCCGAGCACGGTGAGGTGGTCAGCGGAGATCCCGGTCTTGCGGAGGTTGGCACCGACGGGCTTGATGGCCTGTTCGATGTTGGTCCGGAAGCGGCCGTCGAACATCGGGGGGAGGTCCTTTCCGGAACGATCCGGAGACGAGAGGTGGTTTGAGGGTACCAGCGCTGCGTACTGGAGGAAGCGACCGTGAACCTCGCCTAGGGTCGGCCCGGAACCAGCGGACCGCAGCAGAGGGGTGCCCGTGAACTCCGTACCGGCCGACAAGATCCGCAACGTGGTCCTGGTGGGACACGGTGGCGTGGGCAAGACGACGCCTGGCTGAGGCCCTGCTGCACCGGGCCGGGGTCATCACCCGTCAGGGCCGCGTCGAGGACGGCAACACCGTCGCCGACTACGACGCCACCGAGCACGAACGGGGCATCTCGTTGTCCCTGTCCATGGTCCCCTTCGAGTGGAACGGCTTCAAGATCAACCTGATCGACACGCCGGGCTACGCCGACTTCGTGGGCGACGTCTGGGCGGCTCTGCAGGTCGCCGACCTGGCGGTGTTCGTGGTCAGCGCGGTCGAGGGCGTCGAGGTCCAGCACGAGGTGGTGTGGCGGCGGGCCGCGGAGCTGGGCCTGCCCCGGCTGGTGTTCATCAACAAGCTCGATCGCGAACGGGCCTCCTTCGAGCGCACCCTCGACCAGCTCCGGGAGGTCTTCGGGGCCGGCGTGGCGCCCCTGGAGCTGCCCATCGGCGAGGAGGCCGGCTTCCGGGGCATCGCCGACCTGCTGACCGACACCGCCTGGATCTACTCCGGCGGCAAGGGCGCCAAGGAGGAGATCCCCGAGGACATGGCCGACCTCGAGCACCAGGTCCACGACAACCTGGTCGAGGGCATCGTCGTGGCCGACGACGACCAGCTGGAGCGCTACCTCGAGGGTGACCTGCCGTCCATGGAGGAGCTGGAGCACACCCTCGCCCACGGCGTGGCGTCGGGCAGCGTCTTCCCCGTCGTCTGCGGCTCGGCCACGGCCAACATCGCCGTGGACCGGCTGGCCGACTTCATCTGCGAGATCGGCCCGGCCCCCGGGCGATCGTCCGCCCGTCGAGGTGGAGGCCGCGGGCGAGCCCGTCGCGGTGGCCTCCGACCCGGCCGGTGACCCGCTGGCCGTCGTGTTCAAGACGCTGCGCCGACCCCTACGTCGGCCACGTCTCCCTGTTCAAGGTCCTGTCGGGCACCATCCGCCAGGACGATCACCTGGTCAACACCCGCACCGGCCACGACGAGCGCCTGCACAACCTGTCGGTCCTGCGGGGCAAGGAGCAGCCTCGCGGTCACCGCCCTGCCCGCCGGCGACATCGGCGCCGTGGCCAAGCTGAGCGACACCGCGGACCGGCGACACCCTGGCCCCCAAGGGCAAGCCCGTGAAGGTCCCGCCCGTCGAGCGACCCGAGCCTGTGCTGTCGATCGCCATCACCGCGCACAGCTCCGCCGACGAGGACAAGCTGGCCACCGCCCTGCACCGGCTGCAGGAGGAGGACCCGGCCATCCGGGTGCACCGTGACGACCAGACCCACCAGACCCTGTTGCGGGGCATGGGCGAGACCCACCTGAGCATCAGCCTCGACAAGCTGGCCAAGAAGTACGGGGTGACGGTCGACACCGAGGACGTGAAGGTCCGCTACCGCGAGACCATCACCGCCGAGGGTGACGCCGAGGGCCGGCACAAGAAGCAGTCAGGCGGTCGCGGCCAGTTCGCGGTGGCCTCGGTGCGCATCGAGCCCCTGGAGCGGGGCGGCGGGTACGTCTTCGAGAGCGCGGTCGTCGGTGGGGCGATCCCGGCCAAGTTCATCCCCTCGGTGGACAAGGGCGTGGCCGAGGCCATGGAGCGGGGCGGCGTGCACGGCTACCCGGTCATCGACGTCAAGGCCACCGTCTACGACGGCAAGTTCCACAACGTCGACTCCGACGAGATGAGCTTCAAGACCGCCGGCCGGCTGGCGTTCCGCGCTGCGATGGCCCAGGCCGATCCGGTCGTGCTCGAGCCCGTCTCCCGGCTCGAGGTCACCGTCCCCACCGCCAGCCAGGGCGACATCATGGGCGACCTCAACGCCCGTCGAGGCCGGGTCCAGGGCACCGAGATGACCGGTCCGGACGAGCAGACGATCGTGGCCTTCGTCCCCACCGCCGAGTTGCTGCGCTACGCCATCGACCTCCGCTCCATGACCGGCGGCCGGGGGCGGTTCACCGTCGCGCACGACCACTACGACCCGCTCCCCGCCCACCTGGTCGATGCCGTCTCCAAGGGCGAGCACCACGACGAGGACTGACACGCGACGTTCGAGGCGTGGCCTGTCGGTTTCCGACCGCTGACGCCTCGAAAGGCCGCCGTTCGGCTGATCCTCGTGCCGCCGGGTAGAACGGGGCCATGGCCCACGACCTGAGCAACCTCTCGCCCGCGGATGTGGCGGTCACGATGCGGTCGCTCCCCCGCCGCTTCGGCGAGGCCCTCGCCGTCGACGGTGACGAGGACGCCGAGGCCCTGGCCCGGGTCGTCGGCCCGGACGGGGCGAGCGCCCTGGATCACGTGGCCGACACCGGCCGGATGTTGGCCCTCTTCGGCGGGGCGCTGGGCGAGGTCGTCTCCGGACGCCAACCCGTGCTGCACGCCGCCGTCACCGACCCCGGCGCCCGCCACTGGGAGCACGCCGCGACCGACCTCGAGGGCGAGCTCAGCCTCCTCACCGACGAGGCCGGGGCCCTGGCCGGACGGGTGGAGCGCACCTCAGCCGATCAGTGGACCGAGGTCGGCCGCGTCGTCGGCGGCACCGAGCTGTCCGCGCTCGACCTGGCCAAAGCAGGCCGTCCAGGTCGCCATCGCCGGCCTCCACGCCACCGAAGCCGCCATGGCAGGCCGCCCGAACCGGCTGATCCCCGTCCCGGCGGCGGCCGGCACGGGGACCGGTTCGATCAGGGCACTCCGGTGGTCGACTGGCAGTCGAGGCGGTATCGGTACCCGCCGTTGCCCGTTGCACGTGTCGGTGTCTGGCCCGCCGTTCAGGCTGTCATCGCCGGCGCCGCCACCCAGCGAGTCATTCCCGCCCCGACCCTGAGGATGTCATTGCCACCATTGCCGGTCACGAGTCGTTGCCCGTACCGCCATAGGTCGATCGTTGCCCGCACCGCCGGTGACCGTGGTCCTCGCCACCCCGCGCACAGATCATGTCGTCGCCCGCCAACGCGCCGATGAAGTCATCACCCGGTGTGCCCAGGATCACGTCGTCTCCGGTCGTAGGCACCTGGCCGAACGCCAGGTTCACCGTCACCACCTCCTTCCGGCAGAACTCCGGCGGAGGGGGCGGGGGCGGTATGACCACCACCGTGCAATCGTTGTAGTTGCCGTTGCCGTTCGGCCCCCGCGCCGCAGGCGCGCCGGTGGTCGTCCCCGTCGCGGCAGCAGTCGGTGACCCGGCCTGCGGCCCCGGGGCTGACGTCGCACGGCTGCTGCGCATCGCTCACCGATGCCCCGACGCCGACGAGGAACAACCCCATCAGACCCATTGCTGCGAACACACCGGCAAGTCGACGAACCCTTGTCACGCCCATTTCTCTTCCCCCCTGAGTGGACAACACCCGGCAACGTAGTTCACCGATGTGACCCGTGTCGGATGACGAGGTACCGCTCGGTTACTCGAACTCGGACCAGTCCTCCGGGTTGTCCTCGACGAAGGCGCTGACGACCTCGCCGTCGACGCCGTCGACGAGGACCAGGCCTCGCTTCGTGGGGGGCTCGTCCGCGCTGTAGAGCAGGATCCGCCAGGTGGGTCGGCTGCGCAGGCCGCGCCAGCCCATCTGCGCCGAGGCGTGGCCGACCGGGAAGCCGACCTCCTTGGTGGCGGCCACCAGGGCCTCGTGCTCGTCGAGCTCGAGCGGGCTAGCCCGCCAGCAGGTGGTAACCGCCGATCAGGAGCAGGGCGATGCCGGCGGCCAGGATCCCCTCGTTGACCAGCACGGCGTCATCGCCGGCGGTGGCCCACAGGAGCAGGCAGAGCAGCCCGATGACGATGTAGATGTAGCCCGGGATCCGGCGGCGCTTGTTGTCCGGGAAGGTGTACGGCCCGACGTAGGCGGAGACGTCGAGGTCCTCGGGCAACTCGTCCCGGTGGTCGTCCGATGAGCTCGAGGGCGGTGCCGCGGGCGAGGGCGCACTCGAAGGCGCGGACGGCAACGGCGCGTCGGTCGGCGGGTCCTCGTCAGTCACGGGCGCCGACGGTACTCAGGAGGGCCACGCGTCCCGCAGGCGGCGCCAGGTCACGTCGAGGGGCTCGGGCAGGACCCGGGTCTCGGCCACGGCGGTCATGAAGTTGGTGTCGCCCGACCAGCGGGGCAGGCAGTGCACGTGCAGGTGGTCCGGGACCCCGGCCCCCGCGGCTCGCCCCAGGTTCAGACCGACGTTCACCCCTTCGGGCGTGTACGCCGCCTCGATGGCGTCCACGCCATCGCGAACGGTGCGCCAGAGGGCCAGCTCTTCCTCGTCGGTGAGGTCCGACAGCTTTGGCACCGCCCGGTTGGGCAGGACCAGGAGGTGGCCGGAGTTGTAGGGATAGGCGTTGAGCAGGGCGGACACCAGCGGGCCCCGGGAGACGACGAAGGCCTCCTCGTCGGGCAGGCCGCTGCCGAGGATGCGCTCGAACAACGAGCCATCGCCGTCCTCGAGCTCCTGGGCGAAGGCGGCGTTGATGTACTCGTGGCGCCACCCCGCCCACCACCGGTCCAAGCTCATGCGCACCCGTTCTGGCGCCTGGATGAGGCGTCGGAGCGCCGCAATCGGGCGCCGGAAGGACCGAAACGACCCGGTCGCAGGCTCATGCGGTCTTGGCGTCGACCTCGCCGCGGAGGCGGGTGATGAAGTCCGCGACCGGGACGTCGCGGTCGACGCCCTCGACCCCGCGCTGGTTCACCCCGACGGTGCCGGCGGCGACGTCGTCGTCGCCGACCACGAGGACGTAGGGCACCTTCTCCAGCTTGGCCTTGCGGATGCGGGCCCCGAGCGGCTCGTCGGCGTCCACCTTGTCCGCCCGCAGGCCGGCGTCCTCCAGGCGGGCGACGACCTCCTCGGCGTAGGCGTCGTGGTCGTCGCGGACCCGCGAGGACCCGGGCCTGGACGGGGGCCAGCCAGGCCGGGAACGCACCGGCGTAGTGCTCGAGCATCACGCCGAAGAAGCGCTCGACGGAGCCGAACAGGGCCCGGTGGATGACCGTCACGCGGTGGGGCTGGTTGTCGGCGACCGATGTACTCGAGGCCGAAGCGCTCGGGCAGCTGGAAGTCGCACCTGGAGCGTGGACAGCTGCCAGCGCCGCCCGATGGCGTCCTGGACGTGGACGTCGATCTTGGGGCCGTAGAAGGCGCCGCCGCCCTCGTCCACGTCGTACTCGAGCCCCTTCTTCTCCAGGGCCAGGCGGAGGGCCTCGGTGGCCTCGTCCCACTCCTCGTCCGCCGCCCACGGCCTTGCCCTCGGGCTTGGTCGAGAGGCTGGCCGTGAAGTCGTCGAAGCCGAACGCGCGACAGGACCGAGGTCACGAAGCTCGAGGAGGCTGACCAGCTCGTCCTGGATCTGGTCCCGCGTGCAGAAGATGTGGCTGTCGTCCTGGGTGAAGCCCCGGATGCGCATGAGGCCGTGGAGGACGCCGGAGCGCTCGTAGCGGTAGACGGTGCCCAGCTCGAACAGGCGCAGGGGCAGCTCCCGGTAGCGGCGCTGGCTGCTGCGGAAGATCAGCATGTGGAACGGGCAGTTCATGGGCTTCGGGTAGTACGACGCCGTTCTCCAGCTCCATGGGCGGGTACATGGCGTCGGCGTAACCAGTCGAGGTGGCCGCTGGTCTCCCACAGCGTGGAGCGTGGCGATGTTGGGCGAGTAGACGAACTCGTAGCCGCCGTGCTGGTGGCGGTCGCGGCTGTAGTCCTCCATCAGCTTGCGGACCATGCGCGCCCTTCGGGTGCCAGACGGCCAGGCCGCCGCCCGAGCTCGTCGGGGAACGACAGCAGGTCCAGCTCCGCGGCCAGCTTGCGGTGGTCGCGGGCCTTGGCCTCCTCGAGGCGGTCGCAGGTGCTCGGCCGAGCGCCTGCCTTGGACTCCCAGGCCGTGCCGTAGATGCGCTGGAGCATCGGGTTGCGCTCGTCGCCGCGCCAGTAGGCGCCGGCGACCCGCGTCAGCTTGAAGTGGCCGAGGCCGGCCGGTGTCGGGGACGTGGGGGCCGCGGCAGAGGTCGATGAAGTCGGGGCGGGTTCTCGTAGGTGCGCACCAGGCCCACCGGGCGTGGCCGACATCGGGTCGTCGGCCGTCGCCCTCGATGATCTCCAGCTTGAAGGGGTGGTCCGGCGAAGAGCTCCTGGGCGTCGGCGTCGGGGATCTCGTCCCGGACGAAGGGCTGCGTCTCCTTGATGATCTCCCGCATGCGGGCGTCGATGCGCTCGAGGTCCTCGGGGGTGAACGTGCCGCTCCGTCGGCCAGCTGCGAAGTCGTAGTAGAAGCCGTCCTCGATCGGCGGGCCGATGGCGAAGGTGGCCCCCGGGAACAGATCGAGCACGGCCTGGGCCAGCACGTGGGCGGTGGAGTGGCGGATGGTGTAGCGGCCCTGGTCGGTCGAGTCGGTGACGATGGCCACCGTGTCGCCGTCGGCCAGCGGGCGTGGCCAGGTCGCGCTCCTCGCCGTTGACCTCGGCCGATCGACCGCGGCCTTGGCCAGGCCCCGGCCGATGGCGGCGGCGAGGTCCCCCGCGGTGGTGTCGTCGTCGAGGGACTCGCGAGGAGCCGTCCGGGAGCGTGATGTCGATAGCCATGAGCGAGGCCGAGGATACCGACAGGCCTCGTCGGGCTAGCCGGCTTTCGCCACCTCGGCCACGACCGCGTGCCCGTTGGCCTGCGGGCCCGTCGGCGGTGATGACCCCACCTCGCTGGCCGGGGGATGTCGGTCTCCTCGCGGCTTCTTGTTGGCGTACTCGTCGACGTAGTCCTGGCCCGAGAGGGCCCCGGATCTCGAACATGACCTCGTCGATGATCTGGCGCAGCACCGGCGGTGGTCGACCCATGCGCTCGGGGTCCTTGCCGGGGTGGACCGGACGGCCGATCGTCACCCGCACCGGCCGGAACGGTTGGGGAAGCTTGGCGTCGGGCGGCTGACCTCGCGGGTGCCGATGAGGCCGACGGGCATGATCGGGGCACCGGTGCGCAGGGCCAGGCGGGCCGGCCCCGGTGTGGCCCCGGTGGAGGTTGCCGACGCGGGAGCGGGTGCCCTCGGGGTAGATGCCGAACAGCTCGCCGCTGTCGAGGATGTCGCTGCGGTGTTCAGGGCCGACTGGGCGGCGTCGCCGCCCGACCGGTCGATGGGGATCATGCCCATGGCCGGGAAGATGAACTTGGTCTTCCAGTCGTCCATGTACTCGGCCTTGCCCACGTAGGTGATGCGCCGAGGCAGGACGAGGGGGACGAAGAACGAGTCCAGCACCGAGACGTGGTTGGGGCAGATGATCGCCCCACCCGTGTCAGGGACGTGCTCGACGCCCTCGGTGTCGAACGCGCCAGTTGAGCTTGAACAGCGGCGTGAGGACGGCCGGGCCGACCGGGGTAGAGCTTGCCGACCGTCGTCCGTCGGCCATCGCTCGCCTGCATCGTGCCCCACCGAGTCCGGCGCGCCGCTGGAGCGCGATCCGCTGCCGCTCAGCGCGAGCGTCAGGTACGCGGTGAGGTCGACCCCCAGCAGGGCAGCGGCCTCGGAGACCCCGCGACCGGCGGCAGCAGCTTGGTCAACGGCAGCAAGCGCGCCGGGCGTGTCGAGGTCGTCGTCGAGGGCGGCCCGGACCTCGTCGAGGCCACCGTCGCCGTCCCCCGCGGCCTGCCACGCTTCGAGGCGCTCGGCGGCGGCGGGCATGATCTCGTCGTTCCACTCCCAGGAGTCCCGGTAGTGGTGGGCGAGCACGCCGAGCCGGATGGCCCGGGCGTCCCAGGTCTTGAGCAGGTCGCTCACGAACACCAGGTTGCCGAGCGACTTCGACATCTTCTCGCCGTCCATGCGGACCATGGCCTGGTGCATCCAGTGGCGGACGAACGGCTCACCGGTGGCGGCCTCGGACTGGGCGGCCTCGCACTCGTGGTGCGGGAAGATCAGGTCGCGAGCCGCCGCCGTGCAGGTCGATGGTGGTGCCCAGCTCGCGCAGCGCCAGCGCCGAGCACTCGATGTGCCAGCCCGGTCGACCCGGTCCCCAGAGCGACTCCCAGGACGGCTCGTCGGCCGCCGAGGGCTGCCAGAGCACGAAGTCGAGCGGGTCGCGCTTGTTGGGGTCGTCGGGGTTGCCGCCCCGCTCGGCGGCGAGGGGCAGCATCTCCTCGCGGTGAGGTGGCTGACCTGGCCGAAGCGCTCGAACGTGGCGACGTCGAAGTAGACGGCGCCGCCGGACTCGTAGGCGTGGCCCCGGTCGAGCACCATGCCGATGAAGCCGCGGATGTCGGCGATGGCCGAGGTGGCCCGGGGCTCGCTCCAGCTCGGCAGCAGCCCGAGGGCGTCCATGTCGGCGTCGAAGCGGGCGGTCTCGGCGGCCGCCAGGTCGAGGTAGTGCACGCCGAGCTCGCGGGCCTTGCGCAGGATGTCGTCGTCGACGTCGGTGATGTTGCGCACGCACCGGGTCTCGTGGCCGCGGTCGCGGAGACGACGCTGGAGCACGTCGTAGGTGAGGTAGGTGGCGGCGTGGCCGAGGTGGGTGGCGTCGTACGGCGTGATGCCGCACGTGTACATGGTGACGACCGGGCCGGGCTCGAAGGGCACGACCTCGCCCTGTCGCGCGTGCCGTACAGCCGCATCGACGCCCCGTCCCGCCATAGCGATCATTCCCCCAGGTCGATCCCGGTGAACTTCACGGCGGCCCGGGTCTTGTAGCGCACGTTGAGCTGGAGCAGCACGGCGGCGAAGGCCTCGATCGGCGCGGCGTTGGAGAGCTCGCCGGCGTCGAGCGGCCGCATGTCGGGGAGCTCGCGGACGATCTCGATGGTCGTCTGCGGTGGCGGACGGGTGGTCCGAGCAGATGAGCACGTCGCTCTCGACCGGGTGGTCGAGGTCGCCGAGCTCCTTGGCCGGCACGTGGTGGAAGGCGGCGGCCACCTGGCGAGTCGGGCACGGCGGCCTGCACGCTGGCGGCCACCGAGCCGCGGGGCGGGACCAGCGGCTGGAACTCGTGGCCGACCTTGGCCAGGGCGTTGGCCATGGAGATGACGACCTTGCCCCGGAGCTGCTTGGACACCGACGGCCGCCGTGGACGCGGCGGCGTCCCACGGGCGTGGCGATCGACGACGACGTCGGCCTCGGCCGCGCCCTCGTTGTCCGCCGCCACGATGTGCAGCTCGTGGTCGGGCCACTTCGCGAGGAGGCTGGTCGCGCACCTCCATCGCCCGGTACTTGGACCGTGAGCCGATCACGACCTCGAAGCCACCGAGGCCAGACGAGCCGAGAGCGCTCGACCGGCGGGACCTGTTCCACCGAGGATGCCGATTCGCACGGCGGCAGAGGGTAGTCAGGCCGGGTACCGCGATCCGCAAGCATCTCGGCGCGGCCGTCCGGCGTAACGTCGGGCGTCCACCATCGATCGGAGTGACGTGGGACTGCTGGACGGTAAGCGGGTGCTGATCACCGGGGTGCTGACCGAAGGACTCGCTGGCCTTCGCCGTGGCCGAGCTGGCCCAGCGCGAGGGGGCCGAGCTGGTGCTCACCGGCGCCGGGCGGGGCCTCTCGATCACGACCCGCACCGCCCGCAAGCTGAGCGCGGATGTCGACGTGCTCGAGTTCGACGTGACCGACGACGGCCACGCCGAGGCCGTCCGCGACGCCCTGGCGGCGAAGTGGGACCGGGTCGACGGCGCCCTGCACGCCATCGCCTTCGCCCCGGAGTCCGCCCTGGGCGGCAACTTCCTCAACACCCAGTGGGACGACGTGGCCCTCGCCATGCGCATCTCGGCCTGGTCGCTGCGGGCCGTGGCCGACGCCGTCACCCCGCTCATGACCGAGGGCGGCTCGATCGTCGGCCTCGACTTCGACGGCCAGGTGGCCTGGCCCGGCTACGACTGGATGGGCGTCTGCAAGGCCGCCCTGGAGTCGACCTCCCGCTACCTGGCCCGGGACCTGGGCCCCCGCAACATCCGCTCCAACCTCATCGCCGCCGGCCCCGTCCGCACCCTGGCCGCCCGCTCCATCCCCGGCTTCTCCCTCTTCGAGGACGTCTGGAACGAGCGGGCCCCCCTCGGCTGGTCCGTCCGGGACCCCGAGGTCGTGGCCAAGGCCTGCGTCGCATTGCTGTCCGACTGGTTCCCCGCCACCACCGGCGAGGTCATCCACGTCGACGGCGGCTACCACGCCATGGGCGTCTGATCCCTCGTTGGAGGAAATGGCCCCCGGCTTCCGGGGGCTGTTTCCTCCGACGGATGTGGCGCGGCCCGGCCCCACGCCCCCCTGCTTCGGTGTCGTTCCCCCGGCCCAAGGGCACGGAGGGGTCAGAGGTACTTGGGGTTGGCGACGGCGAGCTTGTCGACGACCGTCGCGCGCACGGTGTCGAGCAGGGGACGGTCGTCGACGGACCACTCGCCGGACCGGATGCGGGACGCGAGATCGGCCTCCGACGCCACGCCCAGCGCCGCCAGGCGGAACGTGTGGGCCTCGGCCATGGCGGGGCCGGACTCGAGCTCGCGCTCGAGCATGGCCATGACGTTGGCCACGACCCGGCTGTGGAACTGGACCCGGCCGGTGGTCGCCTGGCGGGCGTCGCCCTCGACCCACTCCCGGACGGCCTCCAGCAGCTGACCGGCCGTCGGCACGTCGTGGAACGACGGCTCCGCCGCACCCACCGTCGGGGTCGGGACGTCGCCGGCGGGGTCGATGAGGGCCAGCAGGTCGTACTCCTGCTCGCACACCCGGCGGCCGATGGCGGCCAACTCGACCGAGCGGGACTGCCCGGTGAGGTGGGTGGCGGCCTGGATGATGCACATCACGCCCCACTTGAGGGTGCCGAGCACCTCCCACCAGCGGGCCACCGCGGGGTCCACCGGTCGACCGCCGGCCGCCTCGTAGGCCTCGTAGAGGTCCTCCCGGGTGCCGAAGCCGCCGACGGGGCCGTCGCCACCGAAGCGCCAGGCCCGGACGCACAGCCAGCCGAGGTCCTCCATCGGATCGCCGAGGTGGGCCAACTCCCAGTCCAGAACGGCCCGCAGGCCTTCGGGGCCGACGATCAGGTTCCCGTTGCGGAAGTCGCCGTGGACCACGGCCCGGCCCGACGGGGGTGGCCGGTTGGCCTCCAGCCAGAGGAGCCCGAGCTCGAAGGCCGGGTGGGGCTGGCCCAGGGCGTCGATCAGGTCCCGGAACTGGCTCACCTGCTCCATCTCGTGGAGGCCGGTGACCGAGTCCGGGTCGACCCGGTGGATCGCGGCCAGGGCGGCCCCGCACTGCCCGGCGAGCAGGGTCCGGGCCTCGGCGTAGGTGTCCTCCCGCAGGATGCGGCGGGCGATCGTCTCGCCCTCGACCCGGCGAGCCACGATCCAGGGGGCGCCCAGGCCGTCGTCGTCGCCCGAGCCCGTGGCCACGACATCGGCGACCGGGACCCCTTCGGCCGCAGCGGCCCGGATCAGGCCGGCCTCGGCCGCCATCCCCCCACCGGTGCGGATGCCCCCGGGCCGCTCCCGCTGCAGGACCAGCGGCGCGCCGTCGAGGGTCAGGCCCCAGGTCTCCCGGGACGCGCCGCCCGACAGGCGCTGGAGCTCGTCGACCCCGCCGCCCAGGGCCGTTGCCAACGCGCCCGCGAGCTCATCGCTCACCGCCGTCCTCCCCGGTCCCGCCCTCGTTCACCGACCGCCACGCCGCCATCATGCGTCGCCCGCACCTGACTCGCCGACACCTCGGCGTACTGGCGCCTGATTTGCCGCCCAGGGGCGGGAGATCGGGCGCCAGAACGGGGAGGTCAGAAGCAGGCGGCGGCGGTGGCGGGGTACGGGTTGACCGCGGAGCCGCCGCCCGGGTGGATCTCGAAGTGGAGGTGCGGGGTGCCGGCGGCGTTGCCGCTGTCGCCCACGTAGCCGATGAACTCACCGGCGCTGACGTGGCGGTTGCCACCCTCGTAGCCCTGCAGGTGCGTGCCGAAGTAGGTGTCGCCGTTGTCGCCGTAGACGTAGAACGACAGGCCACCGGTGCTCACCGTCCGGAACTCGACGTTGCCGCTGGCCGGGGCGTAGATGTGGGTGCCGAAGCCGGCCATCATGTCGACGCCCTCGTGGCTGCGCCCGCCGGAGCGGGGGGCGCCCCAGGTGTCCACGAAGGTGGCCTCGGGGACCGGGCAGGTGATGCCGCCGCCGCTGGGCGGCGGGGTGCCACCGCCGCCACCACCACCACCGTCACCACCGCCACCACCACCCCCACCGTCGGTCGGGGGCGGGTCGTCATCCGCGGCGGCCGCGGCCGCGGCAGCCGCCGCCGCTTCCTGGCGGGCCCGCTCCTCGGCCTCGCGGCGCTGGCGCTCCAGCTCCTGGAGGCGGGCCAGCTCGACTTCGAGGTCGTCCTGACGCTGTTCGAGCTCGGCGACGGCGTCCTCCTGGTCGGCCTGCAGCTCGGCCAGGTGGGCCGACGCCGCTTCCAGGTCCTCCTGGGCGCCCTGGAAGCGGTCGAGGGCGTCGACGTCGCCTCGGCTGACGATGCGGGCCAACGCGTCGGCCCGGGTCTGACGGGTCAGGTCCTCGCCCACCAGGAACAGCACCTCGGTGGGCCGCACGTACTGCTGCACCGCCAGCTCCTGGACCTGGCTCTGGAGGCCGGCGATCTCCCGCTCGGCCTCCTCGGTCTGGTGCTGGGCGGTGGTGATGTCCTGTTCGAGCCGGCCCAGCCGGGACTCGGCATCGGCCAGGTCCTGGGTCAGGGCCTGGGCCCGGGCCCGGACCTCGTCGATGTCGTCACCGGAGGCCGACGACGACGGCAGGGCGGCGAGCCCCGCGGCCACGAGGGCGGCGACGACGAACAGACGGACCGGGCGCAAGGTCTCCCATGGTACGCGTCGACCCGGCCACGTTGCGGTTTGGTGACGGGATCAGCCCCCGGCGATGCCAGGGGTAGCGTGCTGCGCCGATGACCGTCGACACCCCGTCGCCCCCCACCGGGCGCCGGGCGACGGCCCCTTCCCCCTCCCCCGAGGACGCCCACCCCTACGAGCCCGTCGGGGTGGTCCCCCGCTATCCCGCTCCCCGGCGCTCGATCGACCCGGACACCACCAAGGGCTGGATCCGCCGCATGTGGCCGGTCATCACCGCCCACAACGCGCTCCTGTGGACCTCGGTCGTGGCCGCGCTGGTCGCCATGGTCGCCCAGGTCGCGGTGCCCGCGGTGACCGCCGAGGCCATCGACAACGCCATCGTCGCCCAGACCGACAGCCTCACCCCGTACGTCTGGGGCCTCGTCGCCCTCGGGCTGGCCCGCGGCCTGATGGCGCTCTACTACCGCTACGGCCTGTTCAAGCTGGCCTACGACATCGAGTACGACCTCCGTCAGCTGCTCTACCGGCACCTGACCCGCCTGTCGTTCTCCTTCTACGACCGGGTCCAGTCCGGCCAGATCATCTCCCGGGCCAACTCCGACATCCGCTCGGTGCAGATGTTCCTCGCCTTCGCGCCGCTGATGGCCATGTCGCTGCTCAGCTTCGTGGTGGCGCTGGTGGTGATGCTCACCATCCACGTCGCCCTCACGATCGTGGCGGTGATCGCGCTGCCCGGTGTCTACGTGATCGGGGCCCGGCTGCGGAACCTGGTCTTCCCGCTCTCGTGGGTCATCGCCGCCCGCCAGGCCGACGTGGCCACCATCGTCGACGAGAACGTCAACGGCGTCCGGGTGGTCAAGTCCTTCGCCGCCGAGGAGCGCCAGATCACCGACCTGGCCCGGGCCGCCGAGCGGCTGCGGTGGGCCAACGTCTCCCAGGCCGACGCCCGGGCCAAGTACGCGCCGGCCATGGAGAACCTGCCCCGCCTGGGCCTGGCCGCCGTCCTCGCTCTACGGCGGCTGGCTGGCGATCGACGGCCAGGTCGGCATCGGCACGCTCGTGGCGTTCAACGCCTACGTCGTCCTGCTGCAGACGCCGTTCCGCATGCTCGGCTTCTTCCTGATGATGACCCAGCGGGCGGCGGCGTCGGCCGAGCGCATCTACGAGATCCTCGACGAGGTCCCCGAGATCGTCGACCGCCCGGGCGCGGTCGACCTGGTCGACCCCGGGGCCGGGTCGAGTTCCGGGACGTGCACTTCACCTACACGACCGCCGAGGATGCCGCGCCGGTGCTCGACGGCTTCGATCTCACCATCGAACCGGGCGAGACGGTGGCCCTCGTCGGTCGCACGGCGAGCGGGAAGTCCACCGTGGCCCGGCTCCTCCCCCGCTTCTACGACGTCACCGAGGGCGCCGTCCTGGTCGACGGCCACGACGTCCGCGACCTGACCGTCCTCAGCCTGCGGGCGTCGGTGGGGATCGTCCTCGACGAGCCGTTCCTGTTCTCGGTGTCCATCCGCGACAACATCGCCTACGGCCGGCCCGACGCCAGTGCCGAGGACGTGGAGGCCGCCGCCCGCGCCGCACAGGCCCACGGCTTCATCACCGACCTCCCCGACGGCTACGACACCGTGATCGGCGAGCGGGGCTACACGCTCTCGGGCGGCCAGCGTCAGCGCATCGCCATCGCCCGCACCATCCTCGCCGGCCCCCGCCTGCTGGTGCTCGACGACGCCACCAGCGCGATCGACGTCCAGGTCGAGGAGGAGATCCACGACGCCCTGACGGGGGCGCTGACGGACCGGACCACGATCATCATCGCCCACCGGCTGTCCACCATCGCCCTGGCCGACCGCGTCGTGCTGCTCGAGGACGGCCGGGTGGTCGCCGCCGGGACCCACAGCGAGCTCCTGGCCACCGAGCCCCGCTACGTCGACATCGTGTCCCACCTCGAGGACCCCGAGGACGACGAGTCGGCGGCCGACGGGGAGGTCGGCTGATGGCGTGGGGTGGGCCCGCCGGGGGCATGGGGGGCGGCAGCGCCGTGGGTCAGAGCGCGGCCGCCGGCCTGCCGTTCGCCGGCGTCCCGGCGGAGCTCGCCGACCGGGTCGAGGCCATCCTCGACGCCGAGCCCGAACACCCCGAGCCCGAGGTCCACTTCGTCCAGCGCGAGACGGGCCAGTCGACCCTCACGCTGCGCCACTTCCTCGCCCCCCACCGACTCGGGCTGCTCGGGGCCTTCGGCCTGGTGGTGCTCGAGACCATCACCCTGCAGGCCGGTCCCCTGCTGACCCAGATCGGCATCGACCAGGGCATCTCCGAGCAGGACACGGGCGTGCTGGTCACCGTCACCGGGCTCTACCTGGTCGCCATCCTCATCAGCGTCCTGGCCGGCACGGCCCGCATCCGGTTCACCGGTCGCCTCGGCGAGCGCCTCATGTACCAGCTGCGCCTCCGGGTCTTCTCCCACCTCCAACGCCTGTCGCTCGACTTCTACACCGACGAGAAGGCGGGCCGGCTGATGACCCGGATGACGAGCGACATCGAGTCACTCAGCCAGCTGTTCCAGGACGGCCTGGTCAACCTCGCCGTCCAGGCCCTCACCCTGATCGTGGTCACCGCCATCCTCTTCACGCTCAACGCCGAGCTGGCGCTGATCACCCTCGTCGTGGTCGTGCCGGTGATGCTCGCGCTGACGCTGTGGTTCCGGTCCGCCTCCGACCGCGGCTACACGATGGTCCGCGACCGCATCGCCGACGTGCTGGCCGACCTGCAGGAGAGCCTCTCGGGCATCCGGGTCCTCGTGGCCCACAACCGGCGCCGCCACAACGTCGACAGCCACGGCAACATCGTGGGCGAGTACCGCGACGCCAACCTCTACACCGCCCGGGTCGGCGCCATCTACGGACCCGGCACCGAGACCGTCGGCGTGTTGGCGCAGGCGCTGATCCTGGCCATCGGCGGGACCATCGTCCTCGACGACCAGCTGACGCTGGGCGAGCTGACCGCCTTCGTCCTCTACCTCACCGCCTTCTTCGCCCCCATCCAGCAGCTCGTCCAGCTCTACAACACCTACCAGCAGGGCCAGGCGGCGGTGACCAAGCTGCGGGACCTGCTCGACACCGAGCCCGGGGTGCCCGAGGCCACCGACGCCGTCGACCTCCCGCCGCTGGAGGGCGCCGTCGAGCTCGGCGACGTGCGCTTCGGCTACGTCGCCGGCCAGCCCGTGCTCGACGACGTCGACCTGCACATCGAACCGGGCGAGACGGTCTCCCTCGTGGGCACGACCGGCGCGGGCAAGTCCACCGTCGCCAAGCTGGTCACCCGCTTCTACGACCTGGACTCGGGGGCGGTGCTGCTCGACGGCCACGACCTGCGCGACGTCACCATCGCCTCGCTGCGTCGCCAGCTCGGTGTGGTGCCCCAGGAGCCGTTCCTGTTCAACGGGTCGATCCGCGACAACATCGCCTTCGCCCGGCCCGACGCCTCCGACGAGGAGGTGCTGGGCGACCTGCCGGACCGTCGGCATCGACGACCTCGTCGAGCGCCTCCCCGCGGGCCTGGACACCCCGGTGCACGAGCGGGGGGTGTCGCTGTCGTCCGGCGAGCGACAGCTCCTGGCCCTGGCCCGGGCGTTCCTCGCCCGACCCCGGGTCCTGGTCCTCGACGAGGCCACCTCGAACCTGGACCTGACCTCGGAGGCCAAGGTCGAGCGGGCCCTCGACGTGGTCCTCGAGGGCCGGACCGCCATCGTCATCGCCCACCGCCTGGCCACCGCCCTGCGGGCCGACCGGATCGTGGTGGTGGAGGGCGGGCGCATCGTCGAGCAGGGCCCCCACGACGAGCTGGTGGCCCGGGGCGGGGTCTACGCCGCCATGTTCGCCACCTGGGAACGCCACATGGACGGGCCCTGAGGTGGCCACCGCCCTCGAGCTCGATCAGGTGTCGGTCCGCATCGACGGCCGGACCGTGCTGTCGGACCTGTCCTGGGCGGTCGAGGACGGACAGCGGTGGGTGGTGCTCGGGCCCAACGGGTCGGGCAAGACCACCCTGTTGCGGGTCGCCTCGCTCTACCTGCACCCCACGGCCGGCTCGGTCCGGGTGCTGGGCCAGACCGTGGGCCGCCTCGACGTCCGGGCCCTGCGCCCCCGGATCGGGTTGGCCAGCGCGGCGCTGGCCAACCAGGTGCGGCCACAGGTCAGCGCCCGGGACGCGGTGATGACGGCCCGGTTCGGTGCGCTCGAGGCCTGGTGGCACGTCTATGACGACGCCGACCGGGCCCGGGCCGAAGCCCTCCTCGACCGCTTCGGGGTGGGCGGCCACGCCGACCAGGCCTTCGGCACCCTCAGCTCGGGCGAGCGCCAGCGGGTCCAGTTGGCCCGCACGCTGATGACCGACCCGGACCTGGTGCTCCTCGACGAGCCGACGGCCGGGCTCGACCTGGGGGGCCGGGAGGACCTGCTCGGACGCCTGGCCGGGCTGGCCCGCGACCCGTCGACGCCGCCGCTGGTCCTGGTGACCCACCACGTCGACGAGATCCCCGAGGGCTTCACCCACGCCCTGGTGTTGGCCGCAGGCCGGGTCGTGGCCCTGGGCCCGATCCAGGAGGTCATCACCGGCTCGGTCCTGGGTGACGCCTTCGGGCTGGACCTCGAGGTCGAACACCGCGGCGGACGGTGGACGGCCCGAGCCCGGCGCCCGACGGGACAGAGGTCACCGCCCCTCGCCGTTGACCTCGAGTGAGGTCAAGGCCTCCACCGTCCAGCCGAACGTTGCCTGATGGTCATGCCCCCAACAGGGCAACGAGGCGGGGGCGGGCCCGTTCCACCTCGTCGGCCAGGAGGCGCTCGAGCATGGGCCCCCAGAGCGCGCCGCCGTAGTGCAGGGACATCGTCAGACGACTGCCCTCTGTGGTCGGGGCCACCTCGGCGGTGAGGGTCCACGGCGAGCGGCTGCGCTCCCCCGCCTCCCGCCGCTCGAAGACCACCCGCTCGGGCACCGCGTGGACGGTGCGGACCATGCGCAGGCGCTTGGAGCGGGCCAGCGGTCCCAGCCGGCCCCGCAGCTCGATCGACCAGGCGGGACCGTCGTCGCCGGCCAGGGGCTCGGCCGGGGCGGCCCGCACCACGATGTCCAGCCACTCGCTGTAGCGGCCGAGGTCCTCGACCACCGCGAAGAGCCCTTCGGGCGGCGCCGGGGTCTCGACCTGCTCGGTGCGCTCCATCAGACCACCGTCGCGGGGTCGGTGTTGGCCCCGCAGACCAGTACGGCCACCGACTCGTCGGGCTCGGGGACGTAGGCCCCACAGAGCAGCGCGGCGAGTGCGGCGGCCCCGCCCGGCTCCACCACGAGGCGGATCTCCCGCCACAGCCGGTGTTGCGCATCGGCGATCGCGGCATCGGGCACGGTGACGGCGTGATCGACCCAGCGCCGAGCGGCGGCGAACGGCCAGCCGCCCACCCGCTTCGCCCCGAGCGAGTCCGACGCCAGGCCCGACACCGGGACGTCGACGGGGTGACCGGCCTCGAGCGCCGCGCCCAGGCACCGGGACGATGCCGGCTCCACGGCCACCACCTTCGCCCGGCCCCGGTACCACGACGCCACCCCACCGATCAGCCCGCCGCCACCCACGGCGACCAGCACGGTGTCGACCTCCGGGGCCTGGGCCTCCAGCTCTCGGCCGACCGTGCCTTGTCCGGCCAGGACCTCGGGGAGGTCGTAGGGATGACAGACCAGGGCGCCGGTCTCGGCCGCCCGGAGGTCGCAGGCGGCTTGGGCGTCGTCGTAGAGGGCTCCGGTGCGCCGGACGTCCACCGGATAGCGGGCGAGGCGCTCGAGCTTGATGGCCGGCGCCGCCTCGGGCACGTGGATCTCGGCCGGGATGCCGAGCTCGGTCGCGGCATGGGCCACCGCGGCGGCGTGGTTCCCGCCGGAGGCCGCGATCACCCCGGCCTCGGGCACGGCGTTCGCGAGGATCCGGTTGAAGGCGCCACGGGGCTTGAACGACCCGGTGTGCTGCAGCAGCTCCAGCTTCAGCACCGGGTCGAGGTCCAACCCGAAGGCGCCCCGCCCGGGCCGAAGGACCGGGGTGACCCGCACGTGTCCCGCGATGCGGTCCGCGGCGGCCTCGATGTCCTCGACGCTGATGATGTTGTCCGGGCCGACCACCCGCCGGAGGCTAGGAGCCGCTCACCGATCTGGTGCCGATGTCGGATGCTCGCTCAGCGGCCGGAGGCGGCGCCCAGTGGCGGCAGGACGTGCTCACCGTCGATCTGGTCCACAGCGTGCAGCAGGGGGTACGGGTCGATGGCGTCGCCCCCCTCGGGGTGGATCTCGTAGTGCAGGTGCGGCGGGGTGGTGATGGCGTTGCCGGTGTTGCCGACGTAGCCGATGACCTCGCCCGCCTCGACCTGCGTGCCGTCGGTGATCCCGTCGGCATAGGCGATGAGATGGGCGTAGTAGTACTGCGTCCCGCTCTCCCCGATGACCCACAGCTTGATGCCACCGAGCGTGCCGGTGCCCATGTTGTCGATGACCCCTCGCTCGGAGGCCAGCAGTGGTGTCCCCATCGGAGCGAAGATGTCGTTGCCTTCGTGGCTCCGACCCCCCGAGCGCGGCGCCCCGAAGGTGCTGGAGAACGTGTGGGGGTCCGCCACCGGGAACACGAAGCCGGTGATGACGATCTCGCTGCCGGCCTCGAAGACCTGGAGGGCGAAGTCGGCGGAGTCGAGCCGGACCCGCAACGGGGCCCGTTCGGCCCGGGCGGCCCGCAGCTCGGCCTCGCTCTGGGCGGCCTGCTCGAGGACCCGACTGAGGCGGGCGGTCACGTCGAGGCGCCGGGCCAGGAGCGCCTCGGCCCGTTCCTGGTCCGCCTCCATGACCGTGCGCACGATGGTGCTGCGCTCCTCGACCTGGTTGGGATCGCCGCTGTAGGCGGCCTCCACCGCGCTGTCGTTGCCGGCGACATAGGCCCCGACCGCCCGCTCGACCATCCGCTCTCGAGCGGTGATGGCCTGGCGGGCCACCTGGCGCTGGCGCACGGCCAGGTCGTGGCTGAGCACGGCGAAGGCGTCGACGTCGGCCTCGAGCCGGTCGATGCGGGCCCGCAGGGCGTCCAGTTCGGCCCGCACCGCGTCGCGACGGGCCTGGGCCTCCTCGCCGCTGATCCGGAGGACCTCGTTGACGTTCGCGGGGTCGGCGGGCTCGACCTCGACGACGTCATCGCCGGGCACGGGGGTGGCGCCGCTCTGGTCACCGGTGTGGCCCACGTCGATCCCCGAGGGGACGGTGCTCGTCGTCGTGGACGAGCTCATGGATGACGGGGTGGGGTTGTCCTGAGGTGACCCGTGGTCGACCCGCGCCAGGACCGGGGTGCCGGGCCCCAGCAGTGCGGCGGCGACGACCACGGCCACCAGGAGCAGGCGGCGACGGGGCATCTCCCCCCACATCGACCACGGAGCGTGAGACTTGAGGTCACGGAGGATCTACCGATCCTTGCGTATACTTCCTGTCATCACAAGACTTTCTGGTACTTTCCTGCTAAGGGCTGTCCAGCTGGGCGATGGTGCGGAGCATGACCTCGTCGGCCCCGCCGCCGATGGCCCACAGGCGCTGGTCGCGCAGGTAGCGCGCCGTCCAGTGCTCCTCCATGTAGCCCAGGCCGCCGTGGAACTGCAGGCACACGTCGGCCACCCGGCGCAGCAGGCGGCCGGCGGTCAGCTTGGCGATCGCCACCATCCGCTTGGTGTCGGCGCCGGCCACGAACGCCTCGGCACAGGCGTAGTTGTAGTGCTTGAGCAGGTCGACCTCGGCGGACACCTCGGCGAGGGAGTACGACAGGTAGTCGTTGGCGTACAGCGGCCCGCCGAACGCCTGGCGGTCGCCCAGGTAGGTCCGGGTGGCCGCCAGCGCCTGCTCCATGGAGCCCACGGCCTGGTAGGCCGCGATCATCCGCTCCTGCTGGAACTGCTCCATCTGCTGCTGGAAGCCGCGGCCCTCGACCCCGATCAGGTGCTCGACCGGCACCCGCACGCCGTCGAAGACCAGCTCGGCCGTGTCCGACGAGCGCATGCCCAGCTTGTCCAGGGTGCGACTGACCGACAGCCCGGGGGTGTCGGTGGGCACCACGATCTGGGAGACGCCCCGGGAACCACCCTCGTCGGAGGTCCGGGCCAGGACACAGATCCAGTCGGCCTGGGCCCCGTTGGTGATGTAGAGCTTCGTGCCGTCGATGACCCACTCGTCACCGTCTCGGCGGGCCCGGGTGCGCAGACCGGCCACGTCGGAGCCGGCGTCGGGTTCGGTGACCGCGATGGCGGCGACCGCGGTCCCGGCGACGGCCGGCACCAGGAACTGCTGCTTCAGCTCCTCACTGCCGTAGCGGTGCAGGGACGGGGTGGCCATGTCGCTCTGCACGGAGATCGCCATCGGCACCCCGCCGCACGCGATCCGACCGATCTCCTCGCCGAACACGACGGTGAAGCTGTGGTCGGCGCCCTGGCCGCCGTAGGCCGGGTCGTACTCGATGCCGAGGAGCCCGGCGCGGCCCAGCACGGGGAACAGCTCGTGGGCCGGGAACCGGCCCGCGGCCTCCCAGGCATCGACGTGGGGGTTGATCTCCCGGTCGACGACGTCGCGCACCGTCTTGCGGAAGAGATCGTGCTCCTCGGTGAAGCGCACACAGGCTCCTAGGTGAAGGCGGGGGTGCCGGTGATGGCCTGGCCGAGCACCAACGTGTGGATCTCGTTGGTGCCCTCGTAGGTGTAGACCGACTCGAGGTTGTTCATGTGGCGGATCACCGGGTACTCCAGGGTGATCCCGTTGGCCCCGAGCAGGCTACGGGCCTCGCGGGCCACGTCGAGGGCCTGGCGCACGTTGTCCAGCTTGCCGAAGCTGACCTGGGCGGGGGTGATCTCGCCCCGGTCCTTCATCCGGCCGAGGTGCAGGGCCAGGAGGCCGGCCCGGTTCACCTGGACCAGCATCTCCACCAGCTTCCGCTGCACGAGCTGGAAGCCGGCCAGGGGCCGGTCGAACTGGTGACGCTCGGTGGTGTACGCCAGGGCCGCCTCGTAGCAGGCCCGGGCGGCACCGACCGCCCCGCACACGATGCCGAACCGGGCCTCGGACAGGCAGGACAGCGGCCCGCGCATGCTGGCCACGCCGGGCAGCACCGCCGCCGCCGGGAGCCGGACGTCGGTGAGGACCAGCTCGGAGGTGACCGACGCCCGCAGCGACAGCTTGCGGTGGATGTTGTTGGCCACGAAGCCGGGCGTGTCGGTCGGCACGACGAAGCCCCGAACACCGTCGTCGGTGACCGCCCAGACGACCGCCACGTCGGCCACCCCGCCGTTGGTGATCCACATCTTGGTGCCGTTGAGCACCCAGTCGTCACCGTCCCGGCGGGCCCGGGTCCGCATGGAGGACGGGTCACTGCCCGAGTCCGGCTCGGTGAGGCCGAAGCAACCGATGGCCTCCCCCGCCGCCATGGCCGGCAGCCACTCCTGCTTCTGCTCCTCGCTGCCGTAGGCGTGGATGGGGAACATGGCCAGCGAGCCCTGCACCGACACGAAGCTGCGGAACCCGCTGTCGCCCGCCTCGAGCTCCTGGCAGGCCAGGCCGTAGCTGACCGCGCTGGTGCCGGCGCATCCGTAGCCGTCGAGGTGCATGCCCAGCAGGCCCAGGGCCCCCATCTCCTTGGCCATCTCCACGGGGAAGGTCCCGGCCTCGAACCACTCGGCGATGTCGGGCAGGACCCGGTCGTTCACGAAGGACCGCACGGTGTCCCGCAGCAGCCGCTCCTCGTCGTCGAGCAGGCCGTCGAGGTCGAGGAAGTCGTGGGGGTCGTTGCTGCGGTCGATGGCGGTCGTCACCGCACCATCGTGGCCTCCGCCGGCGCGAAGGACCACCCCGAGGCGTCTCCGGCGGCGTCTCGCCCCACAATGGTGCGGCCATGGCGACCCTCCCCCTCGACGCCGACGACCCGCGGGTGGTCGGGCCCTACACGTTGCGGGCGCGCCTCGGCGAGGGCGGCATGGGCGTGGTCTACCTGGCCGACGGTCCCGACGGGCCGGTGGCCCTCAAGGTGGTCCGGCGCCTCCTGGCGGCCGACGAGACGTTCCGGACCCGCTTCCGCCGGGAGGTCCTGTCGGCCCGCCGGGTGAGCGGGCGGGGCGTCGTGCAACTGCTGGACGCCGACACCGAGAGCGATCGCCCCTACCTGGCGATGGCCTACGTGGAGGGCCCGACCCTCCTCGACGAGGTCACCACCTCGGGTCCGTTGCGGGGCGACCGGCTGCGGGCCCTGGCCGTCGCCCTGGCCGAGGCGGTGGGCACGATCCACCGGGCCGGGGTCACCCACCGGGACCTCAAGCCGGGCAACGTCCTGCTGACCCAGGACCAACCCGTGGTCGTCGACTTCGGGGTGGCCACCGCCACCGAGGCCACGTCGATCACCGTCGTGGGCACCGTGATGGGCTCGCCAGGGTGGATGGCGCCCGAGCAGGTGACCGGCGGCCCACCGTCGCCCGCCATGGACGTGTTCGCCCTCGGGACCCTGGTCGCCTGGGCCGCCACGGGCCAGAACCCGTTCGGCACCGGCCGACCCGAGGCCGTGGCCTACCGCATCATCCACGACGAGCCCGACCTCGACGGGGTACCGGATGACCTGGCCGAGATCGTGCGCGGCGCCCTGGCCAAGGACCCCGAGGCCCGGCCGTCGGCCGACGAGGTGTTGGCCCGCCTGCTGGGCGATGCCCCCCAGAGCCCACCCGAGGCCCTGGCCGCCGACGCCACGGCCCTCCTGGCCCGGACCTGGGTCCAGACGCCGGTGCAGCCCCCCGCTCCGCCGCCGGCGCCCTTGGCCGCCCCGGCGCCTCGGCCCGCGACACCTCACCGCAAGCGGGGTCGCCGGTCCGCACTGATCGCCCTCGTCCTCCTGCTTGCCGCCGGGGCTGGGCGTGGGCGCCGGACTCGGCATCCGGGAGTACCAGGACCGTCAGGGTGAGGACCAGGCGTCCTCGGAGGACTTCCCCCCGGCGACCACCACGACGACGACCACCACCACGATCCCGACCCGCCCCTTCAGCGTGCGCTGGGTGATCGCCGACGATGCCATCCGCGACATCGGCGCGGCCTGCGAGGCCGCCGAGCCCCACGACGCCACCGCCACCCTCGAGGTGCGGGACCTCGGGGGCGAGGTGCTCGCCGGCCCCGTCGAAGCCGGGGAGGGGACGGCCGAGCTCGGCGACGGTGCCCTCGATGACCTCCTCGGGTTCACCAGCTGCGTGTACATCGTCGACTTCGGCGCCGTGGCCGAGACCGACGGTTACGTCCTGGTGCCCGACACCGGCGACGGGCCCTTCACCGTCGCCCCCGACGACCTCGACGCCGGCGACGGCCAGATCGAGATCGTGGTCAACACCGGCCCCTTCTGACCGGCCCGGTCAAAACGCGAAGGAGGGGCGGGCCGAAGCCCGCCCCTCCTCCGGATCGTCCGAGGACGAACTACTGGACGGAGCTGCCGACAGCGCTGAACTTGTTGGAAGCGTTCTTGCCCAGGATGGTCACGGCCGCGATGCAGACCACCGCGATCAGGGCCACGAGCAGGGCGTACTCCACCAGCGAAGCGCCACGCTCCGAGTCGCCGAAGCGAGCCCGCAGCCAGGTGGCGAGGAAGTCGTAGGACACCATCATGTTGATTCTCCGTTTTGGGGTCGAGCCCCTCCCCCGATCGGGCGAGTCAGGCTTTGTTGTCACAAGGACCATCGGCACCCACCAGCGGGGACCTAATGGGGCATTCGGCCCATTTCCCCCGAGACGCGAACGAGGGGCGGGCCACAGCCCGCCCCTCGTTCCTGTTCGTCCGGGGACGAGTTACTGGACGGAGCTGCCGACAGCGCTGAACTTGTTGGAGGCGTTGTTGCCCAGGACGGTCACGGCCGCGATGCAGACCACCGCGATCAGGGCCACGAGCAGGGCGTACTCCACCAGCGAAGCGCCACGCTCCGAGTCGCCGAAGCGAGCCCGCAGCCAGGTGGCGAGGAAGTCGTAGGAAACCATCATGTTCATTCTCCGTTTGGGATCGGAGCCTCTCTCCCCCGTTCGGGTGAGTCAGGCCGCTTCTTTCCCATCCGTTCGGCCGAACCGGCCGATCCCTTTAGGCCTTGACCTGACCCGCGTCGTCGCCGTCGGTCACCAGGGCCGACTGCCGTTCCAGCCACCCGACCACCATGTCCTTGAAGTGGCCCGGGTTGTAGATGTCCTCCTCGTAGGACCAGCGGTTGTCACCGGCGTACTTGAGGAGGGTGAAGTTGTAGGCCTGGTGCAGGCTCCCGTCACCCGGGTCGATCATCCGGTTCCAGACCTGGCAGACCACCCAGCCCCGCTCCTCGTCGATGACGTACCACTCGATCGGGAAGAACTGCATGTCCCGGTTGACCGGTTGGGCCATCGTCGTGGTGATCCAGGTCCGGATCGCCTCCCGGCCGCCGAGGGTCCCGTACAGGTGCTCTATGTAGGTGGCGTCCTCGGTGAACAGGTCGGCCCACGGGTTCCAGTCCCCACTCGTGCCGGCCGCCAGCGCCACCCGCTGGTAGTGGGCGAACGCCTCCTCGAGCTCGTCGCGGCTCCAACGCCCCATCAGTCCCCTCCGGTGTCGTCCAGTGCCGCCGCGAGCGCGGCGATCACGTCGGCCTCCGATGTGCCCGGGGTGAGCACGACGGCCACCCCCGCCTCCCGGAGGAGGTCCACATCGGCGTCGGGGATGATGCCACCGACCACGACGGGGGCGGTGACCCCGGCGGCGCGGGCGGCCTCGACCATGCGGGGGGCCAGGGTGAGGTGGCCGCCGTTGTGCATGCTGATGCCGATCAGGTCGGCGTCCTCCTGTTGGGCGGCGGCGACCACCGTCTCGGTGCTCTGGCGCAACCCGAGGTAGATGACCTCGGCGCCCGCGTCGCGCAGCATCCGGGCCACGACCTTGAGGCCGCGGTCGTGGCCGTCGAGGCCGAGCTTGGCCAGCACGATCCGGACCGGGCCACCGTGGGGGGCCTGCAGGCCAGTCACACCGCGGCCCGTTCGACGTAGGTCCCGAACTGGGCTTCCAGGGCCTGGACGATCTCGCCTTCGGTGGCCCGGGCCCGTACCGCGTCGATCATCGGGGGCAGGAGGTTGATCGTCGGGTCCGCGGCATCGGTGGCGATGCCGGCCAGCGCCCGGTCCACCGCAGCCTGGTCCCGGGTGCGGCGGACGGCGTCGAGGCGGGCGACCTGGGCCGCTTCGACATCGGCGCTGATGCGCAGCAGGTCTCCGGATCGGGTCTCGCCGTCGGTGTAGCGGTTGACCCCGACCACGACCCGTTCGCCGGTGTTGACGGCCCGTTCGTAGCGGTAGGCGGCATCGGCGATCCGGTCCACGATCCAGCCGTTGTCGATGCCCGCCAGGACCCCCTCGAGCATCGAGCCGCCGCCGAGGTCGTCGAGGTGGGCGAAGATCGCCTCGGCCCGCCGCTCCATCTCGTCGGTCATCCACTCGACGAAGGCCGAGCCGCCGAGGGGGTCCGCGGTGGCGGTCACCCCGGTCTCGTGGGCGATGACCTGCTGGGTGCGCAGGGCGATGCGGGCCGCGGCCTCCGAGGGCAGCGCCAGGGCCTCGTCGTAGGAGTCGGTGTGCAGGCTCTGGGTCCCGCCCAACACCGCCGAGAGCGCCTGGATGGCCACCCGGGCGATGTTGACCTCGGGCTGCTGGGCGGTCAGGGACACCCCGGCGGTCTGGGTGTGGAACCGCAGCCGCAGCGAGCGCTCGTCCCTGGCGCCGTAGCGCTCCTTGAGCCACCGGGCCCAGATGCGGCGGGCCGCCCGGAACTTGCCGATCTCCTCGAAGAAGTCGAGGTGGGCGTTGAAGAAGAACGACAGGCGGGGGGCGAAGTCGTCCACGTCGAGGCCCGCCGCGACCGCGGCCTCGACGTACGCGAACCCGTTGGCCAGGGTGAAGGCCAGCTCCTGGTCCGCCGTCGAGCCCGCCTCCCGGATGTGGTAGCCGGAGATGGACACCGGGTGGAACCGGGGCATCTCCGCGGTGGTGAAACGGATCAGGTCGGTGACCAGGCGCAGCGACGGCCGCGGCGGGTAGAGGTACTCCTTCTGGGCCTGGTACTCCTTCAGGATGTCGTTCTGGATGGTCCCCGACAGCGCCGCACGCTCGGTGCCCTGGTCCTCGGCCACCGCCACGTACATGGCCATGATGATCGCCGCCGGGCCGTTGATGGTCATCGACGTGGAGACCGCCCCGAGGTCGATCCCGTCGAACAGCGCCGCCATGTCATCGAGGGTGTCGATGGCCACCCCGGCCTTGCCGACCTCGCCCAGCGACAGCGGGTCATCGGAGTCACAGCCCATGAGCGTGGGCATGTCGAACGCGGTGGAGAGGCCCGTGCCGCCGGAGTCGAGGAGCTGGCGGAAGCGCTGGTTGGTGTCGGCCGCCGAGCCGAACCCGGCGAACATCCGCATCGTCCAGGGCTTGGCCCGGTACATCGAGCCGTAGGGACCGCGGGTGTAGGGGTACTCCCCCGGGCCGGGACCGTCGCCGTACACGGGGTCGATCGGGATCCCGGAGAGCGACTCGACGGCATCGGGAACGTCGGGGTCGGTCACCGTGCCAGTATTCCCCGCCTTGGAGAAGCTCGTGTACCTCGTGTGGGACCGGCCGAGCGTCGACGGCGCCGAACTCGGGTCCCGGTTCCTCGAAGACCTCGCCCCGCGGCTGCTCGCCCTCGGGCCCCACCAGCTCACGATGCACCTGGACGACGACCAGGCCCCGATCCCCGGTCCGGCGCCGGCCCCCGGCCACGAGCTGCCGGTGCGGGCGGCGATCTCGCTCTTCCTCGATGCCCACGACCACCGGGCGCCCTACGAGGAGGTGCTGGCCGAGGTCGGGGTGCGGCGGGCCGGCTACCTGGTCAGCGAAGCCGTGTGGTCCGAGTACGGCGACAACGGCCGGCGCGCCCCTCGGGACTGGGCCGATGGCGAGCGGTCACCCGGCATCAGCACCTTCTCCCTGGTGCACCGCAACCCGGCCTTCGACGAGCGCACCTTCCGGGAGTTCTGGCACGGTCACCAGTCGCCGATGTCCGAGGCCGTCCAGCCCCGCTGGCGCTACGTCCGCAACACCGTGGTGCACCCGGTGACCCCCGGGGCCCCGCCCATGGACGGCATCGTCCATGAGGCGTGGCCGTCGATCGAACTGGTCGAGGACACCATCGCGTTCCACCTGGGCGACCCCGAGAACATCACCGTGATGCTCGACAGCGTGATGCAGGTCTTCGACATCGCCCGCCTGAGGTCCTTCGCCCTCAGCGAATACCTCCTCAAGACCTGACCCACCCGTTCCGTGGTCACTGGCGGCGGAGGGCGTCCTCGGCTTCGGCGTCGGGGTCCAGCCAGGGTTCGCCGTCGACCTCGATGGTGACCTTCTGCAGGGTCCCGGTGAACGGGAAGGGTGAGCGGTAGTCCTTGCAGGGCGGCTCGCCCTCGGCCCGACCGCAGGTCAGGCCGTTGCCGGTGATCGAGAACCGGTTGGCGGTCATGTGCGGGAGGGACCCGTGGCCCCGCTGCTCGCCGTCGATCCAGATCGTGACCTCGCCGGCGAGGTGGTCGGTCTTGTGGAAGCGGAGCTCGAGGCGATGGGGACCGGGCGCCAGGAAGGCCGGGGCCTCGATCCGGGCCTGGTGCAGGCCGGAGGTGTTGTGGACGTAGGCCAGCCGCCCCCGCAGCAGGTGGAGGGACCATCCCCCGAAGATCGACCCCTGGGCGACCAGCACCCCTTCCACCCGCTGGACCCCCTCGGGCACCTCGATGTCGGCCACGATGCGGTGGTCCCGGTTGCGGGTGTTCACCGCGGTCGGCTCTGGGACCATCGAGGTCCCCGGCCAGTAGTGATAGGTGGACCGTGACGGGATCCCCTCCGGACGCCCGAGCACGAACTCCGAGAACGGCCGGTTGTCCAGGGGCAGGACGTTGTGCTTCTCCGCCTCCGCCCACCAGCGCTCCACCATCTCGGCGAGGACCTCGGGGTGGGCCTCGGCCAGGTCCCGGGTCTCGGACGGGTCCGCCACGATGTCGTAGAGCTCCCAGGTGTCGTCCTCCAGGGGCGGACGATCGGCCTGGATGGGGTGGTAGACGACGGCCTTCCAGTTCTCGTGGTGGATCGCCCGGCAGCCGAACATCTCGTAGTACTGCGTGTCTCGGGCGGTCGGCGGCCTCGGCGTCGGCGAACGAGGCGGCGAAGCGAGGCGCCCTCGAGCGGTCGCTGCTCGACGCCGGCGATCACCGCGGGGCTCGGGATGCCGAGCAGGTCGAGCAGGGTCGGGGCGACGTCGATCGGCGTGGACGTACTGGTTGCGGACCTCGCCCCGGGCGTCGATGCCGCGCCGGCCAGTGGACGATCATCGGGTCGGCGACGCCGCCCTCGTGCACCTCCCGCTTCCAGCGCCGGAACGGCGTGTTGCCCGCGACGGTCCAACCCCACGGGTAGTTGTTGTGGATGTCGGGCCCGCCGATCTCGTCGATCCGGGCCAGGCCCTCCTCGACCGACTGGGACAGCATGTTCCACGGCCGGGCGTCGTTCAGCGAGCCGACCGGGCCGCCCTCGGAGCTGGCGCCGTTGTCGGACACGAGCACGATGATCGTGTTGTCGAGCTCGCCGATCTCGGCGAGCGCGTCGACGCACCCGGCCGACCTGGTGGTCGGCGTGGGACAGGAAGGCGGCGAAGCACTCCATGTAGCGGGCGTACAGCCGCTGCTCGTCGTCGCTCGAGGTCCTCCCACGCCGGGACCCAGTCGGGGCGCGCGGACAGCTCCGTGTCCTCCGGGATGATCCCCATGGCCGTCTGGCGGGCGAAGGTCGCCTCCCGCCACAGCGTCCCAGCCCTCGTCGAAGCGACCGAGGTAGCGCTCCAGCCACTCGGGCGGCGACTGGTGCGGCGAGTGGCAGGCGCCGGTGGCGAAGTACAGCGAAGAACGGCTTGTCGGGATCCGCCGAGCGCAGGTCGTGCGACGTAGGCGATGGCGTGGTCGGCCAGGTCCTCGGTGAGGTGGTAGCCGTCCTCGTAGGCCCGGCGGCTGCTGGGTGAGGTGGTTGTCGGAGACCAGCGCCGGGCGCGAACTGGTGGGTCTCGCCGTCGAAGAAGCCGTAGAAGCGCTCGAAGCCGCGGCCCAGCGGCCACCGGTCGCGCGAGCGGCCGCCTACGTGGCAGCTCGTCCTCGGGCGTGAGGTGCCACTTGCCGATGGCCCAGGTGGCGTAGCCCTCGGGCACCAGCATCTCCGGCAGAAGCCCGCACGAGCGTCGGGATGCGGGCGTCGTAGCCGGGGAAGCCGGTGGCGAGGTCGATGATGCGACCCATGCCGACCGAGTGGTGGTTGCGCCCGGTCAGCAGGCAGGCCCGCGTGGGCGAGCACGAGCGCCGTCGTGTGGAAGTTCGCGTAGCGCAGGCCGCCCGCGGCCAGCCGGTCGAAGGTCGGCGTGTCGATGTCGGAGCCGAAGCACCCGAGCTGGGCGAACCCCACGTCGTCGAGCACCACCAGCAGCACGTTGGGCGCCCCCGCCCGCGCCCGCACCGGCTCCGGCCACCACGGCTCGGCCTCGTGGTGGTACCGCCCGATCGTCCCCCCGAACTCCCCCGATTCCATCCTCGGATCCTGTCATGCGAACCCCCACCGGCCGGCCGCCACCCCGTCCGGTACCCCGACCCCGATGAGGGACCAGTCCGGGAATTCTGGACGGAAAGGCTTGCTTCAACACTGATACAACAGTAGAGTTACGTACAGATGTTCGTTACCAGCCAGAACCTGGGGCGAGAGGCCCGATGAGCGGACGGTTCGCTCCGGTGCGAGCGGCGCGGCTCGGGGTGACGCCGTTCCTGAAGGCGTTGGAGCCGGAGCGGTACACCGGCGCCGAGGCGGCCGAGGGCATCAAGGAGATCGCCAAGCTCGAGCGGCTGCTGGCCGGGGCCCGCATCCGGTTGGCGAAGCGGATCGATGACTCCGTGTCGGGCGCCGAGGGCGAGGACGGACCGGAGAGCTGGTTGGCGAAGCAGACGGGGCAGAGCCCGAAGGACGCGGCCAAGGACATCGATACGTCCAAGACGCTCGACGATCTGGACGCCACCGACGAGGCGCTGGCCAACGGGGACCTCTCCCCCACCCAGGCCCACGAAGTGTCCTCGGCTGCCGCCACCGATCCCTCGGCCGAGAAGGGGCTGCTGGAGACGGCGAAGAGCTCCTCGGTGCCGGAGCTCAGGCGCAAGGCCAAGAAGGTCCGGGCCGCGGCCACGAGCAACGAGGACAAGGCGAAGCAGGCCCACGAGAACCGGGACCTCTACTCCGGCGTCGACGACGAACCCGCCGAAGCCTGGTTCCACGGCAAAGGCCCCGCCGATCGGGTCGCGCAGATCCTCGCCCACCTCGAGCCGTGGATACAGGCCGAGTTCGCCAAGGCCCGACGCGAAGGCCGCTACGAACGACGCGGCGCCTACGCCTTCGACGCCCTGGCCGAGGCCCTCGCCTTCGCCGCCGAGTGCCGCACCGGACGGCAGGGCGCCGACCCGGACCAGAGCCGGGTGGGACCGCCGGCCACGATCCTCGTGCGGGCCGACCTCTCCGCCATCCGCCGCGGGCACACCATCCCCGGCGAGACCTGCGAGATCGACGGGCTCGGGCCGGTGTCCATCGAGGCGCTGCGGGCGTTCTTCCCCCAAGCCGCCATCGACCTGATCCTCACCGACGGCATCGACGTCTTCAACGTCACCCACTTCGGCCGGCGGGCCAACGCCCGCCAGCAGATCGTCCTCGACTGGTTCGGCGGCGAGTGCTCCCGCCGTGGTTGCACCGCCACCCGCCACCTCCAGGTCGACCACCGCATCGACTGGGCCACCATCAAGATCACCGAGCTCCGCAACCTCGACTGGCTCTGCGTGGACTGCCACCGCCGCAAGACCCACGACGGCTGGGCCCTCGTCCACGGCAAGGGCAAACGCCGCATGGTGCCCCCCGACGACCCCGCCCACCCCAAGAACAGCAACGCCCCACCCGGCCAGCAGTCCGAAGCCGCCTGACCGACCCCCTCCTGCGTTTCCTCGGCGTTAAGACTGCGGCCCGACCCGTGTCCGGGGCCGGCCCCACTGCTAGAAGGTGTCCGGGATGGGCGACGGCGGGCGACACGGCGGGCCTTCGACGGGCACGGCCACCACGACGTTGGCCGTCGCGGCCATCGGGGTGGTGTTCGGGGACATCGGCACCAACCCTCTGTTCGCCATGCGGGAGGCGTTCGAGAGCAGCCACCCGATCGCCCTGAACGACGCCAACGTGCTCGGCCTGCTCTCGCTCATGTTCTGGTCGCTGCTGCTCGTGGTGTCGCTGAAGTACCTCACCTTCGTCATGCGCGCCGACAACGACGGGGAGGGCGGGATCCTCGCCCTCGCCGCGCTCGTGACGCCGAAGATCCCCCCGTTCCGCGGCGGCCGCTGGGTCCTCGTCCTGTTCGGGCTGTTCGGCGCCGCGCTGCTCTACGGCGACGGGGTGATCACCCCGGCCATCTCGGTGCTGGCCGCCATCGAGGGCACGACCGTGGCGGCACCGGACCTCGACCGGTTCGTCGTGCCCCTCGCCGTCGTGGTGCTCACCGCGCTGTTCATGGTGCAGCGGCGGGGAACCGCCGCCCTCGGCCGCGTGTTCGGACCGGTGATGATCGTCTGGTTCTCGACCCTCGCCGTGCTCGGCGCCAACCAGATCATCCAGGAGCCCTCCGTGTTCCGGGCCGTGAACCCGGTCCTGGCCGTGCAGTTCTTCGCTGACAACGGCTTCCGCGGCTTCCTCGCCCTCGGTGCGGTGATCCTCGTGGTCGTCGGCGGCGAAGCGCTCTATGCCGACATGGGCCACTTCGGCCGCCACCCCATCCGACTCGGCTGGTACGCCCTGGTCCTGCCCAGCCTGATCCTGGTCTACTTCGGCCAGGGAGCGCTGCTGCTCCAGGACCCGGGGGCCATCGACAACCCCTTCTACCGACTGGCTCCGGAGTGGGCCGTCATCCCGTTGGTCGTGCTGGCCACGATGGCAACGGTCATCGCTTCGCAGGCGCTCATCTCGGCCGCCTTCTCGCTGACCCGCCAGGCCGTCCAGCTCGGCTACTTCCCCCGGGTCAGGATCCGGCACACCTCCTCGAGCGAGATCGGCCAGATCTACATCGGGTCGATGAACTGGCTGCTCATGATCACCTGCATCGCCCTGGTGCTCGGCTTCCGCGAGTCCGCGGCCCTGGCCGGCGCCTACGGCCTCGCCGTCTCCGCGACGATGACGATCACCACAGGCGTCTTCTACCTCGTCGCCCGCGAGCGGTTCGGCTGGTCGAAGGTCCGAGCACTGGCGCTCTGCGGGCTCTTCCTGGTGATCGACCTCGGCTTCCTCGGATCGACCCTCTTCAAGATCCCCTACGGCGGCTGGCTCCCGCTGGTGATCGGTGCGCTCGTGTTCTCGGTCCTGGCCACCTGGCGCACCGGCCGTCACCTTGTGTCCGAGCGGCTCCTGAAGGGCGGCCTGCCCTTGGCCACCTTCATCGCCAGCCTCACCAAGCACCCGCCCATGCGCACGCCCAGGGGCATCGGCCTACCTGTTCTCCGGCCGCGGCATCACCCCGCCCGCCCTGCTCGCCGCGCTGCGCCACACCGACGTGCTCCACGAGCAGGTACTCGTCGTCTCGGTGTCGACCCTCGACGTCCCTCACGTGCTCCCCGCCCGACGGACCACAGTCACCGATCTGGGCAACGGCTTCCACCAGGTCGACCTGCGCTTCGGCTTCATGGAGGACCCTGACGTCCCGGCCGCCCTCGCCGGCCAGGCCGTGATGAAGCTGGGGGTGGACCTGACCTCCCTGAGCTACGTCCTCGGCGGCGAGTCCATCCGGGTCACCCGCCGACCGGGCATGGCCCGGTGGCGTGAGCACCTGTTCACGGCTCTGTCCCGCAATGCCACAAGCGCGGCCGACTACTTCCGCCTCCCCTTCGAACAGACCCTCGTCCTCGGCATCACCGTCGAGCTCTAGGCGGGAGCGGGGTCGGCGGCGCACTACGGTCCGGCGCCGTGACGGTCGAACAGGAACGCATCGGCGACGTGGCGGTCATCCGGGTGGATGACGGCAAGGCGAACGCCCTCGGCTTCGAGGTGCTCGACGGGCTGCTCGGTGCCCTCGACGACGCGGCCGACGCCAAGGCGGTCTGCATCATCGGTCGGCCGGGCCGGTTCAGCGCCGGCTTCGACCTGAAGGTGATGCGCTCCGAGCGCATGGTCGAGCTGATGACCAAGGGCTCGGACCTGGCCCTGCGCCTCGTGGGCCACCCCGCTCCCGGTCGTGCTCGGGGTCACCGGGCACGCCCTGGCCATGGGCGCGGTGCTCATGCTGACCCCCGACTGGCGGGTCGGCGCCGAAGGCGACTACAAGCTCGGCCTCAACGAGGTCCGCATCGGCCTGTTCGTGCCCGGCTTCGCCGTCGACCTCGCCGACTACCGGCTGTCCCGCCGCCACCTGACCGAAGCCGTCCAGTTGGCCGAGGTCTACGACCCCCAGGGTGCCGTGGCCGCCGGCTTCCTCGACGAGGTCGTCGAGCTCGAGGCCGTCGAGGCGAGGGCGGTCGAGAAGGCCACCGCCTGGGCGGCCGATCTCGACCCCGCCGCCTTCGCCCGCACCAGGGAGATCACCCGCGGCCCCCTCCTCGACAAGCTGCGGAGCTCGCTGGGGGTCTGACGCTTCCGGGCTTCGGGCTGGGGGCACGGCACCGCGGCAACGATGGGGGCGTGGGGACGGGCCGCCGGTCGTCGGGGGCAGTCGGGTCCCGAATCCAAGAAATCTCACCCGGCGTGACCAGGATTTCTTTCTGGCACCGGATCTACGGGCTATGGGCCGCAGATCCGGTGCCAGTTCGCCATCAGCCGGAGGGGCGCCGCCGACATCGGCTCGACGAACCCTGGCCCCCATCCCTGCCTCGTTGTCGGTGGCTCCCTACGAGTCGGCGGTCCAGGCGAGGTCGGCGTTGGCGCTGGCTCGGCCTTCGACGGGCACGGCGGGGTCCAGGTCGAAGGTGAAGCGGAAGGTCTCGGTGACGGGGGTCTCCTCGGCGGTGAAGGCCGGCAGGGGCCGCTGCCGCGCCGCGAGGTCCGCCAGGGAACCCTCGTAGACCGTCTCGGTCGGCTCGAAGCCGCCACAGTTCTGGAACCCGCCGCCGGTGCCGGCCTCGATGGTGATCAGCAGGGCCGGGGCCAGTGCCCCCTCGGCCGAGGCGTCCAGCTTCACGTCGACGGGCAGCACGTCACCCTCGTAGGTGACCGCGATGCAGTCGGTGGCCGGACGGCCCGGGACCATGTTGGGGATGTCGAAGAGGGTCGTGCCCCCGTCGTCGTCGGTCAGCCGCACGTCGCCGCTGGTGAAGCTGGCCTCGACGTCGGCCGGCGCGGTGTCGAACGCGTCTCGCGACCGGGTCACCACCAGCAGGCTGATCATGAGCAGGGCCAGGGCCGTGGCCAGGGCGCGGGCCGTGGCCCGGGCGGTCCCGGCGCTCTCCCCCGGGTCACTCGACTCGGGGGCGACCGGCTGGTGCTCCAGGAGGCGGGCCATCAGGCCTGAACCCCCGCAGAGGCCGCGGCCCGGGCGGGCAGCGGCGTGACCCCGAGGAGGGCCGCCATCTCGTCGGCCTCCTTGGGCCGGTGCAGCAGGTAGCCCTGGACGAAGTCGGTGCTGATCGACCGCAGGATGCGCAGCTGCTCCTCGCGCTCCACCCCCTCGGCGATCACCCGGATCCCGAGCCTGTGGGCCAGGCCGACGATGGCGGTCACGATGGCCTCGTCCTCGGGCTCGCCGTCGAGGCCGTCGATGAACGCCTTGTCGATCTTGAGCACGTCGAGGGGCAGGTCCCGCAGGTACCGCAGCGAGGTCTGGCCCTGGCCGAAGTCGTCGAGGGCGAGGCGGACCCCCCGCTCCCGCAGCGAGTGGAGGAGGGCAAACAGGTCAGGGCCGAGGGCCACCACGTTCTCGGTCACCTCCAGCAGGAGGCGCGACGGGTGGACCCCGGTCTCGGCCAGGACCCGGTCGAAGTCCCGGGAGAAGCCGAGGTGGGTCAGTTGGCTGGCTGAGACGTTCACCGCCATCGACAGGGACCCCATGCCGGGTGCGCCCTCCCAGGAACGCAGGGCGTTGCAGGCCGTGCGCAGGACCCAGCTGCCCAGGTCGATGATCAGGCCGGAGTCCTCGGCGATGGGGATGAGCGAGGACGGGGCGATGGCCCCGTGCACCGGGTGCTGCCAACGGATGAGGGCCTCGACGGCCACGATCTGCTGGTCATAGGCCGACACCACGGGCTGGTAGACGAGGCGGAGCTCGTCGGCGTGCAGTGCCGCCCGGAGATCGGTCTCGAGCTGGAGGCGGGCCACCGAGCCGGTGTCGATGCCCGGCTCGTAGACCGCGTAGCGGGCCCGCCCCGATCCCTTGGCCCGGTACATGGCCTGGTCGGCCCGACGGATGAGCTCGGCCGCGTTGTCATAGGGCCGGGCCGTGATCGCCACCCCGACGCTGCCGGAGATGACCACCTCGTGCTCGGCCACCCGGAAGGGCTCGGAGAGGGCGCGACAGACCCGGTCGGCGATCTCGGTCGCCGCGTCCATGCTGCGGACGGCCTCGAGGAGGATGACGAACTCGTCACCGCCGAGGCGGCCGACCACGTCGCCCTGCTTGACCGCGCCCGACAGCCGGTTGCCTACCGCGATCAGCAGCTCGTTGCCCGCGTCGTGGCCGAGGCTGTCGTTGACCGGCTTGAACCGGTCGAGGTCGACGAAGAGCACCGCGGCCCGCTCGTCGGCCGGCGCCGGCCGGGCCAGGGACTCCTCGAGCAACTGGAGGAAGCGAGAACGGTTGGGCAGCCCGGTGAGGCCGTCGTGGAACGCCCGGTGCTCCAGCTGCTCCTGCATGGCCCGCTGCTGGGCGACCAGCTCGTTGTTGCGCAGGGCGACGCCGGCCTGCGCGGCCAGCAGCTCGAGGCAGTCGTACTGCGCCCCGGTGACCGACGAGCCCGGCTCGACCCCGGCGCGGAGCACCACCTGGCCGTTGAAGGCGTGCAGGGGGCAGACCACGAGGCCGTCGAGGCCCGATTCGTCAAGCCCCGCCACCTCTTCGGCGACGTCACTGTCGCGGTCGATGACCACCGAGTGTCGGGCCTCGGCCGCCTGCAGGGCCCCCCCGGGCGTGCCCGCCGGGTCGGGCAGGAAGGGACCGTCCGCCGGCTGGGCCCCCGCCGAGAACCAGGTGTCGCCCCGGCGCACGCCGAGGTCGACCCGGTCGAAGCCCAGGTCGATGGCGGCCCGGGTCACGGCCTGGACGGCCTCGACCTCGAGGCTGGTGACCCGGTGACCGGCTTCGGCGACGGCCTCCAGCAGGTTGCCTCGCTGCACGGCCTGCTCGCGAGCGGCCTGCTGGTTCCGGATGTCGAGCACCAACTGCTCGGACAGGAAGCCGGCGGGCACCGTGATCAGGAGGACGACGCCCATGTGCTGGACGGCCTGCTCGACGTCGACGAGGAACTGGTCCCCCTCGGATCCCGACAGGAGCAGGGTCACACCGACGTACGCCACCGACAGGAGGCCCCAGACCAACATGGCGCCCCGCAGCCGGTAGCGCAGGGCGCCCTCCAGCACCGGGATGACCAGGAGCACCCAGAGGACGTTGCGTCCCGTCAGGTCGAGCACGGTGGCCAGGGAGATGACGAGGGCGGCGTCGGCCGCGATCTCGATCCCGGCGAAGACCCGGCGACGACGTTCGCCGCCCCGATCGCCGAGGTAGGAGAGCAGGCTGATGGCGGCGGCCATGCCGGCCAGGAGGGTGCCGAACAGCAGCGGCGGCAGGGGCAGACCCGGATCGTCCGGACCCGGGCGGTAGGTCGCGAACTGCATGAACAGCAGGACGGCCACGATGAGCCGCATGCGCCGGAGGGCCACGACGACGACCTCGGTCGCCGTACCCACCGCCTGAGGGGTCTCGAGCCGAGAGGGCCTCACGGGTCGGTCCGGCGGGGCCGGTGGACGGCGCCCCAGAGGGCGAGGACCGTGGCCACGGCCCAGCCGATGACGATGACGATGCGGCCTTCGTCCATCCAGACCCGGGGCAGGCCGACGGCGGGCACCAGGAGGCGGCCCACGCCGGTCAGCTCGTCGGTGGTGACCTCATAGGAGTCCGCCGAGGAGTTGGCGTCACCCCGGGTCGTGTAGGAGCCGTCGGGGTTGACCGTGTCGATGCGGTGGGTGATGAGCTCGCCGGGTCGCACCGGGTCCTCGAAGGTGATCACCGTGCCGGAGGCGAGGCGGACATCGTCCTCGGGGGGCGCCGACAGGACGATGTCGCCGGGGTTGATGGCGGGCTGCATGGACCCGGTGGTCACGACCATCGGCTCCCAACCCACGGCGGTCCACACGATGACGACCCAGGCGAAGAGGAACGCCATCACGCTCAAGTAGAACCAGCAGAGGATGCTGAGGGCCGGCGTGATACGTCGGAGCCAGCGGCCGGCGCGGGCATGGACCGGCTCCGGGCCCTCGTCCGCGGCGCGGGGGAAGGGCGGCGTCGACCTGGTCGTGGTCGATGAACATCGTTGCCGTTGCCGTTGGCGTGGACACGCAGACTCCCTCCTTCCCCCGCCACTCATCGGCCCCCGTCCGCCTCATTCCAGTGGGAATCGCGGATTCGGGCGCATTGGGCCGTTCGACCCATCAACGCGGACCCCGTCGTGGCCGACGGAGCCGGAGACGGAAGGGACCGATGTGATGACCGACAACCAGACCCCGCGCCGCAGCCGACGAGCTATGGCCTACCGGGCGATCGCCATGGTGGCGTCGCTGGCCTTCGTCAGCGTGCTGGTGATGACCAGCTCGCGGGCGGCCTTCGTGGACACCACGGACAACACGTCCAACCAGTTCTCGGCGGGCACCGTGGTCCTGAACGACGACGACGCCGGCTCGGTGCTCTTCAACGTCAACAACCTGGCCCCGACCCAGAACCGGACCAACTGCATCACGGTCTCCTACACCGGCAGCCTCGCGGCCAACGTCCACCTCTACGGGGCGGCCTCGGGCAGCCTGGCCCAGTACCTCGACGTCGTCATCGACGTCGGGACGGGCGGCTCCTACAACAACTGCACGGGCTTCACGTCCGGCAGCACGCTGTACACGGGCACGCTGGCCAACTTCGCCGCCACCCGCACCAACTTCGTCAACGGCCTGGCCGGGTGGAACGGCGCCACCAACCCCTCGTCCCGCACCTACCGCATCTCGGTGACCCTGCAGGACAACAACGCCGCCCAGGGCCTGTCGGCCACCGCCGACTTCACCTGGGAAGCCCAGAACACCTAGGCCGCGAGGCCCCGTGTCCGCCCCCCGAGCATCGACCGGGAGGTTCGTCGCCGGCCTGGTCGGGCTGTTCCTCTGCTCGACGATGGCCTGGCTCCTCCTGTGGGCCGCCGGTGCGAGCATCCTGCACGGCTCCGCTCCGGTCCTCGTGGCCAGCGGCTCCATGGGCCCGTCCGTCCGGGCCGGGGACCTGGTCGTCCTGGAGCCCTACCACTCTCAGGAACTGGTTCCGGGCATGGTCGTTCGCTTCGACGAGCCGGAGGGTCGCGGCTCGATCCTGCACCGGGTCGTCGAGGTGGCCGACGACGGCTCGATCACCACCAAAGGTGACGCCAACGCCGTCGTCGACTCGAGCGCAGTCGACGACGGGCGAATCACCGGCGTGGGCAGCGTCCTGGTCCCCCGGGCCGCCCTGCCCGTCCTCTGGTGGCGCACCGGCGAATGGTTCGCACTGGCTGTCTTCATCCTCGTCGCCGTCGCCGCCGTCGGGGTGACCCGGTACGCCCTCCTCGACGCCCACGACCCGTGGCGGATCGAGACCGAGCCGGAGCCGGCCCGGCCGCCACTACCCATCGCCGCCCGCGAGGCCGTCGAACGTTTCCGGGACGAAGTCGCCCGGGACGGGCCCGTCCTGTTCAGCCGCCGTGTCGTGATCCGCCGTGGGGTCGAACTCACCGCGCTCGGGCTCGCCGGCGTGTTCCTGGCCAGTTCCCAGACCGCTTGGGCGGCCTTCTCGGACCCGACCGCGAACGGCAGCAACACCTTCGGTGCCTCCACCTTGGCTCCGGCCACCGGGCTGAGCTCGATCGGCGCCGGCTGCGGCGGTTCGTCCAGCATCGTGTTGAGGGACTCGGCGACGGCGGCGAACTCGGCCAACGGGGCCACGGTGACGATCAGCCGACCGGCCGGGGCCGTCGCCGGGGACCTCCTCGTGGCCCAGGTGGCGTTCCACACGCACAACTTCGTCGGCACCATCACCCCGCCCTCAGGCTGGACGACCATCCGGGTGGACAACGACACCAATCACGAGATCCAGGGGGTCTTCTGGAAGGTCGCGACGGCCTCGGAGCCGGCGAGCTACGTGTTCACCAACACCACCGGTGACACCAACAAGGAGGGCTCCGGCGCCATAACGGCCTACACCGGCGTGGACACGGTGAGCCCGATCGACGCCCACGCCGCCACCACCTACCCCTCTGGGGGCACCTCGATCGTCGGGCCGTCGGTGACCACGACCGTGCCCGGGACCCAGCTCCTCACCCTGGTGGGACAACGCAGCAACGGCGACCTCACCCCCGCCGCCGGCATGGCCGAGCGCTACGAGACCTTCGCCGGCAACCAGAACCTCGTGCAGATGGCCGACCAGAGCCTGGGTGCCGCCGGGTCCACCGGCACCCGCACGGTCACCTCGACCAGCAACGGCTCCTCGGTGGTCCAGACCGTAGCCATCCGCCCCCGTCAGATCAGCCTGGTCGGAACGGGTGCCCCCGGCACCGCCATCGACGGAGCGGCGGGATCCATCACCCTCTCCCGCCCTCCGGGCGTGCAGGCCGGTGACGTCATGATCGCCCATGTGGTCCTGCACACGCACTCGTTCAACCCCAACCCGCTACCCGCCCCGTCCGGGTGGACCCTCGTGCGGGTCGACACCGACAACGCCCATGTCACCGCAGGCGTGTTCCGGCGGGTCGCCGGGGCCTCGGAGCCGGCGACCTGGACCTTCACCACCGCCTCGGGCGACACGACCCAGCAGGCCGTCGGTGCCGTCGTCGGCCTACCGGGGCGTGGACACCGCCAACCCGGTCGACGTCCACGACGGCACCGGCTCCGCCGGAGGCTCCGACACCCTCGTCGCCCCGTCGGTCACCACCACCCGCCCCGGAGCCCGGCTCCTCTCGCTGGTCGGCGCCTACGGCAACGACCACGGCCCGGCGACCCCGCCGGGGTCGATGACCGAGCGGTACGAGCGCACCGAGCAGGCCGCCGGCGGTGTGGTCGAGGTCCTGGGTGAGTTGGCCGACGAGGTCCTCGCCACCGCGGGGGCCACGGGCACCCGGAGCACCACCGTCCCGCTGACCGACACCTCGGTCGCCCAGGCCGTCGCCCTCCGACCCTTCACCGGCGAGTCCTACGCCGATCTGACCTGGACACCCTCGGCTTCGCCCGCCGTCGACGGCTACATCATCGAACGGCGCATCGGGGCCGTCCTCGACGCCACCGCCACGGTGACGCCGGGCAACGCGTCCTCCTACACCGACGGTCCCCTCGTGACCGGGACGACCTACACCTACCGGGTCATCGCCACCGCCGGGACCTGGCGCTCGACCCCCACCACGATCACCTTCACGCCCGCGGCCTGCTGATCCCTACGCTGTTCGGGGTGATCACCATCCTCGAGGCGGAGGGGACCGAGCCCCGGGTCCCGACCCGCGCCCTGGTCGTCAGCGCCCACCCCGACGACGTCGACTTCGGCGCCGCAGGCACCGTGGCCCGACTGACGGCGGCCGGCTGCGCGGTGGCCTACGCCATCGTGACCGACGGCGACGCCGGCGAGGTGCCCGACCACGTCGGTCGGCACGGTGCCGCCGCCCTGCGCCAGTCCGAGCAGCGGGCCGCAGCGGCCGCCGTGGGTGTCGACGACGTCCGGTTCCTGGGCTTCCCGGACGGTCGCCTGGAGATCGGGATCCCGCTGCGGGCCGCGCTCTCCCGGGTCATCCGCCAGGTGCGGCCCGAGGTCGTCCTCTGCCAGTCCCCGGAGCGGCGCTGGGACCGGGTCTTCGCCAGTCATCCCGACCACCTGGCCGCCGGCGAGGCCACCCTCCAGGCGGTCTACCCCGACGCCCGCAACCCCCACGCTCACCCCGAACTGGCGGCCGAGGGCCTCGAGGCCTGGACCGTGCTCGAGGTCTGGGTCTTCGCCCACCCGAGCGCCGACCGGTACGTCGACATCACCGACACCTTCGGGGCGAAGGTGGATGCCCTGCGGGCCCATGCCAGCCAGACCTCGGCGATGGACCTGGACCCGTTTCTTCGGGCCTGGGCCCGGACCACCGCGACCGACGCCGGGCTGGGCGAGGACCGCCTGGCCGAGGCCTTCCTCACGTGCCGGACCGGCTGACCCGAGCCCTCGCCGTCGCGGTCGTCGTCGCCGCGCTCGGCCTCGTCGACTTCGTCGGCCCGACGGCCGCCGGGGCGCAGCCGTCGGTGGCCGTCGCCGGCGACTCCATCGCCGACCGCTCCCGGATCCAGGTCCGCCATGCGGTCGAGCCGACGCACCCGATCGTCTGGTACGAGACCTTCAACTCGGCGACGATCAAGAAGCTCGGCCCGCCACTGCTCCACGAGGTCAGCCGACCGAACGGCCCGGACATCGTCCTGGTCGAGCTGGGGACCGGCAACGCCTTCTGGGGCACATCACCGACCCTCTTCCGTCAGCAGGTGCGCGAGCTCACGGCCGGCCTCCTGCGCCACGCGACCTGCGTGCGCTGGTTCGAGCAGAAGCCCGGCGGCAACCTCGCCTACCCGAGCATCAACCGCCAGGCCGTCGCCTTCAACCGGATCCTCCGCGAGGTCGTCAACAGCTTCCCTCGCGCCCGCACCGTCCACTACGAGGCCTGGACCCGCCTCGCCGGCGATGCCGTGTTCCAGGCCGACCTGCTCCACTTGAACCAACGGGGCAAGAACGGACTGGCCCGCCTGGCCGCTCAGGCCGTCACCGGCTGTGACCCGGCCCTGCGCACAGGCCCCTACTGGGACGTGGCCGACCGCCACTGGGCCGCCGAGGCGGTGCGGTGGGTGGCCGATCACCACTACATCGACGGGTACGCCAACGACACCTTCCGTCTCGACGTCGGCGGCATCGCCCCCGCCCTGGACCGACTGGACTGGGTACAGGCCCTCTGGCGACGGGCGGGGCGCCCGGGAGTCGGGCCACCCGCGCCGTGGCCTGACACCCCCGACGCCGGGGCCGGCGCACTGGCCTGGGCGGCCGACGCCCACATCGTCGGGGGCGTGCCCGGCGCACCGTTCCGCCCGGCCCTTTCGGTGACCCGGGGTGACGCGCTCCGGTGGCTCCACCGCGCCGAGGGCACCCCGAGCCCGGCGCCCTACCCGCCCCACGGGCTCGTCGACGTCCCTCCGGGCCTGGATCCGGTCGCCCGCTGGGCCAAGGGCGTCGGCGTGCTCACCGTCCCCGATGGCGGCCGCCTCCGACCCGAGGACCCGCTCACCCGGGCCGATGCCGCCGTGTTCCTCCACCGGGTCGACCAGCCCCCGGCCCCGTGAGGGCGGGGCTCAGAACTGGACGTCGGCGGCGCCGGTCTCGGTGACGCTGGTCGTGGTGGCCGTGTTGCCCGCAGGGTCGAACACGGTGGCGGACGGGGCCCAAGTCGCGTTCGTCGGCGTGGCCACCGTCAAGGTCGCCCCGCTCGGGGTCCCGAGGGTGACCACGACCACCGAGCCGACCAGCTGCATGGTGGAACCGGTGAAGTTCCGGCTGGTGGTCACATAGCCGGTGTTGGTCAGGGAGACCGTCCCGAGCGGCAGCTGTGTGCTGTTCGCCGCGTTCCAGCATCTGGATGCGGTCACCACCAGCACCACCGTTGTTGGTGAGTCGCACCGTCACCGTCGTCGCCGCACCCGTCCAGCCGGCCAGGACCGAGTGCGGGTCGATGGCCTCGGTGTAGGTGAGCTGCACGAGGTCGCCCGTCTCCGCCCGGCCGGGTATGGCCCCGCCGTTGAGGGCCTGGACATCGGCGCCGGCCGGTTTCGTGTTGTCCACCGTCACCGGGAAGGCCGAGGAGGTGGCGGCGTTGCCGGCCCCGTCGGTGGCGGTCACGGTCCAGGTCTTGGTCCCGGCGGCCTGTGGGTTGGTCGCGGTGAGCGGGGCGCTCTGGTAGCCGTAGACGACCCCACCGACGGTGAAGGACCCCGCCGTGAGGGCGACCGCCGTGCTGCCCGTGGTCAGCGCCGACACGTTGGCGGTGACCGAGGCCACGCCGGTGGCCGGGTCACCGGTGTCGGCGACGGTCGCATAGACCCGGTAGGTCCCGCCCTGGCGGATGGCGCCGGTGGCCCCACCCGTGGTCTTCTGGAGGACAGCCGCCGAGCTGGTGGGCGCCGTGGCGTCCACGGCCACGGTGTTGCCCTGCGCTCCCATCGGCCCGATCCAGGCCCCCCGTACGGCCTCGAGGCGGTAGGCCCAGCGCCCGGTGGGCAACAGCGTCTCGACACAGGAGGTGGCGGCCACCGTGCCCGCGCACCCCCCGGTGGCCGACGTGGTCGCCGCCGTGACGGTGTTCACCCGCGTCACCCGGTAGCCGGTGACCGGCGCCCCCGTCGCCAAGGTGGTGGCGGTCCAGGAGAGGGTGACCGTGCGGCCGGTGGCCGAAGCCGTCGGGGCCGCCGCCGTGGACACCGCGGTGGCCCGGCCGGTGCCGGTCCCCGAGCCCGAGGCGAGCCAGGCCGCCGACACCGGCGCGGCGACGGCCAGGACGGCGGTCACCACGATGACCGACAGTCGGAAGCGGGAACGCATGATCGGCGGTAGATCCTGGGCCTCGGGCCGGCCACCCGGTCAGGGCAGCCGGCCCGGGCCGACGGGATCAGGGGGCGTTGCTGGCGCCGGTGAGGGTGACCGGCACGGTGAAGACCGCACCCTGGCAGGTGGTGTGCGAGGCGTTGCTCATCGCCACCGACCCGAGGGGGAGCGTGAACTCGGTACCCGCGCTGTTCGCCGGCACGTTGAGGGCAAGCCCCGACTGGTTTGTGAACGTCACGCCCGTGGACGCGTCGCACGCCGCGCCCTTGTCGGAGGTGATCGTGCCGTTGAGGGCCACCCCGGTGACCTGAACGGGATACGGGTTCGGGTTCACGATGCTCAGGTGCGCTCGCCCGGTCGCCCCCGGATACAGGGTGATGGGCGTCGTGGCCGAAGCATCCACGGTGGTCAGGGCCTGAGCGCTCTGGGCCTTGGCCGTGGCGTTGCCCGAGCCGTTGTTGGTCCAGGCCGCGAACGCGACCGTGACCCCGAGCCCGACGAGCAGGACGATGGTCGCCGCGAGACCGCGACGGGACAGGTTCTTCATGTGTCAATTCCCTTCCGATGGGGACCGGACGGTCCTCGCCGTGATCTCTATCGATCGGGTACCGCCCGCTCTTGAGAACTTTCTGACCCGTCAGTCGGTTTCTTGCGGGAAATGGGCCGATCGACCTACTGCCGACCGGCGAAACGAGCGGCGGGCTACGGTCTCGGCCACAACTGGGGGAGGGCCCATGGGGATGACGATTCCGGAGACCTCGGCCGCCATCGACGCGGCGTGGCTCGATCAGGCGCTGCGCACCGGCGGACGGATCCCCGACGGGACGGTCGTCGGCGCTCGACCCGAGCCGGTGGCCGAAGCGGTCGGCCTCATGGGGGAGATCACCCGGTTCTGGCTGGACTGGGACGAACCGGGGCCCGGGCGCCCGAGCAGCGTCATCGCCAAGCTGCCCTCGGCCCTCGCCGAGAACCGCGAGCTGGCCTACGCCATGGGGTACTACGAGTTCGAGCACCGCTTCTACACCGAGGTGGCCGGCGGATTGCGCCATGCGCACGCCGTCCACCTGGTACTCCGGGGCGGACGCGGCCACCGGGCGCTACGCGCTGCTCATCGAGGACCTCGTCGACCACGAGCGGATCGATCAGATGGACGGGGCGCCGCCGGAGCGAGCCGCGGCCGTGGTCGACAGCCTGGCCGCGCTCCATGCCCAGTGGTGGGCCAGCCCCCGCCTGGCCGACCACCGCTGGCTCCCGGACGGCCTCGGCGACGACGTCCGGGTGTACGGCGACCTCTGCCGGGGCTCCTGGTCGGCCTTCGCCGAGGCCACCGAGGACGTCATCACCGAGGAGGACCGGGCCCTGGCCGAGCGGTTCCTCGAGCAGTACGACGTGATGATCGACCGCAGCCTGGACGCACCCCACACCCTGGTCCACCGGGACTTCCGGGTCGACAACATGCACTTCGACGACGGCGACGCCGATCGTCTTCGACTGGGGCTCGGTGGCCCACGGCGGCGGGCTGTACGACTACGCCTACTTCGTGGCGGGCAGCATGACCGTGGAGGACCGCCGGGCCCACGGCGCCGAGCTCCTCGACCGCTACCGCTCAGGCCTGGCCGCCTCCGGCATCGAGGCCGACGACGCCACCTTCGGCGAGTGGCACGACGTCGGCGCCCTCTTCTGCCTCGTCGTGCCGATCCTGGCGGGCGGCAGCGTCCTCGACACCCGCAACGACAAGGGCGACCTCCTCATCGCCGAGGGCCTGCGCCGCCTGTTCAGCTACCTCCACGACCACGACTCGGTGCGCTTCCTGGACTGACCGGGAGCGGGAGCTTCAGCACGGCCAACGCGCTGTCCACGAGCAGCCGGCGGGTGACCGGATCGTCGAAGTCCACCAGGTCGTCGGCGGCGGCCAGCGGTCGAACCACCGAACCGAGCGCCGCCAGCGAGCGGGTGGCCGCCAGGCCGGACCCCTCCGTTCCGACGGTGATGGCCACGAACCGACTGGCCCGATCGGCCACCTGCAGGTCAGGAGCGAGGTGAGCGTTCACCGCCCGGTCCACGGTGAGCATGGCCGCGACATCACGGTTGTCGGCGACGAGGTCCACGACCTCGGTGAGCAACCGGCGCCGGACCCGGTTCGGGATCGGCTGGAGGGCCTCGATCCGGTCCAGGAGATCGTCCAGCTGGGCGACGAACGGTTCGACGACCTCCCGCAGCAGCGCGGCCTTCGAGTTGAAGTGGTGGAGCACCGCGGACCGGGTGATGCCGAGCTCGTCGGCGATGCCGGCGAGGGTGGCTCCGTCATAGCCGTCCCGCCGGAAGGCGCGCAGGGCCGTGGTGATGATCGCGGCCCGCGTGCGGGCGCCTTTGGTCCCGTCCGAGGCCCCGCCCGCCACGCTCACGCCCTCATGCTGTCGGTTCCGGCGCCATGACCAAAACCGACTGACTGGTCAGTCATAGACTCACGGCCCTGCCGGCCCGGCCGACAGGTATCGGGCTGGTCGGGCCCAGTCGACATCGCGATGTCCGGAGGGACGTGGGAAGGCCGTGATGTCGCTGGGCCCCCGCAGCCCACCCCCTGCCTCACGCGGCCGCCCGCCCGTCGCCCCATCGGGTCAACTTAGGTGACCCGGTCGGCTGACCCGGGTGATCCCTCGCGGGGGTCTCCCAGCAGGTACCGGGGACCTGGTCCGTGGGTCCGGGCCACGTCGCCGGGGTTGTAGAGGCGACACACCTTGAAGGACAGGCAGCCGCAGCCGATGCAGGAGTCGAGCTGGTCCCGGAGGCCTTCCAGGACGGCGATCTGGGCGTCGAGGCGGGGGCGCCAGGCCTGGGACAGGCGGGCCCACTCCTTCTCGGTCGGGGCCCGGGCGGCCGGCAGGGTGCCCAGCGCCTCGCGGATCTCGTCCAGGCTCAGGCCGACGCGCTGGGCCACCCGGATGAAGGCGATGCGTCGGAGCTCGCTGCGGTGGTAGCGCCGCTGGTTGCCCGCCGTGCGTTCGCTGTGCACGAGGCCCTCGGTCTCGTAGTACCGCAGGGCGGAGTGGGCGATGCCGGCCCGGGCCGCCACCTCGCCGATGGTCAGGAGCTCGTCGATGCGACGAGAGTACCCCTTGACCTCAAGTGAGATCGAGGTCTTACCGTGTCGCCATGCCGCTGCGCACCGACCTCCTGACCGACGCCCAGCTCACCGACGCGGTGGCCGATCGCCTCGCCCACCCCAAAGCGGACGGCGTCACCTCCTTCACCCTCCACGCCCCCCTCGAGCTGCTCGCCCGGACCGCGCTCCTCCCCCTCGTGGAACCCGACGCCCGCGAGGCCGCCCGGGACCGTCTGGCGTGGCTCGGCGAGGCCTACCGCGACGCCGGGGACGAGGTCGACGAGCCGGCCGCCCGGGCCTACGACGACCTGGCCACCGCGGCCGACCACCTCACCGGCGCGGTCAACGCCGGGGAGATCGATGACGCCGACGCCACCGCGGCGTGGCTGGCCGCGCACGCCACCCCTGTCGACCTGGCCCGGCTGCTCGCCGACGATGTCATCCCCCGCCTGTCGGCGGCCGGCCACGGCAGCATCCTGCTGTACCTCCTCCCGCGAGCCGCCCCCCGCAGTCGGGCCGCGGCCCGACCCCTCCGCGGCCTGGTCCGCGAGCTGGCCCGGCAGCCGGACTGGGGCCTCACCTGGCACCTCGACCGCGCGCCGACCGCCGAGGGCGGAGGCGACCTGGTCGCGCCCTGCGCCGTCCGCGGTCCCCGGGCGATCCGGGCAGCGACTTCATCTTCCCCACCATGTCCCTGGTCGAGCGCGTCCGGCCTCGCCGAGGAACTGCTCGACGGACCGACCCGGGCCGCCTCCCTCCCCCAGGCCACCGAGGACCTCCAACGACTGGCCGCCGCGTCGATGATCCAGGACACGCCCGACGCCGCGCCCTACGGCTGGAGCCACTGCCTCACGATGCCCCAGGCCGTCCTCGGGCTGGCCCGCGCCGGCGCCGCCGACCCGCGGCAGGCCATCGCCGTCGCCGCCACCTTCGTCCTCGGTTTCCGGGCGACGCAGGGCACGGTGGACGTCGACCCCGCCTGGTCCCCCGCCGCCGTCGGTGACCCGCTGGAGGCCCTGGACGGGACACCGGCGGAGGCCGCGGCGGGCGCCTGGCACGCCACCAACGGCGAACGGCCCGCGGTCGTGGCCCGGCTGGCCTCGCGCGCCGCGACCCACGAGGACGCCCACCTGGCCAAGTACACCCTCGCCTGCATCGACGCCGCCCGGGACGACCCCGGGGCGTCGCGCCTCTACCTCGCCGCAGCGGCCCACCTGTCGGCCTGGTGGCGCAACGCCGAGCGCTGAGCACCGGCTTCTAGGTCGCCGCTTCCGGGGTAGGTCACGTGCTCACCCCCAACAAGGAGACCGACATGGCAGGCGAGATGGACGAAGCCAAGGGTCGCGCCAAGGAAGCAGCCGGCGCGCTGACCGACAACGACGACCTGAAGGCCGAAGGCAAGGTCGACAAGGCCAGCGGACGGCTCAAGGACGCGGTCGACACCGTCAAGGACAAGGTCGAGGACGCCATCGACAACGTCCGGGACCGCGCCAACCGCGACTGATCACCCGTTCTGCGTCCCCTGCACGGCGACAGGTCGTCGTGCGGGGGGCGCACCAGGGTCAGCGGTACGACCAGACGCTTCCAGCAACGGCCGGTAGTCCGCCACCGTCCTGGTCCGGTGGTCCTCCAGCTTGGCCTCGTCGTCCCAGCGCCGCAGCTGGACCGCCGCCTCCCAGCCCGCCCTCGCCCGGAACGCCTCCACCTCGGTCTCGCTCATGGGGCCGCCCTGGACCGCCAGGCTGCGCACCGACACCGCGCGAGAGCCGTTCCAGGTAGTCCGCTTCGACCGCGCAGAGGTAGCGCTTGGCGGCGACGTGCAGCCCGACCGGAGCAGTGACCCCGGGTCCGAACCACTGCCGGAGGTGCCGCTCCCCCACCTCGTCGTGGCGCCCGGTCGGCCGCGACGAACGTCGGGATCGGCCTCGATGAGCAGCCGTCCGACGTCGTGGAGGAGCGCCGCCGCGACCGTGGCGTCCGGGGCGCCGGCGGCCTCGGCCAGTTGGGCGGCCTGCAGGGCGTGCTCCCGTTCGGTGACCACCTCGTCGTACATGGCCGTGGCCCGGTCGCCCTCGAACAGCGCCAGCAACTCGTCCAACGGCGGGGTCATGGGACCGGCCGACCGAGGAAGTCGTCGGTGATGCTCAGCCGGGCCCGATCGGCGGCGCCGCCCAGCCCGGCGAAGGTGGCCTGCTTGTCCTCGTAGTAGGTCGTCCGGAAGTCCCCCGCCGACGCCGCGTTGTAGGTCAGGTAGAGGGCCCGCCGGGCGACCGCGGTGACGTTCGTGCCGCTGCGGTGGGGCACGTAGGAGTCGAACCAGAGCAGGTCACCCGGCCCCAGCTCGACCGGGTGCCAGGTCAGCGACGCGACCACCTCGTCGCTCAGCCCCCGCAGCCCGTCCATCGCCAGCACCTCCCGGTGGCGGCCCTCGGCCACCCACAGGCACCCGCTGGCCTCCGTGGCCGGCTCGAGGGGGAGCATGCAGCTCACGTGGAAGTCCACGAACCGGTAGGCCGGGGCGTCCTGGTGCGCAGCGAACCCGGCGCCGCCGGGGTGCTTGTAGTTGACCTTCTCCTTGTAGAGGAGCGCGGGCTCGCCCAACAGCTCCCCGGCGAGCTCGGGCACGAGGCCCTCGGTCAGCAGGGACCGCAGGCCGGCGTGGTGCCCGATCAGGTCCTCGCTGCGGGCCAGCGCGGGTCCGGTGTCGGTCTGCTCGAGGTGGTGGAGGCCCGGACCGTCGGTGACGGCCCACGACGCGACCTCGTCCACCCAGCCGGCGATCTCCTGCACCCGGTCGGCGGCCAGCACGTCGCGTAGCACGAGGTAGCCGTCCCGCTCGTAGGCCTCGCTCTGGCCGGGATCCAGGCTCATCCCGCCACGTCCGCGGCCAAGCCGACGAGCAGCGCGTCCAACCCGATGGCGAAGGTGCGGTCGAGGGCCTCGCGGGACACCCCACCCGCCCGCAGTCGGGGGGCGTCGAGCAGCACCGCACCGGCGAAGTAGCGACCGACGACCCGCACCACCACGGCCGCGTCCCGTGGCGCCATGCCGCAACGGCCGAGAGCGTCGGCCACCGCACCGCTGATCCGACCGAGGTGGGCGAGCCGTTGGGGGGCGATGACCAGCGGGATCAGGTCGATGCGGTCGAGCAGCGCGCCGCGGCTGTCGGTGGCCCACAGGGCCACGACCGCCCGCCAGTCCCCGTCGTCGGCGACCCGCACGGGCGCCAGGACGTGCTCGACCATCGCGTCGTAGAGGTCCTCCTTGTCCGCCACGTGGTTGTAGAGCGACATCGTCCCGGCCCCGAGCTCGGCGGCCAGCCGCCGCATGCTCAGCTCGGCGAGGCCGTCCCGCTCGGCGACGGTGATGGCGGCGTCGATCACCCGCTCCCGCGTGAGCGCCGAGGCGGTGCCGGCTCCTGTGACCACGCCGAGAGGCTAATGGGGCCTGGCCGCCTCGCTTCGGGCTCCCGGTGCTGTGACGACCGACACCCTCACGCAACGACGTACGCTGTACGGCGATGACGACGATCCCGTCCCCCTCCTCGCTGACGACCCCCCTCGACGACGCCCCGGTCGGCGCCCGGGCGACCACCGTCACCGGCTGGATGGCCGTGGCCGGCCTCTCGTCGCTCGGCGCCGGCGCCATCCATGCCGCGGCCATCGGCGTCCACGCCGAGCACCGCCCGGCCGCCATGACCTTCGTCGTGATCGCCGCCCTCCAGCTGGCCTGGGGCGCGCTTGGCCCTCGTGCGCAACAACCGGCTGATCGCACTGGCCGGTGCCGCCATCGGCGTGGGCGCCGTCGTGGGCTGGGTGTGGGCCAAGGTCTGGGGCATCTCGTTCATCCCCGGGTTGGATGTGGCCGAGCCGGTGCAGACCGCCGACGGGCTGGCCGCCGGGCTGGCCGCCGCCAGCGTCCTCTTGATCGGCCTGTCGCTCTGGAACGACCGCAAGGGCACCACCCCGAGCCGGCCCCCGATGTTCATCGCCGCCCTGGGCGTCACCGCCCTGTCGCTCTTCGGCATGGTCGCCGGGGGCACCCATGTGCACGCCCACGGTGCCGGTGGCGAGCACGCCCACGGGTCCGGCTCGGGCGGCGACGGCCACGCCCACGCCGCCGGGACCACCGACGACCACGAGGACCACGAGCCGGCCGTCGTGGTCCCCTTCGACCCCGACCAGCCCATCGACTTCAGCGGCGTCGAGGGCGTGACCCCGGCCCAGCAGGCCTGGGCCGAGAACGTCGTCGGGGCCACCCTGCTCCTGCTCCCGCAGTGGTCCGACCCCGAGTACGCACTGGCCCACGGCTTCCAGTCGATCGGCGACGGCCTGACCGGGATCGAGCACTTCATCAACGACGAGAACATCGACGATCCGGCGATCTTCGACCCGGCGAGGCCCGAGTCACTGGTGTGGGACACCACCTCGGGCGAGCGTCGCCTGGTCGCCGCCATGTACATGCTCGAGCGAGGCACCCCGCTGGAGGACGCCCCGAACCTGGGCGGGAACCTGATGCAGTGGCACATCCACAACAACCTCTGTTACACGCCCTCGGGTCAGGTCGTGGGCATCACCGACGGCAATGGAGAGTGCCCTCCCGGCCTCATCCTGCCCGTGCCCACCCCCATGGTCCACGTCTGGCTGGAGCCCCAGGAATGTGGCCCCTTCTCGGCGCTGGAAGGCATCGGCGGTGGTCAGATCGAAGAGGGCGAAGAGGTGCTCTGCGACCACCAGCACGGGTCGACCTAGCCCGACGGGGCCCTCAGCGGATCCGGTCGAAGCGGGTCACGACCTCGACGTGGCCGGTGTGGCCGAACATGTCGACCACCACGCTCTCGACATGGGCGTACCCGGCCGACACCAGGCCGGCGGTGTCCCGACCCAGCGACGCCGCGTCGCAGCTGACCAGGACCACCCGGGCGGCCCCGGTGGCCACGACGCGCTGGATCCCGGCCGCGGTCAGCCCGGCCCGCGCCGGGTCGGCGACCACGACCGCGGCGGGCGTCGGCCGCCATCGGGCCACCGGCTTGGCGATCACCCGAGCCGTCCGCCCGGCCAGGTTGTGGCGGGCGTCCGCCGCCCCTGACGGGGACCGCTCGACCACCACCACCGCCCGATCCCCCGCGACGGTCACCGCGAACAGGCCGATGCCCCCGTAGAGGTCGACGAAGGTCCCCTGGGGCGCTCCGGCCACCTGCTCGGTGACCACGGCGACGAGGGCGTCGGCGCCCGCACCCCGGGTCTGGAAGAACGACGACGCCGACACCCGCAGCCGGTGGCCCGCCACCTCGGCGAAGAACCACCGGCGGCGCCCCGCGATCAACTCGTCGGCCCCGATGACCGACACGTCCTCGGGCGCCTCCACCCCCTCGGCGGTCGGCTCGGCCAGGATCAGCCGCTCCCCCGTGCCGTCGGCGACCCGGATGGTCAACTCGGTCGCCTGGCCCGGGGTGACCACGCCGGGCGCCAAGAGCTCGGCCAGTCGGGGCACCACGACGAGGCAGTCGTCGACGGGCACCACGTCGTGGCTCCCCCGGCCCCGCAGGCCGAGGCGTCCGTCCTCCACCGCCAGGCGCAGCGAGTTCCGCGAGCGCTCGGCGGGCACCGGCGGACCGGTGCGTACGACCGGGGCCTCCAGGTGGCCGAGCCGGCGGAGGGCGTCGACCACGATCTCCAGCCGCATCGTCGACTGCAGCGCCGGGCTGGCGTGCTGCCAGTCACAGCCCCCGCAGCCCGCGGCGACGAAGGGACAAGGGGGCTCGACCCGTCCGGCGGAGGCCTCGAGCACCGCGACGACCTCGCCGTGCAGGCTGCCGTGCCGGTCCTCGACGGCTGCCGCCACCCGCTCCCCGGGCAACGCGCCGGCCACGAGCACGACCCGGCCGTCGTCGTCACGGCAGAGGGCCGCACCGCCGGCGACCATCCGCTCGGCGCGGACCTCGATGGTGGTCATGTCGACTCAGTCCGGTGGGGGGATGCAGCACCAGCCCCGGTTGACCAGCTCGGTGGCCATCACGTTCGCGTCCAGCTTCACCGCGAGCTCCTCGTCCCGTTCGCGCCGCCGTCGCTGGTCCGGGGTCTCGGGTGCCTTCTCCGCCGGTGGGTCCATCGTGCCGGCTGCCGCCACCTCGGCTTCGCCCTCCAGGCGGTCGATGAGCTCGTCGACCTCGCCCGTGGTGAACTTGCCCCCGGCCTGCCGCTGGGTCAGCCCGAACGGGTGGCGGGCCTCCTTGAACGAGTCGAAGCCCCGCGCCTCGAGCAGCTCGGCCAGCTCGGCGACCCGCCGTTGGGGAGCCGGGGGGCCCGATGCCTGTCCGAATGCCATGGCCTCAACCTACGCAGGCCCAGGGACACCTCCGGGGACCCGGGGGCGAACACCGGTACCCTGACCATCGTCCGTTCGACTCACCGGGGACCCCGAGAGCCTGTCGCCTCCTCTGAGCACATCTGAGGAGAGACATGTCCCCCACCCTGCGAGCCCTGCCTACGAACGCGCTCGACGACGACCGGGACACGGCCGTCGTGTACTGCGAGGCCAACTTCGGCGCCATCGACGGCAAGACCGCCAACGGCCTCGTCCGCCACTCCGAGCGCTACGAGATCCTCTCGGTCATCGACAGCGCACAGGCCGGGCCTCGACGCCGGCGTCGTGCTCGACGACGAGGCCAACGGCATCCCGATCGTGCCGCGACCTGGCCGACGCCCTGGCGCTGGCCGGCGGCGTGCCCGACTGCTTCATCTTCGGCATGGCCCCGTCGAGCGGCATGCTCTCGCTCGACGAGCGCAGCGTCGTCCTCGAGGCCATCGAGCTCGGGATGAACATCGTCAACGGCCTCCACGAGTTCCTCAACGACGACCCCGAGTTCGCCGCCGCCAGCGCGCGCCAGCGGCGTGGAGATCCTCGACGTCCGCCGGCCCCGGGCCAAGAAGGACCTGCGGCATGTTCAGCGGCCGCATCGCCGAGGTCACCTGCCCGCGCATCGCCGTGCTCGGCACCGACGGCGCCATCGGCAAGCGCACGACCGCCACCATCCTGACCCAGGCCCTCAACGACCGCGGCATCAAGGCCGTCATGGTCGGCACCGGCCAGACCGGCCTCATCCAGGGCGCCCGCTACGGCGTCGCCCTCGACGCCATCCCGTCGCCAGTTCTGCTCGGGCGAGATGGAGTCGACGGTCGTCGAGGCCTTCGAGGGCGAGGACCCCGACGTGATCATCGTCGAGGGCCAGGGCGCGCTCAGCCACCCCGCCTACCTGACCTCCACGTTCATCCTGCGCGGCAGCCGGCCCGCACGCCGTCGTCCTCCAGCACGCCCCGGCGCGCGCGCCGGCTCGGCGACTTCGCCGACCTGCCCATGCCGACGCCGGCCAGCGAGATCAACCTCATCGAGACCTTCGCCGACACCAAGGTCATCGGCCTGACGATCAACCACGAGAACATGACCGACGCCGAGGTCACGCGCCGCCATCACCCTCTACGAGCTCGAGCTCGGCATCCCCGCCACCGATGCCCTGACCCGCTCGCCCGAGCGCCTGGTCGACATGGTGCTCGCCGCCTTCCCCGAGCTCGAGCGAGAAGCTCGCCGCCAGCGTCGGATGACCGCGCCGCGGCTCGAGATCGACCTCGACCAAGATCGCGCCACAACGCCCGGACGCTGGTCGAACGGCTCGGCCGCCGGGGCATCGCCGTCACCGGCGTCACCAAGGCGACCCTCGGCTCGCCCGAGATCGCCCGGCGAGCTGCTCCGACGCCGGCGTCGCCGGCCTCGGCGACTCGCGGATCGAGAACATCGAGGCCCTGCGGCGGGCGGGCATCGCCGCGCCGATGACCCTCATCCGCTCGCCGATGCTCAGCCAGGTCGACCGGGTGGTGGCAGCACGCCGACGTGAGCTGCAACACCGAGCTCGACGTGCTGCGGCGCTCTCGGCCGCGGCCGCGGTCGGCCAGGCCGGACCCACGGCGTGCGTGCTCATGGTCGAGCTCGGCGACCTGCGTGAGGGCATCCTGCCCGACGACCTCGCGCGGCGTCGTCGAGCCAGGTGCATCGCACCTGCCCGGCCTCGAGCCTGCGCGGGCATCGGCACCAACCTGGCCTGCCAGAGCGGCGTCGTGCCCGACGCCGCGAACATGGCCGAGCTGTCCGCACCTGGCCGATCGCCGTCGAGGCGACGTTCGGGCTCGACCGCTCGAGCGTCGTGTCGGGCGGCAACTCGGCCAACCTCGACTGGGCCCTCGGCGGCCACCGACGTCGGCCGGGTCAACGACCTCCGGCTCGGCGAGTCGATCCTGCTCGGCCGCGAGACCGCTCGCACCGCCGACCCGATCGACGGGCTGCACACCGACGCCATCACCCTGGTGGCCGAGGTCATCGAGTCCAAGGTCAAGCCGTCCCTGCCCTGGGGCGACATCGCCCAGACCGCGTTCGGCGAGACCGTCGCGGTCCGGTCGACCGGGGCGATCGCCGCCAGGCGATCCTCGCCCTCGGTCGCCAGGACGTCGATCCCGACGGGCCTCGACGCCGCCCGCCGGGCATCGAGATCCTCGGCGCCAGCAGCGACCACCTCGTGCTCGACACCGGGACGCCTCGACCGTGGCCGTCGGGTCGCGAGGTCCGCTTCGGGGTCGACTACACGGCGCTCCTCGCGGGCCATGACCTCGCCGTTCGTCGCCGAACGGGTCCTCGCCACTCAGACCTGCTCGTAGGCCCCCAGGTCCGGGGCGGCCATCTCCTCGCGGAAGCGCGCGAACGGGAAGGGCCACACGGCCGGCACCCCGCGGTCATCGAGGTACCAGCTGGTGCAGCCCGTGGCCCAGATCGTGTTCCGCGACGCCTCCAGGCGCTGGTCCTCGAAGTCGTCGGTGGCCGCCTGGGTCGCGCTGATCTCGGTGCACTCCCCGGAGCGCAGCCGGTCGACGAGCTGGAGGACGTAGGCCAGCTGCAGCTCGGCCACCTCGATGAGCGAGAAGTTCCCCACCGGTCCGTTGGGCCCGTTGAGCAGGAAGAGGTTCGGGAACTCCGGGATCGAGATCGAGAGGTAGGCCGTCGGGCGGTCGGCCCAGACGTCGGCGAGCTCGGTTCCGTTCCGGCCGACGACTCCCATCGGCCGCATGAACGCGTCGGCGTGGAACCCGGTGGCCAGGACCAGCACATCCAGCTCGTGGAGGCGACCGTCCCGCGTGCGCACGCCGCCGGCCTCCACCCGTTCGATGGGCTCGGTGACCAGTTCGGCCTGGGGCTTCTGGATGGCCTCGTAGAAGTTGTCCGACAGGACCAGGCGCTTGCAGCCCGCCCGGTAGTCGGGTCGCAGGCGCTCCCGCAGGTCGGGATCGCTGACGCTCTGCTCGAGGTTGTCCCGACAGGCCTTCTCCACGGCGGCCATCGCCGGGGAAGCGGCGTCCACGACGCAGAGCGAAAAGCCCTCGAAGGCCACGCTGAGGCTGTCGTGGACGCCCCGCAGCCGCTCGGGGTCCTCCCGGAAGAGCCGCCGGGTCTCCTCGTCGTAGGGCGGGTTGTCCAACGGGGCGATCCACTGGGCGGTCCGCTGGAACACGCTCAGGTGGGCCACCCGGTCCACGAGCGCACCGGTGATCTGCACCGCCGTGGAGCCGGTGCCGATGACCCCGACCCGGGCGCCGTCGAGATCCACGCTGTGGTCCCAACGGGCGCTGTGGAAGCAGGCCCCGGCGAAGTCCTCGAGGCCGTCGATGTCGGGATACTTCGGGTGGTGCAGCACCCCGGTGGCCGCGATGACCACGTCGGCCTCGTCCCGGGTACCGGCCGCGGTCGAGAGGTGCCACCGGCCGTCTCGCCATTCACAGCCGGTCACCTCCTCGCCGAAGCGGATCAGGGGGACGACGTCGTGCTCCTCGGCGACGCGCTCGAAGTAGGCCTGGATCTCGGCGCCGTCGGAGAACGACCGGCTCCAGTCCGGGTTCAGCGCGAACGAGTAGCTGTAGAGGTGCGACGGGACGTCACAGGCGATGCCCGGATAGGTGTTCTCCCGCCAGGTGCCACCGAGCCGGTCGGCCTTCTCGTAGACGACCACGTCGCCGATGCCGGTCTCCCGGAGCTTGATCGCACTGAGGATCCCGGCCATCCCCGCCCCGATGACGATGACCCGCAACTCCCGCGCTTGGGTGCCCATGTCCGGCAGTTTCGCATTCCCCGGTCACGGTCCGGACCAGCCAAAGGTCCCGACCCGTCACCCGTCGGATCCGGCGGCCTCGAGGGCGGCTGCCATCTGGCGGTGGACCGCGTTGACCGCCTGCAGGGGTCGGATCATCACGCGGGAACTCCACGATCCGCCCGACCTCGTCACAGCGGATGATGTCCACCCCGTTCACGTACTTGCCGTCGACGGTGGTCTCGAACTCCAGCACGGCGGTGTCCCCCGACAGGACCTGCTTGGTGTAGCGGAAGCCGCCACCCGAGCCCCCACCTGTCCCGCTCGGCTCCCCGCCGAGGGCGCCGTAGGCCGCTTCGAGGTAGCCCTTGGTGATCGCCTTGCCCTCCTGGGGCGTGTAGACGACCGGCGAGTAGAACACCACGTCGTCGGCCAGCAGCTCGTCCAGCCCGCCCGGCAGGCGCCCTCGCAGGTGCTCGTGCCACTTGGCCACCGTCTCGTCGATCACCCATGCCCCCTCGGTCGACCGCCAGTCTCGCGGATCACGCTTCGGTCGACCTCCCCGGGTCCACTCGCCCCGTCGGCGGGCCAGGGGTCAGGCGAAGGTCCGCACCAGGCGGAGGACCTCGGCGGCGTCGGGACCCTCGGCGGTCAGGCCGGTGGCGGAGGCATCGGCCCGCTGACCCGCGACCTCGCAGAGGTCGGCGGCGGCGCCCCGGACGACCGTGAGGGCATCGGTCGGGCCGTCGGGCCCGAAGGACCACCTACCGCCGTCCGGGCGCCGTGAGCTCGAAGGCCACCGGCGCCTGCAGATCGAGCCCGGCCTGGGCGAAGGCGTACGGCACCGTCCGCCACGCCAGACGGGCGACGTGCCAGAGACGCTCGGTCGGCTCGGGCGGCGGGCCGTAGGCCGACGCCACGTCCACCGTGTGGATCCAGGTCTCCGACAACCGGGTCGACGCCAGGGTGCGGGCCGCCATCTCCCCCGCCACCCACACCACCCGGTCGTGGGGATCACAGCCCTCGAAGGCATCGACCTGCGCCACGGCACTGGCCATCCACCGGTCCCGGATCTCCGAGGGTGGGCGGTCCCGCTCGGCGGCCACCGCCAGGTCCGCCAGTTCGTCCACATCGCCCGCCGCACCCGGGTCGGTCCCGCCGAGCCGGAACTCCCCCAGCCGGCCCTCGACGCTGGCCACCGCGGCCTCGTTGGTCTGGGCGAGGTGCAAGAGGACGTCCACCGCCGTCCATCCCGCACAGCGGGTCGGCGCCCGCAGGCCGTCGTCGTCCCGGTCGGCGACGAGGAGCCCCAACGCCTCCTGCTGCTCGGCGAGCGCCCGGATCACGTCGTCCATGGCCCGACGCTAGACGGACGTCGGCCGCGGCCGACGAGTCGTTCGGCCACCGACGTCGATCCCTCAGCGGTTCTGACCAGCAGCGCTGACGGGCAGGAGCTCGGTGCATGCCCGCGACCGACGTACCCATCGCCCTCGACCGCTCCGACTACGCCGATGGGTACGTCGAACCGCCCAGGACCTGGCGCCAGTGGGTCGTCGCGGGCGTGACCCTGCTGGTGCTCGGTGGCGCGTTCGCCGCCGCCGGCCTGTGGGGCGTGTCGGCCCTCACCGTCCCGGTCAGCGACGACGGTCCGAGCCAGGCCGCGGAGGCCGTCATCGTGAGCGGACAGCACCCGGCCGTGGCCGCGACCAGCGGTGGACTGATCGTCGACGTCGATTGCGTGCTCACCGGTCCCGTCGAGGTGGCCGGCGACGGCACCGGCGCCTACGTCGTCACCGGCGGCGGGGCGCGGGTCACCTGTCCGCAGGAGGCGTTCCACAACGGAATGACCCTTCGGTGGCCCGCCGACGCCGCACCCGACATCGTGCCCGCCGACAGGTAGTCCTCCCCATCACGGGCCGACCGCGCCGGCGATCGCCACCAGCGGTCCAGGACGGAGACCCCCGAGGTCGCCGAGGCCTTAGGGTGGCCGCCTGCGTCAGCCACCGATGTCGCCTCGGTCATGACCGGCGTGGACGCCGACGGTCTGGCCGCCGTGAGAACCGCACTGGCGCGTCACGACTGGCCGGGGGCCTACGAGGCGGCGCACGCGGCGACGGTCGACTCGGCCGAGGGCGAAGCCGCCCGAGCTGACCTGCTGGCTGAGGCGGCCTGGTGGCTCGGCCGCCTCGACGAGTCGATCGAGGCCCGCGAGCACGCGTACCGGGCCTTCGACGAGTTGGGCGACCACCGGGCCGCCGGTCAGTGCGCCGTCTGGCTGTACGAGACCAACGCCATCCGGGCCCGGCCCGTGATCGCCGGGGCCTGGCTCCGCCGCGCGAGGCGAGCCCTCGCCGACGACCCCGAGTGCGTCGCGCACGGGGCGCTGCTCCTTCGAGAAGCCGAGGCGGCGCACGGGTCCGGCGACCTCGACCGGGCGTCGGCGCTCGCGACCGAGGTGATCGCCTTGGGTCGCCGCCTCCGGTCGCCGGACCTGGAGGCCGAGGCGCTGCAGACCGAGGGACGGGTCCTGATCGACCGGGGCGAGGTGGCCGAGGGCATGGGGCACCTCGACGAGGCCATGCTGTTCGCCGTCGAAGGCCGCCTCGGGCCGTATTCGACGGGCAAGGTGTACTGCAGCCTCATCAGTGCCTGTGAGGAGCTCGGCGACCTCGACCGTGCCGCCGAGTGGACCGCCGCGACCCAGCAGTGGGCCGAACAGCACCCGTTCGCCATCTTCCCGGGGATCTGCCGGGTGCATCGGGCGGTGGTGCTGAAGCGACGCGGCGCCCTCGCCGAGGCCGAGGGCGAGGCCCTCCGGGCCGGCGAGGAGCTGGTCGGCAGTCACATCGGCAACCGCGGGTTGGCCTTCGCCGAGGTCGGCGACATCCGCCGTCGGCTCGGCGACCTGGATCGATCCCAGGAGGCCTTCGACCGGGCCCAGGAGCTCTGCGGTCGACCCTGCGGCGAACTGGCGCTGCTCCGGCTGGCCCAGGGCCGGATCGACGCGGCCATGGCGGTGGTCACCGGGTGCCTGTCTGACACCACCGCCCCGCTGGCCCGCTCCCGGCTGCTCCCTGTCCAGGTCCACGTCGCGATCGCCGCGGGTGACCTCGAGGCGGCGGCCGTCGCCCTCACCGAGCTCGACGGGATCGCCGAGACCTACAGCACCCCGATGCTGCGGGCCTCGGCCCTCGCCGCTCGAGGCCGCCTGGCCCTGGCGGGACGCGACCTCCCCGCGCGCGCGTGCCGCCCTCGAGCAGGCCACCGAACAGTGGCGGGCCCTCGATGTCCCCTACGAGATCGCGACGACCCTGACCCTCCTGGGCCAGACACGGCGCGATGCCGGTGACGATCCCGGGGCGGCCTCGGCGTTCGCCGCGGCCGTCGAGCTGTTCGACGACATCGGCGCCCACCTGGACGCCCGGCTGGTGCTCGACGGCAACAGTCCGAGCCTGCCGGCCGGACTCACCGAGCGGGAGGTCGAGGTGCTCCGCCTCGTCGCCGGCGGGCTGAGCAACAACGAGATCGCCGCCGAGCTCTACCTGAGCGCGAAGACCGTCTCCCGCCACCTGTCGAACATCTTCACCAAGATCGGGGTCACCTCCCGAGCGAGCGCCACCGCCTTCGCCTTCGAGCACGAGCTCGTCGAACCTCGGCGGTAGGCGCCCACCCGGCAGGGGTGTCAGCGGGACGGGGCGAGCTGGGCGGCGACGTGTTCGAGGACGGGGCGCAGGTCCTCGGCCGGGCTGAACTCCAGGAAGGTCACGCCCTCGTCGGTCCAGCCGGTGTGGCCCCCGGGCCAGTAGTAGAGGTCACCGGCGCGGCTGATCTCCTCGGTGCCGTCGGCGAAGCGGACGCAGATGGCGCCCTCCAGCACGTAGCCCCAGTGCGAGCTCTGGCAGGCATCGCCGGGCAGCCCCTGGAAGAGCGGGCGGAAGTCCGCCCCCGGCGGGAGCGTGAGGTGCCGGACCAACTGCCCACCCCACTCCTCGCCCCTGGTCACGATGTCGCCGACCTCCAGCTCGATGTCGAGCTCCGATTCACTGGCACGCATGTCCTGTCTCCTCTCCGACCCGGTCCATCCGGGGCGTGAGGTGATCGTGGGACCCGGCGCCCGATGCCGCATCGGCCACGTGACCCAACCGGAGACCGCGTCGCACCGGGCCCGATGGGGTGTTCGCCCCATCGGGTCGCGGTGGCGGCGAGCGAACCGATGGGGTGGACGACCGATGGCGTCGCCACGATCCGAGGAGGATGATCAGGGCATGGACGACCGGGACCGATCGCTCGCCGTCACCCGGTTGATCGAGGCCGGACGTGACCGGGAGGCGGCCGCAGCAGGGCGCCCACCCGACCGAGCCGCACCCCGGCCCCTCGACCGACCCAGAATGGAGAACCCATGGACCCGCTGACCCAACTCAGCCTGCTCGGCCCCCTCCTCGGGGAGGTGGTCGGCGGCATCGACCCCGACCAGCTCGAGGCCCCCACGCCGTGCGCCGACTTCACCGTCAGGGGTGTGCTCGAGCACATGATCGGCGGGGCCACCGCTTTCGCCGCGGCGTTCCGGGGGGAGGACGCCCCCGAGGCGGCCCTCGACGACCCCCTCGGCCGCTTCGGCCCGGTGCTCGGCGACCTGGCCGAAGCGATCAGCGCCCCGGGGGCGCTCGATCGCACGATCGCCGCCCCCTTCGGCGAGGTCTCCGGCGACACCTTCGCCCGCTTCGTCGTCCTCGACGGCCTCGTCCACGGCTGGGACATGGCCACCGCCACCGGTCAGGCCTACGACCCGCCCCGCGAGCTGGTCGAGGCGGTGGACGGCTTCGCCCGCCAGGCCCTCGACCCGCTGCGGGACGGTCAGACCTTCGCCGACGCCGTCGAGCCGGAGCCCACGGCCTCGCCCATCGAGCGACTCGCCGCCTACACCGGACGCACCGCCGTCACGCGCTGACCCGGCACCCCGGCACGAGGTGATCGAGCGCTGCTAGAACGATCCCGCTCAGGTTCGGTTCTTGGGGGGGCTACATGCCGGTGATCGAGTTGGCCGAGGACGACGGAGACCAGGGTGGAGGCGTTCGCCGGCGGCCTGTTCGAGGCCTGCCTCGGCGCCATGGAGCTGGCCAACGTCGAGCTGGGCGTCCGGCTCGGCCTCTACGAGACCCTGGCCGGCGTCGGGCCGGTGACCGCCCCGGAGCTGGCGGACCGCGCCGGCATCGCCGTGCGGTACGCCCGCGAGTGGCTCGAGCAACAGGCCGTGGCGGGTGTCGTGGAGGTCGACGACACCACGAAGGCGCCCGATGAGCGCCGCTTCGAGCTGCCCAACGCCCACGCCCACGTGCTGCTCGACGACGACAGCGAGGCGTGCATGAAGCCGTGCGCCGCGGTGGTGCCGTGGCTGGCCAAGGCCATCGACATCATGGTCCAGGAGTTCCGGGACGGCACGGGCGCGTCGTTCGGGGCCTTCGACCTCCACGACATCCAGGCCGCGTTCACCCGCCCGGCGTTCGTGAACCACCTGACCCAGGACTGGCTGCCGGCGCTGCCCGACATCCAGGCCCGGCTGGACGCGGGGACACCCGTGCGCATCGCGGAGGTCGGCTGTGGTGAGGGCGTCGCCGCCATCACCATCGCCCGCGCCTATCCCAACGTCGAGATCGACGGCTACGACCTCGACGACGCGTCCATCGCCGCGGCCCAGCGGGACGCCGACGCCGCCGGGGTCGGCGACCGGGCGCGGTTCCACCTACGCGACGCCGCCGACCCGACCATCGACGGTGACTACGACCTGGTCATGGCCATCGAGATGCTCCACGACGTGCCCGACCCCGTCGGCATCCTCCGCACCATGAAGACCCTGGCCGGCGACGCCGGCACGGTGCTGGTGGCCGACGAACGGACCGAAGAGGCCTTCACGGTGCCGACCAACGAGATGGAGCGCTTCTTCTACGCGTTCAGCACCCTGCACTGCCTGGCGGTCAGCATGCAGGACGGCGGCGCGGGCACGGGCACCGTCTTCCGGCCCGACACCCTCCGGCAGTACGCGACCGAGGCCGGCTTCGCCACCGTCGAGCTCCTCGACGTCGACCACCCGCAGTTCGCCCTCTTCGTCCTCCGCTGAAAGGGGCGCCGGCCCGGCTCCCACGGTTCAGCGAGGGCCGTCGGTGTCCCGGGTCGACCTGGCGGTGAGCGACGTGATCGCGTCGTCCTGGCGGCCGGCGATGGCCGCCCGCTCCCGGAGCAGCCGGCTGTGGTCGGCACCGGTCCCGACGTCGCCCGGTCGAGGCGGGAGGGCGAAGCCCGTGTAGATCACCCGGCGCTCGGCGCTCTCGGGGTGGGTCGACCGGTGGAGCGCGCAGGACAGGTGCACGGTCACGTCGCCCCGCTCCGCCCGCAGGGTGGCCACCGGCAGGTCCACGCCCCGGTCGACCTGCCGGCGGGCGATGTGACCCCGGTGGGATCCGGCGATGACGTCCAACCCCCCGTGGGCTCGGTCGACGGGCGTGAGACAGATGCCGATGGTCAGACCTGAGCAGAACAGCGAGTGGCCGCCCCGCTCGCAGTCCTTGTGCCAGGGCAGACAGGAGAGACCCTCGACGGAGTCGACCCGCTTGACCAGCCCTTCGGCGGTGGGCTCGCTGAAGTGCTCGCCGAAGGGGTCGCCGGGTCGGTGGCCATCGTCCAGGATCCCGCCGATGGCCAGGAACCGGGGATCGGCGAACAGGTCCCGCAGGCCGGGCGACCGGGTGAGCAGGTCGAGGATCCGGCACGGGTACTGCTCGCCGGATCCGGTCGTGGCCCACCACGATGTCCCGTCGTCGGGTCGGGCCACCTCGACGGCGGCCGCCAGTTCGGCGTCCACCGCGTCCAACTCGGCCTCGGGGAAGACGCCCTGGAGGAGCAGGAAGCCGGCCTCGGCCAGGAAGTGGGCCGCAGCGTCGGTGTCCTCCCCGAGCACGAAGCGCTGATCGAGCTCGAGCGGGGTGCCGTCGACGTCCAGCAGGGCGATGTCACCCGGTCGGTGCAGGAACCGGCCGTCGAGCACTGCCCGCAGCACCGGGTCCCAGGCGCAGAACAGCTCGTGGGCGGCGCCCTCACCGGCGACCCGTCCACCGATGACCAGGCCGAGTGCCGTTCGTTCCTCGCTGACCAGGTCGGCGAACGCCGACCGGTCGAGGTCGACCACCGGCGCATCGTCCTGCTGGCCGAGGGCGGCGCCGACGCCGTCCGGGCCCGCCCGAAGGGTCCGAGCGTCGCCGTCGACCCGGATGGTCAGAGGCGCCAGACCGAGCAGTGCGGCATCGGCCGCCGCTCGGACACCGTTGGTTGCGGCGGCGTCGGCCCACGGGCCGTCCCAGAAGCGGGCCGGCTCGAACCCGTCGGCCCTACCCCGGTCCCGCGTCCGGACATCCACGCTGCGGGCCACCACGCCACCGTAGTGGCGGCCCCTGAGCCCGTCGTCCGGGCCGGACAGAAGGGTGGCTCGGCGTACTGTCGGAGCGATGGGCGGCGCCACCGACGACCTCGCCACGCTCTGGCGCTGGTTCGGCGAGCACCAGTACCGGGGGTACTCCCCGCTCTACGAGCGGGTGGCCGAATCGGTGGCGGAGGACCCCGAGGTGCTCGAGCTGCTCCGCCAGGCGCCGCCGGAGGCCCACCTCCCGGGGGCGGCCCTCGCCGGCGTCCGCTACCTCCTGCTCGACGGCCTCGACCATCCCCTCGGCGAGGTGTACGCCGGACAGTCCGACGCCGACCCGGGCCCCCTGTTCCTCGACGTCTGCCGGACGCAGCGAGCCGACCTGCTCGCGCTGCTGGCGACGCGGCGGGTGCAGACCAACGATTGTGGGCGCTGCGCGCTCATCGGCCCGGCCCTCACGTGGGTGGCCGAGCAGCTCCCCGGCCCGTACGGGCTCGTGGACGTCGGCGCCAGTGCCGGTTTGAACCTCCTCGGTGACCGCTACCGCCTGGACTACGGCCGCCATGGCGCCACCGGCCCGCCGGACTCGACGGTGCAGATCGCCTGCGAGGTGACGGGCGGCGCGCCACCCGTCGCCGAGCACTGGCTGGCGCTCGAGTCTCGGATCGGGATCGACCGCTCCCCCATCGACCTGGCCGAACCGGCCGACGCCCGATGGCTGCTGGCCTGCGTGTGGCCCGACACGAGTCGGGCGGAACGCGTCGAGGCCTCGATCGCACTGGCCCAGCAGGATCCCCCGACCGTGCTGCCCGGGCCGGCCGACACCGTCCTCCCCGGCGTGCTCGCCGGTCTCCCCGAGGACACCACTGCGGTCGTGACCACCACCTGGGCGTTCGGCTACTTCTCGGAGGCCGATCGGGCGGCGTTCGTCGACCTCCTCCTCGCCGAGTCGGCCCGCCGCCCGATCGCCTGGATCAGCGCCGAGGGGGCCGGGACCGTCGCGGCCCTGGGCCAGGGTGACCCTGCCGGCCCTGAAGTCATGGGCGCCGTCCTGATGGACCAGGGCGGGTCGGCGGCCCAGGTGCTCGCCCATGTGCACGAACACGGCAACTGGATCGACTGGCGGGCGTGAGGTCAGTTGTTGCTGGGGGCCCGCATGGCATCGCTCTGGGTGAAGAAGAGATAGGCCACGCGGTCGACCATGGCGACGTCGAGCAGCCGGTCCATGTCCTCGTAGTCGCTGATCGAGCTGACCAGTTCGCAGACCACGGCGGGCAGGTACGGACGCAGGTCGCCGTCGCCCTTGTCCCGGCTCACCGCCCGGAGGTGTTCGGCGGCCCCGGGCCCGACGGTGACGCCGCTGGCCTTCGCCACGGCCTCCAGGATCTGGTCGAACTGCTCGTCGTTGATCGACGGGATGAGGACCTTGCTGCGGATCCGCCGGAAGAAGGCCTCGTCGGCCAGGCTCGCCGGCTCCATGTTCGTGGAGAACACGATCTTGGTGAGGCACGGCAGCTCGAACTTCAGGCCGTTGTCGAGGGTGAGGTAGTCGATGCCCCGGTCGAGCGGGACGATCCACCGGTTGAGCAGCTCCTCAGGGGTGAGCGCCTGGCGCCCGAAGTCGTCGATGACGAGGATCCCGTTGTTGGCCTGCATCTGGAGGGGCGCGGCGTAGATCCCGGCGTTGGCGTCGTAGCTCAGGTCGAGCTGGGAGGCCTGGAGCTCACCGCCGACGATCACGCTCGGCCGCTTGCAGAGGACCCAGCGCGGGTCCAGGCCCTTGGGCTGCGGGTCGACCGCTCGGTGCAGGACCGGGTCGAACACGGTGATGATCTGGCCGTCGACCTCCACGGCCCGGGGCACCACGACCTGGTCGTCATGGACCCGGATCAGGCGCTCGGCGATCGAGGACTTGCCCGTCCCCGGGGGGCCGTAGAGGAAGATGGCGCCCTTGGCCAGGATCGCCGGACCGAGCTCGTCGAGGAGGCGGTCGCTGATGACCAGGTCGGTGAATGCGGCTCGGATCGTGTCGTGGTGGATCTTGGGCTGGCGGTGTTGGCCGCGGACCACATGGGCGTAGTCGTGGAGGCTCACGGGGACGGCGCCGGCATAACGGCAGAGCTTCATGCGGTCGATCGCCTGGGCCCGGCCGAGGTCGGTGACCGCCAGCATCAGGTTGCGGCCCTCGAGGCCGCTCACCTCCAGCAGGCTCTCCCGGCGCAGGTACTCGACGGCCGACTCCATCAGGAACGGTGTCACCCCGAGGCCGTTCGCCAACTGCATCGTGGACGTGTGCCCGTCGAGCAGCGCCCGGCGCAGCACGATGTCCATCGTCATCGACTCCGGCACACCCAGGGCGGCGACGTGCTTGGGGGCCTGGAAGTCGATCACCGTGGTACTCATCGGTGTGTGCTCCGGTGCCCCATCTGGACTGCTGTTTCGACCCGTTCCGGCGGGCAGTGAAGCCCATCGGCCACATTCGGGTCGAACGGCCTAGTCCGCGGCGACTCAGCCCGCGGCCATCAGCGTCGCAGCCAGCCGAGGTCCCTGAGCTACGTTGCGTCGAGCGCTCTCGCCCCGGAGTCGGTGATGACCGTCACCCAGATCGAACCGCCCACCTGCAGCACCTCGGCCGGCTTCCAGTTCGTCGTCGCCGGCGGTTGGCACTCCGCCCTGTCCGGCGTGCTCGCCAGCATCGTCTTCGTCGCCATCGTCTTCGTGCTCACCAACGACCCCCAGGCCGAGGAGCACCGGCACGAGCGGGGCCCCAGCCTGCGCATCCTCTTCGTCACGTTCTTCGTCTTCCTGGTGGCCAGCTTCCTGTGGTCCACCGTCGCCGGGTTCCCGACGACGGCGACCGACAGCGGGTCCGGTGAGCCGGTGGCCGTCGCCGTGCAACCCGTGCTCGCCGTCCCCGCGGCCTGGCTCCTGAGCATCGGCGCCGCCTTGCTCTTCTTCGCCATCACCTGGCTGGTGTCGGCCTACGAAGGCCACCGAAACCTCTCCTCCCGGGTCTCGACCACCGCGACCCGGTGCTTCCGGCTCATCGCCTGGCTCTCGGCGGTGGAGGTCTGGATCGCCATCGAGACGGCGACCCGTTCGGTGGCCGGTCGGGGCTGGTGGTACAGCCCCGCGGGTGTGGCCGTCGTGACCGTCGTCTCGGTGCCGTTCCTCTTCGCCGACCGGATCGTGGCTCGCGTCCGACCCACGGCCGGGGGCCGTGCCGCCCGGGATCGCACCCTCGGCCAGGCCCTCGGCTTCATCGGCACCTCCGCCACGGTCCTCGTCGTGTTCTTCGCCGCGGTCACCGGTCAACCGGACTCGGCCCTGCTGCACGAAGGCAACTGGTGCGGCCAGGGTCTGCCGGCCGCCGCCGCGATCGGGGCGATCGGGGCGATGGGCCTCTTCCTCGGCTCCATCGCCGCGTTGTCTCGCTCGCTGCCCCAGATCCTGCGCTGACCGCGCTGTCGACCCATGGGTTCGTCCCGAGCCGCTCCAGTCAGGCCGGAGGGGCGAGCAGCTCCTGGATGCCGGGGGGCAGGAAGGTCTCGATCGGGGTCTCGTCGGCCTCAGCCAGGTCGGCCATGGCCTGCACGACCTCGTCGGGATCGAGCTGGCCGGTGAGCACGATGGCCCGGACGAAGGCCTCGGCCTCCGCGGCCGGCGCATCGCCCTCGTCGATGTAGGTGGCGATGCCGTTCACCATGGCGTCGTTGAAGCCGGTGTCGTACGGGCCGGGGTTGAGCTTCGTGACATCGATGCCGTAGGGCGCCAACTCGTCGCGTAGGGCCTTCGTGAACGCTTCGACGGCGTGCTTGGTCATGGCGTAGGGCGCGGTCATCGGCCCCGAGAGCACCCCCGCGATCGAGGACATGTTGATGATCCGACCGGCGCCCTTGGCCTTCATGCCGGGGATCACCGCCTGGCTCATCGCCACCATCCCGAACACGTTGACCTCGAAGCCGGCCTTGAGGCGATCCAGGGGCACGCTGGTCAACGGCGCCATGACGCCGAGCCCGGCGTTGTTGATGAGCACGTCAGGATCGAGCTCGCCCACCCCACCGACGTCCGCGGGATCGGTCACGTCGAGCTTCATCGCCGTCAGTTCCGGGTGCTCGGCGCCGAGCGCCTCGGCCTGCGCGCCGGTCTCGGTCGTGGCGATCACCCGGTGGCCTCGAGCCGGCGAGCTCGATCGCGGCCCCCTTGCCGAAACCCGAACCTGCACCCGTGATGACGACGGTCTTGGCCATCTCGGCACCGTAGCGGCGGTCGGGAGAGGCCGACCGAGCAGACGTGGAGACGTCGCCGACGCTGACGCTGGCCAGGACCCGCCCCACCAGCTCGATGCGCGTTCCCCGTGTGCTGACCGGTGCGGTTCCGCCGCGCGATCGGCACGGATCCGGCGCACTGGATCAGGGGGTGCGGTCCATGAAGGCCAGTACGACGTAGACCTCGCCATCGGCGGCCCGGGCGACGCCGGTGCCGAGGTGGGTGAACCGTCCGGTCAGGATGTGGGCGCGGTCCGGCGGCGAGCGCAACAGGGCTGCGTAGACCTCCGGCAGCGAGTTGCCCCGGTCCACGGTCTCGGCCACGGCGTACCAACCCGGGCCGGCGCCAAAGGGCGCATTGCGGTGCCAGAGGCATGCACAGCCGGCGAGCACCCCCGCCCAGGTCTGGGCCTTGTTGGCGAACACCTGATCAAAGGTCACAAGGCGCAGTCCATGGGCGCGCCTGGTCTGGTTCACCGAGCCCCGTAGCTGCACCTGTTCCCTGCTGTAGCCCCCGGACGCCGCCTCGGCCCCGTCAACGGGCAGGCTCACCCCGAACACCGCCACGGTGAGAGCGATGGCGGCGAGGAACCGGCGAGCAAGGAGCGTCCGGGTCCGTGACCGAGGAGCAGGACCGGTGACGTTCATGGGCGTTCTCGCGGAGGATAGCCACCGGCTCTCAGGGCGCGGTCCAAGTCCACCACACCGACGCGCCGCCGCGGTTGGCTGGGCAGACAGTAACCGTGAGCCGTGGTGACGGCCGGGCCCCCGCCCGCCCCGAGGTCCGCCCCCATCTGGCGGTGGACGGCATCCGCGGCTTGGAGGGGGCGGAGCATCAGCCCCCCTTGGCCGCCGTCTCCTCGTTCACCCGCGCCCCCTCGCCGATGGCCGCCGTCTCGGGGATGCCGCTTCGATGAACCTCGACCGACCTGGCTAGCGTCCGGGCTGTGCTTGGCGCTGAGACCCTCCCCCTGCCGAAGAAGACCCGAGTCCGGGTGACCAGCCCGATGAAGGGCGTGCCCGAGGGCACCGCCGGGACCGTGACGGCCACCATCGGTCTGGCCATGCCCCGCCATCGGGTCAAGTTCGACAACGGCACGTTCATCACCTCCGTCGACCGCACCCGCCTCGTCGAGGAGGACCGGTGGGACGAGTTCGTCGCCGATCGCGAGGCCAAGGCCAAGGCCGAAGCGGAGAAGGCGGCGGCCCCGCCCGAGCCCAAGGCCGAAGCGGCACCGGCCGCCGAGGGGGCGGCGTCACCGGCCGACGATCGCCTCGCGGCCCTGGCGGCCAAGGCGAAGGCCGCCCGGGAGAAGAAGGCCGCCGGAGGCTGACGCTCGGGACCCCCGATCGACAGGGCTACGAGCACTGCGTCGAGACCTGCCCGGCGATGAAGTCCGCATAGCCCACGAGGCCCACATCGGTGAAGTGCATGCCGTCGGCCTGGAAGTACTCAGGGTGCGCCTGGGCGACCCTGTCCCAGTCGGCCACGCGCTGGCCGGCGGCGATCAGGCGCTCGTTCCACCGGCTCGCGTCTCGCTCCCAGTTCTGGTTGTACCAGTGGCTGACCCCCGCCACCTTCACACCCACGAACACCAGGCACGGCACAGGCGCCACTTCCGCGATCGTCCGGTCGATCCGATCGCGGATCTCGGCTCCGGAGATCTGTGCGGCGACATCCACGCTGCCCAACGTGATGACCAGCACATCGACGCCATCGATGCGGGCGATGCGACGCAGGAGCTTCTGGGAGCGGGCGAGCTCCCGACTGTTGCGGGCCCAGACCCGGTCTGGGAACTGGTCGCGGGCCTGGACGAGCAGGCTGTCGCCCACGACCGCCACGGACCCGGCGGTGTCACGCGCCGTCGCCCCGTGCGCAACGCCCGCTCCGGGGCCCACCCACTGCGCCCAGCAGCTCAGGGCGATCGCGATCATCACTGCTCGCCGCCATCCGCCCATTCGGGCCTCCTCGAGCACGGCCTGACGATACGTCAGACGATGGCTCCGCCCCGTCGGGGTCGGCACCAGGGGTGATCGGCAGACGGAACTCAAGGTCGGCGCGGGGGGTGACGATCATCCGCGGGATCGCCCATGAGCCCCCCCACCCCTTCTCCGCGGACCTCGACCCCGTCGACCCGGTTCCGCCGGCTCGTCGCCGGACTCGTACTGACCGGTTCGTTGTTCGCCGTGACCCTGCCGATGGACGCCGTGGATGCGGCACCCGTCGGCTACAGCACCGACCAGGTGCAGGTGCGCGATCTGGTCAACGCCACTCGGGCGGCCAACGGCCTGCGCGCCCTGACCTTCCACCAGGTGTTCGCCAACAAGGCCCAGACCTGGGCCGGCGTGCTCGCCGGCTGCGAGTGCCTGTGGCACCGCAACAGCCCCTACGGCGCCGGCCAGGGCTGGTACGCCGTCGCCGAGAGCTTCGGACGGGGCAGCTCGGTGAGCCAGGTCTACGACGCCCTCCTCACCTCCTCGATGGACCGAGCCAGCATCCTCACCCGACGGTTCACCCACATCGGCACCGGTGTCGCCCGAGCCGAGAGCGGCGAGGTCTACGTCGTCCTGGCCTTCATGGACCGCACTCCCTGATCCGGCCCACCCGCCGACGGTCCCGGAATCGATCGACGGTTCCTCGACGGGGTGATCTGGTCTCGGGACCGCTCCGGGCAGCCAGGTCGACCCCTCGTCGTGGTGAAGGCCGGGAACCCGCCACGATCCCCGACGTGGGGCGTCGATGACCGACCGCGTGTCGAGTCCCTCAACGGCCCCCGGGTCGGCGAGGACGACGACCGCGTGGCGGTGGACCCTGGCGGTCGTCTCGGCGGCGCCGGTCGTCGCGCCGCGGGGGACGGACCTCGTCGTCGCCGGCGAGGCGGCGAAGGCCGTCGACCGAGGGCGCGAAGAGGTAGGCGCCGCCGGTGGTCGTGACGAAGCGCTGCATCAGCGAGAGGTGGTCGGGGCGCCCTCCGGGGAGGGTGAAGGTGCGGCTCGCGTCGGACTGGGCGATGACCGGGTCCTGACCCGCATCGGCGGTGGGGGCGTCGGGGTCGTTCACCCAGGTGCGGGTGATGAACTCGAACTGGCGCTCGATCGAGGACTGGTAGCAGAGGAAGACCAAACCCCGGTCGTCTGGGAACGCCGCCTCCGCACCGGTCGCCGACGACGCCGGCGCCGCGGGGTCATAGGAGCGGCCGAAGGGGATGCCTCGTCGGAGGATCCGGTGCGTCTGTGTGTCCGCCTCGCGACCCGTCGTCGTGCGGTCGTCGCGGGGATACACCTTGCGGATGTGGGCCCCGCGGGGCACGACGAGGCCATCGGGGTCGTCCTCGGCGAACTCGAAGTCGTTGATGTGCTCGGGATCGAGAAGCTCGGGGGTGTCGACCGACGGGTCACCGGCCGTGGTGTCGACGCCCGGTAGCAGCTCGGTGGCGGCCAACGGGGCGCCGCTCGGGTAGCGCCCGACCAGCTTGGCGCCCATCTGGTCCTCGCTCAGGCCCTGGGCCCCCGCGGCCTGGGCGACGAAGTGCCGGAACCCGGCGACGTCCTGGCGGAGTCGTCGGAACACCAGGTAGGAGCCGTCGACGGTCCAGTCCGGGCCCGACGTCGAGACCGGGCCAGGGGATTCGTTCTCCGAGCCGTCGTCGGGGTCGGGTGTGCGGACCTGGGTCGGGTAGCCCAGCACGAACTCGCCGGGCCACAGCAGGTCTTGGCCGGGAACACCCTGGCCGTCGTCGTCGGCGTTCTGGCGTTCGGTCACGCCCCGGATGCCCGGCTGGGAGATCCCGTCCCGGAAGCCGAAGTGCTCGTGGCCGGGCTGGTCTTCACGGGCCCGCCCCGGTTGGTCGAAGGCGACCGTGACGCCCGCTGCGGCCATCGCCGATCGGTGCCGGCGTCCCAGGCGGGCGAGAGCCGCCTCGTCGTCGGCGGCGAGCAGGACGACGCCGTGGACGTCCCCATCGCCGAAGGGGCCGACCCAGTTCGCCGGCGCACTCTCGTCGACGTCGCCCAGCACGGCCGCCCTTGCCACCATGCCCTCGCGGAAGGCCTCGGGGAAGGCCTCGAGCTCCTCGGCGTCCAGGTCGAGCGCGGCGAGGCCGGCATGGGTCAACGCGACGTTGGTCCACGCCGCAGCCGGTGCGTCGGTCTCCGAGCCACGACGCCGGCGGGCGGCGCGGAAGCTGTCGTTGAACGCCAGGACCTCACGGGCCGTGGCCACCTCAGGCAGCAGGGAACCGAGCCAGGATCGAGCCCGCGCCGCCTCACCGAAGCGGAAGAAGAGGAGCTGCTGAGCGTCCTTGTTGAACCCGCCGAGGATGTTGCCCTGGATGTTGTCGAGCCGGAGCTCCGGGTCCGCGTCATCGTCCTCGCCGGTCGCGGCCAAACCGCGCGAGACCGCCCGAGGGCCGACCAGCGCGCCGAGCGCCGTGACCCCTCCTGCCTTGAGCATCGTTCGTCGTGACGGGTTCATCCCGGTCGTCCTTCCTGGGGGGTGGGTGCCGGGTTACGTGCTACGACGGCCAGGTCAGACGCTCGCCAGGGCCAGTTGAGAATCAGGTAGGAACCGCCATCCGACCCCGCCCGCCGGGCCCTGCGCCACCCGGCGTCGAGAGCTCAGCGGCGCGACGGTCGAAGAGGCGGTGCCGTTCACCCGGGAACCGGGCCGGCCCGCCGTCAGGCCCTGGTCACCGGCTCCCTCCGCGTGTCGCTCAGCGACGGGTGACGGTGACCGGCAGGCGCGTGTAGCCGTGCACGAACGAGGAGAAGGTCCGCTCGGGCTCGTCCTGGACCTCGATGCGCTCGAAGCGTTGGAGGATCTCCTCCCACAGCACCCGGAGCTGAAGCTCCGCCAGTCGGCTGCCCATGCAGAAGTGGATCCCGTAGCCGAACGACAGGTGCCGGTCGGCGTTGGGTCGGTCGAGGTCGATGGCATCGGCGTCGGCGAACACGTCCTCGTCCCGGTTGGCCGACAGGTACCACATCAGGATCTGGTCACCTTCGAGGACCGCCTTGTCCCCGATCCGGCAGTCGCGGGTGGCGGTGCGGCGCATGTAGGACAACGGGGTCTGCCAGCGGATGACTTCGGGCACCAGGTTCGCCACCAGCCCGGGGTCGGCGATCAGCTTGTCGTACTGGGCCGGGAAGGCGTTGAGCCCGTACACGCTGGCCGACATCGTGTTGCGGGTCGTGTCGTTGCCGCCCACGATCAACAGCAGCAGGTTCCCGAGGTGGGCGACCGTCGGCATGTCCCGGGTGGCCTCTCCGTTGGCCAGCATCGACACGAGGTCGAAGCCGGGGTCCTGGCGGCGCTTCGCCCACAGCCCCTCGAAGTAGGCGACGCACTCCATCACCTCGTCGATCTTCTGCTGCTGGCTCTCGACCACGCCGCCCGGTTCGGGGACGGCGAAGACGATGTCGGACCACCGGGTCAGCTTGCGGCGGTCCTCGAGCGGGAAGTCGAACAGGGTCGCCAGCAACAGCGTCGTGAGCTCGATGGACACCGTGTCGACCCAGTCGAACGTCTCGCCCTCAGGCAGCGACTCGAGGACGTTCACGGTGCGCTCGCGGATGAGCGGCTCCAGGTTGCGCAGGTTGCTCGGCGCCGACACACCCCGGACGGTCTTCCGCTGGTCGGTGTGCTTCGGCGGATCCATCGAGATGAACGAGGTGATCTTCTCGAACTGGGCGTCGACCTCCGGGCCGGGAGGCGGTCCCAGGACGATGCCCTTGGCCGACGAGAACGTCTCCCAGTCGCCGTCGACCGCCCGGACGTCGTCGTAGCGGGTCACCGACCAGTAGCGGCCGGACGACTCGAGCTCGTTGAGGTGCACCGGGTCCTCGGCCCGCAGCCGGGCGAAGTGGTCCTGCCACCGGTCGTCCTTGAACAGATGCGGGTTGGCCGGGTTGATGTCGGCCAGGGCCAGGTCGGCGGCGGCGGGCACGCCCGCGCCCACCTCGGCCATCTCCATCTCGGGCGTGCGGACATCGGGGTCCAAGAAGTCGGCCCGGTCCTCAGTCGCGTCGCTCATGTCGGTTGCTCCTCCCTCGACGACCAGTGTGCTCCATCGAGCTCGGCGACGACGAGGTCCAGCTGTCGGCGGAGCTTCGGAACACCTGTGCTGATCCCCCCGGCTGACTGGATCAGACGCCACCCGGTGAGGAGTTGACAGGATCGAGGGCCGGGAGGAAGGTCGGAGGCTACGCACCGATCCCACGGGGGGGGACACCATGACAATGGAAGCCAAGAACCTGGACGCACCCGAGGAGACCCGTTCCTTCACCAATGGCCGGATGGACCTGGTGGAGGTCGCCGGGGTCACCGTGGGCCGAGCCCTCTTCGAGCCCGGCTGGCGCTGGTCCAACGACGTCAAGCCGATCGCCGGGACCGACAGCTGCCAGGTCGCACACACCGGCTACGTGTTGTCCGGCCGCATGCACATCGTCATGGACGACGGCACCGAAGGCGAGGTCGGCCCCGGCGACGCCATCGTCCTCTCCCCCGGCCATGACGCCTGGATCGTCGGTGACGAGCCCTGCATCCTCCTGGACTGGTCCGGCAGCGCCACCTACGCGACCCCCGGCTGAGACGCCACCCAACTCCGACCAGCGACGGCCCGGAGGACCGCGGCGGGGCCGGTGGGCCGAGGACCGGGAGAGCTCAGGCGTCCTCGAGCTCGGCGATGACGCGATCGAGCTCGCCGAGGACGACGGCGACCACCTCCTCGTAGGCCATCGTCGCACCGCGTTGCCTCGCGGCGTCATACGCGGCGTCACCCAGTGCTGTGCGGGCCTCCTGTTGGGTGTGTTCGAAGTCGGCCTGCTCCTCTCCGGACCAGGTGTAGTCCGCCCCGTCGGCGACGCCCGCGAACACCGCCGCCAGCTCCGCACGGCCGGAGCGGGCGACGACCGCGGCGCCGACGGCAACCGCGAAGTTGAAGTTCATCCGGCTGCCGACCTCATGGGAGTGCACGAGCGCCTCCCGCAGGCCCTCCAGCGCCCCGCGACGGTCTCCCTTGCGGGCGCGGATCCCCGCGGCGAGCGCCAGAGCCGATCCGAAGGCCCCGTCGACACTGCCGGCCCGGGTGAGGGCGATGCTCTCCTCGAGGGCCTGGAGGGCCTCGTCGGGGTCGTCCAAGGCGAACGACCACCCCACCGAGAACAACGCCAGCGCCAGCGCAGTGGGGCTCTCGATGGTTCGGGCGATGCGGAGCGCGGCCTCCGCCTCGCTCCGGGCCTCTTCGAGGTCACCGAGGCTCTGGAGCAGGTTGGCCGCGGTCGAGTCGCATGAGCGATCGCTCCTAGGGCATGTCGCCCAGGGCATCGAGTTGCTCGTGGGTCATCTCGAGATGGGCCCGCAGGAGCTCGATCTCGCCCGCGTAGGCGTAGCTCATGGCCAGCGTGGAGTTGGCGACGAAGCTCACGGGGCGGTCAGCGGCGAGCGGGATCTCGACGGCTTCGAGCGCCAGGGCCCGACCCGTCGCCAGGTCCGCACGGGACTGCTGCGCCGTGAACGCCGCCACCCCGAGCACGCTGCGTCGACGAGCGGGCGTCGACCGACGGGCGTGGTGCACGGCGCGCTCGGCCCAGGTCCCGATGCCGCTGGCGACGTTGGCCGAGGCCTCGTCCTGGAGGTCGGCGATGATGCCGATGCCGACCTCGGCGTCGTCGGCGTCGTCGCGGTCCAGGGCCCAGTTGACCGCGGCGCGCAGGTTGTCGAGCTCGAGGCGGACACGGCGACGGGCGGCCAGCTCGTCGGGACCACGGAGGTCGGGGGAGATGTCGAGTGCGACGCCTGCGTAGTGCTGGGCGTGGCGGCGGCGCCAGGTGTCGGCGTCGCCGGTCGCGTCGAGCTGCTCACGGGCGAACTGGCGGAGCGTCTCGAGCATGGAGAAGCGCGTGGTGTCCTCGGGCGTCTTCTCGGCGATGACCATCGACTTGGCGACCAGGCCGGCCAGCGCGTCGACCACGTCCCACGCCTTCGAGACCGTCGCCGGCCGACCACGGCCGACGCCGCGGCGCCGTCGAAGTCGCCGGAGAAGACGCCGAGCCGCTCGAACACCAGCCGCTCGTCAGGCTCGAGCAGCGAGTAGGACCAGTCGACCGTGGCCCGCAGCGTCTGATGCCGCTCGACCGCGGTCCGCCGACCCCCGGTGAGGAGCCGGAAGCGCTCGTCGAGGAGCCGGGCGATCTCCGTCGGGCTCATGGCGGTCACCCGGGCCGCGGCCAGCTCGATGGCCAGGGGGATGCCGTCGAGGCGGCGGCAGATCTCGGCGACGGCCACCGCGTTGGCGGCGTCGATCCCGAATCCGGGCGCCGCGGCCTGGGCCCGCTCGGTGAAGAGTCGCCCCGCGGTGCTGATCGCGACGTCGTCGACCGACTCGCTGGCCGGCGGTCGCAACGAGCGCAGGGGCCAGACCTGCTCACCCAGGACCGCCAGGCCTTCGCGGCTGGTGGCCAGGATCCGGACGCCGGGGCACTCCCGCAGCACCCCCTCCGCCAGGTCACCCGCGGTCTCGAGCAGGTGCTCGCAGTTGTCCAGCACGACGAGCAGCCGCTTGGCCCGCAGGTACTCGAGGATGCTCCCCTCCAGCGACACGTTCGGGTGCGGCTGCACCCCCAGGGTCGCCGCCACCACCTGGATCATGGCCTCAGGATCGCCGGCCGCCGCCAACTCGCACAGCCACGCGCCGTCCGGGAACCGCGGAAGCACCTCGGCCGCGATCTGGGTGGCCAGGCGGGTCTTGCCCACCCCGCCGACGCCGACCAGGGTGACCAGGCGCGTCTCCTCGAGAGCCTTCTCCACCAGCATCAGCTCGTCCTCCCGCCCCACGAAGGACGTGAGCTGCGGCGGCAGGTTGCTCGGGAAGGCGTCGAGTGACCGCAGCGGCGGGAAGTCGGTGTCGAGGCCAACAGCCCCCACCTGGAAGACCCGCTCGGGGCGGGCCAGGTCCCGGAGGCGGTGCTCGCCGAGGTCGACCAGTTCGAGGGCACCGAGGTGGTCGCGGGCGACCTCCTCGGTGGCGTGGGAGACGACGATCTGGCCCCCATGGGCGGCGGCAGAGACCCGCGCCGCCCGGTTCACGGCGGTCCCGTAGTAGTCGCCCTCGCGCAGATCGGCCTCACCGGTGTGGACGCCCATCCGCACCCGCAGCGGCGTCGGCAACGCCCAGGTCTCGGCGCTGAGGTCACGCTGGGCGTCGACCCCGGCGAGCACCGCGTCGTGCGCGGTCGCGAACACGGCGTGGAGCCCGTCGCCGGTTGTCTTCACCACGTGGCCGCGGTGGCCCTCCACGGCCTCCCGCAGGATTTCGTCATGACGGGCCAACGCGGCGCGCATCGGCTCGGGGTGCTCCTCCCACAGGCGGGTGGAGCCCTCGAGATCGGTGAAGAGGAACGTCACCGTTCCCGTCGGCAGTCCGGACACTCTCCCCCCCTCCTGAGAGCGTCCAGTCAAGCAGGCGGGCCGACACCGTCATCAGCACGGGCAGGGTCGACCTCAGGAGCGTGGTCGTCCGGGGCTCGATCCGGGCCGCTCCCCTGCGGTCGATCTCGAGTGGGCGATACTGGTTTCGAACCAGTGGCCTCTGCCGTGTGAAGGCAGCGCTCTACCGCTGAGCTAATCGCCCGATTGGGAGGGTGAGCGTAGCGGGACGGTCGGCCGGGCCGACGCCCCGCCCGGGCTCAGGCCGGTACGTGCTCCTGCTCGGTGAGGGCGACGCAGGTCGGGCACGCTTCGGCGCCGGCCATGCGGACCCGGGCGAAAGGCACGTCCGGCCAGAGCTGCAGACGGCTGGTGAACACCCCACAGGCGGTCGTCAACGAGTCCGGGTCGACGGCGTGACACGAGCCCGTCCCCCCACCCGCTGCGGTCCCGGAGTGCACCGTCCGCTCCTCGCCACCAGCGATCCATGCCATCGCCACCACCTCCTCGGCTGTGAAGCCTGAGAAAAGGCTAGTGACGGCCCGCGCGCGGATGGTGGACCCTCCGTGGCCGCAATCGCGCGGTGTGTGGTGAGCGACCGGCCGGCGCCCCCGGTGGGCGCCGGGACGGATCACGCCTTGGCGGCGGCGAAGCCCACCTCGAGGTCGGCGATGATGTCCTCGATCGACTCCAGGCCGACCGAGAGGCGGACCAGGCCGGGGGCCACGCCGGTCGAGACCTGCTCGGCCTCGCTGAGCTGGCTGTGGGTCGTGCTCGCCGGGTGGATGGCCAGGCTGCGGACGTCGCCGATGTTGGCCACGTGGCTGTGCAGCTGGAGGGCGTCGACGAAGCGCTGGCCGGCCTCCTTGCCGCCCTGGATGATGAACGCCGGCACCGAGCCGTAGCCCCGGCCGCCGGTCAGCTCGTCGGCCCGGGCGTGCCAGGGCGAGTCGGCCAGGCCGGCGTACTGGACGGCCTCGACCTGGGCGTGGCCGGCGAGGAACTCCACGACCTTCCGGGCGTTCTGGTTGTGGCGCTCCACCCGCAGGCTCAGGGTCTCGAGTCCCTGCAGGAGCAGGAAGGCGTTGAAGGGCGAGATCGCCGGACCGAGGTCCCGCAGGAGCTGGACGCGGGCCTTGAGCACGTAGGCGCCGGGGCCGAGCACGGGCCAGTACTGCAGCCCGTGGTAGCTGGGGTCGGGCTCGGTGAACTGGGGGAACCGCTCCGGATGGGCGCCGAAGTCGAACGACCCGGCGTCGGCGATCACCCCGCCGATGGCGGTGCCGTGGCCCCCGATGAACTTGGTGGCGGAGTGGACGACGATGTCGGCACCGTGCTCGAAGGGGCGCAGCAACCAGGGGGTGGCCACGGTGTTGTCCACGATGAAGGGCACGCCGACGTCGTGGGCCACATCGGCGACGCCGCGGAGATCCAGGAAGTCGTTGCGGGGGTTGCCGACGCTCTCCCCGAAGAACGCCTTGGTCTCGGGGCGCACCGCCGCGCGCCACTCGTCGAGGTCGTCGGGGTCCTCGACGAAGGTGGTCTCGATCCCCATCTTCGGCAGCGTGTAATGGAACAGGTTGTACGTGCCGCCGTAGAGCGCCGCCGACGACACGATGTGGCTGCCCGCCTCGGCCAGGTTGAGGATGGCCAGCGTCTCGGCGGCCTGGCCCGAGGCGACCAGGAGGGCCCCGGGGATGCCGAGGGCGGTGTCGGGCGCACCCTCGAGGGCCGCGACCCGGGCCTCGACCACGGCCTGGGTCGGGTTCATGATCCGGGTGTAGATGTTGCCGACCTCAGCCAGCCCGAACAGGTTGGCGGCGTGGGCGGAGTCCCGGAACTGGTACGAGGTGGTCTGGTAGATCGGGACCGCACGGGCGCCGGTCTCGCTGTCGGGCACCTGCCCGGCGTGGATCTGGCGGGTGTCGAAGCCCCAGGAAGGATCGGTCATGGCCGCACCCTAGCGCGCCGATTCCGTTATTCCTGACCGGTTTGGTCAGCTATAGGTGCGGAGCTCCACGGTGTTGCCGTCGGGATCCTTCACGTAGATGCCGAGGCCCTGGCCCCGCGCGCCGAAGAGGTCGCTGGGATGCGGGGGGCCGGCCAGGTCGAACTCCCCGCTGTCGATCACCGTCTGGAGATCAGCATCCACCACCACCGCGAAGTGGTTCAGGTTCTCCCCCGTCCGGCCGGCCGCCAGGAGGTCGATGAGCGTCGTGGCGTCGATGCGCAGCGACGGGAACAGCACCTCGCCGCGGCGCCACTCCTCCATGCGGATCAGCTCCAGGCCGAGCTTGTCGCGGTACCAGGCCGCCGACACCTCGACGTCGCCGACGTTCAGGACGATGTGGTCGAACCCGGTGACCTGGACCATGGCCGCCGATCTTAGGAGCGGGGTCGGGGCAGCTCTTGTTCGAGCGTCGCCGTCGGCGCGAAGAGATCACCCCGGTCGGCGACCCGCTCGAGCACCTCGGGGGCGGTGAAGGACAGCAGCCGCCCCGTCGGCTCCGGACGCCACCTCGTCCCAGGTCACCGGCGTGGAGACCGTCGGCGTGGGCCGGGCCCGCAGGGAGTAGGCGGCGACGGTCGTCTTGTGGTGGGAGTTCTGGCTCCAGTCGACGAAGACCTTGCCCCCGGCGCAGGTCCTTCTTCATCACGCTGGTGACCCGCTTCGGGTCCTGCTTCTCGAGGAGCTGGGCGACGGCCAGTGCGAAGGACGAGGCGTGCTCGTGGGTGTGGGGGGTGTTGAGCGGCAGGTAGAGCTGGAGGCCCTTGGAGCCGGAGGTCTTGGCCCACGCCTCGAGGTCGAGGTCGGTCAGGACGTCGCGGATGTCGAGGGCCACCCGGCAACAGTCGGTCATGCCGGCTGATGGGCCGGGGTCGAGGTCGAAGACGACCATCGTCGGGGCATCGATGTCGACGGCCCGGGCCATGGGGGCGTGCACCTCCAGGGCCGCCATGTTGCCCACCCACGCCAACGTGGCCACCTCGTCGATCACCAGGTAGTGGATCCCGCCCTTGCGGTCCCCGGGGCCGAGGGCGGTACCGATCCAGTCGGGCCGGTGGTCCGGCGAGCGCTTCTCGAAGAACGAGGGCCCGTCGACGCCATCGGGGTAGCGCCGCAGGGTGACCCCTCGGCCCCGCACGTGGGGCAGCATCGCCGGGGCGACCCGGACGTAGTAGTCGATGACCTCGGCCTTGGTGAACCCGACCTCGGGGTACAGGACCTTGTCGAGGTTGGTGACCGACAGCTCCCGGCCGTCGATCTCGACGACGGGCACGCCCGACTAGGCCGTCTTCTTCTTGGCCGGGGCCTTCCTCGCCGCAGGCTTCTTCTTGGCCGGCTCGGCCTCGCCGGAGGTGGGATGGCGCCCCCGGGCCTCCTTGGCCTCCTTCACGCTGGCCTCCAGCGCCGCCATGAGATCCACGACCTTCTCCCGCGGCGGGGCCTCGGTGGCCACGACGAAGTCGGTGTCGCCGGCGGCCTTGTGCTCGATCAGCTCCATGACCTGCTCGCGGTGCATGTCCCGGTACTTCTCGGGCTCCCAGGAGCCCGCCAGCGACTCGACCAGCTGCTCGGCCATCGCCAGCTCCTTGTCGGAGACGTCGACCGCGGTCACCTTGTCCAGCTCGGGGACGTCGTCGACCCCGTTGACCTCGTCCTCGTAGACGAGGGTGGAGAGCACCAGGTGGCCCTCCACGGGCCGGATCGCGGCCAGGTACTGCTTCTGGCGCATCACGAACCGGGCGATGCCGACCTTGCCCGCCTGCTCCATGGTGCGGGCCAGCAGGGCGTAGGCCTTGACCGTGGCCGGGTCCGGCGACAGGTGGTAGGTGGCGTCGAAGTAGACGGGGTCGATGTCGGCGAGGTCGACGAACTCCTCGATGTCGATGGTGCGCTGGGACTCGGGGTCGAGCGCCGCCAGCTCGTCCTCGCTGACCAGCACGTAGTTGCCCTTGGACAGCTCGTAGCCCTTGACGATCACCTCGTCGGGCACGTCGTCACCGTTCTCCGCGTTGACCTTCTTGTTGCGGATCCGGGCGTTGTTGCGCGAGTCGATCTGGTTGAACCGGACCGACTTGCGACTCACGGCGTTGAAGAGCTGGACCGGGATGTTGACCAGGCCGAAGCTGATCGAGCCGCTCCAGATGGCGCGTGGCATGGGTCCAGTATGGCGGCAGCTGCCCACCAACGGCCGCCGTGAGCCCGCGCCCGCCACCGCCACCGACACCGACAGCCTCGGACTGACCGCCGGCGTGAGCCTGCCTGCCCCGGGCTCAGTCGCGCTCGAGCAGGTGAAGGGCGCCGGTCGCGTCCTCGCGGTCCACGGCCAGGAGCGTGACGTCGTTGTCGCCCTGGATGAAGTAGCGCTCCGCGACCAGAACGCTGAAGGTCCGCGTGTCACCGTCGCCGGAGAGCGTCGCCACACCCGCGACATGGCCGTTGAGACCCACCAGCAGCTCGTCGGGGATCGCCGCTCCCGTGGACGTCACGGTGCCGGTCAGGACCACCGGACGGCGGATGGGCTGACCCTCAGCTTGCTGGGCATCATCATCGATCACCAGAGCGTCGGCGTTGTCCAGCGCCCAGCGAAGGCCCTCCGCCGGACCTTCGGCGACCACCGGCTCCCCCACCCGCTCGCCGAGGGCACCGACCTGAGCGACCCCGAGCCAGTTCTCGCCATAGGGCAGGTACTCCTCCCGGTTGCGCTCCACGGCCGCCAAGACACCGTCGAAACCCGCGGTTCGAGGCTCCAGCCCGGCGGGGAAGAGGTCGACGTCACCATCTCGCTCCGGCGCGCCGAGGAGCGAGCGACCGTCGAACCTCCAGTCGACCTCGATGTCCATCTCGTCGACGATCGTCGGCAGGATGTCCACCGTGGCCGCATCCCGGTCATCGACCCTTGCCTCGACCTGATCCGGCTCCTTCACGAACAGCGGCACGTTGAAGACCTCGTTGACGGTCCCCTCGTTGGCCGGCCGCAGCGCGCTGCCGGGATCGAAGGCCACGCCGTGGTCGGCGGTGACCACCACCATCGCGTCGTCCCAGTGCCCCTGTGCCTCCAGGCGGTCGATGAGTCGCCCCAGCATCAAGTCGGCGTAGCCAACCGACACGAGGTGTCGTTGGAAGCCCTCCCGCACCACGGTTTCGTCCTCCGGCCAGCCCGTCTCGACGGTGCCGACCCCGGCGTCGGGACCGTCGTAGCGGGCACCGGTCTGGGTGTTGCGCCAGGGTCGATGCGGCACGAATGCGTCGTGGAGGAAGATCAACGAGCGGTCGCCGGCTTCGGTCGTCTCTATCGCGGCCGAGAGCGTCGAACCGAGTCCGGCGGGCGAGCGCTCCGCGGTCTGCCGGGACTGCTCGCCCATGAAGTCCTTGCGGGTCTCCTCGTCCACGACCTCGGGTCCCGCCGGTTCCCCCACGAACCCTCCCCAGGTCTCGTCGATGGCGGGCAGGCCGCCACGCGCTGCTGGAGGCAGGACCAGGTGGCCGTAGGCGACCACGGCATCGACGACCGCACCCCACAGAGCCGAGCCCGAGCTGACCCCGCCCGGGTCACAGGCCGAGTCGGGACAGAGGTTGGTGACCGTCTCGGTCACCTGCAGCTCGTGGGAGCCGCCGAGCAGCGTGAAGAGGTTGTCGGGGTAGGACGCGGATGTGGGCAGGGCACCATCGACCGGCATTCCGCCCGTCAGGATCCCCGGCACCGCCGCGGTGGTCTGCGCCGCGACCGACACCGCCTCGCGGTACCAGGTGGACCCCGCCGCCAGGCGAGCGAAGTTGGGGAAGCGCCGTTCGTTGATCGTCCCATCGGTCCGGAGGAGGGACGCGGTGGGGAGCTCGTCGAACACCACCATGACCAGTGGCGCCGGCCGCCCCACGCTGATGTCCTGCTGGATCACGGCTTGGTCGGCCCACAACAGGTCCGATGTCGGCGAGCCCCACACGAAGACCGCCACGAAGGCGATCGGAGCCAGGGCGAGCCAGCACAGCAGCGTGCGTCCTGCCTCCCAACGGCTGTCGAGGGAGTAGATGAGCAGCGTGAGGGGCACGGCCAACACCAGGGTCAAGACGATCCCATCCAGCCCGAGGCTGACCAGGAGGCCCATGGCGAAAGCGAAGCCCAGGACCGAGACGATCACCCGGTGCACGATGAGGCCGGCCCGGGGGGACACCCGATGGACGATCGTCTGGAGCACGATCAGGACGATCGGGCCGACGAAGACGAAGCAGAGGGCGAAGCCCACGATCTGCCCTCGGCTCAGCTCGGCCGCGACGAAGAACTCAGGGGTCTTGCCGAACAGGTCGAGCAAGGGCTGAGCCACGGCCAAGCCCCAGAGCGCAAAGACGATCAGCCCCTGTTCGACCTCGATGCGCAGGCCGCGACCAGCTTCATCGAGGTCCTGGCTCATGATCGGCTCAAAGCGTAGCGGTGGCCGGTCCACCGCGAATCCGCGGCCCGAATGGCCGGGCTGATGACGGTCTCCGGTCGCGACGGGCAGGGCGGGGACGAGCGCCCTGGCGGCTACCGGTCCCGGTTCAGGAGGCGAGGAGGGCCCGGGCCACGAGGTCGGTGCCCGCCGCGGTGAGGATGGCCAGGTAGAGCAGGCCGGTGGCCGCCATGACCGCCGAGTACTGCTTCTCGCGCAGGGCGAGGCGGGTCACCACGAGCAGGACGATCGTGGTCGCCGCGCTCATCACCCAGAACCAGCCCAACATCCCGCCGTAGCCGTCGTCGATCGTGCCGTTGATCACCGACACCATCCCGACCGGCCACAGCAGCACCAGGACCTCGGGGAACCACAGCACGGTGGACATGGTCAGCAGCTCGTACAGCGGATCCCGGGTGAGTCCGGGCTGCACCAGGTACCAGTGGCCGAGGAGCATGGCGTCGGTGATGGCCCCGAGGAACGCGGCCCCGACCACGATCCGGGCCACCGCCAGCGCGTCCGGGCCGCCGGCGTCGACGCCCGCCGCGACCAGGCCGATGATGCCGATGAGGGGCGCCGGTAGGTCCAGCCAGCGGGGCAGGCCCTTCGGACCCTTGTCCTTCAGGCGGACCGAGACGACGAGCGCCACCAGGGTGGCCAGCACCACGCCGAGGGCCGCCGCCTCCCGGACCGGGACCGTGTCGGTGCGCAGGCCCACCACCAGGCCACCGAGCGCCGTGAGGCCCCAGACCCCCCGCAGCAGCCAGCCGTAGCCGATTCCCAGGAGCTGGTGGCGGGTGGTGACCCAGCAGAAGGCCAGGCCCCCCACCGCCCACTGCAACAGGACGGTCGCGCCGTCGAAGTCCATGGTCGGCCTACAGCTCGATCAGGTCGTGGGGGACCTGGTTCAGGGCCTCGGGGCCGTGCTCGGTGGCGACCACGATGTCCTCGATGCGGGCGCCCCACCGGCCCTCCACGTAGATGCCGGGCTCGACCGAGAAGGCATGGCCGGGGACCAGGGCCTCACAGTTGCCGGCCACCACGTAGGGGTCCTCGTGGGCCTCGATGCCGATGCCGTGCCCGGTGCGGTGGACGAACTCGTCCCCGTAGCCGCCCTCGGTGATGAGGCGGCGGGCGACGGCGTCCACGTCCTCACACGGCGTGCCGACCACCGCCGCGTCCACGGCTTGCGTCTGGGCGTCCTGGAGGACGGCGTAGAGGTCGCGGAACCCCGGCGGCGGGGGGCCGAGATGGACACAGCGGGTGATGTCGGAGCAGTAGCCCACGCCGTCGTCGTCGAGGACGGTGCCCCCGATGTCGAACAGCACGCCCTCCCCCGGCTCGATGCGCCGCCCGCCCGGCTCGTGGTGCGGGCTGGCCGCGTTCGGCCCGGAGGCCACGATCACGAAGTTGACCTGGTGGTGACCGGCCTCGAGCAGGCGGCCGTGGACCTCGGCCGCGACCTCGGCCTCGGTGCGGCCGGCGAGGGCCACCTCCCCGGCCTGGATGGCCGCGATGACCCGGTCGACGGTGGCGCCCGCCCGCCGCAGGGCCGCGACCTCCGCGTCGTCCTTGACCGCCCGCAACGGGCCGAGCACCGGCTGGGCGGCCCGGAACGACGCGCCGGGCAGGCGAGCCTGCAGGTCCAGCACGAAACGGGCCCAGGTCCGGTCCCCCAGGGCGACGACGCCGGGAGCACCGGCCATGGCCGCCACGAGCTCGACGGGGTCCTCGGTCTCCTCCCAGGCCCGCACGGTGAACACCTCGGGTCGTTTGACCACACGCGGCGCCTCCAGGCGGGGCACGACCAGGCTGGCCTCGTCTTCCCGGGGCAGCACCAGCATGGTGAGCCGCTCGAGGGGCATCGCCTCGTAACCCGTCAACCAGGGCAGGTCGGCCCCCACCGAGAGCAGCACGGTGTCGACGCCGTGGCGGTCCATGGCGGCGCGCACGCGACCCATTCGCTCGCCGAACACGCTCACCCGCTCACCCTACGAGCCGCTCCCTCCCGTTCTGGGCCCAGCCCCGTGTTCTCCGCGACACAGGGGTGTACCCAGAACGGGATCAGCCGGCGTCGACCAGAGAGTCGTGGCACACCGGCTCCCTCCCGTTCTGGGCCCAGCCCCGTGTTCTCCGCGACACCGGGGTGTACCCAGAACGGGGTCAGCCGGCGTCGACGAGGGGGGTGGCGCCGGCCTGGTCGGCGGCTTCGCGGGCGTGGTAGCTGGAGCGCACGAGGGGACCGGCCTCGACGTGGGCGAGGCCCAGGGCCTCCCCCGCCGCCTTCAGCCGGCCGAACTCCTCGGGGTGCCACCAGCGGCGCACCGGGAGATGCCGCGCCGTGGGACGCAGGTACTGGCCCAGGGTGACGATGTCGGTGCCCACCGCCCGGAGGTCGGCGAGGGCGGCGACGACCTCGTCCTCGGTCTCGCCCAGGCCCAGGATCATCCCGGACTTGGTCGTGAGCCCTGCGGCCTTCGCCCGGGCGAGGACCGAGAGGCTGCGGGCGTACCCGGCCGACGGGCGGACGGCCCGCTGGAGGCGGGCCACGGTCTCCAGGTTGTGGTTCAGGACGTCGGGCCGGGCGGCGAAGATCGTGCCCAACGCCTCGGGATCGCCCTTGCAGTCCGGGATCAGGACCTCGACCTCCACCCGGGGGTCGCGGCGCCGGATGGCCTCGACGGTGCGGGCGAACTGACCGGCTCCCCCGTCGGGCAGGTCGTCTCGGGCCACGGCGGTGAGCACGGCGAAGCGCAGGCCCATCTCGGCCACGGCGTCGGCCACCCGTTCGGGCTCGTCGGCCTCCGGCGGCGCGTCCGGCTTGTTCGTGTCCACCAGGCAGAAGCCGCAGGCCCGGGTGCACCGCTCACCGTTGAGCATGAAGGTGGCCGTGCCGTCGGCCCAGCACTCCGAGATGTTCGGACAGCCCGCCTCCTCACAGACGGTGACCAGGTCGAGGCGGCGCATGCGTTTGCGCAGCTCCCGGTAGTCCTCACCGAGGCGCACCGGCGCCCGCAGCCACTCGGGCTTGCGCTCGGCCACGGCCAGGCCGCCGACCCGCACCGGGACCTCCGAGGGCAGGGCCTTCACCTCGGCCCGCTCCTCGCCCTCGGTCCCCCACCGCTCGGCCGCCCGGGCCATGACCGCCTCGACGACCCTGGCCATCGTGACCTCGATCCCCTCGGCCCGCAGCGAGGTCACCCCCTTGTCGGTGATCCCGCAGGGCACGATGCGGTCGAACCACACCAGGTCGGGGTCGACGTTGAGGGCGAAGCCGTGCATCGAGCGACCGCGGCTGAGCTTGACCCCGATGGCCGCCACCTTGCGCGGCCGCGGCGAGTCCGGCGCCACCCAGACCCCGGCCAGGCCCTCGACCCGCCCGACATCGGTCAGGCCCAGGTCGCCGAGCACGTCCATCAGGAGCTGTTCGACCGAGTGGACGTAGGCGACGGTGTCGGCCATGCCCCCGCCCCGCTTCCCCGGCACCGTGAGGATCGGGTAGCCGACGAGCTGGCCGGGGCCGTGGTAGGTGATGTCGCCGCCCCGGTCGGTGTGCACCACCTCGGCGCCGACGGCCACCGGGTCCACGAGCAGGTGGTCGAGGGACCCCCGCGGGCCGAGGGTGAAGACGTGGGGGTGCTCCAGCAGGAGCAGGTGGTCGTCGACCGAGTGGGCGAACAGGCCGTGCTGCAGCGCGTGGGCGTCCTGGTAGGCGACCCGGCCCAGCCACCGCTGCCGCAGCATGCTCAGAGCTCGGCTTCCCAGTCCCGGGTCTCGATGATGTCGCGGAGGCGGGCCAGGAAGGCGGCCGCGTAGGCCCCGTCGAAAGCCCGGTGGTCCCAGGCGAGGGCCAGCACCCCGACCGAGTGCACGGCGATGGCCTCGGTGCCGTCGGCCGCGGTGACCACCACCGGCTTCCGGTGCACCCCGTCGGTGGAGAGGATCGCCACCTGGGGCTGGTTGATCACCGGGAACTGCATCATGGTCCCGTACTGGCCGGGGTTGGTGATGGTGAAGGTGCCACCGGCGATCTCGTCGGCCGACAGCTTCTTCTGGTGGGCCCGGTCGGCCAGGTCCCGGATCTCGCGGGCGATCGCCCGCAGGCGCTTGGACTCGGTGTTGCGCACGACCGGCGCCAGCAGGCCCTCGAAGTCCAGGTCCACGGCGATGGCCAGGTGCACGGGGTGGTGCACGAGCAGCTCGCCGTCACCCACCGAGGCGTTCAGGTGGGGGAAGTCCTCGATGGCGTCGACCACGGCGCGGGCCACGAACGGCAGATAGGTGAGGCTGAAGCCCTCCTGGTCCTTCCAGGTCGCCTTGTGGGCCCGCCGGACCCGGTCCACCCCCTCGAAGTCGACCTCCATCGCCGTCAGCACGTGGGGCGAGGTCTGCTGGGAGCGGACCATGTGCTCGCCGGTGCGCTTGCGGATGTTGTTCAACGGTTCGGTGGAGGTGCCGTCGGCCGCCGCCTTCACCTGGACCGGAGCGGACGCGGCCACGACCGGTGGCCGCGCCAGCAGGAGCCGCGCAGGCCGCCGCGGCCGGGGCCGACCCGCGGCCGGACTCCGCGGCGGCGAGCACGTCGTTGCGGGTGATGCGCCCGCCCGGGCCCGTGCCCGTGAGGCTCGCGGGGTCCAAGCCGTGCTTGCGGACCAGGCGGCGCACCAGCGGCGACAGCACCCGTCCGTCACCGCCGTCGGCGGGCTCGGGGTCCTCGGCGGGCGCCGGGGCCGGAGCGGGGGCGGCAGCCGGTTCAGGAGCGGGGGCGCGGCTCGGCGGCGGCGGGGGCCGCTCGGCTCCGGGGCTGCGGCGGCCGGCGGCTCGGGCGCAGGCTCGGCGGCGGGAGCGGGGGCCGCTTCGGGCTCCGAGGCGGCCGGGGCGGCCGCCGACGCACCGGCACCGTCGCCCAGGACGGCCAGCTTGGTGCCCACGTCCACGGTCTCGCCCTCGGGCACCAGGATCTCCTGGAGCACGCCTGAGGCCGGCGAGGGCACCTCGGAGTCGACCTTGTCGGTGGACACCTCGAACAGGGGCTCGTCCACCTCCACCTGGTCCCCCACCGCCTTGAACCACTGGGTGATCGTCCCCTCGGTGACGGTCTCCCCCAGCTGGGGCATCTCGACGTCGGCCATGGTGTCCTCTCTGTTCCCGGCGGTTAGCCGTGCAGGCCGCGGCCCGTGAGGGCCATGACCGCTTCGCCGAAGTTCTCCGACAGCGACGGATGGGGCTGGATGAACTGGGCCACCTCGTCCACGGTGGCCTCCCAGTTGACCGCCAGGTAGCCCTGGCCCAGCTGCTCGGTGACCCAGGGACCCACCATGTGCACGCCCAGGACCTGACCGGCCCGGCCGTCCGCGTCCTTGGCCGCGATGATCTTCACCAGGCCTTCGGCCTCCCCGATGATCAGGGCCCGGCCGTTGCCGCCGAGGCGGTGCTTGACGGTCACCACGTCGTGGCCCGCTTCCTTGGCGGCCTCCTCGGAGAGACCGGCGAAGGCCACCTCCGGATGGCAGTAGATGCACCAGGGCACCCTCGTGTAGTCGATGGGCACGGGGTCCTCGCCCAGGATGTCCCGCACCGCCACCATCGCCTCGGCGAAGCCGATGTGGGCCAGCTGGGCGGTCGGGATCAGGTCACCCACGGCCCAGACCCCGGCCAGGGTGGTGCGGCAGTTCTCGTCGACGGTGACGAAGCCCCGCTCGTCGACCTCCACCCCGGTGCCCTCGAGGCCCAGGACGTCGGAGAGCGGGCGCCGGCCCACCGAGACGATGACCCGCTCCACCTCGATGCTCTGGTCGTCGCCGAAGCGGACCGTCGTCCCCTTGCCCCCGGGTTCGTGGCCGGTGACCTGGACGCCGGTGTGGACGGTGATCCCTCGCTTCTTGAACGAGCGCTCGACGACCTTGGTGACATCGGCGTCGAGGCCGGGGAGGATCTTGGGCAGGGCCTCGAGGACCGTCACCTCGGTGCCGAGGTCCGCCATCATCGACGCGAACTCGCAGCCGATGGCCCCGCCGCCGATGACCACTGCGGAGGCGGGGAGGTCGCGAGCCTTCACCAGCTCGTCCGAGGTCTGGACCAGGGTCCCGTCCACCTCGAAGCCGGGGATCGTCCGGGGCACCGAGCCCGAAGCAAGGATGACGGCGTCGCCTTCCAGCTCCAGGTCGCCGTCCTCGCCGCCGGAGACGGCGACCCGGCCGGCGCCGAGCAGGCGACCGGTGCCGTTGACGACGCGGATCTTCCGGCTGCCGAGCAGCGAGGAGAGCCCCTTGTGGAGCTTGTCGATGACCCCCTGGTTGCGGTCCTGACTGACCCCGAAGTCCATCGTCGGCTCGTCGATGGTGAACCCGAAGTCGGCGGCACTGGCCAGCGCCCGCCGGACCGTGGCGGTCTCCAGCAGCGACTTGGCGGGGATGCACCCGACGTGCAGGCAGGTCCCCCCCACCTTCTGGTTCTCGATCATGGCCACGTCGAGGCCCGCCGAAGCGCCGTACAGCGCCGCGGCGTAGCCCCCGGGCCCGCCACCGATGATCACGAGGTCGTGTCGATCAGCCATGCCCGGCCGAGCCTACCGGTCGCCCCCGAGCCTGTTCGGAGGGCCCGACCCACCCGTTCTGGTCACTCGTATCCGCGGCAGGACGCGAACGACGATGACCAGAACGGCGGTGGCGGTGGGACGAGGGGGCCGTGGCTGTCGGCGGGGCGGCGTCAGTACCCTGCTCGGCCGGTGAGCACTCGCCTCTTGATCTTCGCCGCCCTGCTGTGCGGTCTGGCCATCCTCGTGGCCTTCACGGTCCAGGTCCTGCTGGCGTCGTAGGCGATGCCGTACCCTCCACCGCCATGAAGGACGCCCTCGGGGCCGTACAGACCGTCCTCGTGCTCGGGGGCACCTCGGAGATCGCCCTCGCCACCGTTCGCCGCCTGGCCCGTGACCGGTGCCGGCGCGTTGTCCTGGCCGTCCGGGACACCGAGGCCGCCGCCCCCGTCGCCGAGGCGCTCCGCGCCGACGGCCTCGACGAGGTCCACCTCATCGCCTTCGACGCCCGGGATCCCCACACCCACGCCGCGGTGATCGACGAGGCCGTCGGACTGCTCGGCGACCTCGATCTGGTGCTCTCCGCCTTCGGGGTGCTCGGCGACCAGGCCGCGTTCGACGCCGACCCCGCCACCGCCGCCGAGGCCGTGAGCGTGAACCTGGCCGGCGCGGTGTCCAGCGGGCTGGCCGCCGCGAACCGGCTCCGGGAACAGGGCCACGGGACCCTCGTGGTCATGTCCTCTGTCGCCGGCGAGCGGGTCCGGGCCGAGAACCTGGTGTACGGCGCCACCAAGGCCGGCCTGGACGGCTTCGCCCAGGGCCTGGGCGACGCGCTGCAGGGCACCGGGGCCCGCGTGATGGTGGTGCGCCCGGGCTTCGTGCACACCCGCATGACCGAGGGCCTGGACGCCGCCCCGTTCTCCACGACCAGCGAGGCCGTCGCCGACGAGATCGCCAAGGGCCTGACCAGGGGATCCGACGTGGTGTGGGCCCCGCCGATCCTGCGCTATGTGTTCAGCACCATGCGCCACCTCCCCCGCCCCCTCTGGCGCAAGGTCTCCGCCCGCTGAGGTCACTCTGCGTAGCCTCGCCGCCATGGCCCGGCATGCCCGTGCAGTCCACGGGCGCACGAGACCGGTGATCGGTCGCCGATGAGCTCGTCCCGTCCCGAGTCGGTGGCCGGCGGGCTGCTGCGGGCCGCCCGCCCGAAGCAGTGGGCCAAGAACCTGCTGGTCTTCGCCGCACCGGCCGCCGCCGGGATGCTGGACGAGACCGGGCCCCTGGCCGACGCCTGCATCGCCTTCGCCTCGTTCTGCCTGGCCGCCTCCGGGACCTACCTGCTCAACGACGTCGCCGACCGTGAGGCCGACGCGCGCCACCCCACCAAACGCCTCCGACCCATCGCCGCCGGGGTGGTCCCACCCGGAGTGGCGACGGTCGTCGGGCATCGTCGCCATCGTCGGGGGTGTGGCCCTGGGACTCGTGGCCGACTGGCACCTCGCGGTCACCGTGGCCATCTACGTGGCCGTGACCACCGCGTACAGCCACTGGCTGAAGCACGTGGTGATCCTCGACGTGGTGGCGGTGGCCAGTGGCTTCGTCCTCCGGGCCATCGGCGGGGCCACCGCCACCGGCGTCCCGGTCTCGGACTGGTTCTTCATCGTCACCTCGTTCGGCTCGCTCTTCGTCGTCACCGGCAAGCGCCAGGGCGAGATCGGCGACCTCGCCGAGGAGGAGGGCCAGGCCGGGGACATCCGGGCGACCCTCGACGAGTACACCGAGTCCTATCTGGCCTACCTGCGCACGATCTCGTCGGGTGTCATGTTCGTGGCCTACTGCGTCTGGGCCTTCGAGACCGCGGCGACATCGACCGGCTCGGTCCCGTGGTTCGAGCTGTCGATCCTGCCGTTCGTGATCGCCGTCCTGCGCTACGCCCTGCTCCTCGACCGCGGCAAGGGCGCCGCCCCCGAGGAGCTCTTCTTCGCCGACCGGCCCCTGCAGCTGGCGGGCCTGGCCTGGGCCCTCGTCTACGGGACCGCGGTGTACCTGGCATGACCCGTGAGCTGACCGGCTGGTCCCGGACCGCGCCGACCGGCGCGACGGTGGCCACCCCCACGACCCCCGAAGGCCTCGCCGCCACCGTCGACGCCCCGACCGAACGCGGCGTCATCGCCCGGGGCCTCGGGCGCTCCTACGGCGACGCCGCCCAGAACGCCGGCGGCACCGTGGCCGACGCCACCGGGGTCCGGCGCCTGCTCGGCCTTCGACGGGCGCCGCGGCCTGGTCACGCGCCGACGCCGGCCTGAGCCTCGACGACCTGCTGCGGGTCGTGGTCCCCCAGCGGCTGGTTCGTCCCCGTCTCCCCCGGCACCCGGCACGTCACCGTCGGCGGCGCCATCGCCGCCGACGTCCACGGCAAGAACCACCACCACGACGGCTCCTTCGCCCAACACGTCCGGTCGCTGCGCCTGCGCACGCCCGCCGGGCATCGTCGAGATCGGCCCCGATCGGACCCCGAGCTGTTCTGGGCCACAGCCGGGGGCATGGGCCTCACCGGGGTGATCCTCGACGCCACCTTCGCGCTCCAGCCGATCCCGACCAGCCGGCTCCTCGGTCGACACCGAGCGCACCACCGACCTCGACGACGCCCTCGACCGGATGAGCCGGGGCGACGACGCGCTACCACTACTCGGTGGCCTGGATCGACCTGCGTCGCCACCGGGGCCGCGCATGGGTCGGTCGGTCCTCACCCGAGGCGACTTCGCCCCGGTCGACGGCCCTGCCGACGGCGACCGGCGCCGACCCCTGGCCTACGACCCGAGCGTGCGCCTGGCGGCGCCGCCGTGGGTGCCCAACCTGGCGCTCAACCGGCTGGTCGATCCGGGCCTTCAACGAGGTCTGGTACCGCAAGGCACCCTCGGCACCGCACGCGGCGAGCTCCAGGCCATCGCCGCCGTTCTTCCACCCGCTCGACTTCGTGAAGGGCTGGAACCGGGTCTACGGCAGCCGCGGCTTCCTGCAGTGGCAGATGGTCGTGCCGTTCGGCGCCGAGGCGACCCTGCGTCGCGCCGTCGAAGCGCTCTGGCGAGGGCGGTCGCCCGTCGTTCCTGGCCGTGCTCAAGCGGTTCGGCGCCGGCGACCCCGGGCCCCTGTCCTTCCCGATGCCCGGGTGGACCCTGGCCCTGGACATCCCCGCCGGCGACGCCTCGCCTGGGTCCTCTGCTCGACGCGCCTCGACCGCGAGGTGGCCGACGCCGGCGGCCGCGTCTACCTGGCCAAGGACAGCCGCCTGCGACCCGGGCCTGCTGGCCGCGATGTACCCCCGCCTCGACGAGTGGCGGGCCGTGCGGCACCGCGTCGACCCCGACGGCGTGCTGCAGTCCGATCTCGCCCGCCGCCTCGGCCTCAGCTGAGCTGCCCCTCCACCGCGGGCACCGGTCACCGGTCACCGTGCCAGGCGGCCATGGCCGTCAAGCCGTCGGCCAGCGTCGTGGTCGGTTCCCAGCCCAGCTGGTCGCGGATGCAGTCGATGGCCCCCTCGGTCCGGGTCACGTCACCCCGCTGGGGCGGGTGCCGCTCCACGTTGATCGAGCGGCCGGTCAGCTGCTCGACCCGCTCGAGCAGTTCGGCCAGGGCCACCGGTGCGCCACCGGCCACGTTGAGGACGCTCCCCGAGCGCAGGTCGGCCTCGGCGGCCCGCCGCAGGGCCTCGACGACGTCGTCGACGGCGGTGAGATCCCGCCGCTGCGACCCGTCGCCGTGGAGCGGGAACGACGCACCCGTCGTCGCCGCGTCGAAGAGCCGGCGCCAGGCCCATGTCCGGTCGTTGCCGTGGCCCGTAGACGCTGAAGAAGCGGAGCGCGACGACGGCCGGGCCCCCGTTGCGGGCATGGGCGCCGGCCAGGTGCTCCGCGGCCAGCTTGGTCACGCCGTAGGGGCTGTGGGGTCGCGGTAGATCGGACTCTCGGCACGGATAGCGCCGGGCCTCGCCGTAGACCGACGAGCTGGAGGCCAGGACGACCTTGGCGACGGCGGCCCCGTCGGCCGCGGCCAACACCCGCTCGGTGGCGAGGACGTTGTCCTGCAGGTACGGCGCGAGGGCGTCACCCCACGAGTCCCGAACGCCGGGGCGCCCGGCCAGGTGGAAGACCACGTCGACGCCGTGGAGCAGGTCCTCGAGCCCGTCCCGGCTGAGGTCGGTCTCGAACGAGGTCACCTGTCCGCCGCCTGCCGCCCAAGCCAGGTTCTCGCGTTTCGTCGCGAGGTCGTAGGTCGGCCGGAAGCAGTCCACGGCCCTGACCTCGTGGCCCTCGACCGCGAGCCGCCGGGTCAGGTGCGACCCGATGAACCCTGCGGCACCGGTGACGAGGCATCGCACCGCAGAATTGTATGGGTCACCTTCACTCTTCTGATAGGTAGACCGTCTTCGTCTCGGTGTAGGCCGCCATGGCGGCCAGGCCGCTCTCGCGCCCGAGGCCGCTCTGCCGGTAACCCCCGAACGGGGCCTCCTGGTGCACCGACGAGTTGGAGTTCACCGACAGCACACCGGTTCGGACCGCCTTGGCCACCCGGATCGCCCGACCCACGTCCCGGGTCCACAACGAGCCCGACAGGCCGTAGACCGAGTCGTTGGCCAGGGTGACGGCCTCCTCTTCGGTGGCGAACGGGATGACCGTGGCCACGGGGCCGAAGATCTCCTCGCGGGCCACCCGCATGCCGTTGTCCACCCCGGCCAGGACGGCGGGCGTGAGGTAGGACCCTGCGGCCAGGTCGGCATCGGCGGGCGTCACGCCACCGGTGACGAGCTCGGCCCCCTCGTCCTGACCCAGGGCCACGTAGCCGGCGACCGAGTCCCGCTGGCGAGGCGAGATCAGCGGCCCCATCTCGGTGCCCTCGGCGGTCGGGGCCCCGACCCGCACGGCCTCGGTGTGGCGGGCGAAGGCGGCCACGAAGTCGTCGTAGACGGACTGCTCGACCAGCACCCGCGCCCGGGCGCAGCAGTCCTGACCGGCGTTGTCGAACACGGCCATCGGCAGGTCCGCGGCCGCCTGGTCGAGGTCGGCGTCGGCGAAGACCAGGCACGGCGACTTGCCGCCCAGCTCCAGGGCGACCCGGGCGATGTTCGGCGCGGACTGCTGCAGGATCCGGGTCCCGGTCGATGTCTCCCCCGTGAAGCTGATCTTGTGGACCCGGGGGTCCCCCACCAGGACGTCCCCGACGCCGGCCCCCGGCCCGGGTAGGACCGACACGACGTCGGGCGGCACTCCGGCGTCGACCAGCAGCTCACCGAGCAGCAGGGCCGAGAGCGGGGTGTAGCTGGCGGGCTTGAGCACGATCGTGTTGCCGCAGGCCAGGGCCGGCGCCACCTTCCATCCGGCGATCATCAGCGGGAAGTTCCACGGCACGATCAGGGCGCAGACCCCGACCGGCTCCCGCAGGACCACGGCCAGCCCGGGCTTGGCCACCGGGGGGACCTCGCCGTGCACCTTGTTGGCCGCTCCGCCGTAGTACTCGAAGGTCGACGCCGTGGCCTCCACCTCCCACCGGGCGCTGCCGACGGGCTTGCCCGCGTTCGCGACGTCGCAGGCCACGAACTGGTCGGCCCGTTCCCGCAGGAGCGCGGCCGCCCGCAGGAGGACCCGCCCCCGCTCCACGGCCGGCATCCGGGGCCAGACGCCCTCATCGAAGGCCCGGGTCGCACACACCAGAGCCGCGTCGACGTCGGGCACCCCACCCTTGGCGACCGAGGCCACGACCGAGCCGTCGTGGGGGTTGTGGACCTCGAAGGTCTCGCCCTCCGCGGCGGGGCGCGACACGCCCCCGATGAGCAGGTTCCGGTGTTCGACCATCGGTTCATCGTACGGACAGCACACACGCGGGGTCCGTGCCATGCTCACCCGCCATGGCACCGTCACCGCTGGAACGCAACGCCCTCGAAGAGATGATCCGCAGCGGCGAGATCGACACCGTCCTCGTCGTGTTCCCCGATCTGCAGGGTCGCCTCATGGGCAAGCGGGTCACCGGCCACTACTTCCTCGACCACGTGATCGACGGCTCGGTCGAGGCCTGCAACTACCTGCTCGCGGTGGACGTCGACATGAACGTCCTCCCGGGCTACGAGTTCGCCACCTGGGAGAAGGGCTACGGCGACTTCAGCTGCCGCCCCGACCTGGCCACCCTGCGTCGCATCCCCTGGCTCGGAGGCCACGGCTCTGGTCATGTGCGACCTCTTCGACGAGGAGACGGGCGAGCCGGTCGAGGTGTCGCCCCGCACGATCCTGCGCCGCCAGCTCGAGCAGGCGGCGGCGCTCGGCTACACGATCAAGTGCGGCACCGAGCTCGAGTTCATCCTCTTCCGGGAGTCCTACGAGGAGGCCGCCGCGGCCGGCTACCGGGGCCTCACGCCCCAGCACGACTACATCCTCGACTACCACATCCTCCAGACCACCAAGGACGAGTACCTCATCCGCCAGATCCGCAACGGGATGGACGGCGCCGGGGTCCCGGTCGAGTTCTCCAAGGGCGAGGCCGAGCACGGCCAGCACGAGATCAACCTCTACTACGCCGACGCCCTGGAGATGGCCGACCGCCACACCATCTACAAGAACGGGGCCAAGGAGATCGCCGCCCTGAACGGTCAGGCCATCACCTTCATGGCCAAGTACGCCTTCGACAAGGTCGGCTCCTGCTGCCACATCCACTCCAGCGTGTGGGACGCCGACGGGACCACGAGTCGCTGATGTGGGACCAGGACGGTCCCCACCACATGAGCGACGTGTTCCGGGGCTGGCTCGGCGGCCAGATGGCGGCCACCCGGGAGCTGTCCTGGTGCTTCGCCCCCTTCGTGAACTCCTACAAGCGCTACCAGCCCGACTCCTGGGCCCCCACGGCCATCGGCTGGGGCAAGGACAACCGCACCCTGGGTCTCCGGGTCGTCGGCCACGGGCCGGGCTACCGGGTCGAGTCCCGCATCCCGGGCGCCGACGCCAACCCCTACCTCGCCATCGCCGCCACGGTCGCCGCCGGCCTGCACGGCATCGAGCACGGCCTCGACCCGGGCGACCCCTACGACGGCAACGGCTACGTGGGCGAAGACCTGCTCCGGGTCCCCCACACCCTGGTCGACGCCATCGAGCTGTTGGAGGGCTCCACCATCGCCCGCGAGGCCTTCGGCGACGAGGTCCACAAGCACCTGGTGAACACGGCGGTGCAGGAATGGAACGAGTTCAACAAGACCGTCACCGACTGGGAGGTCCGCCGGGGCTTCGAGCGCCTCTGAACATCGCGGTCGGGCGCGCGTCCGACCGGAGCGTGGGGCCTAGCCTTCCCCCGATGGCCTGTGGGGTGGAGACGGGCGGGCGGGCGACGACGGCACCGCTCCCGCAGCGCCCGCTCGATGTCGATGGCGATCGCCGCCCTCGCCCTTCTCGGGCTCAACGGCTGCTCGGGTGATGACGGCGGCGAGGCCGCGGCGGGGCCGACCCAACCGTCGACGGTCGCCGAGCGCCAGCCGTGCCGACTCGACACCGACGGACCGGAGCGCCCCCGGCGCCCGAGGGTCACGAAACGCATCACCATGGCCTTCCTCGCCCCTCTGGCGGTCGCGGCGACATCGGACTCGGTGTGGGTGCTGGCTCCCGGCGCCATCGCCGGCCGGCTCACCCACATCGATGCCGACTCGGGCCGCATCCGGCGTCAGATCCTCGTGGCCAACATCCCGGGTGGGGTCGCGGCCGCGGCCGACACCGTCTGGGTGACCAGCCGGGATGACGATCTCGTCCTGCGGGTCGATCCGGCGACCGACGAGGTCGTCGCCGTCATCCCCGTCGCTCGACCAGGGGCGATCGCCGCCACCCCCGATGCGGTCTGGGTCGTGAACCGACAGGACCGGACCGTGGACCGCATCGATCCGGCCCTCAACCAGGTCGTCGACTCCATGCCCGCTCCGGGCGCGATCGCCATCGCGGCGACCGGGGACCGGGTGTGGGTGACGAACCGACGCGACGACACCGTCGACCGCATCGATCCCGAGGCCGGCGAGGTCGTGGGGCAGACGCCGGTGCCGGACCCGGGCGCCCTGCTCGCCACCGAGAACGGCATCTGGGTGACCAGTCGCAGCGCCAACACCCTCGTGTGCATCGACCCCGAGACCGACGCCGTCGTGTCCACGACTCCGGTCGGCCGCCTGCCGGTGGGCCTGGCGGAGACGGGCGGCCGACTGTGGGTGGCCGCCGCGCTCGACGGCACCCTCGAGCGCGTGGACCCGGTTCGCGGTCTCGTCACCGCGACGGTCGACATCGGCGGCTTCCCCCTCGGTGTCACCACGACCGACGGCTCGTTGTGGGTGATCGACGGTTCCGGCCCCCGGGTCACCCGGGTCCGCTCGTGATCCGGCAGGAGACGACCCGTTGCGGCCGCGGGCGTCGTCGACGGTCGGACCGGTACGGTCGCCCGCGTGCCCGGGAGACCGAAGCTCGACCGCCGGTTGGCGTGGGCCCTCCGCGTCAGCTGCCTCCTCGGGCTGGTCGCCCTGAGCGCGTCGGCGTCCATGGCGGGGACGTCCCGGGCGACCGACCTGGCTGCCCGCGCACCGGGCGCCACCGAGACCGTGCCGGAAGTGGCGCTCACCGGGCTCCCGCCGGCCGACCCGGATGCGCCGGGTCGGATCGTGACGCCCGACGAGAGCGTGCCGAACCCCTTCGTGCTCGTCGACGAGGGTCGCTACTACCTCTACGCCTCACAGGTGCGCTTCACCGGCGCGTCGATCCCCGTGCGCGTCTCCGACGAGATCGGGCGCTGGGACGCACCGCCGATCGACGCCCTGCCGGTCCTTCCGGCCTGGGCGGCCCACGGCCACACCTGGGCGCCCGACGTCCGCCGACTCGGCGACCGCTACGTGATGTACATGACGGCGCGCTTCGGGGCGGGCGAGCCCCCGACCCAGTGCATCGGGGTGGCGGTCGCGGACCGCCCCGAGGGGCCCTTCGACCCCTTGCCGGATCCGCTGGTCTGCCAGCTCGACCGCCACGGCTCGATCGACCCGCGGAGCTTCGTCGACGAGAACGGTGATCTCTGGCTGCACTGGAAGTCCGACGACAACGCCCGGGAGGGCAGCACCACCTCCAGCATCTACGCCCAGCGCCTCGACGCCTCGGGCACCTCGTTGCAGGGCGAGGCCGTCCGGATCCTCGAGGTCGACCAGGCCTGGGAGGGGCGGATCATCGAGGCGCCACAGATGGTCGTGTTGGACGGCGAGCACTGGCTCTTCTACTCGGGCAACTGGTTCAACCAGCCCGTCTACGGCCTCGGGATCGCCCATTGCGAGGGCCCCGCCGGACCCTGCACCAAACCCTTCGAGGGCCCGTGGCTCGGCTCCAACGCCCAGGGCAACGGTCCGGGCGAGGCCTCGGTGTTCGTGGACCTGGAGGGTGCGGTCTGGCTGGCGTACGCCCCGTGGGCCCAGCAGTTCGAGACCCGCAACCCTCGACCCGTCGCCCTGGCCCGCATCGGCCTCTCGCCCCTCGGGCCCTATCTGGCAGCACCGTGATCCTTCGGGCGTTGCTGCCGCGGCGGAGCGGAGCGCCTCGCCACTGGGCCGATCGACTGGGGTCTGCGGTTCACGACACCCGGTCGTCTAGGCTCCGCAGCGTGTGGGAGTCCCCTGTTTGGAAGGGCCACGATGGCGCGTTCAAGCGCACGTTGGTCGTACCGATGTACCGCGAGCGGGCGCGCATCAGTCGGTCCTTCGAGCGGCTGGAGGGGTCCCCCCTGGACGCGCCGGGAGTCGAGTTCGTCTTCGTTGACGACGGCAGCAACGACGGGACCTTCGAGGCCGTCGAAGCCCTGTGTGACCGCCACGAGCTCTGCGCTCGACTCATTCAACTACCCGAAGAACCGGGGTAAGGGCGCAGCCATTGCCGCGGGTGTCACCGCCGCTCGGGGTGCGTCGATCGTGTTCACCGACGCCGACCTGTCCACGAGCGTGGCCGACATCGTCACCTGCTTCACCACGATCGAGGCGGAGAAGGCCGACGTCGTGGTCGCCAGCCGGGCCCACGCCGAGAGCGTGATCGAGGCCGACGGGCCCGTGCGGCGTCAACTCATCGGCCGGGTGTACAACCGCCTGCTGAGGAGCCTCGGGCTCACGACCCTGCTCGACACCCAGTGTGGCCTCAAGGGGTTTCAGGGCGATGTCGCCCGGCGGCTCTTCCACGACCTGCAGGTGGAAGGATTCGGGTTCGACATCGAGATCCTGGCCAAGGCCCAGCGCCTCGGGCTCGTGATCGAGGAGCTTCCCGTGCAGTGGGAGTACGTTGCGCAGAGTCGAGTTCGGCCGGTCCGGGACTCGGTGCGGATGTGCGTCGACGCGTTGACGGTCCGTCGAGCACTCCGGAGCACGTCGCCCACGGTCCTCGTCGACCTCACCACGCCGTCCGACGACCAGGTCGCGGCCTCCTGAACGGCGGCGGCCTTCTCGACCACGACCGACCTCCACCCCCGTTGCGCCATGTCCAGTGTCCCGGGCCGCCCGTCCCGATACTGAGCGAACGGGCAACCCCACCCCGGCTCGGCCTGCAGTTCCAGGATCGGTCGGCGACGACCGAGTGACCCTCTTGCGCCGGTCAACGGTGTCGGTCGACGGGAACATCGTCAGTGGTTCGTCCTGGATCATGGCGGGCTTCGTCATCCAGGCCGTCACCGGGCTCGCGTTCTGGGTGATCGCCGCTCGGACCTACGGCACCGATGAGGTCGGCACGGCCGCCGCGCTCTTCGCCTCGGTGCAGTTCATCAACTACGCGATGAACCTCGGGTTGCAGGAGATGCTCTCGCGGCACCATCTCGTGGACCGTCGCACGCACGGAGCCCTCTGGGCGATCGCCGTGTCTGCCGCCGTCGTGGCCTCGATGGTGGGGGGCGCCCTGTACCTCTTCCTGGTGGATCCGACCGGGATCGACGAGCTCGAAGAGTTCGGGTTCGCCACGATCGTGTTCGGCCTCCTCTGTGCGGGCAACGCCCTGGCCCTGCTGGTCGACGTGGCGTGCACCGTCGCCCGGCGCTGGCGGATCGTCACCCTCCGCATGGCCGCCACCGGCCTCATCCGGTTGCCGCTGGCCCTCCTGCCCGCCCCGAACCCGGTCGCGGTGCGGCTCCTCCTCGCCAACGCCGGCCCCATCGCCCTGTCGGGTCTGATCGGCACGGTGCTCGTTCCCGGTCTCTCCAGCACATCGTTCGGACCCCGCTTCGATGCCACCCTCTGGCCGGCCGTCCGCTACGCCGCCGTGAACTACCTCTCCCAGCTGGCCCACCTGGCACCCCAGTTCCTGCTCCCGGTGATCGTCTTGGTGAACGTGTCCCCGACCGCCAATGCGGAGTTCTTCATCGCGCTGGACCTTCACGATGCTCGTGTGGGTGCTCCCCTTCACGATCAGCCGGGTCCTGCTCGCAGAAGCCGGCCATGAGGACACCTCGCTCAACGAGGAGGCCCGGAAGGCACTGGTTCTGGCGGTCGGGGTGGCCACCCTTGCCTTCGCGGTCGGTCTGATCGGTCGGCCCCTCATCTCTTGGGTCTTCGGTGCCCGCTACGACGGCACCCTGCACCTCCTTCCCCCGCTGCTCGCCGGAGCGATCCCCGCCGCGGTGGCCACCGTCCTCCTCGGCCTCGCGCGGGCCCGCGACGACGCCCGGGCGGCCGTGGCCATCCCGTTGGTGTTGGCCTCGACCACCATCGGGTTGGCGCTCGGGTGGGTCCCCGACGACGGGGCGTCGGGCGCGGCGTGGGCCTGGCTCTTCGGCAACTCGGCTGCCGCGCTCGTCGCCGTCGTCCTCGTCGCCCGTCGTCCGGCGGTGGCGGCCATCACGCGGGTCCATGATCGGGCCTCGGCCGCACCCCGATGATCCGGGTGGCTCAGAAATCGCGATCGTGGGGCCGAAGACGACTCGGTCCGCTCCTGATCGCAGGCGGCCTCTCGATCGTCGCCCTGCTTCAGGCCCCTGGTCTTCTCATCGCCGACACCAAGCTGGATCTCGCCCTGGATCCCGGGGGCTTCCTCGACCGGCTGCGTGACCTCTGGGACCCGACGGCCAGCTTCGGTCAGCTCCCGAACCAGGCGGTCGGCTACTGGTTCCCCATGGGACCGTTCTTCTGGTTCGGGGAGCGAATCGGCCTGTCGCCCTGGATCGTCCAGCGCATCTGGATCAGCGCCCTGCTGGTCATCGCCTTCTGGGGGATGCTCCGCCTGCTGGAGGCACTGGGTGTGGGTCGTCCCAGCAGCCGCCTGGTGGGGGCGCTCTGGTATGCGCTGACACCGACCCTGCTCGTCCAGGTGGCCTACCGCTCCGGCCAGGCCCTCCCGATGGTCTTCCTGCCCCTGGCGCTCCTGCCCCTCGTCACGGGCAGCACCAGGGGTTCACCGCGGCAGGCCGCAGCCCGGTCGAGTGTCGCGGTCGCGCTCATGGGCGGCGTCAACGGCGCGGCCACCTTCTTCGTCCTGGCCGTTCCCGTCATCTACCTGCTCACCCGCGAGCGGGGCGCCCGACGACGCCGCCTCGCTGTCCTGGTGGTTCGTCCTCATACCCGCGGTGACCATCTGGTGGGTCGCTCCCCTGTTCCTGCAGCTCGGCTACGGCTCCGACTTCCTCGCCGTCACCGAGCAGGCAGCGACGACCACCGCGTCCAATTCGCTCACCGAGGTGTTGCGGGGCACCGGCTACTGGGAGATGGCCCTCGACACGGGTGGCATCCCGTGGTTGCCCGCCGGGATCCGCTTCGTCTCCCATGCCCCCACCGTCTTGGCCACCATGCTCCTGGCCATCGTGGCGGTGGTGAGCCTGACGCTGGACGGGCTGCGGGAGCGCCGGTTCCTGTTGTTGGTGCTGATGGCGGGCATCGTGGCCCTGGCCGCCGGCTACGCCGGTCCCATCTCGGGGCCGTTCGCAGACGCGATCCAGGACCTGCTCGACGGTCCCCTCGCTCCGGCCCGAAACGTGCACAAGTTCGTGCCCCTGGTGGCCCTGCCGTTGGCGGTCGGTCTCGCCCACGGGCTCGACCTCTGGGCCCGGCGGTGCGCCACCTGGGAACGGCCCCGGTGGTTCGTGCGCCATCGCTTCGCAACGGGGATCGTGGTCGCCGCCGTCCTCCTCGCCGCAGCGACCCCCGCGTTGCTCGGGGAACTGGCTCCTCCTGGTGCGTTCGAGAAGGTGCCGACCTACTGGCAAGAGGCCATCGATCACATCAACGAGGAGGGATCGGGAGGACGCACGCTCCTGGTTCCCGGGTCGCCCTGGGCGGAGTATGACTGGGGGCGGCCGCTCGACGAACCCCTGCAGCCCTTGGCCGACGACCCCTGGGCGGTGCGCAACATCGTGCCCCTCGGCGGCCTCGAGATCACCCGTTTCATGGATGGGGTCGAGTCTCTCCTCGAGCAGGGGCGACAGGCGGAGGGCCTGGCCGACTCCCTGCGACGGGCCGGCGTCGAGTGGGTCCTGGTCCGCAATGACCTCGACCTGCTGCGGACCTCGTCGCCGCCGCCGACCCAGGTCCGTCGGGCCCTGGAGGACGCCCCCGGGCTGACTCGGGTGGGATCCTGGGGGCCACTGGTCGATGGCGGGCTCGAACGCCGGCATCTGGCGCCGGACCTGACGCCGCCGGACGACCTGCGGGCCCTCGAGCTCTATCGGGTGGACGGCGAGGTCGCCCGGGCCACGGCCGCGCCGGTCGCGGACCTGACGGTCGTCTCGGGCATGGCCGAATCGATGCTCGGACTCGCCGAGTCCGGAGTGGTCACCGACGGGCCGGTCGTGCTCCGACAAGATGTCGTGGACGCCTTGCCGGACGCCGATCGTCAGGTCATCACCGACGATCTCCGTCGACGCGACGTGGACTTCGGACGGGTCCACGAGTCGGACTCCTACACGCTGACGCCGTCGGAGATCGCACCCGACTTCCCGGCCAGTGCCGCTCGGGAGCCCACCGATCGGCTTCCTCGGGTCGGCGAGGAGGACCTGGCCGTGGCCGAGTTCGACGGCATCGCCGCCGTCCGCGCATCCTCGTACTTCACCGGCTACGGGCGGGTGCCGGGCCACCAACCCTACGCGGCCATCGACGGTGACCCGGAGACCGCCTGGACGCCGGGCGCGTTCCGCAGCATCGAGGGCGAGTGGTGGGAGGTTCAGTTCGACCGGCCCCTTTCGGTCCCCTGGCTCCGGATCCGCCTTCCCGCCACCAGCGAGCTGGGGGGTTGGATCCGCGCCATCACCGTGCGGACCGACACCGACCGCCACGTCGTCCGGTTCACCGAACCCCAGTCGTCGGCCGACATCACGTTGCCGGACACCCCCACGGGCCGGATCCGCCTCACCATCGAGGATGCCCGGGGGGGCTTCTTCGACATCGTCACCCCCGGGCTGGCCGAGGTCACCATCCCTGGCATCTCGCCGGGCCGGACCGTCGTGCTGCCGCCGGTCACCGACTCGACGCCGGACGAGACGGTCATCACGTTCTCCCGAGAACGCGGGGACCCCTTCAGCGCCGCCACGGGTGACGAAGAGCTCCTCATCGACCGGACGCTCACCCTCTTGACGGACCAGGCCAGCGATGTCAGGGGCACGGCGACAGCCGTACCGGGCGAGGCGCTGGACGACCTGTTGCTGTCACTCGACGGTGACCGGCAACCGGCCGCGGTTGCGTCGTCGACCTGGCAGGACCTCCCGGCCTTCCGGGCTGATCACGTCGCCGACACCGATCCTCAGACCTCCTGGCTGGCGGACCCGGCGGATCCCGATCCCACCCTCACCGTCAACCTGGCCGGCTCGCAGGCGGTCACCGGACTCGAGGTCGATCCGGTGCCGACACCAGGACGAGCCATCACCGAGATCGAGGTGTCCGGCGGCGGCGTGACCCGGTCGGTCGACGTCGACGGTCAGGGAGTCGCGACCTTCCCCCCGATCCAGACCGATCAGCTGACCCTGCACTTCCCGAACGACCTCACGGATGGTCAGGTCGAACGCTCGTTGCTCGGCCTCCGCGGCCTGACAGTTCGGTCAGATGGCAGTGGAGTCCGACCGGTTGACACTGACCCGTCGTTTCGTCTGCCTTGTGGTGAAGGACCGGTCGTGGACATCGCCGGAGAACAGACACCGACGCGGGTCCGGGGGCGGACGTCGGACCTCATCATGTCCCGTCCTGTGCCCTTCGAGGGGTGTCGGCCAGTGGCGCTCGACGCGGGCACCAGTCGCATCCGGATCCTGGGCCGGTCGGGGTTGCGGGCGGACTCGCTAGTGTTCGGTTCATCGGAGCCAGCCGACGGCGAGGCGTCGAGGTCGGTGGAGATCGCCGACTGGGGTCGAGAGCACCGCGTGCTCGCCGTGGGACCGGGTGACGAGGCGCTGCTGATGACCGACGAAAACGCCAATCCAGGATGGACGGCGGTCCTCGACGGCGAGCCGATGGAGCCGGTGGTCGCTGACGGCTGGCGCCAAGCCTGGATCCTCCCCGCCGGATCCGGAGGCGAGGTGGACCTCCGGTTCGATCCTGGTGGCCCCTACGACCGAGCGCTCCAAGCCGGACTGGTCTTCGGACTGCTCGCCGTGCTCGCCCTGGTGGTTCCCGGACGCGCCGATCTCGTCGGTGCGGGAGCCCGCCCCGTGTCGTCGTGGCTCGTGCTCGCAGCTCGGCACCCTCACGCTGTTCCTGACCTCCGGCGTGTGGGCCCTCGCGGTGCCCATCTTCTGGATCCGTGGCCGCGTCCGACCGCTGGTCCACGTCGTCGTCGCCGGCCTGCTCCTGGCGACGGTGCTCCTCGTGCTCCGCAACCTGTCCTGGACCGCCGAAGCGCTCTATCGAGCCTGGCCGTTACGCCTGAGCCAGGTGCTCTGCACCATCGCGCTGGCCGCGGTCTTCGCCCGTGGCGCCCTCGACGACGAGGGCGACCGGTGAACGTCGCCGCAGTCCCTCGCGAACCACCTGCCGAAGCGGACCCTCTATTCCGCTTCGGCGTGGTACTACCGTGTGCGCCCCGAGAAGGAGCTGTTGTTCGTCGACCAGCTCGCCGATCCGTCGCGCCGCGCGGTCGACGTGGGGGGCTGGTGGGGTCCGTGGACCTACTGGCTGTCCCGCTACTGCCCGGAGGTCATCACCTTCGAGCCGAACCCCGTGATGGCGGCGCACCTCCGACGGGTGACGGCCGACAACGTACGGGTTGAAGCCGTCGCCTTGTCCGACCACTCCGGGGAGGGAACGCTCTGGGTCCCAGTGGGCCGAGGTCCTGACGCTCTGGCGTCGCTCCGCGAGGGAGTCGAGGGCCGCGGGCAGTCCGTCACCGTGCCGCTCCACCGGCTGGACGACTTCGAGGTCGACGACGTCGGCTTCCTCAAGATCGACGTCGAGGGCCACGAGTATGCCGTGCTGGAGGGCGCCCTCGAGACCATTCGGCGGAGCCGGCCGGTGCTCCTCGTCGAGCTCGAGGAGAACAAGTCCGCAAGGTCGATCGACGCGGCCATCGATCTCCTCGCCGACCTCGGCTACGAGGGATGGATTCGACGGGAACGGCAGTGGGCGTCCGCGACGACCTTCGACCTCGAAGCAGACCAACGGGCCCACGCCCATGAGCCGCTGTCACCGAGCTACATAAACAACTTCGTGTTCCTCCCGGCAGGCTCGGGCGCACCCGACCGGAGATCCTGACTCGCGGTGGACCCCGACCCACCACAACCGACGGCCGACTCCGGGCACACGCTGGAGGAGCCCCCTGCGACCGTCGCCGTGCGGGGCGGTCGCCGCACGGACGTTGCCGTAGCCCTGGTGATCGTGCTGCAGTTCATCGCCCGGACCACACTCGCGGCACGAGGGTCGTGGACCTGGGACGACTGGGGCTTCCTCTACGCGGCGACAACCCGCACCTTCGGTCCAGACGACTGGTTCAGTGTCTATGGGGGTCAGTTCCACCCGTTCCTGTGGCCACTCTTCGACCTCCAGCAGTGGGTCGCTCCTGGCTCGTACCCCGCAGCTGCCGTACTCGTCGGCCTACTCGAGGCGATCTCTGTCCTCCTCGTCTACCTCGTTCTCCGACGGCTCTTCGGCGCCCGACTCATCCTCGTCACCTTCGTGGTCTGGTTCGCCTTCACCCCACTCACCCTCGAGTCCCGCCTGTGGGTGACAGTCGCCTTCTACACGCTGCCGTTCCAGATCTCCTTCGCAGCCGCGCTGCTCCTCTTCCTCCGCTATCTCGAGGCACCGTCCCGCCGCCGGGCCGCACTCGTCGTTCTCGGACAGATCGCGGCCCTCCTGTGTTGGCAGAAGGCCGTCTACATCCCCGTGGCGTTCTTCGTCCTGGCGGCTTGGGCACCCCTGTCAGGGCGAGCCATCGGATGGCGCGATGCCCTCCATCGGTTCCGGCCGCTCTGGGTGGGTCTCCTGACCGCGAACGGCGCATACCTCGCGCTCTACGTGTGGCTGTCTCGAGTGAACGCGACCCCCTATGGCCTCGCCGGGCTACCTGGGTTGCGGGACCTTCTCGAGGCGGGTTGGCTGATCACACGCAGCTTCTCGGTGTCACTCGTCGGTGGACCGTGGCAGTGGGACAGACCCATCGTTCCGGTACCCGATCCCCCCCTTCTCCTGTCCCTGGTTTCGCTTGCCGCTCTGGCAGGTCTCGTCGCGTGGTGCTGGAGGACCCGAAGAGCCGTGCTGGCCCTGTGGCTTCTCGTCGGTGCGCTCCTGACACTGGACTTCGCCCTGATCGCCTTCGGTCGGCTGGAGAACCTGGCTTCGATCCGCGATGTCACCTATCTGCGCTATCTCGCCGATTTGGCGATTCCCACCGTCCTTGCCCTGGCCTTCACCTTTCTCCGGCCTCCTTCGTCGCCGACACCAGCCACCTCACCGCCAGGCGAAGGCGCCGGGTCAGGCCATCGGGTGGTGGCGGGCGTCCTCCTGTCGGTGTTCTTCGTCTCGGCTGTGGTCTCGTCCGCATTCCTGCTCCGCGAGTGGGGCCGACATCCGGGAGCGGCGTACGTCGCCAACATCCGTTCTGCCCTCGAGGACCGATCGTCGTCGCCTCACCTGCTCGTCCAGGATGTGCCGAGCGGGGTGAACTCCCCCCTGTTCGCGCCGTACAACACGACGCCCGTCGTCATCGCCGTGCTCGAACAGGAGGCGACCTTCCTCGAGTACATAGCCGGTTCGGACCACTTGATCGGCGTGCTCCCCAGCGGAGAGATCGGTCCGGTCGAGATCGGCCCGACACCGTTCACAGTGACCTACTGGTCCGAACCAGGTCCCGGGGTCTGCGGCTGGCCGCTGACGACGACCCCTACCGTTGTTCCGCTGACAACGATGATCCCCGGTCAGGCCGTCCCGGCGGGCCGCTGGTACGCCCAGGTACGGCTGACCTCCAGCGGCCCCACTGCGGTCAACATTGCGATCGGCCAGACCCGGCTGCGCGCTGAGGTGGCTCCCGGATCGTCCGACCTCTACTTCTCGTTGATCGGGCCAGCCGAGGGGATTCGGCTGCGGGTCGATGACGCCGATGCTGAGACCTGCGTCCATTCGGTCTTGGTGGGGCAACTCGTCGGCCGATCCTCATGAGGCAACGGCGACGCAACCGTCGCCGTCACCGAGCGGGACGCCGACCCACGAGCAAGATCGACAAGCCCACCGGGATCGACCGGCGCTGACCCAGCCGTCGCTCGACAGCGGCCGCCCGTTCGAGCAGGCGGTTGACCGCCGGGTTGCTCTGGGAGACCTCCTCCTCGTCACCCTTGACCAGCCGCCGTAGCGGCGTGCGGCGCACGACGTAGGCCACTGGAGCGAGCCACGAGTGGAAGTGGTCGACGCGCTCGACGGCGAAGCCCGCGGCCTCGGCCGCAGCGACCAGGCGGGACCTCGTGTAGCGACGACGGTGACCCAGGGCGACGTCGTGGTCGCTCCACGCCCAGTCGTAGGCAGGCACGGTGAGGACCACCAGCCCGCCAGGCACAAGCACACGGCGATACTCGTGTAGGGCCGCAACATCATCGTCGAGGTGCTCGATGACATCGAGGCTGAGCAGCACCGCAGCCGACCGGGAACGAAACGGCAGGTCCTCAGCCACCGAGCGCATGACTGCGAGTCCCCGCCCGCGAGTCGCGTCGACGGCAACCGGACTCAGGTCGGTACCCACCACGGGGATGTGGCCGTCGGCCACCAGGCGGGCCATCATCGCCCCCGTTCCACACCCGATGTCGAGCAGCGGGCCGCCGCTGTGGTCGGCCAAGGCGTCGGCTACGAGGTCCCGCTTGGCGCGAAACCACCAGTGCTCGTCCTCGAGGCGGGCCATCACCCGCACCTTCTCGTCGGCCATGCCGGCGGGGGTGGTCGCCCTGGGGGACACGCGCTCGACCCTATCCGTAGGCCCGTCGGACCGATGGGGACACCGGTAGCCTTCAGCGACCATGTCGCCCCCGCCCTGCGCTGAGGGCCGCCCCGATGGTGCCGACCTCCAACCGGAGACGCTCACGGCGATGGCCCGGCTCGCCGACGAGTCCGGACTCAGGCGTGTCCACATGGTGGCCTGGCGCGATCGAGATGACCCTGCCGCGGGCGGATCCGAGGAGCACGCCAACCAGGTCGCAAGAGCCTGGGCCGCTGCCGGCCTCGAGGTCACCCTGCGGACGGGACGGGTTGCTGGGGCTCCTGTCGAGATCAACCGCGATGGGTACCGTGTGGTCCGCCACGGCGGGCCGGTATCGGTGATCCCACGCACCGCCCTGGCCGGCTTGTTCGGCCGTGACGGTCCCCGGGACGGGCTGGTGGAGATCTTCCACGGGTTTCCCTTCTTCGCCCCGTTGTGGGCCCGCGGTCCTCGAGTCGCCGTGGTCCATCACGTGCATCTCGGAGCGTGGCACCTCCTGGCCCCGGCACCTGTCGCCGCGACGGGACACCTCCTCGAGCGTTACGTCGTACCGCGCCTCTACAGACGGAGTGCGATGGTCGTGGGGTCGCCTTCCACTCGACGGGAACTGGTCGACCTCGGCATCGACGAGGACAACATCACCCTCGAGCCCTACGGGGTCGGCCCGCAGTTCACCCCCGCAGCAATCCGCTCACCGCTACCTGTCGTGGCCGCCGTCGGCCGACTCATGCCCCAGAAGGGCTTCGACGTGTCCCTCCGGGCCTTCGCGAAGGTCCACGGTGGCCTGCCGGAGGCTCGCCTGATCGTGGTGGGCGACGGCCCCCAGCGGCCGGCGCTGGAGGCACTGGCTCTCGAGTTGGGGATCGCCGATGTGACCGAGTTCACCGGAAGGGTCTCCGACGCTGAGCTCGTCGATCACTACCGACGGGCGTGGTTGGTCCTGAACGCCTCACAGCGCGAGGGCTGGGGGCTGACCCTCACCGAGGCCGCCCGCTGTGGGACTCCTGCGGTCGCGACCCGGGTCACGGGCCACGTTGACGCAGTCGTCGATGGCGAGACGGGCCTGCTGGCCGACGATGCCACCGGGCTGGCCGTCGCCACGCTCCGTCTTCTGCGAGATCACGACGAACGGGGACGACTCGCCGACAACGCCCGCCGTCGGGCCGAGGGGTTCCGCTGGGATCGGGTGGCCCTCGCCACCCTGTCGGCCCTGGCCGACGACGCCCGCCGGCGCCGCTGACCGGACCGTCCCCGAGAGGAGTCAAGGATCCCCAACAGGCTCCTCCCCGACGCCGCCACCCGTGGGACACCCCGGCGACTGGTGGTTGGTCACCTATCCGCGCCAGGAAACCGGCGATCACCTAGTGCAAAGAGGATCAATGGCGAGAAGGCATCGAGGACTGGCGGTCGCGGTCGCCGTGACCTGTGCCGTCTCGTGGATGGGTGCTGGTCCGGGGGTGGCCCAAGAAGCGACGACGGCTGAAGCCGAGGGGGTCGTGGCCGTGGTCGGCGACAGCCTGGTCGTTCAGGCTCGCGACCAGCTGCCCCACCGGGTGTGGGCGCGTAACGGGCGCGAACTCGCCGGGTCCCCGAAGCTCGTCCGTCGAATCGCCCGCATCGCCGAAGTCCGCGTCCTGGTCATCGCGGTGGGCAGCGTGGATGTCGCCAACCACATCTCCAGGTCCGAGATGCGTGACCGAATCGACCGGTGTGATCGCTGAAGTGGCGTCGGTTCCCTGCGTGCTGTTCGTGGACGTGAAGGTGGCGGGCGTCAGCCCTTGGTACAACGGGGACTGGGAGCGGGATGCGAGCAGGTGGAACGAGGCCCTGGCCGCCTCTGGCGAGCCCGTCGCCAACTGGAATGGCGTCGCCCAGCAGCACGACGAGTACTTCTTGGGCGACGGCATTCACTTCACCGATGTGGGAACAGCGGCGTATGCCGACTTCCTCTCCGCTCAGGTCTCGACCCACTGCGCCTAGCGCCGCCGCGCTCGGACTCGGCCACATTGCCCTAACCGAGTCGCTCAGTCCCCGGCGACGCAGCATCCAGCCACCCGAGGTTGGCGATCACCGCGCCGAGGACCGCGGCGATCACCAGGGCCAGCCAGAGCGGCATGGTGATCTCGATCATCAGCCAGTTGAAGGTGGCGTCCTCGGTGTTCTGGACCACGAAGGCCAACAGGGCGGCGGCGGCCAGCACCAAGCCGATCACCCCCGCGTTCAGCTTCGAGCCATTCGTTCCGTCTCCTCCGGCCATGCCGCGACAGTAGGTCGCGGATCGGCTCGTAGCGTGCAGGCATGGACGTCATCGTCACCGGCAGCAGCGGGCTCATCGGTTCCGCGTTGGTCACCGACCTCGAGGGCGACGGGCACCGCGTCCGTCGTCTCGTGCGCCGGGCGCCGTCGGGGCCCGATGAGGTCCGTTGGGACCCGACCGGCGGCGAGATCGACCGGGCCGGGCTCGACGGGGCCGACGCCGTGGTCAACCTGGCCGGGCCCGGCATCGGCGACAAGCGCTGGTCCGACGCCCGCAAGCGGGAGCTGCGGGACGCCCGGGTCGCGGGGCACCACGCTGCTGGCCGAGGCCCTCGCCGGCCTGGACGCCCCGCCCCGGGCCCTGATCTCCGGATCGGCGATCGGCTACTACGGCGACCGGGGCGACGAGAAGCTCACCGAGAAGAGCAAGGCGGGCGGCGACTTCCTCGCCGAGCTCTGCGTGGACTGGGAGGCGGCGGCCCAGCCGGCGGTGGCGGCCGGCATCCGGGTCGCGCTCATCCGGACCGGGATCGTGCTCGCCCCCGGCGGCGGTGCCCTGGAGAAGCTCCTGCCGCTGTTCAAGCTGGGGCTGGGCGGCCGCCTGGGCTCCGGGGACCAGTTCTGGAGCTGGATCACCCTCGAGGACGAGGTGCGGGCCATCCGCCACCTCCTCGAGTCCGAGGTGTCCGGTCCGGTGAACCTGACGGCCCCCGAGCCCGAGACCAATCACACGATCACCACGACCCTCGGCGAGGTGCTGCACCGGCCCACGATCTTCCCTGTGCCCCGCTTCGGGCCGAAGATCCTCCTCGGCGGCGAGGCCACCGAGACCTTCCTGTACGCCTCCCAGCGGGTCTTCCCGAAGGTGCTGGAGGCCGAGGGCTTCACGTTCTCCCACCCGGACCTCGAGTCCGGCCTCCGCTCCATCCTCGGCAAGTAGCGTCAGCCCATGCCCGAACGACAGGTGTCCGTCAGCCGAGTCATCGCCGCCCCGCCCGAGGCCATCTTCGCCGTCGTCGCCGATGCCACCCGGCACGCCGACTTCGACGGCTCGGACTCGGTGAAGAGCGCGGTGGGCGAGCCCCAGCCGCTCACGCTGGGCACGAAGTTCGGCATGAACATGCGCATCGGCCTGCCGTACCGCATCAGCAACGAGGTCGTCGAGTACGACCAGGACCGGCTGATCGCCTGGCAGCACTTCGGCAAGCACCGCTGGCGCTATGAGCTGGAGCCGGTGGACGGCGGGACGAAGGTGACCGAGACCTTCGACTGGTCCACGGCCCGGTCCCCCCGCTTCATCGAGCTGATGGGCTACCCGAAGAAGCACCCGGCCAACATGGACAAGACGCTCGAGCGTCTGGACGCCCTCGTCACGGGTGGCTGACGGCCCGTCCCGCGCCGGCGGGCGACTCGTCGCCGCCTTCGACTTCGACGGCACCATCACCCGCCGGGACACCCTGGTGCCGTTCCTGCGCCAGGTGGCCGGGCACCGGGGCTTCGGCGCCGCCTTCGTGGCCGCGCTGCCCGCGCTGCGGGCCGCCGAGCGGCGGGAGGCCTACAAGGCCGCCGTCCTCCACCGGATCCTCGGCGGGCTGCGGGCCGCCGACCTCCACGCCGAGGCCCGGGCCTACGGCTCCGACCTGTCGAGCCAGTTCCGCCCGGAGATCGTCGACCGCATCCGCTGGCACCAGGACGAGGGCCACGAGGTGGTCATCGTGTCGGCGTCCCTGCGGGCCTACCTGGACCCCGTGGTCGAGCACCTCGGCCTCGACGGGGTGTGCGCCGTCGAGCTCGAGGTCGACGACGAGGGGCTGTTGACCGGCCACATGGTCGGGGCCAACTGCCGCGGGCCCCGAGAAGGTCCGTCGGCTCACGGACTGGCTCGGCGGCGAGACGCCGGCCCGGCTGTGGGCCTACGGGAACTCCTCCGGCGACCGGGAACTGCTGGCCGCCGCCCAGGAGCCCACCTGGATCGGCCGGCGGGGCTGAGCGCTACTTCGGGGGCATCCGGATGCCGCCGTCGATGCGGATGGTCTCGCGCGTTGAGGTAGCTGTTCCGGAAGATCTCGGCGACGAGGGAGGCCACCTCTTCGGGCCGGCCCATGCGCTTCGGGAACAGCACCGCCGGCGCCCAGGCCGGCCTTGGTGTCCTCGGAGGCGAAGGCGAACATCGGGGTGTCGATCGTGCCCGGGGCGATGGTGCAGACCCGGACGCCGATGGCGGCGAGGTCACGGGCGATGGGCAGGGTCATGCCGACGATGCCCCCCTTGGCGGCCGAGTAGCTGGCCTGGCCGGTCTGACCGTCGAAGGCCGCGACGGAGGCGATGTTGACCATGGCCCCGCGCTCGCCGTCCTCCCCCACCGGCTCGTTCTGGCTCATGGCCGATGCCGCGAGGCGGATGACGTTGAAGGTGCCGATCACGTTGACCTGGACGACCTTCTCGAAGACGGCGAGATCGTGGGGCTCGCCGCCCTTGCCCACCGTGCGTTGGGCCCAGCCGATGCCGGCGCAGTTGGCGACCATGCGGAGGTCGCCATCGCGGTTGGCCGCGGCGACGGCGGCTTCGACCTGCTCGGTGTCGGTGACGTCGGCGTGGGCGTAGGCGCCCCCGATCTCGGCGGCCAGCGCCTCGCCCTTCTCGTCCTGGAGGTCCACGACGGTGACCTTGACCCCGAGCTCGGCGAGCAGGCGGGACGTGGCCCCGCCCAGGCCCGAGGCGCCGCCGGTGACCAGTGCCGCTGCTCCGCTGATGTCCATGGCCAGCGACGTTACCGACGCCGACCCACCGCCCACGAACCGGACCACGGCGCCGGCCACGGGCTGCCGCCTTCGGACCGGCGGGTCATTCGGCGAGGTCGGGGGAAGGGCCGTGGCCGCCGCCGCCGGGGGTGCGGACGCGGAGGACGTCACCGGGCCGGAGCTCGAGGGTGACCTTGTCGCCGAGGCGTTCGGCGGCGGACTCGTCACCACCCGGCAGCAGCCAGTTCTCCCCCAGCGCTCCCGGGCCGCCCCCGTCGAGGCCCCAAGGGGGAAACACCCGGCGTTCGGTGATCAGCGACACCGTGGCCGCCTCGAGCACCTCGAGGTCTCGTTCGATGCCGTCGCCACCCCGCCGGCGACCCTTGCCCCCCGTGCCCTCCCGGAGCCGGAGTCGCCGAACCCGGAGGGGAAAGGCCCGTTCCAGCGCCTCGATGGGGGTGTTGCGGGTGTTGGTCATGCCCGTGTGCACGCCGCTCATCCCCGTACGGTCAGGTCGGGCGCCCTGACCGCCGCCGACCGTCTCGTAGTAGACCCAGCCGTCCCCGCCGATGAGGACGTTGTTCATCGTGCCCTGGGACGCGGCGGCGACCTGGTCGGGCACGATCTGGGCCAGTGCCCCGAGGCAGACGTCGGCGATGCGCTGGCTGACCTCGACGTTGCCCGCGCCCACGGCCACCGGGGACCGGGCCGCGACCAGCGTGCCCGACGGGGCGATCACGGTGACCGGGCGCATGGAGCCGCCGACCCCCTCCAGATCCGGGACGATCGCGGCCCGGAGCGCGAAGGACACCGCACTGAGCGTCACCGCCTCGACCGCGTTCATGTTGCCGGGCCGTTGGTCATCGGTGCCCGTGAAGTCGAAGGTGACCTCGTCGCCGGCCACCGTCACCCGGACACAGATCGTGGCCGCCGCGTGCTGATCCGGCCGCGGCCCGGTGGAGTCGAGGACGTCGGTGAAGTCCCAGTCGCCGTCGGGCAGGTCGGCCAGCGCCGCCCGCATCCGGCGCTCGCCGTAGGCCGCCACCTCCTCGAGGGGGCGACCGGCTTCGGCCGCCAGCCGGGTCATCCCGACCACGTTGGCGCCCCACTGGGCGTCCAGGTCGCCCCGGCGCTCGTCGGGGGTCCGCGAGCTGGCCACGATGACCTCCCGCACGTCACGGGTGAGGCGGACCGGCGGCAGACGGAGGCCCTCCTGTTGGATCTCCGTGGCGTCGGGGGGGATCGAGCCCGGCGTGGCGCCGCCGAGGTCGGCGTGATGAGCCCGGTTGGCCACCCAGCCGACCAACTCGCCATCGACGTGGACCGGGGCCACCACGGTGATGTCGTTCAGGTGCGTGCCGCCGGCGAAGGGATCGTTGAGCACGATCTGCTCCCCCGGCTCGATCTCCTCGCCGAAGGCCTCGATGGCGGCATGCACGGCCGCGGGCATGGAGCCGAGGTGCACCGGGATGTGCTCGGCCTGCACCAGCAGCTCGCCCGCGGCATCGAACAGGGCGGCCGAGCAGTCGGCCCGCTCCTTGATGTTGGGACTGAAGGCCGCCCGCCGCAGCACGGCGCCCATCTCCTCGGCGATCCCGGTCAGCCGGGAGATGAGGACCTGCAGACCCGCCGGGTCCAACGTCGACTGGTCGGGCGGGCCCAGGGACGGGACCAGGTCGCCGTCGGTCCCGTCGGACTCCTGGTCATAGAACGAGTCGTCGGTCTCGGCGACGGCCCCGTCACCGGGCTCCTCGCCCGTCTCGACGGCAGCCCCGTCGGGGATCTCGTCGTCGGTCTCGTCGCCCACTTCGGGGTCCGCATCCGGATCGGCGTCGTCGCTCACGGGTCCACCTTCGTGAGCACCAGCGTCCCCGCCGCGCCCGGGGTGCCCTGCCAACCCTCGGGCACCCAGATGGTCGTGTCGTCCTCGACCACGATCGCCGGTCCGGTGAGGGGCGGCCGTTTCCGGGCCTTCAGCCGGGTCGGGTCCAGCGGCGAGGCCCGACGGGCGCTCGCCCGCAACGCCACGACCTCGATCGGATGGTCCGGCCGGTCATAGCCGTTCTCCCGTCGGTGCAACGCCGGGAAGTCCGCCACCTCGGCGACGCGGAGCTCGTGGCTCTGACCCGCGTAGCGGGCGTCCACCGAGACCACCACGTCGACATCACCGGGGCTCCCACCGGCGTCGGCCACCAACGCGGCCACGGCCTCCTGACCCAGGTCCGCCAGGGCCGCCTCGAGCCCGGCGTGATCGGCCGGGTCGCTCCACGTCCGGACCCGATCGTGCTGCACCGGTGCGGCCAGCATCCCCACCGCCGACAGCACGCCGGCCCGGGGCGGCACGACCACCGCAGCCATGCCCAGTCGCTCGGCCAGCCCACAGGCGTGCAGCGGGCCGGCCCCACCGAAGGCCACGAGGGCCAGGCCCGTCGGATCCACGCCCCGCTCGACCGACACCCGACGCACGGCCCGCTCCATGAGGGCGTCCACCACCTCCAGGACCCCGCCGCCGCCGTCTCGGCGTCGCCGAGGCCGAGGGCCTCGAGGACCCGCACCGCGGCGTCCCGGTCGAGGCCACCCAGTGCCTCGAAGCCCACGTCGACCGGGATGCGGCCGGCCACGAGGTCGGCGTCGGTGACCGTGGCCTCCTCGCCCCCCCGCCCGTAGCAGGCGGGTCCCGGGGCCGCTCCGGCCGAGCGTGGACCGACCAGCAGCGCCCCGCCGGCATCCACCACCGCGATCGACCCACCGCCGGCCCCGATCGTGTGCACGTCGACCGACGGGAGCCGGACCGGGTATCCCGCCACCTCCCGCTGGGCGGCAGGTTGGGGCTCCCCGCCCAGCACGAGGGCGACATCGGTGCTGGTCCCGCCCATGTCGAAGGTGACGGCGTCGGGGAACCCGGCCGCCACGGCGTAGGCGGCGGCGGCGCGGACCCCGCCTGCGGGCCCGGACAGCAGCAGCCTGGCGGGGGTCCGGGCGACCGTGGCGACGGGGGCCAAGCCGCCGGCCGAGGTCATCACCAGGACCCGCGTCGCCAGCGGCTCCAGCGCCTCCAGATACGTGCGGCACCGGGGACCCAGGCCGGCGTTGACGACCGTGGTCACCGTGCGTTCGTACTCCCGGAACTCGGGGGAGATCTCGTGGGAGACCGACACCTCGTGGCCCTGGGCCCGCAGGACCTCGGCCACCTCGACCTCATGGGCCCCGTCCAGGTCCGCGTGCAGCAGGCAGACCGCCACGGCGGTTGCCGACGACGGGATCTCCGGCACCTCCCCCAGGGGCGTCAGCTCGTGACCGGATGCGTCGAGACGGCCTTCCACCTCCAGGCGGTGGGCCCGCTCGACCAACGGGGGCGGGCGATCGGCCCACTGGTCATAGAGCTTCGGGCGGTCCTGGCGAGCGATCTCGATCACGTCGGCGAAGCCCGCGGTGGTGACCAGCGCGGTCGGGGCCAGTTCGCCCTCGAGGAGGGCGTTGGTGGCCACGGTCGTCCCGTGGGCCAGGAGATCCACGCGCCGAGGCCGCAGTTCGTCGATCCCCGCCCGTACGGCCTCCGTGGGGTTCTCGGGGGTGGACAGCACCTTGGCCACCCGCCCCCGCTCGTCCACCACGTCGGTGAAGGTCCCTCCCGTGTCCGACCCGATGCGCATCCGTGCGGAATGTACCGGTCGTCAAGGGCGGCCCCCGGCGGCCGATAAGGGACCAATGACGACCACCGGTCGGAGGGGCCGACTCTTCCGCCGCGACGACGCTGAGTTCGACGACCAAGCCGCCGACCTGAGTGAGGACGAGCACGCCTGGTGGGCGGCGCGGGAGGAGGTGGCCGGCGTCCCCACCGGCCACCGGCCCGAGGCGCCTCCCGCCGAGGCCGCTCGGTCGCAGTTCGCCGACTACTGGACCGCCGAGTCGCTCTTCGAGGGTCAGGCGCCGCCGACCGCCGACCGACCGGTCGACGAGTCGACCGGTCCCGCCGCCGAGGACGTCGAGGCCGAGCATCCCGGGGGGCATGGACCTCGACTCGGCCCATCTCGTCCTCCAGATCGAGGTCGGGGTCGAGTGGGAGGCGATCACCAAGGCCCACCGTCGCCTGGCCATGCAGTACCACCCGGACCGGCTGGTCGCCTACTCCCCCGCCGCCCAGGAGCTGGGCCGGGTGCGGATGGCGGAGATCAACGCCGCGCACGCCACCCTGCGAGCCCTCCACCACCACGGCTGATCAGCTGAGCTCGGCGGGGTCCAGGATCCAGACCTCGTCGCCGACCTCCTTCTCCAGGGCCCGCACGACCTTGCCCAACAGCGCATCCCGGCCGTCCCACACCACGATGGCGGCGTCCGCCGACCGGGTCAGCCACGCGTCCCGCTGGCCCATCGCCCGACGGACATCGGTGGGGGTCCGCACCGCCTTCTTCTGCAGCAGCACGACGTCGTCGGCCTGGTCCAGCAAGCGCCGGTAAGCCTGCCGACTGGCCGACGGCCACTTGGCGTCGGGGTCGGGAAAGGGCTGCACGGCGACGAAGGGGATGCCCCGGTCCACCGCGGCCTCCGCGGCCAGCTGCTCGGCCCCCAGCGCGAGCCCCGTGACCAGGACGAGATCGTCGTCCACTTGGGCCTGAGCGGTCAGGATGTCGCCCAGGCGACGCTGCACCGCCGCCTGCAGGAAGTTGGCGTCGTAGCCACCGAGCTCGGGCGGGCGGTGGCCGAACACCACCACCAGGTGGCCGTCCGGGCGGTTGACCGGCTCGACGGGAGCCGCGGGGCCGCCGGCGTCTCCGGTGGCGCCCCCGCCGCCAGCCCCACGGCATCAGCCACCCCGAGCACCTCAGGGGGACGGTCGCCGGTGCGACCCTCTTGGCGCATCGCGGCCTCGACCGCGAGGCGGTCGGCCACGTCGTTCCACTCGTCGCCGCTGTGGCCCTTCACCCATTGCCAGGTCACGTCGCCCCGCTCCAGCACGTGGTCGATCAGCGGTCGCCAGAGGTCCTGGTTGGCGACGTCCTCCTTCTTCGAGTTCTTCCAGCCCCTGGCCTTCCAACCCACGTACCACTTGTTGTTGAAGCAGTGCACGACGTAGGTGGAATCGCTGACCACGGTGACCGGGCCGTCGAGGGCATGGAGGGCCTCGCTGGCGGCCACGATCTCCATGCGCTGGTTCGTGGTGTGCGGCTCCGCGCCGCTGGCGAAGGCGCCGCCGGGTACGACCCAGGCCCACCCGCCGGGTCCGGGGTTCCCGGAGCAGGCCCCGTCGGTGTAGACGATCGTTCGCCATTCGGGGCATGGTGACAGATGTGACCTTCATCGACGGGTTCGTGCACCAGCTGCCCGACACCGATCCTCAGGAGACCCAGGAGTGGCTGGACTCCCTTGACGCGGTGGTCGCCGCCCAAGGCGAGGCCCGGGCCCGCTTCCTGCTCTCCAAGGTGCTCGAGCGCTCACGCCAGCTCGGCGTGGGCACCCCGGCCACCGGTCTCCACCCCCTACATCAACACCATCCCGGCCGAGGCAGAGCCCTGGTTCCCCGGCGACGAGGACATCGAGCGCCGCATCCGGTCCTTCATCCGTTGGAACGCCGCGGTCATGGTGATCCGGGCCAACAAGAAGGCCGACGGGATCGGCGGCCACCTGTCGACCTTCGCCTCTTCCGCCGCGCTCTACGAGGTCGGGTTCAACCACTTCTTCCGGGGCAAGGCCGACGGCCAACCCGGCGACGCCGTCTACTTCCAGGGCCATGCCGCGCCCGGCATCTATGCCCGGGCCTACCTCGAAGGCCGCCTGACCGAGGACCAGCTGGACCACTTCCGCCTGGAGGTCGGCGGCCACGGCCTGTCCAGCTACCCCCATCCGCGCCTCATGCCCGAGTTCTGGGAGTACCCGACGGTGTCGATGGGCCTCGGCCCGCTCGAACTCGCTCTACCAGGCCCGGTTCCTGCGCTACCTCCAGAACCGCCAGATCGACGACACCAGCGGGTCCCGGGTCTGGTGCTTCGTGGGCGACGGCGAGGTCGACGAGCCCGAGACCCTGGGCTCCATCTCCCTGGCCGCCCGGGAGGGCCTGGACAACCTGACCTGGGTCGTCAACTGCAACCTCCAGCGCCTCGACGGCCCGGTGCGGGGCAACGGGAAGATCATCCAGGAGCTCGAGGCCATCTTCCGGGGCGCGGGCTGGAACGTCATCAAGGTCATCTGGGGCGGCCGTTGGGACGAGCTGCTGGCCCGCGACGTCGACGGCGTCCTGGTCAACAAGATGAACGAGACCGTCGACGGCACCTACCAGCGCTACGCCGTGGAGGACGGCGCCTTCGCCCGCGAGCACTTCTTCGGCCCGGATCCCCGCCTGCGCGAGCTGGCGGCCCACCTCTCCGACGACGACATCCGCAACCTCCCCCGGGGCGGCCACGACTACCGGAAGCTCTACGCCGCCTACAAGACCGCGACCGAACAGACCGGGGCCCCGACGGTGATCCTGGCCAAGACCGTCAAGGGCTGGACCCTCGGCCCGGGCTTCGAGGGCCGCAACGCCACCCATCAGATCAAGAAGATGACCGTGGACGAGCTGAAGGCGCTCCGCGACCGGCTCCGCCTGCACGACGAGATCCCCGATCACGCCCTGGACGCCGAGGCTCCGCCGTACTTCCGGCCCGCCGAGGACTCCGTCGAGTACCGCTACATGATGGACCGGCGCCGGGCCCTGGACGGGTCCCTGCCCAGCCGGACCGTCGTGTCCCGGCGCCCGCATCGAGCTCCCGAACCCGAAGGTCTTCGACGAGTTCGCCACGGGCTCGGGCAAGCAGCAGGCCTCGACCACCATGGCCTTCACCCGTCTGGTGCGGAACCTGGCCCGGGACGAGAAGTTCGGGCCCGAGGGTGGTGCCCATCGTCCCCGACGAGGCCCGCACCTTCGGCATGGACTCGCTGTTCCGCGAGTTCGAGATCTACGCCCCCTTCGGCCAGCTCTACGAGCCGGTGGACCACGCCCTGTTGCTGTCCTACACCGAGGACCGCGACGGCCAGATCCTGGAGGAGGGCATCACCGAGGCCGGCGGCCTGGCCAGCTGGACCGCGGCGGCCACCTCGTATGCCAATCGGGGCACGCCGATGGTGCCCTTCTTCATCTTCTATTCGATGTTCGGGTTCCAGCGGGTGGGTGACCTCATCTGGGCCGCGGCCGACGCCCGGGCCCGGGGCTTCCTGCTGGGCGCCACCGCCGGGCGCACCACCCTGCTCGGCGAAGGCCTCCAGCACCAGGACGGCCACAGCCTCCTGCTGGCCTCGACGGTGCCCGCCTGTGAGGCCTACGACCCGGCCTTCGCCTACGAGTTGGCGGCCATCGTGGCCGACGGCATCAACCGGATGTACCCCGACGGCGACGCCTCCCGCGGCGAGGACGTCTTCTACTACCTGACCGTCTACAACGAGAACTACGCCATGCCGCCCAAGCCCGAGGGCGTGGACGCCGGGATCCTCGAGGGCCTCTACCGGTTCGCCCCCGCGCCCGACGGGGCGGACCACCCGGCCACCGTGTTGTTCTCCGGCTCGGCGCAGGGGGCGGCCCGGGCCGCCCAGACCGAGCTGGCCGAGCACTACGGCGTCGGCGTCGACCTCTGGTCGGCCACGTCCTACAAGCGGCTCCGCGAGGAGGCCATGGCCGTGGAGCGGTGGAACCGCCTCCACCCCACCGAGGACCCCCGCACCCCGCTGGTGACCCGGCGCCTGGGCGAGGGTGACGGTCCCGTGGTGGCCGTCACCGACTTCATGCGGGCCGTGCCGGACCAGGTCGCCCGGTGGTCACCCCGGGCCTGGCTGTCGCTGGGCACCGACGGCGTGGGCCGCAGCGACACCCGCGAGACGCTGCGGCGCTTCTTCGAGACCGACACCGCCCACATCGTGGTCGCCGTCCTGGCCCAGCTCGCCGCCGACGGCCGGATCGAGCCGTCGGTCGTGGCCGACGCCATCGCCCGCTACGAGCTCGATCCCGACGCCGCCCGCCCCTGGACCCGCTGACCCGGGGTCCTTCAGCCGCAGCGGCGGGCGTCGTACCAGCGCCGGCCCATCACCTGGTCGTGTCGGGTCCAGTCCGTCGCCCGCCAGTCCGGGTCGGCGCGTTCCCGGCAGCGACTCGTCGGCGGTGGCCACGACGGCGTCGGCGATGATCGGCCGCCCCCTCCGGGCAGAGGTGCAGGCCGTCGACCGCGGTCAGCGCGGAGCACGGCGCCCGCCGGGGTGGTGATCGAGGGCCGGAAGCGGCCGTCGGGCCCGGCCAGGAGCGCCCCGGCGTCGACGAAGTCGGTCCCGGGGACCTGGTCGGTGGCCTGGCGGTACACGGCGCTGAGCTCACCGAAGCCGAGCGAGCGCAGCGGATCCGCCACGCGGGTCATGCCCACCCAGACCACGGAGGTACCGCGGGCCCGCACCGCCTCGAGCCACGGGAGGACCACCCGTTCGCGATAGCTGTCCGGCCAGTCCGGTCGAGACGCGTCGACCTGCTCGTTCTCACCCTCGGTGAGGATCGAGCCCTCCCACACGCCGATCATGAACACCACGACATCGCCCAGCTCGGCGAACGCCGCGGCCGAGGACTCGATGTCGGTCGGCCCGCCGCGGCAGCTCCGGGTACAGGGTGAACGCCGCCTCCGCCCCGGCCGGGCCGAGGGCGGCCCGCAGGGCCGGCGTGAGGCTGGCCATCATGGAGTCGCCGGCCAGACCGAGCGGCGGCCGGTGGCCCGTCGACCGACGACGTCGGCGCCGCCACCGACGTGGGGCCCGCCACCGGCTCGGCCCCCGAGCCACTGCACGCCGCCCCGACCAGGAGGGCGACCAGGAGGAAGCCCATCGGTCGCCGCATCGTCCGGGGAGGCTACCGAGGCCGCTCGGTCCGGCCCCGACGCACGGGGATCCAGCCCCCACCGGTACGGTCCGACCGTGCCTGCCCTGCCCGCCGACCAACGACCGGTGGACCCCACCCCGGTGCACACCGACGACCTGCCGCCGACCCCGGTACGAGACCGCCAGATCCCCGTGTCGTCGTGGGTGGAGGCGCCCCCCGAGGTGCTCGGGCTCGGCGACGACATCGGTGGCCCGCTCGTGGCCTACAAGCGCCGCATCGGCCCGTGGCTGCTCTGGCGGGCCGGGCCGGCTACCCGGGCCGACGCCCGCTACCTGGCCCTCGACCACCGGGACCTCCGGTCGGCAGTACACCTACCGCCTCCACCCCGACGGCACCGGCGAGGGTGTGGGCCCCAGCGGCCGGACCCACACCCGGTTCCGCACCTGGAAAGAAGACCTCCGGGACCACGACTGACCGCGTTACCAAGGTGTCTAGGGTTTATCGGGCGCTCCGCATCCCCGCGGGGCGTGACTGCGGGTCGCGACCCTGCCAGGGAAGCCGCCACGAACATCAGCGAAGTGACACCGTCGCGGTGCGCCGGGTCGCGTGGCGCGAACTCATCGCTCCTGGTCGTCGTCGATGATGCGCACCCGGAACTCGTCCTGGACCAGCGTCCCGCCCGTCGCGGTCGAGCCGGACCAGGAAGTCCTCGTCGTCCTCACCGACACGGTCCCCGCGGACCATCACCCGGATGTCCTCGAGAGGTCTGATTCCTGCCGAGGTCGAAGTCAGCGCACCGCTGACGGAAGTCCACATCGGCCGTCGCGTGTCCGCGACGGTGCACCACTCGACCCTGATCCTGCGCCTCGGGTCATCGCGTGTCGCGGCCTCGATGCGAAGCTCCACGTCCCGTCTCCCGTGATCACCCTCGACGACCGTCGCGTCCGCGGGCGGGATGACCTCGGCCCAACCGCCGGGGTCGACGATCCGACCATCAACGACGCCGTCGTCGTCACCCGCCCCGCCGTCAGTGAGGGTCAGGGTGACCGTGTCGCCGGCGAACACGGCATGGTCGCTGAAGTCGACCCAGACACCGTCGTGGTACTTGTAGTAGCCGACCGCCCCGCCCACACCGCCGTCGACGATCAACTCGACCTCAACGGTGCCGCCCGGGTCCACGCCTTCCACCGTGAAGCCCACCAACCCACCCGGGAAACCCAGCACCTCGACCGGCGGATCGGGCAACGAGGCGGGATCGGTCGTCGACACCGCACCCAGCGTCGTGCCCCCGGGCGTGGCAACAGTGACATAGGTCCCGCCACCGACCGCGGCCGGCAGAGACGTCACGTTCGCCTGCTCGGAATCAGCTGTGCCGTCGCCGTTGCCATCGCCGCCGTTCGGAGCGCCGTCCTCGACTACAGCAGACACTCCGTCGCCTTCAGCGCCGACGGTCCCGTCACAGGTCG